>CAWIBP010000002.1:0-506800 GCA_963834415.1 uncultured Actinomycetes bacterium | reverse complement strand
GCTGCGGGAGATGACCGTCGAGGGCGCGCGGCGCGAGCAGCGCAAGACCGAGATCGTCCGGCTTGCGAGTGACCGGGAGTATTGGAAGCTCGAGGGCTGTTCCTCGGTCACGCAGTGGCTGGCGCGGATCACGAACTCGGAGTTCGGCACCGCCAAGCGCGTCGCCGCCACGAGCGAGGCGTTGCGGAACTTGCCGGCGCTCGACGAGGCGCTCAGCAGTGGCGTGCTGACGCTCGACCAGGTCGCCGCCGCCGCGCCGTTCGCGACGGCCGAGACGGACGCCGAGATCGCGCGTGGCGCGGTCGGCAAGGCACCCAGTCAGATCGGTCGTGCTGCGCGCAAGCTCGCGCCGCCCCGTGTTGAGGATGACGCTGCGATCTACAAGAAGCGCGCGCTGCACACGAGCTGGGTCAACGGTGACCGCGAGCTCCTGATCCACGGGCGGTTGCCGCTCGAGCAGGGACTCGCGTTCGAGCAGGCGATCTGGAACGCCACCACGTCGCGCCGTGCCGCCGAGCAGCAGGATGGCGTCGTCTTGGAGTGGCAGCAGTCCGCCGCCGATGCGCTCGTCAGCCTCGCCGACGCGCGGCGGCAGCGACACCGCCGGCGTGCAGCGCAGCCGCACCACGCTGATCGTGCACCTCAGCGAGGACGCGCCGGCGATGCTCGAAGGCGCCGGGCCGATCAGCCCCGAGACCGCCGAGCGGCTCTCCTGCGACGCGCGTCGCATCACCATCAAGCCGTCCGGCAGCGACCTCGTGCACGCACGCGTCGGACGCTGCGCCTCCTACGCGCAGCTCCGCGCGCTGCATCACCGCTCCGACCACTGCCAGTTCCCGGGCTGCACCGCCAGCCACGCACTCGACGCGCACCACATGATCCCGCGCGACCACGGCGGCCTGACCGTGCTCGCCGAACCTGATCCTGCTCTGCCACCGCCACCACAAACACCTGCACGACAATCGCATCCATGCGCGCGGAGGCAGTGCCGAGCACCCGGTCTTCACGAACGACGCCGGACGCCCGATCACCACCATCCCACCACACGCCCCGCCCGGATAGCGGCGGGATCGCCGTCGAGGACGGATCGGGTACCAGCTCGTGCCGGATGCTCCGTCGGCTTGACTCTCCCCGTGCCCGGAGTCCGCCACGCGTTCGCCGCCCTTCACAGCGCGGCTCAGAACGCGGACGTGCGTCGCGCCCAGCTCGCCTGGGGCGCATCGGTGTCGGCCGAGTGGGCGCACTTCGTGGCGCTCGGGGTGTTCGCCTACGACCACGGCGGACCTACGGCAGTCGGCATCGCCGGCCTGCTGCGCCTGCTCCCCGCGGCCGTGATCGCGCCCTTCGCATCGTCGCTCGGCGACCGCTTCCGGCGCGAGCGATTCCTGCTGGGAGTCGTGCTCCTGGGCGCGGCCGCGCTCGCAGTGTCGGCCCTCGGCGCGCTGCTGGACGAGCGCGCCATCGTGTTCGGCGCGGCGGCCGTGGTCGGCATCAGCTCGACGCTCTTCCGGCCCGCGCTCATCTCGCTGCTGCCCTCGCTCGCGCGCAGCGCGCGCGAGCTGATCGCGGCCAACGGCGCGACCTCCACGATCGAGAGCCTCGGCACGCTGCTCGGGCCGCTCGGCGCCGGCCTGCTGGTCGCATTCGCCGACGTCGGCGCGGTCTTCGCGGTCAGCGCGGCGACGCTCCTGGCCTCGAGCGCGTTCCTCCTCCGCGTGCGCGTGCCCGGCCGCATCGCCGCGCCCCGCGAGCAGCGGCCGCGTCGAGGTCTGGCAGGGCTTCGGGGCGATCGGCGACGTCCCCCGCGCACGCCTCCTCGTCGGCCTGATCGCCTCGCAGACGTTCGTGCGCGGGTGCCTCAACGTGCTGATCGTCGTGGCCGCCTACGAGGTGCTGCACGAGGGCGCCACGCAGGTCGGCTACCTGGCTGCCGCGATCGGGGCGGGCGGCCTCGTCGGCGCGCTGGGAGCAGTCGCGCTGCGCGGCGAGCGGCTCGCGCCGCCGTTCGCCTGGGCGCTCGTCGCGTGGGGCGTCCCGATCATGCTGATGGCGCCCCTGCCCTACGCCGCGGCGATGCTCGGCCTGCTCGCGGTGATCGGCGCGGCCAACAGCGTCGTCGACGTCTCGGGCTTCACGCTGCTCCAGCGCACCGTCCCCGACGACGTCCTCACGCGGGTGCTCGGCGTCACCTGGGGTCTCGCGATGGGGACGACCGCGATCGGCTCGTTCATCGCGCCCGCGATCATCGGCCTGATCGGGCTGCGGCCGTCGTTCGTCGCCGTCGGCGCGATCCTGCCCGTGCTCGTCCTGCTCACGCCACCGGCGGCTGCTCGGGATCGACTCGGACGTGGCACCCGCCTCGCAGCTCTCCCTGATCGAGCGCGTCACGCTCTTCGCCCCGCTCTCGCTGGTCGCGAAGGAGCGCATCGCCTCGCACCTCGTCGAGCTCGACGTCGCGGCCGGCGCCGTCGTGATCCGGGCGGGCGATGCCGGCGACCGCTTCTACATCGTCGCCGACGGGGCGTTCACGATCGACGCCGGGTCGCAGACGATCGCCGCCGGCCCGGCGACTTCTTCGGCGAGATCGCCCTGCTCCAGGACGTGCCGCGGACGGCGACCGTGCGGCCGACACCGATGCCCGCCTGTACGCGCTCGAGCGCGACGACTTCCTCGCCATCGTGACGGGCAACGCCGTCGTCCACTCGGGCGCGGATGCCGTGGCGGCCGGGCGCGTCGAGTCGAACGCCGCGGCGGCCGACGCGCCCGACGCCCGCTAGCCCGCGTCGAGGAACGCGCGGATCATCGGATTGACGAGGTCGGGCCGCGTCAGCGGCGCCATGTGCCCGCCCGCGATGTCGCGGAAGCTCCAGGCCGGGCACGCCTCGGCGAGGATCTCCGCGATCGCGCGGATCGGCCGTCGCGTGGCCGGGTCGCTGAGCACGAGCCCCCGGCACTCGAGCGCTGCGATCTGCGCCACCGTCGTCTCCTCGCCGAGCGCGGCGTCCCACTCGTGGAAGTTCGGCGGGAGCAGCGCCGCGAAGGCCTCGCGCCGGGCCTCGGGCATCGCCGCCCAGGCGCCGTCGCCGACCCAGTAGTCGGCGAAGCGCTCCGCGACGACCTCCCAGTCGCCGAGCGCACCGTGGTGCTTGACGTGATCGCGCAGCGCGCGCACCTCGGCGACCTCGGCGTCGCGGCCGCCCTGTGCCAGCAGGTGGAGGGGATTCGGCTCGATCAGCACCATGCTGCCCACGCGCGCGCCGAGCAGCGTGGCGGCCTTGAGCGCGACGGTGCCTCCGAAGGAGTGCCCGACCAGCGAGAGCGGCTCGGCGAGCCTCTCACAGGCGGCGACGACGAGCCGCGCCTGCGCCTCGAGCGTCTGCGTCTCGGTCGCGGGCCACGGCGTCGTCGCCCCGTAGCCGTAGAGATTGAGCGCGCGCACGGCATAGCGATCGGCGAGAGCCTCGGTCAGCGAGCGCCACTGGCGGAGACCGCTCACCGAGCAGTGGATGAGCACGACCGCCGCCCCGCTGCCGGCATCGCTGTGCTCGATCTCGAGACCGCCGTGCGAGAGCACCGGCATCGTGGGCTCCTCGGTCGCCTGTCCCGCCGGCGCCAGCTTACGCCGATCGTGCGCGCCCGGAGTGACGGAGCCGGCGGCGGTCGCTCCGCCCGCGTCCTGGCGACGCCGGCTAGGCCGGGCAGAGCTCGCTCGCCGGGCAGCGGCGCAGCACGGTGACGCGCGGCAGCGCCTTGCGGCCGGCGGGCCAGGTCAGCCGGATGCGCACCGACGCCGCGTCGTTCGCGTAGCGCGACTCGCGCAGCGTGCGCGTCGGATTGGCGCGGTGCACGAGCACGTAGACCCCCGCCGGGACGGCCGTGATCTCGATGTCCTGTCCGTGGAAGAACGCGGGGTAGCGGTCGACGTAGCCGGGCGAGGAGCCCTGCTCGATGCGCTTCAGGTCGGGCTGGCCGGCGCCGCAGTCGCCGAGGAAGCGCGGCGGGCCGGCGCGCGGGACGCGCGCGGACGCGCGGCCGTAGCGATCGACGAGGCAGAAGCCGCTCTTGCGGTCGCTGCCCACGAGCGCGTGGTCGCTCGCGCGGCGGAGCTCGTAGTTCGCGAACTGCTGGAAGTGCCAGTGGCGATGGGGCGAGTGCGTCTGATAGCGCATCGTGCCGACGTTGCGGACGACGCGCGCCCCGCCGCGCCGCAGCTCGATCACCTGGTCGGCGAGCATGCCGGCCGAGCCGGACGGCCGCCGACCGCGGATGCGCAGCACGCCCTCCCCGAGGTTCTCCGCCGCAGACGTGAAGCCGAGGTAGAACCCGCCGTCCCTGGCGATCGCGACGAGATCCTCCGGCGCACGCTGGTCGAGGTCGGGCAGCAGCTCGAGCGGACCCGGCGCGATCGCCGGCGCCGCATCGGCCCAGTCCGGATCGAGGTCGCCCGCCGTGCCCGCGACGGGCCGCGCGGTGCCGCCGCGCACCCGCACGACCCAGATGCCCGAGCTGCCCTGATCGGCGCGCGCGAAGGCCAGCCGGCGCCCGTCGGGCGACCAGTCCGGGCGCAGATCATCCTGGTCGGAGCGTGTGACGCGCCTCGGCTCCGGCGCTCCGACGCGCAGGATCCAGATGTTCGTGGCGCCGCCGCTCCGACCCGCTGTAGGCGACCTGCCGCCCGTCCGGGCTCCACGCCGGCGATCTGGCGGCGCCCGGCGCGTCGAGCAGGAGCTCGGGCTCGCCGCCCGTACGCGGCACGGTCCAGAGGTCGAAGCCGCCCGCGCGATCCGACGCGAAGACGACGTGATCGCCGTCCGGCGACCACGCAGGATCGATGTCGTCGGCGGGCCCCTCGACGAGGCGGCGCTTCTTCCCGCCGTCGGCGAGCATCGTGAACACGTCGGCGGTGCCGCCGGGCGCGCCCGCCTGCCAGGCGATGCGGCGACCGTCGGGCGACCACGCGGGCCTGCGGTCGGCGAGGCCCGGACTGGACGTGACGCGCTGCAGATCGCCGGTCGTCGCATCCGCGACGTAGAGCTCGCGATTGCCGGTGCGCGCGCTCGAGAACGCCAGGTGGCGCCCGTCGGGCGACACCGCAGGGTCGCCGTCGCCGGCCAGGAGCCAGGGCAGCTCCGTGCGCGCGGAGCCGTCGGGCTGCATCGCCGCCCCTCCGAGCGCGCTCGCCGAGACGATCGCCGGACGCGCCCGATCCGTGCGCGCCGCGTCGCTGCGCTGAGCCGGCAGCGGCACCAGGGCGGCGGCGGCCGCGAGGAGCCCGAGCCAGAGGCCCGGGAGGCGTGGTCGCCGCATCCGCATACTCTGCCGAAAAGCAGTCGATCGCGGGCCACTGCTGCGATCGCGGGCTCCGAGCGGGCGCTCGCCCGCTCAGATCTGGCCGGGATAGAAGCCCAGCCGCGCGAGCGGCTCGACGATCTCGTGCTCCTCGTAGGACAGATGCGAGAGCAGCGCGTCGCTCAGGAAGTCGATCGCCGCCTGGATCGGATCGAAGTCGTCCGGGTGGTTCATGTGCTCGACGAGCGAGCGATCGACGGTCTGGATCGCGTCGTGGATCACCAGGTGCTCGTCGGCGAGCCGGTCGATCACCGGGGCCAGCGCCGCGTCGCTGCGTCGCAGATGCGGGAAGATCGCATCGTCCTCGAGCCCGTGGTGCTGGGCGACGACGCCGCAGTAGCGTGCGCAGAACGCGCCGAGCGTCCAGTCGTTCTGGCGCAGCGCCAGCTCGTTCAGCGCGGAGCGCGCAGCCCCCGCGGTGAGCGCACCGCCCCGCACCTGCGCGAGCACGTCCCGCAACTCGCCGAGCTCGCGGCGCAGCATGTCGTGCACGTCGATCAGGTGGCGGCCCACGAGCGCGCCGCGCTCGCTGTAGGTCTGCTCGGCGCCGGAGCGCGTGCGGCGCGGGCGCGTCGCTCGTTCCACGGAGCGGTGGCGCTGAGCCGCGTGCCGTCGTCCGGGGTCGGCTGGACGCCCAGCCGCTCGTACTCGTCCGCCGGGACGCTCGCGGGCGTCGCGGCCGGCGGCGCGGCGCCGACCACCGGCGTCGCGGGCTGCTCCGGGCGCAGCTGCACCACCGTGCGAGCGCTCGCGGCGACCAGCTCGCGCACGGCGGGAGCCACCTCGGCGGCGAAGATCTCGATCGCCGCGGGATCGTCCGCCGCGAGGATGAACGTCCCGATGCCGTCGGTCAGCGCGAGCTCCGTCAGCTCGTCGACCCACTGGCCGGGGCGGCCCGTCGAGCGGGCCTCGGCGGCTCGCGGCGAAGGCCCCGTTGATGTTCAGCAGCCGGCGGATCGCACTCGGGTCGCGGCCCGCGCCGGCGCGGCCTCATCGATGGCCGCGTTGCCCGCGGCGAGGTCGCCCGGCTGCAGGTACGTCTCGCGTGCTCGTGCCGACCGGCACATCGGCGCGTGAATGGCTAAGCTCGCGCCGATCACACAGTCGGCCGAGGGATGGAAGTGACGATGCCGCTTTACCTGTCGCGATTCAGCTACACGCCCGAGACCTGGGCGAGACTGATCGAGAACCCCGAGGATCGCCGCCGGCTGCTCAGGCGTACATCGAGTCCGTCGGCGGCAAGCTGCACGGCTTCTGGTACGCCTTCGGCGCCCACGACGGCTACAACCTCTGGGAGGCCCCGGACAACGTGTCGATGGCCGCCGTCGCGCTCGCGATCGGCGGCGGAGGTGCGCTCAGCTCGTTCGAGACGACGGTGCTGATGAGCGTCGACGAGACGCTGGACGCGCTGCGCAGGGCCGGGCAGATCGACTACCAGGCACCGGGCGCGTAGGCAGCGCCGGGTCGGGGAGGCCGGCGAGCATGCCGGACGCGATCCGGCAGGTCGACGAGGCCGCTCGACGCCTCGGGTCACCCGCCCGTGCGCTCTCCTCGCGCCGAGCGGCTCGGCGCGATTGCGCTCATAGCGTCGCGCGAGCGGAAACGGCGGCAGCCAGGACTCGCGGCGGACGGTCCAGCTCTCGTACGTCGGCACCAGCTGATCGGGCGTGTCCAGGATCCCAGATTCACCTCGATCTCGTCTGCGGTGCGCCCGAAGACGGTCGATCCGCAGCGCGGGCAGAAGCAGCGCCCTTCGAAGTCGCGTATGGCGCCGGCGATCGTCACCGCATCCGCGGGGAAGATCGCGGAGGCGTGGAAGAGCGCGCCATGGTGCTTGCGGCAGTCGAGGCAGTGACAGACGCCGACCCGGTAGGGGAGCCCCGACGCCACGATCCGGACGTCGCCGCACAGGCATCCGCCGGTGAATCGCTCCATGCTGCGTCTCCTCGGAAATCCGTGGGCCGGAGGAAGGGAGGCGGGAAGCCGGATCCGCGACCTCCCAGGCCACGACACGAGCGGTGGTCGTGCGGACTATAGAGGCGCGTGGTCGAGCGAGGCCTGCAGCCGGGCCGACCCTCTCGGCGCGAGTCGCCATCGGTCGATCGGCGTACGGCGGTGCGAACGGCGAACGAGGAAGACGGCGCCGAGGCGACCTTGCGTTGCTCGCCGAACGGCGTGAGCGCCGCGCGTTCGAGCGTGAGTCCATCGTGGCTGTTGTGTGAGCGCTTCCAGATGGCGCGTTGTGAATCCGTAATCAGCGCTACCAGATTGGGCAAAGTCCGTAAGGAAACCGGTCAGGCGGCTTTGCCGGCCTTCGCGCAGCGGTACGAATGGGCGAAAGCTCGTACGTCCGACTACGAGGAGGAAGAGCCAGATGTCCACGAAGAACCACCGGAGCATCCGACACACGGCTGGAATCCTGGGTGCGGCCCTGCTGGCCCTGCCGGCTGCAGCCAACGCCGCCGACTACCGGCCACAGCTGGCCGAGAGCATCAGCAGTGGAGCTGCGGGTGTCAGCCCATCCCTCACCCTCGCCGCGCAGATCGACAACGGCAGCGGCGGCGCGCCGGTGCCGACGGGATCGCTGCGGTTCACCATCGCCGCCGGTCATCCGTCCCCGGGCGCTTGGACATCGCTGCGGGCCGCGACGCCCGGCACGCAGCTCGGGACGATCACGAGTGAGCTGACGGGAACGGACGCGAGCCCCCTCCGCGTTCTCGGACAGGGCACCGACGCGACGGGCGCGTTCGTCCGCGCAGGCGTCGAGCGTCGAGCGCAAAACGGCTGTGGTGATCGGCTCCGACACCATCCCGGTCATGCTCCGCCGCGGAGCCGGCGGCGCCATCAGCTTCACGATGGATCCGCACGCGGCCGTCGGAAAGCTCGCTGCGAGCTCGCAGGCCTCGACGCTCCAGGAGGTCACGCTGGCACTGCGCAACGGCATCGCGTTCGGTGGCAAGAATTACGCCCTGACGCTGAATCCGACCAAGCCTGCGGCACTGACGAACACCGCTCGTGGCGCGGGCGTGCGGCCAGCCCTCGTGCGTGACGCTGCGACCTGCCGCGGCCACGGCCGGCGCGACGGTGCACCTGCCGAAGATCGTGATCGTGACCGCGCCGCAGGCGGCCATGTACGGGTATCGCTACTCGGTCGGCGGCACTGCGCGGCCGGGCGACCGTGTCGTTCTGCAGGGCCTCTCCAAGGATGGGCTCGTCGAGGCACGCGGCTCGGCGGCTGTCCGTCCCGACGGGAAGTTCGTGATCCGCACGACGCTGCGGTCGGCGTTCTCCGATGACGGCGATCTCCTGCTCGGCGCACGTGGCCGCTACGGCGTCGCATCGACCGAGGGTGGCAACGCAACCGTTTACGGCATCGCGACCGAGGACACGCGTGTCGCGCTCGCGCAGCCGCGTCTCGTTCTCCAGCGCAAGCCCGGGAACAAGCTGCACTTCGCCATCCGGGTTCCGGGCGGCGACGAGCACGTGCGCGTGGCCATCAAGCTCGGCACCAAGACGCTCGCGCAGGGCTACGCGACCCAGACCGGCCGGTACTTCAAGACGATCGTCAAGCCGTCCGCGAAGGGGAACGTGCGGGCCGTCGTGTCCGTACCCGGCGCCGACACGGCGTTCTCGGCACCGAAGATCCTCAGCCAATAGCCCCGCGGTTCGGTTCGCAGGCCGTGATGGGGCCGCCTCCGATGAGGCGGCCCCATCTGTCTTCAGGATCACCTCGCCGGATCGGTGTGAGGCGATCCGGACTCTCCCTCCACGCGCCGCGCAAGCGACCCCATTCAAATCCCACCTCAGGAACGTACGGTGACAGCGATGAGCTCGCACGATCACAGTGACGGAGTCGAAGGTCTCGCCACCGCGCATCCCCGCCGGCGCATCACGGATGCCGGAGCGACACGATGCGGGGTGAACGCGGCACCGACCGACTGGCACGGCCTCACTCTCGTGCACCGCGGCAGCGAGCTCGGCGTCGTCGGCCACATCTCCCGCGAAGGCGCGCGCTCAGAAGCGGTGTTGCATGCGTTCGGTGGCGTCTCGCGCTCGCTCGAGTACGCGGTGCCCGAGAGCGCGATCGCCGGGGTGCTGGGTGTCTCGGCCCTCGCGCTCGTGGATGACGCGGTGGAGTTCCAGCCGCGGCATCTGTGCGGCGACGGACACGTGATCCTCGCGCCGCGCAGCCGGATCGAGGTCGGCAAGTCCGAGGATGAGCAGTGGCGGAGCCTGCCGGCGGCGGCCTGGGCCGGCCTGCGCGTCTACGCCGACGACGGCTACCTGGGCGAGGTGGCCGAGGCCCTTCCGGCGGACGCTCACCAGCCCGTGGATGCCCTGATCGTGCGGGTGCGCACGTGGCTCTGGAAGACGCGGCTCCCGGTCATCCCCGTGAGCCGTGTCGTCGCGTGCACCCCGCGCGAGCGCGTGGCGCGGGTCGCGGGCAGCCGCCGTGAGCTGACGAGGTTGAGCGAGCACGTGCCGCCCGGCGCGTGACGGACGCCGCCGTGCCGGGAAACGCTCACAGCTCGCCGATCCGGCGCGAGCGCCGGGGGCGCTAGCCTGCGACTGCCTGTGGCGCGCTTGTGCAGCATCCGGACGTGGTTCGCGGCGACGCTCGTTGCCGTCAGCCTGCTCACCACCGGGGCGATCGCTCTCTACGTCGTCCCCACGACCGACGACCACTACCGGGACCTCGCGCAGGATGCCGCGCTCGGCGTGACCGCGCGCGCCGCCCATGACGTTGCCGATGCAGGCACGTCAGCAGGCGTCGACGAGGCCCTGGCACGGGCCTCGCGCAACGGGCAGCTCTCGCTCTGGCTCGTCGACGAGAACAGGAAGGTCGTCTCCGCCTCTGCCCTGCCGAGCGTGTCGCTCGAGAACCTGCCGGACGCCTCGCGCGCCATCACGGCTGCGCTCTCCGCGCGAGCGCTTCGTGCCGACCGGCGAAGCGACCGCGTCGCACATCGTCGCCCTGCCGACGCGCACGCGCACGGGCGCAACGGCTGCGCTCGTCGCCTATGCGCCGCGGGCGGGCTTCGCGGCCCGCGCCAGCGACGCGCTCCGCCGGCGTTTCGTGCTCGGCGCTCTGCTCGCGATGACGCTCGCCGTCGGGGTCAGCCTCGCCGTCGCGAGTCTCGTCCAGCGACGCGTGCGGCGTCTCGCCACGGCCGCCGGGACGATCGCAGGGGGCGACTTCGACGATCCCGTACAGGATCGCTTTCCCGACGACATCGGACGACTCGCGGCGAGCATCGACGAGATGCGAGAACGCCTCGCCGTCGCGTTCGCCGTGGTCGAGCGGGAGCGCGGCAGCCTGTCCGCGGTCCTGAACCGCCTCGAGGAGGGCGTGATCGCGCTCGACGCGACGGGACTCGTGCAGATCGTGAATCCTGCGGCGAGCGACTTGCTCGGCCTGGCCCTGGAACCCGGCGTGGCCCTGCCGTCGCCCTGGCCCGGCGCGCTCCTCAATGGGGAGCTCGGCAGCCACGGCACGCCCTATGAGACCGAGGTCGAAACGCCTCGCGGGCAATGGCTGCGCGTACAGCACGTCGCCCTGCGCGCCGGCGACGACAGCGGTTCGAGCCTCGTGGTGGTCTCCGACCGGACGGCCGAGCGGAATCGCGAGGCGTCGGAGCGGCGGTTCCTCGCCAATGCCTCGCACGAGCTGCGCACTCCGCTCGCCGCGATCGTCGCGGCAGTCGAGGTGCTCGAAGCCGGCGCCAAGGACGACGTCACCGCGCGCGATACGTTCCTCGCCGACCTCCAGCAGGAAGCGCACCGCCTCCAGCGGTTGACGGATCGCCTGCTGATGCTCGCCCGCATGGAGGCGGAGACGCTCCAGCCCACGCTCCAGCCCGTTGCCCTCGCCCCGCGCCTCGCATACATCTCGGAGCTGATGCAGCCCCTCGCAGAGACAGGAGGGGTGACGATCGTCGGCGAAGGCGACGCGCTCGCCTTCGCGGATCCCGACATTCTCGATCAAGTGCTGGTGGGCCTCGTCGGCAACGCGCTCAAGCACACACCGGCCGGGGGAACGATCCGCCTCGTCGCGGCGAGCCGTGATTCGCAGTGTGCGATCGCCGTGATCGACACCGGGGAAGGGATCGCCCACGGCGAGCTGCCGTACGTCTTCGACCGCTTCTGGCGCAGCGACGACGTCCGCACCGCGGGCGGCTTCGGCCTCGGGCTGGGCATCTGCCGGGAGCATGTCGAGGCGATGAACGGGACGATCGCGATCCGCTCCGCGCTCGGAGAGGGAACGACGGTCGAGATCCTGCTACGAGGCGTGCGCGCCGAGCTGGTGCTCGAGGCGCTGAGCTGATGGGTGAGCGGATCCTGCTCGCCGACGATGAAGAGGCGCTCGTGCGTGCAGTCTCCTATGCGCTCGAGCGGGAAGGCTACGAGGTGGACGCGGTGTTCAACGGTGCCGACGCGCTCGCACGCGCGCGCACCGGCACGCATGACCTCGCCATCCTCGACGTCATGATGCCCGGGGCGAGCGGGCTCGTCGTGTGTCGCGAGATCCGGGCCGAGAGCGCGCTTCCGATCATCCTCCTGACAGCCCGCGACGCGGAGGTCGATACGGTCGTCGGCCTCGAGGCGGGCGCTGATGACTACGTCACCAAGCCGTTCTCGGTCGCCGAGCTCATGAGCCGGGTAGCCGCGCTCTTGCGCCGCCGGCGCCTCGATGCGGCCGATCAGGCGCGGCCACGCCTCGCCGTCGCCGGCCTCGAGATCGACCCCCTCGGGCGCACCGTCGAGTCCGACGGTCGCGAGATCAGGCTGACGAGTGCCGAGTTCGAGCTCCTGTTGCTGCTCGCTGGGGCGCCGGGCCAGGTCTTCACGCGCACCGCGATCATGGAGCACCTCTGGCGCACGCCGTTCTTCGGCGACGAGCGCGCGGCCGACACGCACATCGCGAACATCCGGCGCAAGATCGAGCGCGACCCGGTTCGGCCGACCCGCATTCTCACGGTGCGCGGAGTTGGCTACAAGCTCGGAGCGGCACCGGGGGCCTGACGCCGCAAAACCCGGTTTGTCGGTGCATCTCCACACTCTGCCGATCGCTTCGAGATACCGCACGACATGCCTCCGATGGTCGCCCGGTACCTTCGATGCATGACCAGCGAACACGCGAAGACACCAGCTCTCGGCTACGGCAGCGCGACGATCGTCAGCCACGAGCCCCCGGCGCGGCTCGGTCGCCTCCGGCACGCGCTCGAGAGTGCCGGAATCGAGACCACGCTGCAGCCCGCCGATTCCCGTCAACGCGTCGGGGTCGGGTACATCCGGACGATCGACCCGGACCTGGGCGGGGGATCGTCGTTCGTCCAGGTGTCCGCGCTCGGTGCGAGGCCGGCGTTCATGGTGAACACACCCGGGAGCGTCCGCATCGCCGAGTGGACGCCGCTCGTGACGCACGCTCTGCGAGATCGCGGCGTACCCCAGCCACGGCGGATGTGGTGTCTCGATCACGATGATCTCGCGCGCGCCTCCGCCACGCTGGGGTCGCCGATCGTCCTCGAGGGCGTCGTCACGCAGCGCCGCGCCGTCGCCTCTGCTCCCGACGACCTCGAACGCGCATTCCAGGACGCGGTCGGCCAGTACGCACCCCGCGGAGCGATCGCGGAAGCGCCGCTGCCCGAGCACGCCGCACACGTCTCGATCATGGTCGTCGACGGGGCGTGCATCCCGCTTCGCAGCGCCGAGATGCGAGCCGTCTCGCCGCTCGCGGGAATGCGCGCGGCGCTGGTCGCAGGCGACGCCGTGGCCGCGCTCGGCGGCTCGGCGATGGCGGTGGATGTCGCGATCGACGGCAACGACGACGCCTACGTCACCCGCGTCGACCCCGCCCCGCACATCGGGTCGCTGAACGAGGAGGCGCTCGCGGCGCTCGTCGGCGCGATCGCCACGCGCCTGGCCGCAGCCTGGCCACCGGCGCGCGCTCGGCGCCGTCCGGTCAGGACCGGGGTGCCCCTCTCGCAGGTCGGCCCCCCGTGCTGAGACACCGGCACGGGAGCAGTCGGGCGGACGGTCAGCCCGGCTTCATACTCACCTACCATGGCTGCGACATCGGCGTGGTCGAACGCGTCGATGCCCCAGATGCGTACAGCTCGCCGACGTTGTACGTGCGCGGTGGACTTTCCGGATCGCTGCGTTTCACGATCCCCCCCGCTGCGATCGCCGCAGTCTTTCCGGAGCAGCGGCGCGTCGCCCTCGCCGACCAGGTGACGTTCGAGCCCGAGGCGGTGGGCCAGGACGGAGAGGTGCTCCTGATCGCTCGCACCCCACCGGCTGCCTCGTCCGGCGACTGGCAGCCGAGCAGGGCGGTGCCACGCACGAGCAGCGGCTTCCGGGTCTACGCCGACGACGGGTTCCTCGGCGAGATCGAGGCCACCCTCGGCTCGCGGGCCGACACCGTCGACTACCTCGTCGTGCGCGTGCGGCACTGGTTCCGGACGTTCCGGCCGGTGCTTCCGGCTCGCTACGTGATCGAATGCGAGCCGCTCGACGGAACCGTCGTCGTGGTCGGCACCCGCCGTGAGCTCAGACGGGTCCCGGAGCTGCCGCCGCTCGCAACGTGAGCTGCACGCGTGCCCGTGCGAATCGCCAGGGCATCTTCACGAAATCCTTGTTCGAGCGTGGATGTTTCCGCGGTCGCAGCCGATACGCCACCGGCATGCTCAGGAGAGACGGAATACCCTCTCGAGTCCTTCCCTCATGCAGTCGGACCACGGCGATCCGTCTCAGCAGCGCCTGGCGGTGGACCCTCCCCAGCGACAGCCGTCAGGCGCTGCCCCCTCTCTGCCGTCGGTGCACCTCCCGGGCCGGACCACAAGCGGTGATGGTGCCGTGGGCTCGAGGGTGCGTGTCGGCCGATGCTCGGTCGGCTCGGTTCGCTCGGATCGCGTTGATCGAGCACCACGGATGGAGCCATGACGGTCGGCGACTGCCTGGAGCTTCATGCGTCGGGGCGAATCGCCCCGCGGAAGGATCTCTCGTAGCGGCTACCGGCGAGATTCACGACGCGCACGACGTCGCCCGTCTGGGGTGCATGGATCATCTGACCGTTACCGATGTACATGCCCACGTGACCGAGGTCATCTCGGAAGAACAGGAGATCTCCCGGTCGGAGATCTTCCGCGCGAGTGATCAGCAGGCCGCGCTTGAACTGGCTCCCCGTGTAGTGGGGAAGGAGCACGCCGGCCTGCGCCCATGCATGCAGAGTCAGTCCGGAGCAGTCGAAACCGACAGTGTCGAGTCCCTGGCAGCCGGCTGGTCCACAGAACCCTCGGGTGGGGCCGAATGCGTCGCCCCCACCCCATGAGTACGGGACTCCGATCCAGCGAAGCGCAGCGCGGACGGCGATGTCACCGCGCCCGGAGGCGCCGCTCCCGGCAAAGCCGGTGTCTTTCAGATAGATCGGATCTGCCTTCATCGGCACGAGCATGATGTGCCGGGGCGCAGCCTTCTTCCGTAGGCGCGACAGTCGATCCAGCAGCGCGCGGGTTCCCGCGAGCGTGGGCTCCTGCACCCGCAAACGCGAGTCGCGTGCCCAGAACACGAGGAGCGGGCTGCCGGTCCGTGGCTTGGTCAGGAGGAGGGCCAGCGCGCCGCTCGATACCCTGCCCCTCACGATCGAGCGGCGAGCTTTCGGCGAGAGCGCAAGCCGGCTGCTCGTCAGCACTCGGTGCCGGAGCCAACGATGGCTCGCATCCGAACGCGGGTTCGCGCGCAGGGACACGATCGGCGGGAGCGACCACGGCGAATGGCGCGTGAGTGAAGGGAACGGACGCGCGACGCGCACGTAGCGCGCTGGGAACGGCGCGACCTTCCAGAGCTGGCGAACGCTCGCCTCGCCGGTCGGCCCGACGCCCGACCACGCGCCGGGCCTGTACGAATCAGCCGCGCGTGCGCCGGCCACCAGCATCGTGGTCGCGACGAGCAGCGCGGCGAACGAGGCCGCGGTGACGGAGAGGCTGCGACGGACACCCATGCACCACGGATCGGCCACAGCGGGGCAACGCGAATCCCCCGTCGGAGGCGGGTCTCGCTCGGCGACGCCCGACTTGGAGTCCGGGGCGGAACCAACCGGCGAGCGCGTCCGTGCGGACTACGCAGCGCTACCCGCATCCCGATGCGACAGCGAACCGCGCGGCGACAGCACGCGTCGCCGAATTCCGCAAATCGCTCCCACGGATGAGCCGGAAGACTACAGACGGCTTGAATAAAGGGTGAGAGACGGGATTCGAACCCGCGACCTCCCGGACCACAACCGGGGGCTCTAACCTACTGAGCTACTCTCACCACGGGCCGCGAGCGCGCTCCGTGCGCTCCGACGCCGACCAGTGTAGATGACCGCGCGCGCTTGCCGGTACCGTCGACCGCCGGGCGTGGCACCCTTAGGCCGTGGCCAGCGTGCTCGTGGTCGAGGACGATGGCGTGATCGCTCGCGCAATTGCTGCGCATCTGCGTCACGCCGGGCTCGACGTCGTGCTCGCCGAGGACGGCGACAAGGGCCTCCGCAAGCTGCGCTACGAGCAGCACGACGTTGCGATCGTCGATCTCATGCTGCCGGGCACCGACGGCTGGGCGCTGACCCAGGCGGCGCGGCGCGAGGGCATCGCGACGCCGATCCTGATCGTCTCGGCGCGCAGCTCCGAGCACGACAAGGTGCACGCGCTCGAGATCGGCGCCGACGACTACCTCGCCAAGCCGTTCGGGATGCGCGAGCTCGTCGCCCGCGTGCAGGCGCTCCTGCGCCGTGGTCGCACGACGCCCGAGAGCGGCGAGTCGATGGACGAGATCGGCGCGCCCGGGCTCCTGATCGACCCCGCCGGGCGCCGCGCCTTCCTGCTCGACGTGGCCGGCGAGCGCGTCGACGCCGAGCTCACGGCCACCGAGTTCCGCCTGCTGCTCACGCTCGCGCGCCAGCCGGGCCGCGTGCTCGACCGCGACGAGCTGCAGCAGCGCGTCTGGAACGTCCCCTACCGCGCCCGCGATCGCTCGGTCGACGTCTGCGTGCGCAAGCTGCGAGAGAAGCTCGATCGCCGCTCGACGCACTCCTACATCCAGACCCAGTACGGCGTCGGCTACCGCTTCGATCCGACGCCGCAGGTCGAGGAAGCGGTCTGAGGCGGTATCCTCGGGGCATGGCAACCGTCTCCGTCTCCCCCCTGCTCGTCGAGGACGCCGCCGGCGTCCGCACGCTCGTGCTCAACCGCCCCGAGCGCCGCAACGCGCTCTCATTGGCGCTCCTGAACGAGCTGACCGCAACGCTGGCCGAGACCGCGGCCGACACGTCGGTGCACGTCGTGATCGTGCGGGGCGAGGGGCCCGGCGTTCTGCGCCGGCCACGATCTCGGTGAGATGAACGGCTGCTCGCTGCCGTCCGCGCGCGGGCTCTTCGACACCTGCAGCGAGATGATGATGGCGATCCACCGCCTCCCGCAGCCCGTGATCGCGCAGGTGCACGGCATCGCGACGGCCGCCGGCTGCCAGCTCGTGGCGGCCTGCGACCTCGCCGTTGCGAGCGAGGATGCGCGCTTCTCCACCTCCGGGATCCGCTACGGCCTGTTCTGCTCGACGCCGATGGTCGAGGTCTCCCGCGCGATCGGGCGCAAGCGCGCGCTCGAGCTCCTGCTCACGGGCGACATGATCGATGCCGTTACCGCGGCCGACTGGGGCCTCGTCAACCGCGTGCGTCCCGCTCGACCGGCTCGAGCACGAGACGCGCGCGCTCGCGACGCAGATCTCGGGCTTCAGCTCGCACGCCCTGGCCGTCGGCAAGGTCGCGTTCTACGAGCAGATCGACCGCCCGCTACCCGAGGCCTACGTGCACGCGAGCGAGGTCATGGCGGCGAACTCCGTCGCGCCGGACGGGCGCGAGGGCATCGACGCGTTCGTGAGCAAGCGCGCGCCGCAGTGGCGCGGCCGCGAAGCCTGATCTCACGATCGGCGCGAGCCCCGGCACGCGAATCCGTGGATCCCGTCTAGTCCTCGCGCAGGAACGACGGCACGTCGAGGATGTCCGACGGGACGTCGAACAGCTCGCGGGTGCCCGGCTCGCGGTCGCCGCGGTCGGACCGATCGCTGCGCTCGCTCGAGCGCTCGCGGCGGGTCACGGCCGGTGCGACGCGCTCGAAGCCCGTCGCGATGACGGTCACGCGCACGTGCTCGCCCATCGCGTCGTCGACGACGGCGCCGAAGATGATGTTGGCGTTCTGGTCGGCTGCGCCCTGCACGATCTTCGCGGCCTCGTCGACCTCGAAGAGGCCGAGGTCGCTCGGGCCCGTGATGTTGAGCAGCAGGCCCTTCGCGCCCTCGACGCTCGTCTCGAGCAGCGGCGAGGAGATCGCGGCACGCGCGGCCTCGGCGGCGCGGTTCTCGCCCGCGGCGGCGCCGATGCCCATGAGGGCCGTGCCGGTGTTGCGCATGACGGTGCGCACGTCGGCGAAGTCGAGGTTGATCAGGCCGGGCACGGTGATCAGGTCGGTGATGCCCTGGACGCCCTGGCGCAGCACGTCGTCGGCGACGCGGAACGCCTCCATGATCGGCGTCGAGGGACTCACGACCTGCAGCAGGCGGTCGTTCGGGATCACGAGCAGCGTGTCGACCTTGGCCGACAGCTCCTCGATACCCAGCTCGGCCTGCTCCTGGCGCTTCTTGCCCTCGAACCCGAACGGGCGCGTGACGACGCCCACGGTGAGCGCGCCGAGCTCGCGCGCCAGCTCGGCGATCACGGGCGCGGCGCCCGTGCCGGTGCCGCCGCCCTCGCCCGCGGTGACGAACACCATGTCGGCGCCCTTGAGCGCCTCCTTGAGCTGATCACGGCTCTCGATCGCGGCCTCGCGGCCGACATCGGGGTTCGCGCCGGCGCCGAGGCCTCGCGTGACCTTCTGGCCGACGGCGATCTTGACGTCGGCGTCCGTCATCAGGAGCGCCTGGGCGTCGGTGTTGACGGCGATGAACTCGACGCCGCGCAGACCGCTGTCGACCATGCGATTGACGGCGTTCGTTCCGCCGCCTCCGACTCCGACAACTTTGATGACCGCGAGATACGACCCGCCAGTCTCCTTCATCGACACCGATTCACCCTCTCTCGGAAAAACTCGGACGACGGCGTCCCGTATGGGGCAACGAAGCCGAATCTCACGATACAGGAACGCCTTCCAGCCAGATCCGCGCCCATCAGGCGTCCTGCTCAGCGGATCCGGCGCCTGCGTCGCTGCTCTGATCGCTCTTGTCGTCCTTCTTCTTCCTCGTCTGCTGACCGAGGCCCGCAGTCTCGGTATAGCCGCCAACCGGCATCACTGCAGGACGATTCGGCGCCGAGACGTCCGCATACCGGAGCTGCTGGCGCTCGTTGCGCGTCGGATAGCGCCGCAGAACCCAGGCGGCGGCCTTGAGCTTGCTCTCGAGCTGCAGCGGCGGGCCGAGCACGATGTCGAGGCCGCCCTGGAGGTTCAGCACGATGCCGCGCTCGGGCTCGATCTTGACGTTGGAGATCTTGGCGCGGAAGCCCGCAGGGCGTGCGGAGAGCGCATCGAGCACCGCCTGGACGGGCGCGGTGTGCATCATCTCGCCGGTGACCGGCCGCTCCTTGGGCCAGATGCGCGGCAGCGTCGGCACCTTCTCGTCGGGCTCGAACGTGCGGATCACGCGCCCGCTCGAGGCCACGAGGCTGCGATACCTGCCCTTCGCCATCGCCACCGCGACGGGGCGCTCGGGCGTGATGCGGATGCGCAGCGTGTGCGGGAAGTCGCGATCGACGCTCGCGATGTGCACCGTCGGCACCGTCTCGACGGCGCGGGCGATCTTCGACGAGGACAGCGCGAGCAGCGAGTCGCCGGCCGCGGCGCGGGCCACGGCGTCACGTACCGCCAGGCGATCGCTCTCGGTGCCGCCGCGCACCGCAACGCTCTGCAGCACGAAGACGCCGGAGCTCTTGAGCCAGACGTAGCCGAGCGCGATCGCGCCGGCAGCGAGGCCACAGGCCAGCGCCACTCCCACGAGGGCGGCGGCACGGCGGCGCAAGAGAACGGCGGCGGAAAGCTGCACGCGCCCCGTTTCGGCGCCCCCGCGGCGGCTCCTCCCATCCATCTGGGTGGGGTCGGTCCAGGGTCAGTCCAGGCGGACGGGCCCGAGCAGCTCGACCTCGTGCTGCAGGTCGACGGCGAAGCGCTCGTGCACGCAGCGACGCGCGAGCGCGACGAGGGCCGCGACGTCCGCCGAGCGCGCCGTCCCGGTGTTCTCGATGAAGTTCGCGTGCACGGCCGAGATGCGGGCGCCGCCGATCACATGGCCCTTGAGCTCGCAGGCCTCGATCAGGGCGCCGGCGCCCGGCCCCTCGCCCGGGTTCTTGAAGACGGAGCCGAACGTCCGCGCCTTGCGCGGCTGGCTCTCGCTGCGCCGCCGCTGCATGTCCCGCACGCGCTCGCGGATCTCCCCGCGCACGCCGGGCACGAGCTGGAAAACGGCCTGCGCGACCACCTCGCCGCGGCGCACGTTGGAGTGGCGGTAGCTCAGCTCGAGCTCGGCCGGCCCGCCCGAGCGAACAGCGCCGGCCGAGACGATCTCGGCCGAGCGCAGCACGTCGCGGATCTCGCTGCCGTAGGCGCCGGCGTTCATGCGCACTGCGCCGCCGGCCGTGCCGGGGATGGCGCAGCCGAACTCGATGCCCGCGAGCGCGGCCTCGGTGGCCCGGCGGACGATCGCCGCGAGCGATGCGCCGCCGCCGCAGCGCACGGTCGCGCCGTCGATCTCGATCGCGGCGAGCGCGCCCTCGAGGCGCAGCGCGACGCCGTCATAGCCCGCGTCCGCGACCAGCAGGTTGCTGCCGAGGCCGATCACGGCAACGGGAAGGCCCTCCTCGTCGGCCCAGGCGAGCACGCCCGCGAGGCCCTCGGCCGAGGTCGGGCGCGCGAGGAAGCGGGCCGGGCCGCCCGTGCCGATCGTCGTCAGGCGTGCCAGCGGGGCCGCGGCCTCCAGCTCGGCGGGCGGCGCGCTCATCCCAGCCGCTCGCGCACGAGCTCGAGCACGGAGTTCACGGGTCCCGCGCCGAGCGTCAGCACGAGATCGCCGGGGCGCGCGGACTCGGCGATCCAGGCGGCGGCATGCTCGTAGCCGGGCGTCCAGACGACGGGAAAGGCCGGATCCTGGCGCCGCGCGCTCGCGACCACCAGCTCGCCGCTGACCTCGGGGTCGGCCGCGCCGCGCGCGACGTAGACGTCGCACACGCAGGCGGCATCGGCCAGCCGCAGGGCCTCGGCGAAGCCGTCGGCGAAGAGCTTCGTGCGCCACGGCATGTGCGGCTGGAAGCAGGCCAGCAGCCGCCCGGGCGCAGCCTCGCCGCGCGCCGCCGTGAGCGTCGCGGCGAGCTCGGTCGGATGGTGCGCGTAGTCGTCGACGAGGCGGATGCCCGCGACCTCGCCGCGGCGGTCGTAGCGGCGCGCGGCCCCGCGGAACTCGGCCAGCGGCGTGGCTGCGCGCTCGGGCCGGATGCCCGCCCAGTCGAGCAGCGCGAGCGCAGCGGTGGCGTTGAGCGCGTTGTGCGCCCCCGGCACGGCGAGCCGCAGCGGCAGCGGATCCCGGCCCGGCGCGGCGAGCACGAAGCGCGTGCCCTTGCCGTCGGGCTCGACGTCGAGCGCGCGCCACCCCTCCCCCGGCCCGGCGCCGTAGCGGCGCAGCTCGGCCTCGGACTCGTAGGCGAGCGACTCGTGCAGCACGAGCACGCCGGTGCGGGGCAGCTCCGCGACCCACGTGCCGAAGAGCACGTGGAGGTCATCGAGCGAGGCGAAGTGGTCGTGATGATCGAGCTCGGCGTTGAGGACGATCGCGGCGCGCGGGCGCAGCCGCGCCAGCGAGCCGTCCGACTCGTCGGCCTCCGCGACGACGTAGCGGCCCGCGCCGACGCGTGCGTTGGCGCCGAGCTGCGCGACGTTGCCACCGACCAGGAACGTCGGATCCTCGCCGCACTCCTGGAGCACGTACGCGATCAGCGCGGTCGTGCTCGTCTTGCCGTGCGCGCCGGCCACGCAGATGCCGTCGGCGGAGGCGACGATCTCGGCCAGCACCTCCGAGCGGTGGCGCACGCGCAGCCCGCGGGCGCGCGCGCGCCACGAGCTCGGGCTCCGACTCCTCGACGGCGGTCGAGATGATGACCTCCATCCCGGCGCCGCAGATGGCCGGGATCGTGCCCGAGGCGCGCGTCGATGCCCTCGGCGCGCAGCTCCTCGACGGCCGCCGGCGAGCGATCGCAACCCGAGACGGTGCGGCCGTGGCCGCGCAGCACCCGGGCGATGCCGGACATGCCGGCGCCGCCGATGCCCAGCAGGTGGATCTCACCGCTCACGTCCGGTCCCGGGCCAGGCGCAGGAGCTCCCGCGCCACCGCGGCTGCGGCATCGGGACGCGCGGCGCCGTGCATGCCCGCACGCATCGCCTCGAGCCGCCCGGGCTCGGCGCGCAGCTCGGCGACCTGGGCACGCAGGTGCGCGCCGTCGAGCGCCCCGTCGTCGACGATCACGGCGCCGCCGGCGGCCGAGAAGTGGCGTGCATTCGCGTGCTGATGGTCGCCCGTGGCATGCGGATAGGGTACGAGCAGCGCGGGCAGACCGGCCGCCGCCAGCTCCCACACGGTGCCGCCCGCGCGGCTCACGCAGAGGTCGGCCGCCGCCAGCACCGTCCAGAAGCGGTCGCTCGTCGCGAGCGTCCGGTAGCGCTCCGGCGACGCCCTGACGGCGCGTACGACCTCGGCGTGATCGCGCGCTCCGGTGACGTGCAGGACGATGCCGTCCGGTAGGCCGCCGGCGCCGTAGGCCGCGACGCAGGCGTCGTTGATGCGGCGTGCGCCGGCGAGCGCGCCGAAGACGGCGAGCACGAAGGCATCCTCGGGCAGGCCGAGCTCGGCCCGTGCCTCGGCGCGCGTCGTCTCGAAGTAGGCGCGGAGCACCGGCCGCCCGACCACCTCGTAGCGCGGCGGTCTGCGGCCGGGCAGCGGATAGGCCAGGAAGACGCGGTCGGCGAGCGGTGCCGCGAGGCGGTTCGCGAGGCCGAGATGGGCGTCGGCCTCGGTCAGGGCGCGCGGGATGCCGAGCGTCCGGGCCGCCAGCAGCATCGGGCCGGCCACGAAGCCCCCGCCGCCGAGCACCGCATGGGGCCGGCGGCGGCGCAGGATGCGGAGGCAGGCGACCGGCGCGGCGGCGTCGAGGGCGAGCGCGCGGACGAGCCGCGGCGAGGGCCGGCGCGGCAGGCCGCGCACGGCGAAGGCATCGAACGGATAGCCGGCCGCGGGCACGAGCTGCGCCTCGGCGCGCTCGGCCGTGCCGGCGAACGTCACCTCGGCGCCCGCCGCGCACGAGCTCCTCGGCGACCGCGAGTGCGGGCATCACATGGCCGGCGGTGCCGCCGGCCGCGATCAGCACGCGCCGCGTCGTCACATCGTCCGGCGGCGCCGTGCGCGCGCGGTGGCCGTGGCCGGGCGCGCCGCCTGCGGGCGCGCCGCACTGCGGCGGCGCGCGGCAGCGGGAGCGGGCTTGCGCGCCTGCCTGCGCACCGGATCGGCCGCGCGCAGCGCCTGGCCGCCGTGGGTGCCGACCGAGAGCACGAGGCCGATCGCGGCGAGCGTCGCGATCAGGCTCGTGCCGCCGTACGAGATCATCGGCACCGGCACGCCCGTGAACGGCAGCACGCCGAGCGTGCCGCCGATGTTGAGCACCGCCTGGCCCGTGATCAGCGTCGTCAGGCCGGCGGCGAGCAGCTTGCCGAAGGGATCCCTGGCGCGCAGCGCGACGCTGTAGCCGCACCACGCCAGCAGGCCGAACCCGCCGAGCAGCCCGAGCACGCCGATCAGCCCGAGCTCCTCGCCGATGATCGGCACGATCATGTCGGTGTGCGCCTCGGGCAGGTAGCTGAGCTTGGTCACGCTCTCGCCGAGGCCGACGCCGAAGAGGCCGCCGCTGCCCATCGCGAGCTTGGCCTCGTAGAGCTGGTAGCCGGCCGCGCCGATCTTGTCGCCGGGGTGCAGGAACGCGGTCAGGCGCTCCATGCGGTACGGCTCGACGGCGATCATCATGGCGCCGAGCGCGCCGGCCGCGATGCCGATGCGCGCGAGCGCGCCGGCCGCCGCACCGCTCGCGACCAGCACCGCTGCGGCCGTGAGGCCGACGGCGATCGCCGAGCCGAGGTCGGTGATGACGACGAGGCCGCAGAGCAGGGCGGCGGCGGTGCCGACCGGCCGCATCGCCTCGCGCCAGTCGCGCGGCGCCTGGCGACGGCCCGAGAGGACCGCGGCGGCGAACACGCAGAGCGCGACCTTCGCGAGCTCGGAGGGCTGCAGCGTGAAGCCGCCGGGGAGCGCCAGCCAGCGCTGGGCGCCGTTCACGGAGACGCCCGCCGCGAGCACGAGCACGAGCAGCACGGCGGCCGCGACGAGCATCGTCGGCGCGAGCGACGCGAGCTGGCGGTAGTCGCGCCGCGCCAGCAGCCAGAGCGCGCCGAGCCCGAGCGCCGGCGTAGACCGCGTGGTGCTGGAGCAGCGTGAACGAGGACGACGCCGAGTACACCATCACGACGCCGAAGGCGACGAGCGCCATGGCGACGATCACGAGCAGCTGCTCGGCCCCGCGGGCCTGTGCGGCGCGGCCGCCGCTCACGCGAGCGCCTCGACGAGCGCGCGGAAGCGCGCTCCGCGTTGCTCGTAGTCGGCGAACTGGTCGTACGAGGCGCAGGCGGGCGAGAGCAGCACGACGTCGCCGTCGGCGGCGAGCGACGCGATCAGACGCGACGGCGCGCGCGAGCGTGCCGCAGTCGACGAGCTCGATGCCGGAGCCCGTGAAGGCGCGGCGCAGCGCGGGCGCGGCCTCGCCGATCAGGTAGACGGCGCTGGCGCTGCGCGCGAGCGGCGCGGCGAGCGGCGCGAAGTCGGCGCCCTTGAGCGAGCCGCCGAGGATCACGTGCAGCGGCGCCTCGAACGACGCCAGCGCCTGCAGCGTGGCCTCGACGTTGGTCGCCTTGGAATCGTTGACGTAGCGCACGCCGCGCAGCTCGCGGATCTCCTCGAGCCGGTGGGCGGGCGCCGCGAACTCGCGCAGCGCGGCGGCGATGCCGTCCTCGCCGGCGCCGAGCGCGCGGGCGACGGCGATCGCGCAGGCGCGTGTTGGCGCGGTTGTGCGGGCCGCGCAGCCGCGAGGCCGCGAAGGCCTCCTCGAACGGCCCGAGATCGGCACCGGAGACGCGCTCCCTGCGGCCCTCGCCCGGCACGTCGGCGTCGGCGAGCGCGGCCACGTAGGCGTCGTCGCTGCAGAGCACGGCGAGATCCTCGCGGCCGCTGCCGCTCGAAGACCCGCAGCTTGGCCGCAGCGTAGGGCGCGAACGAGCCGTGGCGGTCGAGGTGGTCGGGCGTGACGTTGAGCAGCACGGCAGCGTCGGCGCGGAAGCGCTCGACGCCCTCGAGCTGGAAGCTCGAGAGCTCGCACACGATCGTGCGCCCGGGCTCGATCACGCCGGCGAACGACGAGAGCGCGGTGCCGACGTTGCCGGCCTCGACGCTCGGCACGCCGCCGCGCTCGAGCATGGCTGCGGTCAGCAGCGTGGTCGTGGTCTTGCCGTTGGTTCCGGTGATGCCGACGATCGGATTGCGCTCCTCGAGCAGGCGGTACGCGAGCTCCACCTCGGCCCACACGGGAATGCCGGCCGAACGTGCGGCGCGAACGATCGCGGCCTCCTCCGGAACGCCGGGGCTCTTGATGAGCAGATCGGCCCCCGTCAGCAGCTCGGGATCGTCGCGACCCGGCAAGGCTTCGACGCCCGCAGGTGCCTCCCCTGCATCCGGCCTGCGATCGGCCAGCACGACGTGCACGTGCGGCGCGCAGCGCAGCAGCGCCTCAGCCGCGGCGATGCCCGAGCGCACCGCCCCGAGCACCACTGCGCGGCGCGCGCCGGCGAGCACGTCGTCCATCAGGTGTACTGGTCGAAGCGCAGGTAGGCGAGCACGAACGCGCTGCCCGCGAGCAGGGCCGCGATGATCCAGAAGCGCACGATGATCGTCGTCTCCGACCACGCCTTCATCTCGAAGTGGTGGTGGATCGGCGCCATCAGGAAGATGCGCCGGCCGTAGCGGCGGAACGAGATCACCTGGATGATCACCGAGAGCGCCTCGACGACGAAGACCCCGCCGATGATCGGCAGGAGCAGCTCGGTCTTCGTGAGCACCGCGAGCGCGCCGAGCGCGCCGCCGAGGCCGAGCGAGCCCGTGTCGCCCATGAAGACCTGCGCCGGGAAGCTGTTGTACCAGAGGAAGCCGATGCAGCAGCCGAGCATCGCGGCCGAGAAGACGGCGAGGTCGAGCCGCGCCGAGTCGCCCGCCGGGCCCTCGTAGAGGCAGGTCGTGACGCCGTCCGCGCAGACCGTCCGCGAGAGCTGCCAGCCGATCGTCGCGAGCGCCGTGTAGGCCAGGAACGCGATCGCGCTCGTGCCGGCGGCGAGGCCGTCGAGGCCGTCGGTCAGGTTGACCGCGCTCGTCGAGGCCGCGAGCACGAGGAAGACGAGCGGGTACCAGCCGTAGCCGAGGTCGATGTGCTGGTCGACGAGCGGCACGTACAGCCGCGTCGAGAGGCCCTCGTGGTGCGCGACCCAGCCGAGCACGGCCGAGATCGGCACGAGCAGCGCGAGCTTCCAGCGCCCGGCGAGGCCGAGCGAGCGCTTGTTGGCGATCTTCGCGTAGTCGTCGACGAAGCCGATCGCCGCGCACGCCACCGTGACGCCGAGCACCGTGAACGCGAGCGCGCTGCGCTCGGTGAAGATCAGGAACGCGAGCGCCGCCATCGTCAGGATCAGCAGGCCGCCCATCGTCGGCGTGCCCTGCTTGACGCGGTGGCCGGCCGGGCCCTCCTCGCGGATGTTCTGGCCGAGCGAGCGCTCGCGCAGGAACTTGATGAACGCGCCGCCGCAGAGCACCGTCAGGAAGGCCGCGAGCACGCCTGCGCCGAGCACGTGGGTCACAGCGCGACCTCCGCGAGCCGCTCGATGCCCGCCGAGCGCGAGCCCTTGAGCAGCACGAAGTCGCCTGGCTGGAGCACGCGCAGCAGCAGCTCGGCCGCGGCGGCGACGATCGGCTGCGGCATGCCACTCGCAGCCCTCGGCCGCGGTCGCGTAGCCCGCTCCGAGCTCCCCCACGCCGATCACGACGCCGATGCCGAGGCGCGCGCAGGCGGCGCCGACCTCGGCGTGCCAGCGTGCGGCGGAGGGCCCGAGCTCGGCCATGTGCCCGAGCACGGCGACCGTGCGGGCGCCGTCGGCACGCTCGACGAGCGCGGCGAGCGCGCTCTCGACGGAGGCGGGATTCGCGTTGTAGGCGTCGTTCACGAGCACGCCGCCGTCGCGGCGGCCGAGCTCCTGCCCGCGCAGCGGCGAGAGCTCGATGTCCGGCGCGCCGGCGGCGAGGCCGGCAGCGGGCAGGCCGGCGCGCACGTAGGCCGCTGCGGCCGCCGCCAGGTTCGCGGCGTGATGCGGCGCGCGCAGCGGCACGACCAGCTCGACGGTCTCGCCGAGCACGTCGAGCACCACCCGGGTGCCCTCATCGCCCGGCTCCCAGAGCAGGCAGCGCACGCCGCCGTCCGGGTCGCCGAAGGTCGTCGTGCGCACGTCCGCGCGCCAGTAGGGCGCGAGCAGCGGCTCCCCGGCCGGCAGGACCGCGTCGGCCAGCGAGGGCGCGGCGAGCAGCGAGCCCTCCTCGCGCGCGACGCCCTCGAGGTCGCCGAGGAACTCGAGATGCTCGGGCGCGATGTTCGTGATCACCGCGATGTCCGGCTCGGCGATCGCGGTCAGGTCGGCCAGCTCGCCCACCTCGCTCGTCCCGAGCTCGCAGATGCACAGCTCGTGCGCCGTCTCGAGGCGGAACAGCGTCAGCGGCAGGCCGAGGCGGTTGTTGTGGTTGCGATGAGTGGCGAGTGTCGGCACGTGCGGGGCGCAGAGCGCGGCGAGCGCGTCCTTGGTGGACGTCTTGCCATTCGATCCGGCGATGCCGATCACCTTCCCGCCCCAGGCCCGCCGCACCTGGCGGGCGATCGCCCCGAGCGCGATCAGCGGGTCGTCGGCCTCGAGCACGCAGATCCCCGGCAGTGGGCGCGAGCGGCCGCTGCGGCAGAGCACGGCGACCGCCCCCGCCGCCGCCACGGCCTCGAGGAAGTCGTGCCCGTCCGCGCGCTCGCCCTCGAGCGCGCAGAACAGCGCGCCGGGCACGGCGGCGCGCGAGTCGGTGACGATGCTCTCGATGCGCGTCGCCGGGTCGCCGCTCAGGAGGCGCGTGCCCGCGAGCGCTCCCACCGCGAGCGCGATCATCCGGCACCGAGGAACTCGGCGACGACGCTGCGGTCGTCGAACGGCTCGATCACGCCGTCGATGTCCTGGCCCTGCTCGTGCCCCTTGCCGAGGATCAGCACGAGATCGCCCGGCTCGGCATCGGCCAGCGCGAGGCCGATCGCGCGCCGCCGGTCGTGCTCGATGCGGGCGTCACCGGGCCGCTCCAGCCCGGCGGCGATCGCCGCCACGATTGCCGCCGTCGGCTCCGAGCGCGAGTTGTCGCTCGTGATGTAGAGCCGGTCGGCCCCGCCCTCGGCCGCCGCGCCCATCAGCGGGCGCTTGGCGTCGTCGCGATCGCCGCCCGCACCGAACACGCACAGCAGGCGGCCCCGCACGAGCGGCCGGGCCGCTGCGAGCACGGCGGCGATGCCGCCCGGGGTGTGCGCGTAGTCGACGATCACGCCGAAGCCGCTCGCGCCCTCCACCGGCTCGAAGCGGCCCGGCGGCGCGCCCGTGACCGCGACTGCGAGCTCGATCGCGCCGAGCGGCACGTCGAGCAGCAGCGCCAGCGCCACGGCGCACAGCACGTTGTCGACGTTGAAGCGCCCGCGCAGCCTCGGCTCGAGCGAGAGCGCCCCGCGCGGCGTGCGCACGAACAGCTCGGTGCGATCGGGGCGCAGCTCGTAGGCCTCGCAGCGCACGTCCGCCGTCTCGGCGTCGACGCCGAAGCGCAGCTCGGCCCCGAGCCGCGCGCCGTAGGCGTCGTCGGCGTTGACGGCGCGCGGAAAGCGCCCGTCGAAGAGCGAGGCCTTGGCGGCGAAGTACGTCTCGAGGTCGCCGTGGAAGTCGAGGTGATCCTGCGAGAGGTTCGTGAACCCGACCGCCGCGAAGTGCGTGGCGACGAGCCGGCGCTGCGCGATCGCGATCGAGGAGGCCTCCATGGCGCAGGCCGCGTCCCCGGCCTCGAGCATCCAGCGCAGCGAGCGCTGCAGATCGGGCGACTCGGGCGTCGTCAGCGACGCGGCCTCGCGGCGCCCGCCGATGCGACGCTCGACGGTGCCGAGCAGGCCCGCGGAGCGACCCGCGGCGTCGAGCATCGCTGCGAGCAGCATCGCCGTGGTCGTCTTGCCGTTCGTGCCCGTGATCGCGGCGACGGCGAGCTCGCGGCTGGGATGGCCGTAGAGCGCGTCGGCGAGCAGCGCCATGCCGGTGCGCGCGTCGGCGCAGACGACCTGCGGCACGGCATGCGGCAGCTCCCGCTCGACGAGCAGGGCGACGGCGCCATTGGCGACCGCCTCGGACGCGTGCTCATGGCCGTCGGCATGCGTACCGCGCAGAGCGCAGAACAGCGAGCCGGGACCGCACCGCTCCGAGCGGTACGCGATGTCGACGACATCGACGCCGGCCGTCGCGCCGAGCACACGCGAGGCGACGCCGGCCTCTGTGCAAAGCGCGGCGAGCTCCACGGGGGCTGGAGTCTAGTTGTTGAGCTCGTCGGGCCGGTCGGGCGGCACGCGCAGCTCCTGCAGGATCCCCTGTGCGATGCGCTGGAACGTCGGCGCCGCGACCATGCCGCCCTCGAGGTCGTTCGAGTTGCCGTCCTTGTCGTGCGGCTCGTCGACCATGATCAGCGCCACGAAGCGCGGGTTCTTGGCCGGGGCGAAGCCGACGAACGACGTCTGGTACTCGCACTCGCTCTCGTAGGGGTCGCAGTAGGTGCCGTGCTTCGCGTCGTACTTGGGCGTCGTGCCGGTCTTGCCGGCGATGCTGTAGCCCTTGACCTGGGCGGCCACGCCGGTGCCGTCGTCGACGACGTCGGTGAGCATCGTGCGCAGCTGGCGCGCGACGCGCTTCGAGACGAGCTGGCGGTGCTTCCAGCCCGTCGTCGGCGTGCCGCCGACGGCGGCCGTGACGTGCGGCTGGATCCAGGTGCCGCCGTTCGCGATCGAGCCGTAGAGCGCGGCCATCTGCAGCGGGGTCGTCGCGATGCCCTCGCCGATCGGCACGTTGAGGATCGCCGTGCCGTACCACTTGTCGTCGTCGAGCACCACGCCCGGCTGCTCGCCCGGGAGGTCGACGCCGGTCGCCTCGCCGATGCCGACGCGGTGGATCCACTTGCGCAGGTTGGACTCGCCGAGGCGCTTGTCGGCGATCGTGATCGTGCCCACGTTCGACGAGTGCGCGAGGATCTCGCGCGCCGACCAGTGCTCGCTCTTGGCGCGGTAGTGGGCGTCGCGGATCACGCGGTCGTAGGCCTTGTAGGTGTACGGCACCGTGAACGGCGACTCGGGAGTGATGACCCCCTCCTGCAGCGCGCCCATGAACGTCACGAGCTTGAACGTCGAGCCGGGCTCGTAGAGATCGGTGATCGCGCGCAATCGCCACTCGTTGGCGTTGCCTGCGCGGTAGCCCTGCGGCGGCACGCCCGGAGCGGCGGCCATCGCGAGGATGCCGCCCGTGCGCGTGTCGAGCACGACCGCGGTCACGGCCTTGGCCTTCCAGTCCTTGCGCGTCTTCGCGATCGTGTTCTGCACGAGCAGCTGGATGCGGTTGTCGAGCGTGAGCTGGATCTGCTTGCCGGGCACGGGCTGGCGCATCTGCAGGACGCGCGCCCAGCTCGAGTCGCCGGTCGGCCGGTCGTTCGCCTTCGAGACCAGCGCGAGTCCGTTGCGTGCGCTCAGCTCCGCGTTGCGCTGAAGCTCGATGCCGGCCTTGCCGTCGCCGTCCACGCCGACGATCTGAGCCGCGAGGCCGCCCTTGGGGTAGATCCGCCGGGGCTCGTTCTGCGGCTCGATGGTGCGCGCGGTGACGAGCGGGCCGAGCGTCCTGTCGCGCTTGATCCGCTCCCACAGCGATGGCTGGATGCGGCGCGCGACGAACACGTACTGCGCGCTCCCACCCATCCGCTCCTGGATCACCGCCGGCGTCTCCTTTGTGTAGGCCGAGAGCGCTTGCGTAAAGGCAACACGATCGGTCAGGCGCCCGGGCCAGACGCCCACGGTGACGGCCTCGTACGAGAGTGCAAGAACCTGCCCGGTGCGGTCGAGGATCGGCCCGCGCGGCGCCCACAGAGGCACCTCGACGCGCTGCTGCGCCTCGGCGGCCTTGGCCAGCGTGCCACCCTCGAGCACCTGCACCTGCACGGTGCGCACGCCGAGCGCGGCGATCGCGACCGTGACGCCGGCGAGCATCAGCCGGATGCGGCGGTCGGAGCGCCGCGGGCCGCTCGGGGCCTGCGCGCGGCGCGGCGCCCCGGCGCGACCGGAGCTGCCCGGCTTACCGGCCAAGGGAGCCAGTCTGCACGAGCTCGACCGGCGGCAGGACGAGGCCCTGCTTGGTCGCCAGCTGCGCGAGTACGCCCGGCGCGAGCTTGCCGCCGAGCTGGCCGCGCAGCTCGCTGTTGGCGCTGATCACGCCGTCGCGGCGCGACTGCAGGTCGCCGCGCTCGCTGTTGAGCTGCAGCACGGCCACCTGGAGCGTGACGATGCCGATCAGCACCGCGGCGCAGGCGATGATCAGGAAGGCCGAGGTGACGCTGATGCGCACGGGCGCGCGACGCGAAGCTGCGCGCGAGCGCGGCGCCGCGACGGCGCTCACGCCGTCACCTCGCGCTGCACGACGCGCAGCCGGGCCGAGGCCGAGCGCGGGTTCGTCGCGACCTCCTCGGCGCTCGGGCGCACGGCCTTGCTCGTGACGAGCCGGAACTCGGGCGTGCGGCCGCAGCCGCAGACCGGCAGGTCGGGCGGGCAGATGCAGCCCTTGGCCGACTTCACGAAGCGCTGCTTGACCATGCGGTCCTCGAGCGAGTGGAACGAGATCACAGCCACGCGCCCGCCCGGCTGGCACAGCGCGAGCGCGCTCTCGAGCCCGTCGGCGAGCTGTCCGAGCTCGTCGTTGACGGCGATGCGCAGCGCCTGGAAGACGCGCTTGGCGGGATGCCCGCCGCCGAAGCGCGAGGGCGTCGGAATGGCGCGCTTGACGGTCGCGACGAGCTGCAGCGTGCCCTCGAAGGGCTCATGCGCACGCTCGCGCACGATCGAGCGGGCGATCTGGCGGGCGAAGCGCTCCTCGCCGTAGCGCTGGAAGATCATCGCGAGGTCGCGCTCGCTCCACTCGTTGACGAGCGTGGCGGCGGTCACCTCGTCGCTCGGATCCATGCGCATGTCGAGCGGCGCGTCGTGCATGTAGCTGAAGCCGCGGGCGGGCGCGTCGACCTGCATGGACGACATGCCGAGGTCCATCAGGATGGCGCCGGCCTCGACGCCCTCGTCGAGCAGGCGGCGCAGGCAGGTTGCGAAGGGGCCGTGCATCGGGCGGATCTGCACGCCGGTGCCGACCGTCGCGCGCAGGGCGTCGACGAACCGCTGCGTGGTGGGATCGCGGTCGATCGCGACGAGCTCGCCGTGGCCGTCGAGGTCGCGGGCGAGCACGCGGGAGTGGCCGCCCGCGCCGAACGTGCAGTCGACGATGCGCTCGCCGGGGTGCACGTCGAGCAGCGCGCCGACCTCGCGCGCCAGCACCGCTACGTGCGCGTCAGGGCTTGGACTGGGCAAGACGTTCGGCAACACTCTCCGCGCTCCCTTCGACCTCGGCGAGCTGGCGGCGCCAGGCCTCGCGGTCCCAGATCTCGAGCCGGTCCCGGAGGCCGGCGATGACGATGTCCTTGCCCAGCTGGGCGTGCTGCAGGAGCGGCGCCGGCAGCGCGACGCGGCCCTGGCGGTCGAGCTCGCCGCTTAGCGCACCGCCGAAGAGGTAGCGCTGCATCAGTCGGCCTTCGCGCGAGAAGCCGTCGAGACGGTCGTTCTGCGCGTTCACGAAGACGTCCCAGCCACCGGGCGACCAGACCGTGATGCAGCCGTCCAGCCCGCGGGCGCAGACCACGCCGTCTGCGAAGTGCTCGCGAAGGCGCGCGGGCAGGGTGACACGGTTCTTGTCATCCAGCCTCTGCTCGAACTCCCCGAGGAGCACACGATTCCCCTGACTGCGCCACGACCGGCACCCGACCTCCCAGTGCGCACCACTTTACCCCACCAGTCCCCACAATGCAACACCAAGATGCGATGTTCGCCCCACCGCCCTCCCACCGGGACCACGCCGCTGCACCGCCTGCCCGAGCCGCCTCGCGATCAGGGTGTGCTCAGCGCTGCGGGTCGAGGATGCCGTCGGAGTCGAGGCGACGCCTCGTCGAACGGGATCGTCGCCGGGCGCACGGGGCGGCTGCCGGTCGCGATCACGATCCGCCCCGCCGTCGGCGACCTGGCGGTGCCCGTCCGCGGCGGCGATCGTGATGGTGTCGTGCGCGGCGGGCTAGTAGAGCGCCGCTGCCAGTCGCTTGCGGATCGCGACGGCCAGCGGATCCGTGTCGCCGAGCTCGGCGAACGCCCCGATCATCACCCGGCGGATGCGGTTGCGCGTGTCGCCGGCGGTGTCGGCGATCGCCTCGAGCAGCGCACGCAGGCCCGCCTCGTACTCGCTGCGCGCGAGCGCCTCGAGACCCATGCGGGCGAGCGCGGGCGCGTCGGCGTCGAGGCCCAGCTCGCTGCGCGCGAGCAGGCCGTCGGCCTCGCGGTCGTGCGCGACCGCGCGCAGCAGCGCGAGCGCCTCGTCGCTGCGACCGTCGGCGAGCAGGATGCGCGCGAGCTGCACGTGTGCGTCGGCGCGCGCCGGGTCGAGCTCGATCGCGCGGCGCAGCGACTGCTCGTCGCCGGCCGCGAGCAGCGCGTCCGAGGCCGAGGGCAGCAGGCCCTCGACGAACTTCTGAACGGTCGCCGGCGGCTGCGCGCCCGTGAACTCGTCGACGAGCTCGCCGTCGCGGAACGCCTTCACGCTCGGGATGCCCTGGATGCCGTAGCGACGCGCGATGCCGGGGTTGGCCTCGATGTCGACCTTGACCAGCTCGACGGCGCCGTCGGTCGGCATCGACCGCGCTCTCGATCACGGGCGCGAGCTGGTGGCACGGGCCGCACCATTCCGCCCAGAAGTCGACGAGCACCGGCACGCTGCGCGAGCGCTCGATGACCGCGTGCTCGAACCCTGCCTCGTCGACGTCGGTCGCCATGTCCGTCTAGCGTAGAAGAGCTGCGCGACGACCGTCGCGAGTACGATCGCTTGCATGGCCGAGCACGAGAGCTACGACGAGCTCGACGTCCCCGGGGGCGCGGAGGTGCTCGGCGTCTTCGTCAACGGCGTGCCGCTGACCGCGGGCCGGGACTACGAGGTGCTGTCCGACCGCATCCACCTGACGGCCCCGGTCGAGCGCCGCACCTCGGTCTCGCTGCTCGGCAAGGTGCTGCTCTCGATCGGCGTCGGCGTCTACAACAAGGGCGACGTCGTCGACGTGCAGGTGCGCAACGGCGGGCAGACGCAGGTCGTACGCGGGCGCCGCTTCGGCGACTCCCGCTAGTGTCCTGAGTCGGAAGTTCCTTGGCATGAGTGCGCCGGGTGGGCGTTCTGGGGGTGGCGCGGCGTCGCCGCTCATGCGGGTCAGCATTTGCAAGGCGCCGGGTCGTTCCCAGGGCGTCCAGACGGCGTGATCGTGACGAGGAACTTCCAACTCAGGACACTAGACGCCCGCGAGCAGCGAGAGCGCCTGCGAGCCGAGCACGAGGACGAGCGCCGAGGGGACGAGTGTCACCGCGACCACGAGCGCGATTTTCGGCCCCGCCGCGGCCGCGCGCTCGCGCACTGCGAGCCGCGCCAGCTCGCGCTGCATCGCCGCCTGCTCGGTCAGCGTCGAGGCGAGCGGCGAGCCCAGCTCGTCGGCCGCTGCGAGCGCGTGCCCCGCGCGATCGAGCGCGCGCACCGGCGCGCCGCCGAGCGCACGCAGCACCTCGCGCCGCGGACGCGTCGAGCGCAGCTGGGCCGCACAGGTCGCGAAGCGCGCGCCGAGCGCGCCCTCGACGTGGGGCGCGACCTCCGCCAGGGCGTGATCGAGCGTCGCACCGCCCTCGACGCAGGCCGCGAGCAAATCGAGCGCGTCGGGGAGCGCGGTTGCCAGCGCGGCATCGCTCCGGGCCTTCGCGACGATGCCGCGACGCCGCCGTGCGAGCAGGACCCCGCCGGCGGCGGCGGCCTCGACGACCGCTGCCGAGCCACCCAGCGCGTGCCAGGTGAGGACGCACGCACCCGCGAAGGCGAGGGCGTGCAGGCCCCGCGCACGCGGCCACAGCGCAGTCAGCGCCACGACCACCGCGAGCCCGGCGAGCGCCGCGCTCAGCCGATGCTCCGGGCGATCGCGCGGATCGCGAGCAGCCCTGCCAGATCGAGCACGGCAGCGACCGCGATGATCGCGAGACCGGGTGCGGTCGTGAGGAGCAGCCGCACCGCGCCGGCATCGAGCAGCCCGGCGAGCGCGAGGCCGACGACCGGCAGCAGCGGGACGACGCGCGCCGACAGCCGCGCCTGTGCGGTCAGCGCCCTGATCTCCGCGTTGACGCCGCGGCGCTCGTCGAGCCGGCGCGCGAGCGAGCGCAGCAGCGCGGGCAGGTCGCCACCGGCGCGCAGCTGCAGGGAGATCGCCGCAGCCGCGAAGCGCGCACGCTCGCCGAGGGCGCTCGCGAGCGCGGCGGCGATGTCCTCGCCGGCGGCCGCGCGCCGCCCGGCGACGGCGAAGGCCGCTCCGGCCGTGCCGCCGGCAGCCGCTGCGGCGATCAGCGCGCGATCGGCGGTGCGCCCCGCGCCGAGCTCGGACGCGACCCTGCGCAGCGCGTCGGGCAGCTCGCGCTCGAGCATGCGCTCGGCGCGGATGCCGCCGATCTGCCCACGGATGCCCGCGACCACGCGCTCGGCGCCGCCGACGCTCGCGAGGCACAGGAGCGCGGCGAGCAGGCCGGGCAGCACCGGGCTCATCTGCCGGCCGCCTCCGCGCAGCGCTGCTCGACCGCGGCGCGCGGAACGAGCCGCCAACCGTGCGCATGCCGCTCGACGCCGTCGATCGTGACGAGGCGGCGCTCGCCGTCGCTGCGGCGCACCACCTGGACGACGACGTCGAACGCCGAGGCGACCTGCTCGCGCACTGCGGCGTGCGGCAGCTCGAGCCCCGCCATCAGCGCCAGCAGCTCGATCCGCCGGAGCGCGTCGTCGGGGCTCTTCGCATGCACGGTGGTGAGCGACCCGTCGTGCCCGGTCGTCATCGCCTGGAGCATGTCGAGCGCCTCGCCGCCGCGCACCTCGCCCACGACCAGGCGGTCGGGCCGCATCCGCAGCGCGTTGCGCACGAGCTCGCGTATGCCGACCTCGCCGCTGCCCTCGAGGCTCGCTCCGCGGGCCTCGAGCCGCGCGACGTGCGGCCGGTCGATGCGCAGCTCGGCCGCATCTTCGACCGTGACGATCCGCTCGGACGCGTCGATCCGCTCGGCGAGCGCGCCGAGCAGCGAGGTCTTGCCGCTCGACGTCCCGCCACTGATCACGATCGACAGCCGTGCGCGCACGCATGCATCGAGCAGCTCGCAGTCAGCCGTCGTCAGCGAGCCGAGCTCGACGAGCTCGCTCAGCGTGAACGGCCGCGGCGCGAAGCGGCGCAGGGTCAGGAGCGGGCCGTCCGGCGCGAGCGGCGGCAACACGACGTTGAGGCGCGAGCCGTCCGCGAGCCGAGCGTCGACCATCGGCTGCGCGTCGTCGAGCCGGCGACCCGCCCGCGCGGCGAGGCGCACGCAGGCGTCGCGCAGCGCGCCCGCATCATCGAAGCGGAACGACGCGCGCTGGAGACGGCCCCGCCGCTCGATCCAGATCTCGGCCGGCCCGTTCGCGATCACCTCGGTCACGCTCGGGTCGTTGAGCAGTGCGGCGAGCGGATCGGCGCGCGGCGCGCTGCCCTCGCCGGCGGGCGCATCGAGCGCGGCCGCCGCTCCGAGCTGCGCCCGCTCCCAGAGGCTCACGACGCGGGCGCGGTCGCCAGCGCGGCGAGCGCGGCGAAGGCCGCGCCCGGTGGAGCGAGGCCGCGCTCGCGGGCACGCGCGACGCGCGTGTCCGAGCGCACCGCCGCCAGCAGGGGCAGCCCCGCCTGGGCTGCGAACGCGTCTGCCACCCGGGCGTTGCGGGCGCTCGTCGCGACGAGGCCGACACCGCGCCCGGCGAGCCCGAGACGCGCGAGCAGGAGCGACGTGCGGCGCGCGCCGCGCAGGCCGCGCGCATCGGCGCTGGCGACGATCGCGACGAGGCTCGCCCGCTCGAGCACCGGAATGCTCTCGACGCCCATGCGCGAGCCGCAGTCGACGATCGCCCGCAGGCCGCTCGCGCAGGCGAGGTCGAGCACGCGCGCGATGCCGTGCTCGTCGATCAGGTCGGCGTGCTCGGGCAGCGCCGGCGCCGGCAGCACCCGGCAGGCACCGCCCTGCGCCAGCCCGGCCGCGAGCTCCGCGGGCGTCGTGACCGGCCCGCAGGCGAGCCGCAGGAGCGCGTCGGGAATCGCGATCTGCGCGCCGGCCACCTCGGCCGCATCCCCCGTCGCGAGCGCGAGGTCGAGCACGAATGCGCGCTCGCAGCCGACGGCCAGCGCGACCGCGCAGGTCGTCGTGCCCATCCCACCGCCCGCGCCCAGGAACGCGACGTGGCCCTCGTCCTCGGCGGCGCGCGTGACGAGCGTGGAGTCGAAGCAGCCCGCGGCGGCGAGCGCCTGGCGCAGGCCGGCGGCGTCGAGCGGGCGCCCGACCACCCCCACCGCGCCGCATTCGAGCGCCTGGCGCATCGCCCCCGTCGCACCCGCGGCGGCGATCAGGAGCACGCGGGCATCCGCGCGGCGCGCGCGCTCGCCGCGCACCAGGTCGCTCGCGGCCGCGAGCGAGGAGTCGGCCGCGAGCAGCAGGTCCGCATCGCCCGAGTGCGCCGGGGCCAGGAGCGCGATGCCCGGGAGATCGGCGAGTGCGTGTCTGAGCTCGCCGTCGAGCAGTGCATCGCCGCCGAGCAGGGCGACGCGCACGATCACGAGCCGTCACCGCGCAGCAGCAGGCGCAGGTCGCGCCGGCTCTGCCCCGTTGTCAGGGTGAGCGCCACCGCCGCCGGCGCGCGCACCGTCACGACGATGCCGCCGGAGCGCTCGCTGGCGGGCGAGAGCAGCTCGAGCCCCCGCGCCGCGACCCTCGATCCGCCGGCGCCGGCGATCACGACGTCGACGTGGCGCCCCGCGCGCAGCAGCGCGAGATCCGGCGCGGAGGCGGGGTCGAGCGCGAGCGCCACGGCGCGCTCGCCTTTTCGGAGCAGGGGCCCCGGGCCGCGGGCAGCCAGCGCGCCGCGCGGCAGGAAGTCGCCTCCTGCGAGGCCGATCAGCAATCGCCGGCCGGTCAGCGGGCCAAGCGAGCCGAGCATCGAGGGCGTCAGGTCTGCCGCGGCGATCGACACCGCGGCGACGTCGCCGGCACGCACGATCGCCCCGGCTGCGACCGCATGGCGCAGGACGAGCACCTCGCTGCGCGGCGCGGCGCTTCCCGGCAGCAGCGCCAGGAGGAGGGCGACGAGCGCGAGCGCCAGGCCGGCGCCGGCGAGCCAGTGCTCGCGCAGACGATCGAGCGACCCGAGGCGGTTCACGAGACGACCGCGCGGTCGCGCGAGAGCGGCAGGCGCAGCGTGAAGCGCGTGCCGCCGTCGGGCAGGGCGGCGACGCCGGCACCGCCGCCGTGGGCCTCGGCGATCGCGCGCACGGTCGACAGCCCCATGCCCGCCCCGCCGCTGAGCTCGGTGCCCTGGGCGAACGGCTCGAAGAGGCGCCGCAGCACCGCGGGGTCGATGCCACCACCGTCGTCCTCGACCGAGAGCTCGAGTCCGAGCGGGCCGTCACGGGCGAGGCCGACGCGGATCTCGGTGCTCGCGTGCCGGATCGCGTTGTCGAGCAGGTTGTCGAGCGCCTGTCGGACACGCTGGGAGTCGACGTCGGCGCGCAGGACGCCGGGGGGTGCGAGCAGCAGCACGCGCCTGCCGCCGGAGCGCGCCCGGGCCGCGACGACGGCGGCGGAGGCGAGCGCACGGACATCGGCTGCGGCGGGCTGGATGTGCAGGGCGAGCGCGTGCGTCCGCCCGAGCTCGAGCAGGTCGTCCACCATCAGCGCGAGCCGCGAGACCTCGTCCTCGATCGTCTGCAACTTGGCCGCGCGCGGCAGCGAGCGCTCGTCGAGGCGGAGCACCGACGCGTAGGTCCCGATCAGCGCGAGCGGGTTGCGCAGATCGTGGCTGACCTGCGAGACGTAGAGGCCGCGGTCGCGATCGAGGTCGCGCAGCCCGCTGGCCAGGTGCTCGAGCGATCCGGCGACGCGGCCGACCTCGCTCCTGCCGGGCGCGAGCGCCACGTCGCGCTCCCCCGCGCCGATGCGCTCGGCCGCGTCCATGATGCTCTCGAGCTGCCGGCGATGGCGCCGGCCCGCGCGCTCGAACAGCCGTACACCGACGAGCACCAGCACGAGCCCGACCGGCACGAGACCCTCGGCCTCGATCAGCAGCAGGTCGCGATCCAGCGCCTGCGGCGCGTGCGTCACCGCCAGCAGCCGCCGCGTGCCGACCCGCCGCTCGGCGAAGGTGCCCAGGTCGGGCGCAGTGCCTGCACGCGCGGCGGCGACGAGAGCGGCATTGCCGCCGGAGCGCGGCCCGTCGATCCAGGCGAACGTCGTCCCCGCCACCTCGGGCAGCTCACCGCGCCGGAGCGAGGGCAGCGCCGCGGACAGCGACCGCTCGAGGCCGGCGCGGCCCTCGCCGGCCACGCGCTCGTGGATGCGAGCGACGACCAGCAGCCCGATCGCGGACAGCGCGACCGCGACCACCACGGCGACGGCGACCGAGAGGCGGGCTTCGAGCGGGATCTGTCGGCCGCGGAGGCTAGAGCGCACGAGCGACTTCGAGGCGGTACCCGCGCCCCCACTCATTCAGGATGGGGTCGTTCGGGGCCCCGGCCGCGACGAGCTTGCGACGCAGGCGACTCGCATGCGAGTCGACCGTGCGCGTGCGCAGGGTGGCCGGCATGCGCCAGACCTCGCGCAGCAGGTCGGCCTTCGAGCGCACCGCGCCCGGATCGCGGGCGAGCTCGAGCAGGAGGTCGTACTCGCGCCCCGAGAGCGGCAGCACGGAGCCCGCCCAGCTCGCCCGCCGCGCAGACGGCTCGAGCAGGAGGTCGCCGACGCGGATGTCGGCGTGGATGCGCCGGCCGCGCGCCAGGAGCGCGTGCATCCGGGCGAACAGCTCGGGCATCGCGAACGGCTTGCGGAGATAGTCGTCGGCCCCGCGCTCGAAGCCGCGGAGGACGTCCGCCTCCTCCGTGCGCGCCGTCAGCAGGAGCACGGGCGTGCCGCTGTCGAGCCTGTCGGCCCCACAGCGCAGGCGGCGCAGGACGTCGAGGCCGGAGCCGTCCGGCAGGCCGATGTCGAGCAGCGCGAGATCGGGCACGAAGTCGTCGAGGACGCGCAGCGCCTGCTTGAGCGCGTAGGCCTGACGCACCTCGAAGCCCTCGGCGGTCAGCTGTTCCGCGAGCACGTCGGCGAGCCTCGCCTCGTCCTCGACGAGCAATACCGTTCTGTGCAACTCGATCCCCCCTCGCAAGCGTCCCGTGCAGCCAGGGCCACCGTACGCCCTAACACGCAAGACGAGCAAGGTGCTCAAGTCACTTGGCACACTTCCGTCACGCTTTGGTCACGGCGAGACGTTCAGCCTTCGCGCGCGGCGCTCGAAGGCCGGCTCGACCCGCAGCACCATGCCCTCGTGCAGGCCGAGGCGGGCGGCCTCGCCCGGGCCGATCTCGAGCACGTAGCGGGCGAGCCGGCAGCCGGTCATGCGCCAGGGGCGCAGGCCGGGGACGATGCGGAGGATCTGCATGTCCGCGTCACAGAAGACGATGTCGAGCGACATGCGCATGAAGAACATGTGGATCGACTTCTCGCGGAAGGCGAGGCCCTCGCCCGCCGGCAGCGAGCGCCGGCCGAGCAGGCCGCGCACGCGGCTGAGCGAGCTGCGCGCGAAGCGCATCCGGTCGAACAGCAGCTGCCCGTCCGGGCCGGTCACGGAGTGCCAGGTGTTCATGGCCCTCACCGTAGTGCGTGGATCGATCATCTACGCTTGCCGCGGCCACGACGGGAGCGAAGATGGACGCCGAAGATACGCAGCAAGACCCACTCAGGGACGCCCGCGAAGCGGCCCTCCGGCGCATCGGCGAGTTGCGCCAGCGCAGCCTCGGCGCCTCCGAGGCACCGGCCGGGCCCGACCTCCGCACGCTGCTCGCGCGCTCCGAGCGCCACGTCGACGAGCTGCGCCGCTCCGCGAGCGAGCTCGCGGCCATCCTGCCGACGCGGGTCGAGGCCGCGGTCGCGCGCGCGCTCGGCGAGGACGAGGGCGGACTCGGGCGGCGGCTCGACCAGGTCGTCGAGCAGACGGGCGCGCTCGCGGGTGGCGTCGAGCGGATCGAGAGCGACCTGCTGGCCGAGCGGATGTCCCGCGTCGAGGACCTCGAGGTGCTCGTCGGGCTGATCAGCGGCGGTCTCACCGCGCTGCGCACCGAGCTGCGAGCGGTGCGGCGCGAGCTGGCCGAGGTGCAGGCCGTCGTCGGCCGGCCGCTCCAGTTCACGCTCGCGCGCGAGCAGGCGGCCGAGCCGGCCGCCGGCGAGGACGCGCCGGCGTCGCTGCGGGTGCGGGCGAGCGTCGAGGACGCGCACGCGAGCGGCGCGATGCCGCTGCGCCCCGACGCGTCCTGACACGCTCTCGTCACATCCGCGCGTAGATCCGTCACTGACGCCGCCCCCATCGTGGCGGCATGCGGGAAAGAGCACAGGCCAGCGTCGAGACGGCCGCGCTGACAGCGGTGGCGCTGGCGCTCGCCATCGTCCTCGGGCTGGGCGTCGTGCGCCTCGGCCCGGCGCTGGCGTCGACCATCGCCGGCGCCGTCTCGGGCGCCGTCGCGAGCGGCACGCCGACGGCCCCCGGCCTCGACGGCCTCGAACGCGAGCTGCTCGCAGCGGCGACCGGCGCGGGCGACTCGGCTCCGACGCTGCTCGACCTGCGCACGCATCTCCTCGCCCGCCTCGGTGCACGAGGCCGGAGCGGCCTTCGATGGCGCCATCCGGCCGGTCGTCGAGCAGGCGCTGGGCGCCGCATCCATCAGCTCGCTGTCGGGCGCCGCCGTGCACCTCGTCGAGCGCGTCAGCGAAGACGCATGGCTCGAGGCCCACTTTCACACGGACATTTCCGAGCAGGTGGACAGCACCATCCTCGGCCTTGCGCCCGGGTACTCGCTGCTCGAGCACGCCGGCGTGTTCTCCGACGACGTGATCGCGCCGGGTCACGAGGCGGGAGACATCGTCGATCGAGTCGCGTGGCGGACTGCAGACGATCGTTCTGCGCCGCCAGCCGGGCGAGGGCCTCGTCATCGTCGAGCGCACTGCCACCCGAGGCGGCCACGGCGCCGCCGGCGCGCAATGAGCATGCGCGGTCAGGCCTCGGCCGAGTACGCGGCGCTGCTCGCGCTCGCCGCGCTGCTCGGTGCGGCGCTGATGCTCGCCCGGCCCGCGCTGGTGCAAGGGATTCGTGGCGCGATCGCCGCCGCCCTTTCCGTTGCGCCGGCGAAGCCCGCCGCCCGGGCGGCCAGCGCCGCCGACATCGCCGACGTCCAGGCGGCGCTCGCCGCCGATGGCACGGCGATCACGCCGGACGCCGCCCTGATCGCGCTCGCACGTCGCCACGGCGGGGATGCGAGCGCACGAGATCTCGGGCCCGCTTCTCCTGGCCGCCGCCGTGAGCTCGGCTCCGTGGATCGGAACACGCCGCACGTATCGCGCGTGGGCGCAGCGCGACGATGACCCGCTACCGCCCCCGCAGAACGACGAGGCGACCCGACGTCGAGACGCCGAGCGGCACCCGCCGTCGCCTCGTGGGTCGACCGTCGCGGACAAGCGCGGCGCGCTCGCAGCGAGCCACCACACCGACGCGCACGCCGTCGCGATCGACGCCGTGTTGACTGGTACCGGGCGGCGCACTCGCGAAGTCCGTCGGCAAGGCCGCCGCCCGGGCGTTCGTGAAGCCGCGCTGCGGTGCGCGTGCCCAGGCTCTCGGCGCCGGCGGTATCACGGGCCGGACGGCCTCAGCCTGACAACGCCGACGACGGCGGCGATTCGCCGGCGGCTGCGCGCCGGGCGACGTCGTCGTCGACTGGCCCGTGCACCGCACCTTCGGCTGGACGCGAGCGCTCCACACGTCCGGCGCGTCGAATCCCCGGCGGGGCTCGGATCCGAGCGCCTGCCGCGCAGGACTACCCCACGCGTGATCCTCCGCGCGAGTGCTTCCGGGCTCGTCGTCATCGCTGAGACAGCCCATGACCGACCCGCGGCAGCAGACGCCCGCTGCACACACCGCCCGCTCCGGCGGGCTCGCACCTAGGAGATCCACCGATGCTCGTTTCCAAGCTGCAGCTGCTCGCCGTTCGCATCCAGAGCGCCGAGCGCGGGCAGGGCACCGTCGAGTACGTCGGCATCGTCCTCGCCATCGCTGCGCTGCTGGTCGCCGTCGCTGCCGCGATCGACAACAAGGTCGGCGGACCGATCGCGACCGCGCTCGTGAACAAGCTCCAGGCAGCCGTCAACCAGGTCGGCGCGACCAAGAAGTGACCATCGGCCGTGCCGGGGCGCCCGCGCGCGTCCCGGCACGCGCGGCTACTCGCTGACGAGCTCCGAGCGCGGCGGCCGCGGCGGGATCGCCGTCGCGCCGGCGAGCGGCAGCCTCAGCGTGAACGCCGCGCCGCCGCCGAGCCGGTCGCCGACCATGAGCGTGCCGCCCATCGCGCTCGCGAGCTCGGACGCGACGGGCAGACCCGAGACCGACGCCGTCGCGGACGTCGCTCGTCACGAACGGGCGCAGGATCGACGCCCGCTCCGCCTCCGGGATGCCAGGCCCGGTGTCGCTCACGATCACGATCCCCATGCCGTCGGCGAGCGCGACGTCGATCGCGACCTCGCCCTCCTCGGGCGTCGCGTGCAGGGCGTTCGTGACGAGGTTCGTGACGATCTGCAGGATCCGGTCGCCGTCGCCGACGACGACCGGCCGCGCGCTCGCGTCGACGTGCAGGTCGAGGTGCCGGCCGCGCGCCTCCTCGCGCTGCGCGCCGACCGCCTGCTCGCACAGCTCGAAGAGGTCGACCTCCTCGACGTTGAGCGAGAACTTGCGGGTCTCGAGGCGCGCGAGGTCGAGCAGGTCGCCGATCAGGCGCTGCAGGCGACCCGCCTCGGCCAGCACGATCTCGAGCGACGCCTGCTGCTCCTCCTCACCCTCGATGACGCCGTCCGCGATCGCCTGGACGTGCCCCTGGATCGCCGTCAGCGGCGTGCGCAGCTCGTGCGAGATGCGCATCAGGAAGTTGCGCTCGTGCACGCTCGCCTCCTGCAGCCGGCGCGCCATCTGCTCGAAGCGCAGCGCCAGCTGACCGAGCTCGTCAGGGCCCTTCGAGGTCAGGTGCACGTCGTACTCGCCGCGCGCGATGCGCTCGCTCGCAGCGGTCAGCTCCTGCACCGGCCGCGTGATGCGTCGGCTCAGCAGCAGCGCGACGAGCGCCGCTGCGGCCACCGCGAGCAGCAGGGGCGGCACGACGCGCCGGCCCTGGACGAGCGTCGAGGCGTTGATCGAGCGCACCGGCCGCGCGACGACGATCGCACCGATCAGCTGCCCGCCGTAGTGGAAGCCGCCGGCCGCGGCGAGCGTCGAGGTGCCGTCCGCGAGACGCAGGTCGAGCGTCTGCGCGCCGCGATTGCGGCCCGTCTTCCCGAGCGCCGCCCAGTCGAGCCGCGCCTCCGTGCCGCTCGGGGCCTTGCCGAACTTGACCTCGTCGATCGGCGGCTCGAGCCCGGAGCGTCCGACGAAGTAGACGCGCGCCGCCATGATGTCGCCGAGCCGGCTCGCGAAGTCGGCCGGGGCACCGGCCTCGTCGCGCAGCCGCTTGTCGGCGAACTCCTCGATCAGCGCGACGCTGCCGAGCACCTGGCGGCTCAGCTCCGAGCGGGCACGCGAGCGCTCCTCCTGCGAGTACTGCCGCAGGGCGACCGCGGCGAAGAGGAACGCGGCAGTCGCGAGGCTGACGAGGAAGAGCGCGACAAGTCGCGTCCTAAGAGACAGCAGAGGCATCGTCGGCGACCTTGTAGCCGACACCCCAGACGGTCACGATCGGGCACGTGTCGCCGATCTTGCGCCGCAGCTGGCGCACGTGCACGTCGACGGTGCGCGTATCGCCCGCGAACGTGTAGCCCCACACCCGCTCGAGCAGCTGGTCGCGCGTGAGCACGAGCCCGCTGTGGTCGAGCAGCTCCCAGAACAGGTCGAACTCCTTGGGCGCGAGCTGGATCGGCTCGCCGTCGACGAGCAGCTCGCGGCGGCCGGCGTCGATCGAGATCGCACCGTGCGTGCGCCGGCCCTTCGAGGCCGGCGGCGGCGCGGTCGCGCGGCGCAGGATCGAGCGGATGCGCGCGACCAGCTCGCGCGGGTTGAACGGCTTGGTGAGGTAGTCGTCGGCGCCGACCTCGAGGCCGACGATCTTGTCGACGTCGTCGTCGCGGGCCGTGAGCATGAGGATCGGCACCGTGCTCGTGGCGCGCACCTGGCGGCAGACCTCGAGGCCGTCCATGTCGGGCAGGTTGAGGTCGAGCAGGATCAGCGACGGGCTCGTGCTGACGGCCTTCTCCTTCGCCTCGGTGCCGTTCACGGCCCGGTCGACGACGTAGCCCGCCTTCTCGAGGTAGGCGCTGACGAAGCTCGCGATGTTGGCTTCGTCCTCGACCACGAGGATGCGCTCGCTCATGCACTCACTCTAGCTACGCCCGTTACCCGCGCCCGGTGCGCGTGGTCAAGCGGCCGCGGTGGTCGTCACCGGCGGCGCCGTGGCGACGGGCGGCAGCGGCGGCGCCGGGGGCTCCGGGAGCGGCGCGCCGATGGCGGCGAGCTCGACGGCCTCCCGGACGGCCTTCGGGATCTTGCCGAGCCTGACGAGCGGGATGTTCCAGGCCTTGCGGCGCCCGCCGTTGATCGTGACCGTGCCCTTGCCCTGGACCTGCAGCCGGCCGTAGACGCCGACGGCGTTGTACGTGCTGGAGCCCTGCACGGTCACGCGGTAGGCCGAGCCCGAGATGCGGAACGCAAGGCTCTTCGCGCCGCCCGCGGGCGCGTAGGTGCGCGACTGATCGGATTGATCGTCGGCGCGACCGGCGAGTCGACCTTGAGGTCGTGGGCGGCCGAGTAGTCGGTGACGATCAGCGAGCCGCCCGAGAAGACGGTGCCGTAGGCGATGCCGCCGCCGCCCGCGAAGATCACGCGGCCCGCGCCCTTCGTCACGAAGACGCCGCGATCGCCCGGGGCGGCCCCGGCTGCGGGAACCAGCACGAGGGCCGCGAGCAGCGCGCCGAGAGCGGCGCGCAGAGCCGCGCGGCGGCTCGAGGGACGTGCGCTGAGGGCTGGGGTCGCGCATACCCCTATTAGACACCGGGGCTGTCATAACGCGGTGCTGCGGCGGTAAGGATTTCGTAAGTACCGGGCCGGAGCTCACAGCGGGCGCTCACCCGCGGCCGTGTAGTCGTGGAAGCCGCGGCCGCTCTTGCGGCCGAGCAGCCCCGCGGCGAGCATGCGGCGTAAACGCGGAGGCGGCGCCATGCGGGGGTCGCCGGTGGCCGCGTGCAGCGCCTCGCACGCGTGCACGTGGACGTCGATGCCGATCAGATCGATCAGCCGGAACGGCCCCATCGGCCAGCCCGCGCCGGCCGACATCGCCGTGTCGATCGCCGCCGGCTCGATGCCGATCTCGTCGAGCGCCCGCACGGCATCGTTGAGCGCCGGGATGAGCAGGCGGTTGACGACGAAGCCGGGCGTGTCGCCGCAGCGCACGGCCTGCTTGCCGCAGGCCACGATCAGCGCGTCCGCGCGCTCATAGGACTCGTCGTCGGTGCACTCGGCGCGTACGACCTCGACCAGCGGCATCAGCGGCGCCGGGTTGAAGAAGTGCAGCCCGAGGCAGCGCTCCGGCCGGGCGCTCGCAGCCGCGATCGCAGTGACCGAGATCGCGGAGGTGTTGGTCGCGAGCACGCGCGCTCGCCGCAGACGCCGTCGAGCGCGGCGAACAGCTCGCGCTTGGCGCCGATCTCCTCGACGATCGCCTCGATCACGAGCTCGCAGCCGGCGAGGCCGTCGAGCTCCGCGCACGAGCGTCAGCCGCCCGAGCGCCGCCGCGGCGTTCCCGTCGCTCCGCAGGCCCTTGGCGACGCGCCGCGCGAGGCCGTCCTCGATGCGGGTGCGCGCGCGCTCGAGCGCGGCGTCGTCGAGATCGCGGCCGACGACCTCGACGCCGCCCTCGAGCAGCACCTGGGCGATACCGGCTCCCATCGCTCCGAGGCCGACGACGCCCACGCGGGTGATCGCTTCCATGGACGCGAACGGTAGATGAGGCGGCCGCCGGGCGGCCGGACATGGGCCCATCGGGCGCGGCCGACGAGCAGCCGGATGCGGCCGCCCGCGCTGCCGCCGCGGGCCGATGCGGCACCTGGCCGGGCCGTCGCGGCGCCGGTACGCGCGCCGCGAGGTCGAGCGCGCGACGCCCGGCGAGAGCTCGTGGCGCTGATCGCCGGGATGGCGCATGCCGGTGCGCTCGCACCCACGGTGCCGGCACGCACCCGCGCGGACCGGCCGCGACGCCGGTGACGGTGCCGACGATCGCGACCCGTACGGTACGGACCGGCGCGCGGACGGTGACGCCAGCGGCGGCGCGGCCCGCCGCGCGCCCTCCGGCGCGCGCTGCTCCGCTCGCCCGCGCGACGGCCCGCTCGGGCTGATCGGCCGGTGTTACAAGCTCATCACTGTGATGTCACGAGCCGCGTCACAAAGTCGGCTGTCAGAGATGCAAGTTCGTCCGCGCATTACGAGCTTTTCGCGTGCTCATCCGATACGCTAATGGTCCGCTTCCTGAACCGTGCGTGCACGAAGTCCCCCAGGAAGATCCCCAGCAGACCGTCACGAGCGAGCAATCATGTACCGGTTCAGCCGCACCCTCTACCTCGAGCTCAAAGACATCGTCGATCCGCACCCGGACACCATCAGTGTGACCGAGGCGCGCCGGCGCGTGCTCGAGGCGGCGCAGTCGACGATCGAGCGGCTCGCGAGCGATCCGCGGTACTTCCCGCAGCCCGCCCGCAGCCTGTTCCAGCAGATCCGCTGCTACTTCCCGATCTCGCAGCAGGCGCGCGTCTTCTACGCGATCGAGCGCATGGTGAGCCTCGCGCGGGCCTCGATCCAGATCGAGCTCGATCGGCTCAACGAGGCGAACGCCCGCTGCCGCGCGACCACCCGCAAGGGCAAGGCCTGCCAGCGCACCCCGCTGCCGGGTCGCGAGTACTGCCCGTCGCACTCGCATCTGGAGGAGCCCACGTCGCTCCCCACGCGGGTCGGCGCAGCAGCCTGAGCTGACGCACGGGCCCCGGTGGGCCCCCGCGCCATGATGGTCGTGTGCGCGACCTGCCCGAACGCCTGACGCTCGGTGCGAGCGACCGTGAGCCCAACCGGCTCGCCGTCGCCGACGCGCTGACGCTGCTCGGCGGGCTCGCCGACGGCAGCGTCGACCTCGCCTACGCCGATCCGCCGTTCGCGACGGGCAAGGTGCGCAGGGCCGCAGCGGGCACGGCTGCCGAACAGCGCTACGACGACCGCCGCGACGATCCCGAGGCCTATCGCGCCTGGCTCGAGCCGCATCTCGCCGAGCTGCATCGCGTGCTCGCGCCCACCGGCTCGCTGTTCCTGCACCTCGACCACCGCATGGCCGCATACGCGCGTGTCGCCCTCGACGGCGTCTTCGGCCGCGACGGCTTCCGCAACGAGATCATCTGGCGCTACGGGCTCGGCGGCCGCGCGCCCGCCAACGCGTTCGCGCGCAAGCACGACGTGCTGCTGTTCTACGCGCGCGGCGCGCACAACACATTCCACCGTCTGCGCGGCGGCCTCACGCCGGCGATGGAGGCGAAGTACGCGCACTCCGACGAGCACGGCCGCTACCAGAACGCCCACGGCCGGCGCTACTACCTCAAGGGCGGCAAGGCGTACGACTCGGTCTGGGACATCCCGAGCATCGCGCCGACCGCCGGCGAGCGCACCGGCTACCCGACGCAGAAGCCGCTGGCGCTGCTCGAGCGCGTGATCGCGGCGACGACCGACGAGGGCGACCTGGTGGTCGATCCCTTCGCCGGCAGCGGCACGACGGCGGTCGCGGCGCAGCGGCTCGGGCGCCGTTTCTCGTGCGGCGACAGCTCGCCCGAGGCGATCGCGATCGCCTGTCTCCGGCTCGAGGCGGACGCCGCGCTGCGACCGGCGCCGGACATCCTCCTTTCGTGCCCTTGATTTAGGCCTCGCCAGTCTCCACAATCGCTCGCAGGGAAACGAGCGCCCGGTGGCGAACCTCCGTCCGCACGGAACGAGCGGTCACCGGCAGGAGAGTGCATGTACCAGTACAGCCGCGCGATCTTCCTCGCGGTCAAGGACCTCGTGGACGACTCGCAACCCGGCGTTGGCCGGGTCGAGGCACAACGGCGCGTCTTGGCCGCGTGTGAGGCCGCCGTCGAGCGGCTCGCCGCCGATCCCCGCTACTTCGCCCGCCCGACGCGCAGCCTCTTCGAGGAGATCCGGCGCTACTTCCCGATCACGCAGCAGGCGCGCGTGTACGTCGCGGTCGACGAGGTCATCTCGCGCGTCGTCGAGGCCGCCGAGGCCGAGCTCCAGCGGCGCAGCGACCTGCTCGGCCGCTGCCGCGCGCTCACGCGCAAGGGCCAGCCGTGCCAGCGCGGCGCGATGCCCGAGAGCGAGTACTGCCCGTCGCACGCGCATCTCGACGAGCGCATCGCGGCCGGCTTCGTGGCCGCCTGAATCACTCCAGCGGCAGCTCGAGCTGTGCCTCGCGCGCGAGCTTGCCCACGTAGACGCCGAGCAGCCGTACGGGCGCACGGCGATCGGCGAGCGCCTTCTCGAGCAGCTCGACGGCCAGGCTCGAGAGCGCCGCAGCGCTCGCCACGGGCGCCGGCAGCGTGCGCGAGCGCGTCACGATCGCGAAGTCCGCATAGCGCAGCTTCGTCGTCACGGTGCGGGCCGCGAAGCCGTTGCGCTCGACGCGCGCGAACACGTTCTCGGCGATCGGCGCGAGCTCGGCCGCCATCGCGAGCGGGTCGAGCAGATCGTGGTCGAACGTCGTCTCCTCGCCGATCGTGACGGGATCGGAGGCCTCGACGACGACGGGGCGCGGATCGATGCCGCGGGCGCGCCGGCGCAAGTCGAAGCCGACCTTGCCGCCCATGCCGAGCGCCGCGAGGGCGTCGTCGTCGAGCGCCGCCAGATCGCCGATCGTCGCGAGACCGGCAGCCTGCAGCCGGTGCTCCCCGCGCGGCCCGATGCCGGGCAGCGCGCGCAGCGGCAGCGGTGCGAGGAAGTCGGCCTCGCGGCCGGGCGCGACGACGAAGACGCCGCCCGGCTTGCGGTGGTCGCTCGCGATCTTCGCGACCGTCTTGCCCGTGCCGCAGCCGAGCGAGCACGACAGGCCGGTGGCGTCGCGCACCGCGGCCTGCAGGGTGCCGAGCAGCGCCCGCGCGTCGGACGGCTCGCGCACGAGGCCGGTCAGGTCGAGGTAGCCCTCGTCGATGCCGACCTGCTCGAAGCGCTCGACGAGGCTCCCGACGACCGCCCAGACCGTGCGCGAGCGCTCGCGGTAGCGCGCCATGTCGGGCTTGACGAAGATCGCGCCCGGGCAGCGCCGGTAGGCCTCGGCTGCGCTCATCGCGGAGCGGATGCCGAATGCGCGCGCCTCGTAGCTGGCCGTGGAGACGACGCCGCGGCTGCGCGGATCGCCGCCGACCACCACCGCCTTGCCGCGCAGCTCGGGCCGCTCGAGCTGCTCCACGGCCGCGAAGAACGCGTCGAGGTCGAGATGGGCGATCACGCCCGGCGCGTGCGCACCGGCGACGAGCCGGCGGCCACCGCCTCCGAGCCGGCGTAGACCGCCCGCACGACGGCTCTGCGCGGCAGCTTCACGTTCAGCCGCACGCGTGCACCCTTGGCCTTCGAGCCGGCCCGCCCCCACCCGCTGCCAGAGCGAGCCGCGGCGCTGCTCGAGCGCGATCTGCACGCCCACGAGGGCACGCGAGCCGGTCACGACCACGCCGGTCGGAGCGCCGGGCGCGGCCTTCGGAGCGGCCGGCAGGAAGCGCAGGACATGCAGCGCCGGCGCGCGCTGCACGGTGCCGACGTAGGCGAGCTGCAGGCCCGTGGCATCGGCGCTCGCGACGGTCAGCGCGATCCGCCGGCCGCGCAGCGCGGCGATCGGCAGGCGCACCGCGCGCCAGCCCTCGCCCGCGATCGCGGTGCCGAGCGGCCGGCGCGCGGCGCTGAGCGCGACCGCCGGCCGCCGCCCCGCGATGCCGCGGATCCAGACGCTCACCGTGGCCGCGTCCGAGGCGACGCGGAAGCGCGCCGTGCGCAGCTCGAACGGGCCCGCTCCGGCGGTCAGGAGCGCACCCGCGGGCAGTCCGAGCGCACGGCGTGCGGAGCCGCGCACGAGCTGCATGCCGGCTGCGATCTGCTCGCTCTCCCCTACGCGCGCCAGATCGACGGCGTCGAGGCGACCCATCACCGGATCGAGCCGCAGCCGCACGCTCTGCCCCGTGAGGCCCGCGGCGTTGAACGCGAACGTGTCCCAGCTCGCGGTCGGGCGCAGGTCGCCGAGCTGCCGCAGCGTGCCGTCCGGTAGCACGGCGGTGACGTGCAGGAGCGGCGAGCCGACGGGCGCGCGCGCCGTGATCAGCAGCACCTGCTGGGCCGTGCCGATCGCGAGCGGCGGGGTCTCGAGCGTGGTGTTGTCTCGCAGCGCCGCGTACCGCCCTCCGGGCCCGCCCGCACGCACGCTGACGGCACCCGGGCCGATCAGCGCCCAGCCCGCCAGTCCCGCGGCGAAGCGCGCGACCGGCGGCCGCGACGGCGCCGAGCCGAGCGTGAGCAGCCGCGCCTGGGGCGCCCACCACGTCGGATCGGGCACCACCGGCGCCGCCGGCGGACGCGCCGAGGCGATCGCCGGGAGCGCGCAGACGACCGGGCAGACCGCAACGGCGATGGCCTGAAACGGCAGGCGGCGCGATGCCATCCCCGCATGGTAGAGCGGCCCTCCCGCCCCGCCCGCCGGGGGCGTGTCCGCCGCTCGAGAGCCGGGCGAGGGCCGCCGCGGCGCGGGTCGCGGCCAAATGACACTCGCCGCGAGTGTCATTTGGCCAACCGCCCCGCAGCCGCCCGCTCGATCCCGCAGGTCTCGCCCGCAGAGCGACAGCGGCAGGGGCGCCGGCGGGGCGGCGCCCACGCGCGCCGAGTGGCACGCGCTGCAACTGCCCGCGAGCGCGCGGGCGCGCCCGCGCGCAGCCTCGGTGCAGCTCCGGACTGTTATGGGCCGAAATTGGGCCTTTCCTCCCCCCGCCGGAGGCCCGCACCTCGCATACACTCCTGTCTTCTGTGACACCGGACACCGACAAGCTCGTGCGCCAGCTCTCCCTGGTTGCGTACCTGATGGCAGAGCGGCGCTCTGCCTCTGCACGCGACGTCAAACAGGCCGTCGAGGGCTACTCCGAGATGTCCGACGAGGCCTTCGCGCGCCGCTTCTACGCCGACCGCAGCGAGCTGCTCGCGCTCGGCGTGCCGCTCGAGTCGCAGCGCGACGACTTCACGGGCGAGGAGCTCTACCGGCTGCTGCAGGAGCACTACTTCCTGCCGCCGCTCGAGCTCAACGACGCCGAGCTCGCCGCGCTCTCGACCGCCGTGCACCTGCTCGACGGGCAGTTCGCCTACGCCGAGCCGCTGCGCCTGGCGCTCCAGAACCTCGCGCTCGGCCGGCCGAACCCCTCCTACGACGCGGCGCCCGAGGTCTCGGTGCGGCTGCTCGGAAGCGGCTTCACGGCCGAGGTCGCGGCGCGGCTGCAGAAGCTCGAGACGGCGATCTCGAAGCAGCGCACGGTCGTCTTCCGCTACTGGGCGATCTCCTCCGACGAGGAGGCCGTGCGCACCGTCGATCCCTACAGCCTGTACCTGATGGGCGGCCACTGGTACGTGATCGGGCGCGACCACGATCGCGACGACGTGCGCACGTTCCGGCTCGACCGCGTGCGCGGCGACGTGCGCTTCGCGACCCGTCGCGAGCGCGACTTCCGCGTGCCGCCCGGAGTTCGATCCGAGCGCCTACCGCAATCGCGCGCCGTGGCAGCTCGGCGAGAGCGAGGAGCTCGCGACGATCCTCGTCGAGCCCGAGGCCGCCTGGCTGGCCGAGCGCGCCGTCGGCCAGTACGGCACGCTCGAGCACCGCGACGACCGCTCGCTGCTCTACACGACCGCGGTCGCCGACTGGCAGGAGCTCGCGCGCTGGCTGATCGGCCTCGACGGCCTCGCCTCCCCGCTCTCTCCCCCGAGCTCGTCGAGAAGGTCGCGGCTGCGCTCGAGCGCGTCGCCGCCGACCACGAGGGCGATCCGCGGCCGCACGCCGTGCCGCTCGAGCTCGTCGACCGCGCGCCTGCTCCCGAGCGCGGCGAGTCGCCGGTCACGCCCGAGCGCTTCGCGGTGCTGCAGGCGATGCTCGCCGACATCCTCGCGGCCTGCGGCGAGCGCAAGGACGCGTTCATCGACGCCGCCGAGCTCGCCGCCCGCTTCAAGCTCGACGACGAGGAGCTCGAGGATCACCTGCAGCTGCTCAACCTCGTCAACTTCGGCGGCGGCTGCTACGCCGTGTACGCCGAGCGCGTCGAGGACGGCAAGGTGATCCACGTCGAGAAGGAGCTCTACGGCGACGAGTTCCGCCGGCCCGCGCGGCTCTCGCCGCTCGAGGCCAAGGCGCTGCTGCTCGCGCTCGACCTCGTCGGGCCGCTCGTCGCCGCCGACGCGGGCACCGCGCTCGACGACGTGCGCGCGAAGCTCGAGGGCGCGTTCGGGCGCTACGACATGCGCGGCGCGCCCACGCCGCAGCCCACGCCGCTCGACGAGGACGTGCTCTCGGTGCTCTCGGCAGCCGTGCGCAGCCGCGAGGTCGTCGAGATCGAGTACCTCGCGCGCCAGGCCGACGCCGTCGAGCGCCGCATCGTCGAGCCGCACTACCTGCGCGGCGTGCGCGGCGACTGGTACTGCGACACCTGGGATCGCACGCGCGACGGCGAGCGCACGTTCCGCGTCGACCGCATCCGCGAGGCCCGGGCGCTCGGGGAGACGTTCGAGCGCCGCGCCAGCGTGACCGCGCGGGTCGACGGCGCGCTCGGCGATCACGCCGGCACGGCCTCGGTGTGGTTCTCGGCCGAGGTCGCGCGCTGGGAGCTCGAGGATCGCCCCGACACCGGGCGGCTCGCCGACGGCGCCGCGCTCGCGTCGGTGCCCTACGGCTCCGAGCGCTGGCTGTGCGCCGAGCTCTGCCGCTACCTGGGCGAGGCGATCCTGCTCGAGCCCGAGCCGCTGCGCGCCCGCGTCGCGCTGCGCGCGCGCGAGCTCGCCGCGTTCGTGCGCTCGCACGCCACGACCACCGCGCAGTGACCCCGCCGCAGGCGCGCTGGCTGAGCGACGCCCAGGTCGCGGCGCTGCTGCCGCCGCCGGCCGAGGCCGCTGCGCTCGCGCGCTCCGTGCTCGTCGAGCTGGCCGAGGGCTCGATCGAGCTGCCGCCGAAGCCGGCCATCCATCCGCGCCCCGACGGCTTCGTCAACGTCATGCCCGCCTACTGCGGCGGCCTCGACGGCGCGGGCGTCAAGCTCGTGAGCGTCTTTCCCGGCAACCGCGCGCGCGACCTGCCTGCGATCAACGCGCTCGTGATCGTGCTCGACAGCGAGACGGGCCTCGTACGCGGCCTGCTCGGCGGCGCAGCGCTGACGGCGTGCCGCACCGCCGCGGCCTCGGCCGTCTGCATCGAGCGTCTCGCCCCCGCGCGGCCGGGCCACGTCGCGATCACGGGCGCCGGCGTCGAGGCGCGCAGCCATCTGCTCGCGCTCGACGCGCTCGGACGCCGCGAGGTCGTGGCCTGGGATCACCGCGACGGCCAACCTCGACGCCCTGCGCGCCTGGGCCGAGCACCACGCACCGGCCGTCGAGCTGCGCACCGCTGCGAGCGCCACCGATGCCGCCGTCGGCGCCGCGATCGTGATCACGGGCATCCCGATCGGTGCCGAGCGGTGGGCAGGTCGAGCACGGGGCGCTGCGGCCCGACGCGCTCACGCTGCCGCTCGACTACTCGACGTCGCTGACGGCCGAGACGGCGAACGAGGCCGACCTGCTGCTCGCCGACGACGTCGCCCAGCTCGACGGCTTCCGCGGCTCCTACTTCGGCGGCTGGCGCGCGCTCGACGGCGCGGTCGGCGGCTGGCTGGCCGACCCGGAGCGCCGGCGCCCGCCGGGGCAGGTCGTGGTCGCCAACCTCGGCGTCGGCGCGCACGACGTCGTCTTCGGCAGCGCGGTGCTGGAGCGCGCCGAGCGCGAAGGCATCGGGGTGCTCGTCAGTCCGTAGGGCCTCGCAGCGCGCGCCGGGCGGCGTCGCGCAGCAGCGGGTCGGCATCGTCGGCGTAACGGCGCGCGAGCTCGCGCTGCTCGACCGGTGCGTTGCCGAGCGCGATCAGCGCGTTGCGACGCAGGTAGCGGGGATCGCGCTCGGGCACGTAGAGGTGCGCGTGGCGTGCCAGCAGCTCATCGTCGGGCAGCTCGAGCCAGTCGGCCAGCGAGACCCACGCGCCGGGATCGCCCGGCAGGTCGGCCCCGCGCCGCGCCGGACCGGCGTTCCACGGGCACACGTCCTGGCAGATGTCGCAGCCGTAGACGCGATCGCCGAGCGCATCGGCATGGGCGTCGGAGACCGGGCCGCGCGACTGCGTCGTCGTCGACAGGCAGCGCGTCGCGTCGAGCACGCCCGGCTCGATCAGCGCGTCGGTCGGACAGGCGTCGAGGCACAGCGTGCACGAGCCGCAGCCCGGCGGCACGAGCTCCTCCGCGGGCTCCAGCTCCGCATCCGTGACGATCGCGCCGAGCGCGACGAACGACCCGTGGCCCGGCACGATCGCCATCGTGTTGCGGGCCGAGAACGCGAGCCCCGCGCGCACGGCCGCGTCGCGGTCGACGTGGTGGTTCGAGTCGACGAACACCGAGCAGCGCGCCCCGCGCGCTCGCAGCCGCTCGGCGAGCCCGGTCCAGGCGCTCGCGCAGCGGGCCGTAGGGATCGCTCCAGGCATAGCGCGGCATCCGGCCGGCGGGGCCCTCGGGCGGCTCGCCAGCGGGTCGCCACAGCGGCATGGCCGCCGCGATCACGCTGCGCGCGCCGCGCACGAGCCGCTCGGGGTGGCACGAGCGCGGCGTGTTGGTGAGCGTGAAGCGCAGCTCGCCGAAGAGCCCGCGCGCGCGCCGCTCGGCGATCAGGCGCTCGGTCTCGGCGTACGGCTCGGCGCGCGCCACTCCCAGCAGCAGGCCTTCGGCCTCGAGCTCATCCTGCATCGGGGTCAGCCTAGGACGATCTCCGGACCCTCTGCCGTGCGCGCCGTACGGATCCATGAGGAGGGCGGCCCGGAGGTCGTGCTCGTGGACACCGACGTGCCGGTGCCCGAGCCCGGCCCGGGCGAGGCGCGCGTGCGCCTGCGCGCCAGCGCGCTCAACCACATCGACATCTGGATCCGCCTCGGCAAGCCGTCGCGGCCGAAGCCGCACACGCTCGGCGCCGACGGCGCGGGCGTCGTCGACGCCCTCGGGCCGGGCACCGAGGGCCCGGAGCCGGGCACCGAGGTCGTCATCAACCCGGGCATCTTCTGCGGGCTCTGCGAGGCCTGCCTGCGCGGCCAGCAGTCGCTCTGCGAGCGCTTCGCCGTGCTCGGCGAGCACACGGCCGGCGCCCACGCCGACTACTGCGTGGTGCCCGTGCGCAACCTCCACGCGAAGCCCGGCCCGCTGAGCTTCGCCGAGGCCGCGGCCTACCCGCTCGTGTTCGCGACCGCATGGCGCATGCTGATGACGCGCGCGCGCCTCCAGCCCGGCGAGTGGGTGCTCGTGTGGGGCGCCGGGCTCGGGCGTCGGCAGCGCGGCGGTCACGCTCGCCTCGGCGCTCGGCGCGCGCGTGATCGCCACGGCCTCGCGCGACGAGGTGCTCGCGGTCGCCCGCGAGCGCGGCGCCGACGGCGACGATCAACCACCGCAGCGACGACGTGCTCGCCGCCGTCCGCGAGATCACCGGCGGGCGCGGCGTCGAGGTCGTCTACGAGCACGTCGGCGCCGACACCTGGGCGACCTCGATCGAGGCCCTCTGTCGCGGCGGGCGCCTGGTGCTGACGGGCGCGACGACCGGCGGCAACCCGCCGGCGCGCCTGCACCGCATCTTCTGGAAGCAGCTCGACGTGCTCGGCTCGACGATGGCCAGCGACTCGGAGTTCCGCGCCGTCACGCGGCTCTTCGATCAGGGCCGGATCCGGCCGCTCGTGGATTCGGTGCGGCCGCTCGAGGACGTGCGCGAGGCGCAGCGCCGGCTCGAGGCCGGCGAGCAGAACGGCAAGCTCGTGCTCGAGATCTCGGATGCCTGACCCCGCGGCGGCCGCCGGGCCGGAGGTGCTGCTCGTGCCGGACGGCGCCGTCTCGGGAAACCCGGGACCAGGCGGCTGGGCCGTGATCCTGGTCAGCGGCGAGCACCGCCGCGAGCTCTCGGGCGGCGAGCCGCACACGACCAACAACCGCATGGAGCTGCGCGGCGTGATCGAGGGCCTGCGCGCGCTCAAGCGCCCATCCCGCGTGCGCATCCAGTGCGACTCCGCCTACGTCGTCAACGCGCACCGCCAGAACTGGATCCGCAACTGGCAGCGCAACGGCTGGAAGACGGCGGCCAGGAAGCCGGTCGAGAACCAGGATCTGTGGCAGGACCTGCTGGCCGCCGAGGCACACCACGAGATCACCTGGGAGCTCGTCAAGGGCCACGCCGGGCACGAGCTCGACGAGCGCGCGGACGTGCTGGCCGTGCAGGCGCGCGAGCAGGCCGCGCGCGAGCCGCGCGCCGCGCTCTAGACCGGCTCTAGTAGCCGAGGATGAACTTGGCGTCCTCGGACATCAGCTCGGGCGACCAGGCCGGCGACCACACGAGCTCGGTCTCGACCTTCTCGATGCCCTCGCAGCCCGCGGCGACGGTCTCGATCTGCTCGGCGATCCAGGGGCCGACGGGACAGCCCATCGAGGTCAGCGTGTAGGTGATCTTCACGGCTTCACCCTCGACGGCCACGTCGTAGACGAGACCGAGGTCGACGATGCCCATGCCGATCTCGGGGTCCTCGACGGCGTTGAGGGCCTCGCGCAGGGTTTCGGTAGTCGTCATGCCTGCACTCTACGTCGTCACCTGCCGGTGCGACGGATCGCGGGCCTTAGTGCTTGCGGCTCTCGAGCACGCCGATCAGCACCATGGCCAGCATGAGCACGAAGATCAGGCCCAGCATGATCTCGGTGGTGCGATCCTTGTGACCGCCACCGTCGGAGCCTTCGGCGGCGAGCGCGGCGGTCGGCAGGGCGAGCAGCCCCACCAGGGAAACCAGGAGCGTGCGCACAGTGCCATTCCTTCCGCCGTGTTCCATCAGGGCGAATTGAATCACACCGGCCGCGCGACGGGCGGCGTCCGACGCACTCCCTAGCCTGATGATCCGTGACGCGCTTTGCCCACGAGGCCGAGGTCGAATGTGCCCGCGCCCTCGATTTCCTCGGCATCCGCTGGGCGTATGAGCCGCACCTCTACGTCCTCGGCCGCGACGCGCAGGGACGCGTGCGCGAGGCCGTGACGCCCGACTTCTACCTACCCGACCTCCGGCTCTATCTCGAGGTCACGGCGATGCGCCAGCGCCACGTCACGCGCAAGAACCGCAAGCTCCGGCGGCTCCATGAGCTGCACCCCGAGGTGCGCTGCTATCCGCTCTACGCGCGCGATCGCGGGCGCATGCTCGAGCGCCTCGGCGAGATCTGCGCGATCAGCCGCGCGGCGTAGGCGCGGCGCCGGCCGGCGGCCCGTCACCGGCGTCGCCGAGCCCCTCGATCTCGGCGAGCGTCGCGACCGCCTCGTCGCGCAGCGTCCTTCGCTCGCGCTCGGCGTCCTCGTCGGTGAGCTTGCCCGCCCGGTGATCGAGCTCGAGCTCCTGGAGCGCGTGCAGCACCGCGTCGCGGCGCTCGAGCAGCGCGAGACGATGGTCGTCCGGGACGCTCAGCTCCAGCGTGCGCTCGTGGACGAGCGGCCAGGCCACGAGACCGACCACGGCCACGGCGAGGACGAGCAGTCCGATCACTGCGAGCGCCATCAGCGAGCGCGCGCGAACGCCTCGTTCGTGCGCCGGGCGAGCCGGGCCGCGAGGCGCCGGTCGGGCCACATGGCGATCACGAAGCCGAGCACGAGGACGATCGCGGAGAGCCAGAGCAGGTTGACGAGCGGGTTGATGAAGGCCCGGATCGTGACGACGCCGGGTCGCGGGGAGCCGTCGAAGACGAGGTAGAGATCCTCGCCGGTGCGCAGCAGCGGCCGGATCGCGATCTCCTTGGTGGGCTCGCCGGAGTCGAGATAGGTGCGCGCCGACGGGCGCAGCGTGTCGATCCGCTTGCCGTCGTGGTAGACGTCGATGACGGCCTCGGTCGAGATGTAGCTGCGCGTGATCGGCGACTCGATGCCGCGCAGCGTCAGCCCGTAGCCGTGGAACTGCATCATCTGACCGGGCGACATCACGAGCGTGCTGCTCGTCGAGTAGGCGCTCGTGCCGACGATCGCGACGACGCCGATCATGACCGCGAGGTGCACGACGTAGCCGCCGTAGCGGCGGCGATTGCGGCTCACGAGCTGCGCGAGCGCCGCCGGCCAGGCGGTGCCCGGCGAGAGCGCGCGGCGCGCGGCGGTGCCGCGGGCGAGCTCGAGCGTGACGGTGACCGCGACGAACAGGCAGAGGCTGAGCGCGACGATCCCGGGGACGCTCGAGGCGAAGCCCAGCAGTACGAGCAGCGCGCCGGCCGCGAGCGCCGAGACGAACGGCCAGCGGAACGCCTGCACCACTCCGCGCAGCGACGCACGCCGCCATGCCACCACCGGCCCCACCCCCGCCAGGAAGAGCAGCGGCAGCCCGAGGACGACGGCGAAGAAGTTGTAGTACGGCGACTGGGTCGCGACGCGGTTGCCCGTCAGCGCCTCGGAGATCGACGGGAAGAGGACGCCCCAGAGGATCGCGAAGGCGAGCGCGACGAAGAGCAGGTTGTTGAACAGGAAGGTCGCCTCGCGCGAGACCAGCGACTCGATCTTGTGCGGCGAGCGCAGCTGGTCGAGGTTGCGCGAGATCACGACGATCGAGACGACTGCGACGATCGCGATGTAGAAGATGAACCACCACCCCACGCTCGAGACGACGAACGTGTGGATCGACGACGTGAAGCCCGAGCGCGTGAGGAACGTCCCGACCACGCAGAGCAGATACGTCAGCGCGACCAGCGAGACGTTCCAGACCTTGAGCATGCCCTTCTTCTCCTGCACGATCACCGAGTGCAGGAACGCCGTGGCGGTCAGCCAGGGGATCAGCGCGGCGTTCTCGACCGGATCCCAGCCCCAGAAGCCGCCCCAGCCGATCTCCTCGTAGGCCCACTTCGCGCCGAGCAGCATGCCGACCCCGAGCGAGAGCCACGGCACGAGCGTCCAGCGCCGCACGGCCTGCAGCCAGCGCCCGTCGGTGCGGCCGCTGACGAGCGCCGCCATCGCGAACGCGAACGGGATCGTGAAGCCGACGTAGCCGAGGTAGAGCAGCGGCGGGTGCGTGAGCATGTACGGGTTCTGCAGCGACGGAACGAGCCCGGCGCCGTCGCGCGGCACCTGGGCGACCGTCGCGAACGGGCTCGCGACGAAGCACGATGCGAGCGCGAAGAACGCCGTCGCACCGCCGAGGAACGCGATCAGGTACGGCATCAGCTCGCGCGAGCGGCGGCGGTGCTGGTAGGTGACGAGCGCCGAGAGCCCGCTCAGGACGAGCAGCCAGAGCAGCAGCGAGCCCTCCTGGCTCGACCAGAACGACGAGAGCAGGTACGGCTGCGGCACCTCGCGCGAGGAGTGCTCGGCGACGGTCTCGAAGCGGAAGTCGTGGCGCACGATCGCGGTCGCGAGCACGCCGGAGGCGACCGCGACGCACGCGAAGCAGCCGAGCAGCGCGTGCCGCGCGCTCGTGATCAGCCGCTGATCGTGGATCCTCGCGCCGACGAGTGCCGCGACGGGCGCATACACGGCGGCCAGCAACGCGAGCAGCAACGCGCCGCGGCCGAGCACCTCCATCTCAGCGACTCACTGCGTCGGCGCGACGGATGTCGACGAGTACTTCGACGGGCACTTCGTGCTCAGCGTGTCCTTGCGCGCCTCGAACGATGAGCCCTCGACCTTGCCGTCGATCAGGATCGCGCGCCCGTCGCGGAAGGCGGACGGCACCGAGCCGTGGTAGACGATCGAGATCTGGCGCGCCGTCGACGGATTCTCGGAGTAGGCCTTGTTGTCGGCCAGCTTGATGCGCAGGCCCGCAGCGCTCGACGCGTCGCCCTCGTGCGAGACCACCGTGCCGTTCAGGCGGACGTTGCCGGCAGTCGCCTTCTGCGCGATCAGATGGTGCACCTGGACGACGTCCACGGTGCCACCGAGGACGGTCGAGTAGACCAGAGCCGCACCCAGCGTCGAGGCGACGATGAGGGCGACGATGAGACGGATATTGCTACCGCGCATCGATGGCTGCAGCATACCCGGCGAGGCGTTCGCGTCCCCCCGGCGGACGCCCGGACACCGCCATCGGCCTCGCCCGGGCGCTCGGCGGCCCGCGCAGCCGCTAACGGCCGGGCTCGTACCCCAGCTCGCGCGTGAGCGACTCGCCCGGCGGCTCGCGCAGCGCGTCGCAGTAGCCCTGCCCGTAGGCGGCGCGGAGGAACCAGCCGATCAGCTCGTGATCCCAGCGCTCGCGCGGCACCTGGAAGAGCTCCGCCCAGATCTCGGCGAGGCGCGCGTCGAGCACCGATGCGAGCTGCTCCCGCGAGGCGGGCAGCGGCGTCGTCGGCGAAGTGGAGGCGAAGTCTGCCATCGGCCCAAAGCGTACGACGGCCGTCGGACGGAGCGCCGGCGGGTGTCCGGCGAGCGCTAGAGCCCGCCCCGCAGGACGCGCTCGTGCGCCCCGGCGGACGGTGCCGGTGCGGGCGCCGTGTGCGGCCAGAGGCGGCGCAGCACGCCGGGCCAGGCCACGAGGCTCTCCATCGAGAGCAGCACGAGCGCCGCCAGCGGGAGGTCGGAGTAGCGCTCGAAGGCGGCGTAGCGCGGCTCCCACTCGGGGAGGAACTTGCGGTTGAACGCGAGCAGGCGCTCGACCTGGAAGAAGCGGTCGGCGCGCGCCAGCACGAAGCGCAGGCCGCGCTCCCAGGCCGGCAGCCTGGCATCGCTGCGGAGCAGATCGCCGAAGGCGTTGAAGTTCAGCGAGATGCGCTCGATGCCGCGCCCGCCGGCCCACTCGAACATCTCGCACAGCAGGAACTCCATGAGGCCGTTGGGCGTGTGGTGCAGGCGGCGCATGGCCGACAGTGAGAGGTCGCCCGTCGCGGGGGCCGGCACGAAGTGCACGAAGCCCACCAGGCGCCGGCGCTCGTCGTATGCGAGCGCGAACACGGCGTCGCCGTGGTCGCGGGCGTGCATGTCGTCGAGCGCCATCGAGAAGCCGCGCTCCGGCTGGCCGCGCAGCCACGTGCGGCTGACGCGCTCGACCTCGCGCCGCTGCTCGAGCGTCAGCTCGCGCGCCCGCACGACGCGCGCGGTGTGCCCGGCCTTGCGCAGGCGCGTGACCGACTGCCGCACCTTGCGGATCGGGCGGCCCTCGAGCGAGAAGCGCGCCGGATGCACCACGGCCTCGTCGCCGACGTAGATCGTGCGCAGGCCGATCGCGTGCCAGTCGGCGAGGTGGGCGCGCGCGACGCCGAGCGCCGCGACGCGCCAGGCGCGCGCGTGGCTGTGCCGGGCGAAGTCGGCGAGCAGCGCCGGGACGGCGGCGGGATCGCCGACCGGATCGCCCGAGACGAGCGCGACGCCGCCGACCGCGCGATAGGCCAGGAACGCCGTGCGGTCCTCGTTGAAGAAGTACGACTTGTCGCGCCGCAGCGCGAAGTACGCGAGCGAGTCGCTGCCGTGGCGCTCGACGAGGCGGCGCGCGTCGCGGCGATCCTCCGCATGCCGGCTGACGGGGGAGTCGCGCGGCCGCAGGGCGAGCCACGCGACGTACGCGGCGCAGACGATGGCGGCGCTCGCGAGGCTGATCGTGAGGCCGTGCTCGAAGCGGCCCGGGTTGGAGTCGGGGTCGATGCCGACGAGCCCGCGCGTGACGTTCGTGAGCGTGTCGCTGAGCGAGAACGGCGGGCCGCCGCGCACCTCCGTGTGGACGTAGGTCGCAGTCACGCCATAGGCGTAGAGGCCTCCGAGCGCCCACAGGAACGCGGCCAGCGCGCGCGGCGGCCCGTGCGGGTCGCCCGCGGCATCGAAGTCGGCGCGCTTCCACCAGAGCAGGAAGAAGGGGACGGCGCTGACGATCGAGTCGATCAGGTCGCGCTCCTTGAGCAGGTGCCCGACGCACGAGATCGCGAGCAGCCAGAGCGCCGCCTGCCACGAGCGGTGGCGGCGCCGTGCGAGACCGCGGCCGAGCAGGACGAGCCCGAGCGAGGAAGCCACGAGGATGCCGTCGGCGACGTGCGGCGCTGCCGGGCTGAGCAGCTCCGAGACGACCTCGAAGCGACCCGCCCAGGCCGGGGTCACGGCGGAGACGAGTCCGGCGAGCCCGGCGGCCGTGGCCACCAGCGAGAGCAGGAAGGGCGCGCGCGGCGCGCGCACGGGCATGCGGTCAGGAGCGGCGATCACCTCACAGTAACGCGGCCGTTGCGGCCGACTGGGCCCGTACTGTGTGATCCGTGCAGGGAGACGAGGCGCTCGATCCACGCTGCTACGCGGCAGTCGGGATCGAGCCGCGAACACGGGCGCTGCTGACGGCCGTCCCCCACCGTGGGGCGCTTCTGCGCGTCGGCAGCTCGAGCCGCCGGCAGCGGCCGTTCTGGGCGGTCACGCTGTGCGCCGTCGCCGGCGCGGCGGCGGGCGTCCACGCCGAGCTGCGGCTGTGGCCGGAGTCGAACCCGGAGTGGTTCCGCCGCCGGCTCGCCGTGCTCTGCGACGCCGAGCTCTCGCTGATCGAGGCGCTCTCGCTCGAGCAGCAGCACGGGCTGCTCGAGCGGAATCTCGGCGAGCGCTCCTACACCGGCTTCCTGGAGACCGCTGCGGACGGGCTCGCAGACGTGTCGTACCTCGAGCTCGCGCGGCCGCGCAGCGAGCTGCCGGGCGAGCTCCCGGCGCATCCGGCCGCGCGGCGCGTGCCACCGCCCCCCGATGCGCCCGAGACCCCTCTGCCCCACCCGCCGTTCACGCTCGTCGAGGACGCCGCAGCGCTCGCGCGGCTGTGCGACGCGCTAGCCGGCGCGGAGGCCTTCGCCGTGGACATCGAGACCGACTGCGGGCCGCTCGGCGCGCCCGCGGCCTGGTCGCCCGCCGACGGCGCGGTGCGGCTGCTGCAGGTCGCGGCGGCGATCGGCGGCGAGGTCGTGTGCGGGGTCGTCGACTGCTACCGGGTCGCCCCGCGCGCGCTGCTGCGGCTGCTCGCGGACGGACGCGAGATCATCGCCCACAACGCGCGCTACGAGCAGTCCTGGCTGAGCTGGCACTTCGGCCTTCCGGCCTGGGCGAGCGTCTTCGACACCAGCTGCGCGTTCCGCGTCTTCGAGCGCCACTGGTCGCTCCAGGATCCGGAGTACGAGCGCCGCGACGCAACGCTCGCGACCGTCACGCGCAGGCTGCTCGGTGCGCCCAAGGGCGACCACGGCGCCGACTGGTGGGGTGCCGAGCCGCTGTCGCCGGCCCAGCTCGACTACGCGGCCTACGACGCGGTGGCGCTGATCGAGCTGCGCGAGCGGGCACGCACCCTGGCCGCCGAGTTCGGCTGCGAGGCGCAGGTGCTGGCCGCCTCGCGCACGGCCTGCCGCGAGGCTGCGCGACGCCCGCCCGCCTCGCATCCGTCGGCCTGGACGGCCGCCGTCGCGCTGATCGCCGGCGCCCGTGACGCCGCTGCCCTCGCGGACGCAGCCACGGCGATCCGGCGCCTGCCGCTGCCCGCCCGCTTCCGCGCGCTGCTGCGCGAGCAGTACGCCGAGCGCCGCGCCGCGCTTGTCTAGATGGTCGGTGCGCGGTCGTGTCGGGGTGGCTGGAGCGAGCGTGCGCCGCGGCCGGTGCGCGGGCACGGCTCAGCCGTGGCAACGCGCCGGGCACGGCGCATGCGCAGCGCGCGTTCGTCCAGACGGAGGCGATCCGGGCGCACCGACCCACCCGCACCCGCGGAATCACCCATCTAGCCGCGGCTGACGAGCGCGCGGGCGAGCACCGCGCAGGCTGCGAGGCAGTCGTCCTCGGAGGCCGTCTCGGCGGGGTTGTGCGAGATGCCGGTCGGGTTGCGCACGAACAGCATCGCCGCGGGGATGTGGCGGGCGAGCACGCCGGCGTCGTGGCCGGCGTAGGCCGCCATGTCGATCGCCGCGTAACCCTCGGCGCGCGCCGCGGCGTGCAGCGCGCCGCGCAGCCCCTCGTCGAAGACGCAGCCGGGATCGGCCGTCTCGAGCGCCCACTCGGTCTCGACGCCCTCGGCGCGCGCCGCGGCGTGGACGCCATCGCGGACGCGGTCGACGGCGTCCTGGCGGGGCGCCCGCACGTCGAGGCTGAGCCGTGCCTCGCCCGGCACCTGGTTGGTCGACCCCGGCAGCGCGGAGATGCGCCCGACGGTCGCCACCGAGCCCGGCTCGGCGAGCGCGAGCTCGTGGGCGGCCAGCACCGCGCGGGCCGCCGGCACGAGCGCGTCGCGCCGGCCGGCCATCGCGGCGGTGCCCGCATGGTCGGAGACGCCGCGCACGGTGCAGCGCCAGCGCTCGCGCGCGGCCAGCGAGGTCGCGACCGCGAGCGGCGCCGGCACGTCGGCGAGCTCGCGGCCCTGCTCCACGTGCACCTCGATCCACGAGGCGATGCGCGGCAGGAAGGCCGGGGCGGCGCGCAGGCTCTCGGCCGTCACGCCGCGCAGCGCGGCGAGCTCGCGCAGGGCGTTGCCCTCCGGATCGCTGCGCGCGAGCACGCCGTCGATGTCGAGCTCGCCGCAGAGCGCGCGCGAGCCGAAGATCGCGGCACCGAAGCGCGGGCCCTCCTCGTCCACCATCGCGGCGACGGCGAGCGGCCGGGACGCGCCCCCGGCGCGCCGCGCGGCCTCGACTGCGACGAGGCTTGCCACCACGCCGAGCGCGCCGTCGAACGCGCCGCCGTCGGCGACCGAGTCGACGTGCGAGCCGACGGCGTCGAACGGCCCCTCGGCCGCGCCGGGCTCGACCGCCCAGACGTTGCCGGCCGGATCCTGCAGCAGCTCCAGGCCGAGCGCCTCGGCCGTCGCGCGGAACCATGCGCGCGCCGCGTCCTCCCCGGGCCCCCAGGCCATACGGTTCCAGCCGCCCGGCTCGCGCCCGATCGCGGCGAGCTCGGCGAACAGGCGGCGGTAGAGCTCCGCGTCGATCACACGACCACGGGCTCCTCGCTCCCGCCGGTCAGCTGCACCGGGCCGCCGGGCCCGATCAGGTAGCTGTTCTCGATGCCCACGGCGCCGAGGCCGCCGAACGCGAGCTTCGGCTCGATCGCGACGACGTTGCCGAGCTCGAGCGGCAGCGAGTAGCCGCGCGCGAGGTACGGCGGCTCGTTCAGCTCGAGGCCGATGCAGTGGCCGACGAACGTGACGCGCCCGTCGCCCGCGCCCATGAAGTGCTCGGCGTGGCCGGCCTCGGCCGCGACCTCGGCGGCACGGTCGAACAACGCGCTGCCCGGCGTGCCCGGCCGCAGCAGTGCGACGCACTCCGCGAGGATGCGCCGGCAGGTCTCGTAGGCGGCCAGCAGCACCGGGTCGGCGCGGCCCACGAAGAACGTGCGCGTCTGGTCGGAGACGTAGCCCTCCGAGAGGCCGGAGATGTCGACCACGACGGAGTCGCCGTCGCGGAGCGCCCGGCGCGACGGGCCGCGACCCTGCGCGCTCGAGAGCCCCGGGCCGTGGAGCGGCGTCTCGGTCGGCCCCGGCACCCCGCCGCTCTCGCCCGCGAGCACCTGCCCGTAGAAGAACTCGCTGTTGATGCCGCGGAAGCGGATCGCGCCCTCGTGGCCGTGCAGGCGCATGTGGTGGCCGAGCTCACTGAGCACGTCGCACTCGAGCCGGCCGGGCACCAGCAGCTCCGGGGCGCGCTCGAGCGCGTCCTGGCTCTGCATGCAGGCCGCGCGGATGCGCGTCAGCTCCCACTCGCTCTTGCGCGAGCGCGCCGACCACAGCGCGGGCATGCAGTCGCCCAGCTCGGCGGCGGGCAGGAGCGACTCGTAGCGCAGGTAGGACGCGGCGGGCAGGACGTCGAGCTCGAGGCCGAGCCGCAGCCGCTCGGGCAGGCCGATCGAGGCCAGCGCGGCCGGCAGCGCGCGCAGCGACGTGAACGGCTCGATGCGGTGCAGCGCGCTCTCGGCGCGCGCACGGGCGAGGTCGCGGCGCACGAGCAGGAGCGGCTCGCCGCTCGCCGGCACGAGCAGGTGGGAGTTCTGCGCGCTGCCGCTGAGGTAGACGAGGTCGGCGGCCTGCACGACGAGGGCGGCATCGAGCCCGTCGCGCTGCAGCCCGGACTGGAAGGCCGCGATGCGACGATCGATCTCGGCAGCCGGCGGCGGGGGCGGCATCACGGCGCAGACGATACCGAGGGGCTACCCTCCGCCGCGTGATCCTCCACAACGGCCACGTGCGCACGGGCGACCCGCGGCTCCCGCTCTCGCGCGCGCTCGCGATCGCGGGCGACCGCATCGGCGGCGGGGTCGACGTCCGCGAGGGCGACCGCTCGCTCGTCTCCAACGAGCGCATCGACCTCGACGGCCGCTGCGTCGTTCCGGGATTCACCGACGCCCACGTGCACTTCCTCGAGTGGTCGCTCGCGCTCGGCCGGCTCGCGCTCGGCGGCACGCGCTCGCACGCCGAGGTGCTCGCGGCAGCTGCAGCTGCGCAGCCGAGCGCCGGCGGCTGGGTGCTCGGCGCGGGCTGGCGCTCGGAGCGGTGGCCGGAGGGCGACCCGGCTCCGCATCGCCGCGCGCTGGACGCGGCCTGCGGCGACCGTCCCGTCCTGCTCTGGGCGCACGACCACCACACTGCCTGGCTCTCGCTCGGCCGCGCTCGCGCGCCTGCCGATCGGCGCCGCGCCGGTGGTCGAGCGCGACGCGGCCGGTGAGCCCACGGGCGTCCTGCGCGAGACCGCCGCCTGGGACGCGGCGGCCGCCGTCCCCGCGCCCGCGGAGCACGAGCTCGAGGCGGCCGTGCATGCGGGACTCCGGCGTGCGCACGCGCTGGGGGTGACCGGCATCCACGACTTCCAGCGCGCGGGCGGGCTCGCGATCTGGCAGCAGCTCAACGCCGACCGGCGGCTGACGCTGCGCGTGTGGGCCGCGCTGCCGGCCGAGCAGCTCGACGCGATCATCGCGCTCGGGCTGCGCAGCGGCCTCGGCGGCGACTGGCTGCGTATCGGCCCGGTCAAGGCCTTCGCCGACGGCACGCTCGGCTCGCGCACGGCCTGGATGCTCGAGCCGTTCGCGGACGCCGGCCTCGGCGAGCCGCTGCTCGACGGCGACGAGCTGCGCGAGCTCGCGGGCCGCTGCGCCGGTGCGGGGCTCGATCTGGCCGTGCACGCGATCGGCGACGCCGCCAACCGCGCCGTCCTCGACGCGCTCGAGGCGACGCGCGAGCAGTGGGCGCCGCGCGGCCTGCGGCCCCGCATCGAGCACGCGCAGCTGCTGCACCCGGACGATCTCGGCCGCCTCGCCGCGCTCGGCGTGACCGCGTCGATGCAGCCCTCGCACGCCCCGTCCGACCGCGCGCTCGCCGAGGCCGTCTGGGGCGAGCGCTGCGCCGGCGCCTATGCGCTGGGCTCGCTCGCGGCGGCGCGAACCGCGATCTGCTTCGGCTCCGACGCACCGATCGAGGCGCTCGCGCCGCTCGCCGGCGTGCAGGCCGCGGCCACGCGCGACTGGCCGGTCGCCGAGGCGCTCGCGGTCGAGCTCGCGCTCGACGGCTTCTGGAGCGGCGCGGCCCACGCGCGCCACGCCGAGCGCCGCCTCGGCCGCCTGCTGCCCGGCTACGCGGCCGACCTCGTCGTGCTCGAGCGCGACCCCGTGACCTGCCCGCCCGACGAGATCGCCGGGATCGCCGTCGCGGCGACGATGGCCGGCGGCCGCTGGGTCCACGGCCGCCCGCCGTGGTGAACGGCTGAGCCTTGTCCGCGCCGGCCACGGCGCACGCTCGCTCCCGCCACCCCGACGCGCCCCCGCACCCGCGCAATCGATCGGCTAGCTGACGACGGTGGCCGGCGCCTCGTCGGGGGCGGCGTGGCGCGACCGGCGCGGCGCGACGCGGATCGCCCGCGCGGCCGGCAGCGAGAGCAGGACGATCAGGCCGAGCAGCCCGAACGCGAGGCCCGCCGCGTCGTGCAGCTGCGGTAGCGGCGACTCGCCGTCCTCGGCCGCGACCAGGATCGCGTGCGGCACGGTCTGCAGCAGGACGAAGCCCGCGAGCGCCGCGCCGATGCCCGCGCCGAGCTGGCGCGCGGTCGTGACGGCGCTCGTGTCGCGTCCCTCCCGGCCCCGGTCGTCCGAGAGCGCGGCCGGGAACAGCGCCGGGCTCGCCAGTCCCATGCCGAAGCCCGCGACGGTGAAGCCGATCGCGATCGCGAGCCCGCTCGAGACCGGGATCGCCATGGCGAGCGTGCCGGCGGCCACCACCGCCGTGCCGATCGTGATGATGCGCCGCAGCGACCAGTCGAGGTGCGTCACGAGGCCCGTGCCGAGCGTCCACGTCAGCGCCGAGGCGAGCAGCGGGAACGAGGCCCAGAAGACCGACCAGCCCGAGCCGGCCTGCAGCGCCAGCGTGATCACCGTCGTGCCGCCCGTGAACGCGATGCCGGCGGCCAGGGCGATCACGCACGTCGCGTAGCCCGAGCGATGGCGCGGGATCAGCGGGGTGTCCGTGCGCGACTCGTGCAGCAGGAACGCGAGCGCGAAGGGCAGCGCGGCGAACGGCCAGGGAGACGGCAGCAGCAGCGAGAGCGCGAAGCCGCCCAGCAGGCAGGGCCCGAGCACGTTGGCCCGCGCGTGCTCGTGGGGCGTGAAGACCTTGCCGCGGAAGCCGCGCAGCGTGAAGTACAGCATCAGCGCGAGCAGCGGGAGATTGACCCAGAAGACCGCGCGCCAGTCGATCACGGCCACGAGCAGCGCGCCGGCCGGCGGGCCGATCACGGCCGAGACGGCCCAGACCGCGGCGTTCATGGCGAAGCCGTAGCGCTCGAGGTGGCGCGGCAGGTGCGCCGTCCAGAGCACGAGCGGCACCGTCAGCAGGAAGCCGCCGCCGAAGCCCTGCAGCAGACGTCCGGCGGCGATCTGCTCCATGCTCGTCGCCGTCCCTCCGACGACAGTGCCGGCGAAGAACACGGCCGAGCCCGCGAGCAGCGTCTTGAGCGGCCCGACGCGATCGTTGACCGCTCCGGCGAGCGGCAGCCCGAGCACGCTCGCGACCGAGTACGCGCCGGCGGCGAGCGCATAGTGGTCGATGCCGCCGACGTCGCGCGCGGCGCTCGGCAGCGCGGAGACGACGATCAGCAGGTCGAACGACGCGAGGAAGCTCGCGCCCAGGCCCGCGAGCACGAGCGCGCGCGTCGGGCTCCCGAAGAGCTCGCGCACCGAGCCGCGCGGGACGGCGCTCACTCGACGAGCAGCGCGGCCGCCTCGACGCCCGCGACTGCGCCATCCGGCCGCACGGAGAAGCCCGTCGACTCGAGCGGGACGAAGAACCGCCAGTCGCGCCCTCCGACCCAGATGCAGCGGCCCTCGAGCATCCGCACACTGCCGTCGGAGCGCACGCGCACGACCTCGACGTCGCGCGACTGCCCGGGTCGCAGGCCGGACTGGATCAGGCGCTGCGCCGTGACCCCCACGAGCGCGGGAGCGCCCTCGATGTCGAGCAGGGCGTCGGGGGGCACGACCAGCCGCAGCGGCGAGCCGTCGACCGCGACCTGCACGCGCGTCCAGCGGCCGTCGCCGTCGAGCGACGCCTCGCCGGCCACGACGTGCTCGGGACGGGGCGTGCCGACGGCGCCCTCGAAGGCGAGCGCGAGACCTCCGCCGCTCGCGCGCGTGTCGCAGCGCGCGTGGCCGGCGGGCAGGCCGTCGTGGATCAGTCGGTGCTCCTGGCGCACGGCGCGCAGGGTAGCGGCTGCCCGTGCTGCGGGCTACACGAGCTCGCGGAGGCGCTGGGCCTCCGAGAGCGACGAGAGCTTCTTGAGCGCCTGGTTCTCGATCTGGCGGATGCGCTCGCGCGTGACGTGGAAGGCGGCGCCGACCTCGTCCAGCGTGCACGGCTCGAAGCCGCTCATGCCGAAGCGCATCTCGAGCACGCGTCGCTCGCGGAAGCTCAGCACGTCGAGGATCTCGCGCAGCGTCTCGAGGCGCATCTTGCGCGACGCCTCGTCCTCGGCGCTCGGCGTCGTGACGTCGGCGATGAAGTGCCCGAGCTGCGAGTCGTCCTCGTCGCCGACGGGCTTCTCGAGCGAGATCGGCGTCTGGGCTGCTCGCATGATCTGCTCGACCTCCTCGAGCGGCAGCTCGACGCGCTCGGCGATCTCGGCGGTCGAGGGGTCGCGGGCGAGCTCGGTGCGCAGCTTGCGCTCGACGCGGCCGATGCGGTTGAGCTTCTCGACGACGTGCACGGGCATGCGGATCGTGCGGCCCTTGTCGGCCAGCGAGCGCGCCACGGCCTGGCGGATCCACCAGGTCGCGTACGTGGAGAACTTGTAGCCGCGGCGGTAGTCGAACTTCTCGACCGCCCGGACCAGCCCGATCGTGCCCTCCTGGATCAGGTCGAGGAACGGCAGGCCCTGCTCGCGGTAGTGCTTGGCGATCGAGACGACGAGGCGGATGTTGGCCTCGATCATGTGGCGCTTGGCGCGCAGGTCGCCGCGCTCGACGCGCTTGGCGAGCTCGATCTCCTGGGCCGCGGTGAGCAGCTTGGTGCGGCCGATGTCACGCAGGAAGCGCTGCAGCGAGTCGCTCGAGAGCACCTCGACGGCGTGGACCGTCTCCTCGATCTCCTCCTCGGCATCGGCTTCCGCGTCGGCGAAGGCCTTCGTCTCGGTGTCCTCCTCGTCCTCGATCTCGTCGACCGGGCTCAGCGCAAGCGTGGCCACGTCAAAGGGCTCGTCGTCGTCGTCGCCGAGCGCTGCCAGGACGCGCTCGTCCAGGTCACGGGGAGAGGAGGTGAGGGTGCTCATCCCGCCGAGGTTCGCGCCCGGCGCGCCATCTCCTTCCCGGTATCCCGGAGATCAGCCCGAGGCGTCGAGGACGCTGCGCGCGAAGCGTCCGATCAGGCCGTTCGGATCGAGCTCCAGGGCCTGCTGGTACTGCTTCTTCGCGTCGGCGTCGCGGCCGATCCACGACAGCAGCTCGCCGAAGTGGAAGCGCGGGCTGGGCGCCTCGGCACGGCTGCGCATGAGCTGCGCGAGGCGGCCGACCGACTGGGCCGGCACGTCCTTGTCGAAGCCGAGCACGATCACCGCCACCATGGCGTCGAGGTCGCTGGCGTCGAGCGCGAGCGCCTTCTCGGCGACGACGCGCGCACGGGTGCGCGACTCGTACTGCAGGCTGTAGGCGTAGTCCAGCTGTGCGCGCACGGAGCGCGGCTCCGCGGCCGCCTGCGCGCGCAGCTCGGCGAGCGAGCCGCTGACGGGCTGCGAGCGCAGCCACAGCGGGTAGCCCTTGCGATAGGAAGGATGCGAGGACGTCGTCGGCGGTGTGCCCGTAGATGCCGTCGGGATCGATCAGGCGGGTCTGCTCGAGCTCGGCGGTGGCCTCCGCGCGCTGGCCCGTCCAGAGCAGCGCGAGGCCGAGGTGCAGCGCGGGCACGGGCGCGCGGTCGTCGTTCGAGGCGAGCGCGCGCAGCACGCCGATCGCCGTGTCCTCCTCGCCCGGCCCGTAGCGCAGCAGCGCGCCCGCGACCTGGACGCGCAGGTCGCCCGCGCCGAGCAGGCGCCGCGCGCGGCCGAGGTCGTCCGCGGCCTGCGCGCGCCGGCCGGCGCGCATGTCGGCGGCCACCGCCGCCAGCGCGGCGAGACCGCCGGCCGGCTTCTGCCGGGAGGTCGAGCACGAGCGGCGGCGCACCCTCCAGCGGGGTCGCGACCGCCCGCGGCGCGGCCGGCGCGGGGCTGCGCAGCGCGAGCGCGCCGAGCACGACGGCGGCCACGACGATGGCGCTCGCCACGGTCACCGGCAGCGCGCGCTGCCTGTCGATGCGGGCTGCCACGCGAGCAGGGTAGGCGCGACGGAATAGCCGCGATGCACGTAGCGTTCGCATGACCGTGGCCAGCTACCAGGATCTTCTCGCAGAGGTGAAGGCGCAGATCAGCGAGATCAGCGCCGCCGATGCCGCAGCCCGACTCTCGTCCGACGAGCCGCCCGTGCTCATCGACGTCCGCGAGCCCGACGAGTTCGACCAGGGCGCGATCGACGGGGCCGTGCACATCCCGCGCGGATTCCTCGAGTCGCGCGTCGGCGCCATCGCACCCGACCTCTCGACCCCCATCATCCTGAGCTGCCAGTCGGGAGCCCGCTCGGCCTTCGGCGCGCGCTCGCTCGAGGAGCTCGGCTACGAGAACGTCACGTCGCTGGCCGGCGGCTTCGGCGACTGGAAGACCGCGGGCCTGCCGTGGAGCACCCCGAAGGTGCTCGACGCCGCCCAGCGCGCGCGCTACTCGCGCCACACGCTGATCCCCGAGGTCGGCGAGGCCGGGCAGCTGAAGCTGCTCGACTCGAAGGTGCTGCTCGTCGGCGCCGGCGGCCTCGGCTCGCCCGCGGGCCTCTACCTCGCCGCCGCGGGCGTCGGCACGATCGCGATCGTCGACGCCGACACCGTCGACGAGTCGAACCTGCAGCGCCAGGTGCTGCACTCGATGGCCTCGATCGGCATGGCGAAGACCGAGTCGGCGAAGCAGCGGATCGAGGAGCTGAACCCCGACGTCGCCGTCGTCACCTACCGCGAGCGCCTGACGTCCGAGAACATCGACGCGATGCTCGAGGGCGTCGACGTGATCGTCGACGGCACCGACAACTTCCCCACCCGCTACCTGCTCAACGACGCGAGCCTGCGCCACCGCATCCCCGTCGTGCACGCCTCGATCTTCCGCTTCGAGGGCCAGCTGACGGTCTTCAAGCCCTACGACGGGCCGTGCTATCGCTGCCTCTTCCCGCAGCCGCCCCCGCCGGAGCTCGCGCCGTCGTGCGCCGAGGGCGGCGTGCTCGGTGTGCTGCCGGGCATCATGGGCTCGCTGCAGGCGAGCGAGGCGCTCAAGCTCCTGCTCGGGATCGGCGAGCCGCCCGTCGGCCGCCTGATCCTCTTCGACGCGCTCGACACGACGTTCCACGAGGTGCGGCTGCGCCGCGATCCCGACTGCCCCGTGTGCGGTGCCGACGCCGACCCGATCGAGTACATCGACTACGAGGAGTTCTGCCTGCCGCCTGCGCGGGCGACGACCTGATGGCCAGCTTCCGACTGCCTCCCGTCCTCCGCCCCATGGCCGGCGGTGCCCGCACCGTCGCCGCGACCGGCGACAGCCTGCGCGACGCGCTCGACGACCTCACCGAGCAGCACCCCGCGCTGCGCACCCGCCTGCTCGACGACGGCGGCGAGCTGAACGCGTTCGTGAACGTCTACGTCGAGGGCGAGGACGTCCGCGTACGCGGCGGCCTCGACACGCCCCTCGCGGCGGACGCGAGCGTGATCGTGCTGCCGGCGATGGCCGGCGGATCTGGCAGCTGAGTGCGTGGTGGCCGCCTCGCCACCTGGGATCTTCTCGTGCCGGACGGTCGGCGACACGCCGCTGGTCGAGCTCTCGCGGCTCTCGCCTGCGCCGGGCGTGCGCCTCTTCGCCAAGCTCGAGTGGTTCAACCCGACCGGCTCGGTCAAGGATCGCGTGGCCTGCGCGATGCTCGACGCGGCCGCCGCGGCCGGCGAGCTCTGGCCCGGGCGCCGCATCCTCGAGCCGTCGAGCGGCAACACGGGCATCGCGCTCGCGATGCAGGGCCGCATGCGCGGCTTCGAGGTGACGATCGTGATGCCGGCCGGGTCGACGCCCGAGCGCGAGCAGATGATGCGCCTGTTCGGCGCCGACGTGATCTTCTCGCCCGCCGATCAGGGCTCGAACGGCGCCGTGCTGCTGGCGCGCGAGCTCGCCGAGGCCGACCCGACGCTGTTCATGCCGTTCCAGTACGGCAACGCCGCGAATCCGCTCGCGCACGAGAAGGGCACCGCCGAGGAGATCCTGCGCGTGCTGCCCGAGGTGGACGTCTTCGTCGCCGGCCTCGGCACCGGCGGCACGCTGATGGGCTGCGCGCGGCGCCTGCGCCGCGACCGGCCGGACGTGCAGATCGTGGCCGCCGAGCCGCTGCCCGGCGAGGGCATCGACGGGCTGCGCTCGCTCGAGGACGGCTACACGCCCGAGATCATCGACCTCTCCCTGCTCGACCGCAAGCTGCTCGTCAGCAACGCCGAGTCCGTGCGCGGCCTGCGCGCGCTGGTGCGCGAGGAGGGCCTCTTCGCCGGGCGTCTCCTCGGGCGGCGTCGTGCACGCCGCGATGCGCGTGGCGAAGGAGCTCGACGGGCCGGCGAACATCGTCATGGTGCTCGCCGACGGCGGCTGGAAGTACCTCTCCGCCGGCCTCTGGGACACGCCCGAGGACGAGCTCGAGGAGCGCATGGAGCAGGGCATCTGGTGGTGACGGCGTGCTGCGCATGACGCGCACGATGGCCGACGAGCTGGTCGCCCACGCCCGCTCGGAGCTCCCCAACGAGTCCTGCGGGATCCTCGGCGGCGAGCTCGACGGCGAGCTGCGCACGTTCTACCCGGCCGTCAACGGCGACGCGAGCCCGTACCGCTACAACGTCGAGGCGGCCGATCTCCTGCGCATCTCGCTCGCGATCGAGGACGACGACGGCGACGAGATCGCCGCGATCTACCACTCGCACACGATGTCCCGCGCGACGCCGTCGCGCACCGACATGGACACCGCGCAGTACCCGCAGGCGGCGTACATCATCGTCTCGCTCGCGAGCGATCCGCCCGAGATCCGCGCCTGGCGCCTGGTCGAGGGCACGCCGCCCGAGGAGCTCCCGCTCACGATCACCTAGTGTCCTCGTCGGCGCGGCGGATCACCGCCTCGCCGATGCGCTCGAGCGCGACGGCTCCGCGCGTCGCGTCGCGCAGGCAGGTCGCGAGCGCGTCGCTGCGCGCCGCCGGCACGAGGCAGGTCAGCTCCACCCCGCGCTCGTCGTAGGCGTGCTCGAGGCCCACGGCGCCGGCCGCGCCGATGCAGCGCATGACCGCGGCGGTGAGCTCGTGCGGATGGCGCAGCGCGCACCTCTGCGGCGCGCTCGCCGCGCACGGTCTGCGCCCCCTCGAGCGCGTGCGCGAGCGCGCCGCCGTAGGCGCGCACGAGGCCGCCCACGCCGAGCTTCGTGCCGCCGTACCAGCGCACCACCACGGCCGCGACGTCCTGCAGGCCGGCGCCGCCGAGGGCCGCCAGCAGCGGGGCGCCCGGCGCTGCCCGCGGGCTCCCCCGCGTCGCTCGCGAACTCCGTGCCGTCGCGCAGGCGGAAGGCCGGGACGACGTGCGTCGGGTTGCGCTGGGCACGCGCCTCGCGCGCGATGAACGCCTCGGCGCCCGCCGGTCGAGCACCGGCTCCGCGATCGCGAGGAAGCGCGACCCGCGCTCCTCGAGCTCGCCCTGGACGCGGCCGGCGAGCGTGCGGAACGCGTCCAGCGGGGTCAGCCCAGGCTCGGGTACTCGGAGCGGGCGAGCACGACCGCGACGAGCAGCAGCGCGACGAAGCACGCCGCCGAGACGCCCACGAGCGCCGGCAGGCTGCCGTTCGCCCCGCGACGCCGCTTGGCGAGCTCGACCATCACGTAGGTGATCGCGGCGCCGCCGGCGAGGCCGCCGAGGTGCCCGCCGATCGAGATGCCCGGGATCGTGAACGTGATCGCCAGGTTGAGCAGGATCACCGGGCCCGATGCCGCTCTGCATGACGCCGATGCCGCTCGAGCTCGAGATCACGAGCAGCGCGCCCGCGAGCCCGAAGATCGCGCCCGAGGCGCCGAGCGTCAGGCTCTCCGGCTCGAGCAGCATGACGCCGACCGAGCCGGCCGCGAGCGACACGAAGTAGATCAGCCCGAGCCGCAGCGCTCCCGAGCGCCGGCTCCATCACGCGGCCGAGGAAGAACAGCGAGAGCATGTTCATGCCGAGGTGCAGCGGGCTGGCGTGCAGGAAGCCGCAGGTCAGGAGCCGCCACCACTCGCCGTCGGCGACCTCCGGCCCCCACAGCGCGAAGCGGCCGTCGACCGAGCCCTGCACGAGCTGCGTGCCCGCGCTCGTGTTCGTCTGCATGGCGAAGACCTCGCCCGAGCTCTGCTCCTGCAGCACGTAGACGAGCACGTTGACGACGATCAGCCCGATCGTCAGCGGCGCGACGCGGATGAACTCCTGAACCGCGTCGTTGCGCGGGCGGCCGGTAGCTCACGCGTCGTCGTCCTCGTCGTCGCCGGGATTCTCGGGCAGCGGCAGCAGCGTCGCGTCGGCGTGCAGGATGCGCGTGCCGTCGACGGCGGCCACGTCGAACTTGACGTGGCCGACCTCGACGCTGTCGCCGACCGCCGGGCGCGCGGCCGAGCTCGCCGAAGACGATTCCGCCGACCGTGTGGTAGTCGTCGTCGGAGAGCTCGCGCTCGAAGCGCTCGTTGAACTCGGCGACCGGGAAGCTCCCCTCGACGCGATAGCGATCGGGCCCCAGGCGCAGGATCGGCGCGTCCTCCGGATCGAACTCGTCGTCGATCTCGCCGACGATCTCCTCCAGCAGGTCCTCGAGCGTGACGAGGCCCGCGACCGAGCCGTACTCGTCGACGACGATCGCCATGTGACCCTTCTGCCGGCGGATCTCGCTCAGCAGATGCCCGAGCCGCTTCGTCTCGGGCACGAGGTGCGCCGGGTAGAGCAGCCCGCGCAGATCGGCGCTCGCGAGCTCGCCGTTCTGTAGCGCGACGAACAGCCGGCGCACGTGCAGCACGCCGAGCACGTTGTCGAACTCCTCGTCGTAGACCGGGTAGCGCGTGTACGGGTGCGCCAGAACCTGCTCCATCGCCGCCTTCGGCGTCAGCGCCACGGGCAGCGCGACGATGTCCGGGCGCGGCACCATCACGTGCTCGACCGAGGTGTCGGAGAAGTCGAAGACCTTGTCGATCATCTCCTGCTCCTCGGCCTCGAGCACCCCCGCCCGCTCGCCCTGGCGCAGCAGCATGCGCAGCTCGACCTCGCTGTGGGAGGCCTCGAGCTGGTTGATCGACTGGATGCCAAGCAGCCGCGTGACGAGGTCGGCGAGCCAGTCGAGGAACGCGATGAACCAGGAGAAGACGAAGAAGTACACGCCCATCAGCGGCGCCACTGCGAGCGCGACCCGCTCGGCGCGCGGGAGCGTATAGGACTTCGGCACGATCTCTCCGAGCACGACGTGCAGGATCGAGATCACGATCAGGGCCAGCGCGACCGAGACCGCGGTCGAGGCAAGCGTCGAGACGCTGCCGAAGATCGCCTCGAGCACCTCGGCCACGGCGGGCTCGCCGAGCGCGCCGAGCGCGATCGACGAGAGCGTGATGCCGAGCTGGAAGGCCGCGATGAAGCGCGACGGGTCGGCAACGATCTTGCGCACCGTGCGTGCGCGCCGGTTGCCCTCCGCGACGAGCTCGTCGAGCCTCGTGTGGCGCACGGAGACGAACGCGTACTCCGCCGCGACGAAGAAGGCGTTCCAGATGATGCAGAACACGATCAGTGCGAGCTGGAGCACGGTGATCGCGCTCACGCGAGCGCACCTTGGGCAGGCCGAGACTCGTCAGCCTGCGCGGCGACGTTCATCTTCTGCCTACCAGGGCGCGGAGCGGCGCGATGCGACCGCTCCTGGAGCCTGCTCGAACGTGATCGACCGGACGAGGTCACGTGCCCGGGAGCATAGCGGCGCCGGCGGTCAGCCGAGCACGCGCAGCGCTTCGCGCGCGTGATCGGCCCCGTGCAGCGCCGGATCGAGGTCGAGCGCGTGCGCGTAGGCGCCGAGCGCCTCGCGCGGCTGCGCGGCCGCGGCCAGCTGATCGCCGAGCACGATCCAGGCGGCTGCTGAGGCGGGACGGCGCTGCACCTCGGCATGCGCGCGCGGCAGGCCGCCGTCCGGGTCGTCTTCGCGCTGCACGAGCGCACGCGCGACGGCGACGTTCGAGGGATCGAGCGCGGCGGCGCGTGCGAGCGCCTCGCGCGCCTGCAGATCGCGACCGAGCGCCTGGCGCGTCAGCCCGGCGAGCGCCCAGGCGCCCGGGGAGCCCTCGCCGCCGGCCAGCGCGAGCTCGGCCGCGGAGGCGGCGAGCGCGACGTGGCCGCCGCCGAGCAGCCGGTCGCCGAGCGCGACGAGCTGATCCGGGTCGTTGCTGGCGGAGGCGAGCTCGTGGCGCATCACGCGCTCGAAGTCGCCCGGCGTGAGCCAGAAGATCTCGCCGTCGGGCCCTTCGATCTTCATCAGGGCGCCGAGCGCCTCGAGGCGCTCGAGCGCGAAGCCGTCGCCCGGGGCGAGCTCGAGCGCGCGCTCGTAGGCGAGCACGGCGCGCATCTCCTCGCTGACCGCCTCCCAGATGCGGCCGCGCAGGATGTGGAAGGCCGGCTCGCTGCTGTAGGCCCACTCGGCCTCGTCGAGGGCCGTCAGCGCCATCTCCGGCTCCTCGGCGCGGCGCAGGGCGACGGCGAGGTTGAAGCGCGAGGCGGCGTCGAACGACGTCAGCTCGATCGCGCGCGCCAGCGCCGGGACGGCTTCCTCGAAGCGCTCCTCGCGCAGCAGGCGCTCGCCGAGGCGCCGGTAGGGCTCGGCGGTGATCAGGGCGAGCAGCACGGGTGCGAGCTCGTGGTCGGCATGGCCGGCCACGAACGCCCGCGCCCACTCGGCCACGCGCACGCGCTCGATCGGGTCTGCGCGTTCCGCGACCTCGCGCGGGACGGCGAGACGTGCGGGGAGCCCGGAACGGGCGGCACCCGCCGGCTCCAGCTCCACCACGACCCAGTCGGCGACCATCGCGACGCTACTGGCTTTCGATGAAGACGTCGCTGGTGACGGTGTTACCGCTCTGGCCGCCCCAGAACAGGATGCCGCCGACGTGCTTGAGGTTCTCGAGCGCCTCCTTCTGCTCGGCGTCCTTGAAGGCGCCGAACGCCGCCGCCAAGTTGACCAGGCTCGGCACGTCGAGGTAGGCGACGCCGATCGTGTCGTCGCCGAGCTCGACGCCGTCGGCCTCGAGGATGCGCTTGAACTTGTCGCTGTCGGCGAACGAGTCCTTGACCGGATCGCCGACCGCGGGATCGGAGCCGACGGCGAGTGAGTCGGCGAGGTGCCGCCAGTTGACGATGAAGCCCTGCAGTGCCGTCGACTGGCCGTTCGTCGTCGCCTCGAACGGGATGCCCTGCTGCGCGAGCAGCTTCGTGATCGCACGCACGGTCGTCGCGCCCTGCTCGACGTCCTGCGGCTTCATCACGGCGCCGGCCGAGACAGGCGCGCCCGGCCCTGCGTAGAGCGCCGTCTCGCCGGAGAACAACGCGAAGATGTCCGGCAGCTTGACTCCGAGCATCGCCTCGGCGGCGCTGATCTGCTGCTTGGCCTCGGGATTCGTGGAGGTGGCCTGACCGAACGCGCTGTCCATCGACTCGGAGATCGAGCCGAACGAGGCTGCGAACCAGGAGTTGGCGGGGACGCGCGCGAGCAGCGCGGGCTTGTAGGGCTTGGCCTTGAGCTTCTCGGTGCCGTCGGTGAGCGTCGTGAAGCGCGTGCGCAGGCCCTTGTCGGTCGCGTCGAGCGAGAAGCCGAAGCTGCGGAGGCCCTTGCCGGCGTCGGCGAGGATCGCGTCCATCTGCGCCTGCGTGACGGCGTCCGAGCGGCCCGTCGGGTCGGCCCGCTTGCCGAGCGTCGCGATCTGGCGGATGACCGACCCCGGCGCGTAGCCGACGACGAGGTTGTCGGTCGGGAGCGTCGCCAGCGTGTCCTTGAAGACGGCCGAGTCGGAAAGCCGGTCACCGGTGCCGGCGAGGCGGTCGATGCCGGCCTCGACGATCGCCTGCGTCGTGCCGAGCAGCATCGCGTCGTCGGAGATCGCGACGATCGAGCTGTCCGACGTGTCCTTGAGCAGCGTGAAGCCGCCGTGCGTGCCGGCGGCGACCGTGTCCTCGTTGCTCTTGAACGACGCCTCGAGGCCCGCGCGATCGGCGACCTCGGCATAGGCCATCCAGTTGGGATCGCCGCCGCCGGCCGGGATGTCGAGCACGCCGAAGGCGGCCTCGGAGCCGAGCCACGTGCGGATGTCGGCGAACGTCGGATCGCCGGCCTTGGCGTCCTCGTTGACGGACTGCTCGAAGTCGGCGACGGCCTTCGGCCAGCTCGGGAAGCGCACCGCGAGCGTCAGCAGCTGCTTCCACGCGGTCGAGCTCTCGTCGATGTTGGCGTCGATGAAGCCCGCGCTCGAGGGCGGGAAGGCCTGGGCGGCGCGGCCTTCGGTGCCGGCGGCACCGGCGACGGCGCTCGCCTTGCCGGAGCTGCCGCAGCCCGAGAGCACGAGGCCGGTGATGGCGAGGGCGGCGAATGCCGGAAGCAGGCGCCGGAGGGCTGGGACGCGTCGGGTCGTCATGACCGCAGTTTATAGGCGGAGGAACCGAAGACCATGCCGCGAAGCCTGTGACACATGCCCAACGTCTTCGAGCCGGAGTTCGATCAGCAGCGCGAGCATCCGGGCTTCCGAGCCCAGCGCGCGCGCATCGGCCGGCAGCTCGCGACGCAGCGCCTCGGCGCGAGCATCTGGGAGATCGAGCCCGGCGAGGCGGCCTATCCGTATCACTACCACCTGGGTGAGGAAGAGCTGCTGATCGTGCTCATGGGCCGCCCGAGCGTGCGCACCGACGGCGCGTGGCGCGAGCTCGAGCCCGGCGAGGTGCTCGCCTTCGCGACAGGCCCCGAGGGCGGCCACCAGCTCGCGAACTGGGGCCGCGTCACCGCGCGCTTCCTCGCCGTCTCCACGAACGACACGCCCGACCTCGTCGTCTACCCCGACTCGGGCAAGCTCGGCGCCGCCGAGCGCCGCGCCGACGGCAGCGGCGTGTGGGAGCTGTTCCGTCTCGCCGACGCCGTCGAGTACCACGACGGCGAGCGGCCCCCGGCGCCCCCGCAGTAGGCGGCGCCGCGGCGCCGGCCGCGGTGCCGAGGGCCAATTGGCACTCGCGGCGAGTGTCATTGACCGACACCCCGCCGGGCAGGCGATTCCACGGGCCCGGCGCGGCACGGACGACCCGGCGATCCCGCGCCCGGCCAGGCGGCGCGCGCCGCGTGTGCCACTCGGCGCGCGCCGCGGCCAGGCGCCCGCCGCAGCCGCACCCCCGCCGTGCGGTCTCGACTACCGTCGGAGGATGCGGCGCCTCGACGTTCTCGCGATCGTGCTCGCCGTCGCAGCCGGGGCGCTCGGCGTCTCGGCCGGCACCGGGCCGCTCGCCGGCGGGCTCGCGGTGTTCGCGCTCGCGGGGCTCGGGCTGCGCGCCCGCACGGCGCACATCATCCTCGTCTGCGCCGTCGTACCCCTGCTGATCTGGGCCACCTATCCCGACCCAACGGCCGGCCTGGCCGCGCTCGCCCTGGCCGGGTGCTCGCTGTGCGGGCTGCTCGTGGCGCGCGACCGGCCGCCGGGCCCGAGCGACGGATTGATCGCGAGCCGGGTGACCGTCGCGACCGTGATGGTGGTCTGCGCGGGCGCGCTGCTCTCGTTCGACCTGATCCTGCGCTGACCCGCATCGCGCGTTGCTCGTATGGTGCGGCGGCGATGCCCACCGCAACCGTCGACGCGCTCGCAGGCTTCTCGCCGCACGCCCGGCGCTGGTTCGCGGGCGCCCTCGGCGAGCCGACGCCCGCGCAGATCCACGGCTGGCCGCCGATCGCCGCGGGCGAGCACACGCTGCTCTGCGCCCCGACCGGCTCGGGCAAGACGCTGGCCGCGTTCCTGTGGTTCATCGACCGCCTCATGACGGAGCCGGGCGAGGGCCTGCGCGTGCTCTACATCTCGCCGCTCAAGGCGCTCAACTACGACGTCGAGCGCAACCTGCGCGCGCCGCTCGCGGGCATCCGCGCGACGGCGGCCGCGGCCGGGGTCGACCTGCCGGCGCCCGCGGTCGCGGTGCGCACGGGCGACACGCCGCCCGATGAGCGCCGGCGCATGCTGCGCACGCCGCCCGACATCCTGATCACCACGCCCGAGAGCCTCTACCTGCTGCTCACCTCGCGCGCGCGCGAGATGCTGACCGGCATCGAGGCGGTGATCCTCGACGAGGTCCACGCCGTCGCGGCGACCAAGCGCGGCGCGCACCTCGCGCTCTCGCTCGAGCGCCTCGCCGCGCTCTGCGAGCGCGATCCGCAGCGCGTCGCGCTCTCGGCGACGCAGCGGCCGCTCGAGGAGATCGCGCGCTTCACCGGCGGCGACCGCCAGATGCGCATCGTCGACGCGGGCACGCGCAAGGAGCTCGACCTGCGCATCGAGATGCCCGCCGAGGAGGAGGCCGCGGTTCCCGCCGAGCTCGCCTACGTGCAGGGCGCGAACGACGCCGGCACGCACTCGCTCTGGCCCCAGCTGTATCCCGAGCTGCTGAGGCTCGTGCGCACCCACCACTCGACGATCGTCTTCGTCAACAGCCGGCGCATGGCCGAGCGCCTCGCGCTGCGGCTCAACGAGCTGGCCGAGGAGGACGTCGCGCGCGCGCACCACGGCTCGCTCTCGCGCGAGGCCCGCGGCGAGGTCGAGGAGGCGCTCAAGGCGGGCACGCTGCCGTGCATCGTCGCGACGTCCTCGCTCGAGCTCGGGATCGACATGGGCGCCGTCGACCTCGTCGTCCAGGTCTCGTCGCCCGGCTCCGTCGCGAGCGGCCTGCAGCGCGTCGGGCGCGCCGGCCACTCGGTCGGCGCACCCTCGCGCGGGCGCATCTTCCCGCGCTTCCGCGGCGAGCTCGTGGAGGCGGCGGCCGTCGCGCGCGGCATGCTCGAGGGCGAGGTCGAGCACACCCGCGTGCCGCGCGTCCCGCTCGACGTGCTGTGCCAGCAGATCGTCGCGATGGCCTCGGTCGAGGAGCTGCAGATCGACGCGCTGCACGAGCTCGTCAAGCGAGCCTATCCCTACCGCGAGCTGACGCGCGAGCAGCTCGAGAACGTGCTCGACCTGCTGGCCGGGCGGTATCCGTCGGACGAGTTCGCCGAGCTGCGGCCGCGCATCGTCTGGGAGCGCACGACCGGCGTCCTGCGCGCCCGCGAGGGCGCGCAGCGGATCGCGATCGCGAACGCCGGGACGATCCCCGACCGCGGGCTCTACGGCGTCTTCCTGATCGACGGCGGCGGGCGCGTCGGCGAGCTCGACGAGGAGATGGTGCACGAGGCGCGCGAGGGCCAGGTCTTCCTGCTCGGCGCCTCGGCCTGGCGCATCGAGCAGATCGAGCGCGACCGCGTGATCGTCTCCCCCGCGCCCGGCCAGCCCGCGCAGGTGCCGTTCTGGAAGGGCGAGCAGGCCGGCCGGCCGCTCGAGCTCGGCCGCGCCGTCGGACGGCTGCAGCGCGAGCTCGCGGCGCTCGGCGACGAGGCGGCGGTCGAGCGCCTGATGACCCTGCACGCGTGCGACGAGCGCGCCGCGCGCACGCTCGTCGAGTACCTGCGCGAGCAGGAGCTCGCGACCGGCGTCCTGCCGAGCGACCGCACGATCGTCGTCGAGCGCTTCCGCGACGAGATCGGCGACTGGCGGCTCTGCATCCTCTCGCCCTTCGGCGCCAAGGTGCACGCCCCCTGGGGTCTCGCGCTGCGCGCGCTGCTGCGCGAGCAGCACGGCATCGAGACGCACGCGCTGTGGTCGGACGACGGCATCATCCTCCACCTCCCCGATGCCGATCAGCTGCCGCCCGACGAGCTGATCGCGATCGACCCCGACCGCATCGAGGACCTCGTCGTCGGCGAGCTCGGCGGCTCGTCGCTGTTCGGCGCGCGCTTCCGCGAGAGCGCCGCACGCGCCCTGCTGATCCCGCGCCGGCGACCGGGCCAGCGCACGCCGCTGTGGCAGCAGCGGCTGCGCGCGCAGTCGCTGCTCGCGGTCGCCGAGCGCTACGGCTCGTTCCCGATCCTGCTCGAGACCTACCGCGAGCTGCTCGCCGACCACTTCGACCTGAACGCGCTGCGCGAGCTGCTCGCCGGCCTCCGCGACGGCACGCGGCAGCTCGTCGCGGTCGAGTCGCAGACCGCCTCGCCGTTCGCGTCCTCGCTCAACTTCGAGTACGTCGCGCAGTACCTCTACGAGGACGACGCGCCCGCGGCCGAGCGGCGCGTCGCCGCGCTCACGCTCGACCGCGACCTGCTGCGCGAGCTGGCCGGCTCCGACGAGCTGCGCGACCTGCTCGACGCCGACGCGCTCGAGCAGGTCGAGCAGGAGCTCGGCAGCGAGCGCCGCGGCGGCGCGGACGCCCTCCACGACCTGCTGCGCCGCGTCGGCGACCTCGCCGAGCACGAGCTCGGCGCGCGTCTGCCGGGCGACGCCGAGGAGGCCGTCGCGGGCGTGCTCGCCGACCGCAGGGCGCTGCGCATCCGCATCGGCGGCGAGGACCGCCTGATCGCGGCCGAGGACATCGGCCGCTACCGCGACGCGCTCGGCGCGATGCCCCCGGGCGGCGTGCCCGCGGCGTTCCTCGAATCGGTGCCCGATGCCCTGCGCTCGCTGGTCGCGCGCTTCGCGCGCTGGCGCGGCCCCTTCCCCACCCGGCTCCTGGCCGAGCGCTACGACCTCGAGCCGGCGGTCGCCGAGGCCGAGCTCGCCGCGCTCGAGCGCGCCGGCCGGCTCGTGCGCGGCGCGCTGCGGCCCGGCGGCAGCGGGCGCGAGTGGTGCGACGTCGAGGTGCTGAGGCGCATCCGCCGCGCCTCCGTGGCCCGGCTGCGCCGCGAGGTCGAGGCCGTCGAGCAGCCTGCGCTGGCGCGCTTCGCGCTCTCCTGGCACGGCATCGGCCGCGGCGGGCGCGGTGGCGTCGAGCGGCTGCGCGAGGTGCTCTTCCCGCTCCAGCGGCTGCCGCTCGCACCCGAGGTCTGGGAGCGCCAGGTGCTGCCGCAGCGCATGGACTACCGGCCCGAGCTGCTCGACCAGCTGTGCACGAGCGGCGAGCTCGTGTGGCTGGGCGCCGACGCGGGGCGCGTCGCGCTCTCGTTCCGCGAGGATGCCGCGCTGCTCGGCCCGCCGCCGGGCCAGGCGCCGCCGCCCGCCGACCCTGCGTCGGAGGCATTGCGACAGGCGCTGCAGGGCGCGCGCCACATCGGCGAGCTGATCGGCGAGAGCGGGCTCGGCGAGGCCGAGGCGATCGAGGCGCTGTGGCGCCTCGTGGCTTCCGGCGAGGCGACGAACGACGCCTGGGAGCCGTTGCGCAGGAAGCGCAAGGCGGCGGTGCCGCGCACGCTCGCGCCGCGCCCCGGCACGCGGCGCCTGACGCGCAGGCGCCTGCCCCCGCGTGGGGCGGCGCTCGGTCGCTGGGCCCCCACCGCTCCGCTGCTCGCGGCCCCGGTCGACGAGAGCGATCGCCGGCGCGCGCTCGCCGAGCTGCTGCTCGAGCGCCACGGCGTGCTCGTGCGCGCCGTCGTCGTCGCCGAGGGCGTGCCGGGCGGCCCCGCCGGACTGCGTCGCGCGCTCGGCGAGCTCGAGACGCTCGGCGCGTCGCGGCGCGGCTACCTGGTCGACGGCCTCGGCGGCGCCCAGCACGCGCTGCCCGGCGCGATCGAGCGCCTGCGCGAGCTGCGCGACCCCAGCTCGGACGCCCCCGCGACCGTGCTCGCCGCGAGCGATCCGGCGAATCCCTACGGCATCGCGCTGCGCTGGCCCGCACAGGCCGCGGGCCGCGCCTCGCGCGCCGCCGGCGCGCTCGTCGTGCTGCGCAACGGCGAGCCGCTCGCCTTCGCCGAGCGCGGCGGCAAGACGCTGCTCTCGCTGCAGCCGCTCGCGAGCGGCGACTGGAGCCAGGTCGCCGAGGCGCTCGCCGCCGCCGTGCTCGCCGGCCGCTCGGGCGCGCTGCAGCTCGAGCGCATCGACGGCGAGCCCGCGACCGGGGCCGACTGCATCGCGGCCTTCACGGCGGCGGGGTTCGTCGCCGGCCCGCGCCGCCTGACCCTGCGCGCGCGGCGTTAGGGCCGGCCCTGCCCGAGGGCCACACGATCCACTACGCGGCGCGGCGCATCGCGCCGCTCGTCGGCCACGCCGTCGCCGCGTCCTCGCTCGCCCCGCAATCGCCCTACGGACTCGCGGAGGTGCTCGACGGCGTCGTGCTCGAGTCCGTGCGTGCGCGCGGCAAGCATCTCCTGCTGGAGTTCGCGAACGGCCGGATCCTGCACTCGCACCTGCGCATGACCGGCGCCTGGCACGTCTACCGGCCGGGCGAGCAGTGGGCCCGCAGCGAGCGCAGCGCCTGGCTCCTCCTGCGCGCCAACGGCCTGATCGCCGTGCAGTTCGGCGGCCCGGTGCTCGAGCTGCTCGATCGCCCGCGCATCAGCCTCCACCCCGGCCTGCGCTCGCTCGGGCCCGACCTGCTCGACGACGATCCCGCCATCGCCCGGGCGGTCGCCCGGGCGCGCGAGCGCTCGCCGCGCGGCCGGCCGATCGGCGAGGTGCTGCTCGATCAGTCCGATCGCAGCCGGCATCGGCAACGTCGTGCGCTGCGAGGCGCTGTTCGCGCTGCGCGTGGAGCCCTGGGCGCCGCTCGAGGGCATCTCGGACGCGACGCTGACGGGCCTGCTCGAGCGCTCGCGGCGCGATCTGCAGATCGGCCTCGAGACCGCCGGGCGCCTGCCCAAGCGCATCTACGGCGCGCGGCGGTGCCCGCGCTGCGGTGGCCGCGTGCGCCGTCGCGGGCAGGGCGACGAGAACCGCACGGTGCACTGGTGCCCGGCCTGCCAGGTCAATTGCACATGAGACAACATGATTGTTTTTAGTTGCAGGGTGAATCCGCGCTAACGCTTTCGCGGCTGCTGCCGATACGGGAACCGGAGAGAGCGCCGACAAGCCCGCCCTGGGGGGGTACCCGAACCGTGACCGTGAACGCAGACCAGCCGATCACCTGCCTCATCGCAGACGACCACGAGATCGTTCGCGAGGGTCTGCGCATGGCGCTGTCTCGCGAGCCCAACATCCGCGTCGTCGGCGAGGCCAGCGATGGCGAAGCCGCCGTCGTGCTCGCCGAGCGCCGGCGCCCCGCCGTCGTCCTCATGGACGTCCGCATGGGCAACGTCGACGGCGTGACCGCCGCGAGCCGCATCCGCGACCGCGTGCCGGGCACCGCCGTCGTGCTCTTCACGGCGCATGCCGAGCGCAACCTGCTGCAGCGCGGCCGTGAGGCCGGAGCGCGCGGGTACGTGCTCAAGGAGGCGGGCCACGACACCATCGTGCGCGCGATCGACCGCGTCTCGCGCGGCGAGGACTTCATCGACCCCGCGCTCGCACCCTCCCTGCTCGAGCTCTCGCGCGAGAGCCTGATCACGGGCCGCGAGCGCGAGATCCTGCAGCTCCTGGCCGACGGCATGTCCAACGCCGACGTGGCCCAGAAGCTCTTCATCAGCCAGGAGACGGTCAAGAGCCACGTGCGTCACATCCTCGCGAAGCTCGAGGCCGACAACCGCACGCAGGCCGTGGCGATCGCCTTGCGCGAATCGATCATCGAGTAATGATCGGCGCGGGCCGGCGGATCGAGGGGCCGTGAGCGTCCAGGAGATCGTGCTGGGAGTCCTGCTCGCGGTCGCCCTCGGCGTGCTCGCGGCACTGGTCGTGCGCGCGCGCGGCTCGAGCCGAGCGGCCGAGCGCAACATCGAGGCCGAGCGCTCGCTGCGCGAGCAGCTGAGCGCGCAGGCCGACGCCCTCGACCGGCTGCTCGCCGCGACGACCGGGCTCGCCGACGAGCTCGACGAGGGCCGCCTGCTCGAGCGCATCGCCGAGGAGGGTCTCGATCTCGTCACGGCCGACTGCGGCCTCGTGCTCGAGCGCGTCGGCGGCCGCTGCAGCGTCGTCACGAGCGCGCCGGTCGGCGAGGCCTGGCGCCCGCCCGCGCTGAGCGCGGGCAACGTCACGGATCTCGCAGCCGAGCTCGCGGCAGCCTACGGCGGCTCCGTCGAGGTCACGCCGCTGCCGGTGCCGTCGCTCCAGAACGGCGCGTTCGCCGTGCTGCGCCCGCTCGACCGGCCGTTCAGCGCCGTCGAGCGCGCCCAGCTGCGCGTGTTCGCGGCGGCTGCGGTGCGCACGGCGCACAACGCGCGCCTGTTCACGCTCGCCGAGACCCTGCGCGTCGAGGCCGAGCTGCGCGAGCGCGAGCGCGGGCGACTCTCCGACCGCCTCCTGCGCGTCGAGGAGGACGAGCGCCGGCGCCTGGCGCTCGCGCTGCACGACGGCCCGCAGCAGAGCATCGCCGGGCATCGGCCTGATCGTGCAGGCGGCCAGCGCGACGATCCGGGCGGGCGAGGTCGACGAAGGGCTCGGCTCGCTCGAGCGCGCGCTCGAGCACTGCCGCACCGTCGTCGGCTCGCTGCGCACGCTGACGTTCGCGCTCGAGCCCATCACGCTGCGCGACCACGGCTTCATGGCGGCGTTCTCCGAGCTCGCAGGCCAACTCTCCGAGTCGCACAAGATCGCGATCGAGGTCGACGCGTCGGCGATCGACGCGCTCGACCGCCAGGCCCAGGTCTCGCTCTACCGGATCGCGCAGGAGGCGACGACGAACGCCGTCAAGCACGCCGGAGGCAGCCGCATCGACGTCACGGCGCGCACGCTCGAGAAGGGCGGCATCGAGCTCGTGATCGCCGACGACGGCCGCGGCGCCGGCGAGGACGATCTGCTGCGCGGCGGCATGCACCGCGGCGTGGATGCGATGCGCGAGCGCGCCTGGGGCGTCGGCGGCACGATGACGTTCGAGCAGACGGACGGCGGCGGCTGCACGGTGCGCGTGATCGTCCCGCCCCGCCAGGTCTCCGAGGCCGAGCACGAGCCCGAGCGGGAGCTGCGCGCGGCCTGAGACGCTCATCGCGTCCGGGCGTCTCCGGCCGCGGCGGGCTGGGGCGGCTGCCGGCGGAGTCGTAGCAGCACCGCCAGCGCGACGGCGAAGACGACGGCGGCCACGATCTGGTTGATCCGCAGCGGCCCGAGCTCGTGCGCCGGATCGATGCGCAGGCCCTCCACGAAGAACCGCCCGAGCGAGTACAGCGCGAGGTAGAGCGCCAGCGCGTAGCCCGCCGCCAGGCGCCGCCAGCGCAGCGCCACGCGCAGCAGGACGACCATCACGAGCAGGTTCCAGAGCGACTCGTAGAGGAACGTCGGGTGGAAGGTCGCGTCGTCGAGGTACGAGGCCGGGCGGTTCTCGGGGTCGATCTCGAGCCCCCAGGGCAGGCTCGTCGGGCCGCCGAAGAGCTCCTGGTTGAAGTAGTTGCCGAAGCGGCCGAGCGCCTGTGCGAGCGCAACGCCGGGGACGGCGCAATCGAGCATCACGAGCAGCGGCACGCCGGCGCGGCGGGCGCCGATCACGGCGCCGAGGGCGCCGCCGAGCAGCGCACCGTAGATGCCGAGCCCGCCTTCCTGGATGCGCGGGATGTCGCCGAGGTGCCCGGAGAACGCCGACCAGTCGGTGACCACGTGATAGAGCCGCGCACCCACCACGCCGAACGGCACGGCCCACACGGCGACATCGCCGGCGAGGCCCGGATCGCGCCCGCGCAGCACGAGCTGGCGCCGCGTCATGAGAACGGCCACGAGGATCCCCGCGGCGAGCAGGATCCCGTACCAGCGCGGCGCGAGCGAGCCGAGGTGGAAGACGAACGGGTTGGACGGGCTCGGGATCGAGGCCAGCGGCACGCCGCGAACATACCGTGCTCGCGCGTACGCGCGGGCCGGGCGCGCAGGTCGCGCCAGGCCGGCGCGACCGCCCCGAATGCTGCCGGCGCACCTCGGCGCCGCCCCCGCGGGGTGCTAGCCCAGCGCCTCGAGCGCCTCGGGGTTCACCTGGAACGAGCGGCCGCAGCCACAGCCCGCCTCGACCTGCGGGTTGCGGAACTCGAAGCCCTTGCCGCCGAGGCCGCCGTCGTACTCGAGGATGGTGCCGGCGAGCAGCGGCGCCGAGAACGGGTCGATCACGATCGTCAGGCCCGTGAGCTCGAGCACGTGATCGTCGTCGCGCCGCTCGTCGTACTCGAGCAGGTACTGGAAGCCGGAACAGCCGCCGCCCTGCACGCCGACGCGCAGCACGGCATCGGCGGGGCGGTCCTCGGCCACGCGCAGGGCGATCGCCTTGACTCGGGCCTCTTCGCTGACGGTGACGATGTGCATCATTGGCAGTCTAAGCGCTGGACGGCGCCCGCCTATTCCCTCGGATTGCGGCGACCTGGTGCTATCGTCGCCCAACCGTGGAGGAGGCCGCGACGATCGGGACCGCCCAGGTGGGCGCGCCGGCCGCTGACGCGAGCGTCCGGCCCGGCGGCATGTACGCGCGGCGATGACCGCGCGCAGCCTCCGCCGCGCGCTCGCCGCGCTCGCGCTCGCCTGCGTTGCCGCCGCCTGTGGCACGAGCGACGCCCCGAGCGGCGGCGCCGCCTCGGCGGGGCCATCCGCACCCGAGGCGCAGCTGCCGCGCGCCGAGGGGGCTCTGCGGCTGCTCGTGCGCCAGGGCTACAGCGAGACGTCCTGGGTGGCGCCGTTCGTGCGCAGCACGGGCTGCAAGGTCGAGGTGCGCTATGCGAACACCGCGGCCGACCTGCGCCGCGCCGCCGGGAGCTGGTCGTTCGACGTCGCGTCGATTCCCGGCGGCCTCGCCTTCGCCGTCGCCGCCGACGGCGCGGCGCGGGCGCTCAACCCCGAGCTCGTCCCGGCGCGCGCGAGCTTCCGCGCAGCCTTCCGCGACCCCGCTGCGGGGCGCGCCGGCACGCGCCGCTACGGCGTCGCGTTCATGTGGTCGCCGCGGCTCCTGCTCTGGCGCACGAGCATCCGCACCCACGCGCCCGCGACGTGGGCGCCGCTCTCGTGGAACGACGCGAAGCGCAAGGGCCGCGTGGCGCTCGAGGACACGGCGCTCGGCATCGGCGATGCGGCGCTCGAGCTGCGCACGCGCTCCCCCGCCCTCGGCATCACCGACCCCTACGCGCTGACCGAGCCGCAGTTCGCGGCGGCCCTCGCCCTCGCGAAGCGCCGGCTGCAGCTCGCCGGCGCGCTCTGGCAGCTGCCGGGCGATGAGATCGACGCGTTCGACGGCGGCCTCGTCGACGTCGGCGCGGGCGACTGGTACACCCACGAGCAGATCGTCGCCCGCGAAGCCGACGTCGGCCTCACGCTGCCGCGCGAGGGCGCGCCGGGCGAGCTCGACCTCTGGATGCTCGGTGCGAACGCGCCCCACCCCGGCTGCGCCTACCGCTGGATGCGCTACGCCTCGACGTCCGGCGTGCAGGCCCAGGTCGCGCGCTACTACGGCGCCACGCCGGTCAGCGCCGGCGCCTGTGCGGCGCTCGGCACCGCGACCTGCAAGGAGCTGCACGCCGACGCCTCCGACGCCTTCCTGCGGCGCATCGCCTTCCGCCACACGCCGGTCGAGCAGTGCGGCGGCGGGCGGGCGCTGCGTGCCGTTCTCACGCTGGGAAAGCGCCTGGCTCACGGCGCGCAACGGCTGAGGCGCGGCGATTGCCGAACTGCCGTCCCGGCTAGATTGCGACGCATGAGTCCGCTGCGCGCCGCTCTGCTCTCGCTGTGCACGCTCCTGATCGGCGCCGGGGTCGGCTTCGGCGCCGCGCAGCTCGGCGGCTCCGACGACGGCGGCAGCGGCGGCGGCGAGGCCGTCGCGCTGACGGCGACGACCACCGCGACCACCACGCACGTCACTGCGACGGGCGACGCCGACTTCGCGGCCTGCAGGAAGACGAGACCTACGGCTGCTACCAGCGCGGCTTCAAGGCGCTCGTCGCGGCCAAGGATCCGGGCGTGGCGCTCGACAAGCTGGACGCGCTCTCGAAGAGCGACAGCTACGTGCTGCGCACCTGCCATCCGCTCGCGCACGAGATCGGGCACCTGGCGTGGGCGAAGTACGCGACGTGACCACCGCCGCGGGCTACGCGCGCGAGACGTGCTGGTCGGGCTTCCACCACGGGCTGATGGAGAGCTACATCTCGCAGTACGACAACGGCCAGCTGCGCGAGCGCATGGACACGCTCTGCAAGCAGGACACCAACCACCCGTACTCGCTCGCCTACTACAACTGCTGGCACGGCCTCGGGCACGGGCTCACGATCCGCTTCACCCAGGACGTCTTCAAGTCGCTCGCGTTCTGCGACGTGATCAAGCAGAGCTGGGAGCGCCAGTCCTGCTACAGCGGCGTCTTCATGCAGAACATCGTCGCCAACGGCAGCGGCATGCACACGGCCGTCGACCTCAAGCCGAGCGACCCGATCTACCCCTGCAACGCGGTGACCAAGCAGCAGAAGCCGTCGTGCTACCTGATGCAGACCTCGTACGTGCTGCGCGTCAAGAACTGGAACCTGCCGGTCGCCTTCCGCATCTGCGACCGCGTCGAGGCCGGCTTCGTCGGCACCTGCTACCGCAGCATGGGCCGCGACATCTCGGGTGCGGCGCTGCTCGAGCCGGCCAAGATCGTGACGCAGTGCGACCTCGGCGCCAAGGCCCATCGCGCCGAGTGCATCGCCGGAGCGGCCGCGAACGCGGTCTACGACCGCCACGAGCGGACGATGGCCGACGCCCTCTGCAAGCTCGTGCGCGCGGCCGACCGCGCGGCCTGCGACAAGGCGACCTCGCAGGCCGTCTCGACGCTGTGAGCGCTCAGACAGCTCGTAGCGGCAGGAACGCCGAGCGGCACGGCTGCCCGGCGGCGATGCGGAGCTCGGGCACGCCCGGGCGCATCGCCAGCGAGACGACGGTGTCGACGAGCGGCCGCCCAGGCTCGCCGCTGTCCTCGTCATGGCGGCAGATCGCCTGCGGGCGGGCCTCGTGGCTCGCGAGCAGCGCGAGCGCGTCGTCCAGCTCGCGCGGTGCTGCCGCGGCCGCCGCGGAGTGCCGGAACCGCGAGCCCTCCAGCCAGGCGTCGGGCTGGTCGCCCTGCGCGGCGGCGAGGCGGGCGTCGGTGAAGTGGTTCGCGTGGGTCAGCAGGCCGTCGCGCGGCTCGCAGCGCGCCACGCCCGCGGGCGAGAGCTCGAAGCAGGCGCCGCCGCCGTCCGCGTCCACGACGGTGATGCAGCTCGATGCGGAGTACGGCGTCGCGCGCAGGAGCTCCCAGGCATCCGCGACGCTCCCGGCGTCCTCGAGCAGGCGCCGCAGGACGAGGTGGACCGGCACGCCGAGCTCGCCGCGGCCGTCGGCCTCGTGGTAGAGGATGTTCAGCGCGACGGCGATCCCGCGCGTCGAGACGCCCACCTTGGCGAGGATCCCGGCCTCGGTCATCGTCGCGAAGCGCGCGCCCTCGACGGCCGCCGACCAGACGACGCAGCGATCCGGGGCGTCGGCGTACCAGTCCCAGTTCTGCGCCAGCCACGGCCCGTCCGCGCCGGCGGTGCGGCCGACGGTCGTGCACTCGGCCAGCGCCAGCAGCTCGGTGCGGCCGTTGAGCGCTGCGACGAGCTCGAGCTCGAGGCCCGCGCCCTCCGCGAACGCCGCGAGCTCGGCCGCGAGCGGCGGATGCCAGCTCGCCGTGCGTGCGAGCACGCGCGCGCCGAAGCGCCGCACGTCGTCGCGGGAGTGCCCGCCATCGGCGAAGAGCGGCAGATACGCCTCCAGGCAGAGCGCGGCGCGCGCGGCCAGCGCCGTCCCGGCGGCACGCCCGCGCTCGCGCGGATCCGTCGCATCCGTGGACAGCGTCGCGAGCGCGTGCTCGGCCGGCGCAGCCATGCGGGGAGCCTACGCAATCGGCCGAGACGCGCTCGCCGCGCGTGCCGGCGGGTCGCGGCGAGGCTGCGCGCCTGGCTGCCGTGCCGTTCGGGCCGATTGGCACTCGCAGCGAGTGCCAATCGGCCGTCACGGCGCGCACGACGGCCAGGCCTCGCCACGGCCCGGGATCGCAGCCGCGGCCGCGGCGCGGCCGCCGGGCCCAAGTGACACTCGCGGCGAAAGCCGCGCGGTGCGCACGGCGATAGAGTCCAGGCGATGGCACACGATCTCTTTGGAGCCCGCGCGAGCCTGCCCGGACTGCCCGACCTCTTCCGCATCGACCGCCTCGACGAGACCGGCGCGGCCGACACGCAGAAGCTGCCGCACACGGTGCGCATCCTGCTCGAGGGCCTGCTGCGCAACGCCGGCGGGATCCACGTGCGCGAGGAGGACGTGATCGCGCTGGCCGGCTGGCCGGCGGCGCCGGGCGAGGGCAAGCGCGTGCCGTTCTTCCCCGCGCGCGTGCTGCTCCAGGACTTCACGGGGGTGCCCGCCGTCGTCGACCTCGCCGCGATGCGCGCTGCGATGGCGCGCGCGGGCCGCGATCCGGCGCGCGTCGATCCGCTCGTGCCGTGCGACCTCGTGATCGACCACTCCGTGCAGGTCGACGAGGCCGGCACGCTGCAGGCCTACGCGCACAACATCGAGCGCGAGTACGAGCGCAACGGCGAGCGCTACCTCCTGTTGCGCTGGGCCCAGGGCGCGTTCGGCTCGTTCCGCGTCGTGCCGCCGGGCATGGGGATCGTCCACCAGGTCAACCTCGAGCACCTCGGCCGCGTCGTCGCGATCCGCGACGGCGTCGCGGTGCCCGACACGCTGGTCGGCACCGACTCGCACACGACGATGATCAACGGCCTCGGCGTGCTCGGCTTCGGCGTCGGCGGCATCGAGGCCGAGGCGGTCATGCTCGGCGAGCCGCTCGAGCTCGGCACGCCGTCGGTCGTCGGCGTCCGCCTGACCGGCTCGCTCAACGAGGGCGTGACGGCCACCGACCTCGTGCTCACGCTGACCGAGCTGCTGCGCAAGCACGGCGTCGTCGGGCGCTTCGTCGAGTTCTGCGGCGACGGCCTCTCGGCGCTCTCGCTGGCCGACCGCGCGACGCTCTCGAACATGTCGCCCGAGTACGGCGCGACTGCGGCACTCTTCCCGGTCGACGACGAGGTGCTGCGCTACCTGCGCGCGACCGGCCGCGGCGACCTCGTGCCGCTCGTGGACGCGCACTGCAAGGAGCAGGGCCTGTTCCGCCGCGACGGCGATCCGACGCCGTCCTTCAGCACGCTCGTCGAGCTCGCGCTCGACGGCATCGCGCCGAGCATGGCCGGCCCGCGCCGCCCGCAGGATCGCGTCACGCTCGGCGACGTCCCGGCGAGCTTCTCGGCCGCCTACCCGCCCCGCGAGACTGCCGACGGCGGCGCAGTGCGCGACGGCGACGTCGTGATCGCGGCGATCACGTCGTGCACGAACACGTCGAACCCGTCGGTCATGGTCGCCGCCGGCCTGCTCGCGCGCAACGCCGTCGCACGCGGCATGACCTCGGCCGCGCACGTCAAGACGAGCCTCGCGCCCGGCTCGCGCGTCGTCACCGACTACCTCGCCGCCGCCGACCTGCAGGAGCCGCTCGACAAGCTCGGCTTCCAGCTCGTCGGCTACGGCTGCACGACCTGCATCGGCAACTCGGGCCCGCTCTCGGACGAGATCTCCGAGGCCGTGCGCGAGGACGAGCTGGCGGTCTGCGCCGTGCTCTCCGGGCAACCGCAACTTCGAGGGCCGCATCCACCCGCTGGTGCGCGCCAGCTATCTCGCATCGCCGCCGCTCGTCGTCGCCTACGCGCTCGCCGGCATCGATCTCGATCGACCTCGAGACGGAGCCGCTCGGCACCGATCGCGACGGCGGCGACGTCTACCTGCGCGACCTCTGGCCCACGAGCGGCGAGGTCCGCGACGCCGTCGAGGCGAGCGTCACGCCCGACCTCTTCGAGCACGAGTACTCGACGATCTGGGACGGCGACGAGCGCTGGCGCGCGCTGCCGGCGCCCGAGGGCGCGCTCTTCGCGTGGGACCCGGGTCGACGTACGTACGCGAGCCGTCGTTCTTCCAGGATCTCCGGCCCGAGCCCGAGCCGATGACCGACATCGAGGGCGCGCGCTGCCTCGTCGTGCTCGGCGACTCCGTGACGACCGACCACATCTCGCCCGCCGGCGCGATCCCGCGCGACATGCCGGCCGGCCGCTACCTGATCGAGCACGGCGTCGAGACGCGCGACTTCAACTCGTTCGGCGCGCGCCGCGGCAACCACGAGGTCATGGTGCGCGGCACGTTCGGCAACATCCGCCTGCGCAACGCCCTGGCCGACGGCCGCGAGGGCAGCTGGACGGCACACCTGCCCTCGGGCGAGCAGCTCACGATCTTCGACGCCGCCGAGCGCTACCGAGGCCGAGAGCGTGCCGCTCGTCGCGCTGGTCGGCAAGGAGTACGGCTCGGGCTCGTCGCGCGACTGGGCCGCCAAGGGCACGCTGCTGCTCGGCATCCGCGCCGTGATCGCCGAGAGCTACGAGCGCATCCACCGCTCCAACCTCGTCGGCATGGGCGTTCTGCCGCTGCAGTACCTGGAGGGTCAGACCGCCGAGTCGCTCGGGCTCGACGGACGCGAGAGCTTCACGATCCTCGGCATCGCGGGCGGCGTCGCCCCGCACGCGACGCTGACGGTCGAGGCGACGGCCGACGACGGCCGCACGACGAGCTTCGGCGTGCTCGCGCGCGTCGACTCGCCCGCCGATGCCGAGTACCTGCGGCACGGCGGCATCCTGCCGCTCGTGCTGCGACGCATGATCGCTGCGGCCTAGAAGATGGTTCCGAGCGTCGCCAACGAGCCGATCCTGACCTATGCGCCGGGGTCGCCCGAGCGTGCCGAGATCACGGCGGCGCTCGCGCAGATGCGCGGTGAGCAGCCCGAGATCCCGCTCGTGATCGGCGGCCACGAGCTGCGCACCGGCGACGTGCGCGAGCAGCGCGAGCCACAGCTGCGCGAGCGCGTGTGCGCCACCTGGCATGCGGCCGGCCCTGCCGAGGCGGCGCAGGCGATCGACGCCGCGCTCGCTGCGCGCCACGACTGGAGCAGGTGGCCGCAGGCCGAGCGCTCGGCGGTGCTGCTGCGCGCGGCTGATCTGCTCGCCGGCCCGTGGCGCGCGCGCGTCAACGCCGCGACGATGATCGGCCAGGGCAAGACCGTGCGCGAGGCCGAGATCGACGCGGCCGCCGAGCTGGCCGACTTCTGGCGCTTCAACGTCTACTTCGCCGATCAGCTCGGCGAGCACCAGCCGATCTCGCCGCCGGGCTTCCGCAACCGGCTCGAGCAGCGAGGCCTCGAGGGCTTCGTCTACGCGGTCACGCCGTTCAACTTCACGGCGATCGGCGGCAACCTGCCGAGCGCCCCTGCGCTGATGGGCAATGCGGTCGTGTGGAAGCCGTCGCAGACCGCGATGCTCTCCAACTGGCTCGTCTTCCAGATCCTGCGCGAGGCCGGTCTGCCCGATGGCGTGATCAACTTCGTGCCCGGCGACCCCGGCCCGATCAGCGAGGTCTGTCTCGACCATCCGGAGTTCGCCGGGGTGCACTTCACGGGCTCGAGCGAGGTCTTCCGATCGCTCTTCCGCGGGGTCGGCGAGCGCATCGATCGCTACCGCTCCTACCCGCGCCTCGTCGGCGAGACGGGCGGCAAGGACTTCGTCGTGATGCACGCCTCGGCCGATCCGCAGGCCGTGGCCGTCGCGCTCGTGCGCGGCTCGTTCGAGTATTCCGGCCAGAAGTGCTCGGCAGCCTCGCGCGCCTATGTCCCCGACACGCTCTGGCCCGACGTGCGCGAGCGCGCGCTGGCGCTGGTCGCCGAGATCGAGCAGGGCGACCCGGCCGATCTCGGCACCTTCATGGGCGCCGTGATCGACGGCCGCGCACACAAGCGGCTGAGCGACGCGTTCGCGCTGATCGAGCGCTCGCCGAGCGCGCGCATCCTGTGCGGCGGGAACGCCGACGACAGCGTCGGCTGGTTCGTCGAGCCGACGATCGTCGAGACCGACGATCCGCATTTCGAGACGATGGAGCGCGAGCTGTTCGGACCCTGCCTGACCGTCTTCCCGTATGCGGAGGCACGCTACGCCGAGACGCTCGAGCTGTGCGACCGCACCTCACCGTACGCGCTGACCGGCTCGATCTTCGCCGACGACCGCGCCGCCGTCGCGCTCGCGCACGAGAAGCTGCGCCACGCCGCGGGCAACTTCTACGTCAACGACAAGCCGACGGGCGCGGTCGTCGCCCAGCAGCCGTTCGGCGGCGGGCGGGCGTCGGGCACGAACGACAAGGCGGGCTGGTCGAACAACCTGCTGCGCTGGTCGTCGCCGCGCACCGTCAAGGAGACGTCCGTGCCGCCGCTCACGCTCGGCTACCCGCACATGGAGCCCGACGGCAGCTCGTGAGCGCGACGCACGAGGAGACCCCGCCTTCCGGCGCGCTGGTCGCTGTCTGCCGTGAGCGCGCAGACGGCGAGCGCCGCGTCGCGCTGACGCCGGACGAGACCACGCGCCTGTGCGCCAAGGGCCTGCGCGTGCGGATCGAGCGCGGCGCCGGCAGCGCGGCCGGATTCCCCGACGAGAGCTACGCGCTCGCGGGCGCCGAGCTCGCGGCCGATGCCGCCGCGGCGCTCGCAGGCGCCGACGTCGTGCTGCGCGTCGCGCCCCCCGAGCACGCCGAGATCGCCGCGCTGCCGCCGGCCGCGCTCGTGATCTCCTACCTCAAGCCACTCGATCGGCCCGAGCTGAGCAAGGCGCTCGCCGAGCACGGCGTCAGCGCGCTCGCGATGGAGCTCGTGCCGCGCATCACGCGCGCGCAGACGATGGACGCGCTCTCCTCGCAGGCCAACATCGCCGGCTACCGCGCGGTGCTCGTCGCCGCGACGCATCTCCCCCGCTACTTCCCGTTGCTGATGACCGCCGCCGGCACCGTCCCGCCCGCGAAGGTGCTCGTGATCGGCGCCGGCGTCGCCGGACTGCAGGCGATCGCGACCGCGCGCCGCCTCGGCGCGGTCGTCAGCGCGTTCGACATGCGCCCCGCCGTGCGCGAGCAGGTCGAGAGCCTCGGCGCCACGCTTCCTCGAGGTCGAGCTGCCCGAGACCGGCGAGAGCAGCGGCGGCTACGCGAAGGAGCAGACCGACGAGACCCAGCGGCTGCAGCGCGAGCTGCTCGCCGAGCACATCGCCGGCAGCGACGTCGTCATCACGACCGCGCTCGTGCCGGGCCGCCCCGCGCCGCAGCTCATCGCCGCCGACATGGTCGCCGCGATGCGGCCCGGCTCGGTGATCGTCGACCTGGCCGCCGAGGCGGGCGGCAACTGCGAGCTGACCGTGCCCGGCGAGACCGTCGTGCACGAGAACGTCACGATCGTCGGCGACCGCAATCCGGCGACCGCCATGCCGTACGACGCGAGCCGCCTCTACGCCCGCAACGTCACCGAGCTGCTCGCCGTCTCCCTCGCCGAGGACGGCCGGCTCGCGGTCGAACGCCGACGACGAGGTCATCGCCGGCTGCCTCGTCTGCCACGCCGGCGCCGTCGTCCATCCCGCCGTCCTGGAGCGCCTCACGTGAATGCGCAGCTGATCCACGAGCTGACCGTGCTCGCCCTCGCCGTGTTCGTCGGCTTCGAGGTGATCTCGAAGGTGCCGACGATGCTGCACACGCCGCTGATGTCTGGCACCAACGCGATCCACGGCATCGTGATCGTCGGCGCGATCCTCGTCGCGGGTGCCGGCGGCAGCGGGCTCGCGACGATCCTCGGGCCTGATCGCGGTGGTCTTCGGCGCGATCAACGTGGTCGGCGGCTTCGTCGTCACCGACCGCATGCTGCAGATGTTCAAGCGCAAGGACGGCCAGTGAGTCGCAGCGAGGCGATCCAGCTGATCGACCTGCTCGCGATCATCGCGTTCGTCGTCGGCCTCAAGCGCCTCTCGCATCCCGCCACCGCCCGCAGCGGCAACACGCTCGCCGCCGGCGGCATGCTCGCCGCGGTCGCCGCGACGCTCTGGGATCAGGGCGTCGTCAGCTACTGGGCGATCGCCGGCGCGATCGTGATCGGCTCGGTCATCGGCGTGCTCTCGGCGCGCGCCGTGAAGATGACCGCGATGCCGCAGATGGTGGCGCTCTTCAACGGCGTCGGCGGCGGCGGGGCGGCGCTCGTCGCGCTCGCCGAGTATCACCGGCTCGTGCCCGATCCGGGGCGCGCCGCGCTCAACGAGTCGATCGCGATCGCGCTCTCGCTCGTGATCGGCTGCGATCTCGTTCGCGGGCTCGCTGATCGCGTTCGCGAAGCTGCAGGAGCTGATCAGCGGCCGCCCGGTGACCTATGCGGGCCAGAAGGCCGTCAACGCGCTGATCGCCGCGGCCGTCGTGATCCTCGCGGCCAGCATCAGCTTCAGCGACGGCGAGGCGCGGCTCGTCGCGGCCGGAGCGCTCGCGCTGCTGCTCGGCGTGCTCTTCGTGCTGCCGATCGGCGGCGCAGACATGCCGGTCGTGATCTCGCTGCTCAACTCGTTCACGGGCATCGCGGCGGCGGCCTCGGGCTTCGTGCTCGCACAACGACCTGCTGATCGTCTCGGGCACGCTCGTCGGCGCGTCCGGCACGCTGCTCACGCGGATGATGGGCCAGGCCATGAACCGCCCGCTCACGAACGTGCTGTTCGGCGCCTTCGGCGGCGGCGGGGCGTCCGGCGGGGCCGGGCCCGACTCGGCGGGCGGCACCGTGCGCTCGCTCAGCGCCTCCGATGCGGCGGTGCTGCTCTCGTATGCGAGCCGCGTGGTGATCGTGCCGGGCTACGGCCTCGCGGTCGCGCAGGCGCAGCACGTGGCGCGCGAGCTCGCCGATCTGCTCGAGGCCAGGCGGATCGACGTGCGCTACGCGATCCACCCGGTCGCCGGCCGCATGCCGGGGCACATGAACGTGCTGCTGGCCGAGGCCGACGTGCCGTATCCGCAGCTCTACGAGATGGAGCGCATCAACCCCGAGTTCGCGCGCACCGACGTCGTGCTCGTGATCGGCGCCAACGACGTCACCAATCCCGCGGCGCGCACCGATCCCGCAAGTCCCGATCTTCGGCATGCCGATCCTCGAGGTCGACCGCGCGAAGCAGGTCATCGTGCTCAAGCGCTCGCTGGGCACGGGCTTCGCGGGCGTCGACAACGCGCTCTACAACGAGCCGAACTGCTCGATGCTGTTCGGCGACGCCAAGGCGTCGCTGAACGCCCTGGTCGCCGCCGTCAGCGCCCTCTAGGTGTAGGACCTACGAGCCTTCGAGACGGTTGATGTCCGGGCCTCTCGGGAGTCTTGGGCTTGCTGAGAGTCCACGACTCGTCGGAGGCCCGGATGTTCGAGAGTAATGCGCCGCGTCGGATGCGGCACTCCTGGGAGGCGCGCTGCAGGCTCGTGCAGCTGATGCTGGATGGCGTCGCGCCGGCGGAGGCGGCGGTTCGCTGCGGTACCAGTCGCGCGACGGCCTACCGCGTGTTGGCGCGCTATCGCGAGGGCGGCTGGGAGGCGCTGCGCGACCGCCCGCCGGTCGCCAAGTCGCATCCTGCTCGGCTGAGCGAGGAGGCTGAGCAGCAGATTCTTGACCTGCGACGCGCCACGGGCTGGGGCCCGAAACGGCTGGCGGGTGTGCTGGGCTGGCCGGCCGCGACGATCTGGCGCGTGCTGCGCCGGCACGGCATGTCGCGACGCGAAGCGGCACCGCGCCCGCCCGCCAACCGCTACGAGTATTCCGCGCCTGGTGAGCTCGTACATCTCGATATCAAGCAGCTCGGGCGTTTCTGGCAGATCGGCAAACGCGCGCTCGGAGCGATCCGCGGCAAGCGCAACCGTGATGCTGGCTGGCAGTACCTGCACCTCGCCGTCGACGACTACTCCCGCTACTCCATCGCGCAGCTGCGTCCCACGCAGACCAAAAGCGACGCCGTGGCGTTCCTCGAGCACGCACTCGAGCAGTTCGCCGAGCACCAGGTCACGGTCGAGCGGATCATGAGCGACAACGGCTCCTGCTACGTCAGCGACGACTTCCGCAAAGCCGTCCAACGGCACGGCCTACGGCATCTCCGCACGCGTCCCTACACGCCCCGCACCAACGGCAAGGCAGAGGCCCTCGTCGGCATCCTGCTGCGCGAATGGGCATATGCCTTCATCTGGCACCCCAGCGCCCACCGAGCCCGCGCCCTGGCCGGCTACATCCGCTGGTACAACAACCACCGAGTCCACGGCACCACCGGGGTCCCGCCCATCAACCGCATCTCACAGGCTCAGGGGTCCTACAGCTAGGCCGCGGCGACGACCGGGTTGCTGAGCACGCCCACGCCCTCGATCTCGACGTCGCAGACGTCGCCGGCCTTCAGCCAGCGCGGCGGCTTGCGGCCCATGCCGACGCCCGCTCGGCGTGCCGGTGGCGATCACGTCGCCGGGCTCGAGCGTCATCGCGGCCGAGATGTAGACGATCAAATCCTCGCAGTCGAAGATCATGTCGGAGGTGTTCGAGTCCTGCATGACCTCGCCGCCGATCGTCATCTTGATGCCGAGGTTGTTCGGATCGAGATCGCGCGCATCGGCGATGCAGGGGCCGAGCGGCGCGAACGTGTCGAAGTTCTTGCCGCGGATGAACTGGCCGCCCGAGCTGCGCTGAGCAGTGCGCGCCGAAACGTCGTTGAGCGCGGAGATGCCGCCGATCGCGGCGCGCGCACCGGCGCGGTCGACGCGACGGGTGCGCGTGCCGATCACCAGCGCCAGCTCGGCCTCGAAGTCGGGTGTGTCGTCCTCCTCGGCGCGCGGCAGGACGATCTCGTCGCCGGGTCCCGAGTAGGCGCTCGGGAGCTTATTGAAGACCATTGGCTCCTTCGGGAGCTCCGAGCCGGTCTCCTCGGCATGCAGCCGGTAGTTCAGCCCGATGCACAGCAGCTTCGACGGCACGACGGGCGCGAGCAGCTGCACCTGGTCGAGCCGGAAGCAGGCGCCGGAGGCTCCGCGGACGCGCTCCCAGGCCTCCGCCGTCGGCGCGAAGCCGCCCGCCGGCGAGGCGCCGACGTCCCAGACTGCGTCGTCTTCGAGACGACCGATGCGGATGCCGGGGCCAGGCCCCTGGAAGCGGACGGCGCGGGTCATGTGCACTCCGGGTCGCGGAACGGAACGCCGATTCTCGCAGGCGCACGACGCATCTGCGACGATTGCCCGCATGACGAAAACCCCTGTTCACGGAACCACCCCCGCAGGCGCCTACAGCCCCGGGATCATTGCGGAAGGCCGCTTTCTCTATGTCTCCGGCCAGGGGCCGCTGGCCGACGGCCAGTACACCGCCGCCGACGTCGCCGACGAGACGCGGCTGACGCTCGAGAACATCGGCAAGATCCTCGCGAACGCCGGGGCCGGATTCGCCGACGTGGTGCGCTGCGGCGTGTTCCTCGCCGACATCGCGGACTTCGCGGCGATGAACGAGGTCTACTCGACGTTCTTCCCGGAGCCCAAGCCGGCGCGCACGACCGTGCAGGTCGCCGCGCTCCCGGGCGGCATCAAGGTCGAGATCGACTGCGTGGTCGTTCTGCCCTGAGCGAGCGCCGGCCCTGGCCGGCAGCTGCTCAGCTGCCGGCTGCGACCAGGCTCTCGACGCCGATCGAGTCGCCCGTGGCGGGGTCGAAGGCGTGCATCGCGCGATGGTCGACCGTGAGCGTGATGGGATCGCCCGCCTTGACGCTCGATGCGGCCGAGACGCGCGCCGTGAACGTGGAATGCTCGGCCTCGTCGTGGATGAGCCGCACGGGGCCCTCCTCGTCGGCCTCCTCGGCAGCGCGCACGGCGTCGCTCGAGACCGGCGGGGCGTCGACCTGGAAGAGCACGTGTACCTCGGAGCCGAGCTCCTCGACGACCGACGCGGTGGCCGAGATCGTGGGCAGCCCGGGATCGCGGCCGAGCGAGGCGTCGTCGAAGTCGGACGGCCGGATGCCGAGGATCACGGTGCGGCCCTCGTAGGCCTCGATGCCCTCGCGCGCCGGCGCCGGCAGGCTGAAGCCGCCGAACTCGACCTTGCCGTCCTTGACCCGGGCATCGACGAGGTTCATCGCGGGCGAGCCGATGAACGCGGCCACGAACAGGTTCACGGGAAACTTGAAGAGGCTCTGCGGCGTGTCGCACTGCTGCAGGATGCCGTCGCGCATGACCGCGACGCGATCGCCCAGCGTCATCGCCTCGATCTGATCGTGGGTGACGTAGACCGTCGTCGTCTTGAGCCGGTCGCGCAGCCGCGCGAGCTCTGCGCGCATCTGCACGCGCAGCTTGGCGTCGAGGTTCGAGAGCGGCTCGTCCATCAGGAACGCGCGCGGCTCGCGCACCATCGCGCGGCCCATCGCGACGCGCTGGCGCTGGCCGCCCGAGAGCGCGGCCGGCTTGCGCTTGAGCAGCGGGTCGAGGCCCAGGATCCGCGCGACGTCGTCGACGCGGCGCTTGATCTCGGCCTTCGGCGTCTTGCGCAGCTTCAGGCCGAAGCCGAGGTTCTGCTCGACCGTCATGTGCGGGTAGAGCGCGTAGTTCTGGAACACCATCGCGATGTCGCGATCCTTCGGGGCGAGGTCGGTCACGTTGCGATCGCCGATCGTGATCTCGCCGTCGCTGACCTCCTCGAGCCCGGCGACCATGCGCAGGATCGTCGTCTTGCCACACCCCGACGGGCCGACCAGGACCATGAACTCGCCGTCGCCGATCTCGAGCGACACGTTGTCGACCGCCTGCACGCCGCCCGCGAACACCTTGCTGACGCCGTCGAGTGTGATTCCAGCCACGCCTGCGCTCCCTGGTCGGTTTGGGCGATCATATCCGCGCCGCAATCCCGGCCGCGAGCGCGTCGACCGCGTGCCAGAGCCGTTCGCGCTCGTCGGGCGTCTCGCGCGTGCGCGTCAGCGGCACGTGCGTGCCGCGCGTGTGACGATCGCTCCAGAACAGCCCGGTCGACGCGACCGGCTCGACCGCCGCCGCCAGCCAGATGATCGTGTCCGCGCCCTGCTCGGGTGAGCGCAACAGCGGGCGCATGACGCGGCGGAACGCCGGGATCGACGTCTGGATGCCCGGCGTGTCGGCCCAGCCCGGATGCATGCCGTGGACGACGACGCCCGTGCCGGCCAGCTCGGCCGACCAGCGCTCCATCAGCACGACGAGCGCGCGCTTGCTGCGCGCATAGGCGACACGGCCGTTGAACTCCCCCTCGCGCGACTGCAGGTCGTCCACGCGCAAACGGGCCGTGTACATGCCGCCCGACGACACGAAGAGCACGCGAGCGGGAGCGCTCTCGATCAGGCGGTCGCGCAGCAGCTTCGTCAACAGGTGCGGGCCGATGACGTTCGTCGCGAGCGTCAGCTCGAGCCCCTCCTCGGTCTCGCGGCGCTCGCGCGGCAGCACGCCGGCGTTGTGCACGAGCACGTGCACAGGCTCGCCCGACGCGAGGATCCGTGCGGCGCAGGCGCGCACGGACCGCCGCAGCGACATGTCGACCAGCTCGCAGCGGACGTCCTCGTTGCCCGTCGCAGCGGCGATGGCGCGGCGCGCCTCCTCCCCGCGCCCGGCGTCGCGCACGAGCAGGCGCACCGAGGCGCCGAGCCGCGCGAGCCCCATGCTCGCCGCCAGCCCGAGGCCGCCGTTGCCGCCGGTCACGAGGCACACGCGCCCGAACAGCGAGGGCGGGTCGACCCAGTGCTCGATGCGCCCGCGCACGACCGGGCCGACGCGCGAGAAGCCGCCCACAACACTCGCCTCCAGCGCCGCATCGACCAACCCGGCGAACCTCTCGCGAGCGGTCATGCGAGCACCATACCCGCGTCTCGTCGGCGATCCGGCCTTCAGGCGCCGGGTTGGGAGAGCGATCCGCGGCTTCGCGGCTCGGCCGTGACGGTCGCGAGATCGTCAGAGCGGAAGCGTGCGAGCGGCCCCGCGTAGGACGTGCCGGTGACCAGGTAGAGCGATGTCTGGTCGCCGCAGCGCAGCACGTAGCGGTTCGTCACGCGGCCGTGCGGGAGATGCGGCGAAGGTGCCTCAGCTGGGCGTGCGTGACGGCGAGGGGCGTCGCGCCCGCGCTTCGCGGGCCGTCGAACACCATCTCGTCGCCCCGGCCGCTCGGGCCGTCGAGGAGATCGAACGTCCGGCGGCCCATGACGACGGCGCCGGTGGCGGGTTCTGCGTCGGCGGGCAACCTTCCTGCGCGGGCCCGAGGCCGAGCCACCCGGCCGGCTCGTTCACGCGCGTGGCCCGCAGCGCGCGGGCCATGGAGATCGTCGAACGCGAGGTACGCCATGACGGCTTCTACACCGCGCGTCCGGGACGAAACCCGCGCCCCCGGAAACCTCACGAAAGGCACAAAAAAAGAAGGGCGCCGCGTCGCGTGCGCCCTTCTCTTGAGTAGCGGGGGCAGGATTCGAACCTGCGACCTTCGGGTTATGAGCCCGACGAGCTACCGGACTGCTCCACCCCGCGCCGTCGACGGGATGCTAACGCACCACCCGTCCCGATGCAAGACGTGACACCATGGCGCGATGCGCGTCGCCGCCGCCGATATCGGGACGAACTCGACGCGCCTGCTCGTCGCGGAGGTGGCCGCGGACGGCACCGTGGACGAGGTCGAGCGCCTGCTCGAGATCACGCGTCTCGGCGAGGGCGTCGACGCGAGCGGCACGCTCGGCGACATCCCGATGGGGCGCGTCACCGCCGCCCTCGAGCGCTCTGCCGCGCGGGCCCGCGAGCTCGGCGCGGAGCACGCGCTGGCCGTCGCGACGAGCGCCGTGCGCGACGCCGCGAACCGCGACGACTTCCTCGCGCGCGTCGCTGCGAGCGGCTTCGAGCCGCGCCTCCTGACGGGCGAGGAAGAAGCGGCGACGACGTTCGCGGGCGTCTGCTCGCGCGCGCCCGGCGACGACGCGGTGTCGGTCGACGGCACGTTGATCGTCGACGTCGGCGGTGGCTCGACCGAGCTGGTGCTCGGCGCAGCGGGCGGAGTCGTGTGGTCGCGCTCGCTGCAGGCCGGGTGCGTGCGCATGACGGAGCGCTTCCTCGGCGAGGGCGTCGTGGCCGAGCGCGATCTCGAGGCCTGTGAGGCCGCGATCGACGAGCTCCTCGAGGTGCCGCGCGAGGTCGCGGGCGCCGCGCAGCGCGCGATCGCAGTCGCGGGTACGGCGACGACGCTGGCGGCGATCGCCAATGGCGGCTATGCCGCAGACGCGGTGCACGGTGCGCAGATCACGCGCGAGCAGGTGCGCGAGCTGCAGGGGCGGCTCGCGGCCATGCCGCTCGCCCGGCGTTGCGAGGTGCCGGGTCTCGAGCCCGCGCGGGCGCCCGTGATCGTCGCCGGGCTCGTCGTCCTCGGCCGGGTGCTCGACCGCTTCGCGCTCGTCGAGGCGATCGTCTCGGAGCGCGACATCCTGCACGGGGCCGCACTCCTGGCCGCCGGCGACTGAGGGGGGAACGATGGCGAGCTACGGCGTGGGGATCATCGGAGCGGGCTGGGTCGCGAGCGAGTACGTGAAGATCTTCGCCGGCCATCCGCAGACCGAGCTCGTCGGCGTCTACAACCGGACGCCCGGCAAGGCGGCGGCGCTGCTCGAGTCGCTCGGCGTGGAGGCCCGCGAGTTCGCGAGCCTCGACGAGCTGTACGACGACGAGCGGATCCAGATCATCGCGTCGTGCACGCATCCGGACGTGCGGCGGGAGCACTGCGTGCGGGCCGCCGAGAGCGGGCGGCACATCGTGATCGAGAAGCCCGTCGGGGTGACGCTCGGCGACTCGCTCGCGATTCGCGATGCCGTGGCGAAGGCCGGGAGTCAAGACCGTCACGAGCTTCGTGCTGCGCTGGAACCCGCAGTTCCAGACCGTCAAGCAGCTGATCGCGGATGGCGTGCTCGGTGACCTCGTGTACGGGGAGGCCGACTACTGGAATCCGATGCAGGACGTGCACTCCGGCTACCGCTCGTTCGTCTCGAAGTCGCAGGGAGTGAGCGCCTTCGTGTGTGGCGGCTGCCATGCGGTCGACACGCTGCGCCACCTCGGCGGCGAGATCGTGGAGGTCTCGGCGTTCTCGGCGGCGAAGCGCACGAACGACGACTTCGAGTTCGACCCGGTGGTCGCGGCGACCCTGCGCTTCGAGAACGGTGCGGTCGGCAAGCTCTCGACGATCCTCGAGGCCGATACGCCGTACATCTTCAACTGCAAGCTGTTCGGCACCGACGGAACGATCATCGACAACGAGGTCTACTCGTCGTCGCACTATCCGGGAAGCCTCGGCTACTGGTCGTTTCCGACGGTCAAGCCCGATTCGGCCGAGGTCGAGCACCATCCGTTCAGAGCAGAGATCGATCACTTCATCGAGTGCATCGACACCGACACGGAGTCGCACGCGTCGATCCACGACAGCTGGAAGTCGATGTCGGTGTGCTTCGCGATCGACGAGTCGGCGGCGAACGGCGGGCGGCCCGTGCGCGTACGGCTGACCTGAGCGCACGCGCCGCCCGATCAGCCCGGCGGCCCGAAGCCGCTCCCACCACCGCGCCCCCCGCAATGCCCGGGGCGGGACTCGAACCCGCATGCCCGGAGGCAGCCAGTTTTAAGCCGGCCGTGTCTGACCAGTTTCACCACCCGGGCGACGCAAGTCTACGACCCCGGTCGAAGGACCTCGCGGCCGCTCCGTCACGCGCCCCGCGAAGCGCCCGCGACCCGCGGCGCGACCACCCACGTGACGTTTCTCACGCCCTGCTAGCGTGGCGCGGATGGACGAGCGCGAGCGCGTGCTGCTGACTCTTGCCGGCGTGCGCGTGTTCATGGGCGTGTTCTGGCTCGTGGGCTTGCTCTGGAAGCTTCCCACCGACTTCGGCAACGGCGAGTTCGCGGGCCTGCCGCAGACGCTCGAGCGCGCGCACGACCACGCGTTCACGCCGCTGCTGCGCAGCCTCACCGACGAGCTGCTGCTGCCGCACATCGACGGTGCTCGGATGGATCGTGTTGATCGTCGGCCTGGCCACCGGCCTCTCGCTGGTGCTCGGCTACCTGACGCGCGTCGGGGCCCTGCTCGGGCTCCTGCAGGCGCTCGCGATCGCGCTGCTCGTGGGCGCCGCACCCGGCGAGTGGCTGTACGGCTACCTGATGCTGATCCTGCTCTCGGGCCTGCTCCTGCTGCTGCCGGTGTCGCGCCGCATGAGCCTCGACGACGCACTCGGCCGCGATCCCTGACGCAGAAGCTCACGCCCTCGGTAGCTTGCTTCGCGATCTTCGGAGTACCCTGAGGCGATGTGCGGAATCGCCGGTTTCTCGATCGCGCCCGGCGTCGACCTCGATCGGACGGCGCTCGCGCGCCTGCTGCTCGCCGGCATCGCCGAGCGCGGAACCGACGCCACGGGCTACGGGTACCACCTCCCCGGCGGCATGGTCGAGGTGCACAAGGAGTCGCTGCGCCTGCGCGAGTTCGTCGAGCACGTCGACGTCCCGCGGCAGGCCGGCGAGGCGATCTTCCACGTGCGCGGCTACACCAAGGGCGTGCCCACCGTCAACGACAACAACCACCCCGTGCGCTACGGCCGGGCGGTCGTCGTCCACAACGGCCACCTCGACAACGACGACGCGCTCTTCCGCCGCCACCGGGCGCCGCGCTCGACGCCGCACATCACCGTCGACTCCGAGGCGATCGCGATGCTCGCGGACCGCAGCGGCGACATCGCCGCGACGCTCGGCGAGGTGCGCGGCAGCGCCGCGGTCGGCGTCCTCTGGGACGGCGAGCCCGGCCGGCTGACGCTGGCGCGACGCGCCTCGCGCCCGCTCTGCCTCGGGCACGGGGAAGGCTTCGTCCTGTTCGCCTCGACGGCCGAGCCGCTCGAGCTCGCGGCGCGCGCGACGGGGCTCCCCGTGCGCGTCGAGGAGATCGCCGAGGGCCGCGCGCTCGAGCTGCGCGAGGGTGCCGTCGAGTCGCGTGCGCGCTTCCACGTCGACCGTCGCTACGTCGGCGTGCCGCTCGTGACCTATCCCCCGCTCGCCGAGAAGCCGGCGCTGCTCCGGCTCGCGCTCGCCGGCTTCTAGCCCTCTACCAGCCGGTGCCGGGCAGCACGCCCGCGTCGGCCGACTCGAACGCCGCGCGCTCGGGCGCGATGCCGTTCATGCCGCTCCACTTGGCCTGCGCTCCCGTGAGCGCGTCCTCCTGGAAGCCCTGACAGCTCAGCATGCGCTGCCAGGCGGTGTAGACGACGCGCTTACCGAGCTTGGGATACGGCGCCATCAGCGTGCGCGAGCGATGCTTCAGCACGGCTGCGCGCAGCTCGGCCTTGTCCTCGGCCGAGACCTCGTCGCCGTACTGCACGAGGATGTTGCCGTGCTCGAGGGCATGCAGGGAGATCCACTGCGGCAGCGGCTCGTCGTAGAGCATGAGCGGCGGCGGACTCTGGTAGTGCTTGCCCGAGGTCGGCGGATCGGACTGCGTGTAGGTGACCTTGGTCTTCGGGTCGGTCGTGTGCGCGCGCCCCATGCTCTTCGTGAACTCGCGCTCGGTGCAGGTGCCGTCCTTGACGAGCGCCTCCATGCCCGCGGTCTTGTCGCTGCCGAAGACATTCGTCGCGAAGAGCACGACGCCGATCACGGCGATCAGCAGGACGGCGCCGCCGCCACCGAGCACACGGCGCCCGCCGAACGAGCGTCTCCTGTTGCTCGGCTTGTACCCGGGGGGCTTACGGCGTCCGGACGCGGCCTTGCGCTCCGCGTTGGTCCGCGTGGCCTCCTGCTTGCGCTTGCTCACGGTGCCCCAGCATAGATCATCGGGCGAGCTCGACCGGCCGCGTCCCGGAGCCGGCCGCGACCGACTCGAAGAACGCCTCGACCTCGCCGATCTCGTGCACGTGCGGCACGGGCGCGAGCGCCTTGAGCAGCGGCGCCGCGTAGCGCGCGGTGTTGAGGCGCCCGTCGAGCACCGCGACGACGCCGTGGTCGTCGTGCGAGCGCAGCAGGCGGCCGAAGCCCTGGCGCAGCATCAGCGCCGCCTGCGGCAGCGCGTAGTCGCCGAAGGCCGAGCCCCCGTCGCGCACGATCTGCTCGCAGCGCCCGGCCACGAGCGGGTCGCTCGGCACCGCGAACGGGAGGCGGTCGATGATCACGCACGAGCACGCCTCACCGCGGATGTCGACGCCCTGCCAGAAGCTCTGGGTCGCCAGCAGCACCGAGTGGACGTCGGCGCGGAAGGCCTCGAGCAGGCGCTCGCGCGGCGCCTCGCCCTGCACGAGCAGCGTGTACGCGCCGAGCTCGGCGGCTACGAGCCCGCGCACCGACTCGAGCGCCCGCCAGCTCGTGAACAGGCAGAGCGCGCGGCCGTCGCTCGCGCGCACGATCGCCGCGATGTGGTCGGCGATCGACTGATCCCAGCCGGCGGCCTTGGGGTCGGGCGCGTCGCGCGGGATGTAGAGGCGCGCCTGCGCCTCGATGTCGAACGGGGAGGCGAGCACGAGCTCGCTCGCGCCCGCCAGGCCCAGACGCGCGCGCATGTGCGCGAGGTCGCCCTCGATCGAGAGCGTCGCCGAGGTGAGCACCGCGGCGTGCAGGCGGCCCCAGAGGTGCTCGCGCAGGAGCGGTGCGACCGAGACGGGCGCCGAGCGCAGCTCGGGCCCCGCGGCGCCGCGCTCGCTCCAGACGACGAGCTGGTCGTGGTCGGCGCCGAGGCAGGCGTCGAGGGCGACGCGCAGCCGCTCGGCGCGGCGCGCGATCACGTCGCGCTCCTCCCCCATGCCGCCGAGCCGGGCGGTCAGGCTGCCGAGCGCATGGCGCACGCTCGCGGCCTCGCGCGGGCCGAGGTCGCGCAGCGCGGCCTCGCCGAGGCGCGTGCGCCCGCGGGCCGCGGGCAGGCGGGCGAAGAGCGCGTGTGCGGCGCTCTCGAGCTCGTGCAGCAGGCGCGCCGGGGAGCCTGCGTTGTCGAGGCGGCAGGCGCGCTCGCAATCGCGCCGCAGCTGCGTCACGTCGCGCAGCGAGAGCCGCGCGCCGAGCCACTCGGCGGCCGCGTCCTCGAGCTCGTGCGCCTCGTCGAAGACCACCGCGTCGTGCTCGGGAAGCACGCCGATGGCGCCGTCGGAGGCGATGCGGAGCCCGAGATCGGCGAAGTAGAGCGCGTGGTTGACGATCACGATCTCGGCGTCCACCGCGCGCTCACGGGCCTCCTCGGCGTAGCACGTGGCCGAGTAGGCGCAGCGCGCGCCGAGGCAGCGCTCCGGGCCGACGGCGACCTCCGTCCACGCCGCGGGGGGCGGCACGTGGTCGAGCTCGCCGCGGTCGCCGGTCACGGTCGTGTCGAGCCAGGGCCGCAGCCGCTCGAGCGCGTCTGCGTGCACCGGGTCGAAGAGCCGCATGCCGAGCTGCACGACCATCCGCCGGCAGGCGTAGTTGGAGCGGCCCTTGAGCAGCTCGGCCCGGATCGGCTTGCCGCGCGCGGCGGCTGCCAGCGGCAGGTCGTCGCGCAGCAGCTGCGACTGCAGCGCCAGGGTGGCGGTCGAGACGATCACGCGGCGGCCCGAGAGCGACGCCGGCACGAGATAGCCCAGGCTCTTGCCCGTGCCGGTGCCGGCCTCGCACACCAGCGTCCCGCCCACCGTCAGCGCGCGCTCGACGCCCTGCGCCATGACGAGCTGCGCCGGCCGCTCGCGATACGCCGGGTGTGCGCGCGCCAGCGGCCCGTCCGCCGCAAACAGTCGCTCGAGCACCCGGCCAGTCTACGTTCCCGGGTCGCGCGCACCCGGCTCGCGGCCGGGCAGCACGACGAGCTTGCCGGTCGCAGCGCCCGCCGCCATGCGGCGGTGCGCGTCGGCGATCTCGTCGAGCGCGTAGACGGTGTCGAGCCCGGGCGCGACCGCACCGCGCTCCACCTGCTCGATCACGGCCTGCAGGAGCGGCCCGCCGTGGCGCGCATCCGTGGCCTCGTCGGAGTGGTAGGCGGTGAGCTTGCACGCCGACGGGATGCCGCCGATCGGCTCGAAGCCGTCGATCACCCACTCGCCGCCGAGCAGGCCGGAGTTGCAGACCGTGCCGCCGCGGCGCACGAGGCCGAGCGAGGTCAGCACCGCGCGGCCGCCGATCAGGTCGACGACGCCGTCGGCGCCCTCGCCGAGCTCGGCGGCGGCGCGCTCGGCGAAGCCCTCGCCCTCGAGCACGACGGCCGCGGCGCCGCGCGCATGCAGGGCGGGCGCCTTCGCCTCCGTCCGCGTCGTCGCCACCGTGCGCAGGCCCGCGACGCGCGCCAGCTCGAGGCACGCGAGCCCGACCGACGAGGTGGCGCCACGCACGAGCACCGTCTCGCCGGTGGCCAGAGCGAGCGTCCCCATGGAGCCCGCGGCGGTGATGAACGTCTCGGGGAGCGCGCCGAGCACGTCCCAGGGCAGGCTCGTCGTGAGCAGCATGAGCTGGCTCTCGGGCAGGAGCGCGTACTCGGCGTACCCGCCGTCGAAGCTTCGCCCCATGCCGCCCATCACCGCGGCGACGGTCGCGCCGGGCGCGAGCTGCGAGCCCTCCGCGACCTCGGCGATCGTGCCGGTGCACTCGATGCCGAGGATGCGCGGGAAGCGCACGTCGTCGCCCGACCAGCCGCGCAGGGTCATGTACTCGGAGCGGTTGAGGCCGAACGCCTCGACCTTCACCAGCGCCCAGCCGGGCCGGGGCTCGGGCCGCGGAACCTGCTTGACGACGAGCCCCTCGGGCCCGTCGGGTCGCTCGGCCACCGCTGCGCGCATGCTCGCCATCGCGACCAGTCTGCCAGCCCGCCCGCACGGGCTAGGCTCCAGCGGTGCAGGCGGCCGGCCAGGGCAGGATGTGGACGCGCCGTCGCGTGGCGACGCTGCTGCTCGGCTACGCCGTCGGCCTCGGGGCGATGATCCTGATCAAGGGCGTCTTCCTCTCGGCCGACCGCTACTTCCTGATCCTGCTCGCCCCCGCCCTGGCGCTGCGGACGGGGCGCGCGTACGTGCGCGACTTCCTGCCGTTCATCGTGCTCGTGCTGGTCTACGAGGAGGCCCGCGGCGTGGCGCACCTGCTGCACCCGAGCCCGTTCTACGAGCCGATGATCATGCTCGATCGCTGGCTCGGGTTCGGCGAGCTGCCGACCACGCGGCTGCAGGACTGGCTCTGGCACGGGCATCTGCAGTGGTACGACCACGCGTTCGCGCTGCTCAACCGCATGCACTTCATCGTGCCGCCCACGCTGCTCCTGCTGATCTGGCTCGAGCGGCGCGAGGTCTTCTACCGCTGCGCCGCGACGCTGCTCGCGGTGTCGTTCGCGGGCGCACTGACGTTCCTCGCCTTCCCCGCGGCGCCACCCTGGATGGCCTCGCAGCGCGGGCTGATCCCGCACGTGTACCGCATCGGCTACATCGAGGGGGACAGCTCGGCGTTCGACACGTCGAAGTCGTGGATCGCCGAGCAACTGCTCGGCAACCCGGTCGCCGCGGTGCCCTCGCTGCACGCCGGCTACGCCACGCTCGTCGTGCTCTTCGCCTACGCCTGGCGCGGCCGGCTCGGGATGTGGTGTGCGCTGCCGTACGCGCTCGGGATGTGGTTCAACGTCGTCTACCTCGGCGATCACTACGTCGTCGACATCTTCGCGGGGATGGCCTACGCGGCGGCCGGGTGGGTGCTCATCCCGCGGCTCTTCCGGCGCACGCCGCTGCGGCGCCTGATCGGGCCGTTCCCCTCGCCGCTCGCGCGCGGCGACAATCGCGGGAGCGATGTTCTACGCTCGGGGCCATGAGCGAAGACGTCCGTGACCTGATCATCGTCGGCGGGGCCTGTGCAGGCCTGACGGCTGCCGTGTACGCCGCCCGCGCCAACCTCGAGCCGCTCGTCATCGAGGGCTTCGAGGCCGGTGGCCAGTTGATGATCACCTCGGACGTGGAGAACTTCCCGGGCTTCCCCGAGGGCGTGCTCGGGCCCGACCTGATGGTGCGCTTCCGCGAGCAGGCCGAGCGCTTCGGCACGGAGTTCATCACCGACGACGTGACCTCGGTCGACTTCAGCGAGCGGCCCTTCCGCGTCTCGGTCGGCTCGCAGGTGCACCGCGCTCGCGCCGTCATCATCGCGACCGGCGCCTCGGCCCGCCAGCTCGGGCTGCCGTCGGAGCAGGCCCTGCAGGCGCGTGGCGTGAGCTACTGCGCCACCTGCGATGCGGCGTTCTTCCCGGAGAAGAAGGTCATCGTGGTGGGCGGCGGCGACTCGGCGCTCGAGGAGGCCACCTACCTCACGAAGTTCGCCAAGGACGTCGTGCTGGTGCACCGCCGAGACGAGCTGCGCGGCTCCAAGATCATGCAGGAATACGCGAACGCGAAGCCCAACCTGTCGGTGCTGACGCCGTTCGTCGTCGAGGAGGTGCTCGGCGGCGAGGTCGGCCGCGTGACCGGCGCGCGCCTCCGCAACCCGGTCACGGGCGAGGAGCGCATCGAGGAGTCCGACGGCTTCTTCGTCGCGATCGGGCACACGCCCAACACCGAGCTCTTCAAGGGCATCCTCGACATGGACGAGAACGGCTACCTGATCGTCGAGCCCGGTACCACGCGCACGAAGATCGAGGGCGTGTTCGCGGCCGGCGACGTCGCCGACCACGTCTACCGCCAGGCGATCACCGCGGCCGGCTCCGGTTGCCAGGCGGCGCTCGACGCCGAGCGCTGGCTGACGCACGGCGGCGCGCACTAAGCACGCGCGCTAAGCCTGGGTTCAGATCGGGGCCCGAACGCCCCGTGCGGCCGTAGTCTTCGCTGGATGGCGTACTTCATCTGCCCCAACTGCGGCCTCCGCTCGATGGATTCCGACGGACGCGACGGCCTCACCCACCAGGCCGTCGGCTGCACGCGCTGCGGCTTCGGCTTCATGTTCGAGCTGCTCGACGACTTCTATCCCGGCCCCGGTGCCGGCATGCTCGCCTGCGGCAAGGACGCGCGCGTGCTCGCGGTCGGCCGCGGCGTGTTCGAGCTGACCGGCTTCCAGGAGGCCGAGCTGCTCGGCAAGGACCCGCGCGAGGCGCTCGCACTGCGCCCGCTCAACGGCGACGCCGATCCCGTCGGGACGGTGCTCGAATGGGGCGTCCGCAAGCTCGACCTGAAGCTCGAGCTGCGCCATCGCGTGGGCACGGTCAAGACCGTGCGCGCCGACCTCTTCCCGGCCTACGACGCCGACGGCGGGCTGCTGATCTGCCTCGCGCCGTTCGCCGCCGTCGCCGCCACCGACGCCTGACGGGCCGGCCGGCACAGCTTCGGTAGCTTTCCACAGCTTCTTCGGCGGATCTCCGAACGGGTGATGGCATTGCGGCCGATGCCGACCACAGTTTGCCGGTGGATGCGATTTTTCCCGCCCGGAGCCCCTTGCTGCGTCTGGCCGTGCTCCTGGTCGCCTGCATCGGGTGCTTCGCGGCCCCCGCAGCTGCCGGCGCCGACGACCTGATCCAGCTCAACGGCGACCCGCCCGTGACGCTCTCGGGCGGTGTCGGCTACGGCCTGCTCTACCTCGACGGCACGGTGCGCCTGATCGGCGACACGTCGATCACCGCGAGCGAGGTCTTCATCGGGCCGGACGCGACGCTCCAGACCTGCTTCGACGGCGTCGGCAACACCTGCACGAGCGGCCGCTCGCTCACGATCAACTCCGCGGGCGGCGTCGCCATCTCGCCCGGCATCGACCTGCGCGGCCTCGTCGGCGCCAACCGCGCCGGCGGCAACCTGGTGATCCGCGCCGCGCGCGTGTCGCTCGGCGGCGTGGTCGAGACCGCGGGCACGAATGCGCCCTCCGGGGGCATCACGATCGACTCCCCCGGCTTCATCGTCACGCAGACGCTGCACGCGCCCGGCGCCGGCATCGCGGTGCGCGGCCACGGCGGCGTGCTCGTCGGCGGCGACGTCTGGAGCGCCGGCAGCGACAGCGCGACCAGCCCCGATCCGAGCCGTCTCACGAACGGCGGCGGCGTCGAGATCGCTGCGAGCAACGGCGACGTGCACGTGCTCGGCGCGATCGCGAGCTGGGGACGCGACGTGCCCGGCGCCGGGGCGGTCGAGGGCGGCCACGGCGGCGCGGTCGGCGTGAGCGGCGGCGACGTGCGCATCTCGGGCGGAGTCGACTCGCGCCCGGGCCGCGGCGTCGACACCTCCGCCGGCAAGCCCGGTGCGATCTCGCTCGCCGCACGCGGCAGCCTCGTCGTCTCGGGTCCCGTCGACGCCTCGGGCGATGTCGCGACGAACGGCTACGGATCGAGCGCGGCTCCAGTCAGCATGACCGCCGCCGGCGCTCTCGCGGCTGCCTCCGTGAGCGCCATGGGCGGGGCGAGCACGAACGTCGGCGGCGGCTTCGGCGCAGCGGTGACGCTGACCGCCGGGGCTGCGCTGAGCGCCGGCGCGATCAACGCCTCGGGCGCCAACAGCGCGTTCGGCGGCACGCGCGGCGGCGCCATCACCGTCACGGGTGCGAGCGTCGCGCTCGGCTCCGTCGTCGCCGACGCAGGTGACGCCACGTCCGATCCGGCCGGCGGCAACGGCGACGCGGGCGGCGCGATCACGATCACGGCGACCGGCGTGGCCGGCGTGGGCGCCGTCTCGACGCGTGGCGGCAGCGGCCGCACGACGGGCAGCGGCGGCACGGGCGGAACCGTCAGCATCGCCGGCGAGCGCGTGACGACGGGCTCGATCACGACGCTCGGCGAGAATCTCAGCGCATCCGGCGCCGGCGTCACGGTCGTGTCGCAGACCGCGCTGCTCGTCGGCGGCGCGATCGACACCTCCGGCGCAGCGGGTGCCGGCGGCAACCCCGCGCGCCAGGGCGGCTCGGGCGGCTCGATCGTCCTGATCGCCGCGCACGGCGCGCTCACGCTCGGCGGGCGGCTGCGCTCCGAGGGCGGGCCCGGCGGCGCCGGCGGCGCGCAGGGAGCAAGCGGTGGCAACGGTGCGACGGTGCTGCTGATCGTGCAGTCCATCGCGGCCTCGACCGGCGTCCTCAGCGGCGGCGGCAACGGTGGCGATCCGGGCATCCAGAACGGTCTGCGCGGTGCCGGCGGCAACGGCGGGCTCGTCCAGGTCTGGGCCCAGGCTCCCTCGCTGAGCCTGCTCCAGCTCGTCGACTCGACCGGCGGCTCGGGCGACCCGAACGGCGCCGACGGCCCGCAGCAGGACGAATCCGCGCCGACGGGGCTCACGCTCGGCAAGACGGGCCTGCTGTCGTTCACGCCGCACTCGCCGGAGGCCGACGGCTACCGCGTCTTCGCGAGCCTCGCCGGTGCGCCCGCGAAGCTCGTCCTGTCGACCGCGAAGAGCGGCGTCCCGCTGCCCAAGGTCGCACCGTGCATCAAGGCCGACTACACGCTCTCGGCATTCAAGACGAGCATCGGCTGGCAGAGCGACCCGATCGGCCCCGTCAGCTTCATGGCCGCACCGTCGGCCGATCAGTCCTGCACCGATGCGCCGCAGGTCACGCTCGGCGTGCAGAAGCTCAAGAAGAAGCTGAAGCCGCTGCGCAGGAAGAAGTGGCGCTTCCCCGTGCGCTTCCTCTCCGACGGCATGGGCACGGCGCGCGTCGTGCTCTCGCGCAAGAGCAAGAGGCTCGCCGTCGTCGACAAGCCGCTCGGATCTGCGCGCCGCACCGTCGGCGTCTCGCTGACGATCCCGAAGGCGCTCCGCAAGCCCGGCACGTTCACGATCACCGTCACGGCCCGCGCACCGCTCGGCAAGGCGAAGACCAAGAGCACGCTCACCCTGGAGGTGAAGAAGTGAATCGCACGACCCGTTCCCTCTGCCTGGCTCTCGGTGCGCTCGCGCTCGGCGCGGCTCCGGCCATCGCCTGCGTCAACGTGGGCGTCTACCAGGACAAGCCGGCGAAGACGCTCTCGGCGCTGCAGAAGAAGGCGGGCAAGAACGTGCGGACGGTGTCGACCTACGTGACCGTCGGGCACGCGCTCGATCCGAAGCTCGTCGCGCTCGCGCGCGACAAGAACGTCAAGCTCATCATCAGCTGGCTGCCCGACAAGGGCACCGACAGCGCCAAGGCCCCGGGCTACCGCCTCAGCGCGATCGCCGCCGGCAAGTTCGACGCCGACCTGCGCGCGCTCGCGCGGCAGATCAAGGCGCTCCCGCACGGCGCCACGGTGCGTCCCATGCCCGACCCGAACACGCCCTGGTACGCGTGGTCGGGCACGGTCAACGGCAACCGGCCCGGTGACTACGTGAAGGCCTGGAAGCACGTCCGCACGGTGCTGACCAAGACCGCCGGCAAGAAGGTGCGGCTGCTCTGGAGCGTCTACGCGCGCAGCATCCCGGACGACAGGAAGAACGCCATCTCGGTGTACTTCCCGGGCACCAGGCAGGTCGATCAGGTGGGCGCGTCGGCCTACAACTTCGGCGACGCGCAGGGCCTCGCCTGGACGGCGCCGGCCGATCTGTTCCTACCGGCCTACGGCGCGATCCAGAAGCTCGCGAAGAGGAAGCCGTTCTGGATCACCGAGACGGGCTCGACCGCCAAGGGCGGCGACACGGGCGTATGGATCGGCGCGCTCGGCCAGCTCGGCAAGACCATGCCGAAGCTCGCCGGCGTCGTCTGGTACGACGTCCGCGACAGCACCGGCGACTTCCGTGTGCCACGCAAGGGACCGGCCGCGGCCGCGTTCAGGGCGTTCGTGCGCGGAGCGTGCAAGTAATGGCATCCGCAGCCATCCGGGAGAGCAGCCGATGAGTGCGACCAAGAAGAAGCCGGGCCAGGGGCGCGCGTCCGCGGGCGCGCGCACCGTCAAGCCGCGGCGCCACCGCCTGCACGTCCCGCCCGGCGGAACGTCCACGTTCTCGCCCACGTCGATGTCGTCGGCGATGGTCGACCGGCTGTTCTGGCGCGCCGGCTTCGGCCCCACGCAGGCCGACCGCGCCGCCTGGGTCGGCAAGCCGCTGACGGACGCCGTCGACTCGCTGCTCGACACCCCGCAGGGCGCGCTCGCCGGGGCCGAGCCCACACGCGACGGCAAGCCGCTCGATCCCACTGGCGACGGACACCGACCTCGTGCTCGCATGGGTCGACCGCATGGTGCGCACGGGCAACCCGCTGGTCGAGCGGATGACGTTCTTCTGGCACCGTCACTGGGCCAACTCGCGCGACGAGGTCTCCCCCACGCAGCTGCTGATGACGCAGAACGCGCTCCTGCGCACGTACGCCGACCTCGCGGTCAACCCGGATGCCTCGTTCCGCGACATGGCGCTCGCGGTCTCCAAGGATCCGGCGATGCTGCGCTACCTGAACGGCGAGTCGAACGTCAAGGGCGGGCCGAACGAGAACTTCGGACGCGAGCTCATGGAGCTCTTCGCGCTCGGCGTGACGCACGTCGTCACGGGCGCCAGGAACTACAGCGAGAACGACGTCGCCCAGCTCGCCAAGGCACTCACGGGCTGGTACATCGACGACCGCAACCCGGACGCGGCCAAGGCGCAATTCGACTCGGGACGCTGGTTCAACGGTCCGAAGTCGCTGTTCGGCAAGCTCGGCAACTACAACACCGACACCGCCGTCGACATGGTGCTCGACCAGGACGGACACGCCCCGTTCATCGTCAAGAAGCTCTGGGGCGAGTTCATGCCGACGCCGCCGCCTGCGGCGACGCTGGCGACGCTGGCCGGCGAGTACACCGCGAGCGGGCGCAAGCTCAAGCCGCTGGTGCGCAGCATCCTCACGAACCCGCAGCTCTTCGAGTCGATCGACGAGCCCAACATGATCAAGCCGCCGGTCGTGTTCGTCGGCGGCGCGCTGCGCTCGCTCGGACTCGGCGTGACCTCCGCCGGCCCGGCCGAGTACCTCAGCTCGATGGGTCAGCTCCCCTACTTCCCGCCGACGGTGGCGGGCTGGGAGGGTGGGCTCTCGTGGCTCAACACGAACACCGCGCTGGCGCGCTTCGGCTTCGTCGCCGACGTCATCGCGAACGCGCCGAACGGCTCGCCGGCCAAAGTCCTGGACGTCCCGAACGAGACGCCGGCGGCGGCCTTCGACCGCGCCTTCGGCGCCGTCGGGTCGCCGTGGATGAGCGCGGGCACGCGCACCGCCATCCAGGACTACGCCACGCGCGCCCCGGTCAAGGCCAGCAAGGACCGCATCGCCCGCCAGGTCATGCTGCGCACGCTCATGCTCGCGGGCCCCGACGCACAGGTGATGTGACATGACGATCCAGAGCGATGTCCAGGCACTCAAGTGCGCCGACTGCGCCCGTTCCGACAGCGCCGTCTCCGACCTGCGACCGGACTCGCTGCTGCCGATCCCGGCCGACGCGCTCTCGGGCTGGCGCGACGGGGAGCCCGGAAGCGACGGCGTCACGCGCCGCAAGCTCCTGCGCAACGGCGTGCTCGGATTCGCGGCCGTCTACGGCGCGTCGCAGCTCTCCTTCGAGGAGATCTGGGAGTCGGCCGTCGCGCAGGCCGCCGAGCCGATGCAGAAGAGCCTCGTCGTCGTGTACCTGAACGGCGGCAACGACGGCCTCAACTGCTTCGTGCCGACGACCGGCGACGGAGTACGCCAGGTACCAGGCGCTGCGGCCCACGATCGCGCGCGTGCTCGGCAACGGCACCGGCGCGATGGTGGGCACGACGATCATGCCCAACACCGGCGGCTCGCTGGCGTTCGCCAACAAGCTCGTGTCCGGCGTCACGCCCGACCGCAACGGCGACACGAAGGGCTTCGACACGCTCTACGGCGACGGGGGCGGCGGTCCGGGATCCGATCTCGCGATCATCCCGGCGGCCGACTACATGCCCGCCAACCGCTCGCACTTCGAGAGCCGTGACTTCTGGTTCGCAGGTGCGCTGTCGCAGATGCAGACGGGCTGGCTCGGGCGGTGGCTCGACACCTACGGCTCGCAGACGAACCCGCTGCAGGCGGTCTCGCTCGACTCCAGTCTCTCGAAGCAGATCCGCTCGCTGACGGCGCCCGTGTGCGCCCTCGAGGGGCTGCAGGGCGTGGGCTTCGGCGTCCCGGGCGTGACCGACGTGAACAGCGAGGTCGGCAAGCTCGCCGCCGTGCCGTCCGCCGCGGGCAACGAGGCGCTCGCGCGCTCGCGCGGCATGATGGGCCTGACCGTCGACGTGGCCAACCGGCTCTCGAGCCTCAACGGCGGCGTGGCCGGCGTGGGCTATCCGCCCAACAGCGGCCTCTCGCAGAAGCTGCAGCTCGCCGCCACGCTGCTCTCGGCCGGCCTCGGCACGCGCGTGATCACGATCGACTGGGGCAGCTTCGACACGCACGGCGGGCAGCTCGCCGGGCAGGACCCGCAGCTCACGACGCTGTCGCGCGCGCTCGCTGCGTTCAAGGCCGACCTCGCGACCCGCGGCGTCGAGCAGAACGTCGTCACGATGGTGTTCTCGGAGTTCGGGCGGCGGCTCGAGGAGTCCGACTCGAACGGCACCGACCACGGCGCCGGCGGCCCGATCATGCTCAGCGGCTCGGCCGTCCGGGGCGGCCTCGCGGGCGAGCACCCGGGCGTCAACGTGAACCTCGACGGCGATCTCGTGGTCAAGACCGACTTCCGCACCGTCTACCAGTCGATCATCGGCGAGTGGCTCGGTGGCGACCCGACGGCGATCCTGCCGGGCGGCCCGTTCCCCGGCGTCCAGCGCTTCGACGGCAGCCCCGCGCTGATCAAGGCCGCGTAGAGCGAATGGCTCGCCGGCCGATCCCCCTCTCGCTCCTGCTGCTCGCCCTCGCAGCGGCACCGGGAGTGGCGGGATCGGCCGGTCAGCGCCTGCACCGCATCCACGTCCCTCCCCCGCCCGCTCAGGTCCTGTTCACGTCGCTCGCAGTGGACGAGTTCGAATGGGGCATGCGCGGCACGCACCTCGAGGTCCAGGCCGGCCCAGTTCGCATCCACGCCTACAACCGCGGCATGGACGATCACGATCTGACGCTCGTCGACGCCGCCGGGAAGCTCCACATCGTTCCCCTGGCACCCGGCGCGGACGCGGTGCTCGAGGCCGATCTCGCCGCCGGCCCGGTGCGGCTCTACTGCTCGCTCTTCGCCGGCACCCCCGACTCGCACCTCGACAAGGGCATGTTCTTCGACCTCACGGTGCGCTGAGAAGGTCTGACGGAACCGGGTCGGCCGCACGCCGACTGCCGGGGCGCACACCACGCCCTCGCAAGAACCTCAACCGCGCGGGCGCCCCGGCAGACGGCTGGGGGCCGATCCAGCCGCTCCAGACGCCGCGCTCATTCCGTCAGAGCCTCCGAGGGCGACCTCCTCGATGCGGCGCTCGACGTAGACCTGCAGGGTCGCGAGCGCCTCGAGCTGCTCGCGCCTGCGCGCGAGCAGCGCCTCGTCCGCCCCGCTCGCGTCGCTCTGCGCAAGCACCCCGAGCGCCTCGAGCAGGTTCGAGCGCCCCGCCCCGAGCTCGGCCCGTGCCGCGCGCTCGAGCTCGGCCCAGGTCAGGCGCAGCCGGGCGGCCGCGAGCTCGTCGGCCAGGCGCGAGGCATGGCGGGCGAGCCTGTCGGCGTAGAGCTCGAGGTCGAGGCGATCCATGGGGCCCACGCTACGGGCGGCCGGCGTGCCGTGTCTGTCACGCACTGCGCCGGGCGCGTCGCCGCGGCACACGCGCCTGACCTTCCGGGCACAGATCGAGCAGCACGCACTCGGGACAGCGCGGCGTCCGCGACTGGCAGATCGCGCGGCCGTGCCAGATCAGCAGGTGCGACCACTCGACCCAGGCCGGCCGCGGCACGATCGCCATCAGCTCGCGCTCGACCTTCTCGGGGTCGGTCTCGACGGTGAACCCGAGGCGCCGCACGAGCCGCCCGACGTGCGTGTCGACCGCGATGCCCTCGCGCCGCCCGTAGGCGTTGCCGCTCACGACCGCGGCCGTCTTGCGCCCCACTCCCGGCAGCTTCACGAGCTGCTCGGTCGTGCGCGGCACCTTGCCGTCGTGGCGCTCGAGCACCGCGAGGGCGGCACCCCGCAGCGAGCGCGCCTTCTGGTTGTGGAAGCCCGTCTGGAAGATCGCCTTCGCGACCTCGCTCTCGCTCGCGTCCGCGAACGCCTGCGGCGAGGGGAACTCGCAGAAGAGGCCCGCCGTGACCATGTTGACCCGCTCGTCGGTGCACTGGGCCGAGAGGATCGTCGCGACCAGCAGCTCCCAGGGCGTCGTGAAGTCGAGCGAGCAGCGGGCATCCGGGTACTCGACGCGCAGGCGGCGCAGGATCGCGCGCACGCGGCGCGCGGGCGGCGATGTCTCGTCGAGGCGGCTCACGCGAGCTCCCGTCCGCGCCAGCCGGGCGCCGGGCAGAGGCGATCGAGCGCAGGGCAGGCGGCGCAGTAGTCGCCCGGGCGTGCGGCGAAGCCCGACGTGCGCAGACGCCCGATCGCGGCCCGCACCTCGCCGGCGAGCGCATCGGCGTCGCCGGTCGCGTAGCGCCGGGTGACGGGCGCATCGGGCCGCTGCAGGAAGCAGAACGCGATCTCGGCCTCGGGCGCGCCCGTGCGCAGCGCCGCGAGCGCGTAGATGCTGCGCTGCAGCGCGTACTCGCCCTCCACGACGTCCTCGGGCTCGCGCCCGGCGAGCGCCGTGGTCTTGAGGTCGGCGACGAGCAGCCCGCCGCCGGCCTCGCGCACGCACAGGTCGAGCGAGCCGCGCAGCACGACGTCGTCCTCGACGAACGCGAACGGCAGCTCGTGCTCGAGCGTCCCCGCCGCGCGCATGCGCGCGGCCAGCGCGGAGCCGTCCCAGGCGGCGACGAGCGCCTCGACGGCTCGGCGATCGTCCGGCTCGAGCTCCGCGCAGGCCGCCTCCGCGCCGACGGCGACCGCGCGGTGGAGCGCGTCGCCGAGCAGCGCACCCCGTAGCGGCCCGTCGTCGCCGGTCGCCGCCCGCAGACCGATCACGCGCTCGGCGTAGTAGGCGAAGCCGCAGCGGTCGTGCAGCGCGAGCGCGCTGTAGGAGAGCGCGCGCGGCACGTCGATCGCCGCGACCGGCAGCGGCGCGAGCGGCGGCGGCAGGTCGAGAGCGGGCCGCTTCGGCGTGGGCGGTGGGACGTCGAAGAGGCTGAGCTGGCCCTCGGCGGGCAGCTCGAGCGGCTCCTCCGGCGACGCGGCGAGCGGCAGCGGAGCGACCGGAGCGGGCTCGTCCGTGTAGACGTGCACGCGCACCGGCACGCCCGCGACCTCCACGTCGGAGACGCCCGGCTCGAGCGCGGCGCCGACGATCTCGAGCTGGCCGAGCACGCGCTGCAGCTCGCCGCGCGTCCCTCCCAGCTTGCCGCCGAGCAGCAGCCGGTCGCGCGCGCGCGTCCACGCGACGTAGGCGACGCGGTCGCTCTCCGCGTCGTCGGCATCCTTGCCCGCCGCGAAGAGGCGCCCGTAGGCCGGCCCCTCGTGCGTCCGCCCGCGCGCGTCGCGCAGGCGCAGCCCGACCTCGCCATCGGGACCGACGGCGACCACGCCGCGCTCGCCCGGCGCGGCGCGCGAGAGATCGGGCACGCACACGACGGGGAACTCGAGGCCCTTGGCCGCGTGGATCGTCATCAGCGCGACCGCCTCCTCGCCGCCGATCGGCGGAGCGTCGGCCTCGCTGAGGTCGCGCGCGTCGCACAGGCGCATCTGCTCCACGAAGCCCGCCAGATCAGGCCCGCGATCGCGCTCGTAGCGGCGCGCCCCGCGCACGAGCTTGCGCACGTTGCCGAAGCGCCGCTCGCCGTCGGGCGCCGTCAGGCAGGCCAGCTCGTAATCGTGCTCGGCGACGATGCGCTCGAGCAGGGCCGCCAGCCCGAGCTCGCCGCTCACGCGTACGAGGCCGTCGTAGAGCTTCTTGAAGCGCTCGACGAGCGCCCGGTCGCGCTCCGGGAGGCCGTCGAGCTGCCCCAGCTCGATCGGCCAGTAGAGCGCGCGCCTGAGCGGCCGCGCGCAGCGACGAGCAGCCCGTCGTTGGAGACCCCGACGAGCGGCGAGGCGAGCACGACGAGCAGCGCGTGGTCGTCGAAGCGGTTGCGCAGCAGCGCGAGGTAGGCGCACAGGTCGCGCACCTGCTGCGAGCGGTAGAAGCCGCGACCGAGCTGGCTGCGCGCCACCAGCCCGACGTGCTCGAGGGCGCCGGCGTAGACGGAGGCGTCGCGGGCCGAGCGCAGCAGCACCGCGATGTCGTCGGAGCGCACGCCCCCGTCGACGATCTCGCGCAGCCGCCGTGCCAGCGCGTCGGCCTCGAGCTCGCGCGCCTGCGCCGGCGCGCGACGGGCGCTCGCCGCTCGCGACGAGGTGCAGCTCGAGCGCCGGCTCGTCGATCGGCTCGACGGTGCGCAGGGCGTGCGGCGGCTCGAAGTCGCGCTCGTCGAAGCGCTCGCCGAAGACGTGCCCGATGACGGCGAGCAGCTCGGGTCGCGAGCGATAGCTGCCCGGTCAGCGGCAGGCGCCGATCGGCGCGCCCGCCGCGCGCCCGGAAGAGCTCGACGTCGGCGTAGCGGAAGCGGTAGATCGACTGGCAGGCGTCGCCGACGAAGACGCGCTGGCAGTCGGGCCCGCGAGCGCGTCGAGCAGCCGGCACTGCAGCCCGTTCGTGTCCTGGAACTCGTCGACGAGCACGAGATCGAAGCGCTCGCGCACCGCTCCCCGATCGCGCCGCGCTCGAGCAGGTCGCAGGCGCGCTCCTGGAGATCGTCGAAGTCGAGCGCGAGCTCGGCTTCCTTGCGCGCGCGGTAGGCCTCGCGATAGCGCTGCAGCAGCGCCGCCACGGCCGCCCCGACCTCGTGCTCGAGACGCGCCTTGGCCTCCTCCTGCGCGGCCTCGAGGAGTCGCCGCAGCGGCGCCCGCGCTCTCCCCCTTGGGCGCCGTCAGCGCGAGCAGCTCGCGGTCGCCGGGAGTCCCGGCGAGCAGCTCCTCGAGCGCGCACAAGGCGGCGCAGGTCGCTCGCCGCCTGCGGGCGCGCGTCCCCTGCGAGCCCCTCGGCGGCGGTCTGCGCGGCGGCTCGCAGAGGCGCGAGGAGCTGCGGGCCCGGGTGCGCGGGCGGCAGTCGCGGCGTGCTCGCGCCGGCCGCCCGCAGCCGCGCGTCGAGGCTGCGGATCAGCGCGCGCGCGCCGTCCACGCCGTACTCGCCGAGCAGATCGAGCACGACCGACGGCCCGTCGCGGCGCTCGCGCGCGATCGCATCGCCGAAGGCCGCCTCCTGGAGCACGAGCGCCTCGGCCTCGTCGAGCACGCGCAGCTCCGCCGGCAGCCCGGCCTCGGCGGCGTACTCGCGCAGCAGCCGGGCGGCGAGCGCGTGGATCGTGCCGACCTGCGGCCGCGCGGCATCGACCCCGGCGGGCAGCGCGCGCTCGAGCCGCACGGCGAGCTCGCGCGCCGCGGCCTCCGTGTAGGTCACGACGAGCACGCGCTCGGGCGCCGTGCCCGTCTCGAGCGCGGCGCGCACGCGCTCGATCACGAGCGTCGTCTTCCCGGTGCCGGCGCCGGCGGCGACGACGATCTCGCCGCGCGCTTCGACCGCGGCCTGCTGCTGGGGGCTGAGGGCCACGGCGCTCACGGGTTGGGCACCCGGCAGACGCCGTGCCAGCGGCACCACAGGGGCACTCGCCCTCCGGGCGGATCGTGCACCACGTCGCCGAGCTTCATGCGCCCGGAGAACTCGGCCGCGCGCTCGCCGGCCTCGTCGAGCAACGCCTCGAACTGCTCGGCCTCGACGTAGTCGCGCGCCGCGAAGCCCTCCAGCGCGCCCGCCTCGCGCACGTCGTCGCGCAGCAGCCCGCGCGGCGCCTCGTCGCCCTTGACCGACTGGTACAGCCCACCGACGACGTCCCGCCCGAGCAGCTCGGCGGACGCGCGGATGTAGAGCGGCAGCTGCAGCCTGCCCTTCTCGAGCACGCTCGCGCCGAGCGAGCCGACCTTGCCGGACTTGTAATCCCAGATCAGCGCCTCGGCGACCCACTCGCGCTCGTCGACGCGGTCGATGCGACCCGTGATCGGCACGCCGCCCACCCGCACGCCCCCGGCGGGCAGCGAGATCTCGAAGTGCCGCGGGAAGAACTCGTCGAGCCGGTCGGCCTCGCGTGCGCACGACCGTGCGCAGGTTGCGGCGCAGCTCGCGCCGCAGCGCCTCCCAGGCGACGTCGTCGTCGTCGCGCGCCTGCGTCGCCACGGCGGTGTCGATCGAGCGGTCGAGCAGCTCGAAGGCCGCCGGCAGGTGCTCCGGCCGCAGCCGGGGGACGCGCAGCTCGGAGGCGACGCCGTTGAAGAAGAGCCGCAGCGCGTTGTGCATCACGCTGCCCGCGACGCGCTGGTCGAGCGGCTGCTCGACGTCGCGCGGGCGCAGCTGCCGCTCGACGAACCACAGCGCCGAGCACGTCTGGAACGTCTCGAGCTCGGTCACCGAGTACGTCTCCTGGGCCGCCAGCCGGCCGACGACCTGGGCGTCGCGCAGCCGCGTCGGGCGCTCCCACGCGGCCACGGCGCGCTCGATCCGCTGCACCGCGCGGCCGCCGTGCGCGCTCGCGCGCGCCAGGGCGCCCGGCGCGGTCGCTGCGTGCGAGCGCCGCGAGCGCCTGCAGCCGCTCGCGCTCGTCGTGCCCGTCGAGCGCGTGCGGCGGCGCGGTCACGACGGCCGGCGCGGCGTCGCCGAGCACGCGCACGACCTCGTCCCAGAACGGCGAGGGCGCGAGCTCGAGGCTGTCGTCGTCGCTCGCCCGCCGCACCAGCACGAGCTGCTCGTCCACGCGCGCCAGCGCCGCGGCGAAGAGGAAGCGGTCGCGCTCCTCCTGCCGCGGCCGGTCGCCCGGCAGCCCGGGCGGCGTGAGCGCGCGGCGCAGCTCCGTCGAGTCGGCGGCCTCGGCCGCCTCGCGGCGCGGCAGGACGCCCGCCTCGAGGCCGCAGAGCACGACGGCGCGCACGGGCGCGAGCCGCGCGACGCCGAGGCGCACGATGCGCACGCGCCCGCGCGGGAGGCCGTCGCCGAGGCGCACCTGAATCGCGTCGAGCGCCGCGAGCACGTCCTCCCCGTCCGCGCCCGGCAGCGCGGCGGCGAGCTCGTCCGCCGCCGCCGAGGCCGCCGCCAGCGCGCGGCGCGCGGCCACGCCCATGCGGGTCTCGGCGAGCGCGGGAGCGTTGCCGTAGGCGCGCGAGAGCGCGGCATCGGCGACCGTCCGCAGCTCGGCTGCGGGGCTGGCCGCGGCGCGCAGGGCCACGAGCTCGGGGATCGGCCGCGGCGGTTCCGCCGCCAGCAGCTCGCGCTCGGCGCGCTCGGCCTCGTCGATGCTGCGGGCGCGCAGGCGCGCCTCGGAGTCGTGCGCGCGCGAGGCGTCCCAGCTCGAGCCGGCGAGCCGGAGCCAGGCGAAGAGATCGTCGCGATCACCGTCCGACCAGGCGACGCGGCAGAGGCTGCGCAGCGCATGACCGGCGGGCAGGCTCGTGAGCCGCTCGCTCGTGTCGAGCGCGACCATCACGCCCGCGCGCTCGAGCGCCGCGGCGAGGGGATCGCAGTCGTAGCCGTCCGGGGCGACGACGAGCACGTCATCGGCGGCCAGCCCCTCGCGGAGCAGACGGCAGACCTCGGCCGCGACCGCGGTGGCCTCGCCGTCGCTCCCGGCGGCCTCGACGAGCCGCACGCCACCGTCGGCGCGGCGGCGCCGCCTCGCTGCGCGCCGAGAACGCGCCGCGCGCGAGCGCGGCGACGCTCGCGGGCGCGCCGTAGGGCGCCGCACGCAGCTCCTCGACGCGCTCGGCACGTCCCGCCAGCCACTCGAAGGCGACGTCGAGCGAGCCGAGCAGCGGCCGGCCGGGCTCGTACGGGAGCGCGAGCAGCACGGTGCAGCGCCCCGCGAGCGCGGCCAGCAGGCGCAGCTGCGCCGGCGACAGGTCGTCGAACCCGTAGGCGAAGACCGGCGCGCCGTTCCAGCCCGCGAGCTCGCGCTCGAGCCGCTCGGCGGCGCGCGCGACGAGCTGGCCGCGACGCGCCCGCCCGGTCGCCGCGAGCGCGGCCTCGTAGGCGGCGTAGGCCGGCGCCAGCCGGGCGTCCCCGCCGGGGGCGCGCGCGAGCGCGGCGGCCGGCGCCGCCCGCGCGGTCGCACTCGCGCGCGAGTCGCTCGAGCGCCGAGGCGAGCGCCGCCGGGCGCAGGCCGAGCGCGGCGCCGTGCGTGTGCCCGATGCGTCGCCGCAGCACGCGGTCGAGCGCCTCGGACGCGACCGCGTGCGAGCCGCCGAGCACGCGCTCGACGAGCGTGTCCAGCGTCACGATCTCGCCGCCCAGCACCGCCCCCGCGCTGCGGCAGGCGTCGCGCTCCAGCGCGTCGCGCTCGAACGCCGCCGGCACGAGCAGCAGCGGCCGCGAGCCCCGCCGCGCAGGCCTCGGCGAAGCGGCCGAGCAGGACACCGAGCTTGCCCGAGCGCACCGGCCCGACGACCAGCTCGAGCGTCATCGTCCCGGCCCCGGCTGCTGAGCCAGGCTCAGCTCGAGAGCTGCGGCGGCGGGCTGGCCTCGATCTGCTTCGCGACCGCCGCGTTGACCGCGTCGATGCCTTCCGAGTACAGGTAATTGATGCGGATGAACGGCTCCCACTTGTCCGGCACCGCGTCTTCCGGGTAGATCGCCTCGACGGGGCACTCCGGCTCGCAGGCGCCGCAGTCGATGCATTCCTCGGGGTCGATCACGAGCATGCGGTCGGTCTCGTGGATGCAGTCGACGGGACAGACGTCGATGCACGACTTGTCCTTCAGATCGATACACGGCTCGGTGATGATGTAGGTCATCGTTGCTCCGGTCGGGGGTCGCTCGCCCGGTACCCTAGAGCATCAGGTCGTCGACCAGCGCCGCGAGCCTGTCGGCGATCGCAGAGCGCGCGACGACGCGATCGAAGCCCGCGCGGCGGGCGGCCAGCAGCGCCTCCGGCAGCTCGTGCGAGCCGAAGCCGAGCAGCTTCGCGGGGCGCAGATCGGCGACCGCGCCGACTCGGCTCGACGCGCTCGACGTCGCAGATGCAGACGTCCGGCGCGGCGCCCTCGAGGCCCGGGCCGCGCGCGCTTCACCGTGTGGCCGAGCGGGACGAGCTGCGTCTCGACCCGGCTGTAGATCAGCAGGTCGGCGCCGTGGACGTGGATGACTGCCATCAGCCCTGAGCGTACGCGGTCACGTGTCGCGAGGCCGTCGAGGCCGACGGCGCGCAGCACGCGGTTGACCGCGACGGCGAGCCACCACACGCGGTCGAAGAACACGAGCAGGCCGAGCGCGATCAGCACCGCGCCCGAGACGACGCGGATGACGTCGTAGCGGTCGCGCAGGAACGAGGCCGCGCCGAGCGCACGGTCGAAGGCGACGGCGGTCGCGGCGAGCGGCAGCGCGAGCCCCGCGGAGTAGGCGGCGAGCAGCAGCGCGGCCTGCCCCGCCCCGCCGCGCGACGAGAGCGCGAGGACGGCCGCGAGCACCGGCCCGACGCAGGGCGTCCAGCTGAGCGCGAACGCCCCGCCGAGCACGACGGCCGAGTGCGGGCGGCGCTCGCCGCCGGTCAGGCCCGGCAGCGACGGGCAGCGGCAGGGCGCCGGCGAGCGCGAGGCCCATGGCGACGACGATGATGCCCGCGAGCCTGCGTGACCTGCTCGCGCCAGTCGTCGAGCGCCGAGCCGGCCGCGCCGACGAGCGCGCCGAAGGCGACGAACACGAGCGCCGAACCCGAGCACGAACGGCGCGACCCCGCGCAGCGTCTTGGCCACGCCGCGGCGTGACGCGCAGGTCGTCGACGGACGCGCCGCCGACGGCCGCGAGGTACGCCGGGACGAGCGGCAGGACGCACGGCGTCGCGAACGAGAGCACGCCTGCGCCGAACGCGGCTGCCAACGTCGCCGGGCTCACTCGAGGCGCGCGAGCTCGTCGTCGAGCTGCTGCTCGAGCCGATCCCGCTCCGCGCCCGCGGGCGCTGGTCGCGGTGCGTCGACGGCGCGCCAGCGGCGCGCGAGCAGCACGGCCAGCCCGCCGCCCGCGAGCACGAGCACCGTCGGCGCCAGCCAGGCGAGCGCTCCGAAGCCCGTGCGCGGCGTGTCGGCGAGCACCTCGGAGCCGTACTGCGCCGACGAGCGTGTCCTTGGCCTCGGCTGCGGCTCTCAGCCCCGCGCGCGCAGGCGGCTCGAGCTCACGGCGGATCTGATTGGCCTGCGGCGAGCTCGACTGATCGAGCCGCGTGTTGCAGGTCGGGCACATCAGCTCGGTCGAGAGCTCGGCGATCGTCCAGCCGCGCTCGGGCGCCGAGCCGGGGCGGAAGGCCCCGAGCGATCCCGCGATCAGCAGGCCGCGCGGCGAGCAGCGCGACGAGCGCGAGCAGCGGCGTCGCCGAGCCGCCTCACGCCGCCTCCGCCCGCTGCACGGCGCGCGCGCGCTCGGCGCTCCGGTCGGCAGGCCGCAGAGCGCGGCGACGAGCCGGCCGCGGCGCGTCGATCGCGAGCAGCGCCGGGAACGACGTCACGCCGAGCGCGCGCTGCGCCTGTCCGCCGCCGCGCCCCGTGCGATCGGGTGGATCGGCGAGTCGCGCCCGGCGATCGGCCCGCCCTCCGAGAGCGCGATCGTCTTGATGCGCCGCGCAGCGCCGACGACGCGCTCGAGCAGCGTCTGCGCACTCGCCGCAGCCGGGCTCCGCGAACGCGACGAGCACCGGCTGCGCCGCGCAGCGCCGAGACCGCCGTGCCGCCGATCTCGACGTCCGGATCGAGCGGCGCCGCGCGCCCGCTGCGCGCGACCGCGATGCGCACGTAGGGCTCGAGCAGCTGCGTGTCGACGGGCCCCTCGATGCGCACGACGGCGCGCCCGGCGCCATCGAGCACGTAGGTCTCGGGCGGCGCGCTGACGCCGAACGCCTGGCGCACGCCGCGCGTGTCGTGGACGAGCGCGTACGGCACGTCGTGGCGGCGCGCGAAGGCGCGCGCCTCGTCCACGGCGTCGTTGAAGTCGACGCCGACGAAGCGCACGCCGAGCCCGCCGTAGCGCACCGACAGCGCGTTCAGGTCGGGCGCCTCATCGGCGCAGGGCGGGCACCACGAGGCCCAGAAGTTGACGACGGCGGCGTGCCCGGCGAGGCTCTTCAGCGAGAGCGTCCCCCGCCGTCGAGGCGCGGCAGGTCGAACGCGGGCGCCTGCGGCGACTCGCCCGACGCGCAGCGCGTCGCGGAAGGCGTTGTCGTCCTTGGTCGCGAGCTGCCAGGCGAACAGCGCCACGAGCGCGAGCAGCAGCGTGATCGCAGCAGCTGAGAGTGCCCGTCTCACAGCACGGATGATCGGTCATCCGGCCGGCGCGCGTCCCCGCACGCCCCGGGGTCTAGTGGATGATCCACACGGGCGTGCCGACGCGCACGTGCTTGAACAGCCACTCGGCGTCCGGGATGCGCATGCGGATGCAGCCGTGCGAGGCGCTGTAGCCGACCGAGGCCGGCGTCGGGCGTGCCGTGCAGGCCGACGCCGGGCGACGAGATGCCCATCCAGCGCGTGCCGAGCGGATTGCCCGGGCCCGGCGGCACGGGCTCCTCGCCCGCGGCCCACGCCGAGTCGGGCGGATACCACCAGGGGTTGGCCTGCTTCTGGATGATCTCGAAGCGCCCCATGCGGCGTCGGGTACTTCGAGCGCCCGACGGCGACGCCGAGCATCTTCAGCTTGACGCCGCGCTTCGAGTAGAGCGAGACGCGGTGGAGCGTGCGGTCGACGACGATCGCCGGCGGCAGGGAGCGCGCGGTGACGGCCGGCTTGCACGACCTTCGTGGGCAGCGCGACCGACGCCGCGACCCGGCTGCTTGAGCGCGGCTGCGATGGCGGCGGTCGCGTTCGGGACGTCGAGCCTGCGGCCCCACGTGTCGGGCGTGACGACGGGCACGCTCTTGACGAGCCGGAAGCGGGCGTCGATGGGCTCGCTGCTTGACCTGCGGAGCGAGCGTGCGCACGAAGGCGCGCAGCGCGTTGCCGTTGATGCGCGTCACGACCGGGATGTCCTGGCCGGTGACGGCAGCCGTGCGACCCTGCGCGAGCGCGATGCGCAGCGGGCGGGCGACGTACGCGTGCAGGCCGAGCTGCGTGGCCGGCACCGTCCACGTCCTCGCGCCCACGGCGACCGTGACCTCGCCGAGCACGCGCTGCTCGATCCAGGGCTCGGCCTGGCTCGCCGTCATGCCGCCGACCGTGACGCCCGAGACCGTCACGCCCGGGGCGATCACGCCCTCGGGCAGCGGCGAAGCGTCCTCGCTCGAGGCGGCGTACGCGGCGCCGAGCGGCAGCGCCAGAGCGACGGCCGCGACGGCTGCGAGGATACGGCGCGACCAGAGCACACGGGCAGTGTTGCAGTTTCTGGAAATGCGTGCGCGCGATAGCGGAGCAGTGCTTTTTCAGCGCGAGCCGAGGCGCCGGACGGCCTGCGCGGCGGCCACCGTGACCGGGCGCGCGGGATCGAGCGAGACGAGCACGGCGAGGCCGCGGAGCGACCCCGGAGGCCCGAGCGGGATCAGCGCCGCCGACGATCCGGACTGCACGAACGGTGCGAGCGGCCCGGCGTCGGCGTCGTCGGCGTCGAGCACGACGACCTCGCCCGCGAGCGCGCGGGCGACGACCGCCGTCGTGACGTCGAGCGGTCGTCCCAGCACCCGCCCGACGGGCTCGCGCAGGGCGTTGCCCTCGACGTGCAGCGCTGCGGGCTCGAGCGTGCCGTCGCCCTGCAGCCGCTGCACGGCGCAGGTCGAGACGGCGGCGATGCGCGCCGCTGCCGCTGCCAGCGCGCCGTCGGGGTCGGTGCCCTCGAGCGAGGCGTCGGCAAGCGCCTCGTGTGCCTCGAGCCGCACCGCGACCGAGCGCGCGGTGATCTCGCTGGCCTTGGCGCCGCGCGCCGTCTGCTCGGCGATCCGGCGCTGCTCGTCCGCGGCCAGCACGGCCGCGGTGACGCCGGCGACGCGCAGGGCGACCTCGGCGGCGCCCGCGGGCGGCACGGAGGCCGCGGAGAGCAGGGCGAGCACGCCGACGTCGAGGTCGCGCAGCGAGAGCGGGATGATCACCGCGCTGCCCGCGCCCACTGCGCGCGCGAGCGGTGCGAGCCGCGTGTCGGATGCGAGGTCGCCGCGCAGGGCCGGCGCGCTGCCGGCCTCGTCGAGCAGGGCCGCCACGAGCGGCGCGGCCGCCTCGCCCCCGCCCACGCTCGCGACCTCGCGCAGCGCGCCGTCGGCCGCTCGCGCCCAGACGCCGCCGGCGCGCAGGCCGGTCAGCCGCAGCGCCGCCTCGAGCGCGCGCTGCGTCGACGGCTCACCGGCGGGCGCGACCGCGTCGCAGAGCGCGCGCGCGTCGGCCAGTTCGGTCGCGAGGCGCTGCTGCAGGCGCGCGGACGCGAGCGCCTCGGCGACGCGCGTCGAGAAGACCGTGAGCGCGACGTCGGTCGCGGCCGCGTCGGCGCGCTCGCGCTCGGCGAAGAGCAGCTGCAGCACCCCGAGCGCCTCCCCGCGCGCGCGCAGCACGAGCGAGAGCACGGCGCCGGAGCCGATGCCGCCGGCGAGCGCCGCGGAGCCGTCCCCGCCCGTCACGATCGCATCGTCATGGCGCAGGGCCTCGTGCGCGAGCGCGTCGAGCGGCCCCTGCCGGATGGGATCGGCGAGGCGCGCGCCGAAGCCCGCGAGCACGTGCAGCCCGTCGGAGCCGACCGCGTGCAGGAGCGCGCTGTCGGCCCGGCACGCGCTGCTCGCGAGCCGCGCGGCGACGCGGCCCACGGAGGCGGAGTCGCCGGTCGCCGAGAGCGCCTCGCCGGCGATGTCGAGCAGCTCGGGCAGGCCCGCCTCCATGCCGGCCCCCGCGCGCGAGAGCGCGAGCGCGGCCTGCGCGGCGACGTGGCGCAGGAGCTGGCGCTCGGCCTCGCTGAACGGGTCGGGACCGGCGCGCAGGATCTCGAGCACGCCGACCGGTCCCGGACGCGCCGCCGATCGGCAGCGCCAGCGCCGTCGTCGCGCCGCGATTCTGGAGCCGGCGCGCGACCGCCGGCTCGAGCGCCGCGTCGAGATCGGTCTCGCGCCCGCGCATGGCCTCCTCGAGGCCGCCGTCGAGCGGCGCGCTCGTGCCGGTCAGCTCGGCCTCGAGCGCGGGCGCGTCGACGTGCACCGCGCGCGCCACGAGCACGCCGCGCGCGGTGTCGAGGATGCGCACGAGCACGGCATCGGCGCGCGCGAGCTCGGCGGCGACGCGCGCGAGCAGGGCCAGGGCGCGCGCGTCGTCGCCCTCGCCGGCAGCCGCGGCCGCCTGGTCGAGCGCCGCGAGCTGCGTCGAGAGACGCCGCGCGCCGACCGCGGCGTGGGCGGCCTCGAGCGCGCGACCGGCGATCTCGGCGATGCCGTCGGCGAGCGCGAGGTCCTCGGAGGCGAGCGCCTCGCCGGCGTCGCGGCCGCAGAACACGACGGCGACGCTGGCGCGGTCGGCATCGCGCAGGGCGAAGGCGAGCACCGCGGCCGGGCCGCCGTCGCCCTCGAACGGGATGTCGCTCGCGTCGCTCGCGATCGCGGCGCCCTCGTTGGTCAGCGCGCGCGCGGGCGAAGCCGCTGTCGGCGCGCAGGTGCCAGCGCTGCACCCAGCCGGCGCCGCGGCCCGTGCTCGCGGCGATCACGAGCCGCCCGTCGGGCTCGCGCACGGCGACGGCGGCCCAGTCGCAGGCCAGACCCTCGGCGGTCGCGCGGGCGATCGCGTCGAGCACGCGGTCGAGGTCGAGCGCCACGCCCGCGAGCAGGCTCGCCGCGGCGCGCACGCGATCGGCGATCGCGGCGCGCCGGCGCAGGGATGCGCGATGCGTCGTGTCGAGCTCGGCGGCGGCGGCGGTGCAGACCCGCTCGAGCACGCCACCGGCCGCACCGCAGCAGCGCCTCCGCGGCCTCGGCGGGCGCGCCGGCGACCTGCGTGCCGAGCTCGACGAAGGCGCGCTGCAGCGCGCCGACGAGCGAGACGAAGCTGAGTCCGCCCTGGATGCAGCCGGCGACCTCGCGCTCGAGCACGAGCGACGAGAACGGCGCGCGGTGCGGATCGCGCAGCGAGCGCTCGAGCGCCTCGAGCGCCTGCTCGCAGCCCGCGCGCACGCGCGAGAACGGCACGCCCTCGGGGGCGAGCACCTCGTGCGCCACCAGCGAGCAACGCTCGAGCAGTGAGGCGCGCAGCTCCGCCACCAGTGCGAGACCGGGCGGTTCGGCCTGAGCCGTCTCGTCGACCACGGCGCTCAGCATAGGGCGCCAACGGTTTGGCGAGGGCGTGTCGGCGGATGCACTACCCTTCCGGACGTGAGCGTGCCCCCGGGCAGGCGTACCCGCTGGAAAGATCGAGCAGATGACCCGGAGCTCGAGCGGGAGCTGATTGAGGAGCTCGATCGGCGTCGCCGTGCCCGCGAGGAAGATCGCGAGCGCCGGGCGCGAGAGCGCCGCTCGCGCTGGGTGATCTGGCTCTTCGTGCTGCTCACGGCGGCCGCCGCCGCGGCGATCGGCTACGGCGCGCTCTCCCTGGCTCGCTCGCTCTTCGGCTAGCCCGGCCGCGCGCGCCGGGGAGCCGCCGTGGGCATCGCATAGGATCCCCGCCATGTCCCGACGCATCGCCGCCCTCAAGCCGCAGCTCAACCGCATTCGCGCGTGGGCCTACGAGGGCTCGACGGACGCCTGGATCGCCCACCAGCTCGAGACGACCGCCGAATCCGTGCGCGCATTCCGCCAGGAGCACGGCATCGAGCGCGGCGGCCCCGCCCCGCTCGCGCCGATCACGCCCGACAGCGTCGTCGAGGCGATGCTCGCGGAGGAGGCGGCAGCGCTCGAGGCCGGGCCCGAGCCCGAGCCCGCCGAGAGCGCCCGAGCCCGACGAGGCGCGAGGCCGCACCGGCGCCCGCCCCGCGGCGCCGCACGCGACGGCCCGCGGCCGGCGACGCGCTCGACGGCCCCGAGGTCGCAGCGCCCGCCGACGCCGATGCGGCGGCCGCCGAGGCCGCGCCGACGCCGACGCCGACGCGACGGAAGCGCCGCCGAAGCCCACGCGCCGGCGCGGCACGCGCGGCGGCGCGGGTCGCAAGCCCGCTGCGGCCGCGACCGACGGCGACGCCGACGCGCGGCGGAAGGCTCCCGAGCCGGCCGGAGTGACCGAGGACGAGGCGGGCTCGCCGGCCGCCGAGCAGGACGAGCCCGCCGAGGCCCCGCACGACGAGGAGCCCGGGCGCAGCGCGAGCAGCCGCAAGCGCGGCCGCCGTCGCGGCCGCGGCCGCGGGGGCGCGGCGCGCGGTCTCGAGGCGCGCCTGCTCACGGGCAGCGTGCTGCTGCTCGACCCGTGCGTGGCGGCCGACGCCGCGTTCCAGGAGCACTGGCAGAACGCCGGGCCCCTGCGCGTCGAGGTGAGCGCCGATGCGATCGTGCTCCGCAGGATCGCGAGCGACCCGGAGCCCGAGCAAGCCGAGAGCTAGGGCGCTCGGCGCCGCCGGCTGGTCCACGGGTCCAGACGACGCGATCGCGTCGAGCCCGCTTACCCGAACTGGGTTACGCGGACTCGTAGGAGGGCCTTGGCCTGCTCCACGAGGGCGAGCGGGTCGAGCGGCTTGCCGACGAACGTGTTCGCGCCGATCTCCTCGGCGTGATCGTCCTCGCTCTCGCCCGAGAACATGATCACCGGGAGCGTCTCGATGCCGTGGCGCTCGCGCACGCGGCGCAGCATCTCCCAGCCGTCGATGCCGGGCAGGTTCACGTCGAGCATGACGAGATCGGGCGGATCCTCGTCGAGCGCCGCGAGACCCTCCTCGGCGGTTGCCGCCTCGCGCACGACCATGCCGTCGAACTCGAGGTTGACGCGGATGAACGAGCGCAGCTTCGGATTGTCGTCGACCACGAGCACGACGGCGTCGCCGCGCGGCCGCGAGCCGGCGCCGTTGCGCTGAATGAACGCATCGAGGTCGGAGCGCAGGAACCGGCGGTGCCCGCCGGGGGTGTAGAACACCGGCAATCGCCCGCTATCCGTCCAGACGCGCACGGTGCTCTGTGCGATTCCCAGGTACTTGGCGGCCTGGCCGAGCGTCAACCACGTCGGCTCGGCAGACCGCGCACCTGTCCGGCGATGCGGGGAGTCTGCGTCTCCCTTCATCCTTCCAGTGTAGCCCGGATCCCGGCTCGCGGTCGGCTCGGCGGCAGATCCGCCCCGGAATCGTCGCTCAGGGCGTGCCGCGCGTGACCACCGTGACGGTGCGCGCGGCGACGGTGTCGGTGACCGTGATGCGCGCCAGGCTGCGATCCGACGTCGTCACGGCCGGCCCCGGGGCCTCGGTCAGGGACTGGCCGAGGTAGAAGCCGCCGACGCCGGCTCCGGCGATCGCGAGCAGCGCGAGCAGGCCGCGCAGGCGCGAGTGGCGGCGCTGGCGCACGACCGCCTTGCGGCGGCGCTCGAGGCGCATCAGCTCGTCGTCGGGCTCGGCGGCGGCAGTGGCGGCTGCGTGCTCAGCCCGGAGTCCAGTCGCGGGCGTTGCGGGCCGCCCGCGCGCAGGCGGCGTCGGCGAACGCGCTGTCCTGCACCCAGCCGACGCCCGGCGCGACGCGCTGTGCGGCGGCGCGGCCCCAGCGATCGGCATCGGCGTAGGCGCGCACGAGCATCGTCGAGCGTGTAGGTCTGGCCGAGCCGGCGGCGCAGCTCGCGCTCGAGCTCGGCCATCACCGTGCGGGCGACGGGCGCGCGCCGGGGATCGGCGAGCACGCGCTCCACCGTGCGCTCGCCGCCGCGCCAGTCCTCGCGTGCGAGCCGCAGGCTGAGCTCGTTCACGGACATGCGCAGCAGCTTTCCGCGAGCACGGGCGCCGGCGCGCTCGAGCACCAGCTCGCCGAACGCGTAGGGCGGCGAGCCGAGCGCGGCCGCGGCGTGCGCGTGCAGGCACTTGAGCGGCGCGCCGTCGGGCCCGCCGTCGAGGTTCGCCGCGAGCGCCGCGCCGCCGTCGGCGCCGCGCACCGCCCGCATCGAGCGCGCGCGCGCAGCGCGCGCACGCGCTCGTCGGCGCGCTGCCGGCTACGGCGCAGGCCCGGGCGCTCCGCGAGCTCGCGCTCGAGCACCGCGATCCCGCCCGCCGACTCGAGCTCGCCGACGGCGCGCACGAGCACGCGGCACGACAGCCACAGCGTCGTCGGGAACGGCGTGCCGGCCGCGTCGTACGGGCGCTGCGCGATCACGCTGGGCCCGCCGTGCGGGCAGCGCGCGGCCACCCCGGCGAGCGCACGCGGCGGCCGGCCGAGCTGGCGCTCGATGGCCTCGCGGTCACGTGCGGTCGGCGCTTCCACGAGCGGAAGTGTGGCAGCCGGGAGGAGCCCCGGCGCAGACGGCGAAGCGATGCACGTGCCCGCCCGCCCCCGCCCCGCCCGCAGCGCCCGGCTGCATCGCGCCCGCCGCCTCGGCGCAGGCGCGCTGCTCGTGCTGCTGATGGTGCTGTGCATCGGGCCGGTGCGCTCGTTCCTGCACGCACGCGACGCGACCGGGCAGCTGCGCAGCGAGGTCGCGCAGCTCGACCGGCAGAACGCGAAGCTGAAGGCCGATCTCACGAGCGCGTCGCGCACGACCGCGATGATCGCGCAGGCGCGCGCCGAGGGCTACATCCGCCCCGGCGAGAAGCCCTTCGCGCTGACGCTCCTAGGCCCGCCCCGGCTCACGCTCAGAGCGTCTGCACGAGGATCGTGTTGGTCGCGCCCGGGCGGTTGACGTTCGTGCCGCTCGTGATCACGACGCGATCGCCCGGACCGGCGATGCCCGAGCGCTGAACCGCCTCGATCGAGCGCATCCAGAGCTCCTCGACGCTCGGCGTCGGATCGAGCGCGAGCGGCATCACGGCCCAGTCGAGCATCAGCTGGCGCTGGACGTCCCGGCTCGGCGTGCAGGCGACGATCGGGCGGTGCGGCCGGTGCCGCGAGACCTCGCGCGCCGTCTCGCCCGAGACCGTCGGGACGATGATCGCGGCCGCCTGGATCACCTCGGCCATGTCGCAGGCGGCGTGGCCGACGACGTCGGAGATGTAGCGCGGCCCCTGGCGCGTCGCCTCGAACGGCGTGTCGCGGTAGGCGAACTCGGGCTCGACCGCGGCGGCGATGCGCACCATCGTGTCGACGGCCTCGACGGGGTACTTGCCGACCGCCGTCTCGCCGCTCAGCATCACGGCGCGAGGTGCCGTCGAGGATGGCGTTGGCCACGTCCGAGGCCTCGGCGCGCGTCGGCTCGGGCGCGTCGATCATCGACTCGAGCATCTGCGTCGCCGTGATCACCGTCTTGCCCGCATCGCGCGCCATGCGGATCAGGCGCTTCTGCAGCATCGGCACCTCGGCAGCGCCGACCTCCACGCCGAGATCGCCGCGCGCGACCATCAGCGCGTCGGCCACGGCCACGATCGACTCGAGCTGCTCGATCGCCTCGAGCTTCTCGATCTTCGCGATGATCGCGCTGTCGGCCGTTGTGGGCCTGCACGAGCCGGCGCAGATCCTCGACGTCCTCGGCGCGGCGCACGAACGAGAGCGCGATGTAGTCGACGTCCCAGCCCACGGCCTGCTCGACGAGCTCGCGGTCGCGCTCGGTGATCGGCGGGATCGGGAGGTAGCTGCCGGGGAGGTTGACGCCCTTCTGCGAGCGGATCAGGCCGCCGGTCTCGACGCGGCAGCGGACGCGCTTGCCGAGCGCCTCGACGACGCGCAGCCGCACGCGGCCGTCGTCGATCATGACGCGGCGAGCCGGGCCGCACCACGCGCGCGAAGTCGAGCTCGAAGCCGAGCTCGAGATCGTCGTCGGTGACGGAGCCCGCGCTCGCGAGCACGAGGTCGTCGCCGCTCGCCACCATGCGCGGCACGGCGATGCGCGCCACCCGCAGCTTGGGGCCCGGGAGGTCGGCGAGGATCGCGAGCGGGCGGTCGAGCCGCAGCTCGACGGCGCGCGCCGCGCGCACGAGCGCCTCGAGCTCCTCGGACGTGCCGTGCGAGCAGTTGACGCGCGCCACGTCCATCCCCGCCGCGAACAGCCGCTCGATCATCGGCTCCTCCGCGGTGGCGGGCCCGATCGTGCAGACGATCTTCGTGCGGCGGGGCTGGAGGCTCACGTCACACGACCGGCGAAGGCGCGCAGGCCCGGGTACTCGGCCTGCGGCCCGAGCTGCTCCTCGATGCGCAACAGCTGGTTGTACTTGGCGACCCGCTCGGAGCGGCAGGGCGCGCCGGTCTTGATCTGCCCGGCGTTCGTGGCGACGGCGATGTCGGCGATCGTGGCGTCCTCGGTCTCGCCGGAGCGATGGCGAGATGACCGAGCTGTAGCCCGAGCGCGCGCCCAGCGCGATCGCGTCGAGCGCCTCGCTGAGCGTGCCGATCTGGTTGACCTTGACGAGGATCGAGTTGGCGACGCCGGCCCTGATGCCCTCCGCGAGCCGCTCGGGGTTGGTCACGAAGAGATCGTCGCCGACGAGCTGCACGCGCTCGCCGAGCTGCTCGGTGAGCAGCCGCCAGCCGTCCCAGTCGTCCTCCGACATCGCGTCCTCGAGCGAGAGGATCGGGTACTTCCCGCACAGCTCGGCCCACCACCCCGCGAGCTCGGCGGCGCTCAGCTGCCTGCCCTCGACGTGGTAGGCGCCGTCGCGGTAGAGCTCGGTCATCGCCGGGTCGAGCGCGATGCCGACCGCGTCGGCGTGCCCGGCGTCGCCGGCGGCGGCGAGGATCAGCTCGATCGCCTCCTCGGCCGACGAGATCTCCGGCGCGAAGCCGCCCTCGTCGCCGACGGCGGTCGAGAGCCCGGCGCCGTGCAGCCGCGCCTTGAGCGCGTGGTAGACCTCGGCACCGATGCGCAGCGCCTCGGAGAAGCTCTCCGCCCCGTGCGGGACGATCATGAACTCCTGCAGGTCGAGCTTGTTGTCGGCGTGCGCGCCGCCGTTGATGACGTTCATCATCGGCACCGGCAGCACGTGGGCCGAGGGCCCGCCGAGCGAGCGCCAGAGCGGCAGGCCGAGCGCGTCCGCCGAGGCCTTCGCGGCCGCCAGCGACACGCCGAGCACGCCGTTCGCCCCGATCCGCCCCTTGCCGGGCGTGCCGTCCAGCTCGCACATCAGGCGATCGATGCCGCGCTGGTCGTGCACGTCGTGGCCGAGCAGCGCCGGCGCGAGCTCGGAGCCCACGCTCGCGACCGCGCCCGCCACCGCCTTGCCGCCGTAGGCCGCTCCGCCGTCGCGGCGCTCGATCGCCTCGTGCGAGCCCGTCGACGCGCCCGAGGGCACGGCCGCGCGGCCGAAGGCGCCGCACTCGGTCGCGACGTCGACCTCGACGGTCGGGTTTCCGCGCGAGTCGAGGACCTGGCGCGCGTGGACGGATGCGATCGCAGTCACTTGCTATCCCTGAGAGATCGTTTGGCGGCTTGATAGTAGTGCTCCTGCTGCGGTCGCACCCACCGCCCGGAAGGCGACGCCCTCGGCCTCGGCGAGCTGCTCGGCGAGCTCGACGCGCGTCCGGAAGCGCGCCGTCGCGGCGCGCAGCGCGAGCTCGGGATCGCAGTTGTGGCGGCGCGCGACGTTGACGCAGGCGAAGAGCACGTCGCCGAGCTCGCCGAGCACGGCCGCGAGCGGCTCGCGCTCCGGCTCGGGCTCCCCCGCCCCCAGCTCGGCGCGCAGCTCGACCAGCTCGCTCTCGAGGTCGGCGAAGGCGGCCGCGGCGGTCGCGTACTCGAAGCCGATCGCGGCGGCGCGCCGCTGCACCTTGCGCGCCTCGAGCAGCGCCGGCAGCGCGCCCGGGATGTCGTGGAAGATCCCCTCGCGGCCCTCGCTCGCGACCTTGACGTCCTCCCACTGCGTGCGGGCCTCGCCGGCCGAGTCCGCGCTCTGCTCGCCGAACACCCACGGATGGCGGATGCGCAGCTTCGCCGCGACGCCGAGCGCGACCTCGGTCCACGTCCCCTGGCCGGCCTCCTCGCAGAGCAGGGCGAGGAACGTCGTCTGGAAGAGCAGGTCGCCGAGCTCGTCGATCAGCTTGGGCGAGAGCCCCGCCTCGCGCACCGCGTCGGCGACCTCGTAGGCCTCCTCGACGGTGTGCGGGACGATCGAGGTCGCGGTCTGCGCGCGATCCCACGGGCACTCGCGGCGCAGGACTGCCGTCAGCTCGAGCAGCGCGCCCGCGGCGGCCTGGGCGGCCTGGCGCTCCAGCAGGGGCCGCGCGGGCAGCGTGCGCCACGGCCGGGCAGCGTGCGTGCGAGCGCGGCCGCCGCGGCGTCGGGCGCACACGCGGTGGGTGCTGCGGGGTCGAGCCGGACGCCCAGCGCCGCGAGCGCGGCGGCCAGGGGCTCCGGCACGTCGTGCGGGGCGGCGCTGCCGGCAGCGCGCAGCGCCTCGATCGCGGCAGCGGGCACCAGCTCGGGCTCACCCGGCCCGAGCGCGACGATCAGCGCAAGGGGCGCGCGAGGCGCCGGAGGTCACTGCGAGGTCTGGATGGCCGGCGCGTAGCCGGGAGCGAACTTGATGTCCTTGCTCAGCTCGAGCACCGCCTTGTCGAACTGCTCGGCGATGTGCTTCTGGCGCGCCTGCTGCACGAGCGTCGCGCGGATCTGATCCTTGAGCGTCTTGTCGAGCGGGCGCGTGCCCTTCGGCAGCACCGGCCCCGTCGCCTCGATCAGGTGGTAGCCGAACTCCGTCTTGACGGGCTCGGAGACGACCCCCTGCTCGAGCGAGAAGGCGACGTCGGCGAAGGGCTTGACCACGCCCGTGCGGGTGACCTCGCCGAGGTCGCCCCCGTTCGTCTTCGTCGTGTCGGTGGAGTACTGCTTCGCGAGCTCGGCGAAGCTCGCGTCCGACGACGAGAGCCGCGCGTAGACCGTGTCGGCCTCGGCCTTGGTCTTGACGAGGATGTGGCGCACCTTGCGGCGCTCGGCGAGCGCGTAGACCGTCTTCTTGTCCTTGTCGTATTGCTTCAGCACCTGAGCGTCCGTGACCTTCGGCGAGCCGCCGATCTTGTCGGCCGCGGCCTGTGCGAGCAGCTTCGTCCGGATGCGCTCGCGCAGCAGATCGGGCGTCATGCCCGTGGCCGCGAACTCGACCTTGAGCTTGGCCTCGTCGATGCTGCCCGACGTCTTGCCGGGGAAGGCCCCGGCGAGCGCCTGCTGATAGGCGTCGTCGACCGCCTTCTCGGTCACCTTCGCGCCGAGGCCGCGCGCCCAGGCCCGCAGCTCGGCGTCGTGCGCGAGCTCCTCGAGCGCGCGCGTGCGCAGCGCGACCCACTGATCGGTGCCGACCACCGGGTAGTTGGTCTTGAGCGAGAGCTTCGCGATCTTCAGCGTCGACTCGAGCTGCGCAGCCGTGATCGGCGCTGCCGTCGACGACGACGACGGCACCGGGCGGGACGTCGGAGCCCGAGCCGCTGCTGCCGCCGCAGCCGGCGAGCACGGCGGCGCCGAGCAGTCCTGCACAGGCGGCGCGGCGCATCACGAAGCGGTGGTCGCCGCGCTCGTCGTGGCCGCGGTCGTGCCGGCTCCGGTCGTGGCGGTGCTCGTCGTCTTGGGAGGCGTCATGCCGGGAGCGTATTTCAGGGTCTTCTCGAGCTTCTTCTGGAAGGCCACGAACCACTTGTTGGCGAGGGCCTGCTTCTTCTCCGTCAGCTGCGTGTTGCGGATCTGCGCCTTGAGCTTCGCGTCGAGCGGCTGCTGCGCGGCCTGCACGGTAGCCGCGGTGGCCTCGATGATGTGCCAGCCGTACGAGCTCTTCACGGGCGGTGCGACCTGACCGGTCGCCACGGAGAACGCGACCTTGTCGAAGGCCGGCACCGTCTGGCCCTTCGAGATCTTGCCGAGGCCGCCGCCGGTCTTCTTCGAGCCCGGGTCGATCGAGTGCTTCTTGGCCAGCGCGGCGAACTGCGCGTCGCTCGCGGAGAGCTGCCCGTAGATCGTGTCGGCGAGCTTCTTGTCCTTGACGAGGATGTGGCGCACCTCGCGGGTGGCGGGCGTTGCGTAGGTCTTCTTGTTCTTGTCGTAGAACGCCTGGATCGCCGCGTCGGTGACCTTGACGTCCTTCGTCAGCTTGACGAAGATCGCCTGGCGCAGGAGGCCGTTGCGGATGTTCTCGACGACGGCGGCCTGCGTCGTGTTGTTGTCCTTGAGGACCTTCTTCCACTTGGTCTCGTCGATCTTGCCGTCGGCGCCCTTGGCGTACTGCAGCTTGAGCTTGTCGAGGTTCTTCGTCGTGTCCGCGGGCTTGACCGTGACGACGAGCTGCTTGGCCGCGGCGTCGAACTCCGCCTGCGTCACGAGCTGCGTGACGAAGCTCGCCTGCAGCTGCTTGCGCTCGGCGGTGCCCGGCTTGGGACAGGCCTTCTTCTGCGCCTCGTACTGCGCGCAGACGGCGGTCATCAGCGCCGTCAGCTTGGCGCGCGGCACCGTCTCGCCACCGACGATCGCGATCGCGTTCGCCGGGACGGTCTGGCTCGAGCTCGTGGACTCGGTCGTAGTCGGACGACGAGCTACCGCCGCACGCGCTGACGAGCAGGGCGGCGGCGCACAGTGCGATGCCGGCGAGCGGCAGCGCGGAGACGTTTGGGCGGGTACATGAAGACAGCCTTGTCGGAGATGCTTGGGCTCAATGGCGGGAGCTGTGACACTCCCCCGAACGGGTGAGCCTCCGCGACCCATCTATAGCAGCAGTGGAGGATCCCACTCGCAGCATCCCCGGCCTGCCCCGGCGCCGCAATAGCGGCCGCGGCCTTTTCACCGAGGCTTAATGAGGTCGCCGAGCGTGTCCACGACGGCGATCACCTGCTGCAGCGGCCGCCCCGGCGTGAGCGGCAGCCCGAGCTCGCCGCCCGCGGCGTTGTGGAGCACGCGGCCGTGGCGCTCGCGCAGCTCGCGCAGGTCGGAGGGGCCGAGCGTGATGCGCGCGACGGTCGCGCGCGCGCCGCGCACGGTCAGCGAGTCGGCGCCGAGGCGCGCGATCTTGATGCGCGCCTCCTGCGCGAGCACGAGGTTCTCGACGGGCTCGGGCAGCTCGCCGAAGCGGTCTGCGAGCTCGCTCTCGATGTCGCGCAGCTCGTCGACCGTCTCGGCCAGCGCGATCCGGCGGTGGACGTCGAGCTTGGCCGCCTCGTAGGGCACATAGGCGGCCGGCACGTAGGCGTCGAGCGCGAGATCGAGGCGCACGGGCCGCATCAGCGCGCCGCGGTTGCCGCTCAGCTCGGCGACGGCCTCGGCGAGCAGGTCGCAGTAGAGCTCGAAGCCCACCGCCGCGACGTGGCCCGACTGCTCGTCCCCGAGCAGGCTGCCGGCGCCGCGCAGCTCGAGGTCGCGCAGCGCGACGCGGTAGCCCGAGCCGAGCTCGGTGTAGTCGGCGAGCGCCGCCAGGCGCGCTCGCGCCTCCTCGGAGAGCTCGCTCCCGTCCGGGTACATCAGGTACGCGTGGGCGGCGTTGTCGCCACGGCCGACGCGCCCGCGGATCTGGTACAGCTGCGAGAGGCCGAGCACGTCCGCGCGCTCGATGATCAGCGTGTTGACCTGCGGGATGTCGAGGCCGCTCTCGATGATCGTGGTCGCGACGAGCACGTCGAGATCGCCGCGCAGGAACTCGACCATCGCCTGCTCGAGCTGCTTGTCGTCCATCTGGCCGTGGCCGACGCCCACGCGCGCCTCGGGCACGAGCCGACGGATCTTCTCGGCCGCCTCGTAGATCGTCTCGACGCGGTTGTGCAGGTAGAAGGTCTGTCCCCCGCGTCCGATCTCGCGCCGGATCGCGGCGGCCACGAGCGTCTCGTCGTACTCCGTGACGTGCGTGCGGATCGGCTGGCGGCCGCGCGGCGCGGTCGCGATCACGGAGATGTCGCGCAGGCCGGCGAGCGACATGTGCAGCGTGCGCGGGATCGGCGTCGCCGACATCGAGAGCGCGTCGACCTCGAGCCGCAGCTGGCGCAGGAGCTCCTTCTGGCGCACTCCGAAGCGCTGCTCCTCGTCGACGACGATGAGGCCGAGCTTCTGCGGGATGACGTCGCGCGAGAGCAGCCGGTGGGTGCCGATCAGCACCTCGATGCTGCCCTCGGAGAACGCGCGCAGCGCCGTCTTGACGTCGCCTGCCTCGCGCATGCGCGAGACCGCCTCGACGCGCACCGGGAAGTCGCGGAAGCGCTCGCGGAAGGTCGCCAGGTGCTGCTGCACGAGCAGCGTGGTCGGCGCCAGCACGAGCACCTGGCGGCCGGAGATCGCGACCAGGAAGGCCGCGCGCATCGCAACCTCGGTCTTGCCGAAGCCCACGTCTCCGCAGATCAGGCGATCCATCGGCTGCTCGCCGGTGAGATCCTCGAAGACCTCGTCGATCGCGCGCGCCTGATCCTCGGTCTCGGTGTGTGCGAAGGCGCGCTCGAGCCGCTCGAGCCAGCCCTCCTCGTCCTCGTAGGGCGGCCGCGTGCGGGTCTGGCGCACGGCGTACAGCCGCAGCAGCTCGCCGGCCAGCTCGTGCACGGCGGCGCGCGCGCGCGAGCGCAGCGTGTGCCAGGCCTTGCCGCCGAGCTTGGAGAGCGCGGGCGGGCGGCCGTCGGCGCCGATGTAGCGCGACAGCTTGGCGAGCTGGTCGTGCGGTACGAACAAACGGTCCTCGCCCTTGAACTGGAGGTTCACGTAGTCGCGCGTGACGCCTCCGACGGTCTTCGTGTCGAAGCCGAGGAAGCGCCCGACGCCGTGCTCCACGTGCACGACGTGGTCGCCCGGCTTGAGGTCGGCGGCGCTCGAGAGCGCGCGCCCGAGGCGGCCCGCCACGGCGGCGCCGGCGGCGCGGCGGCGGAACAGCTGCTGGGCCGAGACGACGGCCACGCGCGCGGCCGGCCAGACCACGCCGCGCCGCAGCGGCGAGACCGCGAACGAGACGCCCGCGCCGTCGGGCAGCGCCCGGCCCGGCTCGAGCAGCGCGGCATCGACGCGGCGCAGCGCCTGCTGCGTGCGCTCGGCGTCGCCGCGGTGCGGGAAGGCGACGACGACGCGCAGGCCCGAGCGCACCAGCCCGAGCAGCTCGGACTCGGCCTCGCTGATGCCGCGGCCGGCGAGCGCCGGGCGCTGCGCCTCGAGCGACGAGTCGCCGTGCAGCGGATCGAGCGCCGTCACGCCTGCGAGCAGCTCGACGACGGCCGACTCGCTGACGTAGGCGCGCTCACGCGCCTGCTTCGAGTGGCTCGCGGCCGCCTCCTCGAGGCGCTCGCGCGCGCCCTCGAGCACCCGGTCGGGCTGCCAGGCGCAGAGCACGGCGTTGGCGATCAGCTCGGGCGCGAGGTTGACGAGGTCGGCGGGCACCGGGCGGGAGTCCTCGTGCGTCCACTCCTCGACGTCGGCGAGCGCCCGCCGCGCCTCCCGCGCGGGCTGGAGGTCGCAGCGCTGGAGCTCGGCCAGCGAGCGCTGCGTGAACACGGAGAAGCGCGAGATCCGCTCGACCTCGTCGCCGAACAGCTCGATCCGGACGGGCTCGGCGCCGGTCGTCGGGAAGACGTCGAGGATGTCGCCGCGCACCGCCAGCTCGCCGCGGTCGCCGACGCGCTCGACGCGCGTGTAGCCCGCCGCCACGAGCGCCGCGACGGCGTCGTCGCGTACGAGCTCGCCGCCGCGCTCGACGTGCAGCGCCGCCGCCCGGCGGTCGGGCGGGGGCAGGCGCTCGACGAGCGCGGCCGCCGAGATCGCGACCAGGCCGCCGCTGCGCAGCAGCGCGAGCCCGCGCGCTCGCTCGCCGACCAGGTGCGGCGCGGGCTCGAGGCCCGAGCCGTAGGCGACGCCGCGCGAGGGCACGAACCCGACCTCGGCTCCCGGCGCGTACCAGGCGGCCTCGTCGGCCACCTCGCGCGCGCTCTCGTCGTCGTCGCAGAGCACGGCGAGACCGGCGCGCACCTCGCCGCTGCGTCGCTGCCAGAGCGCCGCCAGGAGCGCAGCGAGCAGCGCCTCGGGGCAGCGCACGCGGGCCGGGAGCGCGGAGTCCAGCGCGCCGGCGAGCTGGGCGACCGGCGCCTGCGCGGCGATCTCGTCCGTGACGGACGCGAGGTCGGCGAGGCTGAGCTGGAGAGTCCGGTCCATGAGTTCGGCCGGCACGTGGCCGGCCCCTGGAGGATAGCCTCAGGGACGTGACCGACACCCTCCTCGACGAGCTCTGCGCCTGGCTGCGCATCCCGTCCATCTCCTCGGGCGGCGGCGACCCGGCCGACCTCCGGCGCGCGGCCGAGTGGGCCTGCGAGCGCATCGTCGCGGCCGGCGGCAGCAGCGAGGTGCTGAGCGGCTTCGGCAACCCCCTGTGCGTCGGCGAGCTGCGCTCGTCGCGGGCCGACGCGCCGACGGTGCTGATCTACGGCCACTACGACGTGCAGTCGCCCGATCCGCGCGCGCTCGTGGACGTCGGACCCGTTCGAGCCCGTCGTGCGCGACGGCCGCCTCTACGCGCGCGGCGCGAGCGACGACAAGGGCAACTTCCTGCCGCTCCTGCACGTGGCCTGCGAGCTCGCGCGCGCCGGCGAGCTGCCCGTGCACGTGCGGGTCGTACTCGAGGGCGAGGAGGAGATCGGCGGCACGAACGCGCTGCGCCTGATCGAGGGCGACGAGCGCGGCGCCGACTGCGCGATCGTCTTCGACGGCGGCATGATCGACGAGCGCCGCCCCGCCATGGACATCGCGGTGCGCGGCATCGTGGCGTGCCACGTCAAGCTGCGCACGGCCGAGCGCGACCTGCACTCGGGCGTCTACGGCGGCGTCGCGCTGAGCGCCGCGGCCGCGCTCACGCAGATGCTCGCGGCGGTCCTGCCCGGGCCGGACGGACGGCTGCGCGAGGAGCTGCGCGCCGGCCTGACGGCACCCGGCGCCGAGGAGCTGGAGTCGTGGAAGGCGCTACCCGCCGGCGCAGACGTGCTCGCCGCCAGCGGTGCGAGCGAGCTCGCCCCGGGCGCCGCCGGCGAGCTGTACGCACGCACCTGGGCCGACTCGAGCCTCGACATCAACGGCATGGAGAGCGGCGACGCCGTGCAGCGCCGCACGATCATCCCGCACAGCGCGAGCGCCCGCGTGACCGTGCGCGTCTCGCTCGGGCAGAGCGCCGCCGCCATCGCCGTCGCACTGGAGCGACTCCTGCGCGAGGCAGCGCCGGCCGGCACCCAGGTCGAGCTCGAGCTCGACTCCTCCGAGCCGGCGGGCTTCGACCCGGCCGACCCGGCCCTCGTGATCGCGCGCGAGGCGATCGGCCGCGCAGCCGGGCAGCACGCCGCTGCTCGTGCGCACCGGCGGCTCGATCCCGATCCTCGGGGCGCTCGCGCAGCGCGGCATCCCGACGGTGCTCTCGGGCTTCGCGCTCGACGCCGACGGCATCCACGGACCCGACGAGAGCTACCGCCTCGAGAGCCTCGAGCTCGGCGAGCGGGCAGCGCGCGAGCTCTACGCGGCGCTCGGCACGCTGCGGTAGCGCCTCAGGGGTAGGCGACCAGCGCCGCCTCGATGCCCTCGCGGGCGATCAGCTCGACGCAGTCGGCGGCGGTGCCGATCATGGGCGCCGGATCCTCGTCGTCCTCGAAGCGCGACAGCACCCAGTCGGCGAGGTCGCGCCGGTCGCCGGGGCGCTGGCGGCCGATGCCGCAGCGGACGCGCGCGAAGTCGCGCGTGCCGATGCGCTCGGCGACCGAGCGCAGGCCGTTGTGCCCGCCCAGGCCGCCGCCGAGCTTGGCGCGCACCTGCCCGTACCTCGCCTCGACGTCGTCGTGCACGCACACGATCTGCGCCGGCTCGAGCCCGTAGGCGCGCGCTGCCTTCTGCACCGGCGCGCCCGAGAGGTTCATGAACCCGAGCGGGCGCAGCAGCGCGACGGTCGTGCCGTCGTCGAGCCGCACCTCGCTGAGCGCCCCGCCGTGCTTCTCGCGCTCGGCCGGGCGCGTGCCAGCGCGCGGCCAGCTCGGCCGCGACGAGGTAGCCCGCGTTATGCCGCGTGCCGGCGTACTGCCGGCCCGGATTGCCGAGCCCGGCGACGAGCAGGTCCACCGCCGCCCGCCGTCTCCCGAGCCCGAAGACGGAGGCTACTCCGAGTCGCCCGAGTCGCCTCGTCGCCGCCTCGGTCTCGCCGCCCTCGGCACGCGCCTCGGCCGCCTCCGCAGCCTCGGCTGCCTCGGCCTCCGCGGCTTCTTCCTCGGCCGTCGGCCCCTTGGGCTGCGCGACGCTCGCGAGCATCGTGTCCGGCTCGCCGACGTAGGTGACGCCCGTGATCGCGGGCAGGTCGCCGAGCAGGATCGAGTCGCCGATGCCGAGCGGCGTGATGTCGATCTCGACGTGCTCGGGCAGATCGCCCGGCAGCGCCTCGAGCGTGAGCTCGTGGGCGTTCTGCGCGAGGATGCCGCCGTAGGTCTTGACGCCTTCGGCCTCACCCGTGAAGACGATCGAGACCGTCGCCTGGATCGGGCGGTCCATGCGCACCTCGAGCAGGTCGAAGTGCTGCAGGGTGTCGCGCAGCGGGTGCAGCTGCATGTCCTTGATGAAGGCGTGGATCGGCGTGCTCGCGCCCGGCACCTTGACCTCGAGGATCGCGTGGCGTCCGCCGGCCGCGGCCAGCGTCTCGCGCAGATGACGGCTCTCGACCGCGAATGCGAGCGCCTCGCGCCCGTTGCCGTAGAGCACGCCCGGGATCTTGCCCGTGCGGCGGAGCGCGCGTACCTCCGAGGTCCCACCGATCTCACGTGTCTCGAGCTCGAGCATGACTGCCTTCTCGCGTTGATTCACGGCCCGGCTCCCGCCGCGCCTAGAAAAGCTGGTTCTCGCCCTTGAAGATCGCCGACACCGAGTCGTCGGTGAAGACGTTGTGGATGGTCTCGGCGAGGATCCGCGCGACCGAGAGAACCCGCACCTTGTCGGGCTTGGTCGTCGGATCGACGGGAATCGTATCGCAGACCACGACTTGCTCGAGCACCGAGTCCTCGAGCCGCTGCAGCGCCGGCTCCGAGAAGACCGGGTGCGTGGCGCAGGCGTAGATCGCCCTGGCGCCCGCCTCGTGGATCGCCTGCGCACCGCCGACGAGCGTGCCGGCGGTGTCGATCATGTCGTCCGAGATCACGCAGATCTTGCCCGCGACGTCGCCGATCACGTTCGTGACCTGCGACTGGCTGTGCGCCGGGCGCTCCTTGGTGAGCACCGCGAGCTCGCCGCCGAGCATCTCGGCGAACTTCTTCGCGAGCTTCACGCGGCCGGTGTCGGGCGAGATCACGACGATGTCCTCGCGCGGCAGGCCGAGGTCCAGGAAGTACTGCTGGAACATCGGCAGCGCGGTCATGTGGTCGACCGGCACCCGGAAGAAGCCCTGCACCTGGCCGGCGTGCAGATCCATCGTCAGCACGCGGTCGACGCCCGCGGTCTCGAGCATGTCGGCCATCAGGCGCGCGGTGATCGGCTCGCGCGGGGCCGACTTCTTGTCCTGGCGCGCGTACGGGAACCACGGCACGACCGCCGTGATGCGCTTGGCCGAGGCGAGGCGCGCCGCGTTGATCATGATCAGCAGCTCGACCAGCGAGTCGTTGCAGGGCCGCGAGCAGGACTGGATCAGGAACACGTCCGAGCCGCGCACCGACTCGTTGAGGCGCACGTAGGTCTCGGTGTTCGGAAAGGTCTTGAGCGTCGAGCCGCCGAGGGAGACGCCGAGCTCGTCGGCGATGCGCTCCGCGAGGTCGATGGTGTTGCGCCCGGCGAAGAGCATCATCCGGCGCACGGAGGTGCCGTCGCGCGAGCTGCTGCGCGGCGCGTCCTCGCCGCCGCTGCCGCCGCGCGCGGGCAGGAACTCCGAGGCGCCGAACAGGGGATCGGGCGTCATCTCTGTCCCTGCTCCTTCCGGCGCGCCTCGACCTGCGCGGCATATCCAGGCTTGGTGGTCTGGCGCGGGCGTGCGATGCCGAGCGCACCCGCCTCCACATCGTCCGTGATCACGCTGCCGGCTGCGACGTACGCACCGTCGCCGATCGTCACCGGCGCGACCAGCGTCGAGTGCACGCTCGTGCTCACGCCCTCGCCGATCGTCGTGCGGTGCTTCTTGCGGCCGTCGTAGTTGGCGGTGATCGTGCTGGCGCCGAGATTGCTCCCCGCCCCCACGTCCGCGTCGCCGACGTAGCTCAGGTGCGGCACCTTGGCGCCCTCGCCGAGCGCCGTGTTCTTGAGCTCGACGAAGCGGCCCACCTGCGCGCCCTCGGCGAGCGTGCAGCCAGGGCGCAGATAGGCGAACGGCCCGACCCTGCAGCGCTCGCCGATCGTGCCGTCGTCGATCATCACGTGCGGGCCGATCACGCTGCCCGCAGCGACGGTCGTGCGTGCCGCGCAGCATCACGTGCGGCTCGAGCCGGCAGCCGGCCGCGAGCTGGACGCCGCCGTCCACGTAGGTCGTCGCGGGGTCGACGATGCGCACGCCGGCGAGCATGTGCTCGTGCAGGATGCGCGCGCGCAGCCGGGCCTCGCGCTCGGCCAGCTCGACCAGCGTGTTGACGCCCTCGGCGGTCTCGAAGGCCGGCTCGTCGACCGCGACGGCGGCGTGCCCGTCGTCCGCGAGGAGCTGCACGACGTCGGTGAGGTAGAGCTCGCCCTGCGCGTTCTGCGCCGTGAGCCGGGGCAGCGCGGCGGCCAGGGCCTCGCGCCGGAAGCAGTAGAGGCCGACGTTGAACTCGTCGAGCGCGAGCTCGTCGGGCGCGGCGTCGCGGGCCTCGACGATGCGGGCGACGCTCTGCGCGCCGCCCTCGCGCACGATGCGCCCGTAGGCGTGCGGCGGCGCCAGCCGCGCGGTCACGAGCGAGCCGCCGACGCCGTCGGCGCCGCAGGCCTCGATCGCGCGGCGGATGGTGGCCGCCTCGATCAGCGGCGTGTCGCCCGAGAGCACGACGACGAGCTCGGCGTCGTCCGGCACGGCCTCGAGCCCGACCATGACCGCGTGCCCGGTGCCGTTGGCCGGCGACTGCACGACGACGCGCACGTCCGGCAGCGCGGCGGCGATCGGCTCGGCGGTCTGCGGGCCGGCCACGACGACGACGTCGTCGGCGCCCGCCTCGCGTGCGGCGCGGGCGACCCAGGCGAGCATCGGCTGCCCGCACAGCTCGTGCAGGACCTTCGGCAGCGGGGAGCGCATCCGGGTGCCCAGCCCGCCGGCCATGATGATCGTGGAGATTGCAGTCATCGGCGCGGCGCCCGTGGGAGCGCGCGGGCAGTCTAGCGAGCATCGGGTGGCCGCGACGTCGCCAGCGCCGCGCGCGCCGCTCCGGAGCCGGTCGGGCGCCTCCGGGTTAGCCCGTCCGCCGCTTCGGGCAAGCTAGGGGCATGCCCACGATCGTCGGAAATCTGATTCGCCTCGCGCGCAGCCCGCAGGGCCGCAAGGTGATCGCCCAGGCCCGCGAGGCGGCGCGCAGCCCGCAGGGCCGCAGGGTGATCGCGAAAGCCCAGGAGGTGGCGCGCGACCCGAAGACGCGTGAGCGCCTGCATCGCCTGCGGGCCGGCGCGAGCAAGCCCCGGAGCGGCCCGCCGCCCCCGCGCCCGCCCGTCTAGAGCCCGCCGGGATCGCTCGGGCGCCGGAGGTACCCGTCACCGGGTCGGCAGGGAACGAGCGGTGGAGCGTCGCCGTCTCCGTCTCGCCGTCGGCGCCGTTGTCCGAGAGCTCGGTGTGCGCCTGCGGGATCGAGAGCAGGCGTCGGCCGGCCCTCGTCGCGCAGGTACGGGCCGTCGGAACCGCTCGGCGATGCGCGCGCGGTCGACGACGGGCGAGCGGATGAAGGGCTCGGCCAGGAGCTGGGGCGCCAGGATTCGAACCTGGGATCACGGGACCAAAGCCCGTTGCCTTACCGCTTGGCCACGCCCCACCGGCTTTCCAGTCTACGAGGGGGCCGCCCGGCTCCCGCGCTCAGCCGCGGCTGCGCTCGCCCAGCAGCCGCATCAGCAGCACGAGCAGCGCGACGACCGCGAGCAGGAACACGAAGAAGAGCGTCACGGGGATGGCGATCACGATCAGCGCGAGCAGACCCTGCGCGAACGCGACGATCCAGGCGCCCTCGCGCACCGGGCCCTGCGGCAGCTTGCGGCCCGCGTACCAGTAGGCGGCGATCGCGAGCAGGCCGAAGAGCACGAGCGTGAAGACGCTGGCGTGCCAGTAGGCCACCGCGAGGAACTCGAGCAGCGCGAGCCCGCCCGCGAGCAGCACGCGGCGCTGACGCAGCTTGGCGTGGAACCCGCGTGGCCCGGCGGGCGGCACGCGCCGGCCCTCACGGTCCACGACCACGACGTCCTCGGGGCCGATCTGGTAGCTCACGGCGTGATCCTAGCGTCAGCGCCGCCCTGCGGAAGCCGCGCGACGGCCGCCCACGGGACGCTCGTGGCAAGCGCCGCGTGCGCCGCCCGTGCGGCGTCCACGGCGCCGAAGAGCCCGAACACGGCCGAGCCCGAGCCGCTCACGCACGCGCTCAGCGCACCGGCCGCGCGCAGGCGGGCGCGGAGCTCGGCGCTGGCCGGGCACAGCTCCTCGGCCGGCGCCGCGAGGTCGTTCTCGACGAGCGCGGCGAGCTGCCCCGCGTCGGCCGCGCCGAACGGCGCGGCGGTGAGCTCGGCGACGCGCGCGCCCGACGCCCTCCCGCGGCCGGTAGCGCGCGTACACCTCCGCCGTCCCGAGCGTCACGCCGGGCCAGGCGAGGACGACCCAGGCCTCGGCGCGCAGCGCGCACGGCTCGAGCTGCTCGCCGCGCCCGCGCGCGAGCGCAGCGGGTGCGCCCGAGACGAAGAACGGCACGTCGGAGCCCACCTCGGCGGCGACTGCCAGCAGCGTCGCCCGCCGGGAGCGGCAGCGGGAGCGTCGCGTTGGCGAGCCGCAGCGCGACACCGGCGTCGGCGCTGCCCCCGCCGATCCCGGCGCCGGCGGGCGCGCGCTTGTCGACTGGCACGCGCCACCCCGAGCCGTGACCCGGCCCGCGCGGCGAGCAGCGCGAGCGCGCGCGTGACGAGCGTGTCGCCTCCGGGCAGCCCGGGTGCCGCCACGCTCGTCGCGCGCGCGGGCTCGAGCTCGAGCTCGTCGCCGAGCGGAAGCGCGGCGAGCACCGTCGCGAGCTCGTGATAGCCGTCCATCCGCTTCGGCCCGACCCTCAAGCTGAGGTTGATCTTGACTCCTGCGAGCGTCATGCCGGCGCCCGTGCGAGGGCGAGGAACGCCGCCGGCGGAAGCGCCTCCGCGCGGGCCCCGGGATCGACGCCCGCGGCCGCGCAGGCCGCCCCGGTGGCGGCGCGATCGGGCGCCAGCCCGCCAGCGTGAGCGCGTTCGCGATCGTCTTGCGCCGGTACGCGAAGGCCGCGCGCACGGTCGCGACGACGCGCGGCCACTCGGCCGCGAGTGCGGCCCACTCGGGCGGCGCGCGAACGCGACCAGGATCGAGTCGACGTTCGGCACGGGCACGAACACGCTGCGCGACACGGCGTGGCGGCCGGTCGGCGCGAGCGCGAGCGCGCTGAGCACGCTGGGCCCGCCGTAGAGCGGCGTGCCCGGCGCTGCGGTCAGGCGCTCGCCGATCTCGCGCTGCACGAGCACGCACCAGCGCTCGATGCCGGGCAGATCGCCGATCGAGTCGAGCACGAGCGGCGCGGCCACGTGGTACGGGAGGTTGGCGACGAAGGCCGTCGCGGGCGGCGCGAAGGCCGCGAGGTCGAGGCGCATGGCATCGCCCCAGTGCACCGTCGCGTTCGCGTGCCCCGCGAGCGTACGCATCAGCGCCTGCTCGAGCCGCCGGTCGATCTCGACCGCATGCACGTGCGCGCAGGTCGCGGCGAGCCGCGCCGTGAGCGTGCCGACGCCCGCGCCGATCTCGAGCGCCACGTCAGCGGGCCGCGAGCTGCGCCAGGCGCTCGATCACGCCGAGCAGGTTGTCGTCGACGAGGAAGTGCTGGCCGAGCTCGCGGTCGGGCTTGAGGCCGAGCTCGGCCAGCCGGGCGAGCGTGACCTGGCGCGGAGCGCTCACGGCAGCGCGAACACGCGCGCGGCGTTCGCCTCGACCTGCGCCGCGAGCTCGCCCGCAGCGACGCCGCGCAGAGCGGCGACGGCGCGCAGCGTGTCGAGCACGTGCTCGGGCCGGTTGGGCTTGCCGCGGTGCGGCACCGGCGAGAGGTACGGGCAGTCGGTCTCGAGCAGCAGCAGCTCGGCGGGCACGCGGCGGGCGGCGTCGGCGAGGGCCGTCGCCGACGGGTACGTGACGTTGCCCGCGAACGAGGCGTACCAGCCGCGCTCGACGATCTCGTCGAGCTGGTCCGGGAGCGAGAAGCAGTGCAGCACGACGGCGGCGGAGCGTCTTGCGCAGCACGGCGAGCGTGTCGTCGGCCGCCTCGCGCGTGTGGATCACGAGCGGCTTGCCGTGTTCTCGGCGAGCACGACCTGGCCGGCGAACGCGACTGCCTGCGCGTCGCGCGATGCACGCTCGCGGAAGTAGTCGAGCCCGCACTCCCCGACCGCGACGACGGCCGGGTCGGCGAGCAGCTCGTCGAGCCGCGCGGCCACGGCGTCGCTCCAGTCGGCCGCCCGGTGCGGATGCAGCCCGGCCGTCGCGACGACGCCCGGGTGCGTGCGCGCGAGCGCGATCGCCGCCTCGCAGAGCTCAGGCGAGTCGCCGACGCAGACGATGCGCCCGACGCCCGCGGCGGCCGCGGCGTCGATCGCCGCGTCCGCCCCGCCCTCGAGGCCCTGCAGGTGCGCGTGGGTGTCGATCACGCGATCACGCCACGGGCGCGTCGATGCGCGGGAACAGCGAGCCGCCGGACGTGTCGACCGTCCGCCCGCTGCCGCTGCCGATCACGGCGCGCTCGAACGCCACGTCGCCGGCCTCCTCGCCGACCGCCGCCAGGATCAGCGGCGCGCGCGACGGCAGGTACGGCCAGAGCAGGACCGCGAGCGCGCGCACGCCCTCGCAGAGCGTCGCGAGCGTCGGTCGTCGAGCGCCGCGGCGTCGCGCCGGGTCGTCGCTCTTCGCGAGCACCCACGGCGCGCGCGTCTCGACGTAGCGGTTGAGCGCGCGCACGAGCTCCCACACGTGCTCGAGCGCGCCCGTGAAGTCGAGCGAGTCGAAGCGGTGGTCGTAGGCCTGGGCGACCTCGGTCGAGAGCGCGACGAGCTCGGGCTCGACGGGCGACCGCCGGGATGACGCCGCCGCGATAGCGAACGACCATCGCGATGCTGCGCGAGACGAGGTTGCCGAGCTCGTTCGCGAGCTCGCCGTGGTAGCGCTCGTGCATGCCGGCATAGCCCACGCCGCCGTCCTGCCCGAACGCGACCTCGCGCAGCAGGTAGTAGCGCAGCGCGTCGGGGCCGTAGAGCTCGGCGGCCGGCCGGTAGTCCATCGCGTTGCCGCGCGTCTTCGACATGCGGTGCCCGTCCTGGCCGGCGAGCATCCCGTGGATGAACAGCTGCTGCGGCAGCTCGTAGCCCGCCGAGAGCAGCATCGCCGGCCAGATCACGGCGTGGAAGCGCAGGATGTCCTTGCCGAGCAGCTGCCAGCGCGCGGGCCACAGCGCGCTCGGTCAGATCCTCCCCCGGGCGCGCGTACGTGAGCGCGGAGGTGTAGTTGATCAGCGCGTCGATCCAGACGTAGATCGCCTGATCGGGATCCCACGGCAGCGGCACGCCCCAGCTGACCGACTCGCGCGTGATCGAGACGTCCTGGAGCCCGCCCTCGACGAGCGAGCGCACCTCGTTGAGGCGCGTCTGCGGGAGCACGAACGGCGGCTCGGCCGCATAGCGCGCGAGCAGCGCGTCGGCGTACGCCGAGAGCCGGAAGAACGTGTTGCGCTCCTCCGTGAACGTCGGCACGGTGCCGTGCTCGGGACAGCGCCCGTCGACCAGGTCGTCCTCGCTGTAGAAGGCCTCGCAGGCGGTGCAGTAGAGCCCGAGTAGGTGCTCTCGTAGAGGTCGCCGCGCGCGCGCATGCGCTCGACGAAGCGCTGCACGAACTCCTCGTGCTCGGGATCCGTCGTGCGGATGAAGAAGTCGTTCGTGGCCTCGATGCTGCGCGCCAGCTCGCGGAAGCGCTCGGCGATCGGGTCGGCGAACTCCTTGGGCGAGATCCCCGCGGCCGCGGCGGCCTGCGCGACCTTCGCGCCGTGCTCGTCGGTGCCCGTGAGCAGGAAGGCGTCCGCACCCGCAGCGGCGCGCGTGCCGCGTCGCCACGTCGGCCGCGATCGTCGTGTAGGCGTGGCCGAGGTGGGGCTCGCCGTTGACGTAGTAGATCGGCGTCGTGACGTAGTACGGGTCTCCGGGGCGCGGCATCAGGGCAGTGTAGGAGGCGGTGCCGCCTTGACCGCCTCGTTGTAGAGGCGGCGCCGGGGACGCGCCGGTCAGGCTCGCCACGAGCTCGCTGGCCCGCCGCGCGGGCAGCCCGAGCGCGATCAGCTCGCGCACCGCGGCGAGCGCCTCGGGCGCGAGCGCGTCCTTGCTCGGCCCGCGGGGCGGCGCCCACGACGAGGCAGATCTCCCCGCGCTCGAGCACGCCGCGCGCCGCGAGCTCGGCGGCGCTGCCGCGCGCGACCTCCTCGTGCAGCTTCGTCAGCTCCCGCGCCACCGCGACCGGGTGCCCGGGCGCCACGCGAGCGAGCTCGGCGAGCGTCGCCGCAAGCCGGTGCGGAGACTCGAAGAGCACGCTCGGCAGCGGCGCGGCCACGGCCGCCTCGAGGCAGCGCGCACGCTCGCCGGCCGTGCGCGGCACCCAGCCGAGGAAGGCGTAGCCCTCGCCCGCGAGCCCGGACGCGACGAGCGCCGTCTCGACGGCGCTCGGCCCCGGCAGGACCGTGACCTCGCACCCCGCAGCAAGCGCGCGGGCGATCAGGATGCGCCCCGGATCGGCGATCAGCGGCATGCCGGCGTCGGAAACGAGCACGACCGCCTCGCCGGCCAGCGCGCGCGCCACCAGCTGCCCGGCCGCGCGCGGCTCGCGCCGCTCGTCGCAGGCGACGAGCTCCGGCGCAGGGATCGCCAGGGCGCTCAGCAGGGCGCGCGTGCGCCGCGTGTCCTCGCATGCGATGACGCTCGCCTCGCCGAGCGCGTCGAGCGCCCGCAGCGTGATGTCGCGCAGGTTGCCGAGCGGCGTGGGGACGACGGTGAGCACATCACGACCATAGACCGTGCTCGCCGGTCGATCGCGTGATCGCGGGTGTGCCGAGGCGTCTCGATCGCCTCCATCTGCCGCGCCCGGCGCGTGCCGAGGCGGAGCCTTGCCGGCGCGCCGGCCGCGACGCACCCTCGCTCCGGCCACCCCGCCACGACCCCGCACTCACGCAACCGACCAGCGGGGCGCTGTTAGGGTGCCGCCGTGCCCGGCGACGACGCCAAGCGGCCGTTCCGGACATATCGCGGCCGGGGCGGCGACGCCGGAGACCCGATCGAGGAGCGTGCCCGCGCCAACGCCGCGGCCGAGGGCGCCGCGCCGCCGGGCGACCCGCCCGAGCCGCCCGCCGCGCCTGCGCCTCCCCCACCCGCGGCCCCGCGCACGCCATCCGCCGACCGGCCCCGCACGACGCCGAAGGGCCGCCCGGCGTGATCGTCCTGCCCGGCGAGGGCGCCCCCGGGCCGGCGCAGCCGCCCGGCCCGGCGCGGAGGCCCTCCGCGCCCGGCGCGCCCTCGCGCCGTCCCCCGCGGCCGCCGCGTGCGCCCCGCCGCCGCCGCCGGCGGCTGCGCCTGCGGCGCCTGCTCACGTTCCTGATCCTCGGCTCGGTGCTCGCGCTCGTGCTCTGGGTCGGCTACGGCTACTCGCAGTTCCGCAGCTCGCTCGACGACGCCAACGCGCGCATCGACGAGCCCACGCGCGCGGCCCTCGTGCCGGGCGGCTCGCTGCTCTCGCAGCCCTCCACCACGCTCGTGCTCGGCTCCGACCGCCGGCCCGACACGGGCTCGGGGCGCTCCGACTCGATCATGCTCGTGCGCGTCGATCCGGGCCGCGACCGCATCTACCAGCTCTCGATCCCGCGCGACCTGCGCGTCACGATCCCGGGGCACGGCGACGACCGCATCAACGCGGCCTTCACGCTCGGCGGGCCGCCGCTCGCGATCAAGACGATCGCCGACCTCACCGGCGTCGAGGTCAACCACGTCGTGCTGGTCGACTTCGCCGGCTTCCGCGAGCTCGTCGACGCGCTCGGCGGGGTCACGATCGACAACCCGTCCAAGATCATCTCGAACAGCTTCGACGGCCACCCGTGGCGCTTCGGGCGCGGAAAGCTGCACCTCGACGGCCGCCACGCGCTGGCCTACGCCCGTGTGCGCGAGAACACCGCGAACCCCGCCGACAACGACGTCACGCGCGGCCTCCGCCAGCAGCGCGTGCTGCAGGCGATCGCCCACGGGCTCGCGTCGCCGAGCACGCTGCTGCGCCTACCGAGCGTCGGCAGCGCGATCGGCAAGCCGCTCGCCACCGACCTCTCGGCCGACGACCTGCTCGAGCTCGGCTGGCGCCAGCTGCGCACGAGCCGCACGGTGCACTGCCGCCTGGGCGGCACCGTGACCTCGGTCGGCGGCGCGAGCGAGCTGATCGGCGGCGACGAGAACCGCCGCGTGATCCTCGCCTTCCTCGGGCGCTCGGCGCCGCTGGCGCCCGCGCCCGGCGACACGTTCGCCGCCGGCTGTACCTAGTCCTGAGTCGGAAGTTCGGTGCTCGTGAGTGGCCGGCTGGGTGGTCTGGGCGCGGCGCGGCTTCGCCGCCCATGCCAGAGGCATGCGCAAGACGCCGCGTCGTGCCCAGGGCGCCCAGACGATGCAATCACGTCTCCGAGCTTCCGGCTCAGGACGCTAGCTCAGGACGACGCGGACTTGCTGCCGGTCTGCTTGGCAGAGGAGCTGTCGCCGCCCGAGCTCTTGGACGACGAGCCGTCCCCGGAGGTCTTGCCGGAGTCCGGCGACTTCGACTCCGACTTGGAGCCCGAGTCGGAGCTCTTCGAGTCGGAGCCGCCGGAGGCCGCGGCCTCCTTGCCGCCCGACTCCGACGAGGAGCCCGACTCGCCCTTGTCGCCGCCGCCGGCCTTGCCGCCACGCCCGTAGTCGGTCGCGTAGAAGCCCTTGCCCTTGTAGTGCACGGCCGGGGCGAAGAGCACGCGCTGGACCGGCTTGCCACAGACCTCGCAGACCGCCACCGGGTCGTCGGAGAACTTCTGGAGGACTTCGAAGCGGTGCCCGTCCGGGCAGAGGTACTCGTAGGTCGGCATCGCGTCGGCAGTATACCCAGAGGCACCGGAAACGCTGGCACTCTCGTATCGAGAGTGCCAAGCAGGGCCGGGGTGGGTATGCTGGCCCCCGCCCCGGCATGCGGATCGCAATCGTCACCGATTACTACTACCCGATGCTTGGCGGCATCACCGAGCACGTCCACGGACAGGCCCGGGAGCTCGCCCGGCGCGGGCACGAGGTGACCGTGGTCACGGGTCACCTCCTGCGCACGCCCCCGATCGCCGACCCGGGTGCCCGCTCCGAGGCCGACGAGGGCTTCGACGTCGTCCGCCTCGGCATGGGCGTGCCGCTCTACGGCAACGCCTCGCAGACCATCCACACGGTGCCCGCCGGGCTCGTGTTGCAGCTGCGCCGGCTCTTCAAGCGGCTCAAGGTCGACGTCGTGCACCTGCACGCGCCCTACAACCCGAGCATGTGCGCGATCGCCCCGCTGGCGATCCCCGACGGCGCGATCGGCGTCGCGACCTACCACTCGGTGTTCGCGCCCGGCGTGCTGCTCGACGTCTTCGCCCCGATCCTGCGGCGCTGGCTCGGGCGCCTCGACGCCCACGTCGTCGTCAGCGAGGCCTGCATCGGCTCGCTCGCCCCGTACTTCCCGTACGACTACCGCATCATCCCGAACGGCATCGACGACCGGCACTTCTCGCCCGATGCCGAGCCGCTGCCCGAGCTGCGCGAGGGCGGCAAGCCGCTGATCCTCTTCCTCGGCCGCTTCGACCCCCGCAACGGGCTGCCGACGATGCTCGAGGCGTTCGAGCAGCGTCCACGCCGAGCACGAGGGCTCGGTGCGCCTGTGCGTCGTCGGCGACGGGCCGCTCGGCAACGTCTACCGGCGCAAGCTCCCCGAGCGGGTCGCCGAGGACGTGATCTGGGCCGGCCGCGTCGACTGGTCGCGGCCCGCGCTACTACGCCTCGGCCGACATCCACTGCACGCCCTGCCAGCGTGCCTCGTTCGGCATGGTGCTGCTCGAGGCGATGGCGAGCGGGCGGCCGGTCGTGGCCAGCCGCATCTCCGGCTTCCAGCTGCTGATGGAGCACGGCAAGCAGGGGCTGATGGTGAGCCCGGCCGACGACGCGAACCGCTTCGCCCAGGCGCTGCTGTACCTGCTCGACCGCCCGGCCGAGCGCGCGCGCATGGGCCGCGAGGGCCGCATGACCGCCGTCAAGCACTACGCCTGGTCGAGCGTGGCGGTGCAGCTCGAGCAGCTCTACACGGAGCTGCTCGGCCGCAAGCGGCGGGGCGCGAGATGAGGAAGCGCGCGGTGATCCGGCGGTTCGTCGGGGCCTCGGCCCTCGCGATCGCCGGCGGTGCCGCGCTCGCGCTCGTGCTCGGCAGCGCGCTCGCCGGCTGGGCCGGCTATGCGATGTTCGGCATCGTCTGCATGTTCGTCCTGATCTGGGCGTGGGCGTCGTTCACCCCCAACTCGCCGCTCTTCGGCAAGGTCGTCACGGGCCGCGGTACGAGCGACCGCGTGCTCGCGCTGACGTTCGACGACGGCCCCTCGCCGGAGTGGACGCCGCCCGTGCTCGACGCGCTGCGCGCGCACAACGCGCGCGCGACCTTCTTCGTGCTCGGCCGCCACGTCGAGGCGCATCCCGAGCTCGTGCGGCGCATCCACGACGAGGGGCACGAGATCGCCTCGCACGGCTACGACCACGCGCTCCTCACGTTCGCGTCGCAGGCCGACGTCGAGCGCCAGCTGGAGCGCACCGAGAGCTCGCTCGCGACCGCGCTCGGCCGGCCCTCCGGCGCGCGGCTCTTCCGCGCGCCGCACGGCTTCCGCAACCCGTTCGTCGCACGCGTCACGGCGCGCCGCGGCTACGAGGTGGTCGGCTGGACGAAGGGCGTCTGGGACACCGCCAAGCCGGGCGTCGAGGCGATCGTGCGGCGCACGATCGCGGGCTTCCGGCCGGGCGGGATCCTGCTGCTGCACGATGCCGACGGCAGCGGCGCGAACGACGATCGCAGCCAGACCGCCGAGGCCGTGCCCGAGATCGTCGAGCGCGCGCACGCGGCCGGCTACGAGCTCGTGACCATCTCCGACCTCGCGTTGCGGGCGCCGGCGCGGCGCACGGCGACCTGGCGCATCATCGCCGGACTCGTGCTCTTCGGCGTGCTCGTCGAGCTCGCGCTGCGCTCGATCGACATCAGCGCCGTCAGCGCGATCGACGTCGGCTGGTGGTGGGTCGTCGCCGCGCTCGGGCTCAACCTGCTCTCGATCCTGCTCAAGGCCGTGGTCTGGAAGGCCGCGCTCGACACGATCCCGCACCGCCCCCGCTTCCAGTACGTGCACGTGGTGCCCGCGCTCTTCGTCGGCTTCCTGCTCAACACGCTGCTGCCGGCGCGGCTCGGCGAGATCGGCCGCGTCGCCGTGCTGCGGCGGCGGCTGAAGCTCGTCGGCACGGACGTGCCGAACGCGACGCTCGCCGGCTCGCTCGTGGCCGAGCAGATCGTGCTGGCGTTCGCGCTCGTCGTGATCATGCTGGCGCAGTTCCCGTTCGTGAACATCCCGGCGCGCTTCGAGAACATGATCCTCGCGTTCGGCGGCGTCGTGATCGTCGTGCTGCTCGCCGTGATCGCGCTCGAGGCGTTCTCGCGCAAGAGCCGGCGCTCGGTGCGCCCCGACCTCGCGTTCACGCGCGGCCAGCAGGCGATCGCCATGCTCCACCCGATCGCGCGCGGCATGCAGCAGGGCCAGACCGTGCTCCACCGCCCGCGCACGGCGACCTGGGCGATGGCGGCCGGCCTGGCCTCGTGGGCGGCGCAGATCGCCGGCATCTACGCCGCGCTCGCGGCGGCCGACATCCACGCGACGATCGGCATGGCCGGTCTGGTCTTCCTCGTCTCGACGCTCGTCCAGCTGTTCCCGTTCTGGCCCGGCAACATCGGGCTCTTCCAGGCCGCCGTCGCCCAGGTGCTCGTGCAGGCCTATCCGATCGACTTCACGCACGCGATCGCGTTCGCGGTCGGCCTGCAGGTGATCGAGGTCAGCCTCGGCGTCGGCCTCGGCTTCTGGTTCCTCTCGCGCGAGGGCCTGTCGCTGTCCGAGGTGCGCGGCCTCCGCACGGACGACTGAGCGACCCGTTCCAGGCGCAGCGAGCGGCCAGGCTCCACCAGTCTTCCCAGGAGTTCTCGCATGTCCCCCCACGCGGGGGAGCGAGGGACGTATGCCTTAGTCGATATGCAAGGCGATGGGACGCTGCCACACGCCTGCGCACCGGAGGGGCGCCGCGCTGCTCGCGCTCGTGCTCTGCGCACTCGCCGCGACGGCGCTGCCGGCCGACGCCGCGCGCCGCCCGCCCGGTCCGGCGCAGGCCGCGCCGAAGCCGCGTGCGGTCGTGCACGTCGCCATGGTGCCGTTCCGCTGGCACAAGGCCGCGAAGGCCCAGCGCTACGACCTGCGGGTCGCCCGCGACCGCGGCTTCACGAAGGCGCTGCAGACGCTGCGCGTGCGCGGCGTCAGGGCGAGCGTGCTGCTGCTCCCGGGCCGCTGGTTCTGGAAGGTGCGCTCGGCCGGCAAGGTCAACTCGCGCTGGTCGAACATGCGCCGGCTGGTCGTGCGCCCGAAGGAGGACGCCTATCCGCCGACACGCCCGACCGCGCTGCGGGTGACCGCCGTCGCGGAGGACACGGTCAGCGTGGCGTTCGGCGCCTCGGCCGACGACACCGCCGTCGCGCGCTACGAGCTCCTCGGCGCCTTCGGCAAGGTGCTCGCGCGCGGGCCGTCGACGACGCTCACGGCCGGCGCCCTCGCCTGCGCGACGACCTTCGTGCTGCGCGTGCGCGCCTACGACGCCGCGGGCAACGGCTCCGTCGCCTCGCCCGTCGCCCGCGCCCGCACACGTGCCTGCACCGATCGCCTCCCGCCGGCCGCGCCGGCGAACATGCGCGCCGTCACCGTCGCCGACACGAGCGTCGCGCTCGCGTGGGATCCGGCCGTGGACCGCGACGGGGTCGTGCGCCGCTATGCCGTCTACCGCAACGGCGTGCTGCTCGGGCAGCCCACGACCACCGGCTTCCTGGCGCGCAGCCTCGCGCCCGTCACGCCCTACCGCTTCACGGTCGCCGCGATCGACGCGGGCGGCCACCGCTCGCCCGACAGCACGCTCGACGTCGCCACGGGCGCGCCGCTCCCCGCGACCGGACCGGCCTACGCCTACATGCTCGCGACCACCGACCGCAGCTTCGAGGATCTGCAACGCCACTACCGCCAGATCGCCGTCGTCTCGCCGACCTACTTCTCGGTCGGCCACAACCTCTCGATCACCGGGCAAGGACGATCCGCTCGTCACGAGCTGGGTGCGCCTCCGCGGGATCAAGATCGAGCCGCGCGTCGAGTCGCAGGATCCCGCGACGCTGCACGCGCTGCTCTCGAGCGCCGCCAACCGCACGAGCCTCGTGCAGCGCATCTCGGCGCTCGTCGCGACCTACGGCTACGACGGCATCAACATCGACTTCGAGGCCGGCGCCGCCGCCGACCGCCCGCTGCTGACGGCCTTCATGACCGAGCTCTCGGGCGTGCTGCACGCCCAGGGCGCGACGCTGACGATGGCCGTGGCGGCCAAGACCGGTCCCGTGCTGACCGGCCGCGCGGGCTTCTACGACTACCCGGCGCTGGCCGCGGTCTGCGATCGCCTGTTCTCGATGGCCTGGGATCTGCACTGGGCGACGAGTGCTGCCGGTCCCATCTCGGACGCCTCCTGGGTGGCCCGGATCATCAGCTACATCAAGACCGTCCCGAACTCCGAGCGCTTCATCATCGGCACCAACCTGTACGGCTTCGACTGGCCGCTCGCCCGCCCGGCGACGCCGCTCGAGTGGCACGACATGACGGCCCTGCAGGCATCGCTCGGCGTTCCCACGCAGTGGGACGCCGCCGGGCAGGAGCCGTTCTTCACCTACACGGATCGGTTCGGCACACCCCACACGGCCTACTACGCCAACGCACAGAGCGTGCAGGCGCGACTCGGCCAGGCGCGCGCTGCAGGACTCGGCGTCGGCCTCTGGCGCCTCGGCGACGAAGACCAGGAGACATGGAACATCCCCTCGCTCAACCCCTGATGCGCCTCGGCGACATCCTCGCCTCGATCTTCTGGCGCAGCCTGCTCGGCGGCTACTTCGTGCTGCTCGCCTGCATCATCTGGTTCATCAAGAGCTCGTACCTGCCGGCGATCTGGCTCGACCCGCTGTTCGGGATCTACAGCATCTGCGTCACGGTCTACCTGCTCTCGCGCTTCAGCCTGTCGCTGCTCTACCGGCCCGTCAAGCGCGGCCCGGACGAGCTGCCGCACCGTGGCGGTCGTGATCCCGGCCATGAACGAGCAGGCCGCGATCGAGACGACGCTCGCGTCGATCTTCGCGCTCGACTACCCGCAGGAGCTGCTCTCGCGTGTTCGCCGTCGACGACGGCTCGACCGACGCGACCTGGGAGCGCATGGCGTTCGCCGCCCGGCGCTTCCCGAACCTGCACGCCATCCGCTTCTCCCACAACCGCGGCAAGCGGGCGGCGATGGCGGCCGGCATCCGCGCGACCGACGCCGAGATCGTGTGCTTCGTCGACTCCGACTCGACGCTCGAGCCGGACGCGCTGCGCGAGATCATCAAGCCGTTCCGCGACCGGCGCGTCGCGGTCGTCACCGGCCACGCCGACGTCCAGAACCGCGCCTACAACGTGCTCACGCTGCTCCAGCAGGTGCGCTACTTCGTCGCCTTCCGCGTGATCAAGGGCTCCGAGTCGATCTTCGGCGCCGTCACGTGCGCCTCGGGCTGCTTCTCGGCCTATCGCCGCGATCGCCTGCTCGACGGTGCTGCCGGCCTGGGAGACGCAGTCGTTCCTGGGCCGCGAGGCGACCTTCGGCGACGACCGCGCGCTCACCAACATGCTGCTCAAGCAGTCGCGCGTCGTCTACCAGTCGAGCGCGCGCTGCGCGACCAACGTGCCGCACCAGTTCAAGGGCTTCCTCGTGCAGCAGACGCGCTGGAAGAAGAGCTGGCTGCGCGAGTCGCTGATCGCCTCGACGTTCTTCTGGCGGAAGAACCCGATCGCCGTCGATCCCGACCTACGCCTCGAACATCTTCCCGATCGCCGCGCCGGTCGTGATCTTCCACGCCTGCGTGTGGAACCCGATCATGCACGGCGCCGACCCGCTGGATGTACCTCGTCGGCCTCTACGCGATGGCCGTGCTCTACAGCCTCTACTACGGCTTCACGCGCCGGAAGCCGTACTGGTGGGCGGGCATCGTCTTCGTGCTGCTGTACGCGACGGTGCTGATCTGGCAGACCTACTGGGCGATCGCGACCGCCCGCAAGACGGCCTGGGGCACGCGCTCGGGCCGCGCCGACGACGGGCTCGGGTTCCGCATCATCGGCACGATCGGCTCGCCCCAGCCCTCGGGCATCCCGGTCTGCACCGAGGTCGAGCGGATCGCCGCCAGCGGCGAGCGCGGGCTCGGGGTGGCCGCATGATCGAGCGCGAGCTCCCGTTCAACCTCGTGCGCGGCGCGCTCGCCTGGATCGTCGGGCTGATCGCCGTTCCGCTCACGGCGCTGCCGTTCCTGGCCTACGCGCACTACAGCTCGGAGGGCCGCCTGATCGCGCTGCACGTCGACCGCGCGTTCCGCGGCCCCGCGGCCGCCCGAGCTGAGCGGCGCCGACGCCAGCTACGTCAAGCGCCACCACCTCGACTACTCGAACGCCGTGCTCGTGCTCAACGTGCACGCCGTGATGGACGGCGCCGAGCCCGATGCCGGCGGCGGCAACCCCGAGAGCTCGGTGCTGCCGGTCAAGCTGTTCGGCGCCGACATGCAGATGCTGCGCGACGCCGGCTACCACACCGTCACGCCCGAGCAGATCACCGCCTGGCGCGCCGGCATGCTCGATCTGCCCGACAACGCGCTGCTGCTGACGTTCGACGACGGTCGCACCGACACCGTGCTCAACGCGGCGCCGATCCTGCGCCGCGCTGGGCATGCGCGCGACCGTGTTCACGGTCGGCGACGCCTGGAAGAGCTCGCCGCTCTACGAGGCCTCGCCCGAGGAGCTGCGCTCGCTGCAGCGCCAGGGCTGGACGATCGCGGCGCACGCCTCGGCGCCGCACGGCGGCATCCACGCCGGCGGCGGCGAGCGGCTCCCCTACCTCAGCGCACGCCAGTCGAGCGACGGCCGGCTCGAGACGATCGACCAGTTCCGCGCCCGCGCGGCGAGCGAGTACCGCAACGCGCAGGCGGCCGCCGAGAAGATCGCGAACCGCCCCGTCGTCGCCTTCGCGTGGCCGTTCGGCGCCTACGGCGCCGACACGCGCACGAACGACGAGCGCGTCGCGGCGATCAACCTCGAGGAGGCGCGGCGCGTCTACAGCCTCGGCTTCAACGAAGACGGCCAGACGTCGTTCGGGCTGCTCACCTCCGAGACCGACGCGATGCGCATCTCGCGCTTCGAGCTCGTGCCGACGCTCACGCCGCGTCAGCTGTTCGAGCGCCTCGAGCTCGCGATCGCCGCTTCGGCACCGGAGGTTCGGCATGGATAGGGCGTTTGCGGTGGCCAAATGGCACTCGCTGCGAGTGTCATTCGGCGGCATCGGCGTGCGCGGAGTGCCCAATTGGCACTCGCGGCGAGTGTCATTTGGCGTGCTCGGGACGCTCGCACTGACGGCGCTCGCGCTCTCCGCGGCCGGCGCCCGGGCGGCCTCGCCCTCGTCCTCGCTGCCACCGGCGCGGCCGGCGAACGCGCCGACGGTGCTGGCGCTGACGACGACGCATCCGAGCTCGGCCGCGCTCGGCTCGCTCTCGGCGCACCTGTCGTCGATCGGCGTGCTCTCGCCGGCCTGGCTGGCGCTCGAACCCGGCGGGCGTTTCGCCTACACGGCGTCGGATTCGTTCACCCAGGGCCTGACCGAGCGCGGCGCGCGGCTCGTGCCGGTGCTCAGCGATCCGCAGCGCCTGGCGGGCGACCTGCTCGCCGATCGCCCGCTGCGGCGGCAGCTCGTGACGCGCCTCGGCGTCGCGCTGCGCGCGCTCGGAGCGAGCGGCGTCGTGGTCGACTGGCGCGACCTCCCGCCCTCGGCGCGCGCGGCCTATCCGGCGTTCCTGCGCGAGCTGCGCGCGGCGCTCGGCGCCGGCTCGCAGATCGTCGTCACGGTGCCGCCGATCCGCACGAAGCTGCTGCTGCGCACGGGCTCCTACGACCTGCGCGCGCTCTCGGGCCCCGCGCGGCTGCTGGTGCTGGCCTGGAACGAGCACGGCCCGCGCAGCGAGCCCGGGCCGGTCGCCTCGCTGGCGTTCTGGAAGCAGACGCTGCGCACGGTGCTGCGCGCGGCGCCGCGCGATGCGCGTGCTCATGGGCGTGCCCACCTGGGGCTGGCAGTGGCATCCGATCGAGGGCGCCGGCGCCGCGCCAGGCGACGCAGGCCGCGCTGTTCCCGAAGGCCACGCGAGATCGCGCTGCAGCGCCGCTACGGCGCGCGCGTCGGCGAGCACGCGTGGGTCGAGTCCGACCGCTCCGTGCAGCTCAAGCTGCTGACCGCACGCCAGGCGAACATCGCCGGCGTGGCGCTCTGGGTGCGCGGCGGCGAGTCGTCCAAGACCTGGTCTCAGCCCTGGCTGGAGCCGCCCTCGCGGTAGCAGGGCGCGCCCTCGAAGGCCGCGAGCTGGTCGCTGCCGCGCACGCCGTCCGGCCGACTCGCGCTGCCGCCGGCGGCGGTCGAGCAGCACGACGGCGCCGCCCACGAGCCCGCCGGCGACGACGCGCCGCACGCGCCGCAGACGCGAGCCGCGCCCGCTCACGCCACGCGCCGGTAGGCGACGACGGCAGCCACCGCGCCGAACACGAACTGCAGCGTGATCCAGCGCGAGTCGAGCCGCGTGGTTCGCGAACAGCAGCGGCATCGCCTGCCAGGCGATCACGTAGGCGAGCAGGCTCGCGGCGGCCGCGATCGCGCCCGACTCGCGGCCGCGGTAGTAGCCGCTCGTGCGCGTCACGACCTCGGCCATCACGACGCCGACGCCGAAGGCGATCAGGAAGCCGAAGAAGCCGAAGCTCGTGCCGTTGAGCGCGGCGAGCGCGACGCCGAGCGCGATGGCGGCGCCGGCCGACGCGGCGATCGCGCGCGCGGCCTTCGCGGGCTTGAGGCGCACGAGCGCGCTGCGCGGCATGCGCGCGCAGTCGCGGCACTTCACGCCGACTGGCGCGTGCACCATGCATTCGGTGCAGATCGGCTTGCCGCACGACGAGCACGACACGAGCGTCTCGACCGTCGGATGATTGGCGCAGCGGGGAGCGGCTCGCTCGTCGATCACGGACATGCCGTGTGAAGAGTTCACTGCCTCGGAAGCGCACGACCAAACGACCCGACAACGCGCCGTAAAGCGAGCGCAACATCAGGCCCGCGATCGGCCACGCGACGGCTGCCCAGAGCACCAGCGTCGCGATCACGCGCGCGCGCCCGCCGATCGGCGAGAGCGCGATGCCGAAGGCCAGGAAGATGATCGCCGCGAAGGAGGCGCAGATGGCGCACGGCACGAGCGAGCGCCGGTAGCCGCCCTGGCCGCAGAGCGTCAGCGCGCGCCTGATCGCGGAGATGCCCGCCCCGTCCCCGCCGCCCGCGGCGACCGGCGCGAGGCCGAGCGGGGCGAGCAGCAGCGGCACGACGAAGATCGCGGCGAGGTGCAGGATCGCGATCGCGCCGAAGGCCGGGGCGACGAGCAGCGCCGTGAGCACGATGCCCGGCAGCGTCGCGCGCAGCCGCTGCCCGATGAAGGCGGTCATCGCGCCCGCGAGCGCGAGCGCCGCGGCGGCCGCGGCGAACGAGCCGACCGACGACGACGAGCTCGGCCCGCGCATCCGCCGGCGCGCAGCGCGATCACCGTCGCCGCGGGGAAGATCGCCGCGACGAGCGCCATCAGGCCGAACGTCGCGAACGCCTGCGCGTAGCGCGTCAGCGCGGTGGCGACGAGATCGGCGGTGCGGATCTCGTGCCCGCGCGTCTCGGTGGTCGTCTCCTCAGCCGTGCCGGAATCACTCACGGCCGCCATTGTGGCGGCGCGGGACGAGCGGAGCGCCGGGCCCTCTCGGCCCGGCGCTCGCGGCGCCACCTACTGGATCTGCTCGACCACGGCGGTCCCGACCTTGAAGAGCTTCTTGGTCGCAGTCGCCACGAGCGTCGCCCGCGCGCTCGTCGGCTTGATCGTGAAGTTCACGACGCCCTTCTTGTTGGTCTTCTTCGCCTTCGTCTTGACGCCGGCGCCCCGGAGCTTGACCGCAGCGCCCTTGAGCGGCTTGCCCTTGGCGTTCAGCACGGTCACCGTCACAGGCGCGACGGCGCCCTTGCCCTGCGTGCGGCGTGATCGCCACCGTCGCATGCGCGCCAGGATGCGTGAACTTCTTGGCCTTCGAGAACGCGCCGGTGTTGCTGTCCGGGTCGATCACCGCGACGCGCCAGTACATGACGCCGCCGTCGATGAACTCCTGCTGCGTGAGCAGCGGGGTGTAGCTCGACTGATCGGTCGTCTCGTCCAGGAACGGCTGGCTGAAGCCCGGATTCCGCGAGACCTGGACGTTGTACTGCTTTGACGTTCGTCTTCGTGTTCCACGCGAACGTGAGCGCGAGCTTCGCCGGGCTTGTTGATCAGCTGGGTCTGCGTGCCGCCCGGCTCCGCGATCGTGTGCACGACGTCGCGCGTCGGCGTGTAGGCGCTGCCTGAGACCGTTCCCGAACACGGCCCGCACCTGCACCGTGCCGTGGCCGGTGCCGGTCATCTTCGTGTAGCTGACCGCCGTGCTCGGGATGTTCGCAGGTCACGTGCACGCTGCCGTCCGGGCCACACGTCCTGCACCTCGTAGCTCGTCGCGCCGTTGACCGGCGTCCACGCTCAGCGCCGGGAACGTCGCTCCCTGACGAACGGCGCCGCCGTCGTGATGACCGGGCACCGGGCAGGGTCTGCACGAACGTCGACACGCCCGACCAGGCGAGGCCCTTGCCGTCGTCGTTGTTGGCGCGCACGCGCCAGTACGTCGGTCGTGCCGACCGGATAGGTCTGCGTCGCCGAGTACGACGTCGCGGCCGTCGTGGCCGACTCGAGGATCGTGCTGAACGAATCGTCCTTCGCGATCTCGATCGTGTAGTTGCCGCACCTGCTCCGGCACCGGCGTCCACTTGAAGACGACGGCTCCGGATGCCGTCCGCCCCGCCGACCGGCGAGATCGGCGTCGGCGGCACCGAGGCGTGCTGGAACGTCGGCGAGACGGCGAATCCGCCGCCGACCGGACGCGCGAAGCTCGTAGCGCGTCCGCCCTTGTCATCCGACCGGGATGACCTGCCAGTAGTAGAGCGTGCCCTCGTCCACCAGCGGCGACCAGCGGCGCGTAGCACGGGACGTCGGTGTAGGCCTGCTCCACGCTCGTCGTGAAGTTCGGAGTCGCGCGCGATGGTCACCCAGTAGTGCTCGCTCGGCTCGACCACGCCGAGCTGATCGTCCATGTCCGCGGGTCGTCCAGCAGAACAGCGGGCTCTTGTTGGTCGATCCTGCCGACGCCCGCGGCCGTAGATCGTCGCCCGGTCCGTGAGCATGCCCGCGCAGAAGGCGTTGCCGCAGGGAATCGGCGCGTTGCTGAACGGCTCTGGCCGCCCGTCTGTGAAGGTGACCTGCGCAGAACAGGCCGAGCGATCGTCGAGCCGTCGACCGCGTCGTCCGCGAACGCGCGCACCGACACGACGCACAGGGGCTCGCCCGGGCTCGAGGTCGACGGAGCTGTCGCTGCTTGACCCCGGCAGCCCGGGCTGCGCGTCAGGAGGACCGGCACGCCGGCTGCTGCCGGAAGTCGCGCGAACGAGCGTCCACGACGTGTTCGCCGTCGTGTACGTCTTGATCGTCCCGGAGCCGCAGTTCAGCTGCACCTCGTAGTAGCGCGCGCCGGGCACCGTGCTCCCAGCGGATCGACGGGCTCGTTGACCTGAGCCGTTCAGCGCGATCAGCGTGCCCTCGATGTCGTAGACGTGCAGGTTCGCCGGCCCCGGGAGGACGGTCTGGTCGTAGGTCTTCGTCGAACGCAGGGCCCGTTGTTCCACGGACCGGCCTGACCCTGCGGATCGAGGCCGCGGACGCGCCAGTAGTAGGTGTTGTTCGGGAGCGTCCTGAGCGGCGCGAACTAGCAGCGCCGTCGTGGAGGCCGTCATGACCTTCGAGCCCTGGGCGAAGCCGGCGGTCGGGTTGATCTCGATCTCGTAGCCGGACGCGCCGGGGATCGCCGGCCAGCTGAACAGCGGATCGTAGATCTCGACGCCGGGCACCATGTCCGCCACGTGCGGGCGTCGTCGTGCCGGCCCACGTCCAGGCGAACGAGAAGATCGCCGACGGCGTGCCGTTGTAGCCCTGCGCATCCACCGGGACGACCTGCCAGTAGTAGGTTCCGGGATTCAGCGCCTTCGAGACGGCGAGGTTCGTGTTCGAAGTCTCGATCGGGTTGTTGCCGTCGGTCCAGACGAGTGCGCCGTTCGAGATGACCCCGCCCGGCGCGTCGACGCCGCCGCCGGCGGCGCCGCTCGCCACGGCGATCTTGTACTTCGTCGCGCCCTTGACCGGCGCCCAGCTCAGGATCGTCGGGCTCGGGTAGGCGATCGCGCTGAGCGCCGCCGGCGTCAGGATCGATCGCCGTCGCGTTCCACTTCTTCACGAACTTGCGCACGCTGGTCCACTTGGAGGCGTCACCGTTCGCGTCGAGCGAGCGCACGCGCCAGAAGTAGGTGCCGTTCGGCAGCATCTTGCTGTTGACGAAGCGCAGGTTTCCCGTCGTCTCGGTGATCATCGCCGGGTTGAAGCCCGAGTCGCTCGCGATCTGCAGCTCGTAGGACGTGCACCCTTCGCCTGGTTCCAGGTCAGCGCCGGCATGTCCGACACCGTGATCCCGGATTTGGGCGCCGTGACCTTCGGAGCCGATGGCTTGGCCTGGGCGATGGCGGGCGCAGCGAGGATGCCTACAGCAAGCGTCATCGCAAGCAGGCGTGCAGAGAATCGGCTCATATGCACTGCATCGCTCGGCGAGGGTGCAGCCACCATCGCTCCAACGGGGGTTCGTGGAGCAGCCCGTCCGGGTGGTACGGGCTCCTCCACGTGAGGCGGCAGAAGCGCCTGCGCCCGCTCAGGCGGCCAGCGCGACGGCCGGCTCGATGCGCAGGTCGAGCGCCCCGTCGACCGCCTCCACGCGCACGACGGCGTCGCCGGCCGGCGCGTGCTCGAGCAGCAGCTTCGCGAGCGGATTCTCGATCAGGCGCTGGATCGCGCGCTTGAGCGGCCGCGCGCCGAAGGCCGGGTCGTTGCCCTCCTCGGCGATCAGCTCGCGCGCCTCTGCGCTGACCTCGAGCGCGAGACCGCGCGCCGCGAGCCGGACGCGCAGCCGCTCGAGCTGCAGGTCGACGACGGCCGCCAGCTCGTCGCGGCCGAGGCGGTGGAAGATCACGGTCTCGTCGATGCGGTTCAGGAACTCGGGCCGGAACGTCCCGCGCAGCACGTCCTCGACGCGCTGGCGCATGCGCGCCGGATCGCTCTCGGCGAAGATCACCTCGGAGCCGACGTTCGACGTCATGATCAGGATCGCGTTGCGGAAGTCGACCGTGCGGCCCTGGCCGTCGGTCAGCCGCCCGTCGTCGAGCACCTGCAGCAGCACGTTGAAGACGTCCGAGTGGGCCTTCTCGATCTCGTCGAGCAGGACCACCGAGTACGGCTTGCGGCGCACCGCCTCGGTCAGCTGGCCGCCCTCGTCGTAGCCGACGTAGCCGGGCGGCGCACCGATCAGCCGCGCGACGGAGTGGCGCTCCATGTACTCGGACATGTCGATCCGGAGCACGGCGCGCTCGTCGTCGAAGAGCAGCGCGGCGAGCGTGCGCGCGAGCTCGGTCTTGCCGACGCCCGTCGGTCCGAGGAACAGGAACGAGCCGATCGGCCGGTCGGGGTCGCCGAGGCCGGAGCGCGAGCGCCGGATGGCGTTGGAGACCGCCTCGACGGCCTCGTCCTGCCCGACGACGCGCTCGTGCAGCCGCGCCTCGAGCGCGATCAGCTTCTGCATCTCGCCCTCGAGCAGCCGCGAGACGGGGATCCCGGTCCAGGCACCGACGACCTGCGCGATGTCGTCGGGGCCGACTTCCTCGTTGAGCAGCCGCTCGCCGCCGTGCTCGGCGAGCGCGGTCTGCTCGTCCTCGAGCTCGCGGGCGAGCTCGGGCAGCCGCCCGTAGCGCAGCTCGGCGGCGCGCTGCAGGTCGCCGTCGCGCTCGGCGCGCTCGGCCTCCTCGCGGGCCTCCTCGATCTGCGCCTTCGCGTGCTGGATGGCGGCGATGCGCGCCTTCTCGGCCTGCCAGCGCTCGGTCAGCGCGCCGAGCTCGCCGCGCACGCCCTCGAGCTCGGCCGCGAGGGTCGCGCGCCGCTCCTCGGAGGCGGCGTCGGTCTCGCGCGCGAGCGCCGCGTCCTCGATCTCGAGCTGCTGGGCGCGGCGCTGGAGCACGTCCAGCTCGTGCGGCACCGAGTCGATCTCGATGCGCAGGCGGCTCGCGGCCTCGTCGACCAGGTCGATCGCCTTGTCGGGCAGGAAGCGATCCGCGACGTAGCGCTCCGAGAGCGTCGCCGCGGCGATCAGCGCGGCGTCCATGATGCGCACGCCGTGGTGCACCTCGTAGCGCTCGCGCAGGCCGCGCAGGATCGCGATCGTGTCGGGCACGGACGGCTCGCCCACGAGCACCGGGGCGAAGCGGCGCTCGAGCGCCTTGTCCTTCTCGATGTGCTTGCGGTACTCGTCGAGCGTCGTCGCGCCGATCGCGCGCAGCTCGCCGCGCGCCAGCATCGGCTTGAGCAGGTTGGCCGCGTCGACCGCGCCCTCCGCCGCGCCCGCGCCGACGATCGTGTGCAGCTCGTCGATGAAGAGGATGATGCGCCCGTCGGCCGCCGAGATCTCCTCGAGCACGGCCTTGAGCCGCTCCTCGAACTCGCCCCGGTACTTCGAGCCGGCGAGCAGCGCGCCGAGGTCGAGCGCCCAGATGCGGCGGCCCTTGAGGCTCTCGGGGACGTCGCCGGCGACGATGCGCTGGGCGAGGCCCTCGACGATCGCGGTCTTGCCGACGCCGGGCTCGCCGATCAGCACGGGGTTGTTCTTGGTGCGCCGCGAGAGCACCTGCATCGCGCGCCGCACCTCGTCGTCGCGGCCGATCACCGGGTCGAGCTTGCCGCTCTCGGCGACCGCGGTGAGATCGCGGCCGAAGCGCGCGAGCGAGTCGTAGCGCTCCTCGGCGTTCTCGTCGTCGGCGCGCTGTGCGCCGCGCAGCTTCTGCGCGGCCTCGAGCAGCGCGGCGCGCGAGGCGTTGCCGCGGCCGAGACGATCGGCGAGCGCGAGCAGCAGATGCTCGACGGCGACGAACTGGTCGCCGAGGTCGCGCGCCTCCTTGCGGGCGAGCTCGAGCGTCTCGCGGAACGCGAGCGAGGGCTGCTGCGAGGTCGTCGCGCCGCTCGTCCGCGGCTGCTTCGCGAGCGCGTTCGCGGCGTGCTCGCGCACGGCGTCGCGGTCGGCGCCGGCGCCGCGCAGGAGCACGGACGCGGTGGCGTCGGGCTCGGACGGTCAGCGCGAGCAGCAGGTGCTCGGGCGTGATCTCGGGGTTGCCGTTGGCACGGGCGAGCTCGGCCGCGGCCGCGAGCGCCTCCCGGGCCCGGATCGTGAACTGATCGTTCGTTGCCATGTGCGCAGTTCCTTGGGAATGAGTCAGTGACGGGGTGCGAGCGCCTGCGACGGCGGCTGCCAGACAACCACCTCGTGGCGCACGCTGCGGTCGCGCTCGGCGACCGCGCGGGAGTACGCGCGTCCCATGTCGGAGAGCTCGCGCTCGAGCTCGGCGACGCGCTTCTGCAGACGCATCAGCGTCTGCTCGAGGCCGAGCACGTGCTCGACGCCCGAATGGTTCAGGCCGAGCGCCGTGGTCAGCGCCTTGACGCTCTCGAGGCGCGCGAGGTCGGCGTCGGAGTAGAGCCGCCGGCCGCCGGCCGAGCGGCGCGGCACGACCAGGCGGCGCGCCTCGTAGAGGCGCAGCGTCTGCGGGTGCATGCCGACGAACTCCGCGGCGACCGAGATCGCGTACTTCGGGGTCTCGTCCATCTCAGGCCTCCGCTGCGCGCGCGAACAGCTCGGCGCGCGGATCGTCGCCCTCGAGCGCCGCGAACTTCTCCAGCGCCTCCTTCTGCGCCCGGCTGAGCTTGCGCGGGACGCTGATGTGCACGCGGGCGAGCAGGTCGCCGCGCTTGCCCGAGTCGCCCTTCTTGGGCGCGCCGCGCCCGCGGGCGCGCAGCAGCACGCCGTCGCCGGTGCCCGCGCGCAGCTTCATGCGCACGCGCTCGCCGTCGGGGGCGGGCACGTCGATCTCGGCGCCCGAGGCGGCCTCGCTGAAGCGACACCGGCACGTCGACGACGAGATCGTCGCCGCGGCGCGTGAAGACGGGCGAGGGCTCGACGGAGACCTGCACGAAGAGGTCGCCGGCGGGCGCGCCGTGCGAGCCCGCCTCGCCCTTGCCGCGCAGGCGGATGCGGGCGCCGTCCTTGATGCCGGCGGGGATCGGCACCTGGTAGCGGCGCAGGCGCTGCGTCGAGCCGCGCCCGCCGCAGGTCAGGCAGGGATGCTCGACGATGCGGCCGGTGCCGCCGCAGCGCATGCACGGCTGCGAGAGCGAGAAGAAGCCCTGGGCCTGCGCGCGCACGCCGCGGCCGTCGCAGTCGGGACACGCGATCGGGCGCGTGCCGGCCGCAGCGCCGGAGCCGTGGCAGTCGGTGCAGGTCGCGAGCGCCTCGACGGCGATCGAGACGCGCGCGCCGTTGAGGCTGTCGCGGAACGAGATCGTCACGCCGGCCTCGAGATCGTTGCCGCGCTGCGGCTGCGCGCCGCGCCCGCGGCCGCCGCCGCCTACCGCCGCGGCCGAAGATGCCGCCGAGCAGGTCGGAGATGTCGATGCCGTCCTGGTTGTACTGGCGCGGATCGAAGCCGCCGCCCGGCCCCGGGCCGCGCATGCCGGCCTCGCCGAACTGGTCGTACTGCTGGCGCTTCTCCGGATCGGAGAGCACCTCGTTGGCCTCCGCGATCTGCTTGAAGCGCTCCTCGGCGGCCGGATCGTCCGGGTGCTTGTCGGGGTGCGTCTCGCGCACGAGCTTGCGGTAGGCCTTCTTGATCTCGTCCGCGCTCGCGTTGCGGGCGACGCCGAGCGTCTTGTAGTGGTCACTCATCGGGATTCACCAGCGCCAGGAGCGCCTCGCGATCGTCCGGGCTGACGAGCGCACCGCCGTCGCTGCCGAGCACGAGCACCGCGCGGTCGCGAGCCGTCAGGGCCGCGGCGTAGCGGCCCTTCTCGGCGCGGTACATGCCCGAGGTAGCCGAACAGCCCGCCCGAGCCGAGCAGGCGCGAGCCCATCGAGCTGGCGCGCCTCGACCGCCTCGACGCGCAGCGGCCCCTCGACGCGTACCGCGCCGAGCACCCGCTGCACCGTGAGCCCGCCGTCCTCGATCACGTACGCACGCGGCGCGAGCAGCGCGCAGCCCGCCGCGATGCCCGCCATCGCCGCAGCGAGGCCGATCATCGGGCGCGGGCCCGAGATCGCGAAGAGCACGGCGAGCGCGATCGCGCAGAAGAACGCGGCCGTCAGCGTGCGCGCGACGAGATCGAGGCGTGCCGGCCGAAGCTCACTGCTGGACTCCCTCCGCAGCGGTCGCGACGACGACCCGCGCCGGGCGCAGCACCTGCTCGCCCAGCCGCCAGCCCGTCTGCACCACCGCGAGCACGGTGCCCTCGGCCACGTCGGCCGTCGGCTGCGCCATCGAGCGCCTCGTGCTCGCGCGGATCGAAGAGCGCGCCCTCGGGCGCGATCTCGGCGAGGCCCTCGCGGTCGAGGACGTCGCGCAGCGCGCGCGCCGTCAGCGCCACGCCGCCGCGCAGCGTCTCGTCGACGCCCGCCTTGCCGAGCGCGTCGAGCGAGCGCTCGAGGTCGTCGAGCACCGGCAGGAGCGCCGCGCAGGATGCGCGCGCCGGCCTGCGCGGTCTGCTGCTCGGCGAGCCGCGCCTGGCGCTTCTTGTAGTTGTCGAAGTCGGCCGCGAGCCGGCGCAGGTGATCGAGATACTCGTCGCGCTGGCGCTCGAGATCGGCGATCGCATCGACCGGCTCGGCGGCGGGCTGAGCGCCGGGGGCGGACGCCGGCAGGTCGCCGGCGTCCACCACCACGGGCTCATCGGGGTTGGGCTGCTCGCGAGGTCATCGGCTACGACCGCGCGTGATCGCCCTCGTCGACGATCTCGGCGTCCTCGATGACCTCTTCCTCGGCCTCGCCCGGCCGGCGGCGTGCTGCCGCCCTCGGCCGAGCCGCTGCCGCCGGTGTTCTGGTAGACGACCTCGGCGAGCTTGTACGAGGCCTCGTGGAGCGCCTGCGTGCGGGTGCGGATGGCCTCGGCGTCGTCGCCCTCGAGCGACGTGCGCAGCTCGGCGGCCGCGGTCTCGATGGTGCCCTTGACCTCGGCGTCGACCTTGTCGCCGTGCTCGCGCAGGGACTTCTCGACCGAGTAGATCGCGGTCTCCGCCTGGTTCTTGGCGTCGGCGAGCTCGCGCAGCCGCTTGTCGTCGTCGGCGTGCGTCTCGGCGTCCTTGACCATGCGCTCGATCTCGTCGTCGGCCAGGCCGGAGCCCGAGCGGACCTCGATCTTCTGCTCGTTGCCGGTGCCGAGATCCTTGGCCGAGACCGAGAGGATGCCGTTGGCGTCGATGTCGAACGTGACCTCGACCTGCGGCACGCCGCGCGGCGCCGGCGGGATGCCGACGAGCTGGAACTTGCCCAGCGTCTTGTTGAAGCCGGCCATCTCGCGCTCGCCCTGGAGCACGTGGATCTCGACCGACGTCTGGCCGTCGTCCGCGGTGGAGAAGGTCTCCGACTTGCGCGTCGGGATCGTCGTGTTGCGCTCGATCAGCTTGGTCATCACGCCGCCCTTGGTCTCGATGCCCAGCGAGAGGGGCGTGACATCGAGCAGCAGGACGTCCTTGACCTCGCCCTTGAGCACGCCGGCCTGGATGGCGGCGCCGACGGCCACGACCTCGTCGGGGTTGACGCCGCGGTGCGGCTCCTTGCCGAGGATCTCCTTGACCTTGTCGCCGACCGCGGGCATGCGCGTCATGCCGCCGACGAGGATGACCTGCTCGATGTCCTTGGCCTCGAGCCCGGCGTCCTTGAGCGCCTGCTTGCACGGGGCCGACGGTGCGCTCGACCAGGTCGTGCGTGACCTCGTTCAGCTTGGCGCGCGTGAGCGTGCAGCTCGAGGTGCCGCGGGCCGTCGCTGGCGAGCGCGATGAACGGCAGGTTGATCGGCGCCGACTGCGCGGAGGAGAGCTGGATCTTGGCCTCCTCGGCCTTGTCGTACAGCCGCTGCAGCGCCATCGGGTCCTTCGAGAGGTCGATGCCCTGCTCGCGCTTGAACTCGGCGACCATCCAGTCGACGATCGCCTTGTCGAAGTTGTCGCCGCCGAGGTGGTTGTCGCCCGAGGTCGACTTGACCTCGAAGACGCCGTCGCCCAGCTCGAGCACGGAGACGTCGAAGGTGCCGCCGCCGAGGTCGAAGACGAGGATCGTCTGGTCGGCGCGGTCCTTGTCGAGCCCGTAGGCGAGCGCCGCGGCGGTCGGCTCGTTGATGATGCGCAGCACGTTGAGGCCGGCGATCTTGCCGGCGTCCTTGGTGGCCTGGCGCTGGGCGTCGTTGAAGTACGCCGGCACCGTGATCGACGGCGTCGGTCACGGTCTCGCCGAGATACGCCTCGGCATCCGCCTTGAGCTTCTGCAGGATCATCGCCGAGAGCTCCGGCGGTGCCAGCTCCTGATCCCCCGCCTTGACGCGCACGTCGTCGTTCGGACCGGCGATGACGTCGTAGGGGATCATCGTCATCTCCTCGGACACCTCGGCCTTCTTGCGGCCCATGAAGCGCTTGATCGAGAAGATGGTGTTCTTGGGATTCGTCTCGCGCTGCCGCTTGGCGGTCACGCCGACGAGACGATCGCCGTCCTTGGCGAAGGCGACCACGGAGGGGGTCGTACGGCCACCCTCGGCGTTCGCGATCACGGTCGGCTCGCCGCCCTCGAGGACGGCCATGCACGAGTTCGTCGTACCGAGGTCGATACCGATGACCTTACCCATACAGCCTGGTGCTCCTTGTTTCGTGCGGACGGCGTCGCCGTTCCGCGAATCCTCAGTGTCTGCGCAGTCTAAAACATGAGTGTCTCATTAGCAAGAATCAGATCGGGTGACGCGCAAATCCCTCAAGTGAAGGACACGGCGACGGTCGCTTGCAGCCGACGCTACGTTCGTGACCAGCCGAATGCCGACCCAGAGCATGATCCGAGCGTGCGCGCTCGGCGCTGCGCAGCCGCGGCCGCCGCCGCCCTCCCCTGCGAGCGCGGCCGCTGCGCCCGGATCGGGCACGGCAACCTGGGTCTGGGTGCTCGCCGCGGTCGGTGCGATCGTCCTCGTGTTCACGCTGCTGCGCCTGCGCGCAGCACCGCGGCGGCGTCAGCCTGAGCGACATCGCGGACGGACGGCGCATCCTGATCGCGCGCGGCCGCCGCGTGACCGAGGAGCTGACGGCGCCTCGCCGAGACCGTCGCCGATCGCGAGGACGAGTCGATCACGCGCCTGCACGAGCAGGGCACTCGAGGTCGTCGCGGGCGTGCGCTCGCGCATCGGCCGCACGTCGGGCCAGCGCGTACAGGCCAAGGCCCACCACGACCTGGATCAGGCCGAGTGGCTGCTCGGCGGGCTGCGCGCGCGCCTCGACGGCTTCGTCGAGCCGCTGCACAACCGCTCGGGCTTCCCGGCGACCTGCTTCTTCGACGGCGGCCACGGCCTCGCGACGGTGGACGTCGACCTCGGCGGCATCGCCCTCCAGCGCATTCCGGTGCGCACCTGCGCGGCCTGCGCCGTCGGCCTCGTGCGCGGCGAGCAGCCGCCCGTCGGCACCGTCGAGATGGGCGGGCGCATCGCTGCCCTGGCCGGCCGCCCCGCGCTGGTGCGGCGGCTACGGCTGGGCGCTCAAGGATCTCAAGCACCTGCACTACGACGGCGAGCCGCTCTTCACCGAGCGCGAGCAGCGCGTCGAGCGCCGCAAGCGCCAGCGCACGTCCGCCACCGAGCGCGCGCGCGGCGTGCGCTCGCGGGTGCTTCCGGTCGGGCCCGAGGTGCTGCCCGAGGAGCCGGCGTTCGAGCTGCCCGCCGAGGCGCCCGTCGCCGAGCACGCGCACGTGCACGCGCCGGAGCCGGAGCCGGTGCCGGAGCCCACGGCGGTGGCCTACGCGGAGCGCTACGTCTCGCCCGCCGGGCACCAGCGCGTTCGCGGCGATGGAGGGCGAGCCCGGGGCCGAGCCCGTCGAGCGCGCGCCGCGCGATCCCGGCGAGCCGCCGCACGCCCGGAATCTCGCGCCGGATCCGGCGGGAGCCCGGGTAGGCGGGCATCGCGGCGCTGCTCGCTAGCATGCCGCGAGTGTCGAACGTCCTGCTCTGGCCGCTGCGCAAGATCGGCGCGCTGCTCCCAGACGGGTGGGCGGGCTTCGCGCGCCAGCTCGCCGTCTTCATCCCGTTCGACATCGCCTACGAGCTCTCGCGCGCCTTCGCCCAGGGCGGCGAGCGCACGGCGCTCGAGCATGCGCGCGACGTCGTGCACGCCGAGAAGCGTGCTCGGCATCTACCAGGAGCACGCCGTCCAGGACTGGGCGCTCGATGCGCCGGGCATCGTCATGGAGGTCGCGAAGTTCACGTACTTCCAGTGCCAGTTCACGATCACGTTCGGGTTCGTGATCTGGGTCTACATCTGGCGCCACGGTGCGTACACGATGCTCCGCAACTGCCTCTTCGCGACGTTCATGCTGGCCGTGCCCGGCTACATCTTCTATCCGACGGCGCCGCCCCGGCTGCTGCCGTCGGAGGGCTTCATCGACCCGCTCGCGACCGCGGCGCTCAACCAGCAGGGCACGCTCGTGAAGCTCTTCGGCAATCCGTATGCCGCGATGCCGAGCCTGCACACGGCGACGGCGATCCTCGTCGGCGTGACCGGCGTGCTCGTCGCGCGCCACCTGCGTCGTGAGGCTCGTGTGGGCGGTCTATCCCGGCGTGGTGCTGTTCTCGATCGTCGCGACGGCCAACCACTTCTTCCTCGACGCGGTCGCCGGCGCGGGCGTCCTCGTGATCGCGGTCGACGCTCGTGATCGCGCTCCACCGGCGCCAGGGCTGGTCGCTCGCGCCGCTCCGCGACCGCTCACCGGCGGGAAACGACCGCTCGTCGATACAGCAGGCGAGTCCCTAGCGCGGACTGCGACCGTCCGCTCGATGACCACGCTTCCCCTGCGCCTGGACCGCATCAAGTCCGGCTACACCGACGGCGCGCGACAGCTCGCCACCCGCTCCGTGCGCGTGCTCAAGCGAGAGCCGCGTCACGCCCAACCAGCTGACGGCCCTCGGCTTCTCGCTCAACATCGTCGCCGCCGTCCTGATCTACCAGGAGTCGTACATCGCAGCCGCGGTGGTCTTCCTGGTCGGCTCGATCATCGACATCCTCGACGGCGCGCTCGCGCGCTCGCGCGGCCAGGCCACGGTCTTCGGCGCATTCATCGACTCGACCACCGATCGCGTCTCCGAGGGAGCCGTGCTGTGCGCCGCGACGCTGGTCTTCGCGCGCCACGGCGACACGTGGCCGGTCGCCGCCGTGTTCGTCGCACTGGTAGCCTCGTTCCTCGTCTCGTACACGCGCGCCCGCGCGGAGGCTCTCGGCCTCGAGGGCAAGGCCGGTCTGATGGGCCGCGCCGAGCGTGTCGTGCTGCTCGCCGCAATCCTCTTCGCCGCCCCCTGGGGGGCACTGCCCTACGGCATCGCGCTGCTCGCCGCACTGGCGAGCGCGACCGTCGCGCAACGCATCTTCTCCGTCCACCGTCAGCTCGCCGAGCGCGAGCGCACCACCAAGGAGCACGTATGACCGGCAACGGCAACGGCAATGGCAACGGGCGTGCGCAGGACGGCCGCGTCCGCGTCGCCATCGTGGGCGTCGGCAACTGCGCCTCGTCGCTCGTGCAGGGCGTCCACTACTACCGCGACGCCGCCGACGACGAGTTCGTCCCCGGCCTGATGCACGTCAACCTCGGTGGCTACCACGTCCGCGACATCGAGTTCGTCGCCGCGTTCGACGTGGACAAGGAGAAGGTCGGCAAGGACCTCTCGCAGGCCATCGTCAGCGGTCAGAACAACACGATCAACTTCTGCGAGGTTCCGCACACGGGCGTGACCGTGCATCGCGGGATGACGCACGACGGGCTCGGCAAGTACCTCGGCGAGATCATCGAGAAGGCCGACGGCCCGACCGCCGACATCGCGACGATCCTCAAGGAGACGAAGGCCGACGTCCTCGTCAGCTACCTGCCGGTCGGCTCCGAGGAGGCCACGAAGTGGTACGTCGAGCAGGCGCTCGCCGCGGGCGTCGCGTTCGTCAACTGCGTGCCGGTGTTCATCGCCCGCGAGAAGTACTGGAGCGATCGCTTCGAGGCGGCCGGCCTGCCGATCGTCGGCGACGACATCAAGTCGCAGGTCGGCGCGACGATCATCCACCGCCAGCTCGCGCGCCTCTTCCGGCAGCGCGGCGTGCTGCTCGAGCGCACGCATCAGCTCAACGTGGGCGGCAACACCGACTTCCTCAACATGCTCGAGCGCGAGCGCCTGGAGTCGAAGAAGATCTCGAAGACCAATGCCGTCACCTCGACGCTCGACTACGAGATGCACCCCGACGACGTGCACATCGGGCCGTCCGATCACGTGGCGTGGCTGAAGGACCGCAAGTGGGCCTACATCCGCCTCGAGGGTCGCTCGTTCGGCGACGTCCCGCTCAACGTCGAGCTCAAGCTCGAGGTCTGGGACTCGCCGAACTCGGCCGGCATCGTGATCGACGGCGTGCGCTTCGCCAAGCTGGCGCTCGACAACGGCATCGCGGGCGCGCTCGAGTTCCCGTCGGCGTATCTGATGAAGTCGCCGCCCGTCCAGCATCCGGACGAGTTCGCGCGTGAGCAGGTCGAGGAGTTCATCCGCATCAACGCCCGGCCGGGCGCGCCGGTGCCGAAGGCGCCGGTCCCGGTCGTCAACGAGAACCGCTAGTTGAACGCAGGCGTCGGCACGCTGCTGGCCGATCTGCACATGCACAGCCGGCATTCGTGGGATTGCACGACGCCGGTCGACGACTTGCTCGACTCGGCGCTCGCCGCCGGTCTCGGCGCCCTCGCGGTCACTGATCACAACACGATCGCGGGAGGCGTCGAGGCTCGTGCGCGGGCGATCGAGCGCGGACTGCCGTTGCACGTGGTCGTCGGCTCCGAGATCAAGACGGCGTCCGACGGCGAGGTCATCGGGCTCTTCTTGCACGAGGAGATCCCGCGTGGGCTGTCGTTCGCGGACACGCTCGGGTCGATCCGCGATCAGGGCGGCCTCGTCTACGTGCCGCATCCGTTCGACCGTTTCCATTCGACGCCCGCGCGGGAGCTGCTCGCCCGGCACGTGGCCGAGATCGACGTCTTCGAGACGGCCAATGCGCGGCTCTGGCTGGAGCGCGACAATCGGCGCGCCGAGCGCTTCGCGAGCGAGCATGGGCTGCGCCGAGGTGCCGGCTCGGATGCGCACGTCCCGGCAGGCATCGGTACCGCGGCGCTGAGGCTGGCGCCGTTCGACGATCCGACCTCGTTCCTGGAGGCCGTGGATGCCTCGGCGATCGAGCGGAAGCCGCGCAGCATGCTGCGTCTGCAGATCGAGAAGCGGCGGCGGCAAAGGTCGAAGCAGGACCGCAGGGATCGGCCGGCAGCGGTCGAACTCGGTCGCGGTGCCCGCCGACGAGCTCTACGAGCGTTACCTGGCGCGTGCGATCAGCGAGGTGAACGCACTTGGCGATGAGATCGCGCGTCGTGGGGATGCCCCTACGCGTCAGCCCGTGCTGGGCTCGGGGCATCCGCTCGGCGACATCTTCCTGCTGAAGCACGACCCCACTCCCGCGGAGCTGACCGAGGGCGTCGCGTTCTATGGCCGGGTCGGCCAGGCGGTGCTGAAGTCGGTGCAGCGGCTGGACATCGATCCGCTGCTGGTCTACGGCACGAACGTCGTCAAGCTGGGCGGCGATCACGGGCGTGACGAGACGGAGCTGGCGGAGCGCGTGTATCCGATGTGGCTCCTGCGTGAGCTGCACATCGTGCAGCCGAAGATCGTGGTCGTGATGGGCGAGGAAACGCTGGCGGTCGTAAACGGTCTCGATCTGGCGCTGGCCAGGCCGCTCGAGCCGACGATCGGCGTGTTGCAGCACCTGACGCCGACGATCGAGGCGCTCGTCACACCACCGCTCGAGCCCTCGCTCGACGATGCCGCCGCGAAGCGCGCCTTCTGGGCATCGTTCCGCACGCTCGGCGAATGGCACGCCGCACTGCCCCCGTACTGATCAGACGGGCGGTGCGTGTGGCTGGTTGGCGGTGATGGCGCGCCCCGATACGTCGATGAAGGACGGAATCTCGGCCGGCCCGTGGGCGTGGATGTGGTGGTCGTGGAGGTGCTTGTGGTGGCGGTGGCAGAGCAGGATCAGGTTGGCGAGCACGGTCTCGCCGCCGAGCTCGGCCGGGACGAGGTGGTGGGCGTCGAGCTTGCGTGTGGAGGTGCAGCCGGGGTACTGGCAGTGACCTGAGCGCTTGAACAATCCGCGTCGCTGCGCGTAGCTCGCGCAGCGTCCGACGCGTGAGTGGATGAGGTCGTCGCCGTGGGGCTTGATCGTGAGCCGGCGCGCGTCGCAGGTCAGCAGCGCGGCGGTCTCGGGGCTGATCGGGCCGGCGCCCTCGAGCAGCGGCGGGGTGCCGTCGTCGCTGAGGTGCACGATCACGGTCGTGTGGCTGCGCCGCACGCAGTCTCCGCCCGCGCCCGCGCCCCCGCCGGCGCGCTCGGCGAGCGTGACGAGTGCGTCGGCGGCGGACTGCTGCCAGCCGAGCACGACTCCGGACTGCTTGTCGTCAGCGCGCTGCGCGCACGCGATACTCCAGATCGCGTGCTCGAACGCGAGGCCTTGCTCGAGCGGGAGGCGGCCGTGGATCGCGAGCTCGCGATTGCCGTTCGTCCAAGTCGTGCTCAACCCACGCCGCGCGTACAGCTCGGCGTCGTCCTCGAGCTCGGGCGGTGTGAGCGTGCGCGCGACGAGCGCGATCTGCGATGGTGCCTTCCCGACCGCGACCCGCGCGAGCTCGGCGTCGGTCGCGGGGGTCGCGAAGCGGGTGGCGGCGGCGACCTGATCGAGCGTCAGCGCGCCGGTGCTGAGCGCCTCGTCGAGCGCCGGCAACGCGCGCAGCGCCTCGGCCGTCTTCGTGATCCGCGCCGCGGTGCGGAACTCGCTGCGCGCGGTCTGCGCGAGCCAGGCCGCGCCCGAAGAGCAGCCCGCGGCCTGCCAGTCACCGGCATCACCGGCCGCGCGCGCGATCTCGGTCAGCTCGTGATCGATCCGCGCCCGCTCCGCAGAGAGCACCCGCACCCGCCGCACCCGCGCATCGCGCGCGCGCTCCAACGCGTGGTCGACCGTCTCATCATGCAAAGCGAACATCTGTTCGTAATGTACCCGACGACGGCCCAGAATGTGCGCCGAGATTGTGCCGATATGCGGGGCTTTCGACCCCCACACCCGTCACGCGGAGCACACCACCCGCCCGCACCAACCACCCTCCCAGCCAGATGCACGGTGACGCCCCACACGCCCACCCGCCCGCATCGCGGGAGCACCACCAAAACCCTCACAGGATCCAGCCGCAAGACCCACCGAACGCACCCACGCAAGCACCCGCCGCCGATCCGCCGGCGATCGGTGACGACCCCGGCGCCCGCCGACCCCCGCGTCAGCCGGCGGCTGAGTCGTCAGCGATGCAGCCAGATCCCCCCGCCGAACGCACTCACGCCGCCGACAGAGCCGGATCAGGAGTTCAAGAACCGCGCAGCCCGAACGACGCCGGGCTGGTCACCGAGACGCGCCACCGGCGCGAGCGCCGGCACCCGGCGCCACCCTCGACAACCGCCTCCCCCGACCGCGAGCCCGCCCCGCCCTACGCCTTCTCGAAGACCGCGACGCACTCCACGTGAGGCGTGTGCGGGAACAGGTCGAACGAGCGGATCCGCGTGAGCACGTAGCCGCCCTCGGCGAGGATCGGCGCATTCCCGGCGAGCGTCGTCGGGTTGCACGAGACGTAGACGATGCGCCGGGCGCCCAGCTCGGCCACGCGGCGCGCGGCCTTCGGAGTCATGCCGGCGCGCGGCGGGTCGATCATCACGACGTCGGGAGCTGGAAGGCCGTCGGCGATCAGGTCGCGCGGCGCCTTGCTCGCATCCGCGCACACGAACTGCACGTTGGCCGCGCCGTTCGCGAGCGCGTTCTCGCGCGCCCGCTCGATCGCCTCGGCGACGATCTCGACGCCGATCACGCGGCGCGCGCTGCCCGCGAGCGCGAGCCCGATCGAGCCCGTACCGCAGTACAAGTCCCACACGACCTCGCCGCCGGTCAGGCCGGCCTGCTCGATCGCGTCCTTGTAGAGCACGTCGGCCATCTCGGTGTTCGTCTGCAGGAACGATCCGGCCGATACCCGCAGGGTCAGGCCGCTGATCTCCTCCTCGAACCACGAGCGCCCGAACAGCGGGCGCGTCGGGATGCCCGTCGCGACCTCGGCGACGCCCGAGTTGACGGCGTGCAGCACGCCGACGACCCCCGGCGCGTGCTCGGCGAGCAGCGCCTCGAGGTTCTCGACGCCGGGCAGATCGCCGGCGACGGTGACGAGGATGCACAGCAGCTCGCCCGTACGCACGCCCTCGCGCACGACGAGGTGGCGCAGGTAGCCCGTGCCGGCGCGCTGATCGAAGGCCTCGAGGCCCTCGGCGCGCGCCCAGCGCATGAACGTCTCGCGCACCGCGTTGCCGCGCTCGCCGGTCAGCAGGCAGACCTCGATCGGGATGATGTCCTCCCAGCGGCCGGCGCGGTGGAAGCCGAGCGCGGGGCCCTCCTCGGTCTGCGTCCAGGCGTACTCGAGCTTGTTGCGGTAGGCGTACTCGCGCACGGCCGGCACGATCGGCTCGAGCGGCGGATCGGGCAGCTTGGCGATGCGCTGGAGCGCGTCGAGCACCTGCTGCTGCTTGTGCTCGAGCTGGCGCTCGTAGCGCAGGTCCTGCCAGCGGCAGCCGCCGCAGACGCCGAAGTGCGGGCACGGCGCGTCGATGCGATCGGGCCCGCCCTCGAGGCGCTCGAACGCGATCGCCTCGCCATGGCGGCGCTTGACGCGCTGGATCCGCGCCATCACCCGGTCGCCGGGGAGCGCGCGGTCGACGAAGACGACGACGCCTTCATGGCGCGCGACGCCACGCCCGCCCGCTGCGAGCGAGTCGACGGTGAGCTCGAGCTCCTGTCCGACCCGAAACGGCGCAGCCACGGGAGCAGTGTAGGGGCGCTCGCCCCGCGGCACCCCTAGTCGGGGCCGGGGGGCCTGCCAGGGGCGGTACTCGAGGCGCAGCGTCATGAGCACGCCGAGCGCCGAGGTGGCGGCCGCTGCGAGCCACAGGCTGCGATAGCCCTGCCAGTCGGCGAGCGCCCCCAGCGGCACCGCGCCGAGCGCGCCGCCGCCGAACAGCGCCGTCGACATCAGCGCCACCGCCTGACCCGCACGGGCCGGCGCCGGCGAGCTCGCCGGCGATCAGGTAGAGCACCCCGTTGAAGCCGAGCGCGCCGAAGCCGAGCACGACGAGCGCGACGATGCGCACCGTCGTGCCCTCCGGCCAGACGAGCCACGTGCCCACGGACGCCACGCAGGCGAGGATGCCCACGTCGCGCAGCGTCGCCACGCGCCGTCGTCCGCCGCCCGCGTCGGCGAGCTGCCCCCACGCGACGCGCGCGACCATCGCGCTGAGGCTGACGAGCGCGAACAGCACGCTGCCCTCCGCTGCGGCTCGCACCGCCGTCGCGCAGCGCCGGCACCGCGAACGTCAGAACGGCAACGAGCGCGATGATGTAGCAGACGGCCACGATCAGAAGCGTTCCCATGCCCGGCTCGCGCAGGACCGCCCAGGGCGCGATCACGCGCCGCGCCGCCTCCGGCGGGACGAGCGGCCCGCGCGGCGTGTCGAGCGCGAAGACCACGGCCGTGACGGCCGTGAGCACGCCGGCCAGGCCGAGCGCGAGGCGCACGCCGCCGAGGTGCACCGCGAGCGGCAGCAGCCCGGCCGCGAGCAGTCCGCCGAGGGCGACCGACATCTGGCGCATGCCGAGCGCGAAGCCGCGGCGCTCGGGCGGGAAGCCGTGGAACACCGAGACGGTTGCGCCGACGGCCACGAGCGCGCCCGCCACCCCGCTCGCGAAGAGCGCGATGCCGAGCCCGATCGGATTGGAGAGCAGCGCGCCGACGACGAGCAGCAGACCGCACGCGGAGCCCGCGTAGAGCAGCGGCTTGCGCGGCCCCGAGCGATCCACGATCACGCCCGCGACCATCAGCGCGACGGCGTTGCCGAACGCCGTCGCGTTGACGAGGGCGCCGAGGCTCGCGGCGCTGAGGTCGTAGCGCAGCTGCAGATCGGGCGCGATCACGCCGAGGCCCCACTGCACGATCGAGATCGCCGCCTGGCAGGCGAGTGCCAGAACGAGCAGGCGCGTCGTGCCTCGCCCCGCGGCGACCGCGGCCGGCGCGCTCACTCCTCGAGCGCCGCGGCGGCCAGCAGCGCCGCACAGAACAGCCGCCACGCGAGCTGCGGATCGTCGTGCGGCGCGGCGAGCTCGCGCAGCACGGTCGCGGCGCGCGGCAGGTGCGCGCCGGTCGCGCGCGCCAGGTCGCCGCGGATCGCATCGGCCAGCGGCGCCGGCGGTCGCCGCTCCCGAGCTCGTCCGCGAGCGCGGTCACCGCGCGGGCGTCGGCCGCCTCGATCGCCTCGGACGGATCGCCCGCGGCCGCGGCGAGCAGCAGCGAGCGGCGCACCGCACCGCGCAGCTCGTCCTCGTCGATCCCCACCTGATCGATCAGGCGCGCGAGCAGCGGCGGTCCGGCCAGGGCGGGCCACTCGCTCTCGGGATACGAGGCGAGCGCCAGATCGATGTCACGCAGCTCGGTCACGGATGCAGCATCTTGACACCCGGGGCTCGCGTCTTGCCGCGCCCTTTATCCGCGCGCGGCGACGATGCAAGTCCAGACAGCGGCGCGACCGGGATGCCTGCCCCCGGTCGCGCCGCTTTCCTGTTTTCCGTCCGTGGTGAGACGCGTCGTCCGGGCGTGCTCGGAACGACCCGGCGTCGTGCAAGTGCGGGGCACGCGACGCGACACCGCGCCGTCACCAAGCACGCCCAGCCGGCGCATTCACACCACGTGCATCGACTGCGCCCTGGTTGCTGCAGCCGGGCGAGCCGCAAGCCGCTACGCTACGCCACGCGCGTCGGCGTGCGGTGATCCTTGCACCGCTTGCTCGAACGCCTCGACGACCACCGGGTCGAACTGGGTGCCGGCGTGGCTGCGCAGCTCGGCGAGCGCGTCCGCGACTCGAGCGCCCGCCGCGGTAGGGCCGGTCCGAGACCATCGCGTCGAAGGCGTCGCAGACCGAGATGATGCGCGCGCCGAGCGGGATCTCCTCGCCGGCGAGGCCGTCGGGGTAGCCGCTGCCGTCCCAGCACTCGTGCGAGAAGCGCACGAGCGGGGCGAGCTGCCGCAGCCGCTCGACGGGCTCGAGGATGCGCGCGCCGATCTCGGGGTGCGCGCGCATGTGCTCGCGCTCCCCCGCGCTGAGCGGCCCGCGCTTGCGCAGCAGCTCCGAGGGGATCCCGATCTTGCCGATGTCGTGCAGCACCGCGGCGTGCTCGACGTCGCGCAGCGCGGCTCGCGTCCAGCCCGAGCACGCGGCCGACGCGGCGCGCGAGCTCGGCGATCGAGAGCGCGTGGCCCGACGTGTACATGTCCTGCGCCTCGAGCGCGCGCACGAGCGCGTCGATGGTGGCCAGGAAGCTCGTCTCCAGCTCGCTCGCGATGCGCTGGGCGTCGAGCGCGAGCGCGGCCTGCAGCGCCATGCCCTCGAGCAGCGCGAGCTCGGCCGCCGCGAAGGGCGCACCGCCGAGCCGCAGCAGGCTGAGCGTGCCGACCAGCTGCGCCGTGCAGCTGCACGGGCACGTCGGCCGAGAGCGCCGCGGGCGGATACTGCGAGCCGGGCGGCACTGCGCGCTCGCTGGCGGGCGAGATCACCGTCTCGCCGCGCGCGAGCCGCAGCTCCGACTCGAGCGAGCCGTCTCGCTCGAAGCGCTCGGCGCCGGCAGAATGCGCTTCGGGGCCGGCAACGCCGCAGCGCACGCTGTCGCCGTTCTCGTACAGCCAGAGCGAGCAGCGATCGCACGGCACGCGCTCGACGACTGCGCGCGTGAGCGCCTCGCCGATCGTGTCCGGCGTCGCGCTGTGGGCGAGCGCGCGCGCGAGATCGAGCAGCACCTGGGTGCGCGCCCGCTCCTCGGCCGCCTGCTCGTGCAGGACGGCGTTCTGGAAGGCCAGACCGGCCACGTGCGCCATCACCTCGAGCAGGCGCACGTCGTCGCGGTCGAACTTGCCCTCGCCGTCGCGCAGCCAGCACGACAGCTCCCACCGTCGCGTCCTCGCCGACGAGCGGCGCGGCGAGGAGCGTCTCGCCCGGCGCGTCGACGAGCAGGGCCTGGCCGCCGCGCATGACCTCGAGCGCGCGTGGGCGCAGCTCGCTCGAGCGCGTGGCGCTTGCGCGTGCCCGACGAGGCGATCGGCGACTCCCCCAACTCGTCGCCTGCGACCGCCCACGCCGAGGCGCGGTCGTGCGGCAGCGTCTCCCGCAGCACCCGCAGCAGCGCGCGCGCGACATCGGCCGGGCGCTGCGCCGCCGAGAGCGTGCGCGAGAGCGTCTGGAGGTGGCGCATCTGCTCGAACGAGCGGCGCGTGCGGGCCGACATCGTCGGCGAGCGGCGGGCAATCAGGCGCTCGTCGGCGAACGTGATGCGATCCTTGCCGAGGCGCTTGGCCTCGTAGAGCGCGGCATCGGCGGCCTGCAGCAGGTCGCGCAGATCGCTGCCGTCGCCGGGCCAGCTCGCCACGCCGAACGACAGCGTCAGCCGCCAGCCGCCCAGGTCGACGCCCGCCAGGCTGCGCTGCAAGCGCCGGCAGACGGTGCGTGCGTTGGCCTTCGTCGTCTCCGGCAGCAGCAGCGCGAACTCCTCGCCGCCGATGCGGAAGACGCTGTCGGCCGGGCGCATGCCGCGCAGCAGCAGCACTCCCACCTCGCGCAGGGCGTCGTCGCCCGCGACGTGGCCGCGCGTGTCGTTGAGCTCCTTGAAGTCGTCGATGTCGGCGAGCACGAGCGCGAACCCGGCCGGACGTGCGGCGACGAGCGCGCGCATCGTCTCGTGGAAGCTCCGGTGATTGGCGAGGCCGGTGAGCGCATCGGTCGCCGCCTCGAACTCCTTGCGCTCGAAGGCGCGCAGGCTCTCGAGCGCGACCGCCGCGTGGGCGACGAGCAGCGCCGAGTCGTCGACGATCTCGGGCGGCAGCGCGACGCGCCCGCCGAAGCCCGCGAGGTAGCCGTGCGTGCCGGTCGAGGTGCGCAGCGGCAGGCCCAGCCGGCAGCCCTCGAGGTCGACGCGCCGCTCGAGCTCCCCCGCCTCCGCGAGCGCCTTCAGCGCCGGGCCGTCGAGCGCGTGCTCGCGAGCGCGCTCGTCGCGCAGCCAGGTCTGGGCGAGCACGAGCTCGCCCTCGACGATCTCCCCCACCTGCACGCAGGCGAGCCCGAGCGCGCTGCCGATGGCACGCGCGACGACGCTCAGCACCGCGCCGTGCTCGCGCGCCTCGGCGAGCTGCGCGAACGCCTGCCAGAGCCAGCGGCCGCCGGTCGGCTGGCCCGTCTCGGGCGGCTGGCCGCCGAGCGCGTCGCCGAGCATGGCGGCCGCGCGCTCGAGCACGGCCGCGTGCGCCTCGCCTCCCGCGCCGGCGACGAGCAGCGCCGCGCCGGCGCCCTCGCCGAGCGGCTCGACGGACGCCGCGGCCTCGGCGCGCGCCCGTCGCTCGACGATCCAGTTGTGCCCGCGCTGGGCGCACAGCGTGAGGCCGCCGTCGCGCGGCACCCACACCGCGATCGGCACCGCGAGGCGGCGGTAGAGGAGCGCGCAGGTGATGTCACACAGCTCTGCGGGCGTCAGGTGACGCGCAAGTGCTGCAGCGAGCGCATCATCAAGGCTCTCGGGCGACGCGCCGGCGACTTGCACAGCATCTCAGTCTAGTCGTCTGCCCTTGTATACTCTTGCGTTCTTGTGAATGATCATGCAACACCGCTTCCCGAGCCCCCGCCCTCGCTCGCAGGGCGCGACTTCCTGCGCGCGCGCGATCTCACGCGCAGCGAGCTGGACGGCCTGCTGGCGCTCGGAATCGGCGCTCAAGGCAGCGCAGAAGGCGCGCATCCCGCACCCGCTCTGCGCCGGGCGCACGCTCGGCATGATCTTCCACAAGGCCTCGACGCGCACGCGCGTGTCGTTCGAGGTGGGCATGAGCCAGCTCGGCGGCAACGCGCTCAACATGGCGCAGGGCGAGCTGCAGCTCGGGCGCGGCGAGACGATCCGCGACACCGCGATGGTGCTCTCGCGCTTCCTCGACGCGATCATGATCCGCACGTTCTCGCAGCACGACATCGAGGAGCTCGCCGAGTTCGCGCGCGTGCCCGTGATCAACGGCCTCTCCGACGACCACCACCCCTGCCAGGCGATCGCCGACCTGCTGACGCTGCGCGAGCGCTTCGGGCCCGACCTCTCCGGTGTGCGCATGGCCTACGTCGGCGATGCCAACAACGTCTGCCGCTCGCTCGTCTGCGCGGCGGTCGTCGCGGGTGTCGACGTGGTCGTCGCCGCGCCGGACGAGTACCAGCTCGACGGGCCGACGGTGCGCTTCGCCGAGGGCGTGACCGCGGCCGGCGGTGGCTCGCTGACGCTCACCGACGATGCCGACGAGGCTGCCCGTGGCGCGCAGGCGCTGGCCACCGACGCCTTCGTCTCGATGGGCCAGGAAGTCGAGACGGCCGAGCGGCTGCGCGCGCTGATGCCCGGCTACCGCGTGGACGAGCGGCGCGCCGCGCTGCTCGCCGACGACGGCGTCGTGCTGCACTGCCTGCCGGCCCACTACGGGCAGGAGATCGACGAGTCGGTGATGTACGGCCCGCGCTCGGCGATCTGGGATCAGGCCGAGAACCGCCTGCACGCCCAGAAGGCGCTGCTCGCGTCACTGCTCGCCGGGTCGCTCTAGCTCACGAGCTCGATGCCGCCCTCGGGGCTCCAGCGCCCCTGGCGGTCGGACGCCGGCCGCTCGTCGGCAGTCGCGCGGGCCACGGTGGCCGTGCGCGCGACGAGGTCGAGCGAGACGACGAACGCGCGGCGCTCGTCGCCGAAGCTGAAGCCGACGAGCACGCGCCGCGGCAGCTCGACGCCGATCACGCCGAGTGCGACCTTGGGGCGGCCCTGGCGCGCGGCGCTCTCGCGCACGCGGTCGGCGTGCGGCGAGCGATTGAAAGCCCGCGCCGCGATGCCGATCAGCTCGGCCTCGTCGCCCTCGCGCTCGCGGGCGCGCAGCACGCGGTCGAGCTCGCTGCCGTTGGACGGCGCGGGCCCGCCCTCCTGGGCCGCGGTGAGCGCGGCCCGCAGCTGCATCTTCTCGTCGGCGTCCTTGCTGCGCGCGGCGAGCACCGCCTCGAGCTCGTTGCGCGTCGAGGCGAGCCGGGCGGTGAGGCGGTCGACCTCGCTGTGCGCCGCGAGCAGCGCGGCCTGGGCGGCCTCGGCCTCCTGGCGCGCGCCGCGGGCCTCCTCGAGCTCCATCTCGAGCGTCTCGAGCTGGCCCGTGAGCCGCCCGACGAGCGCGTCGCGCCGCTCGGCCAGCTCGAGCCGGGCCGGGTCGGCCGGCATGCGCAGGCGCTGTCCCGCCTGCTCCGCCGGCGTCCAGCCGCGGGCCTCGGCGGTCGCCGGGCACAGCTCGCAGACCTTGACCGCGGCGCGGCTCGGGTGCTCGCGGAAGAGCCGCACGGTCTCCCCCGCGAGGAAGCTCCGCCGGCAGATCGCGCACTCGTGGGCTCGTGTCGTCGAAGGCATCGGGACGTCGGATGGTAGCGGTTTGCAGGGAAACGGCGCGGGCGTGCAGTCATCTGTGGAGCCGTCGCCGTGCCCGTGAGCGGCACGCCTGCGCGTGCGCCGGTTGGCGACGGGAGCGCCGCTGCGATCGACTACCCTGGGCGCCAGGAAGGGGCCGTAGCTCAGCTGGGAGAGCATCTGGTTTGCAACCAGAAGGTCAGGGGTTCGAGACCCCTCGGCTCCATGCGGAAACCGCGTGTCCAAGCGATCCGAACTCGTGCAATCTGTGCGGCGCGTGCAGCGGTGGGCACGCTGAGCGGAACCGAAACGGAACCACGCCCATGCCGATCATGAAGTCACAAGCCGTTCACGTCTTTTGGGCAATCGTCAACGAAGGCTTCGACGCTCGAGCGTTCGACCTCGAACAAGACGGCATACATGCCGTGTACCGCGAAACCGATGCGCTGGCGACGATGCGGGGAACTCCGTCTACTCCGTGCCTGAGCGGCGAGATCTGCGTGATGCTTGGCGAGACGGTGAAGGTCGCTGAGGCGCTGAACGGCGACTTCTCGGCGTTCCGAAGCCGTCATCGAGGGAAGGGATCGTGGCGTGCGCTAGCCGCGCCGCTGGGAGGGTGTGCCCATGCCCTGCATGAACGCGTAGCTGTCGAAGCACACGAGCGCTTCGTCGATCATGCCGTCCGTGCACGCCAGCCAGGTGATGCCCTCGACTGCGACCTCCTCGCTCGCACCGGACACTCTGTACGTCCATCGATAGGCCGCAATCGAGTGGTCCGCGAGGAGGCCGGTGATGGCGAAGCAAAACGCCGGCGTCTGGGCAAGCCACGCGCCGGTCAGTTCCTCGATGGCGTCCCGGCCGACGATCGGGCGCGCGCGGCGGAGATCTGCCGTGCGGTGCTCGACGTCGACCATCACGCCATCCGGCGCGAAGAGCGCCGCGAAGGCGGCAGCGTCGCGTCCGACGAGTGCGTCCCGCCAGCCGCGGGCCAGTTGCTCGGGCGTTCGTGGGATCCCGCTCACTTGGCGCAGATTAGAGACACCGGCGTGGCCGGATGGGAGAAGCCGCCTCCGGCCAGGTGCCCCTCGGCAGGCAGGTGGTGCTGCTTCAGGTTGCCGCGTCCACGCCCATGACCGACGTTCGGAGCGATGAGGCTCGAGTCCCGTCAGTTCCAGAACGCGGCCGAGACCTCCTGGTCGTAGTTAATCACCCACGCCTCCGACACCTGGTTGCCCGCGAACCGGAAGATGTGGACGTAGGGGGAGTCGAGGGTCTTACCGCCGCGCGTGCCGGATGCACGCGCGAGCACCACGACGCTCCGCTCGCCGGCGATGATCTCGTCCACGGCGACCCGGAAGGTTCCGGCGCTGTCCTCCCCGAGGCGGCCGAACTCCGCGAGTACCGCGTCGATGCCGCGGAACTCACCCCCGCCCTGACCCGGCGAGTGCCACGTGACATCGCTCGCGAGCACCGAGCGCAAGGTGTCCATGTCGGCCCTCTGGAATGCCTCGTAGCCGCGCCGTACGAGATCTCTTCGCGCGTCGTTCTCAGTGGCTGCCATCATCCCTCCGTTCGTCGATTGGCCCGTCGTACGTCGACGGTTCGCGGCGGCGCCGTCGGACGCTCGATCGCGCGAGCCTAGAGCATCTGGACGATGATGTTCGGTGCAACGGACGTGAGAGTGGTGTGGAGCGGGGACGATCTCGTCTTCGGCCATTCCGGGTCGCAGGGTACGGCGAGCGGTCGGCAACGCGAGCTCGAGACGCGCCCGCGGTCTGTTTGGCTGCGCTCGAAACGCGACCGCTCGGTCGCACGCTGGCTTACGTCTGCAAAGACTCATCGCTTGAGCGTGACGGGCGTGTTTCGGAGACGCCGGCCGCCGGCGACCTGCGCGGGACGCCGCGATCGCCCTCGTCGAGCTCAGAGAGGATCCCAGCCTGGCCTCCGGGACCATCGACCACGAGCACCACTGGCCCCAGGATCCCCACGTCCAGGAGCGGCTTGTCCAGGCCGCGTCCTTCCTCGCCGACGAGTCTCCCGAGCGGCATTTCGACAACGTGCTGCGGGCAGCTCCGACGCGTGCCCTCGATCCTTGGAGTCGGCTCCCTGCCGAACGAGCCGGAAGAGACTGAGGTTCTCGCGGTAGCCGTCACTCGCGTCTAGCGGGCCCACCGGCCGCTGGCCGAGCTCCTGCTCGGCACCGGGGTGCGGATCGGCGAGCCGTGCGCGCTCGAGTGGAGCGACGTCGACCCCGATGCGCTCACGATCCGCGTCAGCCGCTCGCGGAAGCTCGGCGGCGGCGTCGGCGGCACGAAGAGCGACCGCAGCCGCGTCGTGCACATCTCCCCCGGCCTCGCGGTGACGCTCGAGGCGCACCGCCGCGCACGCGATCCGACGGGTGGTGCGGGAGGTGTCGGCACGGCCTTGGCGGACATCGGTCACCGGAGCCACCGCTCTATGGTCCACTCGCCGACCTTGAACCGTGGGCCCCGGCTGCGGCTCTGCGGGATCGAGGGCGCCTCATGGATCATCCGCGGCACTTCAGCCGTCATCGCGTTCGCGTTCGTCCGACTACCCAGGCCGATTCGTCATCGAGGCCTGCCGAGCCGCCGGGTTCGAGCCGCGAGCCATCGCCTCCACCCACGGACTCGCCGCATGAGGCATGGTCGAACAAGGGCTTGTGGTCTCGCGACCGCGTTGGCGTTCGCGGCCGAAGGTGCCGACGGCGATCGCGCTGCTGCTCGCCATCGGCGCGGTGGCGTACGTGATCTTCGAGCGCCACCGGTGGATCCGAGCGCTCGCCGGTTAGGCTGAGGCGCTGAGCATGGAGTTCTCCGACGAGCAGGTCTACGCGTTCGGCGTCGCGCTCAACGAGGCGACCGTGGTCGCCGTGGCCGTCGATCCCGAGCGCCGCGCGGTCGCCGTCACGCTCGGCGTGCTCTCGCTGCCCGAGGGCGGTGGGCCAGGGCCCGCCGATCCCCGTGTCGTGCTCTTCCTCGAGCCGGCCGGGCGGATCGCGGCCTCGCTCCGGCACGGCCGCTGGGACGACGCGGCGGCGCCCGTGGAGCCGTTCGAGCTGGGAGATCTCCCGGGCGTCGTGGCCGGTTTCCTGCAGCTCTCGCTGTACGGCTGGAAGTTCCTCGACGTGCCCGCCGACGACCGCTTCGCCCGCTGGTGCGACCGGCTGAGCCTCGACTGGAGCTCCGAGCCGGGCGGACTCGCGCACACGCTCGACCTCTTCCAGGCGAGCCCGGAGCGCATCCTCGACCTGCGCGTCTGGTTCGACGGGATCCGCATCTTCACGCCCGACGGGCACGAGCTCGCATTCGACGAGTTCACGGCCGCCGGCCTGCGCTGGTGGGACGCGCTCAAAGCCGGCGACCCACGCACGGCGGGACACGGGATCCATCCGCGCACGGCGGAGTGAGGCCGGCCGCGGGTGCGGAGAGGCCACGCACCGGCAGTGGTCATAATCGCCCTGTGAGCGCGCCAGAGCACGAAGCCGACTCGGGGGAGTCGCACAAGGAGCGGGTCGATCGCGAGCTGATCGAGCTGCTCAACGAGCTGCGCGTCGCGCTTCCGGGCGTGCAGACGCTGTTCGCGTTCCTGCTGATCGTCCCGTTCACGGAGGGCTGGAACGACACGACCGCGTTCGAGCGCGACATCTACATCGTGGGGATGCTCGCGACCGCGCTGTCGACGCTCCTGCTGATCGCGCCGTCCGCCCACCACCGGCTGGAGTTCCGGGAGGGCGACAAGGATCGCATGCTCAGGACCGGCAACCGCTGCGCCGTGGCGGGCATCGCGGTGCTCGCGTTCGCCATGACCGCGGTGATGTTCCTGATCGTCGAGGTCGTGCTCGGCAGCAGCTGGGCGGTGGTCGTCGGCGGCGTGGCGACCCTCGCGTTCGCCGCCGTGTGGTTCGTGGTGCCGCTCGGCCGCAGGCTGCGCCGGAGCCGCAGCTGAAGGCTCGGCGGTGCGTTTCGTGCTCCGCGAACGGCGGGACGTGTTCCCATGGAGAGCGCGAGCAGCTACGACGACAGGCCCCCGCTCGAGGTCGAGCGGCTCACGCCGGAGCAGGGCGCGATCGCGCGGGAGGTCGACCGCAACCTCGGCCTGCTCGAGGTCGCCGCGACGCACGCCCGGAACCTCTTCCGCGATGCGGTCGCGGGCGACACGCTCCCCGATTACCGCTTCGCGATCGGGGAGATCGCCCGCCTCACCGGGGAGATCGCGAGGGTCGCAGAATCCCAGCGCACCTTCTTCGACGCGCTCCAAGACACGGTCGAGTTTGAGGAGCGGCAGTCGTGACGGTCACAGGTCGCGGCGCAGGAACTGCCTGAGCGCGACCGCGCAGCAGGCGATCGCGACGAGCGTGAGCACGAGCGCGTCCGTCCAGGGGAACGGCCCCCCTGCGAGCACCGGCGAGGGATTGAACCAGTGCCACGGGGAGATTCGGGCGAACGGCGCCAGCGCGCCGACGAGCGAGGCCAGGAAATTCCAGGCGTAGAGCCCGATCGTCAGTCCGACCGCGAGCCCGAGCGCACGCCCCCGCTCGCGTGCGAGCACCGAGCAGAGCAGGCTGTAGCCGGCGATCGCCCAGAGCAGCAGCGCGAGGTAGAGCGAGCTGCGCGCGAGCGCCGCTCCGGAGAGCTCGCCGGGCTCCGGCGCCACGATCAGCCACGCCGCATAGGCACCGAGGCCGTAGAGCGCCGCGATCGCGGCCAGCGCCACCGCGACGAAGGCGCCGTAGGCGGCCAGGTAGCGCGTGCGCTCGACGGACCGCGAGAGCACGAGGTCGAGCGTGCCCGCCTCGCTCTCGCCCGCGACGGCGCGCACCGCCGTGCCGCACGCGATCACGCACGAGGCCGCGAGCAGCAGCGGATGCGCGGCGCCGAGGCCGACCCAGATCGCGAGCCAGTTGCCGCCGAAGATGCGCAGCGCGATGCGGATCTGGTCGGGCCCGAAGTTCGTCTGCGTCGTCGTGTCCGCATACGCGTAGAACGTCACGATCAGAAAGCCCCACGCGAGCGCGAAGAGCGCGATCAGCGGCAGGCGCACGCGGTGCTCCCAGGCGATGCGGGCGAGCAGCGGCCTCACGCGTCATCCCGGTAGTAGCCGAGGAAGATGTCCTCGAGGCTCGGCTCCTCGATCACGACGTCCTCGAGCGGCGCGGCCGCGAGCGCCGCGAGCAGCTCCCGCACGCCGCCGCGCGCCGCGAAGCGCTGCCACCCGCCCTGGCTCTCGAGCGGCTCGCAGTCCGGCAGCGCGAGCGGCCGGGCGCTGCGCACGCGCACGATGCGCGGCCGCCCTGCGCGCAGCTCGGCGAGCGTGCGCGTGTCGACGATCTCGCCGGCGCGGATCAGCGCCACGCGATCGCACAGCGCCTCGACCTCGCTGAGCACGTGCGACGAGAAGAGGATCGTGCGCCCGGCGCGCTGCCGGTCGCGCAGGATCGCGAAGAACGCCTCCTGCATGAGCGGATCGAGACCCTCGCTCGGCTCATCGAGCACGCACAGCTCGGGGTCGTGCTGGAGCGCCTGCACGATCCCGAGCTTCTGGCGCATCCCGCGCGAGTAGGCGTCCGCGGGCCGGGCGAGGTCGGCCGTGCTCAGCGCAAGCCGCTCGCAGAGCTCGTCGCGCAGGCTCGCCGGCGCTCCGCCGATCGCCTCGAGGTGCGCGAGCAGCCGGTCGCCGCGCATGCGCTCGTAGAACTGCGGCGCACTCGGCAGGTACCCGACGCGCCGCCGGTGCGCCCGATCCGTCCAGGGGTCGGCGCCGAGCACGCGCACGCTCCCGGCATCGGCGCGCAGCAGGCCGAGCGCGATGCGCATCGTCGTCGTCTTGCCCGACCCGTTCGGCCCCAGGAAGCCGAGGATCTCGCCCCGCTCGACCTGGAAGTCGACGCCGCGCAGCGCGACGTGCTCGCCGTAGCGCTTGTGCAGTCCGCGGCAGGCGAGAGGGGGTTCGTCCACGTCGCGGCATCCTGGCACGTCCTCGCTGCGCGCCGGCCCGACTCCCGCGAGGCGCCGATTGACACTCGCCGCGAGTGTCATTTGGCCGCAACGCCGCGCGTCGCCTGCGCACCGTGCCGATTCCGCCCCGAGCGGGAGAGCGTCAGCCAGCGGCGGGGAATGCCGTCGCCACGAGCGCGAGCTGCGCGATCGTCCACGCGCGGATCGCGGAGGCGCGTGTGTAGACACCTGCGTGGCCGGCCCGCGCGCAGCCCACGCCGAAGCTCGTGACGCCGACGAGCACGACGTGCCCGTCGATCGTGGTGACGAGCGGCCCGCCGCTGTCGCCCGCGCAGGTGTCCCGGCCCGGGGCGCTCGCGCACAGCATGCTGGGCGGGAAGTAGGTGCCGAGCGCCGCGGTGCCGCGCCTGCACTCGTGCGTCGGCGCGATCTCGAGCGCGACGCTGCGCAGGTGGGCGGGCACCGACGAGGCGCGCTCGGTGGTCTTGCCCCAGCCCGCGGCGCTCACCTTCGCGCCGGCTGCCGGGGATGTGGCTGCGAGCGGCACGATCGCGACGCCCGCGACGGCGTGATCGAGCACGAGCAGCGCAGCGTCGTAGTGCATCGTCGCCAGGCTGAACTTGGGATGGACGACGACGGCGGTCACGCCGAGCACGTGCTCGGCGTCCGCCGTCGAGAGCTCGTTGCGCAGGCTCGGCGTCCCGACCAGGACGCGCAGCCCGGCGAGCGCCGTCCGGCGCTTGGTGAGGCAGTGCGCGGCGGTGAGGACGACGCGCGGGCTGATCAGGGCGCCGCCGCAGAACGCGCCGGACATGTCGCCCACGGCGACCGCGTACGGGTAGGCGCCGGTCTGCACCTGGCTGCCGCCGACGACCGCCGAGGCGGTGGCGGGGAGCGCGAGTGCGGCGACGGTGGCGGCCAGGAGCAGCGTGCGGCGCATCGGAGCCTTTCCTGATCGGTGCCGGCGCAGCCGGGCCGCGCGGGCATGCAACGGCCGGCCGGAGGGCGTCCGGCCGCGCTTGAGGTGGTGAGTGAAGGAGCCGGAGGCGCTGGGCGCCTCACCGGCTCCTGACGCCATCTCACCCCGGTCGTCGCGATCGACCCAGCCCCCGTTCGGGGGATCTCTGCGCCCGCCCGCGGGCACCGGATCTGGCTGTATGCGAGCGCCCTCCAGGATCTCGGCGATGACCGTCGACTGCGCCATCTCGGGACCCGCCGCCGACATCCGGGCCGCACGGCACCGCAGCGCCACGCGGCGCGCACGCGGCGAACGGCGGCATGCCCACGCCCGGCGGCGGCGACCGGCCGCGCTAGGGTCGTGTCGATGTCCACCGCAGCGCCTCCCACCCTTGCCGACGCCGAGCGGCTGCTCGCCGGGCGCTTCGGCCTCGCCGGGTTCCGCCCCGGCCAGGCCGAGGTGATCGAGGCGCTGCTCGCGGGCCGCAGCGCGCTCGCCGTCTTCCCGACCGGCGGCGGCAAGAGCCTCTGCTACCAGCTGCCGGCGCTGCTGCTCGACGGCCTCACGGTCGTCGTCTCGCCGCTGATCGCGCTGATGAAGGACCAGATCGACGCGCTCGCTCGCGCGCGGCGTGCCGGCGGCGCGGCTCGACTCGACCCTCGCGCTGGACGAGCTCGCGCGACGTCTCCGCGCGGCTCCGCGCAGGGCGAGCTGAGGCTGCTCTACGTCGCGCCCGAGCGCTTCGCCAACGAGCGCTTCGTCGCGCAGCTCGCGGGCGTCGCAGATCGCGCTCTTCGCGGTCGACGAGGCGCACTGCATCTCCGAGTGGGGCCACAACTTCCGGCCCGACTACCTCAAGCTCGCGCAGCGCGCGCGCGAGCTCGGAGCCGAGCGCGTGCTCGCGCTGACGGCGACCGCGACGCCGGCGGTCGTCGAGCGACATCTGCGCCGCGTTCGGCATCGCGCGGGCCGACGCCGTCGTCGACCGGCTTCTACCGCCCGAACCTGACGCTGCTGATGACGCCCGTCACGCGCGGCCGAGCGCGACGCCGCTGCTCGTCGAGCGGCTGCGCTCGCGCGCCGCCGGGCCGACGATCGTCTACGTCACGCTGCAGCGCACGGCGGAGCGGATCGCCGAGCTGCTCGCGGCAGCCGGGCTTCCCGGCGCGGGCCTACCACGCGGGCATGGAGGCCGAGGAGCGCGCACGCCATGCAGGACTGGTGGGCGGCATCGGGCGACGGCGTCGTCGTCGCGACGATCGCGTTCGGCATGGGCATCGACAAGGCCGACGTGCGCTACGTCTACCACTACAACCTGCCGAAGAGCCTCGAGAGCTACGCGCAGGAGATCGGCCGCGCCGGGCGCGACGGCGAGCCGTCGACCTGCGAGCTGCTCGCCTGCGCCGACGACGTGCCGGTGCTCGAGAACTTCGCCTACGGCGACACGCCGAGCCGCGAGGCGGTCGAGGCCCTGCTCGGCGAGCTGCTCGCGGGCGAGGCCGGCGACGAGCTCGTCGTCGCCGAGTACGAGCTCTCGACGCGCCTCGACGTGCGCCCGCTCGTGCTCAAGACGCTGCTCACCTACCTCGAGCTCGAGGGCCTGCTGCGCCAGGGCACGCCGTTCTACGCCGGCTACCGCATGCGCCCGCTCGGCGAGGCCGGTTACGACGAGCTGTTCGCGCGCTTCGACGGCGCCCGCGGCGCGTTCCTGCGAGCGCGTCGTCGCGGCGGGCAAGCAGGGCCGCGTGTGGACGACGCTCGCGCCCGACGACGTCGCGCGAGCGCTCGGCGAGGAGCGCGTCGCGCGTCGTCTCCGCGCTCGGCTATCTCGAGGATCAGGGCCTCGTCGAGCTCCAGCCGGCCGAGCTGCGCCAGCGCTACGCGGTGCTCGCGCATCCGGCCGACCGCGCGGCGCTCGCGGACGACATGCTCGAGCGCTTCGAGCGCCGCGAGCTGGCGGAGATCGCGCGCATCCAGAGCGTGCTCGCGCTGGTCACGGCCGACGACTGCCAGGTGCGCGCGCTGGTCGCCTACTTCGGCGAGGCAGCGCGCCGAGCCGTGCGGCCACTGCAGCCTCTGCCTCTCGGGTCGGGCCGTGCTGCCGGCGGCGAGCCCCTCCCGGCGGCCGGCGAGGTCGTCGGCCCGCGCCGCGCTCATGTCGCTGCGCGCCGAGGACCCGGCCGCGCTCGGCCAGCCGCGCCAGCTCGCGCGCTTCCTGTGCGGGCTCTCGAGCCCGGCGACGACGCGCGCGAAGCTGAGCGCGCCACCCGCTCTACGGCGCGCTCGCGGCGCACCGCTTCGCCGACGTGCTCGCCCTCTGCGCACGCGCCTGACGCGCTCGCCGCGGCCGCGCGCCGGCGTGTGATCGTGACAGACCGCTCATGCTGCCCGGATTCGTGCCGATGGCACTCGCATGGCCGATCCACCCCGTGCGGGTTGCGAACGGCCGGTGGCCCGCATGCATGCCTGAGAGGCTCGCCAAGCGGCTGCTCGTCGCCAGCGGCGTCGTCGCGATCCTGATCGCGCTGGTCTTCGCCGTCATGCTCTCGGCGATCGGCGACGTCCGGGCCGCCGGGCACGAGGCGCGCGCCGCGCAGGCGACGATGGCCTCCGCCAATGCCCTGGCGGCGCTCGTCTTCAGCCTCGAGACGAGCTCGCGCGGCTACGTGATCACCAGCCAGGAGCCGTTCCTCGAGCCGTGGACACGCGCCGTCGCCGAGCTCCCCGCCCGCACCGCCGAGCTCAGCCGGCTGGCGTCGGGCGAGCCCGATCTGCACGGCACCGAACGCGCGCTGGCGGGCACCATCGCGTCCTACGTCCGGGACTACTCGACGCCGCTCGTGGCCACGGTGCGCAGCGATCCCGCCGCGGCCCGGACGACCGTCTCGGCGGGCGAGGGCAACCGGCGCCTCGAAGTCATCCGCGGGCAGCTCGCCACGCTCATCGCGGGCGCCACGGCGGAGGCACGCAGCAGCAGGCGCGGGCGAGGTCGGCCGGCACGCTGGCCACGCGCGCCGGCATCGCCGGGCTCGTGGGCGCGGCGTTCCTGATCGCCGGCTTCGCGGTCTACCTCGGGCGCACGATCATCAGGCCGGTGCGCCGCATGGCCGCCGTCGCCGAGCAGCTCGAGCGCCGCGTCGACATCAACCGCGCCCTGCTCGACGCGAGCGTGGACGGCATCTGCCTGATGGATCTCGACGGGCACCCCCTGCTCGCGAACTCGGTCATCGAACACTTCGGCAGCGAGGTGTTCGGAGTACCCGCGGACGCGACGCTGCCCGAGAGCCTCGCGATCATCGACCGCCTGAGCGACCCCGCGACCTATCTCGCGACGATGCAGGCGATCGCCGACGACCCGGAGTGCGCGACGCAGGACGAGTTCGAGATCACCGGCGTCCGCCGCGCCTTCCAGCGCCACACGGGCCCGGTGCGCGACGCCGACGGCGAGCTGCTCGGGCGCATCATCGTGATCCGCGAGATCACGGCGGAGCGCGAGGCCGCGAAGCTCAAGACCGAGCTCGTCGCCACCGTCTCGCACGAGCTCCGCACGCCGCTCACGGGCGTGCTCGGCTTCGTCGAGCTGCTCATGCACCACGAGCTCGACGAGGCGACGCGCGCCCGCTACCTCGCGACGATCCACAGCGAGGCGCGGCGGCTGACGCTGCTCGTGGACGACTTCCTCGACGTGCAGAAGATCGACGCCGGCCGCTTCACGCTCGCCCTGGAGTCGTTCGAGCTCGGCGAGCTGATCGAGCGTCAGATCGAGATCTTCGCCGCACAGTCCTCGAGCCACCGGCTCGAGTTCGAGCGCCCGGCCGACCCGCTCGCGATGGTCGGCGACGGCAACCGGGTCGGGCAGGTGATCGCGAACCTGCTCTCCAACGCGATCAAGTACTCGCCCGCGGGCGGCGCGGTGACGATCACCGCGATGCCGCGCGAGGGCTTCGCGCGGGTCTGCATCGGCGATCCGGGACTCGGCATCCCCGCGACGCAGCAGAAGCAGGTCTTCACGCGCTTCTTCCGCGCCGACTCCTCCGACACCCGCGAGATCGGCGGCACCGGCCTCGGGCTCGCGCTCTGCCACGAGATCGTGACTGCGCACGGCGGCCGCATCGGCTTCGAGAGCACGGAGGGCGAGGGCAGCACGTTCTGGTTCGAGCTGCCGAGCGCCTGGCGCGCCAGCGCCGCCGGCAACCGTGCCCGCGTACTGGTGATCGAGGACGACATCGCGGTCACGATGCTCGTCTCCGAATGTCTCGCGCTCGACGGCGTCGAGGTCGAGAGCGTCGTCACCGGCGAGCTGGGCGTCGCGAGCGCCATCGACGATCCGCCGGCCGTGATCTGCCTCGACATCTACCTCCCCGGGAAGCTCGACGGCTGGCAGGTGCTCGCGCAGCTGAAGGCGAATCCGCTGACCGCGCGCGTGCCCGTGATCGTCTGCACGTCCGAGAAGGGGCGCAGCACCGCCATCGCGCTCGGCGCCACCGAGTTCATCGCGAAGCCGTTCACCAGCCTGCAGGTGCGCGAGGCGGTCGCCCGCCAGCTCTCGGCCGAGCGCTCCTCGGTGCTCGTCGTCGACGACGACGTCGCGCTGCGCCGGCTCGTGATCGAGACGCTCGCGCGCGACGGCGGCGAGCTGCGCGAGGCCGCGGACGGCGTCGAGGCGCTCGCGATGATCGCCGTGCGCGCCGCCCGACGTGCTCGTGCTCGACCTCTCGATGCCGAAGCTCGACGGCTTCGGCGTGCTCGACCAGCTGCTCGAGCGCGCCGAGACCCGCCAGCTGCCCGTCGTCGTGCTGACCGGCCGCGAGCTGACCGGCGCCGAGCGGCGCCTGCTCGCCGACCGCAACGCCGCCGATCCTCGAGAAGCGCAAGTACTCCGGCGACCAGCTGCGCTGGCTCGTCCGCCAGGCGCTCGGGCAGGAGGAGGAATTGCTGCTCGTGCCGCCGCGCGCGGCCTAGCCCGATCTGTTCAGGGAGCGAGAGGACATACCTCTCACGTTCCGCAGAGATGTGCCGATGGGATCACCAATGGGCGACCAGCCGACGACTCCAGCTCGACGCCCCACCGTGCTCGTGTGCGACGACGAGCCCGTGCTGCGCATGCTCGTGCGTGCCACGCTCGACCAGGGCGACTACACCGTGATCGAGGCCTGCGACGGCGACGAGGCGCTCGCGCGGACGCGCGAGCGCCGGCCCGATCTGATCCTGCTCGACATGATGATGCCCGGCCGCAGCGGCAGCGACGTGCTGCGCGAGCTGCGCGCCGACCCGGCCTCGGCCGAGACGCCCGTGATCATGCTCACGGCGCGCGCGCAGGCGTCCGACCGCGAGGCGATGAACCTCGCCGGCGCGAGCCACTACCTGACGAAGCCGTTCAGCCCGGTCGGGCTCGCCGCCCTCGTCGAAGAGGTGCTCGGCGCGTGACTGCTCCGGCCGAGCCGCGCGAGGGCGCCCCGCCGCCCGCGGAGGCCGGGGAGAACCGCAGCAATGCCAGCCTGGAGCGCGAGAACACCGCGCTCGGCCTGGAGTCGGACGAGCTCAAGGCGCAGCAGGTCACGATGGAGGCCCAGCAGGTCACCATGGAGGCCCATCAGGTCTCGATGCAGGCCCACCAGGTCACGCTCGAGCGCCTGATCGACATCAACCGCGCGCTGCTCGACGCGAGCGTCGACGGGATCCGCCTCGTCGACCTCGAAGGGCGCTCGCTGCTCGCCAACTCCGTGATCGAGCACCTCACGACCGAGATCTTCGGCCTGCCGCGCTACGCGACGCTGCAGGAGGGCCGCGCGATCGCCGACCGCCTGACCGAGCCCGGCGTCCTACATCGCGACGATGGAGACGATCGCCGCCGATCCCGCACTGCGCGACGCAGGACGACTTCGAGCTCGCCGACGTCGCGGCGCGCGTTCCAGCGCCACACCGGGCCCGGTGCGCGACTCCGCCGGCGAGCTGATCGGCCGCATCATCGTGGTGCGCGAGATCACCGCCGAGCGCGAGGCGGCGCGGCTCAAGTCCGAGCTCGTCGCGACCGTCTCGCACGAGCTGCGCACGCCGCTCACCGGCGTGCTCGGGTTCGCCGAGCTGCTCATGCACCACGGCCTCGACGAGGCCACGCAGCAAGCGCTACCTCGAGACCATCCACAGCGAGGCGCAGCGCCTGACCGCGCTCGTCGACGACTTCCTCGACGTGCAGAAGATCGAGGCCGGGCCGCTTCACGCTCGCGCTCGAGTCGTTCGAGCTCGGCGAGCTGCTCGAGCACGAGGTCGAGCTGTTCTCGGCGCAGTCGTGCGAGCCACGAGCTCGAGTTCGCCGCCGTGGACGAGCCGCTCGCGATGGTCGGCGACCGCAACCGCATCGGCCAGGTCATCGCGAACCTGCTCTCCAACGCGATCAAGTACTCGCCCGCCGGCGGCACCGTCACGATCACCGCCACGCCGCGCGAGGGCTTCGCGCGCGTGCAGGTGACCGACTCCGGCCTGGGCATCCCCGCCGTCGCAGCAGGCGCAGGTCTTCACGCGCTTCTTCCGCGTCGACTCGTCCGACACGCGCGAGATCGGCGGCACCGGCCTCGGGCTCGCGCTCTGCCACGAGATCGTGACCGCGCACGGCGGCCGCATCGGCTTCGAGAGCACGGAGGGCGTGGGCAGCACGTTCTGGTTCGAGCTGCCGAGCGCCTGGCGCGCCAGCGCCGCCGACAACCGCGCGCCGCGTGCTCGTGATCGAGGACGACCCGTCGCTCTCCACGCCTGCTCGCCGACTGCCTGGCGCTCGACGGCCTCGAGGTCGAGGTCGCCGCGACCGGCGAGTCGGGCCTCGAGCGGGCGCTCGCACGACCGCCCGGCCGTGATCTGCCTCGACATCTACCTTTCCGGCGCGCTCGACGGCTGGCAGGTGCTCGTCCAGCTCAAGGCCAACCCGCTGACCGCGCACGTGCCCGTGATCGTGTGCACGGGCGAGAAGGGCCGCAGCACGGCCAACACGCTCGGCGCGACGGAGTTCCTGGCCAAGCCGTTCAGCCCGCGATCAGCTGCGCGAGGCCGTTGCGCGCCAGCTCTCGGCCGAGCGCTCCTCGGTGCTCGTCGTCGACGACGACGTCGCGCTGCGCCGGCTCGTGATCGAGACGCTCGCGCGCGACGGCGGCGAGCTGCGCGAGGCCGCGGACGGCGTCGAGGCGCTCGCGATGATCGCCGTGCGCCCGCCCGACGTGCTCGTGCTCGACCTCTCGATGCCGAAGCTCGACGGCTTCGGCGTGCTCGAGCGGCTGCTCGAGCGCGCGCGAGACCCGCCAGCTGCCCGTCGTCGTGCTGACCGGCCGCGAGCTGACCGGGGAGGAACGGCGCCTGCTGCGCGAGCGCAAGGCCGCGGTGCTCGAGAAGCGCGAGTACTCCGGCGACCAGCTGCGCTGGCTCGTCCGCCAGGCGCTCGGCCAGGAGGCAGAGGTCCAGCCCGTGGCTTCGCGCCCGGCCGCCTGAGCGACGCCGTGGCGCACGTCCCGGCGCTCCGCGCGGCGTAGCATTCCGGCCCATGAGCGAACGCACCCCGGTCGCGCCGTACATGGCAGTCGGCCTCTCGACGATCGTCCACGGCGTCGCCGAACGCCGTCACATCCAGCGCAACCTGGACATCATCGAGGACGCCATCCACGCGGCGGTCTCGATCATCGGCATCAACATGCCGGTCAAGCTGATCGCGCTCGCCGAGGGTGCCCTGACCGGCTTCACGGACGAGATCTTCGACATTCCGCACGTGACCGCCGCGCGCGAGCTGTTCATCGACATCCCGGGCGAGGAGAGCGAGCGGCTGGCCGAGCTCGCACGCCTCTACGAGACCTACATCGTCGTGCAGTGCAAGGCGCGCTGGCCCGAGGTCATGCCCGACCGCTTCTTCAACACCCTGTTCGTGATCTCACCGCAGGGCGAGATCGTGCACAAGGCGGCCAAGAACCACCTCTGGTGCCGCGAGCGCTCGTGCACCCCGCACGACGTCTACGCGCGCTGGGTCGAGCTCTTCGGCGACGGCCCGGAGGCGTTCTTCCCCGTGCTGCGCACGGATGACATCGGCAACCTGGGCACGATCTGCTGCTCCGACGGCGAGTACCCCGAGGCCGTGCGCGCGCTCGCGTTCGGCGGCGCCGAGGTCGTGTACCGGCCGAGCGAGGCCGTGCCGATGACGCAGATCGGCGAGCCGGGCGGCACGTGGCTGCTGCAGAACCGCGCGCACGCGCACTTCAACAGCCTCTACGTCGTCGCCCCGAACGTCGGCCCGGTCTACGTGCACCCGAAGATGGAGCACCCCTACGACATCGGCGGCGGCAACTCGCACATCGTCGACTACCAGGGCTCCGTGCTCGGCCACACCGTCTCGGGCGCGAACAGCTTCGTGGCCGGCATCGTCGACATCGAGGCGCTGCGCCAGTACCGCGTGATGAACCTCAACTCGAACTGGATGAAGGATCTGCGCACCGAGCTCTTCCGGCGCATGTACGAGCAGCCCATCCATCCGCCGAACCTCTGGTTCGAGCAGGATCCGCTCCAGCACGAGGCGGTCGACGAGGTCTACCGCGGCAACATCGAGCGGCTCGTCGAGCGCGGCGCGTTCACGCCGCCGGCGAACGCGTTCCCGGGCTGCCGCTTCCTGCCGCCGAGCCGCAACCCGGCCGATGCCGACTGGGACAACGTCAAGCAGCTCTGGGCGGACGAGTAGCGTCCGCCGGAGCGGCGATCGAGCCATTCGGCGAGCTGCTCGACCGTGCTCGGCCGCGCGAACAGGTAGCCCTGCCCGAGCTCGCAGCCGACCTCGCGCAGCCAGGCGTGCTGCTCGGGGCGCTCGATGCCCTCGGCCACGGCCGGCACGCCGAGGCTGCGCGCGAGCGTGACGATGGCCGCGACGAGCGCGCGGTCGCCGCGGCTGGCCGGCAGGCCCGCGGTGAAGCTGCGGTCGATCTTGAGCGCGTCGAACGGCACGCGCCGCAGCAGCCCGAGCGTCGACCAGCCCGTGCCGAAGTCGTCGAGCGCGACCGAGACCCCGAGCTTGCGCACCGCAGCGAGCACGCTCGCGAGCCCGTCGACGTCCTCGATGCGCTCGCTCTCGGTCAGCTCGACGAGCAGGCTCGGCCGGATCGAAGCCCGTGCTCGTCAGCGCCTGCTCCACGCTGGTCGCGAGGTCGCCCTGCAGCGCGTGCCGCGGCGAGACGTTGACGCTGACCGCGATCGGCTCGCCGTGCAGCGCGGCCAGGCGCTGGCCCATCCGGCAGGCCTCGGCCAGGGCGAAGCGCTCGATCTCGGCGATCAGGCCCGCCTCCTCGGCCAGCGACACGAACTCGAGCGGCGGCACGAGCACGCCGTCGCGGCGCCAGCGCAGCAGCGCCTCGACTCCGGCCAGGCGCTCGTCGCCAAGATCGACGATCGGCTGCAGCCGCAGCTCGATCTCGCCCAGCGCGAGCGCCCGGTGCAGGGCGCTGACCATCTCGATCCGCCGTGCGGATTCCTCGCGCAGGCTCGCGTCGAAGAGCGCGAGGCGCCCCCGGCCCGCTCTGCTTGGCGACGTACATCGCGACGTCCGCGTCGCGGATCAGATCGGTCGCCGAGCGCGCGTCGCCGTCGGTCAGCGCGATGCCCACGCTGCCGCCGACGTAGACCTCGCCGCGCGCCACCGGGAAGGGACGCGCGAGCGTCGTCAGGATGCGCTGGGCGATGACCTCGGCGCCGGCGGCGTCGCAGTCCGGGACGTAGGCGGTGAACTCGTCGCCGCCGAAGCGCGAGAGCACCGAGCCCGCGCGCAGGGCCGCCGCCAGCCGGCGCCCGGCCTCGCGCAGCACCTCGTCGCCGGCGTCGTGCCCGTGGCCGTCGTTGACGAGCTTGAAGCGATCGATGTCGACGAACAGCACCGCGGCGCCCGCCGCGGCGCCGTGCTCGAGCTCGTGCTCGAGCTGGCGCGTGAACTGCCGGCGGTTGACGAGGCCGGTCAGCGGATCGTGCTGGGCGGTGTGCGTGAGCTCGAGCTCGGCCCGCTTGCGCTCCGTGACATCGGCGAAGACGCCCTCGAAGAGCGCCTGCCCCGACTCGTCCGCGACCCAGCGCGCCTGATCGCGCACCCACACGATGTGCCCGTCGGCGTGCAGCATCCGGTACTCGGCGTCGAGCGTCCCCGCGGCCTTGGCGTCGCCCTCGTCGCGCCAGGACGCGCGCGCGGTCGTCGGGATGGATGCGCTCCAGCCAGAGCTCGGGGCTCGCCATCCAGCGCTCGGGCGAGTAGCCGAGCATCGCCTCGATCTGCGGGCTCACGTAGAGGCAGCGCCCGTTCGACCCGGCCTCCCAGCGATACGCGGCGACCGGTACGCCCTCGAGCAGCGCGCGGAAGCGCTGGTCACGGCGTTGCTCGGCGGCGGTCTCATCCATGGGATCTCGGCGTGCCCGGCGGCGCGCCTCACCGGGGTATCGGCAGCAGGGCGCCGAGGGCGTGAGGGAGACCCCTATCCTGGCCCCATGCGGCGGCTGCGCGTCATCCTCGGTGCCTGGGCGCTGCTCGCGGCGTGCGGCGCCCAGCCGGCGCTCGGCGGGGCGATCGACGGTCTGACCGACGCGCAGATCGCCGAGCGCTACTCGCCGCGTCTTCGTGCTCCACGCGGACGAGCGCCACGCGCCCACGAGCGCCGAGCAGCTGCTCGCGCTCGGCGCGACGCTCGTGCGCCGCGACGGGAGCGCTCGCGCGCGCCGCGCCGCTGGCACCCGCGCTGCTGCCCACGGGCAGCAGCTGCGTCGGCGGCCTGCCCTGCGCGTGGGCGCTGCGGCTCGGCTGCGGCCTCGTCGCGAGCAAGCCCTGCCCCGCGCCCGCGAACACGCGCGCGGCTCGTCTACGCGCGCGTCATCCGGCGCCATCCGGCCAGGGGCACGGCCCCCGCCTGGCTCACGCAGCCGCACGCGCTCATGCCCTTCCCCGAGCTCGAGGTCGTCGTCCAGTACTGGCAGTACTCGCTCGTCGACGACTGGCGCTCGACGCCGCGCGGCGTGACCCTGCCCGGCGGCCGCCGGGTGCCGCTGCCCGTGATCCGCCAGCACCACGAGGGCGACTGGGAGGCCGTCACGGTCGGGCTCTCGGCCGACACGCCGCTGTTCGTCGACTGGAGCGCGCACTGCGCCGGCGAGTGGCGCCCCTTCGCGGGCGCGACGCCTCGTCGCCGACGCGAGCGGCGCGCTCACTCATCCCGTCTCCTGGATCGCCCTCGGGTCGCACGCCAACCTGCCGCGGCGCGGTGACCGCGCGCCCGCGCTGGTGGCGCTGCGACCCGCGCGTCGGCGCCTTCGTGCACCAGCGCGTCGACCGCCTGATCGGCCCGGTCGCGAGCGCGTGCGCTCGGCGACCGGCTCGACGACGCGCTCGGCATCTACGACCGCGCCGGCGGCGGCGCTCCGCTGGCGTTCCCGCTCGCCCCCGTCACCCGGCTGACCTGGCCGATGACGTTCCCGGGCATCTGGGGCGGCCGCGAGCGCATCGAGGTCGGCCCGGCCGGCCGCACGCTCGGCTGGTCGCCGCCGACGCCGACGCTGCAGAAGCTCTGGCGCGACCCGCTCGCCACGATCTTCGGCGACGCCGGGCGCAGCCGCGGCCGCTGACGGGGAGGAGTGCAACCCTACGGGGATGTCTCTCCTCCGCATTCCCGCCCCCTGGCGCACGCCCGTTGCGACGTCCCGTCCCGGCCTTGTCGAAGCGATCCACTACACCGACGCGGCGTGTCCGTGGGCGTACAACTTCGAGCCCGCGCTGCGCGCGCTCGAGGCGCGCTACGGCGATCAGCTGACGTACCGCACCGTGATGATCGGGCTCTCGGCGTCGCTACGGGAGTACGAGGCGCGCGGCTACACGCCGGAGGGCATCGTCCCTGACCCGCCGCACGCTTCCGCACCTGCGGCATGCCGATGGCGACCGGCCCGCGCACGCGCCCGTACGGCACGGCGAACGCCTGCCGCCTCGTCAAGGCCGCCGAGCAGCAGGGCGTCGCGCAGGCCGAGGCCGTCCTGCGCGCGCTGCGCTTCGCGTGGTTCACGAGCGACCTCGTGATGGACGAGGAGGAGGGCGCTGCGCGCCGCCGCCGAGAGCATCGAGGGACTCGACGCCGAGCGTGCGCTCGCCGACGCGACGTCGCCCGCCGTCGAGGAGGCCTACCAGCGCGACCGCGCCGAGTCGCGCGCCCCGACAGCGCTTCGCCGTGACGATGAACCGCACCGCGGCGAGCGACGGCCCCGACCGCTACACCGCGCCGAGCGATCGTCCTGCGCGCCGGTGGCCGCGAGCTGGTGGCGCCGGGCTATCCAGCCGTTCGAGGTCGTCGACACGCTCGTCATGAACCTCGTGCCGGACGCCGAGCGCCTACCCGTCCCGGAGCTCCCCGACCTGCTCGCGGCCTATCCGGGCGGCCTCACGACCGCCGAGGTCGCGCGCGTGCTCGCCGACACGACGTCGACGCCCGACTGCCGACGCCGCCGAGGACGCGCTCATCCGGCTCGCCGTGGCCGGTGGCGCCGCGCGCCGCCAGCTCGGGCACGACGCGCTCTGGACCGCCGCGTGGGCCGCCGTTCGGGCACGCGTCGCCCCGCCTCGTCAGGTCGCATCACACGCCTGAACCCCCAAAGGGGTGATGCCCGCACCTGTTTCCTGACCGAATCTGCGAACAGGGCCGCGTCTCGTACGCGTCTCTGCCAATTCGGGGTCGGAAAGGGACGTGAGCATGCGGAGGGGACGTCGAGAGCGCGGTCAGATCCTGCCGATAGTGGCGCTCGCCCTCGTCGCCCTGCTCGGCATCAGCGCGTTCGCGATCGACGTCGGCTACGCGTTCTACGCGAAGCGCCAGCTGCAGAGCGCGGCGGACGCGGCCGCGCTCGCGGGCGCCCAGGACCTGCCATCGATCAGCACCGCGAAGGCGACGGCCGCGACGTACGCGAGCGCGAACACGCCGGCGAACCTCTCGAGCGTCAGCTACACCTACACGACGTCGTGCACCACTTCCGCCAGCCGCGGGCCTCGGCTGCGTCCGCGACGACGAACCCGAACAACCTCACCGTGAACGGCCGCGGCCAGCACGAACACGTGGTTCGCGAAGATCTTCGGCATCAACAGCTTCAACGTCGCGGCGCGTGCAAACGCCTGCAGCCCGTGCTCGTCGAGCCCCGTCGACGTCGTCGTCGTGCTCGACCGCACCGGCTCGATGTGCGACAACGGCCGGCCGGCCGCGACGGCTGCACCGACCTGGACAACGCGAAGGAAGGCGTGCACACCCTCCTGAGCATCCTCAATCCGCCCTACGCGCAGGTCGGCATGATCGCCTTCCCGCCACTCGACGGCGCCGGCACGCCCGTGTGCAACTCACCACAGGGGACGAGTAGCGACTACACCGCCTACGACAGCACGGACCGGCGCTATCTCACCGATCAGATCGGCACCGACTACAAGCTCGCGAACGGGAGCCCGAACACTGCGTCGGGTCTCTACCTGCACACCGTCGAGGGCGACGACGACGCAAGTGCGTGATCGCCGACGGCTACACGTCCTACAGCGAGGCGCTGCGCCAGGCGCAAGGCAGAGCTCGATGCGCACGGGCGCGCAAACATCCCGGACGTCATCGTCTTCCTGACCGACGGCGAGGCCAACATCGGCAGCGTGTACGCCTCGGACGGCAAGGCCTACACCACCGCCACGGGCACCAAATCGGCGTTCGGCACAGCGGCCTTCCCGGACAACTCGCCGGCCTATCAAGCCCGGCAACAGCGACGATCAGAAGCCGTGCCAGACGGCGATCACGCTCGCGGACAGCTACAAGGACGCGGGACATCCGGATCTACAGCATCGGCTACGCGCTCGGGTCGAGCACGCGCTGCACGGGCGGCGACGTACGGGCCGTGGATCCCCGCGCAGGCGCAGATGAAGTCCGGCACCAAGGTCACCCAGGTGGCGATCCCCGCGCACTGGTGCGACCGGGACAGCAACGCGTCGGTCACGCTCGACAACAAGGCGACGTACGCCACCGAGAACGAGTCTCTGCTACCACAAGGCCGACTCAGGCAACGAGATGACCTCGGCCGGCGGAGCGATCTACTCCGACGACACCGTCGAGGCCATCGCGTCGGACGGCGCGTTCTACAACAAGACCGTCCGGCGGCGACCTGACCTCGATCTTCAGCGCGATCGCGACCGACATCGGCGCGGGCTCGAGCAGGCTGGTGGACGATGGCTTCTAGGTTCCGGCTCGCACGGCGGGAACGGCGGCCAGGCGCTCGTCGAGCTGAGCCTGTGCGCCGGCTTCCTCTGCCTGATGCTGCTCGCCGTCTGGCAGGTCGGCACGATCTTCTCGAACTTCATCAACATCTCGGAGGCCGCGCGCTCGGGCGCCCGCGCGGCCGCGCTCTCGGGCGCGCCCTCGACGACGAACGACGCCCCGTCGCTCGCCGCGGCGAAGTCGGAGGGCGCAGTTCGCGGCCACCAACTCCGCGAGCGTGCCCGGCATGGTCGTGACGATCGCACCGGTCGGCAACTGGACGGCGGGCGGCAAGGTGCGCGCGACCGTCACGGCGCCCGTACACGCTGAGCCTGTTCGGCGTCTCGATCAGCTCCGGGCAACTCTCAGCGTGACCGACGACATGCGCGTCCACAGGCAGGGCTCGTGAGGGCGCCTGCGCCGCGAGCGCGGCCAGACCGCGGTCGAGTTCGCGCTCTGCGCGACCGTCTTCTTCATGATCGTCTTCGGCCTGCTCAAGGTGGCCGTGATCTACGGCGACTACACCGCGCTGCAGCACGCCGCGCGCGACGGCGTGCGCAAGGGCTCGGTCACGCGCGGCACGGGCGATGCCGAGCTCGACCGCGGTCGCGAGCGCCGTGACGACGGCCGTGCGCAGCTCGAACCCGCTCCTCGATCCACGCCAAGATGGGCATCACCGTGACCGGCCTCGACAGCAACATCACGCCGGACGGCGAGCTCTGGGAGGCGCACGACCGCGTCCAGCGTCACGGTCACCTATCCGTGGAAGCTCGACGTCATCGGGCCTACCGCTCTGGTCGGGCACGATGTCGAGCACCACCCAGGCGATCATCGAGTAGCGAGCGTCGCGCGACCGGCACGGCCAGGGCCAGCCGTTCCTGAGCGGATGAGGCGGTCGACCCGCAGCGGGTTGTGGCTCAGGGCTGCAGTCGCAGCTCGGGCCAGCGCTGCAGCAGCTTGCTGCGGCCGGTGAGCGGCACGGCGTCGGCGCGGCAGAGCGCCGTGTCGACCGCCGCCTGCTCGGCACCGGCGAGCCACGTCGTGAGCGCGGCGCGGCGCGCCTCGGCGAGCAGCAGCGCGCGCACGGCGAGCCGCGCCTTCGAGCGCTCGGCCTTCGGCAGCGCGAGCTTGGCGCCCAGGACGCGCACGCGCACCGGCCCGTCCTCCGCGTGCACGAGCACGGTCGAGCCGATCGGCGGCCCTCAGCACGGACGGCGGCGCGAGGCCCGGCAGCGCGACGCCACGCGTCTGCCCCACGAGCCAGCGCACCGGCCGCACGGTCTCGACGCTGCGCGTGCGCGTGCCCGCGTGCGCCTTGATGAAGGCGGTCACATCGGGGCCCGTGATCGGTGCGACGCGCAGGCCGCGTGCGAGCTTGGCCGCCAGCAGCTGGTCGCGGATGGCGTCGCGAGCGACCGCGGCGGTCGCGCCCTGCACCTGCAGCCACTGCTGGTACTGGCCGCGCTGCCCGCCGAACTTCGCCGTTGATCACGCTGCGCTCGGCGCGCAGCAGCGCGGTCGGGCCGATCGTCGTCCGCGTGCGGACGAGGCTGCGCTCGAGCAGCGCCGTGAGCCCGGCCGCGCTCGTCACGCCGCCCGCCGTCAGCGCGGTCAGCTCGGCCGGTGCGTGAACGAGCCGCCCGTGTAGCGGCACTGCAGCGCGGGCGCGAGATCGACGACGCCCGGCGGTGAGATCGGGATCGAAGCCGGGACACGCGCGAGCGCGGGCGCGTCGCAGAGCGCCGCATCGCGCGCCCACAGGTACGTGCAGGCGGCGGCCTGCTTGTCGGCGTCGGCGCTGCCGGGCAGGGCGAACGTCCCCCACCCCCACGACCACACGCGACGAGAGGCCGAGCTCGCGCGCCACGACGAAGCTCGCCTGGGCCTCCAGCTTGACGATCGGCGAGCCAGGCCGCGGTCGGCTGCAGGCCGGCCGCGGCCGCCGTACGGATCGCCCGACTGGAAGCCGAGCATCACGCCGATGCGCGAGGCCGGGATGCCGAGGGCGGTCAGCCGGGCGACCCACTCCCGGTAGCCGATGCGCAGCACGCGGCTGATCAGGAACGGGTTGCCGATCGACCACAGGCTCGTGGCCGGCGTGTAGACCTCGGGCACGAGCCAGCCGACCTGTGCGACCTGGCGCCACCAGTCCTCGGTGCCGAGCACCGTGAAGCGGCGCGGCACGAGCAGGAACGGCGTCGCGCCGTCGGCGGCGAGCGCGCGCATGAGCGCGAGCACGGCGTCGCGGTAGCGCTGCGCCGCGGCGGGCAGCGGTCCGGCGATCTCCGAGCCGAGCAGCTCGTTGAGGGCGATGATCGGGTTCGGGCAGGCCGTCGAGGTCTGGGCCTTCTGCACCTCGGCCGCGGCGACGGCGTCCATCGTCGCGGGATCGGCCGGCGCGGTCGGCGTGCCGACGAGGTTCTGGAGGTTCATCTCCCAGTAGCCCGTGGACGCGCCGGCGTCGCGCAGCGCCTTGGGCACGCCGATGCCGGTCGTGGCCACGGCGAGCCCCGGCCGGGCGAAGACGGCCTGCCGGAACTGCACCGAGCCGTCCGAGAACTCGACGGCGATCGGACCGGTCGGGATCAGGCCCGGGCAGGGCGCATCGGCGAAGGCCGCCGGTACCGGCAGCGCGAGCGCGGCGACGAGCGCCGCGAGTGCGGGAGAGCGCGCGTCTCGGCACGTTGGGACGCCGCGGGCAGCGGCGGGTCACACGACGGTCAGACGAGCTGCAGGAGCCGGGCGGCATCTGCCCGGCAGGCGCTCAGTCGCCCCAGTCGAAGTCCTGGCACTGCTGCTGATCGAGCCAGACCTCTTCGGAGCGGCCGACGATCGCGGGCTCGAACTCGGACGTGTCGAGCGCGGGGTAATCGCCGGTCTCCTCCTCCTCGCGGCGCGCATCGGCCTCGCTCTTGAACAGCGCGTGGTTGTCGAACGGGTCTGCGACCTCGTACGCCGACAACGGGCGCTGGCCGTTGAGATGGGCATTCCGGCGCTTCAGCGCGAGATGCTCCTCGATGACCGCAGCGAACAACGACTTGGAATCAGACATCACACCACCCTCGGTCGGTCCATAGAACGTACAAGCCGTACCCCCTCAAGCACGTCCACTGTACCCCAGCCGTCTTTGGTTTGACAACCGTACCGCGAGGCGCGCGACGGGAACCCGTCAAAAGCTAGTGATAGCTCCCCGGGTCCGTCGCCGTCATCCCCCAGCTGGGATTCGGACAGCGAGACGCGGTTCTTGCCGGCCCGCTTGGAGCGGTAGACGGCGTCGTCGGCGGCCGCCGTCAGCTCGACCTGCGTGGTGCCGCTGCCGGGCAGCGCGGCCACGCCGAACGACGCGGTGACGCGCACGCTGCGGCCGTCCGGGCGTCGGGATCTGACGCTCCGCGATCGCCTGTCGCAAGCGCTCCGCGAGGCGCGCCGCGCCGTCGAGACCGGTGTGCGGGAGGATCACCGCGAACTCCTCGCCGCCCCAGCGCGCCGGCTGGTCGATCTCGCGCGTGCACTGGCGGATGCGCGCCGGCGGCGGCCTTGAGCACGCCGTCGCCGGCGAGGTGGCCGAAGCGGTCGTTGATGAGCTTGAAGTCGTCGAGGTCGAGCACCACGAGCCCGACCGGCGTGCCGAAGCGCTGGGCCCGCTCGACCTCGCGCGCGAGCTGCTCCTCGAACTCGCGGCGGTTGAGCAGCTGCGTCAGCGGATCGGTCTTGGCCTGCTTCTGGATCAGGCGGTGCAGCCGCGCGTTCTCGATCGCCACCGCGCCCTGGCCCACGAGCGAGCCGACGCGCTCGGCGTCGTCGCGCCCGAACGGGCGGTCGGGATCGCCGACCAGCGTGAGCAGCCCGAGCACCCGCTCCTCGGCCACGAGCGGCGCGGCCAGGAGCGGCATCGGCTCGTCGCCGATCACGGCCTGGCGCGTCTGCAGTGCGCGGCCCTCGATGCCCTCGCCGTAGCGCACCGGCGCGTCGAGCAGACCGGCGGCGGCGCCCAGCTCGCCGCGCCGCAGCTGCTCGACGAGCACGTCGGTGCCCTCGTCGGCCACGAGCAGCCGCGCGCCCTGGGCGCGCGCGAGCTGCACGGCCGAGTCGACCACGATCTCCAGCAGCCCCGCGACGTCGTGGGTCGCGGCGAGCGCCGCGCCGAAGCGCTGCCCGAACTCCTGCACGCGGCGGCGCTCCGAGTCGAGCTCCTCGATGCGCTCCTCGAGCTGGCTCGACATCTGGTTGAAGACCTCGCCGAACTGCGAGAACTCGTCCGTCCCGCTGACCGGCAGGCGCTGGTCGAAGCGCCCCGCGGCGACGGCGCGGATGCCGTCCTTGAAGACGCGCAGCGTGTGCGTCAGCGAGCGCACGGCGAAGGCCGCGCCGGCGCCGATCAGCAGCAGCAGGAGGCCCATCAGGAGGGCCACCCGCAGGCCGGATCGAGTTGGCGTACGAGTCGAGCTTGCGCTGCGGGTAGAGCGACCACCACCTGCGAGTCCGAGATCGAGCGCGCCGCGGCGCGGTACTTCGACGCCCTGCAGCGTCGATCTCGAAGGGCCGCCCGAGCGCCAGCGCGCGCGGCAGCGGCAGCGTCTCCTCGCCCAGTGCCACTCCGATTGCCGGTCGCGAGGCCGAGCATCACATCCTTGTCCGATTGCTCGGCCAGCTGGATCAGGCTGCCGATGTCGGCATAGGCCGTCACGGTTGCCAGACTCGGATCGCCCCCGATCTGCGTCGTGCCGATCCGACGCGCGCCCTGCGGCGCCCTGCCAGTGATCAGCGCTCCGCCGGGATCCCTGACCGTGATCTCCAGCCCGCCCCCGGCGGCCAGGTCGGCGAGCCGTCTCACCGTCACGTCGTCGCCTTCGACGAGCGCCTTCTGCAGCTGGCTGTTGCGCGGCAGCGTCTGCAGCTGGCGCCGCCCCGCGTCGAGCACCGCGCCGTACTGCGTGCCGAGCGTCCCCACCCCACCGGCGAGCCGCTGGTCGATCGAGGACCTCCGGCTCTCAACGACGGTGCGTTGGATCATCCACCCCCCCACGAGGAGTGGAAGTACCGTTAGAATTAGGAAGAAGATCTGGAGCCGGAGTTTGAAGGCCATGCAGATTCCCACTTGCGGGGTACGCCAACCCTCAAGGTACGGGGCTCGCATGCCGAGATCGGCAACAGACCGAGACTAGGGTCGGTACCGGGCAGGTGCAAGGTAGATGAGGGAGACACAGCGATGAACCGGGCGTGGATACCCGCAGGGGCACTGGCAGGCGTCAGCGTCGCCGGCCTGCTCGCGCTCGCGCCGCTCACCGACTCTCTCCAGACCGACGTGAGCTTCCCGAACACGGTTGCGATGTCGTCGTCGGCCCCGGCGCGGACGACGCCGAGCGTCGTACCCGTGAGCGTGACCCTCGGAGCCGTGGGATCGCAGCGCACGATCAAGGCCGTTGCGCGCGGCGGGCGGTCGTCGAGGACGTCCACCGCCTCCGACACCGGCTTCGTCGCCACCGCCGCGAAGAACTCCGCCGTGGCCACCGCGCGTCCGTCGACGAAGAAGACGACGACGGTGAACGCGCCGCCGGTCGCGAAGGAGCCCGAGAAGAAGCAGGCGCCGAAGCCGAAGCGCCAGAACTCGATCGGCCAGAGCGGCGAGGCGAACGGCAACGCGGCCTCGCGGGCGGCGACAGCGGCTCGACCGCCACCGGCGAGCAGGCCTCGACCCCGGGGCCCTGAGCCGCCCGGGAGCGTCCGCCGACCGTCCTCCGGTCGGCATACGGCTGGTAGGATTTGGCCGCGCGGGGCTATAGCTCAGTTGGGAGAGCGCCTGGATCGCACCCAGGAGGTCAGCGGTTCGAGCCCGCTTAGCTCCACTCCCGCGCACGCAGCGGGCGCGCGAATGACCCGAAGGCGCCCGCACGGCGCCTTCAGCGCGTGCAGGGGCTGGAAGGACGTCGACCCGAAGTCCTGGACGGCGATCCGGGTGACTGGCTGATGGAGAAGCGCCTCACCAAGGCGAGCGCGAGCACGTGGGCACGCCGACTGCCTGCCCCGGCCGAGAAGGACGCTCTACACCCGCGCGCACGAGCAGAAGCTCAAGGCGCTGAAGTCGTAGTCCGGCACGACGCACGAAAATCGCACGTCGGCCGCGCAGGTTGGAGCGTGCAGTCGGCCGCCGGGAGCGCAGATGCAGCGCAAGAGCGGCGGACTGTGGCGCGACTTCGGCAAGCCGGTGCGCGGCAAGGTCGAGGTGCAGGACTGGCTGATCGTCGGCATGGCGACTCCAACGGCTCCGGCGAGGGCAACGCGCCCTTCTACTACCCGCGCTGCAACCGCTCCGTGGCCTCGTACCAGGTGCAGACCGCGCTCGCCGTCGAGCTCAAGGATCCGCACTCGAGCGTGACCTTCATCCACACGTCGTGCTCGGCGCGCGCGTCGAGCACCTCGTGAACGCCTACTACGCGGGCACGCGCGGCGGCCCCGCCGCTCGCTCCGCAGATCATCGACGTCCAGCACCTGCTGCGCCAGCGCGGTGCCGCGCCGAAGCGCGAGGTGGACGTGGCGCTGATTGCCGCTGGTGAGCCGCGGCTCGCGCCGGCGGCCTCGACGTGCTGGTTGCCCGAAGCGCGGCGACTGCTCGCCCGACTCGCTCTTCCGCTCCGTGATCGGCGCCAAGACCGCCGACGACGCCGGCGGCCCCTTCCATCCCACCGCAGAAGGGCACCTCATCGAGGCCGCCGGCACGATCTCCGCGTCTGCCGCAAGCTCTACGCGGGCGACGCGAGCTGCACCGAGTCGAAGGCGACGTAGACGTCCGCGAAGCACGCCCTGGGAGGTTCGCGGCGGTGGAGTTCCTCGTTCTCGGCCGCGATCACGACGGCTCCGGCGGCCACTCGCCGGAGCCGAACGAGCGCCATGGAGCTACCTCGACGGGTACGCGGATCGGCTGATCGCGCGCGGCCCGCTGCTGTCCCCCGGCGGCGAGCACACGGGGAGCCTGCACATCCTGCGGCTCCCCGGCCGGGCCGCGGCGATGGCCTTCGCGCAGAACGAGCCGTACTGGCGCGCGGGCCTCTACGCAAGCCTCGAGGTCGCCGGCTTCCGCAACCTCCTCGGCGTCACGGTGTGGCAGCGCGAGCGGCTTCCGGGCGTGGAGCCGTCGTGGCTCGCCGACCTGCGCCTTCCCGAGGCGCGCGAGCCGGCCGCCGGTCTCGGCGCCGCGGTGAGTGCCCTCCGAGCCGACCGCTCCGTCGTCTTCTGCGGGCTGCTGGCGGACGGGGCCGGCACGGGAGCGACCGGGCTCGTCGCGGGCTTCGATGCGACGTCGCCAACCCTGCCGGAGTCGGTCGCGAGCCTGGCGGCCGTCGTCGGGGGCGCGGGGACCGGCGCGACCGTCGAGCGCTGGCAGCGCGCGGTCGCGGTAGTCCGGCGCGGGCCCGCAACGGGGGATGTCGTTTGACATGCCGCTCCCGAGGCGCGACCTTTACGCCTGGTGCCGCCGACGCAGGCGCGCTGACAACTTCCCCGGAGGCGTATGTGTTCACGGCGACGAAGGATCTGATGCTCCCTGCCACCGTGACCGGATCGTGGCCTCGGCCGCGCTGGTACACGGAGAACATGTGGGGCCGCCCGCTCGACACGATGATGATGAACCCGTGGTACCGCGAGCAGTTCAGCGACGCGCTCGCGGTCGTCGCCTCCGATCAGGAGCGCGCCGGGCTCGACATCCTGACGACGGGCGACTACCACCTCGACGAGGACGTCGCCGGCCGCTCGTGGCACCACTACCCCTTCCAGCACTGGAAGGGCCTCAAGCACGAGGAGCTGCAGACCAAGAACACGCGCTCGCCGCTGCTCGTCTACCCGACCGGCACGATGCTCGACTCGATCTACAAGACGTGGCGCTGGCCGACCGTCGTGGGCAAGGTCGAGCACGATCCCGAGGATCCGCTCGAGTACGCCAAGATCTGGCGCATCGCGCAGTCGAGCGCCGCGTCGGGCAAGCAGATCAAGTTCGGCACGTGCTCGGCACAGGTGCTGTCGCTGTTCCTCGACAGCCACACGCCGGGCTACGACCTCGACGACAAGATGCAGCTGACCTGGGACATGGCCGAGGCCATGAACCTCGAGCTGCGCCAGCTCGTCGCGGCGGGCTGCAAGGTGATCCAGATCGAAGAGCCGACGCTCCACTTCATGGCCCGCTACTACCCGAACGAGACGAAGCTGATCGACTTCCTCGTCGACTGCTTCAACCGCGAGGTCGACGGCCTGGACGACGCCGAGCTGTGGATCCACACCTGCTGGGGCAACCCGAACATGCAGAAGGTGATGCATGACGAGTCGTACGCGAACTCGGTCGAGATCTACCTCGAGCGGCTCAAGGGCGACGTCTGGACGATCGAGGCCAGCGAGAACGACCTCGCCGAGCTTCCGCTCTTCAAGCCGTACAGCAACTCGCTCAAGAAGAAGATCGCGGTCGGCGTGATCAGCCACCGCACGCTGCAGGCCGACTTCCCCGACGTCGTCGCCGACCGCGTGCGGCGCGCGCTCGAGGTCATCCCGGCCGACAAGCTCATCCTCTCGACCGACTGCGGCTTCGGCCGCCAGGGCTTCAACCGGCACCTGGCGTTCTACAAGACCGTCGCGATCCCGATGGCACGCAACATCGTGCTCAAGGAGCTCGGCGTCGAGGAGCGCTACATCGCAGCCGCCGACGAGGCCCTCGCCTGGGATCAGCTCCCGGACGACGAGCCGCTCACGCACATCAAGCCGCTTCGCTGATTTCGGAGCTGCGAGGCAGGACGGGGATCATGAAGCTCTCGTGTGGAGACCACTCGTTCCCCGTCCTGCCGCACGAGCAGACGGTGGAGCTCGTCAAGATGCTCGGCTTCGCCGGGTTCGACCTGGCCGTCATGGGCAACCGCTCGCACGTGCGGCCCGAGCACATCCGCGGTGACATCGCCGGCTGGGCCGGCCGCCTCGAGGAGCGCATCCGCAGTCGCGGTCTCGAGATCGCCGACGTCTTCTGCATCCCGTGGACCGACTTCGAGACGATGGCGCCGAACAACCCGGACGACGCCGAGCGCGAGCGCGGCAGCGAGCTCTTCCGCGACATGCTCGAGCTCACGGTGCGGCTCGGGGCGCCCGGCCTGACGATGGTGCCGGGGCTCGACTGGCCGCACGAGCGTCACGAGCAATCGCTCGCGCGTGCGGCCGAGGAGCTCGGCCGCCGGGCGAGCGCGGCGCGCGAGGCCGGCGTCCGCTTCTCGATCGAGCCGCACGTGGGCTCGGTCTGCGGCACGCCCGAGGACGTCGCGCGGCTCGTCGATCTGGCGCCCGGCCTCGAGCTGACGCTCGACTACACCCACTACGTATCGCAGGGCTTCGGCGACGCGGACGTCGAGCCGCTCGTCGCCCACGCCCGGCACTTCCACGCGCGCGGCGGCATGGACGGACGCGTGCAGTGCGCGCTCGAGGACTCGACGATCGACTACGGACGCGCCGTCGATGCCCTGCGCGCTGCGGGCTACGACGGCTGGCTCGCGCCCGAGTACGTCTGGATCGACTGGGAGCGCTGCAACGAATGCGACAACGTCTCCGAGACGATCCTGATGCGCGACCGCCTGCAGGCGGCGATCGACGGCCGGCCATGGTCGTATCCCCGATCCGCCACCTGAGATCCTGGCATAACGTTGCGCTTGGGTTGACTCACCCCGCCCGGCCTATGCACCAAGCGTTTGGCCTGATAGCGTCAGCGCCGTCCGGAGGGCGCCGGCGTTCTCCCAGAAACCTGTCGATGGAGGCATACAACGTGGGTAAGACGGCGAAAGTCTGTCGCGGTAGCTGGTGCATGGCGTTCGGTTTCGACACGCCTGCGACGTTCGACGAGGTCGCAAAGACCATGTCCGCGTTCGAGTACGACGGCATCGAGGTCGGTGGCTTCTTCGACCACGTCACGGTCGAGCGCTTCCCCGACAAGAAGAGCCGCACGAAGCTGCAAGCAAGTGGCTCAACGACGACCTCGGCCTCGAGATCGCGGGCATCGCCCCCGGTCCCTACGGCGACCTCTTCCGCCTGCCCTGGGCAACGGGCTCGCAGGAGGTCTACGACGAGTACATCGAGTACTTCGACAGCTACATCGAGCTCGCCGCCGACATGGAGATCCCCGGCATGCGGGTCGATCCGGGCGCGCGCGGCCCGATCCCATACGACGCCGACTACGACGAGATCTGGGAGCGCGTCGTCGACGACGTTCCAGCATCACGCCGAGCGCGGGCAAGAAGGTCGGCTGCACGATGCTCTGGGAGCTCGAGTCCCTGCAGCCGTTCAACAAGCCCACCGAGGTCGTCAAGATGATGAACGACGTCGGGCACTCGCACTTCAAGATGATGTACGACACCGGCCACTTCCAGGCCTGCAGCGTGATCGGCCACAACCAGGTGCAGCCGGGCGAGACGTTCTCGAACCAGATCGAGTTCATCAACATGCTCCCCGAGGACTGCATCGGCCACATCCACCTGTGCGACACCACGATGGAGACCAGCTTCGACATGTTCGGCAAGAAGCTGGACTTCGGCGAGGGCATCATCGACTTCACGGAGCTGATGCCCGTGCTCGCGAAGGCCTACAACGGCGAGTGGTGGGCGGTCGACTCCATCCCGATGGGCCCGATCGCGTGGAAGGACACCTACACCGGCGTCAAGTGGCTGAACGACGCCCTCGACACAGTACGTCCGGTAAGGGGCCGACGATGAAAGCAGCAGTCTTCCACGACGTCGAGGACATCCGCCTCGAGGACGTCGCCGAGCCGGAGATCGGCGACGAGGACGTGCTCGTCGAGGTCACGGCCTGCGGCATCTGCGGCTCCGACCTCGAGTACTACATGGGCCGCAGCCCGGTCGGCACGGCCGACGGCAAGGGCCCGCTGATCCTCGGGCACGAGTTCGCCGGCAAGGTGGCCAAGCTCGGCAAGAACGCACAGGGCCTCGAGGTCGGCGACCGCGTCGCGGTCAACCCGATCCAGTCGAGCTCCGCGCGGCGACTTCTCGCGCTCGGGCAACCCCCACTTCGACCTCTCGGTCGTGCTCGGGGTGACCACGAACGGCGCCTTCGCGAAGTACGTCCGCACGAAGGCCGAGCACGCGCACAAGCTGCCCGACGGGATGAGCGACGAGCAGGGTGCGTTCGTCGAGATGCTGGCCGCCTCGCTGAACGCGATCGAGAAGGCCGACATCACGCTCGGCGACCTCGTCGTGATCTACGGCCCGGGCCCCGTCGGCCTCTCGATGGTGCAGCTCGCCAAGGCGAGCGGCGGCCGCGTCGCGATCGTCGGCACGCGCGACTACCGCCTCGAGCTGGCCAAGGAGATGGGCGCGTCGTACGCGTTCAACATCGCCGACAGCTCGTCGCAGTACTACACCGACGACCTCGCCGCCTCGCTCCAGGGCGTCAACGGCGGCGAGCTGGCCGACAAGGCGATCGTCGCGACGGCCGCCGAGGATGCGACCCAGAGCGCGCTCGAGGTCACGGGCAACGGGGCCACGATCGTCTACATGGGCCTCGCCGGCCCGAACGACGTCGTCAAGGTGCCGATGCTCGCGAGCCTCGCGATGGACAAGACGATCCGCTTCTCCTGGCTCTACCCGAACCAGTGGCCGAACACGATCCGGCTGCTGCGCGAGGGCATCGTCGACACGTCGAAGATCATCACGCACTCGATCCCGCTGAGCGAGATCGACGCGGGCATCCGCCAGGTCGTCGCACGTGACGACGGCGTCATCAAGATCATCGTCAAGCCCTAGGGGGCGCAGATGGACAAGCCCAAATTCTCCGTCTCCGAGATCACGACGTTCCATCAGACCTACGACGAGGATCTCGAGAGCTACGCCGAGGCCGGCGTCGAGGGCATCGGCATCTGGGAGTTCAAGATGCCCGCCGGCGAGGACGCCGAGACGCTCGCGAAGCTGAAGGACAGCGGCCTCAAGGCGACGACGATGATCCCGGGAACGCTCTCGATCTACCCCGTGCCGTTCCCCGGCCCGTCGGATCCCGCCGAGCGCACGGCCGAGATGTGCACGGCGATCGAGCGCTTCGCGCCGTTCGAGCCCGAGGTCGTGCTCGTGCTGCCGGGGGCCCCGCCCGCCGGCATCGATCCCGCCGAGGCCCGCAAGGTGACCGTCGAGGGGTTCCGCAAGGCCGCGAAGACCGCTGCCGCGCACGGCCTCACGCTCGGCATGGAGCCGCTTCACCGCGACGTCTATGGCACCTGGACGACGGTCTACGACATCCCCGGCACGATCGCCCTGATGGACGAGATCGGCGAGCCCAACGTCGAGCTGCTGTATGACGTCTACCACCTGCACGACACCAAGGACGTGATCGCCGACACCGTCAAGTACGGCGATCGCATCTCCGCCTCCGTGCACATCTGCGACTGGCGCGACCCCACCCGCAACGACTTCGACCGCGTGCTGCCCGGCCAGGGAATCATCGACCTGCCGGCGATCTTCGGTGCGCTCGACGCCGCGGGCAAGACGCGCTGGGTCGACCTCGAGATCTTCTCGGACGACGGGTCGTTCAGCGACATGGACTTCGAGGACTCGCTCTGGAAGCGGCCGCCGGCCGAGGTGCTCGCGCTCGCCAAGGCGGGCTTCGACAAGGCCTGGGAAAACCGGAAGCCGCCGGCCTGATGCGGCTCGAGGGCAAGGTCGTGCTCGTGACCGGTGCCGCGCTCCCGCGCGGCATCGGTCGCGGCATGATCCAGGCATTCGCCGACGAGGGCGCAGCCGTCGCGATCAACGACATCGCCGCCGCGCAGGCCGCCGGCGAGGCCTTCGCCGAGGAGCTCATGGCGAAGGGCGTGCGGGCCGCCTTCTATGCCGCCGACGTCTCGGACCGGTCGCAGGTGGACGCGATGATCGCCTCCGTCCAGGCCGACCTCGGAGGCCTCGACGCGGTCTGCTCGAACGCGGGGGTCGCCGATTGGAAGACCGTCGCCGAGACCACCGACGCGGTCTTCGACCGCATCGTCGGCGTCAACCTGACCGGCGCCTTCAACGTCGGCCAGGCCGCCGCCACGGCGATGGCCGCTGCCGGCAAGGGCGGCCGCATCGTCTTCACGTCGTCCGTGCACGCCCAGATGGGCTTTCCGACGATGTCGGTCTACGGCGCGACGAAGTCGGGCATCCGCGCGCTCTGCGAGACGATGGCCGTCGAGCTCGCGCCGCACGGCATCCGCGTCAACCACATCGGGCCGGGCTGGGTGCTCTCGCAGCTCAACGACCCCTCCCCCGCGCTCGAGACCGAGGAGATCACACGTGCGAACCTCGCGACGATTCCGATCGAAGGGCGCGCGGCCGACCCGTACGAGCTCGGCCGTGCCGCGGTCTACCTCGCCTCGGACGACGGCGCGTACGTGACCGGCGCCTACCTGCGCGTCGACGGCGGCTTCGTCGTGGGCAAGTACTGATGGCGCAGATCACCGTCACCAACGTCCCCGGTGCCACCGGCGAGGCCATCCGCACGACGCTCGAGCAGCGCGCGACGCTCGACACCGCCGTCGCAGGCACGGGCGAGCACGAGCGCAAGCCGTTCCTCGAGGTCACACAGGCCGACTGGAACGCCACGGTGGCCGGTATCCGGGACGCGTTCCTCGCGACCCGGGCCGCGATCGAGCGCGGCGACGCCCGCATCGTCCTCGTCTCGGGCGCAGCGGCCGTGCGGCCCGTGCACGGCGCGTCCCTGGAAGCCACGGCAGGCGCGTTCCTGCACACGATCGGGCAGGTCGCTGCGGTCGAGGTCGGCCCGACCGGCACCACGGTCAACGTCGTGGCGCCCGGCTTCGTCGACGACGCCCGCTTCGACGCGGGCGTGCCGCTCGGACGCCCGCCGGCAGCGCAGGACGTCGCCGAGACCGTCGCGTTCCTGGCCTCGGAGGCCGCGAGCTTCGTGAGCGGCGCGATCATTCCCGTGGATGGCGCGTTCACCGTGACGAAGACCGAGGGCGGAAGTCCCCTCGTCTCCTGAGATGGCGATCCGCGGGGTGCTGCACGTCGGCCTCACGGTCGCCGACGCCGATCGATCGATCGCGTTCTACTGCGACAACTTCGGCTTCGAGCTGCTGACCGAGCGGGTCGCCGAGCGCGGCTGGGTCGAGGCCGCCGTCGGGCTCGACGGCCTGCGTCTGCGCATCGTCCACCTGCACGGGCACGGCTACAACCTCGAGCTCCTGGAGTACGAGCAGCCGCGTGGCGCAGTGCGGGCGCGCGGCTTCAACGACGCCGGCAGCGCGCATCTCTGCTTCGTGACCGACGACATCGACGCCGACGTCGAGCGGCTGCTCGCGCACGGCGCCGAGCGCATCAACCCCACGCAGACCGTCGTCGGAGGCCCCAACGACGGTGGCCGGATGACCTATCTGCGCGATCCCGACGGCAACGCCGTCGAGCTGCACCAGCTCGCGCGACCGTGGCCGGTCTGATGGAGACGGGGCTCGGGGGCAAGGTCGCGATCGTCACGGGGGGCACGGGCGGCATCGGCATCGCCTGCGCCCGTGCGCTCGTCGCGGAGGGCGCCCGGGTCGTGCTCGCCGACATCGACGCCGCTGCGCTCGCGGCCTCGGTCGCCGAGCTCGGCGACGACAGCGCGGTCGCCGCCGTCGTCGACGTCACGCAGCCCGACGACGCGCAGCGGCTGGTCGACGTCGCGCTCGAGCGCTTCGGGCGCCTCGACGTGCTCGTCGCGAGCGCCGGCGTACATCGCAACACGCGTCTCGACGAGGTCTCGCCCGAGGAGTGGGACCTGCTGCTCGCCGTCAACCTGCGCGGCGTCTTCCTCACCGCCCAGGCGGCTCTGCGCGTGTTCGTCCCCCAGGGCGGCGGCCGCGTGATCGCGCTCGGCTCGATGGCCGGGCAGGTCGGTGGCATGGCCGCGAGCGCGGCCTACGCCGCCTCGAAGGGCGGCGTGATCGCGCTCACCAAGTCGATCGCGCGCTACTGCGGCCCGCACGGCGTCACAGCCAACTGCATCAATCCCGGCATCATCGCGAGCCCGATGACCGCCGGCTGGTCGCCGGAGCAGCTCGCCCGCCTCACGGCGGACACGCCCCTGCGCCGCATCGGCACGACCGACGAGGTGGCCGCGGCGGTCGTCTTCCTGGCCTCCGACGGCGCGGCCTTCGTCCACGGTGCGCACATCGATGTCAACGGCGGGCTGTTGATGGACTGATCTGCACGATCGGGGAACGACCCCGAACGTGCAGCCGCACTGCTCGACGGCCGCGGCCTGGACGGTCAGCAGCCCGCGATCCTCCCCCGCGCTGCCGCCAGCCCGGCCTCGTCGCCGTGGAGGGTGATCCGGAGGGTCGTGCGGCGCTCCTCGCCGGGCGCCAGGACGACGAGCGTTCCCTCTTCCCGCGCGTGCGCGCGCCCCTCGATCGGCGTGTTGCCGGGCTCGAGGCCGACGACGTAGTTCTGGTCGCTCATCACGCGCCACTGGAAGAGCCGCGGGAGCGTGACATGGCTCCAGGCCAGCTCGACGCCTGCCGCGCGGCCGTCGCCGATGTCCGGGTTGAGCACGGCGGCCCGCGCGAGGCCGTCGGCGTCGGGCCGCGGCGTGTGCTCCCAGACCTGCTCCGCGACGGGGAAGCCCGGCGCGTCCACGACGCGCCAGTCGGCGCCCTCGGCCGCGGGCGTCGCGATGCGCGGCTCGCCCACGCCGGCCACGACCTCGGCCCGCTCGCCGAGCACCGGCCAGCCGACGTTGACGTGGTAGAGGAGCATGTGCGGCGTCGCCGCGAAGCCGTCGTTGCGGACGATGTCGTCGAGCTCGATCGTCGTGCCGCCGAGGCCGATGCGGATCTCGCGCTCGAGCGTCAGCGACTCGCCGAAGACGTGCGCCTGGCGCACGTCGCCGCGCACGAAGACGCACTCGCGCTCCCAGTCGACGCCGTAGCCGAGCAGGCGGCCGGGCGTCGCCGAGAGCCGGCCGTGCAGCGGGAAGTCGTGCGTCGGCTGGCCCGGGTACTGGAAGTGCGTCGCGTCGTCCTCCATCGGCCCGAGCGTGTGCTCGAGTCCGCACGTGGTGAGCAGGCCGCCGAAGAACGAGCGGAACGGGCCCCAGCCGGAGGGCACGGCGAGACCCGGGTGCGTGAAGCCGGTGGGCGAGATCCAGGCCACGGGCACGCCGCCGATCGTCGCCTGCCCGAGATCGAGCGCGCGGTCGACGATGACCTCGAGCTCGATCGCGCCCGAGCGCAGGCGCACGCAGCGAACACCGCGCTCGCTGCCGTCGGAGCGCTCGTGGAGCTCGGCCCCCAGCAGCTGCTCGATGCGCCCCGTGCGCCGGCGCAGCTGCTCGCGGGTGAGCCCGATGCCGTAGAGCTCACTCAATGGAAGACCCAGCCGCCGCAGACCTGGATCATCTGGCCGGTGATGAACGACGCGCGCTCGGAGGCCAGGAAGGCGACCGTGTCGGCGAGGTCGTCGGGCGTGCCGCGGCGCTTGAGCGACTGCTGCTCGAGCACGAAGCGGTTGTAGCCCTCGGGGTCGGGGTGGATCGTCTCGCCGCCCGTCGGGAACGCACCCGGCGACACGTTGTTGACGCGGATGTTCTGCGCGCCGACCTCGCGCGCGAGCGCCGCGGGTGAAGCCGGCGAGCCCGCCCTTGGACGCCACGTACGGTAGGAGGTTCGCCATGCCCAGCATGAACGTGATCGAGCCGATGTTGACGATCGAGCCGCCGCCGCGCGCCGCCATGTGCGGGACCGTCGCCTTGCTCATGAGCCAGAGCGAGCGCAGGTTCGTGTCGATCGCCGTGTCCCACTCCTCGGTCGAGTACTCGTTCCACGGGCCGGGACGGGTAGGTCGCCGCGTTGTTGACGACGACGTCGATGCCCCCGAACGCCTCGGCGGTGGCCGCGGCGAGCGGCTCCGCGAAGTCGGGCGTGGAGACGTCGGCGAGGTGGCCGGCCACCTCGCCCAGCGGCGCTCAGGCGCTCGACGAGCTCGCCGTTCCTCTGCGCGTTGCGGTCGGCGACCATCACGCGGCAGCCTTCCTCGAGCAGCCGCACGGCCATGTTCTCTCCCAGGCCGCCCGACGCGCCCCCCGTCACGATCGCCACCTTGCCGACGAGTCCGAGATCCATGCGTCTCCTCACCACTTGCGGGAGCGGCGATAATATCTGAGAAAGTCGCACCGCGCACGAGAAGGGCCTGCGTTGAGCCGTACCGGAACCGATCTGCCGCGCCGCCTCGGAAGCGCCTACGGCGTCGCCGAGAGCAGGCATCGGCTGCGGCGCCTCGCCTACCTCGAGGAACGGCTCGCGACCGCCTTCGCCGCCTGGATCTGGACGACTCCTGGCTTCGGCGACAAGCTGCGGCTCGCCGGGCTCGCCTACGAGTCGGCGATCGCCGCCGAGGCGCTGCACGCGCGCAGCGCCGAGCTGGCCCCGTCGACCGCCGAGGCCCAGTGGGAGCTCGACGCTCGCCGACCTCGAGCAGCTCGCGAACGCTTGCGAGAACGCGCAGGGCCTCGACGCTGCGGATGGGCGGCGCCGCGAGCCTGCTCGAGCGCCTGCGCGACGCCTACGCCGAGCACCTCGCGGCGACCGACGACCTGACCGACGGCCCCACCGCCCGCGCCCTGCGCCTGCTCGCCCAGCCGACCGCCGAGCGGATCGCGCTGTGCGGCGTCGCGGCGCGGATGCCGGACCCGCTCGACGGCTCGCCGCCCGCGCGCTTCCTGGCGAGCGCGCCCGCACGCGACGACAGCTTCGCCGTCGCGACGTGGGACGACTACCGCGTGCACGAGATGGGCGCGACGCCGGGCGAGGTCGTTCGCCACCTGCTCTACACCAACGCCTACGGCGAGCTCGAGGCGACCGAGGTGCTCGCGCGTGCGCTCGCCGACGCGCGCGAGCTGCCGTGGCCGATGCGCCGCGACCTCTTCCGCCAGCTCTGGGACGAGGCGCGCCACGCCGAGATGAGCTGGCGGCGGATGGAGGAGCTCGGCGGTGCGCCCGACCCGCTGCCGCAGGCCCCGCCCGTGATCCACGGGGTCATGGGCGCGATCGCCGATCCCATCGAGCGGCTGCTCGTGCTGCAGCGCGTGATCGAGGGCCGGGTCGTCGAGCGCCACCGCCTGCGCGTGTCCACCGTCGCGCGCGACCTCGGCGACCCGGTCACCGCGCGGCTCTACGAGTACATCGTCGCGGACGAGCGCCAGCACGTCGGCTACTCGGAATGGATCCCGAAGATCGTAGGCGACGACCCGGCGCGCATCGAGCGGCTCGGGCAGCTGCAGGCGACATGCGAGGCGAGGCTCGAGGAGATCCTCGCGCGGCGCATCGACCAGACCGCGGGGATGGTGCAGCGGTGAAGTTCGCGATCGACGAGGAGGCCTGCATCGACTGCGGCGCCTGCCGCCGCTACTGCCCGGTCGACTGCATCCCCTACGACGGGCTCCAGCATCGCATCGTGCAGGAGCCCTGCACGGGCTGCACCATCTGCTACGCGGTCTGCCCGGCCGATGCCGTGATCGCGCTCGACGACGGCCGCGCGACGCCGCTCCTCAGCTTCGACGCGATGGCGCGCGTGCGCACGATCGCGATTACGCGCGGCCCGCGCTAGAACCGTGCAATCGGGGCCAGGCCCCAATTGCACGCGGTGGCTTCAAGTGCACGTGGCCCACGTGCGCGCACGTTCGGTGACCGTGCAGTTGGGGCCTGGCCCCAAGTGCACGGCGCTGGCCCCAATTGCACGGCGTGCCGGGACGGCCCGAGCATGCTGCCTACGGGACGAGCACGAACTTGACGCCGTCGGCCGCGCGCGAGCGCGCGAAGGCGCTCGCGTAGTCGGCGAGCTCGGCGGAGCCGCTGATCAGCGGCTCGAGCTGCACCTCGCCCGACTCGAGCAGGCGCATCGCGCGCCGCCAGGCGATCGGGTTGGCCGCGAACCCGGAGCGCACGCGCAGCTCCTTGAAGCAGATCTCGTCGAACGGCACCGTCACGGGGGCGCCGCGCAGACCCATCTGCACGATCGTGCCCGCGCGCGTGACGAGCTCGAGCGCGGCGGAGATCGCCGCCCCGGCGCCGGAGCACTCGACGACCACGTCCGGCGCGTCGCCGGCGTACGGCTCGTCGACCGTCGACGTCTCGAAGCCGAGCGCTGCGCGCGAGCTCGAGCCGGGGCCCGTCCGCGGCCGTCCCGCGCACGTGCACGCGGCCGCCGCTCGCGCGCGCGACCTGGGCCGCGAGCAGGCCGATCGCCCCCGGTCCGATCACGAGCACCTCGTCGCCGGCGTCGATGCTCGCCGGATCGGCGAGCGAGTTGCAGACGCACGCGAGCGGCTCGCAGATCGCGGCTGCGTGATCGCTGAGCGCGGCGGGCACGCGGTGCAGGTTGCGCACCGGCATGCGCACGCGCGGTGCGAACGCCCCGTCGACGTGGGTGCCGACCGACTTGCGATACGGGCAGATGCTCGGGCGGCCCGCGCGGCACCAGCGGCAGGCGCCGCAGGTCGAGAAGAACGTCTCCGAGGTCACGCGGGCGCCCGCCCAGGCGGCATCGACGCCGCTGCCGAGGTCGGCCACGACGCCGCAGAACTCGTGCCCCATCGTGACCGGCGGGACGCTCGGGTACTCCCCCGCCTCGATGTGCAGGTCGGTGCCGCAGATGCCCGCCGCGAGCAGCTCGATCACGACCTCGCCGGGGCCCGCGCTGACCTCGGGGCGCTCGGCGTAGGCGACGTTCCCGGGGCCCGGCGCGAGCTTGGCGACGCCCTTCATGCCTCGCGCAGCGTGTAGCGGGCGACTGCGTCGGGGTCGTAGCGGAAGCCGATGCCGGGGAGGTCGTTGAGCTGCACGGCGCCGTCGGCGACGACCATGCGCGTCTCGGGCTCGACGAGCTCCTCGAAGTTGTAGACGCCCTCCTCGAGCGCGAAGTGCTCCACGACGAGCCCGTTCGAGACCGCCGCGGCGAGCTGCGCGTGCAGGTTGTGGTGCCAGTGCGGGGCGACCTGGACGCCGAAGGCCGCCGCTGCGTTGGCGGCCTTGAGCCACTCGCCGACGCCGCCGCAGACGCACGCGTCGGTCTGGTGGATGTGCGCCGCACGGGCGCGCAGCAGGTGGCCGAACCCCCACGCCGTGGCCTCGATCTCACCGGTCGCGATCGGAATCGGTGCCGCGCGCGGCGAGCTGTGCGTGCCCGTCGATGTCGTCCGGCACGAGCGGCTCCTCGAACCACCAGATGTCGTGCGGGGCGAACGCGTCGGCCGCCTTGATCGCCTCGGCGACGCTGCCGTAGGCGTTGTTCGCGTCGAGCGCCAGGCGGCCCGACCGGGCCGAGCGCCTCGCGCGCAGCCGCGACCCGCGCCTCGTCCTCGTGCAGCGGCAGCCCGCCGACCTTCATCTTGTAGTCGGCGAAGCCGCGGGCGCGCTGGCGCGCGACCTCGTCGCGGACGTTCTGAACGGCATCGCCCGGGCGGTAGTAGCCGCCGCTGGCATAGGCCGGCACCGAGCTGCGCGCCGAGCCGAGCAGCCCGCGCAGCGAGACGCCGGTCGTCTGGCCCCAGAGATCCCAGAGCGCGATGTCGAGCGCGCTGATCGCGCGGATCAGCCCGCCGCGCCGCCCGACGAGCAGGAACTCCTGGGCGAGCTGGGTGTAGAGGTCGCTGATGCCGCGCGCCGGCTTGCCGAGCGCGTGCGGAGCGAGCAGCTCGTTGACCGCCTGCGTGACCCAGGCGCCGGCGCTCGTGCCGGCGTAGGTGTAGCCCGTGCCGGTGACCCCGTCGGAGTCGGTCACCGTGACGAGGATGTAGTCGCGGTGGTTGAGCGCGCGCGTCGACATCGCCGTCGGGATGGCGACCGGCACGCGCACGGTGATCGCCGAGACCGCCGCGATCGTCGGGTCAGTCACGGGCGTGCCCGACGCTGCCGTTGAGCAGGATTCCTCCGTCGCAGATGAGCTCTGCTCCATTCACGTAGCGCGCGGCGTCGGTCGTCAGGAAGACGACGGCGTCGGCGATCTCCTCGGGCGCGGCGATGCGCCCGAGCGGGATGCGCTCCTCGTAGGTCGCACGCACCTGAGGCGTGTAGGCGACCTTGTTGAGGGGCGTGTCGGTCGCGCCCGGGGCGAGCGCGTTGACCGCGATGCCGCGCGCGCCGTACTCGACGGCGAGCACCTGCGTGAGCGCCCGCACGGCGCCCTTCGCCGTGCAGTACGCCGACAGGTCGCTGATCGGCTGCAGGCCCGCGACGGACGTGATGTTGACGATCCGCCCGCCGCCGCTCTCGAGCATGCGGGCGATCGCGGCGCGGCAGCCGTACACGTAGCCCATCACGTTGGTGCCGACGATCGCGGCCCAGTCGGCATCGGACGTCTCGAGGAACGGCCGCACGAGCAGCCGCGCCGCGTTGTTGACCCAGATGTCGAGCCCGCCGAGCTCGTCCACGCGCGAGCTGCGCGACCCGCTCGGCCGACGCCGCATCTGCGGCGTCGGCCTCCACGAGCAGGCAGCGCCGGCCGAGCGCCTCGACGGCCGCAACCGTCTCGGCGGCCTCTGCGAGCTCGCCCGCATCGGCCCCCGGCCGGTGGGTGCCGACGATGTCGGAGCCCCCGCGTGCGAGCGCGATCGCAGTCGCCTGGCCGATGCCCATCGACGCGCCGGTGACGACCGCGACCGTCATAGGGAGCGGTACTCGATCTTCTGCCGCTGGCCGGTCTCGTGCGAGCGCACGATGGCGTCGCAGATCTCGGCGCAGCGGTAGCCGTCCTCCATGGTCGCGCCGCGCGGGTCGATCGGCTCGTCGTTCTTCACGCACGTGAGCAGGTGCAGCAGCTCGTGCACGAAGTTGTCCTCCCAGCCGATCATGTGGCCGTGGGGCCACCAGTGCTCCCAGAAGGGGTGATCGGCCTCGGACACGAGCACGTTGCGGAAGCCCTGCGCGCTGGCGCCGGGCGTCGAGCCGCTGAAGTGCGCCAGCAGCTCGTTCTGGCGCTCCGCGTCGAACACCAGCGACCCCTTCGAGCCGTTGATCTCCCAGCGCATCTGGTTCTTGCGACCGGGTGCGAAGCGCGTCGCCTCGAGCGTGCCGTTGGCGCCGTTCTCGAACTCCACCGTGGCCTGGAAGGCGTCGTCGACGTCGACGGTGCCGCCCGGGCGCTCGTGGATGAACGTCTTGAGCAGCCCCGACACGTTGGCCGGCTCGCCGATCAGGTAGCGCGCCTGATCGATGACGTGCGCGCCGAGATCGCCGAGCGCCCCCGAGCCGGCCTGCTTCTTGTCGAGCCGCCAGACCTTGGGGAACTGCGGGTCCATGACCCACTCCTGGTGGTAGCGCGCCCGGAAGTGGTAGATCTCGCCGAGCTCGCCGGCCTCGATCAGCTGCTTCGCGAGCACGATCGCCGGATAGAAGCGGTAGTTGAAGGCCGTCATGTGCTTGACGCCCGTCGCCGCGACCTGGCTCCAGATCTCGTAGCTCTCGTTCGCATCGCGACCGAGCGGCTTCTCGCAGATGATGTGCTTGCCGGCCTTGGCGGCCGCGACCGTCGGCTCCAGGTGGGCGTCGTTCGGCCCGCCGTTGTCGAAGATCTGCACGTCCGGGTCCGAGACCACGTCCTCCCAGCGCGTCGAGTACTTCTCGTACCCGTAGCGCCGGGCCGCCTCGCGGACCGCATCCTCCGTGCGGCCCGCGATGGCGACAAGACGTGGAATGTAGGGCGGCGGCCACGTGGCGTACGCGATCTTCTTGAGCGCGTTGGTGTGCGCGCGCCCCATGAAGGCGTAGCCGAGCATGCCGATGCCGATCTCGGGGATCGCGTCGGCGCCGGCCCGCTGGTCACCCATGGTGACGAAGCCGACCTGCTTCTCCTCGCTCATGCGAGCCACCACGCCTGTCCGGGGACGAGCGGCTTCTTGATGAAGAGCGGCTTGAGGTACTTGATGCACTGCTCGCAGCCGTCCTCCTCGCTCATGACCGGATCCTCGTGCTCGAACGAGAGGACGTAGTCGTAGCCGACCTCGAGCAGGGCGGTGATGACCCGGCGCCACTCGACGTCGCCCCAGCCCGGCACGCGGTAGCGCGCCGCACGGTCGCCGCGCTGCCAGGAGCCCGTGCCGGTGACGCCGTCGATGTGCAGGATGTCCTTCTGCAGCTCCCAGTCCTTGGCGTGCGCGTGGATGATGCGCGAGCCGAACTCCTTGATGAACACGACCGGGTCGATCTGCTGCCAGATGAAGTGGCTGGGGTCGAAGTTGAAGCCCCAGTCGTCACGCGGCATGCGCTTGACGGCCTCGCGCGCGGTGTAGACGTTGTAGGCGATCTCGGTGGGATGCACCTCGTGCGCGAACTTGACGCCGTACTTCTTGAACTCGTCGAGGATCGGGCTCCAGCGCTCCTCCCAGAGGTCCCAGCCCTTCTCGTAGATGTCGAGGCGCTGGGGCGGCCAGATGTACCAGCTCTCCCACACGGTCGAGCCGAAGAACCCGTTGACGACCTCGATCTCCATCTCCGAGGCGACCTGGGCCGTCTTGATGATGTGCTCGGTGCCCATCTTGACCATCTCGTCCTTGTCCGACGTGCCGGCCCACTCGTCGAGCGACGAGTCGCCGAACGGCAAGACCATCTGGGAGAAGAGATGGTTCGAGAGCCCGGAGATCTCGATGCCGTAGCCCTCGAGCATCTTCTTGACGCCCTTGGCGTACTGCGGATCGGTCGCCGCGCGGTCGGTGTCGAAGTGGTTCGAGCCGCGCCATGCGGCGAGCTCGAAGGCCTCGTAGCCGAGATCGGAGGCGTACTTCGCGACCTCCTCCAGCGGCTTGTCGTTGAACAGAACCGAGAACAGTCCCATCTTCATGCTGCGCTTCCCTCCCTGGTAGTGGTCGTCGTCGAAATCATCGGTTGCGTGAGTGCGGGGTCGTGTCGGGGTGGCTCGAGCGAGTGTGCGTCACGGCCGGCGCGCAGGCAAGGCTCAGCCTTGGCGAGCGCCGGGCGCGGCAAGCACGGAATCGACCATTCAGCCCTGCACGGCCGAGTACAGCTCGGCCAGCTCAGTCGGCCCGATTGGCCGGGGGTTCGTTGCGATGTTGCGGCTCTTCATTGCGTCCTCGATGAGCTGCGGGATGTCCATCGTGGCCGGGTCGAGGCCCCAGGCGCGCAGCGTCGGCGGCAGGTCGCAGTCGATGCACAGCGTGCGCACCGCCTCCACCCCACGCTTGGCCGCCTCGGCCTGCGAGAGCCCCGTGACGTCCTCGCCGAGCGCGCTCGCGATCTCGCCGAGCTTCTGCTCGCAGCCGGGCCGGATGAGATCGAGCCCGGGTGGCAGGAAGATCGCGTTGGCGACGCCGTGCGGCACGCCGTGATGCGCCGTGACGGGCGTCGACGCGGCATGCACGACGGCGTTGGCGTTCATGTTGAACGCGATGCCCGTCATGCAGCTCGCGAGCGACACCTGCCCGATCGCGTCGGCGTCGCGCTCGTGCACGGCGGCGCGCAGATTCTCGCCGATCATGCGGATCGCGCGGATGTTGATCGCGTCGAGCAGCGGGTCGCTGCCGAGATTGAGATACGACTCGGTCGCGTGCGCGAGCGCGTCGGCGCCGGTCGCCGCGATGATCGCCTTGGGCGCGGTCAGCACGAGCTCGGGATCGAGGATCGCGACCGTCGCCGCGAGGTTGCGCGACGCGCACACCACCTTGAAGTGCTCGGCCGGATCGGTGATCACGACGACGAACGTGACCTCCGCCCCGTGCCGCAGGTCGTCGGGATGCAGACCACGGGCGGCCCGTGGCGCGGCACGAGGTCGCGCCCGCGATAGTCCCAGACGCTGCCGCCGTTCTCGAGCAGCGCCGAGGCGGCCTTCGCCGCGTCGAGCGAGCTGCCGCCGCCGAGACCGATGATGCCGTCGCAGCTCTCGCGGCGGTACAGCTCGACGATCTCGTCGAGGTTCGCCGTGGTCGGGTTCTCGGCCGTCTCCGTGTAGACGTGCACGGTCACGCCCGCCGCCTCGGCGAGCGCGCGCACGCGATCCACCGTGCCGGCTCCGAGCAGGCCCCTGGTCGGACACCAGCACCACCGTGCGCAGCCCGAGCTCCTCGAGCTGCGCGGGCAGGCCCGCGATCGCGCCCGCGCCGTAGTACACGCGCGTCGGGCATTCGAAGAGGTGAACGCTGTCCCAGGCCAAGTCTCTCAGCTCGCAATCTCGGTTTCGGACGCCCCGGTCACCGTCGCACCGGCGGGGGAGCCGTGGAGGCACGGTCGATCAGCGCCGGCGGCGAGCTCAGCTCGACGTCGCGCGCGGGCGCGCCCGCCATCTGCTCGAGCAGCGCATCCACCGCGGCGGTCCCGAGCTCGTCGTGATCGCGCCGGAAGGCGGTCTGCGGCGGCTGCAGGAAGTCGAAGACGGGATCGTCGTCGGCCGCGATCACCGAGACGTCGCGCGGGATCTCGAGCGAGCGCGCGCGGATCGCCGCGATCACGCCGAAGACCTGGTTGAAGTTCGTGACGAGGATCGCGGTCGGCGCGCCGGGCTCGCCGCCAGCAGGCGCTCGGCCGCCGCCATGCCGCCGGCCTCGTCGAGCGAGCCGCGCGCGATCCGCGCCTCGACGCCCGCCGCCTCGGCCGCCGCGTGGAAGCCGGTCACGCGGCGCTCGATGATGTCGCTCGCGTCGACGTGCCCCGTGACGTGCCCGACGACGCGATGGCCGAGCGCTGCGAAGTGCTCGACGGCGAGCTCGGACACGGGCTCCTCGGCGAGTCGCACGTTGCGCCCGCTGCCGGCGACGCCGCGGCCGGCGAACACGCACGGCGCGCCGCTCGCGATCATGCGGCTCGGCAGCGAGCTCCCCGCGCTCGTGCTCGTCACGATCAGGCCGTCGATGCGCGCCTGCGCGACGAGCCGCTCGTAGGCCTGCTCGGTCTCCTGATCGCCCGTGTCCTCGGCCACCAGCACGACCAGCTCGCGCTCCCACGCGCGCCGCACGACCGCGCGCATCATCTGGCTCCAGAACGGGTTGCGCAGCGACGGCACGAGCATCCCGATGGCACCCGCCGAGCTCGTCTTGAGGCTGCGCGCCATCGCGTTCGGCTGGTAGCCGAGCCGCGCCGCGACGGCGATCACGCGCTCACGCGTCTGCGGGTTGACGGGACGATCCGTCGCACCCGTGAGCGCGCGGGAAGCCGTCGACGAGTGCACGCCGGCCTCGCGTGCGACATCGTGCAGGCTGACCGGCCGCCGGAGCTCGGCGGAAGCGGATCGACCAACGCGCGACATGAGCTCTGGAACACCTTTCTCTGCATCGGGAAGGGAGGGCCAAACGTCTGGCGCAGTGAGCGGCCCGCCCCGTCCATCGTCGGCGTCGCGGGCCCCTCGGTGCTGTGCTCTCAGGCGACCGGAGTGCCGACCTCGAAGAAGCTCTCACCTGCAGCCGAGACGAGCGTCGTGCCGTCGGCGTTGAAGATGTGGAGCCGACGGGGGTCGAACGCGATCTTGACGTTCTCGTTCTCGTCGTAGCGATCGGTCGGCGGCGCGAGCGCCTTGACGACGCGGTCGTCGAGATGGAGGTCGACCACGGTCTCGCCGCCGAGCGGCTCGGTCACGAACACCTGCGCGTCGATCGCCGCATCGCCGCCGCCCGACGTGCACGTCCTCGGGGCGGATGCCCACGAAGCAGGGCGCGCCGTCCTCGAGCGCCAGGCGGTCGCCTGCGACCTTGACGCTGAAGCGCGCTGTGCTCGACGCTCACGGAGCCGCCCTTGCGGCTCACCGTCGCGGGCAGGAAGTTCATCGGCGGGCTGCCGATCGTGGTCGCCACGAAGCGGTTGACCGGGCGGTGGTAGACGTCCTCCGGGGTCGCGACCTGCTGCACCGCGCCATCGCGCAGCACGGCCATGCGGTCGGCCATGCTCATGGCCTCGACCTGGTCGTGCGTGACGTAGACGAGCGTGCGGTTGAGATCGCGCTGCAGGTGCTTGAGCTCGCTGCGCATCTCGAGCCGCAGCAGGGCGTCGAGCGCCGAGAGCGGCTCGTCGAAGAGGTAGGCGCGCGGGTCGCGCACGATCGCGCGGCCGATCGCCACGCGCTGGCGCTCGCCGCCCGAGAGCTTCGCGGGCTTGCGGTCGAGCAGCGCCTCGATCTTGAGCACCTTGGCCGCTCGCTGCACGCGCTCGGCGATCTCGTTCTTCGGCATCTTCTGCTGCTTGAGCGGGAACGCGAGGTTTCCGAAGACGGTCTTGTCGGGGTAGAGCGCGAGGTTCTGGAAGACGATCGCGATGTCGCGATCGCCCGGCCAGACCTCGGTCACGTCCTCGTCGTCGAGCAGCACGCGGCCGGAGTCGAGCTTCTCGAGCCCGATGATCGCGCGCAGCGTCGTCGTCTTTCCCGCGCCGGGCGGGCCGAGGATGGCGAAGAACTCGCCGTCGGCGATGTCGAGCGTGACGTCGTCCATCGCCGTGACCTTGCCGAAGCGCTTGCTGACGCCCTCGAGTCGTACACGCGCCATCAGCGCACCGCCAATCCGGTCTCGTCGTCGAACACGTGCACCTGCGCCGGATCGAAGTGCAGCCCGAGCGCGCTGCCGATCGCCGGCCGCGAGTCGGGCGGCAGGATCACGCGCACGTCCGTGCCCTGGTGCTCCAGGTGCACGACGTCCTTGGGCCCGAGCGGCTCGATCAGCGTGACCTGCGCGCTGATCGTCGCGTCCTTCGAGCCGGCCTCGACGACGCGCACCCGCTCCGGGCGGATCGTCGCCGTCAGGCCCGTGCCCGAGCCGCGGCTCTCGAACGCCGCTCTTGCGCTCGCCGAGCGCGACCGAGCCCTCGCCCACCGTGAGCGTGCCGTCGGCGTAGCTCGCGGCCAGGAAGTTGTTCAGCACCGAGCCGATGAAGCGCGCGACGAACGTGTTCGCCGGGCGCTCGTAGAGATCGTCGGGCGAGCCGTACTGCTGCAGCTCGCCGCGGTTCATGACCGCGATGCGGTCGGCCATGCCCATGGCCTCGATCTGGTCGTGGGTGACGTAGACCATCGTCTGCCCGACGTCGTGCTGGATCCGCTTGAGCTCGGCGCGCATGTACGCGCGGAATGCGGAGTCGAGGTTCGAGAACGGCTCGTCGAGCAGGAAGATCGTCGGCCGCATGATCATCGAGCGCCCGAGCGCGACCTTCTGCAGGTCGTTCACGCGACAGCCTCGCGGCGTCGCGGTCGAGCGCCGCCGACAGACCGACGGTCTCGGCGACCTCCTTGACGCGCGCGTCGACCTCGCTCTTCTCCACGCGCTTCTTGCGCGGCTGCGACTTCAGCCCGAACGCGAGGTTCTCGTAGACCGAGAGGTGCGTGAAGATCGCGTAGTTCTGGAACACGAAGCCGACGTTGCGATCGCCGATCGGCACGTTCGACATCGCGCGCTCGTCGAAGTAGACCTCGCCGGACCGTCGGCTTGCTCGAGCCCGGAGATCATGTTCATCGTCGTCGTCTTGCCACAGCCCGACGGCCCGAGCAGCGCGGTGAACGAGCCGTGGGGAACCTCGAGATCGAGGTCGTCGACCGCCTTGAGCGTGCCGAACTGCTTGGTCAGGTTCTTGAGCGTGATCGAAGACATCTGCGTTACCTCTTGATCGCGCCGAAGGTGAGGCCGCGCACCAGGTACTTCTGGATCGAGAGGCCCAGGATCGCCGGCGGCAGGATCAGCAGGCAGGCGAGCGCGGCCTGATGGGCGTACTCCTGCCCGCCGGCGCCGCCGCTCATCGTGCTGAGGAAGAGCGGCGCGGTCTGCCACGTGTCCTGCGTCATCACGAGCGCGATCAGGTAGTCCGACCAGTTGAGGATGAAGACGAACAGCGCCGTCGCGGCCAGGCCGCCCTTGACCATCGGCAGCACCGCCTTGAAGAACGCTCCCCACTGCGTGCAGCCGTCGACGATCGCAGCCTCCGAGATCTCCCGCGGCACGTCCTGGAAGAAGCTCCGCATCAGCCACACGACGAACGGGAACGTGACCGCGCCGTAGATGATGATCAGGCCCCAGCAGCGTGTTCCAGAGGCTGCAGGTACACGAACATGAAGTAGAGCGGGATGACGACCGCGGCCGGCGGGAACATGCGCAGCTGCAGGATCTGGAACGGCAGCTGCGAGCCGCCTGCGCGGAAGCGCGCGATGCCGTAGGCCGCGAACACGCCGACGACGAGCGCCAGCAGCGTGCCGACGCCGGCGGCGAGGAAGCTGTTCTTGAGCGGCGTCAGTGCGGAGAAGTCCTGCTGCGCGAACGACGCTGTCGCCGGCGTCGGTCAGTGCCGAGGACGTCCTTGAAGTTCGTCGAGCGTCGGAGTTCTGCGGAGTACCAGACGGTGATGCCCGGCGGGTTCTCCTCCACCTTGGGCTTGAACGCCATCGTGATCACCCAGTAGAGCGGGAACCCGAAGAACGCCGCGTAGATGGAGACGGCGAGCGCGCGGAGGGCCTTCTTCATGCGCGCGCCCCCGCGTCGATCGCGTCCTCGATGCGCTCGGCGGGCGCCTCGTCGGCACCTGCGGCCATCAGCTCCTCCATGGACTCGTTCTGTGCGCGCTCGATGGGCTTGATCGCCTGCTTCGCCACGATCGACAGAGCGATCAGCACGAGCAGCGCGACGGCACAGGCATAGCCCCACCGTCCGCTCACGTTCGTGAGCCGGTAGAAGTACACCGAGAGATTCTGCGTCGCGGTGCCCGGACCGCCCTGGGTCATGATGTAGATGGGATCGAACAGCTTGAAGACCTCCATCGCCCGGATGATCACGGCGATCAGGAGGATCGGGCGCATCATCGGGATGATCAGGCGCGTGAACTGCGGCCAGAAGCCGGCGCCGAGGATGCGGGCGGCGTTCATCTGATCCTCCGGCAGCGCGACGAGGCCCGAGAGGAAGATCAGGAACATCAGCGGCGTCCACTGCCAGATGTCGGCGAGCATCACGCCCCACAGCGCGAGCGACGGATCGCTCAGCCACTGCAGCGCGACGTCGCCGGGCCAGACGATCGACAGCATGCCGTTGATCGGGCCGTCGACCTGGAAGAGCATCTGGAAGATGAAGCCCGAGACGGCCGGGACGACCATCATCGGCAGCAGGAAGTACACCATCACGAGCCCGCGGCCCCGGAAGTCCTTGACGAGCAGCATGGCCAGCATGAAGCCGAGGATGCCCTCGACGACCGTGCACACGACGGTGATCAGCACGGTGCGCCAGGTGGCCGTCCAGAACTCGCTCGGAGCCGAACGCCTCCGTGTAGCCGCTGAACCAGTGCCAGTCCTCGTACGCGCTCCAGAACGACGAGCCGCCGAGCGGCGCTCCACTCGGTGAAGCCGATGTAGATCGCGACGACCGCCGGGAACAGCACGATGAAGACCATCAGGAGCTGGCCCGGCAGGACCATCACGGTCCCGATCTTGTCACTGCGGCTGACCCCGGCCCGGCGCTGGGGCGCCGGGCCGGGGTTCGGTGCGAGCGGTTCGCTACTCACCGACGACCGCAGACCACTAGGTGGGGCTGTCCGTGACCGTCGGGAACGAGGCGGCGAAGGTCTTCATCGCCTTGGCCTGCTTGGCGACGCCGATGCGCTCCGTCGTCGCGTCCCACGCGTCCTGCAGGTTCTTCGCGGCCTGCTCGGGCGTGGCCTGCTTCGTCAGGACGTTCTGGATCTGATCCGAGAGCGACTGGCGATACTCGGAGCCGCCGCGGATCGTGATCGGCGGAGCCGTGCGGGGCACGATCTGCTTGAACGCGTCCGTGGTGGTCTTCTTGTAGCTCGCCTGCGACGAACGGATCGGTGAACGACACCGTGTGGTGCGGATCCTGGTAGCCGGCGGGGTTGAACGTCAGCTGCGTGTACGGCTTCGACGCGCCGGCCCACTGCAGGAACAGGTAGGTCGCGAGCTGGCGGTTCGAGCTGACGTAGTTGTTCACGCCGTAGGTGATGTTGTAGAAGATCACCGGGCGGCGGACGAGCTTGCCGCCGATGTTGCGGCCCGGCATCAGGCCCGCGCGGATGTGCTTGCCGACGTCGGCCGTGTCGAAGGCCGGGTTGCCCGGCATGATCTTCGTGAGGTTCGGGAACGAGGGGCTCATGACGCCGTTGCCGGCCCCGAGCACCTTGTACTGCGCGAGCCAGTCCTTCTCGAGCGCGCCCGGCTCGTGGTAGTCCATCGACTTGAGCATCTCCGCGAAGGCGCGCACGCCGTTGGCGTTGTTCACGTTGGCCGAGCCGTCCGGCTTGAAGTACAGGTTGTTCGGCGCGGCCGAGCAGACGAAGCGCTGGTTCCAGTTGACTGCGCACCAGAACGGCAGCGAGCGTCGAGATGTCGCCGTACAGCTGCTTGTCGGGCCGCGTGAAGAACTCCGAGATGTTCTTGTGCTCGTCCCAGGTCTCGGGAACGCGCAGCTCCTTGCCGTACTTGTCGGAGTACGCGGCCTTCTCCTTCGGATCGTCGAACAGGTCGCCGCGGTAGAAGAAGGGCTGCGTGTCGTTGTCGAAGGCGACCGCGAAGTAGCGGCCGTTGTACTTCGAGAACAGGTTGACGGCGCTCTAGCCGCCCGCGAAGCCGTACTTCGGGTCGTTCCACGACGGCTTGTACTTCTTCACGTAGGCGTCGAGGGGCTTGATCAGCCGCGCCTCGGCGAAGTCGCCCGTCTCCTCGATCGCGAACGTCACGGCGTCGAACGACTTGTTCTTCGACGAGGCGTTGCGGAGGTTGGTCTTGTACTCGTCGGCCGGGGTCGTCAAGACGAACTTGATCTTGATCCCGGTTTCCTTCTCGAACTGCTTCACGATCGAGAGGTTGCCCTTGGGGAACGCCTTCTCGAACTGCGGCTTGGCGAAGTCGAGCGTCTGGACGATCGAGCGTGTCAGGCGCCTTGCCGGCCTTCTTCATCGCGCGGAGCGCCGAGATCGCGCGCCCTTCCTCGGAGTTGAGCGGGTACTGGTACCGCTCCGCGCCCTTGAAGCCGGTCGGGCCGCCGTACATGCCCGGCGCGAGGCCGCGCGAGAGCTGGCGTTCGCTGCTACCCGCAAACGGGGCGCGACGCGCGGCCGAGGCGACGCCCGTGGTACCGAGCAACGCGCCCGTACCCACCGCCGCTCCGGCAACCAGCTTCCGACGGCTGATGCCGGCGGATTCCTTGCTCACGATCTTGCATCTGTCTCCTCCTTCGGAGATTCCTGCCGATTGGGCCCGCCTTCGAGCCAATCGTGTGGCGAGCTTATAGAGCACCTACGGAGCGCGTCAAGTCGACGCGCAGGAATTGCACTTCGAGAACCGCATGGAACCGTCACTCTGGGGACGTTCGCGGGTGGTATCGGTCAGCTGCGCACCCCGACTTCGCGCATGACCGCCGCAGTTCCTTCGTAGGCCTTCGCGGCCCACGGGACGATCTCGGTGCCCTCGGGTGCGTACTCGAGCTCGATCGAGACCGTGCCCTCGTAGCCCGTGTCGACGATCGCCTGGAGGTACTCCTTGATGGGCGTGACGCCCATGCCGGCGGGCATGTCGCCATGCACCTTGCCGTCGCAGTCGGAGAGATGGATGTGGCCGATCAGGCCCTTCATCACGGCGACGTCCTCGAACGACGCGTGCGAGAGGTGGAGGTGCGAGATGTCGGCGTTCGCGAGCACGGCCGGGACGTTCACCTCCTTGACGAAGCGCACGAGCTCGTGCACGTCCTTGAGCAGCGCCTCGTTGAAGGGCTCGAGCTCGAGCGCGATCTCGAGGCCCTTGGAGGCGGCGTACTCGCCGGACTGGCGGACGAGGTCGACGGCCATGTCCCAGATCGCGGTGCGCGGGAAGACCTCGCCGTCCCAGAAGTACTCGCCGACCACGAGCAGGACGTTGCGCGCCCCGAAGAACGCGCCCTGGTCGATGTTCTGCTTGATGCGGTCGAGCGTGAAGCGCTGCACCGCGGGGTTGAAGTCGACGAGGCCGAAGGCCACGCACAGCTGCGAGCGGATCGGGAGCCCGGCCTCCTCGCACCAGCGCTTGATGTCGGCGCGCTCGGCATCGCCGAGGTCGAGTGCGTCCTCGAAGATGTCGTACGTGTCGAAGCCGATCTCCTTGGCCTTCTTGATGCCTTCCTCGACACCCACGCCGGTGCCGATCCAGGTCGAGCTGATCATCCCGAGTTCGAGCTTCGCCACGCGTTCCTCTCCTTATCCCGTGATCTCATCGGTGCGCACGAGGCGCTTTTCGTCGAGCGAGCGGTAGCCCGCCTCGAGCAGCGCCATCGTCGCCAGGTTGCCTTCGCCCGCGAGCGTGTTCTCGCCGCCGTCGAGCGCGTCGAAGAGCGCGCCCATCGTGCCGGCGAACGCGTCCGGGAACCAGACCTCGGGCCACTTCGGCTGGAACACGTAGCCGGGCTGCCGCGCCGTCGTGAACGTGATCGTCGAGGGCGTCGGGGTGGGATAGAACGGCCACCCGATCGTGCCCCAGGCCAGGCCCTCGGTGCCCTCGACGCGCCACTTGATGTAGATGTCGCCCTCGGAGCCCTCGCGCACCGGGCCCGTCCAGACGTCGTCCCAGGCGCTCGCGCGCATGCCGTTGGCGTACTCGAGGATGTAGAGGCAGATGCCGTCGCGGTGCGCGAACGTCGTGCGCGGATCGGTGCGCGCGCTGACGAAGATGCCCTCGGGGTCGCCGAAGAGGTGGCGGAAGACGTCGATGTGGTGGATCGACATGTTCGCCAGCGTGAGGCGCTCGGTGCCCTCCAGGAACGCCTGCCAGTGCGGGATCGCGCGCATCTCGATGGTGCGCGAGCACGGGCTCGCCGAGATAGCCCCGGTCGAGCGCCGTCTTGAGCGCCCGCATCGACTGGTCGTAACGCATGTTCTGGTTGACGCCGAGAACCTTGCCGGAGTTAGCGGCGGCGGCGACGAGGCGCTTCGGCCTCCTCGTAGTTCGCGGCGACCGGCTTCTGGGCGAGGATCCCCTTGATGTGCGGGCGCTTGCAGGCCTCCTCGACGATCTCGCAGCTGCTGGTCGGGCGGGAACGCGATGTCGACGCACCTGGATGCGTCTCGTCGTCGAGCAGCTCGCGCCAGCCGGGGTGCACCGTCGCGATGCCGTGCCGCTCGGCGACGGCGCGGGCGTTCGCCTCGCGTGCGCGACGCGATCGCCGCGACGTCGTAGCCGGCCGCGAGGTAGGACGGGATCTGGACGTCCGCCATGATGAAGCCCGCGCCGATGCAGCCGATCTTCCAGCTCTTGTTCGTCGGCGGTGCCGGCATCGGCTCCAGGTCGAGATCGATCGAGCTCACGGTCATGGTGGCGCCTCAGCTCCCTTCATCGGAAGAAGTTGGGCGACGGTAGCACCCGGGTCGGGAGCGCGCAACGCGCTGCAGGGGACGGAATCGGCAGGCGCGAGCGTTTTTCCGATAAACTCGCCGGCTATGCGAACGTCCCACCGGAGGTCGCTGCCCGAGCAGATCGCGGCGCGTATCCACGAGCAGATCTGCGACGGCACGTACGCGCCCGGAACGCAGCTCCCGCTGCAGAAGGAGCTCGCCCACCACTTCGGCGTCTCGATCAGCGTCGTGCGCGAGAGCCTCGCCACGCTCGCGGCCGGCGGCCTGATCTGGAGCCGCGCCGGCACCGGGCACGTTCGTCAGCGACGACGCCGACTCGGCCCTGCGCTTCCCGATGTGGATGCGCGAGCCCGCGAGCCCCGCCGAGCTGGCCGAGGCGCTCGAGGCGCGCGACCTGCTCGCGCGCACCGCGGTCGCGCTGGCCGCCCAGCGCCGCGACGCCGAGGACGTCGCGCGGCTGCGCGCCGCGCTCGCCGACATCGAGGCCGCGTCGCGCCGACGCCGACGCCTACGCGCTCGCCGACATGGAGCTGCACATCGCGATCGCGCACGCGGCGCACAACCGCCCGCTGGCCGGCGCGCTCGCCGCGCTGCGCCGCTCGATCCCGGGCGTGATCGCCCTGCGCGCCCGCGAGGCGATCGCCGACAGCTCGATCCACGAGGTGATCGACGACTACCGCCATCTCGTCGGCGCGCTCGAGCTCGGCGACGAGCGCCGGGCGCTGCGCGTCCTCGATCGCATGTTCGCCCGCTCGCGCGCACTCGCGTGCGAGCTCGGCCTGTATCCCGACGACCGGCGCTGAAGCCGGTCCGACGACTCCGCTGGAGGAGCTCCCGATGAACACTGCAGAACGCACGCGCATCGCCTTCGAGCGGGGCACGCCCGACCGCGTCCCGGTGCACTGCTGGCTCGGCCTCCCCCTGATCCGGGAGCTCAAGCCCAAGGACAAGTCGATGACCGACATGCTGCAGTGGTGGATCGACGATCCGATGGGCTCGATCGTCAAGATGCAGCAGGACCTCGGCCTCGATCCCATGATCACCACGTACTCGCAGCACATCGGCGAGCACGAGATCTGGCCGCGCATGCTCTTCCCGCGCCCGTTCGAGACGGACACCTGGGACGAGAAGTTCCACGTCAGCGCGACCGGCGAGGGCTGGCGCGAGCACACGCACATCATCAAGACGCCCGACGGCGACCTCGACTACACCTACCGCACCGAGGACGGCTTCGGCACCTCCTGCCACGACTACCTGCTGAAGGGCGACGAGCCCGAGCGCAAGCTCGCGGCGCTCCGCCACTTCCCGACCGGCGACGTCTACGACATGTCGGTCATGCGGGGCATGGTCGAGAAGGTCGGCAACGAGGCCTGGTGGCTGCACCACGTGATCGGGCCGTGGGACATGGCCGCCGAGGTGCGCGGGCTCGTCAACCTCTCGATGGACATCTACGACCGGCCGCAGTTCGTGCACGACCTGATGCGCGTCTGCACCGACTGGCTGCTGACGTTCTACGCGGCGCTCGGCCAGACGGGCATTCACTCGATCTCGATGAACGAGACCTGGACGGGCGTCGGCGTCGCCCGGGCGCACTTCCTCGAGTTCATGCAGCCCTACGAGAAGGAGTGCGTGGACGCGGCGCACGCCGCCGGCTACCTGGTCAGCTTCCACAACTGCGGCCGCGCGACGCTGTTCCTCGAGGACATCGCCGACACCGGGCCCGACGCGCTCGAGACGCTGACCTCGGACCGCTCCTCGGGCGATGTCGACCTCGCCGACGCGAAGAAGCGCATCGGCGACCGGGTGTGCCTCTTCGGCGGCTTCAACGAGCACCTGCTCAACGAGGGCGACGAGCAAGCGGTCAAGGACGAGGTCGCCCGCTGCCTCGACGCGGCCATGGAGGGCGGCGGCTACGTGCTGCGCTCGACCGGGCAGATCTTCTTCACGAAGCCCGGGCTGATCGAGACCATGTGCGAGACGGCGCGCGACCTCGGCAGGTACTAGCCCCGGCTGCGCGCTCGCTCGATGGCGGGGCCGCTCCACGGCGACGTCGCGATCGTCACCGGTGCCGGCAAGGGCATCGGGGCGGCGATCGCGTGCGCGCTCGCAGAGGCGGGCGCGCGCGTCGCCGTGACGAGCCGCGTCGCGGCGGACGCCGAGCGCGTGGCGGCGACGCTGGCCGGCGACGGCCACATCGGCCTCGGCATGGACGTGCGCTCGAGCACGGCGGTCGACGGCGCGGTCGCCGCAGCCGCGGCGGCGCTCGGCGCCCCGGCGATCCTCGTCAACAATGCCGGCGTCAACCACCTCGGTCCCTCCGAGACGTATCCCGACGACGCCTGGGAGCGCGTGATCGACGTCAACCTGACCGGCGTCTTCCGCTGCTGTCGCGCGGCCGGCGCGCTGATGCTCGGCGAGGGCCGTGGCGCGATCGTGAACGTCGCCTCGATCGTCGGCGCCACGATCGGCATGCCCTGGCGCGCGCCGTACGCGTCGAGCAAGGCCGGCGTCGTCGGCCTCACGCGCACCCTCGCGGTCGAGTGGGCCGAGCGCGGCGTGCGCGTCAACGCGCTGCTCCCGGGCCCGGTGCGCACAGAGATGGTGGCGGTCGCGATCGAGCAGGGCGCGGTCGACGAGCAGCTCGTGATCGACCACACGCCGGCTGCGCGCTGGGGTCTGCCCGCCGATGTCGCCGGTGCCGTCGTGCTGCTGTGCAGCACCGGCGCAAGCTTCCTGACCGGGCAGGCGATCGTCGTCGACGGCGGCTATGCAACCTTCGGGGGCGCCCACCCCGCGTCCCGCCGCTTCACCGACGAGGAGGCCGACTCGTGAGCGCGCTACGTATCATCCCGCCGATGACAGGGCCCGCATGACCGAGATCGCACCCGGAATCCACCGCATCGAGGAGGACATCGGGCCGCGCTTCATGGCCCAGTACCTGCTGACCGGCTCCGAGCGCACGCTGCTCGTCGACACCGGCCTCGCGGGCACCTTCGACGAGGCGATCGCGCCGTACTGCGAGTCGATCGGCGTCGCGCCCGACGCGATCGACGAGCTCTTCATCACGCACGCCGACGTCGATCACACCGGCTCGAACCGCGCGCTGCACGAGCGCTCGCCGGGCACGCGCATCGCCTGCGGCGAGCGCGACCGCCGCTGGGTCGAGTCGAACGAGGCGATCCTGGCCGAGAACTACCGCTGGTTCGAGCCCTACGGCTTCACGCTCGGCCCCGACGTGCTCGCCTTCATCGCGCAGGCGCTCGGCGGCGACGCACCGGTGCACCTCGGCCTCGTCGGCGGCGAGACGATCCGCCTCGGCGACGGCCAGCGCTGGGAGGTGCTCGCGCTGCCCGGCCACACGCTCGGCCACATGGGCCTCTGGCACGCGGGCGAGCGAATCGCCATCGTCACCGACGCCGCGCTCGGCCAGGGCGTCTGCGACCGTGCCGGCGAGCTGCTGATCCCGCCGCGCATCTACGACCTTCCCGGCTACCGCGAGCACGCTCGCGACGCTGCGCGCGCTGCGGCCCGAGCTGCTGCTGACGGCGCACTTCCCGGTCATGGAGCGCGCCGAGGCCGAGGCGTTCCTCGACCTCTCGCGAGGGCTTCTGCGACGACGTGCAGCGGATCGCGCGGGGCGTCGCCGCGCGCGGCGAGCCGAGCCTGCGGGCCGTGGTCGAGGCGATCGACGCGGGCATCGGGCCCTACCCCGAGTTCACGCAGGAGCTGACGGCGATCGCCCGCAGCGCCCTCGCTACAACTCTAAGCCTCAGGTTCTCCCTCAGGGTTGCGCCGGCGGACGGTCGGCTGCGCGATCGTGGCGGATCCGGCCGCTCGGCTACACCCCGCGGAACACGCCCGGGCGCCGCTCCTTGAAGGCCGCGCGGCCCTCGGCGGCGTCCTCGGTCGCGAAGCAGATGGTCTGCAGGTCGCGCTCGTAGCGGATCGCCGTCCTCGCGGCCCATCTCGTAGGCGGCGCGCAGGTTGGCCTTGGCCGTCTCGCGCCGCGATCGGCGGCCGGCTGGCGATGGTCGCGGCGAGCTCGCGCGCGCGGGCGAGCAGGTCCTCGCGCCGGCGACGACCTCGCTGACGAGGCCCCAGCGCAGCGCCGCTCGCGCGTCGATCGGATCGCCGGTCAGGATCATCTGCGCGGCGTTCGAGGCGCCGATCGAGTGCGCGAGCAGGTAGGTCATGCCGCCGCCGCCGATCCAGCCGAGCTTGATCTCGGGCGCGGCGAAGCGTCGCGTTGTCGGCGGCGATGCGGATGTCGCAGCCGACAGCGCCAGTCTCGAGCCCGCCGCCGAAGGCGTAGCCGTTGATCGCGCAGATCGACCGGCTTGAGCAGCCCGCGCACCGCGTCGCAGTAGTCGGGGCGGTCGCGGAACGCCCACGGCGTCGCGTAGTTGTCGAGCCCGCCGATGTCGGAGCCGGCGCAGAACGAGCGCTCGCCCGCGCCGGTCAGCACGACGCGCGGACGTCGTCGGTCGTCGTTCACCGCGTCGGCAGGCCGTCGACAGCGCGTCGGTCATCGCCGGCGTCACCGCGTTGAGCTTGGCCGGCCGGTCGATGGTGATCGTCGCGACGTGGTCCGCGACCTCGAGCCCGATGTCGTCGGTCGCGTCATCGTGCGCGATCTCAGCACAGCTCCCGCCGTGCGGGCTGGCGCGCGTAGCGGCCGCTGCAGCCGGTCCGAGCAGGCGTCGGCCGGCTCGCCGCCGGCAGGCCCGTCGCGGATCAGCGCCGAGGCCTCGGTCTGGAAGGCGATGTAGCCGGCGATGGCGCGGCCGCACCCAGGCCGCCTCGATGGTGCGCCGCGGTGCCGGCGTAGAAGTCGCCCGCAGGCGGCGTCGACGGCCGGGTCGTCCCAGGCGCTGCGCAGCGCCGCGGCTGGCCCGCCTCGGCGGGGATGAAGTCGCGCCTGGGTGCTCCGGCGCCATCAGCCAGTGCAGGTGCGCGAGCAGCGCCGGGGTCGGCGCGGCAGCGGCGTCGAGATCGCGATGCCGGTGCCGCCGAGCGTCGAGCCGGGCCGCCGCCGGCCGCGCCGGCGGCGCGTCGGCGAAGCGGAGCGCGCGGCGGCCGTCGCCGGCGCGGGCGTAGTTCACGTAGCCGTAGACCAGCGGGCAGAAGGCGGCCGTCGTCGCCGCGCGCCATCGCGTCGAGCATGCGCGATCGGGTTGAGCGCCGTCGGCGCCGCGGCGCGCAGCGTCGTGCGAGCGCCGCGCAGGAGGTCGAGCGCGGCCGCGCCGCGCTCGGTCCGGCGAAGCAGCGCGTCGCGGGTCGCCCGCGGCCGGCGCGCTCGCCGAGCGCCACGGCGATCGAGAAGAGCGCGAGCAGCGGCGTGCGGGCCGGCGAGCGACAGCGCCATCGGCGCGCGCGCGCGCGAGCGTCGGCGACCGCGTCCCAGGTCGCGGGCGGCGGCGCCGACGAGGATCGGGGCGGCAGCGCCATGCACCTGGGTCGCGGCGTCGAGCGGCAGCGCCCAGGCTGCGCCCGGCGTAGACGTAGCTCGCGGCGCCGGCGCCGATCGCGCGGCGGCGAGCGGCCGTCGAGCTCGCGCCGAGCGAGCTCGTCGAGCGGCACGCAGGCAGCCGGCTGCGACCGCCTCGCCGAGATGCGGGTGGTCGAGCACGACCAGGTCGTAGCGCGCGGCGAGCTCGGCGATCGGCGGCGACTCGAAGCCCTCGAGCGGCTGGCGTGTCCCAGACGAGGTCGAGGCCGTCGTGCGCGTCGGCGGCGGCCTCGAGCGGCAGCGTGCCCGCGCGGGTGGTCCCAGGTGAGCCCGAGCGCCATGGCCGCCGTCACGCCGCGCACGACGCCGCGATGCCGTCGGCGACGGCGCCCGCGCGCCGACCAGATGCGTCGACCGCGAGCGTCGTCGTAGGCCGGCCTCGCGCAGCACCTCGCGCGGTGTGCTCGCCGGTCAGCGGCGCGCCGGCGCTGGACCTCGGCGGGCGTGCGCGAGAAGCGGATCGGGAAGCCCGGCGTGCTGCACGTGGCCCTCGGTCGGGTGGTCGTACTCGACGAACGTGCCGTTGTGCGCGATCTGCGGGTCGTCGAGCGAGGTCCGCGTAGCCGTAGACCGGGCCGCACCAGATGCCGTGCGCCGCGAAGGATCGCCAGCCAGTCGGCGGTCGGCTTGCGTCTGCAGCCGCTGCGCGCGGTCAGCCGCGAAGATCTCGTCGCGGTGCGTCCAGCCGTCGGCCTCGTCGTCCAGCTCGGCGAACGCCGGCTCGCCGATCAGCTCGCCGAGCTCGCTCGAGCGGCGGGAACGCCAGCGCGATGTAGCCGTCCGGCGGTCTCGAAGACGCCGTAGGGCGCGCGGATGTAGACGTGGGCGTGCGGCTCGGCCGAGCGCGCCTGCGGCTCGCCGCCGACGGTGAAGACCGACAGCTCCTGCATCTGCAGCGTGGTGATGGCGTCGAGCATGTTGACCTGCGACGAGCTGGCCCTCGCCCGTGCGCTCGCGGTGCAGCAGCGCGGCCAGCACCGCCTCGAACGCGCGTAGCGCGGTGACCGCGTCGACCAGGTACTGGCCGGCCGGCGGCGGCGGCTCGCCGGCGCGGCCGGCGGAGAGCATGCGCGCCGGACATGCGCCTGCAGCAGCAGGTCCTGGCCCGGGCCGGTTCGCGTACGGGCCGTCCTCGCCGTAGCCGGACATCGAGACGTAGACGAGTCTCGGGTTGATCGCGCCGAGCGTCTCGTAGTCGACGCCGAGGCGCTCGGCGACGCCGGGCCGGTAGTTCTGCAGGAAGACGTCGGCGGTGCGCGACCAGCTCGCCAGCACGGACCTCGCGGCCGTCGGGGCTCTTCAGGTCGACGGCCAGCGAGCGCTTGTTGCGGTTCAGCGACAGGAAGCGAGACGTTGATCGGTTGCCCGTGCGCGCCGCCGGCGGCGACGTGCCGCTGCCACTCGCCGGTGACCGGCTCGACCTTGACCACGTCGGCGCCGAGGTCGCCGAGCCGCTGCGCCGCGAACGGGCCCGCCATCGCGATCGAGCAGTCGAGCACGCGCATGCCCGTGAGCGGGCCGCCGCGATCGCCCGGCGTCGTTCCGGAGGCCGGGTCAGCGAGCGAGGGAGCAGGTACAGAGGAGGGGGTCATAGTGCTACATAGTGGCACCACCGCCGGAGCATTTTCAAGCACCCGAACGAGGGGTGTGAACGCTCTACGATGGCTTTCCGTCACCTTCGTCCCATATGCTGGGACTACGTTGAGTGATGGCGACCCCAGAGAGGACGGCACCCAGTCGATCGACCGCGCCGCGCGCATCCTCGTCGGCCTGATCGAGAGCGACGACTTCGTGTCGCTCGCGAGCGTGATCGAGCGCACCGGGCTCTCGAAGAGCACCGCCGCGCGCCTGCTGCGCGCGCTCGAGCGCAACGGCCTTGCGCAGCGCGGGCCGAGCGGCGGCTTCCGCCCGGGGCGCGTGCTCGTCGAGTACGCGCGGCGCGAGACGAGCGTCGCCGACCTCGCGACCTTCGCCGCCCCCTTCCTCGAGCAGCTCCGGCGCGAGACCGGCGAGACCGCGAACATCGCGATCCCGCTGCCCGGCGGCGTCACGCGCCTGGCCGAGTTCGAGAGCGCCCACCCGCTCGGCGCCGGCAACTGGCCCGGGGTGCGCATCCCACTGCACGCCTCCGCGATGGGCAAGATCTTCATGGCGTTCGGCGCCGCGCAGCCGCCGACGGGCCGCCTGGCGCGCCTCGCGCCCGGCACCGTGACGTCGGTCGGCGAGCTGCTGCTCGAGCTCGGCGCGGGTGCGCGAGCTGGGCTACGCGACGACCTGGGAGGAGCTCGAGGAAGGCCTCTGCTCGGTCGCCGCGCCGGTGCGCGGCGCGCGCGGCAGCGTGATCGCGGCGATGTCGGTCTCGGCGCCGACCGTGCGCATGACGCGCGCCGAGCTCGAGGCGCTCGCCCGGCCGCTGATGGCGGCCGCCGACGAGCTCTCGGCGCACATGGGCTTCGACGGACCGGTGCGCGAGCCGTTCGAGCTGCGCTAGCACGCCGCCCCTATGCTCTCGCGATGGCACGCGCGAGATCTGCGGGGGCGGCACGGTGAGCACGGCCTTCCCGCTGCTCCTGTCGCCGCTCGAGCTGCGCGGCAAGCGGCTCCCCAGCCGCATCGTGCTGACCGCCCACACGGTCTCGCTCGGCCAGGATCACGTGCCCGGCGAGCGGGCGCTCGGCTACTACGCGGCGCGCGCGGCAGGCGGCGCGGGCCTGATCGTGATGGAGCCGCTGCCGGTGCTGCCGAACGGCGGCGTGACGCCGCAGAACTACCGCTACGAGGACGAGCGCTTCGTGCCGGCGCTGCGCCGCGTGGTCGACGCCGTCCACGCGCACGGCACGATCTTCGTGTCGCAGCTGTACCACATGGGCGCGAACGCGGACCCGGTCGCGGGCGACTCCGAGCGCTGGGCGCCGGGGCCCGGCCTCGCGCCCGGCGGCCCCGACGGCCTGCGCGCCATGGACGCCGGCGACATCGACGCGCTCGTCGACGGCCACGTGCGCGCGGCGCGCGCAGCCATCGCGGCCGGCGCCGACGGCGTCGAGTGCATGTTCGCCTACGACACGCTCGTCGATCAGTTCCTCGCGACGCGACGCAACCCGCGGAGCGACGGCTACGGCGGCGAGCTCGCGGGGCGTGCGCGCCTCGCGCGCGAGATCCTCACGGCGCTGCGCGCCGAGCTCGGCCCCGATCGCCTGCTCGGGCATCACCGTGACGGCGGCGCTGGCCGACTACGAGGCGGTCGTCGCGCACCTCGCCGCGAGCTGCGAGATCGACTACTGCGGCATCGGGCACGGCAACTACGAGCTGCCGTTCCTGATCGTCCCGCCGATGGAGATCGCGCCGGGACACGGCGTGCCGTTCGCCGCGCGCGCCAGACGGGCGGCGCCCGGGCTCGCGATCCTCGCCGAGGGCCGCATCAACCGCCCCGAGATCGGCGAGCGCGCGCTCGCCGAGGGCGCCTGCGACCTCGTCGGCATGACGCGCGCGCTGCTCGTCGACCCGCTCGTGCCGCAGCGCGCGCGCGACGGCGAGAGCGACCGCATCCGCCCCTGCATCGGCTACAACCTCTGCGTCGCGCGCCGCTACCGCAAGTTCGACGTCGCCTGCGTGCAGAACCCCGCGATGGGCCGCGAGGCCGAGCTCGGCGACCTCTCCCCCGCGCGCGAGCCGCGCAGCGTCCTGATCGTCGGCGCCGGCCTCGCCGGCCTCGAGGCCGCGCGCGTCGCCGCCGAGCGCGGCCACCGCGTGACGCTGCTCGAGCGCGACGCGGCACCCGGCGGCCAGGTGCGGCTGATCGCCGGCCTGCCCGCGCAGGCGGCGTTCGCAGAGCTGATCGACTGGCGGGTGCGCGAGCTGCAGCGGCTCGGCGCCGAGCTCGTGCTCGGCGTCGCGGCCGACGCGGGGGCGTGCGCGAGCCGCGAGCCCGACGCGGTGCTCGTCGCGACCGGGGCCGAGCCGACCGCGCTCGCCGGCTCGCTGCCGGCGGCCGACGTGCTCGCGGGCGCCGAGCTCGCCGACGGGCCGGTCGTCGTGCTCGACCTCGAGGGCCACCGCAAGGGCGGCGGGGTCGCGGAGACGCTCGCGCTCGCCGGCCGCGACGTCACGCTCGTCGCGCTCGGCGCCTCGGCGCTCGCCGCGCTCGCCCACTCCGGCGTCGGCCCGCTCGCGCTCGCGGCGCCTCGCGGAGGCCGGGGCCGAGCTCGTCGAGGGCCACCGGCTGGTCGCGATCGAGACCGGCTGCGTCCGGCTCGCGCGCACCTACGACGGCGCGCCGCTCGTCCTGCCCTGCGAGTGCCGTCGTGCACGCCTCCCGCACACGCCGGCCGACGGCCTCGTCGCGGCGCTGCGCGCGCGCTCGCTCCCGGTGCGCGCGATCGGCGACGCGCGCGCCCCGCGGCTCGTCGAGGACGCGATCGCGGACGGCTACCGGGCGGCGCTCGCCCTCTGACCGGGCGGCTGCGCCGCGCTACGCGTCGCTGCGCAGCTCGGCGCCGAAGCGGTAGCCGACGCCGTAGTGCGTGTGCACGTACTCGAAGCTCGAGCGCCGGTCGAGCTTCTCGCGCAGCTTGCGCACGAAGACGTCGACCGTGCGGTCGCGATGGCGGTAGGGCACGTCCCAGACGCGCTGGTGCAACTCGTCCCGGCTGAGCACGCGGCCCGAGTTGCGGGCGAGCTGGTGCAGCAGGCGGAACTCGGTGCGCGTGAGCCGGGCGTCGGTCGCCTGCCCGTCGGCGCCGAGCAGGAACGCGCGGTGCTGGCCCGGATCGATGCGCAGGCCGGGAAACTCGAGCGGCTGCTCGCGATCGCTCGGCGGGCGCGAGATGCGGGCGCGCCGCGCGAGCGCGTGCACACGCGCCATGAACTCGGCCATGCCGAACGGCTTCGCGAGGTAGTCGTCGGCGCCGAGCGAGAGCGTCGGCGACCTTGTCGTGCTCGTTGCCGCGCGCGCTGACGGCGAGGATCGGGGTCATCAGGCCCTCGTCCCGCGCGCGCTCGATCAGGCCCCAGCCGTCGAGGCCGGGAAGCATCAGGTCGACGACGCACACGTCGGGCCGCTCGAAGCGCAGCTTGCGCAGCCCGCGCGTGCCGTCGCCCGCCCACTCCACGTCGAAGCCGGCGTTGCGCAGATGTGCGCCCATCGCCCTCGCGATCGACGCCGTCGTCCTCGATCACGAGCACTGCAGTCACGCGGGAAACAGGAATACCGCGCTCGCGCTGCCGCGCGCGCGACGTTCCGGTGAAGACGCCGTGAAGATCCGGTGACGGAGCCTCCGACGGGCGCTCAAGGGCATCGCGCATCGCGCCGATGCTCCATCTGGTGCGCCCATTCGTCGATCACCCCGGCGCGGAGCCTCCCAACGCCGGCACGCTGCCCACGCTCGCGACGGCGCTGACCGCGCTCGGCACCTATCGCGCGCGCCTCACCGACACCGGCCTGAGCCGGGAGTTCGTCGAGGCCGACCGCCTGCGCAGCGAGGGCGTCGATCCGCGCGCCTACGCAGCGGCGGTCGAGCCGGCCGACGGCGCGCACCTCGCGACGCTGGAGGCCGATGTGCGCCGCGGCGGGCGCGGCGAGGCGCAGTACCGCGTGCGGTGCCGGGGAGGGAGGTTGCACGTGCGCGAGCGCGCCGCGGCCGATCGCGACGGCACCGTGATCGGCGTGATCGAGGACGCGGGAGGCGAGCGCGAGCGGCTGCTCCGCGCCGAGACGATCGAGCGGCTCCTGATCGAGCTCGAGGAGCACCTCTACACGGGCTGGTTCGACGAGGCCGGTACCTACCACGAGACGTATCAGAGCCCCAATGGCGAGCTGCTGCTCGGCGGGCTCGAGGCCGACGAGCACGCCGCCAACTGGCTGGCGGCGGTGCATCCCGAAGACAGGCCGGCGTATGAGGCGTTCATGGCTGCGCAGGTCGTGGACGAGGCGGCCAGCGTCGAGTACCGGCTCGTCGGCGGGGACGGCGTCGTGCGCTGGCTGCGCGAGCGCTCGAAGAGCCGGCCGCTGCCGGGCGGCGCGACCGAGGTGATCGGCATTGCGACCGACATCTCGGCGACGCAGGCGGCGACTGCGGCCCTCGCCGCGAGCGAGGCGAAGCTCCGGCACGTGCTCACGGCGGTGAATGCCTACGTCTACCTGCTCGAGCGCGGCGACGATGGCGTCTGGCGGACGAGCGGGGCGAGCCCCAACCGCAGGCGCTTCACCGGCCGCGACCATGTCGACCCCCTGACCTCGCGCAGCGAATGGCTCGACCTGATCCACCCGGACGACCGCGACGACGTGCTGCGGCACACGGCCGCCTTCGCTGCCGGCACGCACTTCGAGGCCTCGTACCGGCTCGTCGGCCACGACGGCGTGGAGCGCTGGGTGCTCGATCGCAACGTGCCGTACGACGTCGGCGACGAGCGCTCCGTGCGGCTCGGCCTCGTGCTCGACGTCAGTGACCGGCTCCAGCTCGAGCGGCGTCTGCAGTCGAGCGTCGATCAGCTGCGCGGAGCGAACGCCGAACTCCGGGAGCTGCGCCTCCACGCCGAGCGGCAGGCGCGCACCGACCTCGTGACCGGCGCGCACAACCGCCTCGCACTGAGCGAGCACGTCGCGCTCGCGCTCGCCTCCGGGCAGGACGGCGGCCTCGTGCTCTTCGATCTCGATCATTTCAAGCAGATCAACGATCGGTTCGGCCATCGCACGGGCGACCGCGTGCTCGCGGAGGTCGCGGCACGGCTGCGCGCCGCCGCGCGCCCCGGCGACTGCGTCGCGCGCTGGGGCGGCGAGGAGTTCGCCGTGCTGCTGGGCGGGATCAGCGGCGAGCGCGAGCTGAGGCGACGAGCGGTGGCGCTCCAGCGCGCCGTCGCCGGAACCCCGATCGCACTCGACGGCGAGCACGTCCTCGTCGAGCTCTCGGGCGGCGCGACCCCGCTGCGCGCGGGCGACAGCCTCGATGCGCTCGTCGAGCTGGCCGATCGCGCGCTCTACGCGGCCAAGCGGCGTGGGCGCAACCGCGTCCTGCTCGCCTCGGAGGTGGGCGAGGGCGACCGCGTCGCCGAGCTCCCCGAGGCGCTGCGCATCGCCGAGGCGCTCGCCGCCGCCGTCGGCGTGCGCGAGGGCGCTCCGCCGGAGCACCCGCGCCTCCGTGGCCTTCCTGGCAGCGCGCATCGCGCGCGCGCTGGAGCTCGACTCGCGCACCGCGCTGCGCTGCGAGCTCGGCGGCTGGCTGCACGACATCGGCAAGCTCTCGGTTCCCGAGCGCGTGCTGCTCAAGCCCGCGCCGCTCGACGACGAGGAGTGGGCGGTGATGCGCGAGCATCCGGCGCTCGGCGAGCAGATCGTCGCCCGCATCCCGGCGCTGCTGCGCAGCCGGCCCGGCGATCCGGCACCACCACGAGCACGTCGACGGGAGCGGCTACCCCGACCGCCTCGCAGGCGCCGCGATCCCGATCGAGGCCCGCATCGTCGCCGTCGCCGACGCGTTCTCCGCGATGACGCAGGCTTCGCCCGTACGCGCCGGCGCGCAGCAGCGAGGACGCTCTCGCCGAGCTGCCGCCGCTGCGCGGGCGACGCAGTTCGACCCGGCGGTCGTCGGTGCGCTCGAGTCCGTGCTCGCGTCGGGCGACGGCGGAACGCTGTCGCGGGCTGCCTGACGCGGATGGCACCTCCGGGTCCGGCACCCGGGCGCACCGGGTCTGCAGCGGCCTGGGACGCCTAGACTCCAAGGGCTCATGCTCGCCGTGACGGTCACGCCCGGAGGGTCGCCCGCACTGCGCGAGCTCCCCTCCCCCATCGCCCCTCCCGGGGGCGTGCTCGTGCGCGTGCGCGCGTGCGGGCTCTGCGGGAGCGACGCCGAGAAGCTGCGCCCGGGCGGCGCGCCGGCAGGCGCCGTGCTCGGCCACGAGATCACGGGCGTCGTGCTCGACGGCGCGCTCCCGGCCGGGCCTGCGCGTCGCCCTCGCCCATCACGTCCCGTGCGGCGCGTGCGCGCACTGCGACGCGGGCCACGAGCCGCTGTGCGCCGCATTCGTCGCGAGCGCGCTCGAGCCCGGCGGCTTCTGCGAGCTGACCGCCGCCTCCGCTGCGCACGTCGCGCACGCCGTCCTGCCGCTGCCCGATCACGTCAGCGACCTGGCCGGCACCTTCGTCGAGCCGCTCGCGTGCGTGCTGCGCGGCATCGAGCGGCTCCCGGGCGACGCGCTCGTGGCCGGTGCCGGGTCGATCGGCCTGCTCGCGGCCCAGGCGCTGCGGGCGCGCGGCACCCACGTGCGCCTGCTCGAGCCGGACCCCGCCCGCGCGCAGCGCGCCGAAGCGCTCGGCTTCGCGGCGCCCGCGCCCGGCGAGCGCTTCGCGAGCGCTCTGCTCTCGGCCTCGGCCGCCCTGCCGGAACGTCGTCCCGCTGATCGAGCCCGGCGGCGAGATCGTGCTCTTCAGCGGCGGCCGCCCGCAGCCGCTCGAGATCGACCTCGTCTATCGCGGCGAGCTGACGTTGCGCGGGCTGCGGTCGTCCTCGCCCCGCCACCTGCGCGAGGCGCTCGCGCTGATCGCGAGCGGCGCGGTCGACTGCGAGACGCCTCGTCGACTGCGTGCTCGGCCTCGACGCGTTCGCCGACGGCCTTGCGCGCTATCTGCGTCGCCAGGCGCTCAAGGTGGTGTTCGCACCGTGATCGCCGCGCGCTACTGGGCGCCGCGCGACGTGCGCGTCGAGCACGTCCCCGAGCCGGAGCCGCGCGCCGGCGAGGTCGTCGTGCGCGTCGAGGCGGCGCTCACCTGCGGCACCGACGCCAAGTGCTACCGGCGCGGGCATCCGGTCCTGCTCGGCCCCGCGCCGGCGCCCTTCGGCCACGAGTACGCGGGCGTCGTCGTGGCCTGCGGCGAGGGCGCGCCGTTCGCCGAGGGCGACCGCGTGTGCGGCGCCAACTCCTCGCCCTGCGGCCTCTGCCGCGCCTGCGGCGCCGGGCGCGAGGAGCTCTGCGACGACCTCTACCCCCTGCTCAACGGCGCCTATGCCGAGCAGCTCCGGATCCCCGAGCGCATCGCGCGCGTCAACCTGCACCGCATCCCGGCGGGCGTGCCGGCCGAGGTCGCCGCCGCGATCGAGCCGCTGGCCTGCGCGGTGCACGGCGCCGACGACGCGGACGTACGGCCCGGGCAGCGCATCGCGATCCTCGGCCGCGGGCCGCTCGGGCGGCTGCTCGCGCTGGCCTGCGAGGCGCGCGGCGCGACCGCCGACCTGCTCGCGCGCGGCGAGGGCGAGCAGCGCGGCTACGAGACCGTGATCGAGGCGGCCGGCACGCCCGAGGCCTGGGAGCACGCGATCGCGCTCGCGGCGCCGGGCGGCACGGTCGTGCTTTTCGGCGGGCTGCCGCGCGAGACCGTCGTGCCGGTCGACAGCTACCGGCTGCACTACGAGGCGCTCACGCTGCGCGGGTCGTTCCACCACCGGCCGCGCGACGTGCGCGCGGCGCTCGCGCTGCTCGAGCGCGCGGCGTCGTCGATCACGCGGCTCCTGACGCACGAGTTCGCGCTCGCCGAGGTCGTCGAGCCGCTCAAGCGGGCCGCGGGCCTCGCACCCCGCGACGGCCTGCTCAAGGCGGTGATCCGGCCGTGAAGATGTTCGCCTCGCAGCTCCGCCGCCTGCCCGTCAACGATCCCGCCGGCGAGCGCATCGGGCGCGTCCACGACATCGTCGTGACGATGCTGCCGGGCGCGCCGCCGCGACTCACGGGCCTGCTCGTCTCGGTCGGCCGCAAGCCGATCTTCGTGGGCGCGGGCAGCATCGAGCTGATCACCGGCGCCGGCATCCAGCTCTCCAGCGCCCGCCTCAACCTGCGCCGCTACCAGCAGAAGCCCGGCGAGCTGCGCGTGCTCGGCGAGCTGCTCGACCGCACGGCGGTCGACCGCGAGGGCAGCGCCGACGTGCGCATCAACGACGTCGCGATCGCCCCGTCGCAGCTCGGCTGGGAGGTCGTCTCGGCCGACGTCCTGCAGGCGCGGCGCACGCTCGGGCGCGGGCGCACGCGCGAGCTGCCCTGGACGCGCCTGAGCGGCATCAGCGCCGCCGAGACCGCGGCCAGCCGCGCGGCGCTGCTCGCGACGGCGCGCCCGGCCGACATCGCCGAGGCGCTGCTCGAGCTCGACGCCCACGAGGCCGCGCGCCTGTTCGCGGCGCTCGACGAGGAGCGTGCGGCCGACGCGCTCCAGGAGATGGAGGACGAGGACGCCGCGCGCCTGCTCGCCACGCTCGACAACGAGCACATGGGCGACGTCCTCGACGCCATGGACGCCGACGACGCGGCCGACCTGCTCGGCTCGCTGCCCGACGCGCGCCGCCAGGAGCTGCTCGCGCTGATGGAGCCGGACGAGGCCGCGCCGGTGCGGCGCCTGCTCGCGTACGCGCGCAACAGCGCGGGCGGCCTGATGAAGTCGAACCCGGTCGTGATGCGCCCCCAGGACACCGTGGCCGAGGCGCTCGCCCGGCTGCGCGCACGCGAGCTGACGCCGGCGATGGCGTCGCAGGCCTACGTCTGCCGCCCGCCGGCCGAGACCCCCACCGGGCAGTTCCTCGGCATCGCCTACCTGCAGGCGCTGCTGCGCGCGCGCCCCTCCGAGACGGTCGCGACGCTGCTCGACCGCGACATCGACGCGGTCTCGCCCGACCTCGACGGCAGCGCCGTCGCGGCACGGCTCGCGCGCTACTCGCTGGTCGCCCTGCCGGTGTGCGACGAGGAGGGCCGGCTGCTCGGCGCCGTCGCCGTCGAGGACGTCATCGACCACCTCCTGCCGCGCGGCTGGCGCGCCCAGCCCGACGATGACGACGCGCTCGCCGACGACGGGGGCGCGACGTGATCGACGGCCTCCGCCGCCGCTTCCAGGCGCGCCGGCTCGACGCCCCGCGCAGCCCGGCGCGCTTCGGCGCCCACTACGACCCCGACGCCTTCGGCCGCCTCTCCGAGGGCATCGCGCGCTTCTTCGGCACGGCGCGCTACCTCGTCTTCCAGACCGCGATGGTGATCTCGTGGATCGCCATCGGCTACTACTGGCTCGGCTTCGACCACGACCCCTCGCTGTTCCTGCTCAACCTCGCGTTCTCGACGCAGGCGGCCTACGCCGCGCCGCTGATCCTGCTGGCGCAGAACCGCCAGGCCGAGCGCGACCGCATCCGCGCCGAGGAGGATCGCCTCGTCAATCAGCGCACGCAGGCCGAGGCCGAGTTCCTGGCGCGCGAGCTGGCCGCCTCGCGGCTCTCGCTCGGCAAGATCGAGGCCACGCTGGCGCGCCTGGAGGAGCGACTCGAGCGGTTCGAGGAGGAGCGTACGGGCGGCGACGAGGACGGCGAGCTCACAGGGAGCAGCGGCTGACAGCCGGCTCGGGGTCGAGTCGGTCTCAGTCGCCGGAGACGGCCAGCGGCGCGTACTGCTGCTCCCAGGCCGCCTCCTCGGGCGTGAAGTACGAGACGCGCGTCTTCTTGTACTCCTTCGTGGAGTACAGCACGAGTAGTCGTCGAGCGCCGGTCTCGCGCGCGATCGCGGCGAGCACGTCCTCGCACTCGGCCTTGGTGCGGCCGTGCGTCATCGAGAAGAGGTTGTACGGCCAGTCGGGGTACGTCGGGCGCTGGTAGCAGTGCGAGACGCCCGCGGAAGCGGCCATCGTCTGGCCGCACTCGTCGAGCCGCTCCTCGGGCACGCGCCAGACGCCCATGCCGTTGAAGGTGAAGCCCGCCTTGCGGTGGGCGAGCACCGCTGCGTAGCGGCGCATCTGGCCGGTCTCGAGGAACGCGTGGCCGACGCTCGAGCAGCTCGTCGCTCGTCGAATCCGTGGCGCTCGGCGAGCTCGAGGAACGGGCGCGGCCTCGGCCGGCAGGTCGACCTGCAGCGCGCGGATCGCATCCTTGTCGCGGTCGGTCAGCGACTCGGCGGGCGGCGCCTTGCGCTCGGGCTGCGGCTTGACGCCTGCTTCTCGGCCGGGTCGCGCGTCCGCCCTTGACGTCGAGGTCGACGCCGATCTTGAAGAAGCGCTGCGACGGCATGGGGCGAATCACGTCGACGCCGGCGAGCTCGCCGAGCAGCTCGATCGTGCGATCGAGCCCGAGCTGCGAGTCGGGCGGCACGGTGACCGTGAACCACACGTTCAGCTCGTGCTCGCGCAGGTAGTTGTGGCTGACGCCCGGGTGCGTCGCTGAACACGGCCGCGGCCTCGTCCTGCGCGCGTCGACCGGCGTGCGCGCGGCGACGAGCATCGACGCGGTAGCCGAGCCGGCGCGTGTCGAAGATCGCGGTGATCTGGCGGATCCTTCTGCTCGCGCAATCGCGGCGATGCGCTGCGAGCACCGTGTCCTCGTCGACTGCCGAGCTCCGCGGCGAGCGCCGCGTACGGCCGCGCACGAGCGGGAAGCTCGTTCTGGATCAGGTCGAGCAGCTTCGCGTCGAGGTCGTCCACGGGACGGATCCTACCCGCGATGGCGTCGCAGGAGGGTCATCGACGCTCTCCGCCGCGCACGTCGCTAGGCTTAGATCCATGCGCGCACGTCGACTTCTCCCGCTGCTCCTCGTCCTCGCCCTCGTCGCGCGTGGGCGCGACCGGCTGCTTCTCCTCGAAGCTCGCCGACACGACCGTCTCGAACGAGGTCACGATCGGCCAGGGCACCACCGCCGAGACCGTGGATCCCTCGGCGGAGCCACACCGCCGCGAGACGACCGCCGCCGAGTCGACCACCGGCGGCGAGACGTCCACCGAGGAGACCACCGGCCGAGACGACGACCGGGAGACGACCACCGGCGGCGAGACGGGTGGCGACGTGGCCGCGGGCAAGACCGCCTTCGTGGCGACGTGCGGTGGCTGCCACGCGCTCGAGGACGCGGGCACGAGCGGTGCGGTCGGCCCGAACCTCGACGAGCTCGCGCCGCTGACGGCCGAGCGGGTCGCGGACGGATCGAGAACGGCGGCGGCGGGATGCCGCCGCGCCTGGCTCGAGGGCGACGAGCGTCGCGAACGTCGCCGCGTACGTGGCGTCGGTCGCCGGCAAGTGGAGCGCGGCTTTCCGGCGACGCCGGACGTGCTGCGGCTCCCGCCCGGGCTCGACGCGCGCGCGATCCGCGCGGTCGCGATGGATCTCGACGGCACGGTGCTCGACGAGACGTTCCAGCCCTCGGCGCGCACCGCCGCGGCCGTCGACCTCGCCGAGGCGTCGGCGGCATCGCCTGCCTGATCGCCACCGGCCGCATGTTCGTACTCGGCACGGCGCGTCGCCGAGAAGCTCGACATCCGCCGCCCGCTGGTCTGCTACCAGGGCGCCCTCGTCGGCGATCCGGTCACCGGCGAGGTGCTCGTGCACCGGCCGGTCGAGGCACCGCTCGCGCGCGAGATCCTGCGCGCGATGCCGGAGGAGCACGCCCGTCAGTCCAACCTCTACGTCGACGACGAGCTCTACGTCGTGGGAGGAGAACGCCGCCACGGTGCGCTACTCGCAGGTCGCGGGCGTCCCGATGCACATCGTCGGTGACCTCGCGAGGTGGATCGAGCGGCCGACCACGAAGATCGTCACCGTGGGCGTCCCCGAGGCGATGGACGCGCTGCGCGACGGTGCATGCAGCCGCGCTTCGGTAGCCGCGCGTTCGTCGCCAAGTCGCTGCCGATCTTCCTCGAGTTCGCCGCTCCCGGCAGGTCTCGAAGGCGAGCGGCCTCGCGCTCGTCGCCGACCTGCTCGGCTTCACGGCCCCGACGAGGCGATCGGCATCGGCGACGCCGAGAACGACCGCGAGATGCTCGACTGGGCGCGCTGGGGCTCGCGGTCGCGAACGCCGACCCGCGACTGATCGGCGAGGCCGACTCCGTGATCCCGTCGGTGCACGACGACGGCGTGGCGCGCCTGCTCGAGGCGCTCGCGGCAGCACGCTCCGGCACCTCAGCCGTTAACCTGAGCCGATGCTCGACATCCGGGTCATCCGCGACGACACCGAGCGCGTGACGCGCGGCGCTCGCGCGGCGCCAGGCCGACGGCCTGCTCGACGAGGTGCGCGCCCTCGACGAGCGCCGGCGCGGGTCGCTCAGACCGGCGTCGACGAGCTGCGCAGCCGAGCGCAACGCCGCCGCCACAGGCGATCGGCGAGGCCAAGAAGGCCGGGCGCGACGGACGCCGAGACCGCGAGGCCGCGGCCGCGCTGCGCGACCGCCTCGCCGGCGAACGAGAGTCGAGCTGCGCGAGGTCGACGCGCGTTCGGGACGGCGATGCTCGCCTCTGCCCAACACGCCGGACGACTTGCCGCCGACGGCTGCTCGAGGACGACGCGACGGTGCACGAGCTCTCCGTGTCGGCCGAAGCCCGAGTTCGCCTTCGAGCCGCGCGACCACCTCGACCTGGCCGGGCCGATGATCGACATGCCGAGCGCGGCGCGCGCACGTCGGGCTCGCGCTTCGCGTACCTGCTCGGCGATATCGTCCGCCTGCACGTCGCGACCGTCCAGTACGCGCTCGACAAGCTCGGCGGCAAAGGCTTCACGCCCGTCATCCCGCCCGGTGCTCGTGCGCGAGGAGGCGATCGTCGGGCACCGGCTTCTTCCCGGCCGACGCGCGAGCAGGTCTACCGGATTCGCCAACGCCGATCCCGGACCTGTTCCTGGTCGGGCACCTCCGAGGTCTCGCTCGCGGCCCTGCACATGGGCGAGATCCTCGACCGCGGACGAGCTGCCGCTGCGCTACTGCCGGCGTCTCGACCTGCTTCCGGCGCGAGGCCGGCGCCGCGGGCAAGGACACGCGCGGCATCTTCCGCACGCACCAGTTCGACAAGGTCGAGATGTTCTCGTTCGTCGAGGCCGACGCGTCCACCGACGAGCACGAGCTTCTGCTCTCGATCGAGCGCGAGGATCGCCGACGACGCTTGGAGCTGCACGTACCGCGTCATGAACATCGCCGTCGGCGATCTCGGTGCGCCGGCGGCCAAGAAGTACGACATCGAGGCGTGGCTGCCGGGTCAGAGGCCGCTATCGCGAGCTGACCTCGGCGTCCAACAGCACCGACTACCAGGCGCGCCGGCTCGACGCGCCGCGATCCGGCAGCGAGAAGGGCGTGCGCACCTGCACACGCTCAACGGCACGGCGATCACGATCGTCGCGCACCCTCGATCGCCGTGCTCGAGACCCACCAGCAGGAGCGACGGCAGCGTCAGCGTCCCCGAGGTGCTGCAGGGCTACGGCGCACCCGCCGAGATTCGCGCGCCGCGCTGAGATCACGCCGTCCGCTCGTGGATCCACCACGCGGCGAACGCGATCAGGGCGACGCCGACGCCCGCGAAGAGCGCGGTCTCGATGCCCTGAAACAGCCAGAAGCGGCTCGCCGGGTGGTAGACCGCGTGGTTGTAGAGATCGGCCGGCAGGCACGACGGGTCGAGCAGCTGGACGCCGTCGCCGATCGGCTTTGCGCCCGGGTCGCAACCGGCCACGGGCTCGATCCGCCGACGGGATTGCCGAGCCGATCGCTCGGGTGCAAGTCGAGGATCCAGGCCCTCTCGAGCTTCGGCCGGCATGGGCTCGGCTGCCGGCCAGGTGCTCGTGAGCAGCGTCGCGAAGCGCTCTCGCAGCCAGCCGTCCACGAAGACGCGCATGGCGACGTAGCCGGCGTAGGCGACGACCAGCGCCGGCACGGTCTTCCGCCAGACTGCGCCGACGGCGACCGCGAGCCCCAGGGCGAGGACCGCGTAGCCGATCCCGACCGTCCCCTCGAAGGCGAAGACGTTCTCGAAACGGCCGTGCAGCCGGTCGAACGGCTCCCGCCACCACGTGACGAGCGCGATCAACACGAGTGCGGCGAGCACCGCCGCCAGGCTGCTCAGCCCGAGCTTCGACCGCGAGCCACCGCCGTCGCGTGATGCTCTGCGTCCAGGCGAGCCGGTAGCGTGCCGCTCTCGAGGTCGAGCAGCACCGGCGCCGCGAGCATGACGCCGACCAGGCCAGGGACGAAGTTGAGCCAGGGCAGCAGGCCCATGACCGAGTCGAAGCGCGCGCTGAACGCCCGTACCGCCTGCCCACAGCCACCGGCGCTCCCGCCTGCCGCAGTGCACGCCGCGAGCCCGTCGCTGTCGAAGCGCGAGGCCATGTCGATGCCGGACGGCACGAGCGCGCGGTGAGCAGGGCGAGCACCGCGACGACGATCAGCGTCTCGGTGCGCTGCTGGCGCCAGGCGACCCAGATCACGACGCGACCCCCTGGCGCGCGGCCTGCGGCGCAGCAGCGGCTGCGCCGCCGTAGCCGAGGTACGCGAGCACGATCTCCTCGAGATCCGGCTCGTGCTGCTGCCAGCACGTGTCGTAGACGTGCCCGTTGGCGCGCACGAGCAACGAGGTCTGGCGGGGGGTGTGGCTCTCGCGGATGACCGCGTGGACGCGCGCGACCGCTGCCGGATCGGCCTGCCCGCCCGTCAGCACGCGATGGCTCGCCACGATGCGGTCGATCTCGCCCGCGAGCTGCACCTCCGCCGTCGAGAGGATGACGAGGTGGTCGCAGGCGCGTTCGAGGTCGACCAGGATGTGCGAGGAGAGGATGACCGTCATGCCCGTCTCGGCCACCGCCTCCATCACCGATTGCATGAACTCGCGGCGTGCCAGCGGGTCGAGCGCCGCGACCGGCTCGTCGAGCATGAGCAGCTCGGGCCGCTTGGCGAGCGCGAGCGTCAGCGCAACCTGCGCCTGCTGGCCGCCGGACAGCTTGCTCGCCTTCTGGCCGAGCGGGAGCCCGAGCGCCGCGATGCGATCGCGCGCGAACGCGGCATCCCAGGTGGGATTGAGCTTGCGGCCGAGCGTGAGCATCGTCCGCGACGGTGAACCCCTTGGGAAGTGGATGATCCTGCGCCACGAAGCCGAGCCGCGGGAGGACGGCACCGGCATCGCGCCGCGGCGAGTCGCCGAGCACGCGCACCTCCCCCGCGCTCGGCGTGGCGAGGCCGACCGCGAGCTGCAGCAGCGTCGTCTTGCCGGCGCCGTTCGGGCCGACCAGCGCCGTGACCGTCCCCTGCGGGATCTCGAGCGTGCAGTCGCGCAGGGCCCAGGTCGATCCGTAGCGCTTGCCGAGGCCGCTCGCACGAGAGTCGCCGGGGCCGTGCTCATGCGACCCTCATCGACGCGGGCGGGCGCACCACGTCGGCGAAGAGCTCCGACATCGCGTCCTCGTCGAAGCCCGCGGCGCGCGCGCTCGCGCACCCAGCCCCGCAGCGTCTCGCGCAGCGCGTCGACCGCGTCGGGCTGCAGCGGCGGCAGCGCGCTGGAGACGAACGTCCCCTGGCCCCGCCGTCCCTCGGTGAGGCCCTCGAGGTCGAGCTCGCGGTAGGCCTTGAGCACGGTGTTCGGGTTGATCGCGAGGCCCGCGACGACCTCCTTGACCGTCGGCAGCTGGTCGCCGGGGTGCAGGATCCCGAGGCGCACGGCCTGCTTGACCTGCTGCACGAGCTGGAGATAGGTGGGGACGCCGGAGCGGGCGTCCAGCCGGAACTCGATCACTTCATCCCTCTTTAACTAGTTAGCTAGATAAAGAGGCTAGGGATAGCGCCGCGTTCTGTCAAGCCCGACCCCCGGGCCAGACCCTGAACGTGCGACTCAGCGGAAGCCGTGCAATCGGGGCCTGGCCCCAATTGCACGTCCGCTCGTTCAGGGGCGTGCAGTTGGGGCCTGGCCCCAATTGCACGCCCGGGGCGACTTAGCGGAAGCCGGCGTCGCGCTGGTCGCGCAGGCGCGGGCGCGGCTTGACCGCGTAGCGCACGGCGTAGGCGCCGAGCGTCCACTCCCCCACGGCCATCAGCGGCAGCAGCCGCACGAAGCGGCGGCGCAGCTGCGGATCCTCGTCGAGCCGGCGATAGATGACCGGCAGGCGCATGAGCGCGAAGTAGTGCAGCGGCACGCGGCTCGCGATGCGCTTGCGGCGGCCCTCGCGCTGCACCGGGCCGATGCGCGCGGCGGCGAAGGCGACGCGCGCCTGCTGGCGGCGTAGCTTCGCGAAGGTGTCGCGGTCGTGGTCGTGCAGCGCGGCGTAGCGCGGATCGAAGACCAGGCGCAGGCCGCGATCGAGCGCGTCGGCGCTGAAGACCGCGTCCTCCCCGCCGTAGCTCTCGTCGAAGCGCAGGTCGAGCGAGCGCGGCACGAGCATGCAGTAGGAGGAGACGAAGCTTCACGTCGCGCGGGCCGCCGCGCTCGAGGTAGGGCGTCTCGATCTGCAGGTGGGCGACCCACGACCACGCGGTGTGCGGCGCGAAGCGCCGCGCGCAGCCGACGATCGCGCCGGGGAACTCGCGCGCGGCCCGGCGCACGCCCGCGCCGAAGCCCGGCAGCGGCACGGCGTCGGAGTCGAGGAAGACGACGACGTCGCCGCGTGGCCGCATCCCAGCCGCGGTTGCGGGCCCCGCCGGCGTAGCCGACGCGTCCCCCCTCCACCACCCGCGCGCCGTGCGCCCGGGCGATGTCGGCCGTGCGGTCGGTCGAGCCGTCGTCGACGACGATCACCTCGTCGGGCCGCTCGGGGTCGTGCGCGAGCGCGTCGAGCACCGTCCCGAGCGTGCGCTCGGCGTTGAACGCGGGGATCACCACGCTCACCTCTGGGACCCGTCTCGGCGCTCATCTCCCACCCATCCTACGCACGCCCCCGAGACGCGCCACCCCGAAATTCCGGGACCACCCGACCGGGTAGGTAATGAGCACCTCCGACCCGACCGAACGCGGGTCGTGGCGAGCGCGGCGCGCACCTAGCCTGGAGCGCAGAACCCGCTTCTTGGAGCCTGCATGCCCGACGTGAAACGCGTGATGATCATCGGCCTCGACTGCGCCGAGCCGAGCCTCGTGCTCGGCCGCTATCGCGACCGGCTGCCCACCCTCTCGGCGCTCGCCGACGCCGGCGCGTACGGCCGGCTGGAGTCGGTCGTGCCGCCGATCACCGTGCCCGCGTGGTCCTGCATGATGTCGAGCCGGACGCCCGGCGAGCTCGGCATCTACGGCTTCCGCAACCGCGCCGACCACTCCTACGACGGGCTCTTCATCGCCAACGGCGCGGCCGTCAAGGAGCCGCGCCTGTGGGACATCCTCGGGCGCAGGGGCAAGCAGAGCATCGTGCTCGGCGTGCCGGGCACGTTCCCGGTCAAGCCGCTCAACGGCGTCATGGTCTCGTGCTTCCTGACGCCGTCGCTGGAGTCGCAGTACACGTTCCCGCCGGCCCTGCGCAACGAGGTCGAGGACGTCGTCGGCGAGTACCTCTTCGACTGCACCGAGTTCCGCACCGAGGACAAGGACGACCTCCTGCGCCAGATCTACGAGATGACCGACAAGCGCTTCAAGCTCGCGGAGCACCTCCTGAGCACGAAGCCCTGGGATCTCTTCGCCATGGTCGAGATGGGCACCGACCGGATCCACCACGGCTTCTGGAAGGACATGGACCCCGAGCACCGCAAGCACGTGCCCGGCGGCCCGTACGAGCAGGCGATCCTCGACTACCACGTGCACGTCGACGGCCTGCTCGCGCGGCTGCTCGAGCACGCCGACGACGAGACGGCCGTCCTGGTCGTCTCCGACCACGGCGCCAAGCGCATGGACGGCGGCATCCGCATCAACGAGTGGCTGCGCCACGAGGGCCTGCTCGGGCTCGAGAACGAGCCCGACGGAGCGCACGAGCACGCGCGCCTGCGGCATCGACTGGTCACGCACGAAGGTCTGGGCCGAGGGCGGCTACTACTCGCGCGTCTTCCTCAACGTCGAGGGCCGCGAGCCGAACGGCACGATCCCGGCGGCCGACTACGAGCGCTTCCGCGACGAGCTCGCGCAGCGCATCTGCGCGATCCCGGACGATCAGGGCCGGCCGATCCCCACGAAGGTCTTCCGCCCCGAGGACGTCTACCCCGAGATCAAGGGCGTCGCGCCCGACCTGATCGTGCACTTCGGCGACCTCTACTGGCGCGCCGTCGGCACCGTCGGCGGCGACGAGGGCCTCTACACGTTCGACAACGACACCGGCCCGGACGACGCCAACCACGCCCAGCACGGCATGTTCATCCTCAAGGCCCCCGGCGTCGCCCCCGGCGAGCGCGAGGGCGCGCACCTGCTGGACATCGCGCCGACCGTGCTCGAGCTGCTCGGCCAGCCAGTGCCGCCGGCGATGCGCGGCGCGAGCATGCTCGAGCCCGTGACCGCATGAGCGCCGAGCTCTCGCCACGCGAGCGCGAGGTGCTCGAGCGCGCGGCGTTCGGGCGCTCGAACGGCCAGATCGCGGCCGAGCTCGGCGTTACCGTCAACACCGTGAAGTTCCATCTCGCGAGCATCTTCCGCAAGCTCGGCGTGGCCAACCGCACCGCAGCGGCGACCGCGTACGTGCGCATGGGCGCGCAGGACGACGGCGAGCACCCGACGCCGTGAGCGCCGACGCCCGGCCCAGGCGGCGGGGATGCGCACCGATCTCTCGTCGAGCGCCGGGGCGATGGCCCGCGGGGCGGCCCGGGGCGCGCTCGGCGCGCTGATCGCGAGCGTGCTGGCACTCGCCTTCCAGGCGATCGTCCGGCACATCGTCGACATCGACACGATGGGACTCTTCACGCTCGCGACCACGGTCGTCGTGCTCGCCCAGCTCCCGGCCCTCTTCGGCCTCGAGGCGGGCGCCATCCGCTACGTCTCGCTGGGCGCGTCGGCGGGCGACGAGCGGGCCGCGCGCGGCGCCGCGCAGACCGCGCTCGTGGCCGGCATCGTGCTGAGCACCGTCGCGGCCGGCGCGCTCTACCTGCTCGCCCCGGAGATCTGCGAGCGCTTCAACAAGCCCGGGGCGACCCATCTCCTGCAGCTCGCGGTGCTCGCGCTCCCGCTGCTCTGCGCAAGCCGCGTATGCGCTGCCTGCGTGCTCGGCTTCGGCCTGACCGGCCGCTCCTCGACGATCTCGGCGGCCCAGAACCTCGACGCGCCTGCTCGTGACGGTGCCGCTCGTGCTGCTGCTCGCCGACGTCACCGCACTCGGCGTGGGCTTCGCGATCGCCGGCCTGGCCGGGACGATCTTCGCGATCTGGCTGCTGCGCAGCGTCGCCCCGAAGATCCTCGTGCCGGCCCGCGACAGCTGGCAGCTGCGCTCGATGATCGGCTTCTCGTGGCCGCAGACGCTCAGCCAGAGCCTCTACCTGGCCACGCTCTGGACCGACGTGCTCGTGCTCGCGCACTACGGGACGGCCGCGCAGGTCGGCATCTACGGCCTGATCGTGGCGCCTGCTCGCCCCGGTCTCGCAGCTCACGGTCGCGGTCTCGCAGGCCTTCACGCCGCGCATCGCGGGCACGCACGCTCGCGGCGACAGCTCGTCGATGGCGCAGATGCTGGGGCGCGTCTCGTACTGGAACCTCGCGGTCGCACTGCCGATCCTCGGCTCCATGGCCGTTCTGCGCGAGCCGCTCCTCGCGCTCTTCGGGAGCGGGTACGCGGCCGGCGCCGCGCCGCTCGTCCTGCTCGCGATCGGGCAGCTGGTGCTGAACGGCGGCGGCCCGCTGACCGCCGTCATCAACCTCTCCGGCCACCCGCGCGTGACGCTCTTCAACAACTCGCTCGTGTTCGGCGCGAACCTCGTGCTCTGCCTGATCCTCGTGCCGCGCTACGGGATGACCGGCGCCGCGGCGTCGACGCTCACGGCGCTCTGCGCGGTGACGCTCCTGCAGGTCGGCCAGGTCGCGCGGCTGTTCCGCATCCACCCCTTCCGCGGCGATCAGCTGCGCTGCCTCGCGGCGGCCGGCATCGCCGCTGCTGGCGACCGCTGCGCTGACGCTGCTGCCGTGGCCGGCGGCGCTCGTCGAGGTGATCGCCGGGGGCCTCGTCTTCGTGCTGGTGTACGGCTTCGCGATCGCCGCGCTGGGCGTCTCCGACGAGACGCGCGAGCTCGCGACACGCGCCGGCGGTCGCATTCTGCGCCGGGGATAGACCTGGTAGAACGCATGGGTGGGCTAGCTAGCCCACCCACTCAAAGGGTTGACAGAAAGCGCAGATCGGCTGTAGACCGGCGTAGTCGGGATTTGAGGCGGAACGGGTACCGCACTGGGGAGACGATGCGCGCACGGCGCGCTGAGGAGGCAGACGATGGCGAGCGAAGCCGTGGCACCGGAACGGAAGGCGCGAATCCGGATTGTGATCGCCGACGACCATCGGCTCGTGCTGAGCGGCCTGCGCGCGGCGCTCGCCGACGCCGACGGCATCGAGGTCGTGGGCGAGGCGACGACGGGCCGCGCAGCGGTCAAGACCGTGATCGCCCGGCAGCCCGACGTGGTGCTGCTCGACCTGCGCATGCCCGACGGCGACGGCTTCTGGGCGCTCCGCGAGATCAAGCGCGAGGTTCCCAACTGCCGCGTCGTGGTGCTCTCGATGCACGACGATCCGCAGCACGTCAACCAGGCCCTCGCCGATGGCGCCTGCGGCTACATCGTCAAGTCGATCGAGCCCGGCGAGCTGGCCTCCGCCATCCGCCACACGGTCGACGGCACGGTCTTCACGAGCGCCGGCGCGCCGTCCTCGCTGCGCTCGACCTCGCAGGACAGCCCGCAGCGCCTGATCACCGAGCGCGAGCTCGAGATCCTCCAGTACGTCGCCGAGGGTCTCTCGAACTCCCAGATCGGCAAGCAGCTGTGGGTCACCGAGCAGACGGTGAAGTTCCACCTCTCGAACATCTATCGCAAGCTCGGCGTGTCCAACCGCACCGAGGCGAGCCGCTACGCGCTGCGCCACGGCCTCGTGCGCTCGGACGACACCTCGCCGGCCCTCTCGCTGCGCGCCTGACCGACCCCGGTCAATCCTCGAGATAGCCGAGCGCCTGGAGGCGCTTGCGCACCGCGTCGAGCTCCTCGCGAGAGAGCCGCTCGGCCGGTGCGCCGGCGCCGTCCACCCCGTGGCTCGCGACGAGGTCGCGCAGCACGTACACGGCGAACTCGGTCACCGACTTGAACCCGGTGCCCTCGATCACCTGGCTCAGCTGCTCGTAGAGCGGGCGCGGGATCTTGAGTGTCACGTCGGCCGGCCGGCCGGTCATGCGGCTAGCCGAACGGTCGGTATCCGGCCGCGGTGGGTTGACACTCTCACAAGAGTGTCGGCACAGTGGTGTCGTCGCTCCGCCACGACTCTGAGTCTAGGCGCGGCGATCGCCCCGGATGCGGGGCCGCGCACGGGCGAGCAGCGTGCGGGGGATGCGGCAGGTGAGCCTCGTCCGGCACGCTGCACGCAGCTTCCACCGTCGCCGCACACCTGGGCGTACGGGGGGCGCCACGTGACCTTTTGTATTACGTTGTCTTCTTTACGAGATAAGGAGTTCTGGAGTATGAGCGAGACGCAGGGATTCACGATCTGGTTCACCGGACTGTCGGGCGCGGGGAAGTCGACCATCGCCGACCTCGTCATCCCCGAGCTCGAGCGGCGTGGCCGCCTCGTCGAGGCGCTCGACGGCGACGTCGTCCGCACGCACCTCTCGAAGGGCCTCGGGTTCTCCAAGGAGGATCGCGACACGAACATCCAGCGCATCGGCTGGGTCTCGAGCCGCATCACGCGCCACGGCGGCATCGCCGCCGTCTCGGCGATCTCGCCCTACGAGGAGACGCGCCAGGCCGCGCGCGAGCTCGTCGAGGAATTCGGCCCGTTCGTCTGCGTCCACGTGCACGCCTCGGTCGACGAGTGCGTGCGCCGCGACACCAAGGGCCTCTACGCCAAGGCGATCGCCGGCGAGATCAAGGAGTTCACGGGCATCAGCGATCCCTACGAGGAGCCGCTCACGCCCGAGCTCACGATCGACACCGAAGGCGAGTCGGCCGAGGACAGCGCCGCGAAGGTCGTCGCCTACCTCGAGCAGCGCGGTCTCGTGAAGGCCGCGGTGGCGGCGTGACGTCCGGACTGATCGCGCCGCACGGCGGCGAGCTCGTCACGCGCATCGGCGAGCGCCCCGCCGGCGTCGAGGCGCTCGAGACGATCACGCTCAGCCAGCGCGAGGTCGCCGACCTGGACATGATGGCCGGCGGCGCGCTCTCCCCCCTGCGCGGCTTCATGGGCAAGGCCGACTACGCGCGCGTCGTCGAGGAGATGAAGCTCGCCGACGGCACCATCTGGGCGCTGCCGGTGACGCTCGCCGTCGCCGAGGCTCCGAAGGGCGAGCGCGTCGCGCTCGCCTCCGAGGACGGCACGCTGCTCGCCACGCTCGACGTCGGCGAGGTCTATGCCTACGACGCCAAGCGCGAGGCCGAGCTCTGCTTCCGCACGACCGAGGAGGCCCATCCCGGCGTGGCGCGCCTCTACGGCCAGCCCGGCCAGTACCTCTCCGGCGAGATCACCGTGTTCGAGCGGCCCAAGCCGGCCTTCCCCGACCTCGCGCTCGACCCCGAGCAGACGCGCGCCGCGTTCAGCGAGCGCGGCTGGAAGCGCATCGTCGGGCTTCCAGACGCGCAACCCGATCCACCGCGCGCACGAGTACGTGACGAAGTCCGCGCTCGAGATGGTCGACGGCATCCTGATCCACCCGCTCGTGGGCGAGACCAAGGGCGACGACGTGCCCGCCGCCGTGCGCGTCGACTGCTATCGCGCCCTGCTCGAGAACTACTACCCCGCCGACCGCACGCTGCTCTCGGCGTTCCCGGCGGCGATGCGCTACGGCGGGCCGCGCGAGGCCGTCTGGCACGCGATCTGCCGCAAGAACTACGGCTGCTCGCACTTCATCGTCGGGCGCGACCACGCCGGCGTCGGCAGCTACTACGGCACCTACGACGCGCAGCAGATCTTCGACGAGCTCGAGCCGGTCGCGCTGGGCATCGAGCCGATGATGTTCGAGCACTCCTTCTACTGCAAGGTCTGCGGCTCGATGGCGTCCGGCAAGACCTGCCCGCACGACCGCGAGGCGCACGTCTTCCTGTCGGGCACGATGGTGCGCGAGATGCTCGGCCGCGGCGAGCGGCCGCCGGAGGAGTTCACGCGCGCCGAGGTCGCCGACATCCTGATCGAGGCGTACTCGTAGCTGTTGCTGCGAACTAGACCTTCGGGGAGGTTCTCCTAGCCGTCCGTTTCACGCGCCCCCGCGAACTACGGGTGTAGGCTCGCCAGCCGCACTCGCACCTGGGAGGGGAGCGTTGAACGCAGGCCGTGCATTCGGATTCTCTCGTTCGCTGCTCGACCCCCGCGCGTACGCCGGGCTGTTCCGGCTCGTGCACTGGTACAACCGCACGCACGTCAGCCAGCGCAGGCTGCTGACGTGCGGTGCGGGCGTGCGGCTTTCGCCGATCGCCGCATTCGCGAATGCGGAGCGCATCACGATCGGCGACCGCACGCGCGTCGGCGACCGCGTCTGTCTGTGGGCCGGCGATCGCGAGGGCCGGATCGAGATCGGCACAGGACTGCCTGCTCGGGCCCGGCGCGTTCGTGACGGCGTCCGACTACTCGCTCGAGCCGGACGCGACGATCAAGTCGCAGGCCACGCGCGAGCGCGACATCGTGATCGGCGACGACGTCTGGATCGGTGCCGGCGTGATCATCACGGCCGGCGTCGTGATCGGCGACGGCGCGGTGATCGGCGCCGGCTCGGTGGTGCGGCGGGCCGTGCCCGCGGGCGCGGTCGTCGCCGGCAATCCCGCGCGCGTGTGCTCGTCGCGAATCACCGGAGGCTTGCCGAGAGCGGTGGCATAGTGAGAAGGGATGGCTCCCGACATCTCCGTCGTCATCGTCTCCTACAAGGTCCCCGCTCTGCTGCGGGCGTGCCTGGCATCGATACGCCGCGAGGCCGTCGGCTCCACGTATGAGGTGATCGTCGTCGAGAACGCCTCGGGCGACGACTCGGCCGACATGGTGCGCGAGCAGTTTCCCGAGGTTCGGCTGATCGCGCTCGACGAGAACATCGGCTTCGCGGCCGGCTCCAACCTCGGCGCGCGCGCCGCCGAGGGCGAGTACGTGCTGATGCTGAACCCCGACACGGAGCTCGTCGGAGACACGTTCACGGCGCTGCTGCGGTATGCCCGGGCGCACCCGCGGGCGGGTCTCGTCGGCGGCCGCACGCTGACGCCGGCCGGCGAGCTGGACCCCGGCTCGTGCTGGGGCGCGCAGAGCCTCTGGAGCCTGCTCTGCTTCGCATCGGGCCTCTCGTCCCTGTTCAAGCGCTCGGCGCTCTTCAATCCCGAGTCGCTGAACGGCTGGCGGCGCGACAGCGAGCGCCAGGTGGACATCGTGACCGGCTGCCTGTGCCTCGCGCCGATCAGGGTCTGGAACGAGCTCGGCGGCTTCGACGAGACGTTCTTCATGTACGGCGAGGACGCCGATCTCGCGGCGCGCGCGCTCAACGCGGGCTACCGGCCGGCGATCACGCCGGACGCCGTGATCGTCCACTACGTGGGCGCGTCGTCGCTCTCGGTCGAGAAGCGCGAGATGACGCTGCGCTGCCGCGTCGCGCTCGTGCGCAAGCACTGGCCGCCGCGGCGCGCCGAGCTCGGCGTCGCCCTGCTGCAGGCCGGCGCCGGCGTGCGCGCTCTGGGCGCGAGCCTTGCGCGCAGCCCGGGCTCGACCTGGCCCGCGGTCTGGCGCCGGCGCCGCGAGTGGCGCACCGGCTACGCCTGAGTCACGGCCCCGGGAACGAGAACGGCTCGAGGTCGATCTCGCTCTCGCGGCCCAGCACGAGGTCGGCGGCCGCCGCCGAGACGGTCGGCGCGAACTTGAAGCCGTGCCCCGAGAAGCCGGCGCATACGACCGTGCGCTCGCCGGTGCGGGCCACGATCGGCGCCTCCGTGGGCGTCAGCGCGTAGCAGCACACGTCCGCGCCGCGCAGCTGACCCGCCCCCGGCCCAGTGCAGCCCCGGAATACGCCGCCGAGCGGCGTCCGTGAGCCGCTGCACCTCCGTCCGCGGGCGCCTCCCGCGCCACCGGATCGTCCGGGTCGACGTCGGCGCCGACGACGTGCCCGCCGACCTTGAGACCGGCGCCGTCGTCGTCGCCGAGACCGTAGACGTCCATGTCGTACGTCCACACGGGCAGGCCGCCCGTCGCGACGCGCAGGTAGACGTTGGCCTGCTGGGTGGAGCGGACCGGCGCGCCGAGCAGTCCCCCGGTCCACGCGCCGGTGGCCACGAGCACCTGGTCGGCCCGCTCGCTGCTGCCGTCGGCGAGCTCGACCACGCCGTCGCCGATCGCGCGCACGGCGGCTCCGTCGCGCAGCGTCGCGCCCGCGGCGGCAGCGAGGCGCGCCATCCCGAGCGTGGCGCGGCGGGCGTGCAAGACGCCGCACTCGGCGTCGTGCAGGACGGCCGCGACCCCGTCGACCGAGAACGCGGGGAACTCGCGCGCGGCCTCTGCGGGCTCGAGCATGCGCACCGCGACGCCGGCGTCGCGACAGACCGCGAACGAGTCGTCCAGGTACTGCGAGAGCTCGATCGCGAACCACAGCATCCCGGTCTCGTCGAAGAGCCGCTCGCCCAGCAGCCGCTCGAGCTCGCGCCACTGCGTGCGGGCGCGCAGCACGAGCTCGGTGTAGTGCGCGACGTCGCCGTACTCGAAGCGCAGCACGCGCGACGATCCGCCCGAGGCTGCGAAGCGATTGCCGGGCTCGCGCGCGTCCAGCACGGTCACCTCTGCGCCCGCGAGGGCAAGCCGCCGCGCGGCGCCGAGGCCGTAGATGCCCGCTCCGACGACGATGACCCGGGGCCCGCGCACGGCGCGCATGATGCCGTACGGCGACGTCCGGCCGGTTCATCCGGCATCGTTCGCCCATGGCGAGCCCCGAGTCGCGCGGAGTGGCGGCAGGACGGTTCGCACCGTTCCATCGCGGACACCAGCACCTGATCGAGCGTGCTCGGGGCGTCGTGGACGCGCTCGACGTCGTCGTCGTGCACGAGCCGGGCGACGGCCTGGCCCCCGAGCTGCGCACCGGCTGGATTCGCGACGCGTTCGCCGAGCACCCGCAGGTGCAGGTGCACGCCGCGCCCGCCGGTGACGATCCCGCCGCCGCCGTGCGTGCGCGCCTCGGCGCGGCGCCGGACATCTGCTTCACCGGCGCCGGCCACGACGGCTGGAGCGCCGGGCTCGCGCCGCGCCACGTCGAGATCGACCGCCTCCCCGGAATCGCGAGCGCGAGCGTGCGCGCGGATGCGCTCGGCGAGCTCGATCAGCTGCCCGGCGGCACCCGGGCATCCGTCGTCCGGCGGATCTGCGTGCTCGGCGCCGAGAGCACGGGCAAGACGACGCTCGCACGCGATCTCGCCGACGCGCTCGCGACCGTGTGGGTGCCCGAGTACGGCCGCGACTACACCGAGACGCTGCCCGACCGGCTGCGCTACGTGTGGACGACGCCCGACTTCGAGATCATCTCGAAGCGCCAGAACTGGAACGAGGATCGCGCGGCGCGCTACGCCAACCGCGTCGTGATCGTCGACACGGACGCGTTCGCGACCTCGCTCTTCCACGAGCTCTACGTGGGCTATCGCGCACCGGAGCTCGACGCCTACCTGCGCAACTACGACCTCTACCTGCTGACGAGCATCGACACGCCGTTCCAGATGGACACGACCGGGCTGCGTTACGACGGCGACACCCGCCGCTTCATGGATGCGACCTACCGCCGCCACGCCGAGGAGTCGGGCCGGCCCTGGGCGGCACTGCAGGGGCCGCCGCAGGAGCGGCTGCGGACGGCCGTCGACGCGGTCGCGACGATGCTCGCCCGCTACGCCGGCCCGGCGGCGCTGACCGATCTGCGCGCTCCGGCTCCCGTGCGCGTCGCGGCGCGCTAGCCGGACACCGTCACGGACACCCCACACGTGCGCGTTCCATCTTCGGCGAGACGCCTGGCGAGTCGGAGATGGACGGGCGGCCCACCGCAGCGAGCCGCTCTCCCGGCCCGACCGGCCGTGGGCGACGGCGTCGAGGCTCCGCAGATGCCCGGGGCTCACGATCACCGGCCCGCGGCGTTCGAGGTGCTCGCCCGCTCGCCCGTGTGCCCGCTCGGCACCGTGGCCGATCTGACCTCGGTCGAGCAGGACAGCGGGCTCGCGGCGACGCGCGGCAGCACGGAGCACCTCCTGATCAGCGGCATCGGACTCGAGCGCCTCGCGGGCGTCCCGGCGTGAGCGTCCCGTCGCTGGTCGAGCGCTACCTCGAGCGCGCGCTGCCCGCGGGGTCGGCACCCGCGCGCCGGATCCGGATCGAGCAGACCGGCGAGATGCGGCTCAAGCCCGGTGGGCGCTGGCTGCGCTTCACCGCGAGCGAGACGTTCGAAACCGAGCACGTCGCCTTCGCGTGGAGCGCGCGCTTCCAGCTCAACCGTCTGGCTGCGCTGCGCGTCGAGGACGGCTACGCCGACGGCCGCGGCGGGCTGAGCGCGCGCCTGTGGGGCGTCCTGCCCGTGATGCGGGCGCACGGCGCCGAGGTCGGCCGCGGCGAGGCGATGCGCTACCTCGCCGAGCTGATGTGGGTGCCGCACGCGATCCGCGGCAACGCCGAGCTCGCCTGGAGGGAGATCGATGCCGCGACTGCCGAGGTCGCCACCGGCACCGGCGCTGCGCGGGCGGCGGTCCTCCTGCACTTCGACGCGCACGGCGACATCGTCCGCACGTCGTCGCCCGACCGCCCGTACACGGTGGGCAAGGCCACCACCCCGCGGCCCTGGGGCGGCGCGGTCGGCGACTTCGCCGAGCTCGGCGGCGTGCGGATCCCGACGCGCGCCGAGGTCGGCTGGACGCTGCCGGAGGGCGAGTTCACGTACTGGCGCGCGCGACGGTCACGGCGCTGACGCAGGAGGCATAGCGCTCAGGCGTACCGGAGCTGCTGCCCGATGCCGAGCCGCTCGGCCTTCGCGAGCATCGCCGCGCCCAGCGCGATGTCGCTGAGGCTGAGGCCGCGGTGCCAGAAGAGGATCGTCTCGTCGTCGCTCTCGCGGCCCGCCTTGACGCCGGCGACGATCTCCCCCAGCTCGGCGTGCAGCGTCTCCTCCGAGAGCTTCCCCGCCTCGACGTGGGCGCGCAGCGAGCCGAACGGCCCGCTGCGGCACTGGCCCCAGTCGTCGACGACGAGCTTGGTCATGATGTCCGTCAGGGAGAGCTCGACGGCGCTCATGGTGCCGTACGGGACGACCAGCGCGCCGGGCTTGATCCACTCGGTCAGCAGCAGCGGCTCGGGCTGCTCGAGACGCGCCGCCTCGACGACGATGTCGGCGCCGCGGACGACCTCCTCCCAGCCCTCGCAGACCTGCACGGGCCGCCCGAGGTCGCGCTCGAGCCGGGCGCCGAAGGCCTCGCGGCTCTCGGGCCGGCGGGAGTGGACGCGAATCTCGTCGAGCTCGAAGAGGTGGGCGAGCAGGCGCACGTTCCAGTAGGCCGTGCCCCGCGCCCCGATGTGACCGAGCACGCGCGCGTCCGGCCGCGCCAGGTGGCGGGCGCCGAGCGCGGTGACCGCGCCCGTGCGCATGTCGGTCAGCCCCGCCGCGTCGATCACGGCCAGCGGCACGCCGGTGCGCGGATCGTAGAGCGACAGCAGCCCGTTCTCGGAGGGGATCCCGCGCTGGTAGTTGTCGACGTAGTCGCCGACCACCTTGATGCCGGCCAGCGCGAGCGGTGCGATGTAGCCGCGCAGCACGTTGAAGTGCCCGCGGAAGGCGTCGTCGGGCCGCAGGTGCACCCGGGGCTCGATCACGGTCTCGCCCTGGCCCTGCGCGCGCAGGCCGCTCTCGACGGCAGCCAGGATCTCGTCGTCGGTCAGCGCGAGCGCCTCGACGTCCGGCCGGTTGAGATAGGTCATGTAGAGCTCGTCTGCCATGCGGGCAGTATGCGGCCGCCGCAGTCGCGCGAGGAAAACGCGAGAGAGGCGCCGATCCGGCGCCTCTCTCGGTCGAACAGGAAGAGGACGCGAGCGGGGGAGGCTCGCGGTCGAACGGGGTCGTACGAGCACGTCGTCCTAGATGTCGGACGAGACGGTGTCGAGCGCACCGGAGATCGCGCCGGTCAGGAAGCCCAGCGCGGCGAAGACGCCGAGCGCGATGACCGCAAGCACCACTGCGTACTCGGCCATGGTCTGGCCGTTCTCGCGCCTGAGCAGTTCGTGGATCTTGTCGAGCACTGCGTGCATCCGAGCCTCCTGTCAGCAGGGCGCCCCGGGGTGGGAAGCCACGTGCAACTGGCGCCATTAGCTCGCGGCAGATAGCAGACTCGATATCCCCCGTGCAGGTGAAGTTCGGCGGATTTGCACCGTGGCGGCGAACCGCCCAGATGGGAAGTGGCACCCGCCGCCGCCGGCCGATTGGCACTCGCTGCGACTGTCAATCGGCGATCCCCGACACGCCGCCGCAGCGCGTCCTCGCTAGCCTGCTCGCATGACCTCGAGCGACGTGCACGCGATCTCGTCCGCGTGCGCAGCTCTGGGCGCTCGTGGGCGACCCGGTGCCGCGCGTGCTGGCCAAGGAGCTGCCCGCGCTCGACGAGAGCGCGCGCGCCTTCATCGCGCGCTCGCCGTTCCTCGTGATGGCGACGACCGGCGCGGACGGCTCGTGCGACGCCGGGCCCGAAGGGCGGCCCGCCGGGCTTCGCCCGCGTCGTCGCGGAGACGCGTCTGCTCGTCCCGGAGTTTCCCGGCAACCGTCGCTTCGACGGCGTTCAGAACCTCGTCGAGCGCCCCGGCATCGGCCTGCTCTTCGTCGTTCCCGGGATCTCCGAGACGCTCCGCGTCAACGGCTTCGCGCGCCTCAGCCGCGACCCGCAACTGCTCGCCGCCTGCGCGGTCGACGGTCGCCGAGCCGTGGTTCGTCGCCGACGTCGAGGTGCGGCAGGTGTTCAGCCACTGCGGCAAGGCGTTCGTGCGCAGCGGTCTCTGGGATCCGAGATCCTGGCCGGAGCCCGATGCGGTCGCGACGCCGAGCAAGAGCATCGCCGGCACCGCCGCCGAGAGCAGGCGCCGCGAGTCCGACGTGCGGCGCGAGGTCGAGGCGACCTACCTGCCCGACGTGCTCTACGGAGAGCCCTCCGGCGCGCTGAGCGCGCCGCCACGGCCGCCGCAAATCACCGATCACGAGGAGGGTCTCTTGACCACCCCCTACACGCTCAAGCAGCTCACCGACGTCAAGGACTCGGCCGTCGAGTTCGGCTTCGAGGGCGATCCAGGAGGCGCGCTTCGCGAAGGACGACCTCGATGCCGTCGCCACCGGCGTCAGCATGCATCGCGTCAAGGCCGGGAAGCGCCAGGCCTTCGGCCACAAGCACAGCGACGCCGAGGAGATCTACGTCGTGCTCTCGGGCTCCGGCCGCGCGAAGCTCGACGATGCGATCGTCGACGTCGTCCCCCTCGATGCGCTGCGGGTCGCGCCCGGCGTCATCCGGGCCTTCGAGGCGGGGCCGGACCCCGACCTCGAGCTGCTCGCGTTCGGTCCGCACCACGCCGGCGACGGCGAGATCATCGAGGGCTGGTGGGCCGACGGCGCCTGAGCGGGTCCGGCCCTGCGGCCGTGGTGGCGGACGCGACCTCACTCGGCCACCGCGCGGCGAGTGCGAGGCTGAAAATGGCGGCCACGGCCCGGGCAGGCCTCGGTGATAGGCTGCCTTCCTGTTGGCCCCAACTCCTGGCCGGCAGAGCCTTCCCGAAACCTGGGAGGCGATGTAGTCCGCGTCGACAGCGGTGTCGGATGTCAATGCCAGGAGTCGCAGCATGGAGAGCGAGGTGTCGGAACCGATCGGTCCCCGAGCGCCTCCGGATGCTGTCGCGGCAGTGTCTGCGTCCGCGTCGCCAACGAGGCGATCGTGGAGCGCATGAACGCCGCGCCGGCCGGCGGCCCGATCGCCACGCGCTGCGAGTGCGGCGATGCCGCGTGCGAGCGAGCTCGTGCAGGTCACGCAGCGAGGAGTACGAGGCGGTGCGCTCCCACGGGAGCCATTTCCTGATCAGGCTCAATCACGAGAACCCCGAGAGCAGCTGGGTCCTCAGCGAGAACGAGCGCTTCGCGGTCATCGATGTCGTGGTCGCCGACGCCCGCTACCAAGTCCTGGCGCGCAACCCCCGCCACGCCTGGGTCGATGCACGAGACAGGAGCACCGAATGACGGTCCACCCTCTGCGCGTCCTGATCGCGAACGAGCGTGAGGACCGCATTGCGCTGGTCACCAAGCTCGTCGCAGGCCTGGGCCACGTGGTGATCGCCGGTTCGACGAACGTCGCCGAGGTCGGGGCGCTCACGTCGAACGAGCACCCCGACGTCGCCCTCGTCGGCCTCGGCACGAGCTCCTCGCACGCGCTCGAGCTGATCGAGCGGATCGTCCGCGAGGCCGACTGCCCGGTGATCGCGGTGCTCGAGGGCCACGACCCCGCGTTCGTCAACGAGGCCGCCAAGCGCGGCGTCTTCGCCTACATCGTCGACGGCTCGCCGGAAGATCTTCAGAGCGCGCTCGACATCACGCTGCGCCGCTTCGCCGAGTACCACAACCTGCAGGGCGCATTCGGGCGCCGCGCCCAGACCGAGCGCGCCAAGGGCATCCTCATGGAGCGCTTCCAGATGGACGAGCGACAGGCGTTCGAGATGCTGCGCGACCACGCGCGCCATAGTGGCCAGAAGCTCGTGCACATCGCACAGGCGGTGCTCGACGGCCACCTGCTGCTGCCTGCGAGCTCGGCCGAGGCGCATGGCAAGGCGCCGCCGAGCGCCGCCGGCGACAGGGAGCCTGTGTAGATCCCACGACACGGCTGCCGGCTGGGCGAATCTCTCGTGCGCTAAGCTCAGGCAGTCTGGCCCCAGCTCCCCGGCCGGCGATTGCCACCCCAGCTCCGGCGGCGTTCGCACCGCTGCCTCGCGCACTGGTGGATGCCGGATTTCGGGAGGTTCGGGAGATGAGGAGCACGGCACGGAGGTCGCGAGCACGGGTGCTCGGCATGAGCGTCCGGCCTGCCAATCCCCTCGTGCGCTGCCCGCACTGCAAGAGCCGCCTGATCTCGCCCGTCGAGGCCGACGGATGCGACGACGGCGTGATCGTCGCGCGCCGCTGTCCCGAGTGCGATCACCGCGACCGCGTGGTCACCACGGCGTTCGCCGCAGCCGTCTGGGCCCGCCACGAGACGCGCATCGCGGCGAGCCTCGAGGCGCTCGCCGATGCGCTCGCCGACGGCGCGCCGATCGCCGTCTCCGACATCGCGACGCGCCAGCCGGGCTAAACCTCGGCGCGTCTGCTGCCGAAAAGGAGGTTGTGGGTGCTTCGCGCGCTGCCTTCGCCGATCTCGACGACCCGACCTCCCGGCGACCGCTCCTGGGGTTCGCGCTCCTCGCCAGCGTGGCGATCGCGGTGTATCCGCGAGGCAGCGACTGGCGCTTCATCGCCCTCGCCGGCCTCGCGCTCGCGCTCGGAGCCGGCACGCTCGCGCTGAGCAAGCGGCTGCAGACCGCCTGGATGCCACTCCTGCCGGCGGTCTCGGCGCTCGTCGCAGTCGGGCTCCTGCGGCACGGCCAGGGCGGTTCGACGTCGGGGCTCTCACCGCTCGCGTTGCTGGTCATCGTGTGGGTCGCGATCGTGATGGATTTTCGCGCCGTGCGGCTCGTTACGGCGGCCAGCGGTCTCATGTTCGCCATCCCCCTGCTGCTCGTGGGAGCGCCCATGTACCCGTCGACCGGCTGGCGCGGCGCCGTACTCTGGACGGGGGTCGCCTACCTCGTCGCCCGGCTCGTGCATGCAACCATCGCCGAGCAGCGCCGGCAGGCGGGCGCTGCGCAACGGCAATCCGGAGAGATGGAGCAGATGCAGCGCGCGTTCGAGGCGATCACGCACGTCGCGCGCAACGTCTCGCTCGGCACCGATGCCCGCCAGCTCGCCTGCGAGGCCGCCGTCGCCAGCACCGATGCGACGCTCGCCACCCTCGTCGAGCCGCGCGGCGGAAGCTTCGTCATCACGGGATCCGCAGGAGTTGCGCTCGATGCCGCCACGCTGGGCTCGGTGCAGCCCGACGCGAGCCTCACGGCCCACCGCGCGGGACGCCGGATCTTCATCCCCGACGTCTCGGCCGAGCCCGGCGTCGCCTCGGTCATCGTGAAGGCAACCGGCATCGTCTCGTCGGTCTTCGAGCCGATCCTGCGTGACGGCCGCTCGGTCGGCGTCCTGTCGATCTCGTGGGCGACCCGGCGCGAGCACCTCGACGCCAAGACCCTCGCCGTGATCCAGTTCCTGGCGGCGGAGGCCGGGGCCGCGATCGAGCGCGCCGACCTGCTCCTGCAGCTCGACGGCCAGGCGCGCAGCGATCCGCTGACCTCGCTCCCGAACCGGCGTGTGTGGGATGAGACGCTGGCGCGCGCCACGGAGGAGGCGGCGCCGTTCTGCGTGGCGATGATCGACATCGACCACTTCAAGCGCTTCAACGACCACCACGGGCATGCCGCGGGCGACCGCCTGCTGCGCGGCTGCGCGCTCGCCTGGAAGAGCCGCCTCACCCACGGCGACACGCTCGCGCGAGTCGGCGGCGAGGAGTTCGCCGCGCTGCTCCCCGACCGCTCGCTCGCCGCCGCGAGCGATCTGCTCGAGCAGCTGCGCGGCGCGACCCCGCTCGGCGCCACCGCCTCGGTCGGCGTCGCGCAGTGGCAGCCGGGCGAAAGCGCGAGCGCCGTGCTCGCGCGCGCAGACGCCGCGCTCTACCGGGCCAAGGACACGGGCCGGAATCAGCTGCAGGCTGCGGCCTGACGCCGCTCGGCGCGCGGCTCGGGCAGCGACGACGGGTTCTCCGAGGCGGCGAAGCGGAAACAAACGAGTACCGCCGGGCCGTCGGCGACGAGCTCGACGAGCTCCAGCACTCCCACGCAAACGGGCATCGCATCTCTCATTTTCCAGTTTGTCGATGGAATCAGTAGATATTGCTGCGTGGGCTCGACCCTCGGCCAGTCGGCCATGGGGCCTGGCCATGCCCGCGCGGGTCGCTCAGGCGGGCGTGAGCGTTGCGCCGCGCACCGCGCGGCGCAACAGGTCCTCGAGCTCGGCGGCCGTCGGCTTCAGCGGCGCGCCCGGCAGATCGGGCCCCGCGACCGCGGTGGCCCGGACGGCGTCGTCCTCGCTCAGGCCGAGCGCCGCGAGCGAGCGCGGCGTGCCCGCGTCGCGGGCGAGTGCGGCGATCGCCTCGGCCGCGTCACCGCCGCCGAGCGCCGCCGCGATGCGCCGTGCGGCCTCGGGCGCGGCCGGCAGGACGAACGCCGCTGTGTACGGCAGGAGCGCGGCGTGCAGCTCGGCGTGCGGCAGGTCGAACATGCCTCCGAGCACGTGGCACAGCTTGTGGTGCAGAGCGCCACCGGCAGCGAAGGCCTCGCCCGCGAGCCACGCCCCTGCGAGCGCGGTCGCCCGCGCCTCGGCGTCGCGCGGGCGTGCGAGCGAGCCGCGGATGCCCGCAGCCAGCAACCGCAGGCCATCGCTCGCGGCGGCGTCGGTCAGCGGCGTCGCGCCGGCCGCCCAGAGCGCCTCGGCGCAATGCGCGACGGCGTTCATGCCGCTCGCGCCGGTCACCGCGTCGGGCAGGTCGTAGGTCAGCTCCGGGTCGTAGACGACGAGGCGCGGCGCCACGGCGGGCTCGCGCCCGGTCGTCTTGCGATCGTCCTCCGTCAGGCCCCAGACGCTCGTCAGCTCCGAGCCCGCATAGGTCGTCGGCACGGCTGCGATCGGCAGTCCCGAGCTGAGCGCCACGGCCTTGGCGAGCCCGACCGCCGAGCCGCCGCCGATCGTGACGAGGGAGTCCGCGCCGAGCTCGGCGGCACGCGCCCGCGCCGACTCGGCGTGCGCGGCCGGAACGTGCACGCGCACGCCGACGATGCTGCCTCCGGCTCCGACCGCAGCCAGCAGTCGCTCGGCATGCGCAGCCTGCGAGCGCCCCGCGATCACGAGCGGGCGGGCGAGTCCGAGTCTGGCGAGCTCGTCCGGCAGATCGGCGAGCGCGCCGGCGCCGAAGACGATGCGCCGCGCGACCGTCTCCTGAACGACTCTCACGCCGCCCGCCCGGGGCCGGCCGGCTGGTCATCCCCGGCCGCGACCCGCGTCGACTGCACGAAGCCGTCCCAGCGAGCACGCTCGACCGGCGGCACGGGCAGCGCCGCCGGCGGCCGGCCGGCGAGCGCGTCCAGCAGCAGCTCGACGTGCCGCTGCCAGATCTCCGGCGCCGTTGGATTCGAGGCCTCGACGAGTGCGGCGATCGACCACAGGAGCGCGAACGCATCCTCTGCCGTGAAGTCGCGCCGCAGGGCGCCGTGCGCCTTGCCGGCCTCCGCGAACTCGGCGATCAGCTCACGCAGCTCTGCGCGCACCGGCTCGGCGGCCGGCGCATCCCAGGTGCACTGACCGCGCACGCCGTGGACCGCGAGCGCGCTGCCGAAGGCGCGCACGTAGGCGTGGAAGCGCTCGGCCTCGGCATGCTCTCGGCGAACCGCGTGGGCGATCTGCAGCCCGCGCACGAAGAAGGGGTGCGCGATCGCCTCGATCAGCGCCTGCCGCGACGGGAAGTGGCGGTAGACCGTGCCGATGCCGACGCCGGCGCGGCGCGCCACGTCCTGCATGCCGAGCGCCGCGCCCTGCCGGGCGTGCTCGTGCGCCGCGGCCTCGAGCACGCGCTTGCGGTTGCGTGCCGCGTCGACGCGCCGGCCGCTCACGACAGGCGCTCCCCGATCGCGAGACCCGCCTCCGCGGGCGCGATCGCCCCCGGGTCGACGAGGCTGCGAAGAGCGCCACGGCACCCACGAAGAGGCCGAGCACGCGCACCGAGAGCCAGCCCCAGTCGCCGCCCTCGCCGACCCCGAGCAGGAGGCAGACGAGCCAGCGAGAGCGTCAGCACCGCCGGCGCGTTGATGCACCCGGGCGCCGTGATCGGCGACTCCGGCACCCAGAGGTACGTCGCGACGAGCGCCACGCCGGTCATGATCGCAGGAATCCAGAAGAGCCAGTGGATCGAGAGGTTGTCGACGACCGCCCCGAGAGCACGATCGCGACGCCCGCGCCCACGCCGATCGCGCCGGAGCATGCCGATCGCCCCGGCCACCCGCTCCTCGAACTCGTCGCGCACGATGCTGAAGGCGAGCGGGAAGATCGCGCCGCCGCCGCCCTGGATCACGCGCGCCACCAGCATCACGGCGATCGAGTCGTCGTCGCGGCGACCACCGAGCCGACGATCAGCGACGCGAGCACGATCAGGAGCACCCGCTGCTTGCCCGAACATGTCGCCGAGCCGCCCGAGCACGGCGTCGCGATCGACGCGCTGATGAGGTAGGCCGTCAGCACCCACGCGACGGTCGACTGGCTCGTGTGCAGCGCCTCCCCGATCTCGGGCAGCGCGGGCAGCACCATCGACTGCAGCAGGATGTAGGCGAGCGCGAGAGCGCGAGCACGCCGAGCGTGAGCGTCGGGTGCTGGCGATCGTGCTGCCCGGCGTGCCGCCTGTGAGTGGCTCCTCGTTCACGACGGGCGACGGTCGGGCGATCGGCTGCACGCTACCGGAACCGGATTCCTCTTCCCTCCCGGGCCGGCGTGCCCTGGCATGCGACAATCCCCCGATGAAGCAGGCCATCCAGCGATTGCGCCGTCGCGCGCTGATCGAGCTCGTGGGGGCCGCCGGGCTGCCTCTGCGCCGCAGGCGCCCCGACGACCCCTACCACGCGGTCTTCGCCGACTTCATCGCGCTCGTGAACGCGCGGCGCGGCGCGCGCGTGCTCGAGCTCGGCGCACGCGGCACGCGCGTCGATCCGCGGCTCGCGGGCGTCGGTGAGTACGTCGGTCTCGACATCCACGCGGGCCCGAACGTCGACGTCGTCGGCGACGTGCACGAGCTCTCGCGGGTCGTCGAGGGCCCGTTCGACGCGATCTACGCGATCTCGACCTTCGAGCACCTCGCGATGCCCTGGAAGGCCGTGCTCGAGATCAACGCCGTGCTCGCCGACGACGGCCTGCTGTTCCTCGCGACGCACCAGACCTGGCCGCCGCACGAGCTCCCGTGGGACTTCTGGCGCTACTCGCCCGGCGCGTTCCAGGCCCTCCTGAACCAGCACACGGGCTTCGAGATCCTGCGCTGCGAGCTCGGGCTGCCGGCACTGATCGTGCCGATGGTGCGCGACGAGAGCATGCGGGACGTCCACCGCAACCCCGCGAGCCTCGGCGTGAGCGTGCTCGCGCGCAAGCTCGCGCGCCACGCGCGGACCTGCGCTGGGATCTCACGGCCGCCGACGTGCTCACCACCGACTACCCGAGCGGCTGAGGCGGTCTAGCCGCTCGTCGTCCGCACGCTGCCTGCCGCGAACGGGGGCGGCCCCAGGAACTCGACGTCATGGGCGCGCGCCGCCGCCATCGTGCGAGCGTGATCCGGCGGCGGAGCCTGAGCGAGGTCGCGGGTCGTGGCGGGCTCGCCGCCGGCCCGGAAGAAGCGGTCATGCCCACCCGGCGTGTTGAGCACGAGAAAGCGGGCGGTCGGCGACAGGATCAAAAACGCGTGCGGCGCCCCACGCCGGATCGCGACCGTCTGGCCGGCCGCCGCCCGGTGCTCGACCCCGTCGACGTGGAAGAGCATCTCGCCTTCGAGCACGTAGAACGTCTCGTGACTCGGGTCGGTGTGGAGACCGGTGGCGCGCCCCTCTGTCGAGACGACCTCGACGAGCGAGAACGCATCGTCGCTCCAGTCCCCGGGCACCTTGATGCTCTGGAGGGCGCCGTTGAACCAGAGCGCATCACCTGCGAGCGGCGCGACGACGAGCGACGCGTGCGGAAGTGCTGCTCACGACGTTTCCTCTCCTCGTAAGACGCTTGTCTCATGTTAGACTAGCGTCTCATGAAAGCGTCGTCAAGCAGATGACCGAGCTCGGCCGCGTCCACCAGAAAGCGCGCACGCGCGCGGCGCTGGTCAGCGCCGCGAGAGCGCTGCTCGCGGAGGGAGGCACGCCCACGATCGATCAGGTCGCTGCGGCCGCGGGCCTCTCGCGCGCGACGGCGTACCGCTACTTTCCCAGCCAGGACGAGCTCCTCGTCGCGACGTTTCCCGAGATCGCCGAGCCGTCGCTCCTCGGGGAGACCCCCCCGGCCGATGCGGCCGCGCGCCTCGAGCTCGTCGCCGAGTCGATCGCGCGCACCGCGATCGAGCACGAGCCGGAGCTGCGTGCGATGCTGAGGCTCTCGCTCGAGCCGGTGGCTCCGAGCCCGGTCGACCTCCCATTCCGCGTGGGCCGGCGCATCACCTGGGTCGCCGACGCGCTCAGTCCCCTGCGGGGAACGCTCCCCGACGCCGATCTGCAGCGGCTGGTGCTGGCGATCGCCTCGGCCGTCGGCATCGATGCACTCGTCTGGCTCACCGACATCGCCGGCCTGACCCGCAAGGAAGCCGCCGACGTGATGCGCTGGTCTGCGCGCGCGCTGCTGCAAGCCGCGCTGGATCAGCCGTCCGCGTGAACCGGGCTCCTGAGGATCCGGGCGTGCCGCTCGCCGGCCACACGGTCTCGGCGACCGGCGCGCTGCCCGGGCACTGGCGGCGGCTGCCGGTCTCGTCGTGGTGCCGACGGAGCGGAACCGCGAGCGCATGCAGCGCTCCGGCGTGGGGCGTCAGCTCGCGCTGAGCCGCGCGCCGGCTTCCTCGACGGCGTCGACCAGCAGCTGGACGTCGGCCGGGACGGTGCGCCAGGAGACGATCGCGACGCGCGCGCAGAGGCCGCTCGTGAGCTGGGCCCCCGTGAAGAAGACCTCGCCCGCGCTGACGACGTCGGCCTGGATGCGGCGGTTGAGATCGTCGAGCCGCTCGCCGTCGGCCCAGCCCTCCGGCCGATAGCGGAAGCAGACCGTGTTGGTGGGCGCGGGCGCCGTCAGCTCGAGCCGGTCGGAGGCCTCGACCGTGCGGGCGAGCTCCTGTGCCAGCTCGCAGCAGCGCGTGACGAGATCGACCATGCCGTCGCGACCGAGCGACTTGAGGGCGGCCCACACGCACGCTCCGCGCCACGAGCGGCTGGCCTCGATGCCGAGCTCGTGCAGGTTGGCCCCGGCGCCGGGCGTCAGGTACGCCGCGCTCCCCGCGAACGCCTCGCGGTGCAGCCCGGCGTCCTTGAGCAGCACGAAGCCGACGCCGTTCGGGACGTTCAGCCACTTGTGGCCGTCGACGGCGAGCGAGTCGGCGCGCTCGAGCCCGGCGACGAGCGCCTCGCGCCGGCTCCCAGAGCCGGAAGAACGCGCCGAACGCGCCGTCGAGGTGCAGCCAGAGGTCGTTGGCCTCGCAGACGTCGGCGATCGCGTCCACCGGATCCGAGGCGCCCGTGTTGACCGAGCCGACCATCGCGATCACGATCGCCGGCTCGATGCCGTCGGCGCGGTCGCGCTCGATCGCCTCCGCGAGCAGGTCGACGCGCATCGCGTAGCGGTCGTCCATCGGGATCGTGCGCACGCAGCCCGAGCCCATGCCGAGCGTGCGCAGCGCCTTGTGGTCGGAGAGGTGCAGCTCCTCGGTGGCGTAGACGGCGAACTCCGGCAGCGCGCGCACGCCCTGCTCGGCCACGTCGATGCCGTGCTTGCGCGCGAACCAGTGCCGGGCGGCGCCGAGCGCGATCGTGTTGGCCATCGTCGCGCCCGAGCCGAAGTACCCGGAGCCCGGCGGGAAACCCGAGCAGGTCGGCGAGCCAGCCGATCGTCACCTGCTCGAGCTCGACGCCGGCCGGGCCGAGCGGCCACATGCCCGACGTTCTGATCGACGGCCGCGGTCCAGGCCTCCGACGATCGCCGCGGCCGGCAGCGCGCCGCCGGTGACGTAACCGAAGTAGCGGCCGCCGGTGCCGCCCGCGAGGCCGCCCGCCGAGCGCGCCTCGAGCTCGCCCAGGATCGTCCCGAGCGGGATGCCGTGCTCGGGCAGCGGCTCGTCGAAGCGGGCTGCGAGCACGCCGCGGTCGATCGTGACGCCGGCCTGGGCCGGCGGCTCCAGGGCTGCGCGGAAGCGCTCGGCGAAGTCGCGCACCGCCGCGTCGAGATCTGCGTCCGTCATCGAGCCCTCCTCGGGCTCGCGCCGAGCGAGCGGGCCACGGCGCCTCTTGCCGTCGCGAGACGGAGGCGGCAGACTAGCCAGCGGCGCCGGGCCGCGCCACACCGGCCCGCTCCCGGGAACCGTGACATCCGAGGCACGTCTGAGAGGCATGCGCATCCTTCCCCTCACGTCCATCCTCCTGATCGCGGGCCTGGCCGCCACGGCGGGCAGCGCGAGCGCCGGCGGCGCGCGCGGCGCGATCGCCCACCCGACCGGCGCCGACAAGCTCGTCCTGCGCGTGATGAGCGGCGGCGGGTTCGTCCCGGTGTCGGTCGAACCTGCGCGCAATGCCCGAGTTCTCGCTCTACGGCGATGGCACGGTCATCGTCGCGGGGCCACCACCATGATCTATCCGGGGCCGGCGATCCTGCCGCTCGCAGCGCAGCAAGCTGAGCGAGCGCCAGGTGCAGGCGCTGCTCGCGCGCGCCAGGGCCGCCGGGCTGCTCGCGCCGCGGCCGCATCGACTACGGCGACATGGGCACGATCGGCATCGCGGACGCGCCGACGACGACGCTGACGATCAACGCGGCGCGGCCGCCACGTCGTGCGCTCCGCCTACGCGCTCGGCATCACGCGCCCGGCCGACCGCCTGCCGGCGAAGCAGGCGGCGGCGCGCACGGCGCTGGCGCGCATTCGTCGCGCAGCTTCCCGAACGGCCACGCCGGCGCGCCGCTACTGCACCCCACGCCCTCGCCGTCTACGCCGGCCCCTACAGCGGCGAGCAGCAGCCGGGCGCGGAGCCGCGAGTCTGGCCGCTGAAGCGCGATCTCGCAACGGCCGGGCAAGCGCGTCTCGAGCGGCCTGGACGTACCGCTGCATGTACGTCGAGGGCGCGGCCGCGAAGACGCTGCTGGCCGCCCTCGGCAAGGCCAACGAGCGCTCGCAGTGGATCATGCGCGGCAAGCCGGGCACCGTCTACCAGCTGGTCGCGCGGCCGCTGCTGCCCGACCAGCGCGACTGCACGCCGATCGGCTGAGCGCCCGCCCCGATCAGGCCACGAAGGGAATGGCGTGCACGCGCGCCGCGCGGTCACCGTCCGGCGCGCGCACGACGAGCTCGTCGTCGTCGCCGACCTCGCTGCGCACGAGCGCGATCGCGATGTTCTGCTCGAGCGCATAGGAGTAGACGCCCCAGCGCGCCACGCCGACCGCCTCCCCGCTGGCGGCGAGCACGGGCCAGAAGTCCTCGAACGGCGGAACTCGGGGCCGTCGACGAGCAGGCCGACCGTGCGCCGCCGTGGGCCGCGCGCACGCTCGGCGACGAGCGCGTCCCGGCCCATGAAGTCGCCGCCGTCGAGCGCGAGCATCGGCTCGAGGCCCGCCTCGAGCGCCGTCATGCCCGAGTTGACGCGGTACTGCGTGTCGGTGATGCCCTGCTCGACCGCGCGGTTGATGTTGGGGCCGGTCACGAGCAGGCCGTACGGCTCGCCCGCGGCGAGGAGCGCATCCCAGAGCTCGACGCAGCGCTCCGAGCCGAGCGGGTAGAGCTCGAAGCCCGCCTCCTTGCTCCAGCCCGTGTTCGAGACGACGCACGGCACGCCGGCGACGTCGATCGCAGCACAGTCGAAGCGCCGCAGCGCGGCCAGATCGCCCCCGTAGAGCGGCTCGAGCACCGCCGAGGCGAGCGGTCCCTGAAGCTGCACGGGCGCCACGTCGGCCTCCTCGACCTCAACCTGGGCACCGCGCGCGAGCGCCAAGCCGTAGGCCCACAGCGAGATGTCGGCGTCGGAGTGCGAGCACCAGACGGTGTCCTCGAACGGCCGCAGCACGATGCAGTCGGCCATGATCTCGCCGCGCGGGTCGCAGACCGGCGTGAAGCGGCAGCGACCGACCGCGAGGTCGAGCAGGCTGCGCGGGCTCAGGTAGTCCGCGAAGCTCAGCGCATCGGGGCCCCGGAGCTGCGCCTGGCGCTCGGCGCCGACGTCCCACAGCGTCACGCCCCGGGTGATCGCCTCGTACTCGACGCGCGGGTCGCGCCCGTAGTCGACCGGCATGTAGGTGTGGTTGTAGACCATGAACGACAGCGCGCCGGCATCGAGCGTGCGCTCGAAGTACGGCGAGCGCCGCGTGGCGTAGGAGAGCTGATCTCGCGCCCGGGCCGGGCTCTCCGCGCTCACGTCAGCGGCGCCGTGTCGAAGTACTCGGTGACGCGCGCGATCTTGCCGTCGCGCAGCTCGAGCGCGATCGCGAAGGCGAAGTCCATGCGCTCCCCGCCGTCGGCGAGCCGCGACCGGAACATCCCCTCGGCGAGCCCGAGGTCGCCGTTCTCGACGGCGCTGCTGAGCGCTACCTCGCACTCGCTGAGCGCAGCCATCGCGGGGCCGTTGACGGCGCGAATGTCCTCACGCCCGCGCAGCGCGCGCCCGTGCAGCGGATCCTCGAAGACCCCGTCCTCGGCGAAGAGGTCGGCGAGCGCGTCGTTGTCGAGACGGTTCCACGCCTCGCAGATCGCCTGCAACATCTCGATCGGGGTCATGCGCTCTCCATGCATCGCTGGCGTACGGCAGCACGGCCGATCGTAGTAGTGGGAGGCCGGTCGCGCCCGCGCCTCGGGCGCCCGCAGCGTCCCCGGCAGACGAGCCGGTAGGGGCCCCGTCGCCGTCGCCGTCGCCGTCGGCGTCGGCGCAGGCGCCCGTCCGCACGCGCGACCGAACGATCGCGCCGACGCGGGAGCACGGCCGCTCCGAGCCACGGAGGTCGGCCGGCATGCTCGCCGCACGGCCTCTCGAGGCCAAGGGCAGCCGCCGGCGGGACAGCCGTCCAGCTCGAGCTTCACCGCTTGCCCGCGGCGAAGACGTGCGCGCGCGTGCGGAGGAAGTCGCTCGTGGCGGAGGCCGCGGCCACGAGCTCCCGAGCTCGGGAACGTGCTGTCCCTCCACGTCCCTCTGCATGCGCGCGCGATCGAAGCTCGTACCGATCAGCGCCAGGATGCAGGCCGTGCAGACGACCGTCGCCGGCCCGCGCACGAGGCCGAGCAGCTGGCAGATCGCGGCGACGACCGCCACCGCCGCCAGCGCCCACATGACCATCGAGAGTCGCTCGTAACGGCCCACCGGCGCACGCGTTGGCGCCTGTCCGCGCTCAAGGCAACGTCGCGCCGCGCGAGAGCGGCCGGCCCGATCGGCACGTCCTGATCTTCCTGCGCCGCCGCCGGGCCCGAGCCGGTGCTCCACACACGAGACCGCCCGGCCGAGCCGTCGGATCTGCCGCTGCTCCATGCCGCTCGGAGTCGGCGACCACGTTTCCAGGCGAACGGCTCTCCTCACCCGCGCGATCAACCAGCTAGCCGCAGATCCTGATCGCGCCGGCCTTCGTCTTGGCGCTCGCCGCGCGGATCGTCGTGTGCGGCGCAACCTGCAGATCCGCGACCACGCGGGTCATCGCCGCCTGCTGGTGCGCGTCGAGGTAGGCCAGGTTCGAGGCCTGCTGACGGCGCGAGGCGGCGGCGTAGCTCCGAATCGCCGTCTTGCACGCGGCCTTCTGGCCGACCAGGGCGTTCTTCACGCCGCGCTCCCACACGGGCGCGAGGGCGCGCAGGCTCGGTCGCATGCCCTTGACGAAGCAGGGGCCGACCTTCGCGTCGCTCTCGCCGAACTGCGCGAGGCACGCGTCGGCGATCGCATCCGTCGACTTGTCGACCTTCGCGGACCAGGCCGATCGCCCACTTCGCGAAGCTCGGCGGCTTGGCCGATGCAGTGGCGGGGACGAGCGAGAAGACGGCCATGACGACAGCGAGGAAGAGGAGTTTTCTCATCTCGCGAGCTTATGATGAGCGCCCCGGACTTGGCCAGCGGGGTGGCTACGGCACCTCAGGGGGAGGTTGTGCCGGCGCCCGTCGGGGCCCTCGGCAGGGACCGGGCGACGCGCTTTCCCGCAACGTGCGGGGATCGCAGCCCGAGGAACGTTTGAGCGCGTGCGCGCATCGGGTATCTGGTTGCCAGTCGCGGAGCGCCCTCAGAGGGGGCGGGCAAGCATCCTGGTGCCGGCGCTCCGCTCCCGCCGACCGGTTCTCCCCGGAACGCAACGAGGCCCGCCAACCGGCGGGCCTCGGCATTTCCACGGCTCTCAGCCGGTCGCCGCCGACGGCATCAGCGCGCCGGAGATCAGGTCGTCGCCGGCCGCCGTGAGCGTGGTCGTGGCAAGCGTCGGGTCCCTAGCGAGGTGCGGGCCACGAGGGGATTGCGGCGGTGCCGCTCGCTTCAGCATGAGCCCGCCCTGGCGCCGAAGCTTCCGGTGCCTGGCCGTGCCGCGTCGGCTCAGGCGGTCTCGAGCATGAACGTCGGCATGCTGACGCCGCGGAATGGCTGGAACTCGCCGCGCACCTGGCAGAAGTGCAGCTCGGAGATCCGCCCGCCCCAGGCGTACATCTGCTCCACGATCGCCCGGCGCTCGGCGGGTACGAGCACGAGCGGCGTGCGGCCCGGGTAGAGATCGAGCGCATGCCCGAGCAGCGCGATGGCGCCCTCCTCCGTGCGCGCGACGAGCGGGCCGATGATGTTGAGCGCCGAGTGGCCGGACGAGATCGCGTAGCCGTCGATGTCGCCCGCGGAGCCCTCGATCACGAGCGCCGCTCCAGAACCCCTGCGCATTCGCGATCGCGTGGGCGTAGTCGGGACCCCGCGAGACGCCGGCGACCTCGAGCTCGAGCGCCTCCATCGCGGCGACGTCGGCCGGCCTCGCGGGCCGCACGCGCTCGCGGCCGGGGACGGACGCCCCGAGTCCTCCCGGGGGCACCTGCAACCACATGTCCTGGTAGGTGAGCCGCGGGATGAAGCCGTGCCGCGAGTAGAGCGCGAACGAGTCGAGGTTGAGCGTGCTCGACGTCAGGCGCAGCGCCGGGTGCCCGTTCGCGTCGGTGTAGTCGCAGATGTGCTGCAGGAGCTCCTTGGCCACGCCCAGCCCGAAGTAGTTCGGATGCACGTTCATGATCCCGAGGCCGACGTGGGTCGGGCGCGGATGGAAGAAGCACGAGCCCATCAGGCGGCCCGTCGCGGGATTGACGGCGACGACGTTCGCGTCCGGCGCGAGCGCGTTGTACGTCTGATGGAAGACCTCGGTGGTCGCCGGTCCGCCGCCGAACTGGATCCCGGGATGCCCGTTGTCGCGGTACCAGACGTTGATCGATGCGTAGATCAGCTCCGCGACCTCGCTCGCGTCCCCGGGCGCCATCGGCCGCAGTTCCATCCCCTTCATGTGCCACCTCCTTCGCGCGGTACCCACCGCAGAGTTTCGCCGGACGAAGTGGGAGTCTAGGGACGCCGGGCGGAAGCGACCGGCGCGTGGTCGCGCAGGCCCATGCCGGATCTCGCCGGTCAGGCGTCGAGGAAGAACTCCATCCCGTAGCGCGGCGCGGCCTCCGCGTAGCGGGCGCCCACCTCGGCGAGGTGTCCGGGCACGGCTGCGTGAGGTCGTAGGCGCGCTCGAGCGTCTCCTCGAAGAAGCGCTCGATGCCGGCGGGCGTGAAGGTCAGGATCATCCGCAGCGGCTCGTCGGTGCGGTTGCAGAAGTTGTGGACGACGCCCTTCGGGACGTTCACGAAGTCGCCGGGCCCGGCGACGACGGTCTCGTCGGCGAGGCGGAAGGTCGACTGTCCGTCGAGGACGTAAAAGGTCTCGTCCTCGTGGAGGTGGATGTGCGGCGGCGGGCCGCCCTGCGGGGGCACGATCGCGAGCATCGAGAAGTAGGCGCCGCCCGACTCCTCGCCCGTGACGAGAAAGGTGTAGATGTCCCCCGGCCCCCAGTAGGACGACACCGTCGGTGTGGCGGCGATGGAAGGGGCTTGCCGGCATGAGGGCGTGCGTCGTCATCCTTCCGACCTTTCTCGTGTGCCAAGTGAGGCGGTAGACTGCATCACACGCATTGCAAACGATGCATGAGAAACAGTTGCGAGACGAACTATACGAACCGGGAAATTCGTTGTCAAGCCCCTCTCCGGAGGCGCTCGCCGCCTGGCGGGTCTTCTTCGAGTGCGCCCTCGCCCTCCCGGACATCCTCGACGCCGAGCTCGTGGAGGCCGTCGACCTGCCGTTCCGGTGGTACGACGTCCTCGTCAACATCGAGGAGGCCGAGGAAGGCACGCAGATGAGCGAGGTCGCGAGCCGCATCCTCGCCAGCAAGAGCGGTCTCACGCGCGTGATCGACAAGATGGAAGAGGCGGGCCTCGTGCGGCGCGAGCGCCCCAAGGAGAACCGCCGGGTCGTCCTCGTGTCGATCACGCCCGACGGCCTCGCCACCCTGCAGGCGGCGCGCCGCTACCACCGCGACGGCATCCGCCGGCATTTCACCGAGCACCTCAGCGAGGCGGAGATCGCACAGCTGTCGCGGATGCTCGAGAAGGTGCGCGGGCACGTCCGCCCGCTGCGGCCCGGGCGCGTCAGCGGCTGACGCGCCCGAACGGCGGCCGGCGACCCCGGCCTACGCGAACTGATCGGATCCGCCCGAAAGGCAGAGAGATGCGTAAGATCCAGAGCCAAGGCGTCCACCACATCACGCTGGTCGGTGCAGACCGCCAGACGTCCATCGACTTCTGGGAGGGGACGATGGGCATGCCGTTCGTGTTCGAGCAGCCCAATCTCGACCGCCTTGAGGAGAGCCACCTCTACTTCGATCCGGGCGACGGGCGCCTGATCACGGTCTTCACCAACGAGGGCCGCAGGCCGGTCGCCGCCCAGCCGCCGGCCGAGCCGGGCTACGTCCATCACCTCGCGCTGTCGCTCTCCCAGGCCACCCTCCTGCAGGTCGTCGAGCGCCTGGACGAGCGCGGCATCGAGCACAGCGGCGTCAAGGATCGCGGCTTCATGGACTCGATCTACTTCTCGGATCCGCTCGGGATGCTGATCGAGCTGGCCGCGTACCGCTTCGAGCCGCCGGCCGGGCACAGCCACGCCGAGGTACTGCTCGCGGCCCACCGGATCCGCGTCGAGCGCAGCGACGGCCACATCGAGGCGATCCACGTGGCCGACGCCATCGAAGCGCTCATCACGGGCTCGCAGGAGTCGCTCACGGAGGATCGATCGCCGCGCAACCCCTACGCCTGACGCCGGTGAGCTCCAGTCCACCTCCGGGAACGGCACGTTCGAGGCCGGTCCGGAGGGCTCCATCACGCTCGCCTCGAGTTCGGCCGGCCGCGCAGCCCGGCCGAGCGATCGCTACGCTCGCGCCGTCACCGCCGCCCGGAGGAGCTGCCTGCACGTGCTCGGAGGGATCATCGCGATCTGCATCGGCGCATTCGCCCTGTACGCGCTCAAAGGCACCCGCGAGCAGCGCGCCGAGATGCGCAGCTGGCCGAGCGCGCAGGGCCAGATCACCGAGCGCTCGCTCGAGCACAGAACCGGCGCGCAGGGCGCGGGCTGGGTGTACACCCCGGCCTTTCGCTACACCTACGCCGTCGACGGCGTGGAGTACGACGGCGACACGCGGAAGCTCGCGTGGAAGAGCGGTTTCAGCCGGCGAAGAGCCAAGCGCAAGCTGCGCGAGGTGCCGGACGACGTGCCCGTGCTCTACGACCCCGCCGATCCGGCGACGAGCGCGCTCCAGCCGCCCGGCCACGGCGACCTCTGGTTCTGGGGCGCCTTCGGCGTCGCCCTGATCGCGCTCGGGATCTACCTGCTCATCAGCTGAGCGCACGCAGACAGCGCGCATCCTCACTGCTGCAGCGCTCGGCGGGTCCCGGGCGGATTCGTCATCCAGCGCATGGATCGCAGCCGCGACGCGAACAGACGGGCCGCAGCCGCGAGGCCGTGCTTGCCAGGGCCCTCGGCGCTCGCTCTCGAAGGCCGCGTTGCGCTACTTGGACTCGTGTCCGAACGAGACGTCGGGCAGCAGGCGGCCGAGTGGTCGCGGAAGCCACCATGCCCAGCGGCCGAGCAGCCGCAGCGCGACGGGGATGAGCAGCAGCCGGACGAGGAACGCATCCAGCGCTACCGCGACGCCGAGGATGATGCCCATCTCCTTCGGCGGCAGCGGCCCCGAGAGCGCGAAGGTCAGGAACACGGCAACCATCACCGCGGCGGCCGCGAGGATGACGCGGCCGGAGTGCGCCACACCTTCGACCATCGCGTCGTGCGGATCGCCGTGCGACCGCTCGAGCTGCTCCTTGGCGGACGCGAGCAGGAACACGGTGTAGTCCATCGAGATCGCGAAGATCATCGCGAAGAAGAACACGGGCCCCCAGGCGTCGAGAAAGCCTTGCGACTCGAAGCGGAGCAGCGACGAGAGGTGGCCATCCTGAAAGACGAGTCGCGCCACGCCGAACGCTGCGCCGGTCGCGAGCAGATTGGTGAGCACGCCGACGAGCGCGATCACGGGCGCCTGGAGCGCGATCAACAGCAGCAGGAACCCGAGCGCGAGCACCACGCCGATCACGATCGGCGTCGCATCGGTGAGCGCCTGCTCGAGATCGTGGTTCTCGGCCGCGGCACCGCCGACGAGCGCCCCCGCCGGCAGGTCGGCGCGCAGGCGCTCGACGGTGTCGCCGACCGCCGGGTCGGATGGGTTCTGGCGCGGGATCGCCTGCACGAGCGCATAGCGACCGTCGGCGGATGTCCGGGCGGGCATCACCGAGGCGATCCCCGGATCGGTCCTCGCCACGGTCGTCAGGGCCTTGGCCGCTTCGACCGGCGCGACGAGCTGCAGCGCGCCGGGAGCCCCGGCGCCGAATGCGGCCTGTACCTGCGCGTAGCCGATGCGCGAGCTGTCGTTGCCGGGCACGACCTTGATCGACGGCATGCCCGTCTTGAGCCCGAGCACGGGAGCGGCCAGCGCGAGCAGGACGACCACGGCGGGCACGCCGTAGCGCAGCGGTCGGGCCCAGATACGCTCGCCCCAGCGCGCGAAGAATGGCGAGCGATGCTCGCCGGAGTGCCTCCACGGCAGGCTGACCTTGTCGACCTTCGACCCGAGCGCGCCGAGCACGGCGGGAAGGAGCGTGAGCGTGGCCGCGAGGATGAAGACCACCGCGATCATGATCCCGAGCGCCATCGAGCGGAACGCCGGGCTGGGGACGAGCATCACGGCCGAGAGCGAGATCAAGACCGTCACTCCCGAGAAGAGCACGGCCTTTCCGGCGGTGTCCATCGCGAGGCCGGCGGCGTCGGCGGGATCGACGTCCTGCCCGAAATGAGCCGCGCGATAGCGCACGACGATGAAGAGTGCGTAATCGATGCCGAGCGCGAGCGCGAACATGAGCGCGAAATTCATCGACCAGATCGAGATGTCAGCGAGCAGGGTGCCGAGATAGAGCACGCCTGCCGACGACACGAGACCGACGATCGTCAGCATCAGCGGCAGGCTCGCGGCGACCAGGGAGCCGAACGCGATCAGCAGGATCGCAAGCGTCACGGGCCACGAGAACAGCTCCGACCTCACCATCGCCGAGCGGTTGGCCTCGTTGAAGTCCGACCACATCCCCGACGCGCCGGTGAGGTTCACGGACACGGCATTCGTCCCGAGCTCGCGCAGCGGGCCTTTGAGCCGGTCGGCCGCGAGCACCATCTCCTTCGGGTCGAGAGCTGCGCCGCCGGTCAGGATCGCGGTGTGGCCGTCGCGACTGATTGCGCTGCCGGCTGACGGCAGCGTCACACCCTTCACGGCCCGATCGTCCTGCACGAGCACGGCCGCCTTCCGCGTGACGGCGGAGAAAGCCGGATCGCTTGCCGTCAGCGACGGCGAATGCAGTACGACCATGAGGGCGGTCGAGGCGTTGCCGGCGAACGCTCGCTGGATGAGCGAGCGCGCGGCCACGGAGTCCGACCCGCTCGCCTCCCAGCCCGCTCCCGAGAGCGCGGTCTCGACGCGCGGAGCGAGGAAGCCCAGCACGACCGCGATCACGACCCACACGGCCGCGACGAGGCGTGCGTGACTCGCTGCCCAACGGCCCAGGCGGCCGACCGGGCCGAGCCTTGCGCGCGACGGCTGAGGTGCCGTCACGAGCCCACCTCCGCGGTCTCGCCGAGAAGGTCGGCGAGCTCCGCAACCTGCGCCGTGAGCGCCCCGCAGACGGTCTCGCACAGCGCGAAGACCGCCTCGTCGGCGATTGCGTAGAGCACGCGATTTCCCTGCTTGCGGCGCCTCACGATGCCGGCCTCGTGGAGTACCCCGAGATGCTTGGAGACGTTCTGCTGGCTTGCGGCGACGGCGGATGCGAGCTCGGCGACGCCGAGCTCTCCGCTGCGGAGGCGGTCGAGTAGGCGGATCCGCATCGGCTCACCGATGACGCGGAATCGCCGCGCAATCAGCTCGACGAGCTCATCGGGCAACGGATGGCTTGGCATCAGCGATCACATCTATACAATTGCATAGTTGTGAAGATTAGCGCATCCGCGCGAGGCACGTGCCGGCCTGCTGGCCGCGCACCTCCCGATCGAGCGCGACGGACCTCGTCCGGGGCGCGGCATGCAGGGTCGTACCTAGAGCATGGTCGCCGCGGATTCGCTCGCTGATCGCTCGGCGAGCGAAGCGAGCACGGCGGCCACAGCCGGCGAGAGCTGATCTGCGGGCGCGGTGGTCGCCTCGAAGCGCGCTACGAGCCGTGGCTCATCCACCGCACCCACGTGCAGCAGGCCCGCGCGACGCCACGGCTCGACGAACTCGCGCGGCAGGAGACCGACACCATGGCCCGCGGCCGCGGCCGCCAGCACGCCGACCGAGCTCCCGGCCTCCGCCGATGCTCGCGGCCACACCCCGTGATCCGCCATGACCCGCTCGAGCGTCGCGCGGACGCCCGAGCCGCGCGCTTGCCAGAGCAGCGTCGACTCGGTGACGATCTGGAGCGGGACGCGCTCGGGCAGCGCCGAAGCGGCGACCAGGACGATCGCATCGATTCCGACCTGACGGCGCTCGACGGCCTGATCCGGTGGCTGGATGCCCGCGACGGCAATCGCGAGATCCGCCTCACCGCAGAGCACCCGGGCCTGGGCCGTCGCCGCATCGCACTCGCCGAGATCGAGCTTGAGACCGAGCCGGAGCGCGGTGCTGACGAGCAGCGGGGTCAATCTGGGAGCGGCCGCCTCCGACAGTGCGACGGTGACGAGCGCGGTCGATCGATCGACCGCGCTCGTCGCGCGCTCGAGTGCGCGAGCAACTGCGCGTGCATGCGGGAGCAGATCCTCCCCGGCGGGCAGCAACTCGATCCCCGTTCGCGTCCTGCGATACAGCGGCGCGCCCGCGAGTACCTGCAGGGCGCGCAGGCGATTCGAGATCGCAGGCTGTGAGAGACCGAGCTCCCGCGCGGCACGAGTCACGTTGCGGAACTCGGCAACCGTCGCGAATGCCACGAGACCATCTGCCGGCAGTCTCATCACGCGAAATGATATCTCAGCGAGCTTTTTATGATTGGTGAATTACCCGTGCCGCTCCTACGGTGCCGGGCGTGGAGATTCCTGAAATCGATCCAGCGACGGCCGCGGCTCGATTCGCCGGCGGCACCGACGTCCTGCTCGACGTGCGCGAGCCGGATGAATGGGAGGCAGGCCACATCGCCGGGGCCATGCACATCCCCCTTGGCAAACTCGACGCAGGCGTCGGCGACCTCCCGGCAGATCGCGGCGTCATCGTCGTCTGCCGCACCGGCGGGCGCGCCGGCAAGGCGACGACCGCATTGCGCGCGTCGGGCATCGACGCGCGCAACCTCACCGGTGGCATGCAGGCGTGGGAAGCAGCCGCGCTGCCGCTCGAGCCGCCCGACGGCCGCGTTGCCTGAGTCATGTTGGACGCACTGCTGGCGCTGCCGTTCGGTCTCGCGATCGGTCTGTCGCTCGGAATGATCGGCGGCGGCGGATCCATCCTCGCCGTTCCGGTTCTCGTCTACATCCTCGGTGAGCCGGTCAAGGAGGCCACCACCGTCTCACTTGCCATCGTGGGGACCAGCGCGCTCGCCGGCGTGCTGGCGCGCAGGCGATCCGATTGCGTGGAGTGGCGCATCGCGATTCCGTTCGGGCTCGCGGGCGCGCTCGGGACGCTCGCCGGGACGGCGCTCAACCGTCGTGCAAGTCCAAGCTCGATCCTCTTTCTCTTCGCGCTCGTCATGCTTGCAGCGGCGTGGGCGATGCTCCGCCGCCGCGCGTCCACCGCCGACGAGGCGGCGGACGTCGCGCACGTCCCGCTGGCGCGCCTTCTGCCCGCAGGCCTCGTCGTGGGCGTGCTCACCGGCTTTTTCGGCGTCGGTGGCGGGTTCGTGATCGTGCCCGCCCTCGTGCTCCTGATCGGCCTTCCGCTACGCGCTGCCGTAGGTACCTCGCTGGCCGCGCTCGTGATCATCAGCGCCGCAGCGTTCACTGCCCACCTCAATTCCGGGTCGATCAACTGGACGGTCGCCGCCAGCTTCACGGCCGCCGGCGTCGTTGGCGCAGTCAGCGGGACGCGCTTGGCCGACCACGTCTCGACGGACCGACTCAACCAGCTCTTTGCGGGACTCGTCATCGCCGTGGCGATCTTCCTGCTGGCCAAGAACGCGAACGCGGTCGCCTGAGCGCGCACCTCGTGGCAGGAAACGCGCACGCCGACCGGCCGCGCATGAACTGCACGCACAACGGATATGACCCGCACAACCCGGAGGACTCCCAATGATTTTCCGTCAGATCACCCACGACGATCTCGGCTGTGCCTCGTACTTCGTCGGCGATGAGAACGCGGGCGTCGCCGCCGTCGTCGACCCCCGCTTCGAGATCGACGCCTACCTCGAGCTCGCGCACTACCTCGGCGTCCGCATCGAGCACGTGCTCGAGACCCACAACCATGCAGACCACCTCTCCGGCCACGGACGCCTGGCTGCCGCGACCGGCGCCGCGATCTACATCCACCGCGACGCCAAGCCCGAGTACGACCACGTCGCGATCGACGATGGCTTCGAGCTCGAGGTCGGAAACGTCCGCATCCGCGCCCTGCACACCCCCGGCCACCGTCCCGAGCACACCGCCTACGCCATCATCGACACGGCCCGCGGGAGCGAGCCCTGGGCCGTCCTGTCCGGCGACTCGCTGTTCGTCGGCGATGTCGCCCGCCCCGACCTCGCCGTCGACAAGACCGACGGCGCCCGCGACATCTTCCACTCGCTCCACACCCAGCTCCTGAGCCTTCCCGCGACCGTCGAGGTCTGGCCCGCACACCTCGGAGGATCGATGTGCGGTGGCCCCGGCATGGATCTCAAGATCTCCTCCACCATCGGGTTCGAGAGCGCCCACAACCCCACGCTCGCGATCGACGACGAAGAGGCCTTCATCGAAGAGGTCACGGCGAACCTCGGTCCCCAACCGCCGAACTTCCACACGATCGTCGCTCTCAACACGGGCCCGTTCATCACGGACGGCATCGACCTGCAGCCGCGGTCTCCACACCAGATCGAGGGGGAACGAGCAGAGGTGCTCCTGGTCGACGTACGCACCGATCAGCAGTTCGACGAAGCCCACATCCCCGGCGCGATCTGCAACCCCATGCTCGGCGCGGGCTTCGGCACCAAGCTCGCCTGGCTCGCAGACGACGAGCACGAGCTCGTGTTCGTCGGTCGCGACGACGCCGACGGTCAGCGCGCAGCGCAGCTCGCCGGCGCCGTCGGCCTCCGAGGGTCCGCCGGCTACCTCGCCGGGGGCATGACGAGCTGGCGACAGGAGAAGCGAGACGTCAAGAGCATCGAACGCCTCCCGCTCGAAGATCTCCCCGCGCGCGCCGCCCGCGACGACTCGCTCCAGATCCTCGATGTCCGCGAGCGCGCGGAGTGGGATGCCGGGCACATTCCCGGCTCGCTCTTCACGCCGTGGCACGACCTCGACGAGCTGCCCGAGGGGCTCGACCTCGACAAGCCGATCGCCGTCGTCTGCGGCTCCGGGCAACGTGCAGCGACCGGCGCCAGCCTGATCGAGCGAGCCGGCGCCTCACACGTGATCCACGTGACCGACGGAGGCGTCCCCAAGTGGCAGCAGCTGGGACACCCGATCGAGGAGTCCGCAGACGATCAGGGCTGACGAGGTCGCACGGTGATGCCCCCACGCGAATGACCATCGACCTCTGATGGTCGCGAGAAGCTGATGCGGATGAGAGGACTTGAACCTCCACGACCTTTCGGCCACACGGACCTGAACCGTGCGCGTCTACCAATTCCGCCACATCCGCGCGGCCGGCAGAGCATAGCGCGGCTCTGCGGGCCGGAGACTCAGCCGCGCGCGATCTCGGTGAGCGCCTCGAGGGTGCGATCGACCTCTTCCTCGGTCGTGTAGCGGAGGAAGCCGAGGCGCGCCGCGCCGCCGCGGCCCTCGAGGCCCAGGCGCTCCATGATGCCGAGCGCGTAGTAGTTGCCATCCCAGCCGAGGATGCCGCGCTCGGCAAGCTGCTCGCAGATCTGGCGAGGCGTGATGCCCGGCAGCGTGAACGCGAAGGTCGGCGTGCGCTCGCTCGCGCGCGCGGGATCGGAGATCCCGTAGAGCGTCATGCCCGGCACCTCCGCGAGGCCGTCGAGCATGCGCGCGGTGAGCTTGGCCTCGTGGGCCGCGATGTCGCGGTAGGCCGAGTCGAGCCGCGCGCGGCGCGTCTCGCCCTCGCCCAGCGAGGCGATGAAGTCGATCGCCGCGACGACGCCCGCGATCGCCTCGTGGTTCTGGGTGCCCGTCTCGTAGCGGTGACCGGCCGGCGTCTGCGCCGCGGGGCGCACGCGATCGGCAGGCCACGCCTCGAGCAGCTCCTTGCGCGCGAAGGCCACGCCCTGGTGCGGCCCGAAGTACTTGTAGGGCGAGCACAGCAGCACGTCGGCGCCGAGCGCCTCCACGTCGATGCGGCGGTGCGGCGCGTAGTGCACGGAGTCCATCCATGCGAGCGCGCCGACCGAGTGCGCGACGTCGGCGAGCGCGCGGCCGTCCGGCATCGTCCCGACGGCATTCGAGGCGAGGCTGAACGCGACCGCCTTGGTGCGCGGCCCGACGACCTTCTCGAGCGCGGAGGCCTCGATCTGCAAGTCGTCCTCGCTGACGTCGGCGACGCGCACGACGAGGCCGTGATCCTTCGCGCACAGGAGCCACGGGCTGACGTTGGCGTCGTGGTCGAGGGCCGTGATCACGATCTCGTCGCCGGGCTCGAGCGTGCGGCAGAACGAGTGGACGAGGTTGAAGTTGATCGTCGTCATGTTGGCGCCGAAGACCGTCTCCTCGGGGCTGCAGCCCAGGAGGTCGGCGACCGCGGAGCGCGCCTCGTCGAAGAGCGCCGTCGTCTCCGCGCTCGTCACGAACGCGCCGTCCATGTTGGCGTTCGAGGTGCGCAGGTAGTCGCTGATCGCGGTGATCACGACCTCCGGCACCTGCGAGCCCCCCGGGCCGTCCAGGTACACGAGCGGCCGGCCGTCCGCGCCCGTGCGGGAGAGCGCCGGGAAGCTGCGGCGGATGGCGTCGGTGTCGGGCACGGGACTCCTCGGAATGGGCGCGGCGGGTGCGCAGCGCAGGATAGATTGGCACCTATGACGACGATCCCTGACCGTGACCTCGCGCTCGAGATCGTGCGCGCCACCGAGAGCGGCGCGCTCGCCGCATCGCGACTCGTGGGGCGCGGCGACAAGATCGCCGCCGACCAGGCCGCGGTGGACGGCATGCGCGCCCTCTTCGACACCGTCAGCATGGACGGCATCGTCGTGATCGGCGAAGGCGAGAAGGACGAGGCGCCGATGCTCTACAACGGCGAGAAGGTCGGCGACGGCTCGGGCCCCGCAGTCGACATCGCCGTCGATCCGCTGGAAGGCACCACGCTCACCGCGAAGGGCATGCCCAACGCTCTCTCGGTCGTTGCGATCTCGGCGCGCGGCTCGATGTTCGACCCGGGCCCGTGCGTGTACATGGAGAAGCTCGCCGGCGGGCCCGACCTGATGGATCTGCTCTCGCTGACGGATCCGATCGAGGACGTCCTGCACCGCGTCGCCAAGCGCCGCGGCGTCACGATCGGCGACCTCATGGTCGTGGTGCTCGACCGCCCGCGCCACCTGGAGATGATCGATCGCATCCGCGCCGCGGGCGCGCGCATCCGCCTGATCTCCGACGGCGACGTCTCGGGCGCGCTGCTCGCGGTCATGCCCGACACCGGCGTCGACCTGCTGTGGGGCGTCGGCGGCACGCCCGAGGGCGTGCTGTCGGCCGCCGCGATCCGCTGCGTCGGCGGCACGCTGCTGGGTCGCCTGTGGCCGCGCGACGAGGCCGAGGCCAAGCTCGCCCTCGACGCCGGCTACGACATCGAGCGCGTGCTCACGACCGAGGATCTCGTCGCCAGCGAGGACTGCTTCTTCTCGGCCACCGGCGTGACCGACGGCGATCTCGTGCGCGGCGTGCGCTTCGACGCGCACGGCGCGACCGACGCAATCGCTCGTCATGCGCGGCCGCTCCGGCACGATCCGCAAGATCGACGCGCGCCACCACCGCGCGAAGCTGCGCACGCTCATGGGCGACCTGCTACGGATGATGCAGCCGGTCGAGCGTGCGATGGAGGTCGAGGTCGACCAGCGGATGCGCATCGCCGCGCGGCCCGAGCGCGTCTGGCGCGCGCTGGTCACCGAGGCCGACCTGCGCCGCTGGCTCTTCCCGAACGCAGTCGTCGACGCGCGCGTCGGCGGCTTCTGGCGCTTCACGTTCCCGCACTGGCCCTCCGCGCGCGGGCTGTGGCACCCGGCGCTCAACTTCGGCGGGCCGATCGTCGAGCTCGAGCCCGGCCGCTTGCTCGCGGTCGACTTCGAGCCGCCCTACTGGGGCGTGCTGCGCTACGAGCTGGCGCCCGACGGCGACGGCACCGAGCATCCGCGTCACGCAGCGCGGCTTCGCGGGCAACGAGGACTGGCTGGCCGACTTCCGCGGCGGCTGGAACTCCTTCGGCGACCGCCTCGCCATGCTCTGCGAGATGGAGGCGGTCGCGGCGCCGCGCCGCATCGACGAGACCCGCGCCGCCGTGCGCAGCCTGCAGCCCGGTGAGCTGACCGGAGCGCTCGCCCAGCTGGCCGGACGCAACCTGCCGGCCAGGCCGTACTGGCAGGCCGACGGCAGCCGCGTGACGCTCGTCGTACCCGGAGCCGACCCCGGCAACGGCTACGGGGCGCGCGTCATCGACGCGTGTGACGCGCACTGCGTGACCCTGCCTCCGACCGCTGACCTGCAGAGCGCGCGCGCGAGCCTCGAGCGCTCCCTGCCGCGCCGCGGCTGGACTGCGGCCGGGCCGCTGCGCGCGGCCGTCGATCCGGCGCATCCGGAAGCCGGCTGCGAGCTGATCCTCCCGTACCGCCCCGCGGTCGATCGCGCCGACCCCGAGTTCTTCGTACGCGCGTTCGAGCGCGCGTTCTGCGCGCCCGGCCGCGCGTCCGCACCCACGTACTTCGCCCCCGGCGGCGCCTTCGCGCTCGCGGGCGGGCCGCATCCCCGCCCGCTCGACACGCCGCTCGCACGCCTGCCCGCCGACACCGCGGTGCGCTTCTGGCGCCTGCGCATGAGCGGCGAGGGCGTGCTGACCGCCGATTGGGAAGGCACCAACTGGACCGCCGCCCGCAACCGCGGCACGAGCACGTGGACGTTCGCCGACGACGGCCGCATCGAGCGGCTGATCCTGCGCTTCGATCCGTCGGTGCCGCGCATGGTCGCCGCGTGACCGACGCCTGGCTGCCGGCGCTGCAGGCCGCGCTCGGCGACCGCGTGCACACGAAGCCCGCCGAGCTCGCGGCGGTGGCGCGCGATGCCTCGCACGTGATCGGCCGGCCCGAGGCGCTCGTCTACCCCGAGACGACGGAGCACGTGGCGATCGCCGTGCGCATCGCGCACGAGCACGGCGTGCCGGTGATCGCGCGCGGCGGCGGAACATCGCTGACCGGCGCAACCGTGCCGACGCGCGGCGGCGTCGTGATCGCGTTCAACCGCATGAAAGCCCTGCTCGAGCTCGACATCGAGGAGCGCACGGCACTCGTGCAGCCCGGTCTACCTAACGCTCAACTCGACAGTGAGGCTCGGCGTCACGGTCTGCGCTACGCGCCCGATCCGTCCTCGCGCGCGGCCTCGGTGATCGGCGGCAACATCGGCACGAACGCCGGCGGTCTCCACTGCCTCGGTCACGGCGTCACGGCCGACCACGTGCTCGGCATCGAGGTCGTGTTCGGCGACGGCACGATCGCCTGGCTCGAGGACACCGATGCCACCGACCTGCGCGCGCTCGTGACCGGCAGCGAGGGCACGCTCGCGATCGTCACCTCCGCGCTCGTGCGCCTGCTCCCGGTCGCGGAGCGCCTGGCCGTCGTCGTCGCCGGCTTCCCGCAGCTCGAGCAGTGCGGCGCCTGCGCCGAGCGGATGGTGCTCGAGGCGCCCGGGCTGTGCGCGTGCGAGTTCATCGACGCGGGGATGCTGAGGGCGCTCGACCACCTGGCGCCGGGCGTCCTGCCGATCGGCGTCGAGGCGGCGCTGCTGATCGAGGTCGAGGCGCTCGAGGAGGGCATCGACCGGGCGATCGCGGTGATCGTGCAGTGCGTCGAGGAGTCGGGCGGCAGCGCGCGCGAGGCGCGCAGCGCGCAGGAGATCGAGATCGCCTGGAATGCGCGCCGCTCGGCCTACGGCGCGCTCGGCAAGATGCACGCCGACCAGTACACCCACGATTTCGCGACGCCGCGCGACCGGCTCGTGAGCTCGCTGCGCGCCGCTGCCGAGATCGCCGAGCGCCACGGGCTGACGCTCTCGTCGGTCGCGCACCTCGGCGACGGCAACCTGCACCCGCGCCTGCACTACGACGCACGCGAGCCGGGCGCCTTCCAGCGCGCGCTCGACGCCAGCGAGGAGCTGCTCGTGATGGTGCTCGAGAACGGCGGCACGCTGACCGGCGAGCACGGCATCGGCCTCGAGAAGCTGCACGCGCTCGGCCGTCAGTACGGTGAGCCCGAGCTCGACGCCATGCGTCGCGTCAAGGCCGTGCTCGATCCGGTCGGCATCATGAACCCGGGCAAGCGCCTGCCCGAGGCCGGCACCGACTCCCGCCGCGGGATGTACGCCGATGTCGCCTGAGCTGCGGGCGGGAAACGCGAGCCTGCGCGCGCAGGGCGACGAGACGCTCGCCGACGTGCAGCGTGCGGCAGCGGCCGCCGGGCAGTTCCTGCCGGTCGACGGCGACGAGTCGATCACGGTGCGCGAGCTGCTGCACGGTCGCGACGGCGGTCCGATCGAGGCCCGCTACGGCCGCCTGCGCGACCGCGTGCTCGCGGCGGGCATCGGCGGTCTCTCGTTCGGCTCCGAGGCGGTCAAGGACGTCGCCGGCTACGACCTGCGGCGCATGCTGCTCGGCAGCGCGCCCGTCGACTGGGCCGTCTTCCGCCTGGCGCGCCGCCCGGAGCGGCGCGAGCGTCTGCTCGCGCGCGGCGGCGATGCATTCGCACTCGCCGACGCCCTGCGCGCAGACGCGGCCGCACCCGCTGCGCTCGTCGTGCTCGAGCCCGCGCTGCTCGCGATCGCCGACGACTGCGGCGCAGACGAGGCCGATCGGCGCCGCGCGCTGGTGGTGCGGTGCGCGCGCGACGCGGGCGCCCGGCTCGAGGAGATCGACGAGGCAGCCTGGAGCGCGCTCTGCGACGAGCTGCCCGCCGGGGCCGTGCGCATGCCCTCGCGCGTGGCGCGCGTCGTCCTGCCCGACCGCCAGGACGCCTGGGCCTACGACGCTGGGCGGCGGCTCGCGCTGGTCGCGCCGGACGCCCGCGAGGCGCTCGCGCCGCAGCGCCCGGCGCCGCCCGCGAGCGCCGCGTTCGTGACGGCCGTGCTCGAGGCGGCGCGCGGATGACGCTGCTCGATCTCACCGACGAGCGGCGCGCGCGCTTCGACGCGCTCGCCCGTCAGTGCGTCTCGTGCGGGCTCTGCCTCCCGTCCTGCCCCACGTTCGACCTGCTCGCGGCCGAGTCGGACGGCCCGCGCGGGCGCATCCACATCATGCAGCGGCTGGTGGCCGGCGAGCTCTCGGTCGAGGACGGCCGCGAGCCACTCGATCGCTGCCTCGGGTGCCGGGCCTGCGAGGTCGCGTGCCCGTCCGACGTGCAGTACGGCGAGCTGCTCGAGATCACACGCGACGGCGGCGCGCAGACGCCCTCGGTCGAGGTCAGGACGCTGCTGTCGTTCGTCCGCCGCCCGCGCCTGCTCGCGCTCGCGCTGCGCATCGGCCGCCCGCTCGCGCGCTTCGCGCCGGGCGCGGCAGGTCGCAGCGGCCGCTCGCTCGACCCCCATGCGACCGTCGCCTGGGAACGCCGCAATCCAGGTGCTCCGCAGGCCGTCGTGCTGCGCGGCTGCATCATGCGCGAGGCGTTCCCCGGCGTTCAGCAGGCCGCCGTCGACGCGCTCGCCGGGGCCGGCTACGACGTCGTGGCCGGGCCCGAGCAGGGCTGCTGCGGCGCGCTCCACCTGCACAACGGCGAGCTCGCGCGCGGCGAGCAGATGCGCGCCGCGCTGCTCGCCGGCGTGCCCGCCGGTGCCATCCTCGTCTCGACCGCTGCGGGCTGCGGCGCCGCGCTGCGCGAGCGCGACGAGCGCGTGCTCGACCTCAGCGAAGCGCTCGTGCGCGCACCTTCCCCGCCCGAGGGCTCGGGCGGCGGGCCCGTCGCGGTGTTCGACGCCTGCCACCTGATCCACGCCCAGGGCGTGCGCGAGGCACCGCGCGAGCTCCTGCGCGGCGCCGGCTACGAGCCGGTCGAACTGGCCGGCGCCGGCCGCTGCTGCGGCGCCGCCGGCGTCTACTCCTTCACGCAGCCCGAGCTCTCCCGGCAGCTCGCCCAGAGCAGGGTCGCGGCGATCCGCGAGAGCGGCGCCGACGTCGTCAGCTGCGGCAATCCGGGCTGCGCGATGCAGCTGCGCAGCGCGCTGCGCGAGGCGGGACTCGACGTGCGCATCGCGCATCCGGCCGAGCTGGCCGTCGAGGCCGCCGCACCGCCGCCCGGGTGACGCAGCTTCTACCGCTCGGCCTGCTCGCCATGTTCGCGCCGGGCTACCTGCTGGCGCGCGGCCGCCATCCGCACGAGCTGACGCGCGACCGCCTCTGGCGCGGGATCTACTGGGCGGGCCTGTTCACGCTCCCGGTGCTGCTCGCGTCGGCCCCGATCCGCGAGGCCGGCCCGGCCGTGCTCGCGGCGACGGGCTGCCTGCTGTGCGTCGTCGCGGCAGCGAGCGCGTACGCGCGGCGCCGCTACCCGGCGACGGCCGACCGTGCAGCCTTCACGCTCGCGGCCTTCTGGCCGAACACGGGCTGGCTCGGCATGCCCGTGTGCGCCGCGCTGCTCGGGCCGTCGTCGCTGCCCACGGCCGCGCTCTACGCGTCGCTGGCGTCCGCGCCGCACAACATGCTGGTCGGCGGTTCGCTCGCTGCGGCGCACTCGCATCGCGGATTCGCCGCCGTGCGCGCCGCGCTCCTCACCAACCGCCTCGTACTCCCGGTCCTGATCGGACTCGCCTGGGCGGCATCGGGCGTCGGCACCTTCGGTCTCGCCGAGCCGGCGCGCTGGGTCACCCTCGCCGTGGCGTTCCCGGCGTTCCTGGCGCTCGGGCTCACGCTCGGCGGGCTCGATCTGCGCCCCGATCGCGACGTGGGCGCGTCGCTCGTGCTGCGCCTCGGGCTCTCCCCCGCCCTGCTCATGCTCGCATCGCTCGCGATCGACGTGCCCGCGGCGTTCCTCGTGCAGGCGGGCATGGCGACGGGCCTCAACACGCTCACGATGTCGGCCGAGCACGGCCTCCCGCAGGGTCACATCGCGCGCTGCGTGGCCTGGAGCACCGGCCTCGTGCTGGCCGCGACGTGCGTGATCGTCGCCGTGAAGAGCTAGTGAAGGAGACCTGCGGCGCTTCGCGATCCGCAGGCGAGTCGAGCTCGAAGAACTCGCGCTTCAGAAAGCCGAACATGCCGGCGAAGACGGCCGCCGGGAAGGTCTGGATGCGGGTGTTGTACTCCTGCACGTTGCCGTTGTAGATGCGCCGCGAGCCCGCGATCTGATCCTCGGTGTTCGTCAGCTCGGCCTGCAGCTGCTGGAAGTTCTCGGTCGCGCGCAGCTGCGGATAGGCCTCGGCCACCGCGAAGAGCCGTCCGAGCGCTCCGGTCAGCGCGCCCTCGGCTTGCGCGACCTGGTCGGCGTTGGCCGCGCCGCCGGCCTGCGCGCTCATCGCGTTGGCGCGCGCCTGCGTGACGGCCTCGAAGACCTCTTTCTCGTGCGCCGCATAGCCCTTGACCGTCTCGACCAGGTTGGGAATCAGGTCGTGCCGGCGCTTGAGCTGGACGTCGATCCCGCTCCAGGCCTCGTCCACCCGGTTGCGGGCGCGGACCATGCCGTTGTAGATCCCGACCAGGAGCAGGCCGAGGACGACGATGACGGCGACGACGATGATGACAGCCCACATACCCAATGCCTCCGGAGGCGGGGAGCGCGATGCCGTGACTCTACCCTTCCCTGCGTGATCGCGCTCACGCTCGCCGCCCCGCTCGCCTACGAGGCCAACCCCGGGATCGTCCAGGGCGTCGCTCCCGCGGGCACGACGGCGATCCGCGTGCGCGCGGACGGCCGCAGCGTCCGCGTGCTGCGCATGGCGAGCGGCGGGCGCGCCTTCCTGCTCGGGCCGATCGGCCTGCCGCCGCGCGATCTCACGGTCACGGTCGAGGCGCTCGCCGGGAAGCGCGTGCTTGCCGCGCGACGGTCGAGCACGTCTTCGGCCTGCCCGCCGCGGCCGCCAGGATCGCGCCGCCGCAGACGATCGACGCGGCGCTGCAGCGACGGGTCGCGTCGCTCCCCGCCCGCACGGGCGTCGCGTCGGCGGCGTGGGTGCGCGACCTCGGCGACGGCAGCACCGCCGCCTACAACGCCGGCGCGCACTTCCCGTCGGCGAGCACGATCAAGCTCGCGATCCTGCTCGCCGTGCTCGCGCGCGACGACGCCGATCCGCTGCAGCTCGCCGTCGTGGCCGCTCGAGCGGGCGCTCGTCCTGAGCTCCTCGAACAGCGCCGCCAACGTCCTGCTGGCGCGCGCCGGCGGGCCCGCGGCCGTCGATCTGCTCGCGCGCTCGCTCGGCGCCACGGCGACGTTCACCTGCTGCCCCTACCTGCTCGAGAAGGACGAGCGCGTGTACTCCGCGAGCCGCGTCCGGCGCCGGCCGCTGCCGCCGTCGACGGTCGTCGTGCAGCCGGCCTTCCCGTGCTGCAAGTACACGACCGCGCACGATCTCGGCACGCTGCTCGTCTCGCTGACGCTGGCCGCGAGCGGCCATGGGCCCGCGCTGCGCCAGGGCATCACCCCGCGCGAGGCGCGCGTCGCGCTGTGGCTGCTGATCCACGCCGAGCTATCCGGGCCTCGTGCGCCCGGCCGTCGCCTTTCCCGTCGCGCACAAGGCCGGCTGGCTCCCGCAGATCCAGCACGACGCCGCGCTCGTCTTCTCGCCGCGCGGGACGATCGTCGCCGTCTTCATGAACTACTCCGCGGGCGGCGTCTCGTACATCCGCACGCGCGCTGCGGCCGGCGACGTCGTGCGGCTCGCGCTACGCGGCGCCCAGCGCTGACAGCGCGGCGGCGACCTCACCGGCGAGCGCTGCGTTGCCGACGATCAGCTCGCGGTTGGCGCGCAGGGTGCGGCCGTCGCTGCGCTCGTGCAGCCGCGCGAGCACGAACGGCGTGATCGCCGGCCCGCTCACGCCCTGCGCGACCGCCTCGGCGAGCGCCTGCTCGATCAGCGGCTCGACGTCGTCGAGGCTCGGCTCCGGGGAGCGCGCCAGCGCGAGCGCTCCGCCCGCGCCGAGCTTCCAGTGCGCGTGGGCGATCGCGGCCGCCTCGGCGGCCGACTCGACGCGCGCGGAGACCGGCGGCCCGCCCGCGGCCGCGTAGAACAGCGGGAGCGTGTCGGTGCGGTAGCCGAGCACGGGGACGCCCAGCGTCTCGAGCAGCTCGCTCGTGGCGGGCACGTCGAGCAGCGACTTGACGCCGCACGAGACGACGACCGCGCGCGAGCGCGCCAGCTCGGCGAGATCCGACGAGACGTCGGGCGGTCGCGGGAACTCGCGATGCACGCCACCGAGGCCGCCGGTCGCCATCACCGCGATGCCGAGCGGGCGCACGGCCGCGAGCGTTCCGCCGACCGTCGTCGCCCCGACCGCGCCCTGCACGCAGCAGGCCGCGAGGTCGCGCGCGCCGGCCTTGCGGGCCGCGGCACCGGCCTCGCCGAAGCGCTCCAGCTCGGCCCGGTTCAGACCGATCACGAGCTCGCCGTCGAGGATGCCGACCGTCGCGGGCACCGCACCCGCCGCGCGCACGGCAGTCTCGGAGGCGACGCCGACGGCCACGCCCTCCCCCGCGGGGAAGCCGTGCGCGACGAGCGTCGTCTCGAGGCACACGACCGGCGCGCCCTCGGCGAGCGCGGCGGCGATCTCGGGCGCCACGCGCAGCGGCGCGCTCACGGCAGCGCCCCGACGCGCGTCACGCAGCGCGCTGCCGCCTGCTGCGCACGCCGCGCTGCGCGGGTGAGGTCGCCTTCGAGCAGGAAGCCCGCGGCGAACGCATCGCCGGCGCCCGTCGTGTCGACGACGCCGTCGACCGCCACGGCATCGTGCGCGACGCGCGTGCCGCGGTGCTCGACGGTGCAGCCGAGCGCTCCGCGCTTGACGACCCAGGTGTCGGCGAGCGGCTCCCCGAACACTGCTGCCTCGTCCTCGTTCGCGAACACGACGTCGGGCGCGAGCGCACGCACGCGCGAGCGCATCTGCTCACGTCCGAGCTGCTCGATCCCGTGCGCCGTGGAGAGGTCGAGGCTCACGCGGGCACCGTAGCGCCGGGCGGCGAGCGCGAGGGCCAGCGCGGCCTCGGCACCCGCATCGCGCAGCAGCGTGTAGCCGGCGACGTGCAGGACGTCGGCGTCGGCCACCATCGCACCGGCGACGTCGCCCGGGCCGAGCTCGCCCGAGGCACCGCGGTCGCTGGCGAGGGTGCGCGCCCCGTCCGGCGCCACCAGGGCGACGACGCTGCCGGTGCGGCCGCCCCGCGTCGGGCCGGCGAGCTCCACGCCGCGCGCTCCCAGCTCGGCCGCGATCAGCCGCCCGACCGGATCGTCGGCGCGGCGCGCGACGAGCCGGGCGTCGGCGCCCAGCCAGCGCGCCCAGGCCGCGACGTTCGCGGCCTGGCCGCCGGGCACCAGCGCGATCGCCGCGGGAACGTCGTCGTCGGCCACGGGCTCGCTCCCCAGGCGCACCACGACATCGAGCAGCAGATCTCCGAGCGTGACCACGCGCACGGCCCGATCCTGGCAGACTCGCGGCGTGGAGCCAGCCGCCGCAACGACGATCGGGCGCGCCGTGGTCGTGAGCGGCGGCCCCTCCCCCGATCCCGCCGAGGTCGGCGCGCTCCCGCCGGGCGCATTCGTGATCGCCGCCGACTCCGGCCTCGACCACGCGGCCGTGCTCGGCCTGCGCGTCGACGTGCTCGTCGGCGATCTCGACTCGGCGACCGCGCCCGCCGTGCGCGCAGCGGAGGCCGCCGGCGTGCGGATCGAGCGGCATCCCGTGAACAAGGAGGCGACCGACCTGGAGCTGGCGCTCGAGCACGCGCTCGCGCTCGGCGCCGACCGCGTCACCGTCGTCAGCGGCGGAGGCGGCGCGCGCCTCGACCACCATCTCGCCGAGCTCGCGCTGCTCGCCGCCGCGCGCTTCGCGCCGCTGCGGCTCGACGCGCGCATCGGCGCGGCCCGCGCCGTGCCCGTCCACGCGGGCGCCGGCTGTCGACCTGCTCGGCGCGCCGGGAGCAGTGCTCACGCTGCTGGCCCTCGGCGGCGCGGCGGACGGGATCACGACCGACGGCCTGCGCTGGCCGCTGCACGGCGAGACGCTGGCAGCGGGCTCGACGCGCGGCGTCAGCAACGAGATCGTCACCGGCCCGGTGCGCATCGACCTGACCGTGGGCACGCTGCTCGCCGTCGGCACGAGCCCGCTCGAGCGCGTCGACGAGCTCCTCAGTAAGGCCGGACGGCGCCCAGGTAGCCGGAGCGGCCCTGGATGCTCGTGATGCGCACGACGTCGCCGGTGTGCGGCGCGTGGATCATCTTGCCGTCGCCGACGTACATGCCGACGTGCCCGGGCCCGTCCGACTTCGGGTGGAAGAACACGAGATCGCCCGGCAGCAGCGCGTCGGTCTCGATGCGCTCGCCCTCGAGGAACTGCCAGGCCGCGTAGTGGTCGAGCGAGATGCCGAGCTGGCCGTAGACGTACATCGTCAGGCCCGAGCAGTCGAAGCCGCCGGTCGGCGTCGCTCCGCCCCAGACGTACGGGATGCCGAGATAGCGCCTCGCGATCGCCACGGCCTGCGGGCCGAGCATGCCGCCGTGGCGGGCGCGCACGTCGGCCGAGTCGCTGCCGACGGGGCGTAGCCGGAGCGATGCGGGCCGGCTGCGCGCGGGCAGCCGGTCGAGCGCGACGAGCGTCCGCTGCGTCATCCACATGCGCGTGGCCTGCACCTCGAGCGAGCGACCGCGGGCCGAGAAGACGAGCAGCGGCGTGCCGAGGCGCGGCGTGTCGCAGCAGCAGGCTGAGCGCGCCGGAGCGACCTCGTGCCGGCGGACGCTGCGCAGCGCGGCCGGCGAGAGCGCGAGGTGCGTGCTGCGCAGGACGCGGCGCTCGAGCGCGCGCTTCGGTGCATCGGGGAGCGGCCGTGCGCGCAGGACGACCCGCGGCGGCAGCGAGTACGGCGCGAGCTTCGGCAGGTGGTCGGCCTCGAATCTCGGCGCCGGCGCGGACGTGCGGACCTGCGGCGGCGGCACGTGCAGCCGGCGGGTCGGCAGCTCTGCGATCACCGTGGTCGCCGTGGGCGGCGCCACGACCGGCACCGGGCCGGGCTGCGCCGAGACGAGGTGCGGGAGCGCGAACGCCGCCGCAGCCACCCCGGCGACCGCGAGCACGCCGATACGAGCGATCGCCACCATCGAGGTGTGCATCGGCGCCGTGGCGCCACCCTGCGCTCACCCGTCAGGGTGAGCCGCGCGCCGCGTCAGACGATCTCGACGGGGGTGCCGAGCGGGACGACGCGCGCCATCCAGATGATGTTCGGGTCGTCGACGCGGATGCAGCCGTGCGAGGAGCGAGGTGCCGAGCGCATCCCTCAGGCTCGTGCCGTCGCGTCCGTGGATCGCCACGCGGCCGGGGCCGCCGCCGTAGTTGAAGAGCACGTTCGAGAAGGCGGTCAGGTGAAGCGCCCACGGGCCGAGGAAGCCCTTCGGATCGGGCTGCGGCAGCTTCTCGTAGATCGCGTAGAGGCCGCGCGGCGTCGGGCGTCGACGCGGCGCCGACCACGGACAGGAAGCTGCGCTGCTTGCGGCCGTACTGGAAGACGCTGACCATGTGGGTGGAGCGATTGATCGTCACGCGCCACGAGGTCTTGGAGAGCCGCACGAAGTCCTCGCGGATCCAGCCGCTCGACCCGTTCGGGCGCTCGGGGAGCGCGACGCGCAGCCAGGTCTGATCCTTGTACCGGCGCGTGTCCAGCACGAGCAGCACGTGCGGCCCGCCGCCCCACTGCGCGTTGCGTGGGCAGGCGCGTCATGACCTGCTTGCCGGGCAGCTTGTAGACGTTGGTCGCGATCAGGATCTTCGCGGTGTAGGCCAGCTTCGGAGTCGGCGCGGCCGGCGTGACCGCGTGCGCCGGCGCTGCACCCAGCGCGAGCAGCGCGGCGGCGGCGAGCACGGCGCGCCGGGAGAGGGAAATCCGCTGCATGCACGTTCAACGTAGCACGCGACGACGAGCGATCGCCGGAGAGGCGCGGTGGCTGATCTCGCGTTTGCAGGTGCCCCCGGACCCGCGAAATCGATCAGCTAGCGCTCGACGAGGTCGCGCTCGGCCTCGATGCCGAAGCGGCGGCCGATCTCGCGCAGCTCGTCGTCGAGCGCCCAGCGCGTCGGGCCGCTCGTCGCCCTCGTGGAGCGGCGAGGCGCCCTTCAGCTTCATGCAGCCGGTGTTGTCGCCGATCGTCGCGATCGCGGCCAGCTCGTCGTCGTCCAGCACGGGCCCGGCGGGCACGGCTGCGAGCTCGGCGCGCTTGGCCTCGACGGTCTTCGCGCCGGCACCGGCCTCCTGGATCAGCGTCGGCGCGACGCAGGCGACCGCGGGCTGCGCGAGCGTCCAGACGCTCGAGAGCTGCAGCAGCGTGAGGCCGTGGCGGTCGGCGATCGGGCGCAGCTCGTCGAGCCGCGCGCGCCCCGCCTCGACCCAGCCCGCCGCGCGATAGCGGCGGTGGTCGGTCTCGCCGAGCGAGCCCTCGTCGGGCACGTCGTCGTGGAACAGCCCGCCGTAGTCGACGACGCGCGCGAGCACCTTGACGCCGTGGCGCTCGCAGGCCGGCAGCGCGAGCCGGCCCGGGCCAGGGCTCGAGCGGATTCAGGATCAGCATCGCCCAGTCGATCAGCTCGCCGAAGCGCTCCAGGCAGCCGATGACGTCGAGCGTGAAGCCGTTGGCCGGACCGGGCGCGACGCCGATCGCATCGCACAGGCCCGGCCTCGCGCAGGCCGGCCATCGCCTCCCAGACCGCCGGCGAGCTGTAGCCGATGCGATCGGGGTTGTGCAGGAGCAGCACGTCGAAGCGGTCGACGCCGCAGCGCCCGAGGCTGGCCTCGGTCGCGCCGCGCAGATAGCTCGCGTACTCCGCCGGGCCGCGGAGCTCGGGCGACGTGAAGCGCGGAAAGCCCTTGGAGCCGTCGCGCTTCGTGCCCGTGAAGTCGTGGCCGACCGCTCCCACCAGCGAGAACGACTCGCGCGGCAGCCCGGCGAGCGCACGGCCGACGGCACGGTCGGCCTCCCCCGCGCCGTAGACGTCGGCCGTCACGACCGTGTGGATGCCGGCATCGGGACGCAGCAGACGGACGTAGCGCTCCTCGTCGAGCTCGTCGCCGAAGTGCATGTAGCGGCCGCCGCTCCATGCGCCGAGTGCGGTGTGGCCGGGAGCGCTCATCGGCCCGCAGTCTGTCAGGTGCCGGGGCGCAGCAGCGACTGCACCTGGCGCGCGGCGCGCAGTCCCGACTCGATCGCGCCGTCGATGAAGCCGCTCCAGCCGTCGGCCAGATCGGAGCCGGCGAACACGAGCCCGCTCTCCGGCTGCCGCATGGCGGCATGGTGGTGCGTGTACCAACCGGGCCGGTGGATCGCCCACGTGCCGCGCGCGAACTCGTCCGCCAGCCAGTCGTGCGTCGTCGCGTCGATGATCTCGAGGCCCGGATGCAGCTCGTCCAGCCCGCGCTGCAGTGCGGCTCGATCGTCGACGTCGACGTGCGCGGCATCGCGCCCGAACGCGACCAGCAGCTGAGTCCCGTCGGGCAGGATCCGATCGGTCATGAGGTAGCCGAACGGATGGCCGGGCTTGAAATCGTTGAGGCCGCGCACCTCGCCCCTAACCCTCAACCAGAGCTTGATACCACGCGACGCCTGACCGAGCGCGATCGCCGAGCGCTTCGGCCGATGAGAGCAGGTCAGCGAAGTCGATGTGCGGCAGCACGTTCAGCGGCACGGTCAGCACGCAGGTGCGCGCCTGCAGGACGTCGCCCTTGCGGGTGCGCACCTCCACGCCGTTCGCGACGCGGCCGATCGACTGCACCGGGGTGGAGAGCCACTGGGCGAACGGCGACTGCGCGGCCATCGAGTCGATCAGCCCGCGCGTGCCCGCCCCGAACGTGTAGACGCCGCCCGTCTCCTGCGTGAGCTCGAGGCTGAAGCCCGAGAGCGCGTGCCAGCGCAGCGCGCTGACGGCGCCCGCGTCGTCGAGATAGCCGTGGGCGAGACCCTCGAGCTCGGCGGCGAGGACGTCGCGCTCCTCCTCGCTGAGCCCGAGCTCGACGATGCGCCCCATGATCGTCTGCGCGTCGAACGGCTTCAGCGCCTCGAGCGCGAACAGCGGATCGTGCGGGCGCGGCAGCACCTCGGGCGCCGGCGCGACGAAGCGATCCCACGCGCGCAGGGCGATCGCATGGCGCTCGTGGATCGAGCCGGTGCGCCGCTCGCCGCCGGTGCTCCACGAGACGAGCTCCGCGTCGTCGCTCTTGCCGATGCCCTGGCCCGCGCGCGTCAGCTCGGCCCAGGAGTGCGGCTGGTGCCAGTGCACCCAGCCGCCGCCGAGCTCGATCTCGTCGCCGCCCCAGTCGCGGTACCAGGTGCGGCCGCCGAGGCGGTCGCGCGCCTCGATCAGCGTGCAGCTCAGGCCGGCGGCGGTCAGGTCGCGCGCTGCGGCGACCCCCGCGAAGCCGCCGCCGATGACGATCGAGTCGAGCACGCGCCGAGTCTACCCCACGCTTGACTGACGAGTCAGGCAAGCGCCAGGCGGCCCGCGGGCCCGCCCCCGCACCGCTAGCATCCTCCCGAGCAGGCGAAGGAGCTGGGCGTGAACGGGCACGGTGCGATCAACGATACGGCGCGTGCCCTCTTCGCACCGCTCGGGGGCGACTACGACCGCTGGGCGGCGATCCTCTCGTTCGCGCAGGATCCCCACTGGCGCCGCGTCCTGATCCGGCACGTGCCCGTGAGCAGCGCTGCGACCGTGCTCGACGTGGCGACCGGCACGGGCGCGATCGCCCGCGGCATGGTGCGCCGCTACGGCTGTCGCGTCGTCGGCATCGACCAGTCGCCGCAGATGCTCGACGGCGCGCGCGAGCGCGTCGCCAGGGCGGGCCTCGCCGACCGCATCGAGCTGCAGCTCGGCAGCGCCGAGACGCTCGACTACCCGGAGGGCTCGTTCGACGGCCTCACGACGGGCTACCTGCTGCGCTACCTCGACGACCCGCTCGCCACGATGACCGCGCTGCTGCGCCTCATCCGCCCCGGCGCGCCGTTCGCGCTGCTCGACTTCGCCGTGCCGCCGAACGCCGTCGCGCGCGGCCTCTGGCAGGTCTACACCGGCGTCGGACTGCCGGCGCTCGGGCGGCTCGTCTCGCCGGGCTGGGCCGAGGTCGGGCGCTACCTGCGTCCGAGCATCACGCGCTTCGGCGCGGACTACCCGCCGCACCGGCTGCGCGAGCTGCTCGTCGAGGCGGGCGGCGCCGACGTGCAGGTGCGCGTGCTGAGCCTCGGCGGCGGCCTCGTCGCGTGGGGGGTGCGTGCTGGCGGGTGAGGTCGAGCGCAGCGCGTTCTACGCCCTGCGGCCGGGCGGAGCCAGGGATTGCGTCACGCTGCTGCACCTCCCCTACAGCGCATGGCACCTCTCGTACGTGGCGATCGGCGCGGGCCTGGCGAGCCACGCAGACGGCGCTCGCCTGGCCTGGACGATCGTGGCGTTCGCGCTCGCGGTCGGCATCGCGGCGCACTGCCTCGACGAGCTCAACGGGCGCCCGCTCGGAACCCTCCTCCCCGCCTCCGCGCTCGTCGCCGCGGCGGCGGTCTCGCTCGCCGGAGCCGCCGCGATCGGCCTCTGGGGCGTCGCCTCGATCGGCGCATCCCTGCTGCCCTTCGTGCTCGCGGGCATCGTGCTGGTGCTCGCCTACAACCTCGAGCTGTTCGGCGGCGCGCTGCACACCGATCACGTCTTCGCGCTCGGCTGGGGCGCATTTCCCGTGCTGGTCGGCGGCTTCGCGCAGACCGGATCGATCGAGCTGCCCGTGGTGCTGGGCGCCGTGTTCGCCGCCTCGACGAGCCTCTCGCAGCGCCGGCTCTCCAACTGGGCGCGTCGGCTGCGGCGCGGTGGCGTGCGCGTCGAGGGCTCGATCGTGCGCGGCGACGGCGAGCGCGAGGTGCTCGACGTCGCAACCCTGACGACGCCGGCCGAAGCAGCGCTGCAGGCGCTCGCGGCTGCTCACGTGCTGCTCGCGATCGCGCTCGTCGCGCTGCGCCTGAGCTGATCGACATGCCGCGACGGCGTTTGTCGCGCCAGCCGCGCGGGGTACCTGCATGCGTGTCGCCGCGCTCGCAGCTCGCCACCTACCTCGAGGATCACCTCGCGGGCTCGACCGCCGGAGTGAACCTCGCGCGGCGCATCGCCGCGGCCACCGAAGGCACGCGTGCCGGGCAGACGCTGGCCGCCGTGGCCGCCGAGATCGCGGATGACCGCGCTGCGCTGCTCCGGCTGATGGCCGCGCTCGGCGTGCGCGGCTCGCGGCTGAAAAACGCCGTCGCGTGGCTCGCCGAGCGCGCTGACCGGCTCAAGCCGAACGGCCGCGTCCGTGGCGAGCCCGCGCTGCAGCGGCTGCACGAGCTGGAGTCGCTGTCGCTCGGCATCGCGGGCAAGATCGCACTCTGGGAGGCGCTGCGCATCGTGCCGGACGCCACGGCGGTCGCCGCCCTCGACCTCGAGGCGCTCGCGGGCCGCGCGCACAGCCAGCGCGAGCGCGTCGAGGCGGAGCGGATGGCGTTCGCCGCGGAGGCGTTCACCCACCCCGCCGCGGCATCCCCCGGCCCCTAGGCCGGCAGCTCGCCGTCCCAGTAGCCGAGCTCGGGGGTCATGCGCAGGCGCTTGCCCGGCGGCCACACCCCCACCTTGTCGCTGTCGGGGTAGACGCAGATGCTCACGTCGGGCTGCGGGATCGTCGAGAACATGGCGACGCGCACGAGCCCGCCGGAACGGTTGGCGATCTTGTGCGCGCCTGCAGCGCGTGCGGGGAAGCAGACGACGTCGCCGGCGACGAGCTCGTGCTCGCCGTCGGGGTCGCGCAGGGTCGCCGTGCCCGCAAGCACGAGCACCCACTCCTCCTCGACGCACTCGTAGTGGTACGGGCACGTGCTGTTGCCAGGATCGAGCTCGTAGACCGTTCCTCCGAGCTGCTGCGCGCCGATGGCGGCGCCGAAGCGCGCCGCGCGGTGCCGGTAGCCGGCCGGGGCGGTCGCGTCGTCCTCGACCGCGAGCTCGTGGAGATTGACCGTCGCGGCCGCAGCCGGCGGCGTCGCGGTCGCGGCCGCCTCGCTACCGCGGAACGTCCTGCCCTCGATGTGGAGCTCGCCGCTTTCGGGAAACTCGACGGCGTCCAGCGGGCGATTGGCGGAGATCAGCAGCACCGTCGCCGGGCCGGTGATTCCGTGCGCCCCTCCGGCACCGGCGGGGAAGCAGACGACATCACCTGCAGAGACGGTGCGCTCGCCCTCCGGCGTGCGCAGGCTCGGCGAGCCCGCGACGACGATCAGCCACTCCTCGATGCCGTGGTGGAGGTGGTACGGGTAGATCCCCTGGCCGGCGCCGATCTCGTAGAGATTGGCGCCGATCTGCTCGGAGCCCAGCGCCAGCGCGACGCGGGAGCCGCGCCAGCGGCGGCCGTCCGCCTCGGAGGAGCTGTCGAGCTCGGGGGCGTGGATGTTGACCTTGCGCACGGCGGCAGTGTGCCAGCTCATCGGACGAGCGCGGGGGTCCTTTCGGGCCCGAGCGAGACGGCGATCCAATCTCCGCCCCGCCCGCCCGGCGCCACGGATCCGTCTACGCGCTCGCTCGACGCGCTGGGTCGCGATCGCAGTCGCGCCCTCGTGGTGCTGCGATTTCGCCTTCGCGACCTGGCTCTGCAGCTTCGCCACCTTGGCCTTCTCGGCCGCGAGCTGCTGTTTCAGCGTCGACCGGCCACGGCCGGCGACGCGCTGAGCGAGAGCAGGACGAGCGCGCTGATGCAGGTCCGCTGCATGCGCCCACCGTACGCTCGCGCGAGCCTCCCGGGAAGGTGCAGGCTCGGTTCTCAAAGTCTTTCTGAGCGGGCTTTTCATGCGCGTTCGGGCCTACGAGCCACCCGTCGCGCGGGTCGCTGCTGCGAGCGCGGCCGGCAGCTCGGCGGCCAGCGCGTCCAGCTCGTCGTCGGGCGCGGCGCTGATGCGGATGCAGCGGTCGAGCGGCGCCACGCCCGGCATGCGGATGAACACGTCGCGCTCGGCGATGGCCGCCAGCACGGCCCGTGCGAACGCGCCGTCGCGGCCGCAGTCGACGGCCACGAAGTTGGTCGCCGACGGCAGGGCCTGCAGGCCGTTGTCGGCCGCGATCGCCGCGATCCGGGCGCGAGCGCGCTCGACGCGCGCGACGACCGACCGTATGTGATCCTCGTCGGCGAGCGACGCAAGCGCTCCGGCCTGCGCCACGCGATTGACGCCGAAGTGGTTGCGAACGCGATCGAACGCCGCCACCACCTCCGGAGCACCGAAGGCGTACCCGACGCGGAGTCCCGCCATCCCGTGCGCCTTCGAGAAGGTGCGGAAGCGCAGCACCCGCGGGTCGTCCGGGTCGATCGCGGGCAGGGCATCGGCGGGCGCGAAGTCGGCGTAGGCCTCGTCCAGGCACAGCAGCACGTCCTCGGGAAGCTCGCCGGCGAACGCCTCGACCGCCGCCGCGTCCCACCAGCTGCCCATCGGGTTGTCGGGGTTCGCCAGGAAGACGAGCCGCGGCCCCTCCGCGCGGGCGAGCGCGAGCAGCGCGCCGAGATCCTCGCGATCGTCCCGGTAGGGAGCCGTGACGAGCCGGCCGCCGTTGCCCGCGACGTGGAACGCGAACGTCGGATATGCGCCGAGCGACGTCGCGACCGCCACGCCCGGCTCGACGTGCAGGCGGGCGACGACGCCGAACAGCGCGTCGATGCCCTCGCCGACGACCACGTGTGCGGGCGTCACGCCGTGGCGCGCCGCGAGCGCGTGCTTGAGCGCGTGGTTGTCGGGGTCGCCGTACATCCAGCCGTCGCTCGCAGCCGCGTGCATCGCCGCGATCGCGCCCGGCGAGGGACCGAAGGCGCTCTCGTTGGCGCCGAGCCGCGCGCGGAACGGACGCCCCCGCGCGCGCTCGAGCGCCTCCGGGCCGACGAACGGCACGCTCGCGGGCAATCCGGCGACGATCGAGGTCAGGGGCGCAGCCATGGCGGAAGCGTGCCAGGAACGGCCGGGTGCGGTGCGCCGGTCCGGTCGAGCGGCGTCGGGAAGCTCGGATCGCGTTCGCGGCGAGGGGCGCCGGCGCGCCTACTGCGTTTCGGATCCGCCCCGGAGCTCGCCGTCGAGCCGCTCCCATGCCCCGGCGCTGCCATCGGACCGAGTCGCCTGCCGTTCGTCGCGAGCGGTGTGCTTGTGCTCGAGCCCGAAGAGCCTGGCCGGGAACCACCACTTGACCGCCCGCCCCACCGGGTTTCGCCTGCACCAGCAGTCGGCGTCGCACCCGCACGCGCGGCCCTGGGGGTTGTGGAGTCGTCGCACCAGAGCGTTCATGCCAAGAACCCTACGCCTCCCGGGTGCGGTCGATCTGCAGCGCGGCGCGCCTTGACGCATGCCGATATCGGCATATGATGGCGCCATGGCACGAGCAGCGACGACGTCGGACGTCTTCAACGCGATCGCCGAGCCGCAGCGCCGGGAGATCCTGGTGCTGCTGCGGGCGGGTGAGCGGCCGGTGACCGAGTTGGCCCAGGAGCTGGGGATGACCCAGCCGGGGGCGTCCAAACACCTGCGGGTGCTCCGGGAGGTCGGGCTGGTGCGGGACCGCAAGGCAGGCAAGCAGCGCCTGTACGGCCTCGACGCCCGCGGGCTGCGACCGGTCCACGAGTGGACCGGCGGGTTCGAGCGGTTCTGGAACGAGAGCTTCGACCGGCTGGACGCGTACGTGCAGGACCTCAAGCAGGCAAGGCAGGAGGAGTAGCCGATGAGCGCGACGGGACGAGGAGCGCCGGCGCAGTCCGCGACGGCCGACCGCGAGATCGTGATCTCCCGGGTCATCGATGCCCCACGGGAGCTGGTGTTCGAGGCGTTCACCGAGGTGCGGCACCTGTCGCGGTGGTGGGGACCGGAGGGGTTCACCACCACCACGCGGGCGTTCGAGTTCCGCGTCGGCGGGGAGTGGGACTTCGTGATGCACGGACCGGACGGGACGGACTACCAGGAGTGGATCTCCTGGACCGAGATCGCCCCGCCGGAGCGGATCGCGCTGCTGCACGGTGAGTCCCGCGACGACCCGAACGCCTTCGAGTCGGTCCTGACGTTCGCGCCCGACGGCGCGGCGACCCGGATCGAGATGCGCACGGTGTTCCCCACCAAGGAGCTGCGCGACGAGGCGGTCGAGAAGTACCACGCGATCGAGGGCGGCCAGCAGACCCTGAGCAACCTGGCTGCCTACGTCACCGAGATCGTTCGGAAGGGAGCGGAGGGCTGATGGCCGGGAAGGTGTTCTTCAGCGTGTCGATGTCGCTGGACGGGTTCATCGCGCCCGAGTCCCTCGAGGAGCTTGATGGGGCAGCAGTGGATGGAGCTGCAGCAGTGGGTCTTCCCGCAGCGGTTCTTCCGGGAGAACCTGAAGCTCGGCGAGGGCGGCGAGGAAGGGCGCGACAACGACATCGTGCGGGAGACGTTCGAGCGCACCGGCGCGAGCGTGATGGGCAAGCGCATGTTCGACGCCGGCGAGCAGGCGTGGCCGGAGGAGGCGCCGTTCCACACGCCGGTCTTCGTCGTGACGCACGAGAAGCGTGACCCCTGGGAGCGGCCGGGCGGGACCACCTTCCACTTCGTCAACGACGGCATCGAGACCGCGCTCGACCAGGCCCGCGAGGCCGCCGGCGACCGCGACGTCCGCATCGCGGGCGGCGGCGCGACGATCCTGGAGTACGTGAACGCCGGCCTGATCGACGAGTTCTCGATCGCGCTCTCACCCGTGCTGTTCGGCTCCGGAATCCGCCTGTTCGAGGGCGTGGACGCGGGCCGCGTGGCCCTGGAGCCGGTCCGCGCGGAGCCGACGCAGCGGGTGACCCACCTGACCTACGCCGTCCGGGAGCGGTGACCATCCCGGGGCTCGGCGCTGCCTTCGCCACCGGGGGCGGGAGCCCGGTGAGATCCTGGGGGCTCGTCGATTCCGAGCGGGGGCCCCGCGCGCACCGAGCGCCAGCCGAGAACTGCAAAAGCCCTGCCTGAGCAGGGCTTTTGCGTGAGCTCCTCGGGTAGGACTCGAACCTACAACCCTCCGATTAACAGTCGGATGCTCTACCATTGAGCTACCGAGGAAGGTGGTCCCTAGCGTACCAGCGGACTCCTAATCGCGCAGGCGCTGCGTCTCCCGATAGCTCTTGAGCTTCATCAGCGCGCGCGACTCGATCTGGCGGACGCGCTCGCGCGTGACGCCGAAGGCGCGACCGACCTCCTCGAGCGTGCGGGCATCGCTGCCGTCGAGGCCGTAGCGCAGCTCGAGCACCTTGCGCTCGCGGTGCGAGAGCGTCGAGAGCACGTCCTCGAGCTCCTCGCCGCGCAGCTTGGAGATCACGACCTGGTGCGGGCGCGCCTCCTCGTCGTCCTCGATGAAGGCGCCGAGCGAGCCGTCGTCCTCGTCGCCGACGGGCGTCTCGAGCGAGACGGGCTCCTGGGCGATCTTGAGGATCTGGACGATGCGCTCGGGCGTCGTCTCCATCACCACGGCGAGCTCCTCGGGGGAGGGCTCGCGCTCGAGCTCCTGCAGCAGCTGGCGCTGGATGCGGTGCAGCTTGTTGATCGTCTCGACCATGTGCACGGGCACGCGGATCGTGCGCGCCTGGTCGGCGATGCCGCGCGTGATCGCCTGGCGGATCCACCACGTCGCGTAGGTCGAGAACTTGTAGCCGCGGCGCCAGTCGTACTTCTCGACGGCGCGCATCAGGCCGATGTTGCCCTCCTGGATGAGATCGAGGAAGAGCATGCCGCGGCCGACGTAGCGTTTCGCGACCGACACGACGAGGCGCAGGTTGGCCTCGACGAGCTGGCGCGCGCGCCGCCGGGTCGTTGCGCTCGATGCGCTTGGCGAGCGCGATCTCCTCGGCGGCCGTCGAGCAGCGGCACGCGCCCGATCTCGCGCAGATAGGCGCGCACCGGGTCGTGCGCGCGGTGGCGCACGTTGACGTCGATCGTCGCGGGCCCCTCGACCTCGGCCTCATCCTCATCCTCGTCGTCCTCGACGGTGATGACCTCGAAGCCGTGCGCGTCGCGCGAGGGAGCGTCGTCGTCGTCGCCGTCGTCGGCCAGCAGGCCGAGCAGCTGCGTCCCGGAGAGCTCGTGATCGTGATCAGGATCGTCGCGTGTCAAAGAATCCGCCATCAGGTTCCGGTCGTCCGGGGCGCGTGACCGCCTCCGGCGCCACGTGCAAGCGCCTGGAGGTCGACGAGCTCCCTCATCTCCTCGGGAGTTATCTCGGCTGCGGAGAGCTTCTCCTTGAGGGGTTCCAGTCGGCGCTCGATCCAGCGCGACTCGACGCGACCGGCCACCTCGCCCAGGGCATCGGGGCCGCCATGACGTGCCGCAAGCGCCGCGAGCTCAGCCTCGAGACGCTCTACGTCTAGTACGGACGGCGCTTCCGTGCGGTTCAGACGTGCTCTGACCCACGCGTGTGCCGCGCGAAGATCGGCGTGCGTGAGCGCCTCGGCGGGCAGGCGATCGAGCGTCGCCAGCCCCTTCTCGCCGCTCGCGAGCGCGAGCGCGAGCAGCAGCCGCTCGTTGCGCTGATCGGCGTCCATCGGCAGGCGCACCGTCTCGGGCTCGCTCGGCGCCTGGCGCCGCCGCGCGCGGCCGCGTGCGCGCGAGGATCGCCGCGAGATCGCTGCGCAGCCGCAGCCGGGAGGCCGCGAGCCGCACGAGCTCGTCGCGCTCGGGCGTGGCCGGAGCGTCGCGCAGGACCTCCTGCACGGCCTCGAAGGCCTGCGTGCGGCCGTCCGTGCTGCTCACGTCGGCGCGGTCGAGCACGAGCCCGACGCGGAACGCGAGCACGCTGCGAGCCGCGCCGAGCATCCGGTCGACCGCCTCGCGGCCGGCGGCCGCCACCTCGGCCGGATCGGAGCCGCGCGGCGGCAGGGCGACGCGCACGCGCAGATCGACCTCCGGGCTCGCTGCCAGCTCGAGCCCGCGCAGGGCGGCCTCGCCGCCGGCCGCATCGGCGTCGAACAGCAGGATGACGTTGCGCGCCAGCTTGCGCACCTCGCGCAGCTGCGGCTGGGTCAGCGCCGTGCCCATCGATGCCACGACGTTGTCGTAGCCGGCCTGGACGAGCCCGATCACGTCGGTGTAGCCCTCGACGACGATCGCCTCCTCGCCCTTCGCGATCGCCGTGCGCGCGAGGTGCAGGCCGTAGAGCGTCGAGCCCTTGTGCCAGAGCGGGCTCTCGGGCGAGTTGACGTACTTCGCGCCGGACTCGTCGGGCGGCAGGCGCCGGCCCGCGAACGCGATCGGGCGCCCGCGCGGATCCGAGAGCGTGAAGATCAGCCGGCCGGCCATGCGGTCGACCGGCCCCGTGCGGCCGCGGCGGGTGATCCCCGCCTCCTCGAGCTCGCGATCGGCGAACTTGCGGCGGCGCGCACCCGCGATCACCTGCCCTCGTCCGGCGAGTAGCCGAGCTGGAAGCGCTCGGCCATCTCCCACGTGACGCCGCGCTCGGTGAGGTAGTCGCGGGCGCCCTCGGCCAGCGGGCTCTCGCGCAGCACGCGGTGGTAGAACGCCGCCGTCAGCGCGAGCAGCTCGCGCTGGCGGTCCTCCCCGCGCCGGCGCGCCGTGACCTCGGGGCTCTCCTCCTCGTAGTCGAGCGGCACGTTGAAGCGCTCCGCCAGCCACTCGATGGCGCCGGTGAAGTCGAGCGCGTGCCGATCGCGCACGTACTTGATGGCGTCGCCCCCCGCCCCGCAGCCGTGGCAGTGGTAGAGCTTCTTGACGGGATTGACGTAGAACGACCCCGACCGCTCCGCGTGGAACGGACAGCGCCCGACCCACTCGACGCCGGCCTTGCGCAGCTCGGTGTCGACCCGCGCGAGGTCGAGCAGGTCGGCGCGCTCCTTGACCGCCTCGATCGTCGCCGGCGTGAGACGCCCGCTCATGGGCCCGCCTGGGCGAGCGGCAGCAGCAGCTCCTCGAAGCGGCGCAGCGCGAAGCGATCGGTCATGCCGGCGACGTGGTCGGTCACGCGCGCGGGCAGGATCGAGCTCCGGGTCGCCGTCGTGCCATGTCCGCCGGGTGGTCGCAGAAGTGGTCGAACAGGCTGCGCACGACGAAGCCCGCGCGGTCGGCCTCCTCGCGCAGCGGCCCCTGCCCGTAGACGCGCTCGAACAGGAAGCTGCGCAGCGCGAGCATCGCCTCGGAGACCGGCTCGCTCTGGCGGATGTCGCCGGCGGCATCGGAGGTCTCGACGAGGTCGTGCACGATCGCGTCGATGCGCGCGGAGCCGGTCGCGCCGAGCAGCGCGACGGGGCCGGGCGGCAGCTCGGCGGCGTCGAGCACGCCCGCGCGCAGGGCGTCGTCGATGTCGTGGTTGATGTACGCCACGCGGTCGACGAGCTTGACGATCCTGCCCTCGAGCGACTCCGGGGCGACCGGGCCGGTGTGGTTGAGGATGCCGTCGCGCACCTCGAGCGTGAGGTTGAGGCCGCGGCCGTCGCGCTCGAGCACGTCGACGACGCGCAGCGAGTGCTCGTTGTGGCGGAAGCCGCCGCCGAAGCGCTCGTGCAGCGCCGTCGTCGAGCGCCGACTCGCCGGCGTGCCCGAACGGCGGGTGGCCGAGGTCGTGGCCGAGGCCGATCGCCTCGGTGAGATCCTCGTTGAGGCGCAGCGCGCGCGCCACGGTGCGCGAGATGCCGACGGCCTCGAGCGTGTGCGTGAGGCGCGTGCGGTAGTGGTCGCCCTCGGGCGCGACGAAGACCTGGGTCTTGTGCTTGAGCCGGCGGAACGCCTTGCAGTGGGCGATGCGGTCGCGGTCGCGCTGGAACGGCGCTGCGCAGCCCACAGGGCTCCTCCTCGGCGAGCCTGCCGCGCGTCTGACTACGAGCGCACGGCGAGCGGCGACAAGCGGTGCGCCTCATCGGCGTCCACACGCGCCAGGAAGGCGTCCGCAACTGGTCCGGTACTCCGCATCGGCCCAGGCGATTCTACTAGAACCTACCGTCGCGCCCGAGGCGGGCATTCGGCCGTTTCCAGGACTCTCCGGGAAACGTCGACACGCGGCGCGATCCCGCTTGCCTACAGAATCACCGGGACGGTGCCGCCGTCGGCGCCCCAGGCCGCACCCGTGACGAAGCTGGCGCGTGCCGAGCACAGAAATGCGATGACGCCACCGATCTCGTGCGGCTCGGCCAGCCGGCCGAGCGGACGGCCCTTGCCGGCCGCTGCGAGCGCGCCCTCGCGGTCCGTCCCGGCGCGCTCGGCGTTCTGGTCGGCGAGCCCTCCGGGCACGAGCCAGGCGGGCGTCAGCGTCGGGCCCGGGACAGACGGCGTTGACGAGGATGCCCTCGCCCGCGTGCACGTCGGCGAGCAGCCGCGAGAAGGACAGCACGGCGGCCTTCGTGACGCTGTAGTCGGGCATGCCCGCCGACGGGCGCTTGCCCGACGTCGACGAGACGTTGACGATGCGCGCCTGATCCGAGGCGCGCAGGTGCGGCAGTGCGGCGCGCGCGCAGCGCACGTAGGAGAGCACGTTGAGCTCGAACGACGCCCGTCCACGCCTCGTCCTCGAGCTCCCACCACTTCGAGGTGCGAGCGGAGCCGACGTTGTTGACGAGCACGTCGAGGCCGCCGAAGCGCGCGCTCGCGGCGGCCACCGCAGCGCTGCAGCCGGCGGCCGTTCCGAGGTCGGCGCCGATGCCGAGCGCCTCCTGCGCGCCGAGGTGCTCGAGCTCGGCCGCGACGGCGGCCGAGCGCTCCGCGATCGCGCCCCACGACGGCGACGCGGGCGCCGGCGCGCGCCAGCTCCTGCGCGGCGGCCAGGCCGATTCCCGCAGTGCCGCCGGTGACCAGGCAGGCGCGTCCGTCGAGTCCCAGATCCACCGCGCCATCGTAACGGCGCGAGTGCGCGCGGACGAGGCGTCTAGAGTTCGGAGGGATGCCAGAGCTGCTCCTCGTCCGCCACGGCGAAACCGCCTGGAACGCGGAACACCGCTGGCAGGGGCATCACGACGAGCCGCTCAGCGCCACGGGCCGCGCCGAGGCGCAGGCGCTGGGCGCGCGGATCGCGCTCGACCGGCCGGAGGCGCTCTACTCCTCCGACCTCGCGCGTGCGCGCGAGACGGCCGAGGAGGTTGCACAGCGGTCGGGCCTCGAGCCCGTGTTCGACGCGCGCTGGCGCGAGGTGCACGTCGGGGAGTGGATGGGCCTCGCCCCCGCGGAGGTGCAGGCGCGCCACCCGGAGGGCTACGCGCGCTGGCTCGCCGGGCGGCACCGGCTGGGAGCAGGGCGAGACGTACGCCGAGATGGGCGCTCGCGGCACTCGCCGCGGCGCAGGAGATCGCAGAGCGGCACGCGGAAGCCAGAGGCGCCCGTCGTCTGCGTCACCCACGGCGGCGTCATCCGCGCGCTCGTGCATGCACGTCCTCGGCATGCCGCCGTCGGCGCGGCGCCTGCTGGCCACCGGCCGAACGGCGACGATCACGATCATCGACGCCCACGGGCCCGAGTGGCGACTGCGCGCGTTCAGCGACGAGGGGCACCTGGCCCGCTTCGAGGGCAAGCTCCCGCTCTAGGCGGCGCCCGCTCCCCGGCAGCTATTCGCCGGCGTCGCGCAGACCCTGCGGGAGGCCAGTCGCCATCCGGCGCATCGCAGCGGCTCGTGCAATGCAGCGAGGCGACGTTCTGCAGGGGCACGAGGATGTGCCCGTTCAGCTCCACGTGCGGGACGTCCTCGAGCAGGCAGTACGCAGTCAGGACGCCGTCCTGATACTCGCCGCCGAACAGCGCGAGCTCGACGTGCTCGCCCTTGTACTTCTGGCTGTAGTCCTCCACGGTGCTCCTTCCGGCTGCCGGCCGGCGCCAGCATACGGGAGACGTCATGCAGCGGCGGGGAGCGGCTCTCGCCACCCCCCGCTGTGCATGAAGTTAATCCCGGCGGCGACCTACTCTCCCAGGCGGTTGCCCACCAAGTACCATCGGCGCAGAGAGGCTTAACGACCCTGTTCGGAATGGGAAGGGGTGTGACCCTCTCGCCATGGCCACCGGAAATCTTGCGGGTCCCCCCTTGCGGGTACCCTCAAAACTGCACAGCGGCAAAGTCGTGCTCCCGAAATCGGGTGAGAAATCAAGACCTCGGATTATTAGTAACGGTCTGCTGCACGCATTACTGCGCTTCCACAGCCGTCCTATCAACCTGGTGGTCTACCAGGATCCTTACTCGCTCGAAGCGATGGGAGGACTCATCTTGAGGTTGGCTTCCCGCTTAGATGCTTTCAGCGGTTATCCAATCCGAACGTAGCTAGTCAGCAGTGCCGCTGGCGCGACAACTGATACACCAGAGGTTCGTTCACCCCGGTCCTCTCGTACTAGGGGCCACTCCTCTCAATCCTCCAACGCCCACAGAAGATAGGGACCGAACTGTCTCACGACGTTCTGAACCCAGCTCGCGTAGCGCTTTAATGGGCGGACAGCCCAACCCTTGGGACCTACTTCGGCCCCAGGATGCGCTGAGCCGACATCGAGGTGCCAAACAGTCTCGTCGATGTGGACTCTTGGAGACTATAAGCCTGTTATCCCCGGAGTACCTTTTATCCGTTGAGCGACGGCAATTCCACTCTCAACCGCCGGATCACTAAGCCCTACTTTCGTACCTGCTCGACTTGTCAGTCTCACAGTCAAGCTCCCTTATGCCTTTGCACTCTACGCACGATTTCCAACCGTGCTGAGGGAACCTTTGGGCGCCTCCGTTACATTTTAGGAGGCGACCGCCCCAGTCAAACTGCCCACCTGACACGGTCCCCCGCCCGGATTACGGCGCGGGGTTAGAAGCTCAGAACGTCCAGGGTGGTATCCCAAGGATGGCTCCACGGGGACTGGCGTCCTCGCTTCAAAGCCTCCCACCTATCCTGGACAGAACGCCCCAAACTTCAATATCAAGCTGCAGTAAAGGTTCACGGGGTCTTTCCGTCTTTCTGCGGGTACTCGGCATCTTCACCGAGACTACTATTTCACCGAGTCCTTCGTTGAGACAGCGCCCAAGTCGTTACGCCATTCGTGCAGGTCGGAACTTACCCGACAAGGAATTTCGCTACCTTAGGACGGTTATAGTTACCGCCGCCGTTTACTGGGGCTTGGATTCAAAGCTTCGCCTTGCGGCTAACCTCTCCTCGTGACCTTCCAGCACCGGGCAGGCGTCAGCCCCTATACATCGTCTTACGACTTAGCAGAGACCTGTGTTTTTGGTAAACAGTCGCCTGGGCCTAGTCACTGCGGCCCCCTCGGGCTCCGGCAGCAAGTGCCTTCACCCTAACGGGGCGCCCCTTATCCCGAAGTTACGGGGCCATTTTGCCGAGTTCCTTAACGAAGGTTCTCTCGATCACCTTGGTATTCTCTACCCACCCACCTGTGTCGGTTTAGGTACGGGCACGCGCCTTCTCCCTAGAGGCTTTTCTTGGAGGCATGGCTTCAAGGACTTCGAGCTCCCTCACGGGGCTCTCGGCATCCCGCCTCAGCGTTGAATGGCCGGCGCATTTCACAACCGACCCGCCTACACGGTTACCCCAGGTCAACTCCAACGCCTGGGTTCCCCTAGCCTACCCCGTCCCCCCATCGGTCAAACGATGGCTACGTGGTACGGAATATCAACCGGTTATCCATCGCCTACGCCTTTCGGCCTCGGCTTAGGTCCCGACTAACCCTGAGAAGATTAGCTTTACTCAGGAAACCTTGGGTGTACGGTGGACGTGTTTCTCACACGTCTTTCGTTACTCAAGCCAGCATTCTCACTTCCTAGGCCTCCACGGCTCGCTTGTCGCGGCCGCTTCAGTCGGCCTAGGAACGCTCCCCTACCACTCGACCAATAAAGGTCGAATCCGCAGCTTCGGTATTCACCTTGAGCCCCGTTACATCGTCCGCGCCCGAACACTTGACCAGTAAGCTATTACGCACTCTTTCAAGGGTGGCTGCTTCTAAGCCAACCTCCTGGTTGTCTATGCATCCGGACATCGTTTCCCACTTAGGTGAAAATTAGGGACCTTAGCTGGCGGTCTGGGCTGTTTCCCTCTCGACTACGGAGCTTATCCCCCGCAGTCTGACTCCCGTCCTTTGGAGCACTGGCATTCGGAGTTTATCTGACTTCGGTAACCTGGTAAGGCCCCTAGGCCAAATAGTGCTCTACAACCAATGCTGAACAGACGAGGCTATACCTAAATATATTTCGGGGAGAACCAGATATTTCTGTGTTTGATTAGCCTTTCACTCCGATCCACAGCTCATCCCCGCCGTTTTCAACCGACGTGGGTTCGGCCCTTCACGAGGTCTTACCCCCGCTTCAGCCTGGCCATGGATAGATCACACAGTTTCGGGTCTAGCGCACGCGACTAATTCGCCCTATTCAGACTCGCTTTCGCTACGGCTCCGTTTCCTTAACCTCGCCGCGTACGACTAACTCGCTGGCCCATTATGCAAAAAGTACGCCGTCACAGAACAAGTCTGCTCCGACCGCTTGTAAGCACACGGTTTCAGGTTCTATTTCACTCCCCTCACGGGGTGCTTTTCACCTTTCCCTCACGGTACTAGTTCACTATCGGTCACCAGGGAGTATTTAGCCTTGCGGGGTGGGCCCCGCAGATTCCGACCGGGTTTCTCGTGCCCGGCCGTACTCAGGAACGACTACAAGGAGTGCACGTATTTTCGCGTACGGGGCCTTTACCCTCTATGGCGCGAGTTTCCACCCGCTTCCGCTAACGCGTGCATTTGTAACTCCCCGAAAGCGCTGCGGCGCAATCATGAGTCGTCCTACAACCCCAAGCCGGCAACATCCGCAGATTATCGCTCCGACCTGGTTTAGGCTCTTCCCGTTTCGCTCGCCACTACTAAGGGAATCGAGGTTTCTTTCTCTTCCTCGGGCTACTAAGATGTTTCAGTTCGCCCGCTTACCTCCACCGCGCCTATGGATTCAGCGCGGGGTACCGGCGCATTACCACCGGTGGGTTTCCCCATTCGGAAATCCCCGGATCAAAGCTTGTTAGGCAGCTCCCCGAGGCTTATCGCAGCCATCAACGTCCTTCATCGGCTCCTGGTACCAAGGCATTCACCGTGTGCCCTTGTTCTCTTGATTCATGACTCACCGTCATTCGAGAACACCACTTCTACCGCTGTGCAGTTTTCAAGGTACCTGCGGGATGCGACCCGCTCGAGCGCCCGGACGGCTGGGTGCAGAGACGCACCCGCCTGGCTGCCCACGAGGGACAGACGTCCGGTCTCTCAAAACTCAATAGCATGAGGCCGGCCACTCTTGCGAGCGGCCGAAGCAGTCCGTGTCGATATAAGTTCCAGGCGAGTCTTACTGCAGACCGACAGAGCTCGAGAGCTCCGGAACACGACCATTGGAGGCCGTGCCGTCTGCAGGGACGCCTGCGGTGATAAATGGTCACCGCATCCCTAGAAAGGAGGTGATCCAGCCGCAGCTTCCGCTACGGCTACCTTGTTACGACTTCACCCCAGTCACCAACTCCACCTTCGACCGCTCCCTCCCTTGCGGGTTGGGCCACGGGCTTCGGGTGTCTCCGGCTTCCGTGGTGTGACGGGCGGTGTGTACAAGGCCCGGGAACGTATTCACCGCGGCGTTGCTGATCCGCGATTACTAGCAACTCCAACTTCATGCAGGCGAGTTTCAGCCTGCAATCCGAACTGGGACCGACTTTTTGAGATTCGCTCCGCCTCGCGGCATTGCAGCTCTTTGTATCGGCCATTGTAGCACGTTTGTAGCCCTAGACGTAAGGGGCATGATGACTTGACGTCATCCCCACCTTCCTCCGGTTTGTCACCGGCAGTTCTCTGTGAGTCCCCGACATGACTCGCTGGCAACACAGAGCAGGGGTTGCGCTCGTTGCGGGACTTAACCCAACATCTCACGACACGAGCTGACGACAGCCATGCACCACCTGTGATGCGGCTCCGAAGAGGGACCGTGTTTCCACGGTTTTCCACAACATGTCAAGCCTAGGTAAGGTTCTTCGCGTCGCATCGAATTAAACAACATGCTCCGCTGCTTGTGCGGGCCCCCGTCAATTCCTTTGAGTTTTAGTCTTGCGACCGTACTCCCCAGGCGGGGCGCTTAATGCGTTAGCTTCGGCACGGAAGGAATCGACACCTCCCACACCTAGCGCCCATCGTTTACGGCGTGGACTACCAGGGTATCTAATCCTGTTCGCTCCCCACGCTTTCGCGTCTCAGCGTCAGTACCGTCCCAGAGAGCCGCCTTCGCCACGGATGTTCCTCCTGATATCTGCGCATTCCACCGCTACACCAGGAATTCCACTCTCCTCTTCCGGACTCTAGCCAAGCAGTATCCCGCGCAGGCCTGAGGTTGAGCCTCAGGATTTCACGTAAGACTTACTTGGCCGCCTACACGCGCTTTACGCCCAATAATTCCGGACAACGCTTGTCCCCTACGTATCACCGCGGCTGCTGGCACGTAGTTAGCCGGGACTTCTTCTGAAGATACCGTCACTCCACAGAGCTATTAACCCTGGAAGCTTCGTCTCCCCTGAAAGCGGTTTACAACCCGAAGGCCTTCCTCCCGCACGCGGCGTTGCTGCGTCAGGCTTTCGCCCATTGCGCAAGATTCCCCACTGCTGCCTCCCGTAGGAGTCTGGGCCGTGTCTCAGTCCCAGTGTGGCTGATCATCCTCTCAGACCAGCTACCCATCGTAGCCTTGGTGGGCCATTACCCCGCCAACTAGCTAATGGGCCGCGGACTCGTCTCTCGCCGAAGGCCGAAGCTATCTTTGGTACGGCGCCCGACAGCACCGCACTTTATCTGGCATTGATCCGAGTTTCCCCGGGGTATTCCAGAGCAAGAGGTTGATTATCCACGTGTTACTCACCCGTTCGCCGCTCGAGTACTTCCCGAAGGAAGCCTTTCCGCTCGACTTGCATGTGTTAAGCACGCCGCCAGCGTTCGTCCTGAGCCAGGATCAAACTCTCCATGAAAAACCGTACGCACGGTGCTCGCACCGGAGTGCGGCACCAAAGTGGCCGAGCTCCGAAGAGCAAGGCCATGTGCTGGCTTGGAAGTTGATCCGATGCCGGCCCCATACCAATAGGGGCCGACGGTCAGACCGGAACTCGTCAAAAAGCGATGCCGAGGGCTGGCCCACGACACCATGACGGTTCGATGTTCTTTGTAGAACCGGCTGCGATCGACCGACCGCCCGGAGGCAGTCGACGATCCCCATGCTATTGAGTTTTCAAAGACCAGACGCCTTCAAGGCGCGACCACCGAGACTACACGATCTCACCGCGCCGCGCAAGATAACCCGCGCAGGGGCCGATCGTCATTCGTTCCGGCGACGGGCAGGGCGACTCACGAAGCTCGTCCCGCGCCGGAGCGGATACTAGCAGGATCGCCTTCGGGGCATGCGCCGGTACGTGGCTCACAGCGGGCGGGGGTAGAGTCCCTTCCGGACGCGCGAGCGCCCGCGCGACCCTCCCGGCCATGGCAGCGACGCCCCCTCCCAACCAGCCGCTCACCTTCGACTACGCCCCACCGCCTGCGACGCGCAGGCGCATGCGCCTGCGCAAGACGCGGCTGCTGATCGCGGTGCTGGTCTGGCTGGCGCTCGGGCTGGTCTCGCTGTTCTACGGCTTCATGACCGCGCTGGCGCAGGATCTTCCGCAGTTCGAGGTCGCCCAGCTCGCGCAGCAGTCGAACGGCGTGATCTACGCCGACGACGGCAAGACGGTGCTCGGCACGCTGCGCTCGGATCAGTACCGCGTGCTCGTGCGCTGGCAGGAGATCGCGCCCGTGATGCGCGACGCGGTCGTCTCGATCGAGGACCGGCGCTTCTACGAGCACGGCGCGATCGACCCGGTCGGCATGGGACGCGCCGCGGTCGTCAACATCTGGACGGGCACGCTCGCACAGGGCGGCTCGACGATCACCCAGCAGCTGGTCAAGAACCGCTGGAAGCCGGGCCAGGCCGGCCAGCGCTCGGTGCGCCGCAAGATCATCGAGTCGGCGCTCGCCTACCAGGTCGAGCAGCACTGGTCGAAGCAGAAGATCCTCGAGGAGTACCTCAACACGATCTACTTCGGCCACCTCGCGTACGGGGTCGAGGCTGCTGCGGAGGTCTACTTCGGCGTCCACGCCAAGGACCTCCAGCCCCACCAGGCCGCGCTGCTCGCCGCGCTCGTGCAGAACCCGACCGCGCTACGACCCGCTGCTCCAGCCGGTTGCGGCGCTCGAGCGTCGCAGCCTCGTGCTCGGCAAGCTGCTCGAGCAGGGCTACATCGACTCCTTCGAGTACCGGCTCGCCGATGCCAAGCCGCTGCTCCCGCCCGGCCGCGAGCTCGGCTTCCCGGCGCGAGAAGAAGACGATCGCGAACTACTTCGTCGACTACGTGCGCCAGCAGCTGATCAACCTCTACGGGCGCGAGCGCGCGCTCGGGGGCGGCCTGCGGGTGTACACGACCCTCAACACGCGCATGCAGCGGATCGCGCTGAGGCTCGGTCCGCACAGACGCTCCCGAAGCGCCGGCCCGAGGCCGCGCTCGTCGCGATCAACCCGCCGACCGGCGAGGTGCGCGCGATGATCGGCGGCCGCGACTACACCAACAAGGTCTACGGCAAGTTCAATCTCGCGACCGAGGCGGTGCGCCAGCCGGGCTCGTCGTTCAAGCCGTTCGTGCTGATCGCCGCGCTCGAGGAGGGCATCCTCCCGCGCACGCAGTTCAACTCGCACCGGCTGCTCGTGCAGCTGCCCGGCCGATCGGTATGGTCGGTCAAGAACGACGAGGGCGCCTACCGGGGCGACATCAACCTCGGGACGGCGACGACGTTCTCCGACAACACGGTCTACGCCCAGCTCGCGCTGCGCATCGGCACGGAGCGGATCCGGCGCGTCGCGCACGAGATGGGCGTTGCGCGACCGATCGGCGCCGACCCGGCGATCGCGCTCGGCGGCCTGCGCCACTGCTGCACGCCGATCGAGATGGCGCTCGCCTACTCCACGCTCGCGAACCGGGGAATGCGCGTGACCGGCTCGCTGGCCGTGCGCAGGCCGGGGCCCGGCGAGGTGCCAGATCCGACGCTCACGCCGATCGCGATCCGCCGCGTCGAGGACTCGACCGGCAAGGTGATCGATCGCAACACGCCGCAGAAGAAGCAGGCGATCTCGCGTGAGAGCGCGCTCACGGCGATCGAGATGCTGCGCAACGTGGTGCGCATCGGCACCGCCAAGCGCATCAACGACTTCCCGCGGCCCGCGGCCGGCAAGACGGGCACGACCGAGCAGTTCGTCGACGCCTGGTTCGTGGGCATGACGCCGACGCTCACGACGGCGGTCTGGAACGGCTTCCCGACGATCCGCGTGCCGATGCTCTCGCAGTTCCACGGCGAGCCGGTGTTCGGCGGCACGTACCCGGCGCTGCTCTGGAAGACGTTCACGCAGGCCGCGCTGAACGGCTCGAAGGTACGCAACTGGCCGGGGCCGACGACGATCTCGGGCGAGGAGGTCATGATCGACACCGCGACCGGCAAGCGCGCCGGCCCCAACTGCCCGCGCGCACGGGCGCTCGTGATGGCCTACGCGAAGATCCCGACGCAGTTCTCGAGCTGCGCGGGCACCGTGATCCCGACGCCCGAGGTCACCGACCTGAATGCGCGCCAGGCGCAGCTCGACCTCGACCGCGCCGGCCTGCTGCCCCAGATCAGGACGGCGGTGCCGCCGGCCGGCGAGGCGGCGGGCAAGGTCTTCGCCCAGAATCCCGAGCCGGGCGAGCCGATCGAGCTCGGCACGCGCGTCTACGTCTCGGTCGCGAAGGCCGTGACGTGGGTGACGATCCCCAAGCTGATCGGCTACGACGTCGTCGGCGGCGCGCTCGGCCCTGCGCGTCGCGGGCTTCAAGGTGCGCGAGACGCGCGGCTCCTACGGCAAGCCGGGCGGGCGGGTCTACTCGCAGTACCCGGTGCCGCTCGGGCTGGCCGCCAAGGGCTCGCTGATCACGCTGATCGTGAGCGACGGCACCGACGGCTAGCGCCCGCGCTCCGCGCGGTGGCGCGCCGCGGGCGGAGCGGGCTCACGTACGGCGAGTCCTCGAGCGCGAAGCGCCACGGCACGTCCGTGGCCCGGCTGATGCCGATGCGCGGGGTCTGGACGATCGGGCCGGGCGCTGGCGCCGTCCGCAGCTCGATGCGCCCCGCGCCGATCGCCTCGCCGTCGAGCTCGGGGCCGATCGCGAGCGCCTGGCCGAGGCGGCCGGGGCCGCGGCAGAGCTCGAGCAGCGATTCGCGGCCGCGCCGCTCGCGCATCGTCCTCGATGCCCGCAGTCGGCTCGAGCGCGCGGATCAGCACTGCCTCTCCCGCGCCCTCCTGCGTGCCGCAAACGATGTTGAGCAGCCAGTGGATGCCGTAGCTGCGGTACACGTACGCACGACCCGCAGGGCCGAACATGCTCGCGTTGCGGCGGGTCGGGCCGGGAAAGGAGTGCGACGCGGGATCGTCGAGCGCGTAGGCCTCGCACTCGGCGACGATGCCGCCGACGCCGTCGACGAGCAGCTCGCAGCCGATCAGCGCGCGCGCCAGCTCGGGGCTCGGGCGCGCGCAGAAGCGCACGCTCGCGATCACGCCGGCGACGCGAGCACGCGCGATCGCGCCAGGCGCGTGCCCGCGATCTCCGCGGCGCTCCAGACGACGCGGCCGAAGCCGATGGACGGATCCGAGAGCCGCGTCGTGCGCAGCCGCGCGGTCGCGACCACGCGGGCCGTGCCGCTGAGGACGTCGAGCACGACGATCTGGTCGGCCAGACCGTGCTCGCCCCCGACGCGGCGGCGGAAGGCGAGGCTCTGCCCGGAGACCGAGAGGCCCGGGCCGTAGGCGTAGGCGGCAGGCGAGGGCACCGACGTCAGGAGCACCTCGGGCTCGGCCTGGCGCGGCGTCACGAGCAGCACGCTCGCAGCGCGCGCGCCGTCCTCGCTGCGCATGGCGACGACGGCGACCCGGCCGCCGTCGAGCAGGGCGAGCGCCGTCAGCCGCACGCCAGCACGCGTCTCGCGGTAGAGCGCCGTCACGCGGCCGCCCTCGAGCTGCTCGTAGACGGCGTCCCGGCCCGTCGGCCGAGCGCCCGAGCCAGGCGGTCACGGGCTCACGGCGCGCGACGGCGTAGACGGTGCGTGCCGGCCGGTGCCGTGCCGAGCGTGCGCGCGGGCGCCGAGCCGTCCGGCGGGCGGGCGCGCACGAGGCCGCCGGTCGACCACACCGCGTCGGGGCCATGGCAGCGAGTACGGCGGCGGCCCGCCCGTGGGCTGCGTCAGCTGCGCCACGAGGCGGCTCGGGCTGCGCTGGAGCGTCGCCGAGGCGATGTCGGCGTGCCGGCCGTCGGCGACCGCGTAGAGGACGCCGTCGGCACCGGCGAGCGGCGCAGCGACGCTGTTGCAGGCCTGGGTCGCCGAGCAGCCGCCGTCGTAGACGACGTGCGCGCGGGTGCCGTTGCGCGCCGCGACGACGAGGCGGTCGCCCCGGCGGCTTGCGGCCGAGTCGGGCGAGCGTGTGCGCGAGGCCGGATACTCGAGCCAGGCGGTGACCCGCCGGCCGGCTGCCGGCGCCATCAGGTAGCTCGCAGCCGAGGTCGCGAGGACGACCGGCGGCGGCGGGAGCGCGGCGAGCATCGCTCAGCCGAGGACGTCGGCGAGGCAGGCGGCGACGTAGGCCTGATCGTCACCGGCGAGGCGCGTGTGGAACGGCAGCGCGAGCGTGGAGCGCGCGATCGCCTCGGCGATCGGGAGCTCGCCGGGCCGATGGCCGAGGCTGCGGTAGAGGGGCTGGAGGTGCACGGCCGGCAGATACGGCTTGCAGGCGACGCCGCGAGCCCCCAGGGCGGCCATCACGCGCGTCGCGGTCGAGCGACGCGTCGAGGCGCACGACGTAGACGAACCACGAGCGGGCGTCGCCGGGCTCGACGGGCGCCGGGATCGTGATCGCCCTCGAGCGGCCCGAGCAGCTCGTCGTAGCGGCGTGCAACGGCCGCGCGCAGGGCGAGGATCTCCTCGAGGCGCTCGGTCTGGGCGAGGCCGACGGCCGCCGAGAGCTCGTCCATGCGGTAGTTGAAGCCGAGCTTGTCGTGCTCGAGCCAGTCGCCGCTGTCGGAGCGACCCTGGTTGGCGAGCGAGCGCAGGTGCGCGGCGAGCGCGGCGTCGTCGGTCGTGACCATGCCGCCCTCCCCCGTCGTCATCTGCTTGTTGGGGTAGAACGCGAACACCGCCGGGGTGCCCGTGCCGCCGATGCGCCGGCCGCGGCGCTCGCTGCCGACCGCCTCGCAGGCGTCCTCGATGATCGCCAGACCGTGCTTGTCGGCGATCGCGCCGAGCGCCTCCATGTCGCACGGGTAGCCGAACACGTGCACCGGCAGGATGCCCTTGGTGCGCGGCGTGATGGCCGCCTCGACGGCTGCGGGGTCGAGCACGAACGTGTCGGGATCGACCTCGGCGAAGACCGGCGTCGCGCGCTCGTAGAGCATCACGTTGGCCGAGGCCACGAACGAGATCGGCGCCGTGATGACCTCGTCGCCCTCGCCGATGCCGGCGGCGCGCACGAGCAGGTGCAGGCCGGCCGTGCCGCTCGAGACGGAGACCGCGTGCGCGCACTCGCAGAAGGCCGCGAACTCCTTCTCGAAGTTGCGCGCGTAGGGGCCGAGGCCGAGCACGCCCGAGCGCAGGGCGGCGAGGACGTACTCCTCCTCCTGCGGCCCGATGTCGGGCCGCGAGAGGGGAACCTGGCGCGCCGCCTCGACCCTCACGCCTTGGCGGGCGTCGAGGCGGGGTAGTCGAGGTACTCGGGCGAGAGCGCCGAGCGCCCCGAGGTGATCTCGAAGAACTCGGTCTGGATCCTCTTGGTGATGGGGCCCGGCCCGATCTCGTGGTCGTCGACCGAGCGGATCGGCGTGATCTCGGCGGCGGTGCCCGTGAAGAAGACCTCGTCGGCGTGGTAGAGCGCGCTGCGCACGACGTCGGTCTCACGCACCTCGTAGCCCATGCCGCGCGCGATGCGGATGACCGTGTCGCGCGTGATGCCGGGCAGGCACGACGACGTGACCGGCGGCGTCGTGAGCACGCCGTCCTGCACGACGAAGACGTTCTCGCCCGAGCCGTCGGCCAGGAAGCCCTGCTCGTTGAGCAGGATCGCCTCGTCGTAGCCGCCGTGCATCGCCTCCATCTTGGCGAGCTGCGAGTTGAGGTACTGGCCGCTCGCCTTGGCCGCCGCGGGCAGCGTGTTGGGGCCGATGCGGCGCCACGAGGAGGTCATCACGCGCACGCCGTGCTCGAGCGCCTCCTCGCCGAGGTACGCGCCCCACGGCCACACGGCGATGATCACGTCGACTGGGCAGGTGAGCGGGTTGATGCCGAGCTCGCCGTAGCCGCGGAACGCCAGCGGCCGGATGTAGCAGGAGTCGAGCGCCGTTGGCCGAGATCACGTCGTGCGTCGCCTGGCGGAGCTCCTCGATGCTGTACGGGAAGTCCATGAAGTAGATCTCGGCCCGAGCGCTCGAGGCGGCGCAGGTGATCCGTCAGGCGGAACACCGCGGGGCCGCGCTCGGTCTTGTACGCCCGGATGCCCTCGAACACGCCGGAGCCGTAGTGCAGCACGTGGCTGAGGACGTGCACCTTGGCATCGCCCCAGGGCACGAGCTCGCCATTCATCCAGATCTTCTCGGTCTCGTTCACGGAACACTCTCCAGGGCGGGCGATTGCTGCGCGCACTGTACCTCGCGCGCGACGCGGAATTGCTAGCTGAGGCGCACGAAGATCGGCGGTGCGAGCACGCCCGGCAGCGTCGAGAGCGTCGTCAGGAGCGTCGGCGGGAGATCGTCGTCGAGCGCGAACGCCATCATCGCATCGCCGCCCGCCGACGACGCGGGAGAGCGTCATGTTGGCGATGTTGATGCCCGCGTCGCCGAGCAGCGTGCCGACGCGGCCGACCATGCCCGGGCGCGTCGTCGTTGCGCAGCAGCAGCAGCCGGCCTGCGAGCTCGATCTCGAGCGGCAGGCCGTGCACGCGCACGAGCCACGGACGGTGCTCGGCGCCGAGCACCGTGCCGACGACCGTGCGCTCGTCGGGGTCACGCACCGTGACGGCCAGCAGGTTGGTGTAATCGGAGGCGCCCGAGCGGTGCTGCTCGGTCACCTCGACGCCCAGCTCGGCGGCGATCGAGAGCGCGTTGACGTCGTTGAGGCTCTCGTGCACTGCGCCGAACGCGCCGCGCAGCGCCGCCGACGTGAGCAGGCGCGAGCCCGTGCTCGCGAGCCGTCCCGCGGTGGCGATCTCGATGCGCGTGACGCGGCCCGCCGCGAGCGCCATCGCGAGGCGGCCGAGCCGCTCGGCGACCGGCAGGAACGGCTCGAGCGCGCGGCGCTCGTCCTCGGGCACGAACGGGAGGTTGAGCGCGTGCGCGACCGGGCGGCCGCCGAGCGCCGCGACGACCTGCTCGGCGACGACCACGCCGGCCCGATCCTGGGCCTCGCGCGTCGAGCCGGCCAGATGCGGCGTGAGCACGAGGTTCGGCGCAGCGCGCAGCGGCGAGTCGGCGGCCAGCGGCTCCTTGGCGAAGACGTCGAGCGCCGCTCCGCCGAGCTGCCCCGACTCCAGCGCCGCGACGAGCGCTGCCTCGTCGATCAGCGCGCCGCGCGCGGCGTTCACGAGCAGCGCGCCCGGGCGCAGCAGCGCGAGTCGCTCGGAGTCGATGATCCCGCGCGTCGCCGGCGTGACCGGCAGGTGGAGGCTGACGACGTCGGCGACGGCGAGCGCCGCCTCGATCGTCTCGGCCTGCTCGGCGCCGAGCTCGGCGATGCGCTCCGCCGTCACGAACGGGTCGTAGGCGACGGTCCGCATCCCGAGCGCGCGCGCACGCGAGGCGACCAGCCGGCCGATGCGCCCGAAGCCGAGCAGCGCGAGCGTCTTGTCGGCGAGCTCGATGCCCGCGAAGCGCTCGCGCTCCCAGGCGCCCTCGCGCAGCGAGCGCTCGGCCGCGCCGATGTGGCGCGCGAGCGCCGAGCATGAGCGCGAGCGCGTGCTCGGCGGCCGAGACGACGTTGGCCTCGGGCGCGTTGCAGACGACGATGCCGGCCGCCGTCGCGGCGTCCACGTCGACGTTGTCGATGCCGACCCCTGCGCGGCCGATCACGCGCAGCTTGGGCGCGGCGGCGATCAGGGCGGCGTCGACGGTGGTGGCCGAGCGCACGATCAGCGCCTCGCGCCGGCGAGCTCGGCCGCGAGGTCGGCGCCGGAGGCGAGCTCGACGACGTCACAGGCACGAGCGCAGCAGCTCGATGCCCGAGTCGGCGATCGTCTCGGCGATCACGCAGCGCGGCCGGCTCACCTCGGCAACGCCGCCAGGAGCGCGTCCAGCCCGGCGTTGAGCTCGACCTCGTCGGTCGCGCCGAGGTGCCCGAAGCGCAGCACCTTGCCGGCCATCTTGCCGCGTCCGCCCTCGATGATGTACCCGGCCGCGAGCACCGCCTGGCGCACCGGGCCGGCGTCGACGCCGTCGGGCAGCAGGATCGCGGTCACGAGCGAGCTCGGCGGATCGTCCGGCGAGAACAGCTGCAGCCCCTCGGCGAGCACCCGTGCACGGAAGCGGCCGGCCATCGCCTGCGTGCGCTCCCAGATCGCCTCGAGGCCCTCGTCGAGCACGATGTCGAGCGCGACGTCGAGCGCGTTCACGGTCGCCGTGGCGGGCGTGAACGGGCTGCCGCCGCCCGCCTGGGCCGTGAGCGTGCGTGCCCAGTCGAAGTAGAAGCGCGCCGTCGAGGTCTCGCGGCTGCGCTCCCACGCGGCCTCCGAGACGCTCGCGAACGAGAGCCCGGGCGGCGTCGACATGCCCTTCTGCGAGCCGGAGACGACGACGTCGATGCCCCACGCGTCGGTCTCGATCGGCACCGCGCCGAGGCTCGAGACCGCGTCGACCGCGAGCAGGCACGTGCGGCCGCGGCCACCCTCGGCGATCGCCTGGATGTCGGTGACCGTCGCGGTCGAGGTCTCGGAGTGCACGACGACGGTCAGCCGCAGCCCGGGATCGGCCATCGCCGCGACCACGGCGGCCGGGTCGGGCGGCGTCCCCCACTCGCACTCGAGCACCGTCACCTCGGCGCCGAAGGCGCGCGCCATCGCGACCCAGCGGTCGCCGAACGCCCCGCCCGTGACGCACAGGACGCGGTCGCCCGGCTCGATCAGGTTGGCGTAGACCGACTCGAAGGCACCGGTGCCCGAGGCGGTGAAGAGCAGCACGTCGCCCTCGGTGCGGAACACCAGCTTGAGCTTGCGCAGAACCTCGCCGTAGGTCGCGACGAACGCGGCGCTGCGGTGGTGCTGCTGCGGCGTGTCCATGACCGCGAGCACGGCGGGAGGCACCGGCACGGGTCCGGGCGTGAGCAGAAAGGGACGGTCAGACACGGGTGAGCTCCTCGCGGAGCAGCTGCTGGACGATCTTGGGCTCCGCGCGCCCACCCGTCGCCTTCATGACCTGGCCGACGAAGAACCCGATCAGGTTCTCCTTGCCCGCCCGGAACTGCTCGGCCTGCCCCGGATGCGTCGCGACGATCTCGGCGACGACCTTCTGGAGCTCGCCGGTGTCGGCGATCTGCCCGAGGCCGCGCTCCTCGACGATCCTCGCGGGGTCGCCTCCGCCCTCGCCGGCGACGAGCGCTGCGAACACCTGCTTGGCGCCCGAGGAGCCGAGCGTCTGGTCGGCGACGAGGCCGATCAGAGCGGCCAGCGCCGCGGGCTGCACCGGCGACCCGCTCGCGCCCACGCGCGCCTCGTTGAGGTGCGCGGAGAACTCGTTGAGCACCCAGTTCGCGGACAGCCGGGCATCGTCCGTCGCCGCGACGACGGCCTCGAAGTAGGCAGCGAGCGCGCTGCCGATGCCGAGATCGAGCGCTTGCGCGAGCGGCAGCGAGTACTCGGCCTCGAAGCGCCGCACGCGCGCGGACGGCAGCTCCGGCAGCGCGGCGCGCAGCTGCTCGATGAGCTCGTCCGAGGGCACGATCGGCACGAGGTCCGGCTCGGGGAAGTAGCGGTAGTCGTGCGCGAGCTCCTTGGAGCGCAGCACGGTCAGCTCGTCGCTCGCCGGGTCGTAGTGCAGCGTCTGCGTGACGACCGGCTCGCCGGCCTCGTAGAGCTCGGCCTGGCGGCGCAGCTCGCGGGTGATGCCGCGCTCGAGGTAGCTGAACGAGTTCATGTTCTTGAGCTCGGTCTTGGTGCTCAGCTCGGTCTCGCCGGGGCGGCGCAGGCTGACGTTGGCGTCGACGCGCAGCGAGCCCTTCTCCATGTCGCACTCGGACACCCCGAGCGCGACGATCGTCTCGCGCAGGAAGGCCGCGAAGCGCGCAGCCTGCTCGGGGCGTGCGCAGGTCTGGGCGCGTGACCATCTCCATCAGCGGCGTGCCGCAGCGGTTGAAGTCGACGACGGCGCCGTGCGAGCCGGTCAGCCGCCCCCCGCCCCCGCCCTCGTGCACGGTCTTGGCGGCGTCCTCCTCGAGGTGCACGCGCTCGAAGCTGACGACGTCGTCGCCGTCGGCCGTCGGCACCGCCAGCCGGCCGCCGTCGCAGAGCGGTTCGTCGAACTGGCTGATCTGGTACGCCTTGGGCGAGTCGGGATAGAAGTAGTTCTTGCGGTGGAAGGTCGAGTGGCGTCGCGATCTCGGAGCCCAGCGCGAGGCCGACCGAGATGGTGCGCTCGACCGCCGCGCGGTTGGCCACCGGCAGCGCTCCCGGCTGCGCCGTGCAGACCGGGCAGATGCGCGTGTTGGGCTCGCCGCCCGGCTCGTTCGGGCAGCGGCAGAACATCTTGCTGCGCGTCGAGAGCTGCACGTGGATCTCGAGGCCGATGACGGCCTCCCAGCCGTCGGGCACGCTCACGCGGCACCCGCCAGCGCCGGCGGCGTGGGATCGAACGCGAACGCGCCCTCGAGCGCGTGCGCCGCGGCCAGGATGCGGTTCTCGCTGAACGCCGGGCCGGCCAGGTGGAGGCCGACCGGCAGCCCCTCAGAGAGGCCGCACGGCAGCGAGATCGCCGGCAGGCCCGAGAGGTTGACCGGCAGCGTGAAGAGATCGCAGGCGTACATCGCGAGCGGGTCGTCGACGAGCTCGCCGATGCGGAACGCGACCGTCGGCGAGGTCGGCGTGAGCAGCAGGTCGCACTGCGCGAAGGCAGTCTCGAAGTCGCGCCGGATCAGCGTGCGCACGCGCTGGGCCTGGCCGTAGTAGGCGTCGTAGTAGCCGGCCGAGAGCGCGTAGGCGCCGATCAGGCAGCGCCGCTTGACCTCGCGGCCGAAGCCCGCGCGGCGCGTCGCGTCGTACATCTCGAAGACGTCGGCGCCCGGCTCGCGCAGGCCGTAGCGCACGCCGTCGTAGCGGGCCAGGTTCGCGGACGCCTCGGCCGGTGCGATCAGGTAGTAGGCCGCGAGCGCGTGCGGCGTGAGCGAGAACTCGAGGCTGGCCTCGACGAGCTCGCCGCCGAGCTCGCGCACCGTCTCGAGCGCGGCCTCGTAGCTCGCGCGCACGCCCGGCTCGACGCCCGCGATGCCGTCGAGCGAGATCGCGCCGATGCGCAGGCCCTTGAGGTCTTCCCGCTCGGGCAGCTCGATCGGCTCGGGCGGCCCGAGGCAGGTCGAGTCGCAGGTGTCGGGCCCGGCGATGACGCGCAGCGCGAGCGCGCAGTCGCGCACGGTGCGCGCGAACGGGCCGATCTGGTCGAGCGAGCTCGCGAAGGCGATCGCGCCGTAGCGCGAGACCGCGCCGTACGTGGGCTTGAGGCCGACGACGCCGCACAGCGAGGCGGGCTGGCGGATCGAGCCGCCGGTGTCGGTGCCGAGCGAGAGCGGCGCCATGCCGGCCGCGACCGCGGCGGCCGCGCCGCCGCTCGAGCCACCCGGCACGCGCTCGCGATCCCACGGGTTGCGGGTCGACGCCGTAGGCCGAGTTCTCGGTCGACGAGCCCATCGCGAACTCGTCCATGTTGGTCTTGCCGAGCCCGACGAGCCCCTCGGCCTCGCAGCGCCGCACGACGGTCGCGGTGTACGGCGGCCGGTAGCCCTCCAGCACCTTCGAACCGGCAGTCGTCGGCACGCCGCGGATGCAGAGCAGGTCCTTGTAGGCGATGGGCACGCCGGCGATGCCGCTGCGGCCTTCCGTGTCCAGCGCGCGCGCCCGCGCGAGGACCTGCTCGTGATCGACGTGCAGGAAGACGTTGAGATCGCCGTTCAGCGCATCGATGCGCGCCAGGTAGGCGGCGGCGGTCTCCTCGCAGCTGAGCTCGCGCGCGTCGAGCAGGCGGGCGATCTCCTCGGCGGAGGTGCGGTCGACGTCGAGGTTGTCCATCAGGCGCCGATCGGAGGGACGAGAAAGCCGTCCGCCGTGCGCTCGGGCGCCAGCGCGAGCAGCTGCTCGCGCGGCCACGGCTCGCGCGGTACGTCGTCGCCGAGCACGTTCACGAGGTCGAGCGCATGCGAGGTGGGCGGCACGTCGGCGAGGTCGAGCTCGGCGATCCGGCCGATGTGGTCGAGGATGCCGGCGAGATCGGCGGCCAGCGCCTCGAGCTCGTCCGGCTCCAGCGCGATGTGCGCGAGGGCGGCGGCATGGCGCACGTCTTCAGGGGTCAGGCTCACCCGCGGAGTCTAGTAACGACGCCCTCCCGAATAGCCCAGGCGGCAGCGTCGGAGCCGCTGCAGAAGCTGCCGACGGCAGCCGTGCAATCGGGGCCTGGCCCCGATTGCACGCGCCAGGGGCCCCAGACGTTGCACGCCGACGCGCGGCTGCACCCGCGCGAGGCGTCGCCGAGCCGGCCGTGCAATTGGGGCCTGGCCCCAATCGCACGTGCAATTGGGGCCTGGCCCCAATTGCACGCGCGCGACGTTCAGCTCGCCTACGCCGACGCCTTCGCCGCCTGCAGCGTGTTCGAGAGCAGCATCGCGATCGTCATCGGCCCGATGCCGCCCGGCACCGGCGTGATCGCGCTCGCGACCTCGCTCACGGGGCCGTAGTCGACGTCGCCGACCATGCCGTCGTCGGTGCGGTTGATGCCGACGTCGATCACGACGGCGCCCGGCGCGACCATCTCGGCGGTCACGAAGCGCGGCTTGCCGATCGCCACGATCAGCACCTCGGCGCGGCGCGTGACCTCGGGCAGGTCGCGCGTGCGCGAGTGCACGATCGTGACGGTCGCGTTGCGATGCAGGGCGAGCAGGGCGACCGGCTTGCCGACGATGTTGGAGCGGCCGACGACGACGACCTCCTTGCCCTCGAGGCCGATCTCGTAGTGGTCGAGCAGCTCGATCACGCCCGCGGGCGTGCACGAGCGCAGGCCCGGCCGGTTGAGCACCAGCTGGCCGACGCTCTCGGGGTGGAAGCCGTCCACGTCCTTGGCGGGCGCGATGCGGGCGAACGCGCGCGCCTCGTCGAGGCCGTCCGGGAGCGGGCTCTGGACGAGGATCCCGTGCACCGCGGGATCGGCGTTGAGGCTGTCGATCAGCGCGTCGAGCTCGGCCTGCGGCGTGGTCGCCGGCAGTTCGTGGTGGAACGACTGCATGCCCGCCTCGGCGGTCTGCTCGTTCTTGCGCCGGACGTAGATCTGGGACGCGGGATCGGCGCCCACGAGCACCGTCGCGAGACCGGGCTGCGGGCCACCGGCGGCGGTCAGCTCGCGCACGCCCTCCGCGACGCGGGCACGGACGGAACGGGCGACGGCGACGCCGTCGAGGATCTGTGCGCTCATGGCGGCCGAGGGTATTCGATCGGGACGGCGAGATCATCCGGACGGGTGATCCGAAACGCGAGCCGGAGCCCGGATACTGCGCCGACGCTGGCCCAGCAGGGCCCTGGCGGAGTCTTGGGCCGGTGGCGCGTCGTTCAGCGGATGCGCGGTGCGCCGCCGGCTCGAGCGACGGATTCGCCCTCGAACGGGGATCCCCCGAAAGGGGGGCTAAGCCCGGAGGCGGTTGCGACCGATGGTGCCAATACAGGGGTCCTGGAAGCACCAGAACGGCGCGAGCCGCCGTACCCCCCAGTCGTCTTCCGTCTACCACGAGGGGCCATGAACTACAGCATCCGCAACCTGGTCATCGCCGGCGGGCTCGCGATCGTGGCGATCGTCGCGGTGCTCGTCTACACCAGCAACGTGCAGCAGGCCGCGAAAGAGGGCCAGGCACGCGTGAAGGTGTACACGGCACGCGTCGACGTGCCGGCCGGCACCCCCGCCAAGGACGTCATCGCCCGCGGCGACCTGATTCAGAAGGAAGTCGTCCAGGACGACCAGCTGCCCGGCGTGCTGATCTCGACCGCCGGCCTCGACGACATGGTCCTCAAGCAGGATCTCTTCACCGGCCAGCAGATTCCGAGCGCCGTCTTCGTCCCGCGCAGCGAGGCCGCCAGCACCATCGCGATCCGCGGCACGATGCGCGCCGTCAGCGTCGACGTGAAGCCGGCCAACGGCCTCGTCGGCACGCTCGCCGACGGCGACCACATCGACGTCTACGGCCGCATCAACACGGGCACCTCGCGCTTCGTCAAGAAGATCCTGACGGACGTCGTCGTGATGAAGGCCCAGATCGGCAACAAGGACACCACGGCGGTCGGCGACGCGCACATCCTGCTCGCGCTGAGCGATCGTGACGCGATGAAGATCCTGTGGCTGACCGAGAACGGCGACAACGACTTCTGGTTCGCGCAGCGCCCGCAGGAGAACGCTCTGAACTCCCCGCCGTCGGTCGAGACTCTGGAGACCCTGCTCGGGACGAACCTCCCGGATGCGCTCCAGAAGCTCATCAAGTCCCTCGTGAGCCCGGCAGGAGCGACCTCGTGACCGATCCCATCCGCATCTTCATCTCCGGCTCGTGCGCCGGCCTGGCGGAGGTTCGCCAGGCGCTCTCGTCGCACTCCGCGATCAAGGTGGTCGGAACGGCAGTCGACGCTCCGAGCGCAGGCGACCGCCTGCGCGAGGAGCAGGTCGACGTGCTGCTCCACGGCTCGAGCCGTGGCGACCGCCTGCCGACGCAGGACATCCACACGCTGCAGTCCGCCAGCGCGGCGCCGATCGTGATCGTGACGTCGGGCTGCACGCCGGAGTTCCTCCAGGAGGCGCTCGCACACGGCGTGCAGGACGTCGCGATCCTGCCGCAGCTGACCGAGTCGCTCGTGTTCACGCTGCGCCGCGCGCACGTGCTCAACAACAACGCGCCGCGCGCCCAGCAGTCACAGTCGCTCGCCCGCTCCGGCGGCGAGGGCCGCGTGATCACGTGCTTCTCGCCCAAGGGCGGCGTCGGCAAGTCGACGCTCTCGACGGCGCTGGCCGGCGTCTACTGCCACCAGCTCAAGCAGCGCACGCTGCTGATCGACCTCGATCTGCAGTTCGGCGACATCGGGATCATGATGGGCATCGATCCCACGCAGACGATCGTCGACCTCGTCACGACCACCGGCGAGCTCGACCCGGACAAGCTCGGCGGCTACGTCGTCAAGCACGACTCCGGGATGGACATCCTGGCCGCGCCGCTGCGGCCCGAGGACGCCGAGCTCGTCACCGAGGATCGCATCGGGCAGCTGATCGACGTGGCCAAGGCCGCCTACGACATCGTCGTGCTCGACACGCCGCCGCACTTCGACGCGACCACGCTGGCCGCGCTCGACCGCAGCGACCGGCTCGTCCTGATCACGACCATGGACATCCCGACCGTCAAGAACGCCAAGCTGGCGCTCCAGACGCTGAACCTCCTGCAGTACCCGCGCGAGCGCATCGCGCTCGTCGTGAACCGGCCGCTCGCGCGCGCCGACATTCGCGAAGGCGACATCTCGCGCACGCTCGACATGGCGATCACGTGCACGATCCCGGGCGACAAGGAGATCGGCGTCGCGGTCAACCGCGGCATCCCGGTCACCGTCGCCAGCCCGCGCTCGCCCGCCTCCAAGATCGTCCGTGAGCTCGCGGAGCTGCTGCTCCCGAGCGGGTCGATCGCGGAATCGAAGCCCGCACCCGGCGAGGCCCAGCTGTCGAAGGGCGCCGCCGTTGCCACCAAGCCGTCCGCCGGCCGCCAGAGCCTCGTGAAGGCCGGCATGTCGAAGTTCTCCAAGTCGAAGGACAAGAAGGCGGCGTGAATTGAGCCTCCAAGACCGCATCTCGTCGCGCAACCCGGAGCCCGTGACTCCGGTCACCCGCGAGCAGCACGCCGAGCCGGAGCGGGCACCTGCCCCCACCGACCCGTTCGCCGACCTCAAGTCGCGCGTCCACCACGACGTGATCACGCGGCTCGGGCCGCGCCTGTTCGCCGCGAGCGGCGACGACGCCACTCGCGATGCGAGCATCGAGCCGCGCGTGATCGAAGCCGTCGAAGAGGCGATCGCGCTCGACAAGACGCCGCTCACGCGGCAGGAGCGCGCGCAGGTCACCCGAGAGATCGCCGACGACATCCTCGGCTACGGCCCGCTCGAGCCGTTCCTGCGCGATGACACCATCAGCGAGATCATGGTCAACGGCCCCCACTCGATCTGGGTGGAGCGCCGCGGCAAGCTCATGCGCACGGATGCCGGCTTCGTCGACGACCAGCACCTGCTGCGGATCATCGACAAGATCATCTCGCGCATCGGCCGGCGCATCGACGAGGCCTCGCCGATGGTCGACGCGCGCCTGCCCGACGGCTCGCGCGTGAATGCGATCATCCCGCCGCTCGCCGTCACGGGTCCGACGCTCACGATTCGCAAGTTCCGCCGCGATCCGCTGACGATGGAGGACCTGCTGCGCTTCGGCACGCTCTCCCCCCGCGCAGCCCAGTTGCTCGAGGCCTGCGTGCGCGGCAAGCTCAACGTGCTGATCTCGGGCGGCACCGGCTCCGGTAAGACGACCACGCTGAACGTCATGTCGGCGGCCATTCCCGAGGGCGAACGCATCGTCACGGTCGAGGACGCGGCCGAGCTCCAGCTCAAGCAGGAGCACGTGATCACGCTCGAGACCCGCCCGGCGAACATCGAGGGCAAGGGCCTCGTCACGATCCGCGACCTCGTCCGCAACTGCCTGCGCATGCGGCCCGACCGCATCATCGTCGGCGAGTGTCGTGGCCCCGAGACGATCGACATGCTCCAGGCCATGAACACGGGCCATGACGGCTCGCTCACGACGATCCACGCGAACACGCCGCGCGACGCGCTCTCGCGCGTCGAGACCCTGGTGCTGACCGGCGGCGTCGAGCTGCCGCTGAAGGCCATCCGCGAGCAGATCGCCTCCGCCTTCGACATGGTCGTGCAGGTCTCGCGCCTGGTCGACGGCACGCGCCGCATCACGCACATCACCGAGGTGCTGCGCATGGAGTCGGACGTCGTGACGCTGCAGGATCTCTTCGTCGCCAAGCCCCTCGCCGACGGCGAGGAGGTCGCCGCGGGCGCGACGAGCCGCCTGCTCGGCCCGATGCGCGCGACCGGCATCAAGCCGCAGTTCCTGAGCAAGCTCGGCGAGAACGGCGTGCATCTGCCGCCGCAGTTCTTCCAGCTCGAGCCCGAGCGCGCGCAGGGGGCCCCGGCACGCCCGACGGCGTTCGGCAGGACGCAGGCATGAAGAAGGCGCTCGCGTTCGCGGCCGGCCTCACGGTCGTGCTCGCCCTCGCGGTCGGATCCACCGCGGCGTCGCCGAAGGTGCGGATCGCGCAGGTCGACACGTCGCGCTACCCGCTGATCACGGCGACCGTGATCGCGCCCAACAGTGACAAGCTCGCGCGCGTGCCGCTGGAGGTCAAGGAGGACGGCGAGACCGTCACGGCGACCCAGTCCGGCGGCGGGTCGGCCGCCGCGATCGGCGTCGCGCTCGACACCAGCCGCTCGATGGACGGCGCGCCGATCACCGCCGCGCGCGAGGCGGCGCTGGCGTTCGTCGACGCCAAGCGCCAGGGCGACACGATGGCGCTGTACGCCTTCGGCCACGAGGCCAATCCCCTGCACGCGCTCGACACCGACACCGACGCGCTCGGAACCGCGCTCGGGCAGGTCGACATCGATCCCAAGCAGGGCACGGCGCTCTACGACTCGGTGATCCAGGCCAGCAAGGAGCTCGGCAACGCGCCCACGCTGACGAAGGTGCTCGTCGTGCTGACCGACGGCGACGACACGACGAAGACCAAGCTCGCAGCGGCGATCGAGACCGCGAAGCGCGCCGGCGTCACGATCGACGCGATCGCGCTCGGCAGCGGCAAGCCCACGGCCGCGCTCACGAGCCTCACGCGCAGCACGGGCGGGCACGTCTTCTCGTCGGGCGGCTCGACCGAGAGCATCAGCGCGGTTTACCGTCAGATCGCCCAGGAAATCCGCAACACCTACCGGCTCCAGTACACGTCGAGCGCCGACGGCGTGGTGCCGATCGCGGTCAGCCTCAAGGGCTACGAGACTGCGAGCCAGAACGTCGACATGACCGCTCCCGCGGCGCGCATCGTGGAAGCCTCCGACGGCGCGATCTCGTCGATCAGCAACCGCAGCTCGACGGGTCTGTTCATGGCGCTGATCATCGGCGTGATCGTGCTCGGCGTGATCCTCCTGCTCTTCCGGCAGCCGCGCGAGACGATCCTCGCCCGGCGGCTCGACCGCTACACGAGCGGCGAGCGCGGCCCGGCGGCCGCGCGCGAGGCCGAGGGCAGCAAGCTCTCGCTCCGCAATCTGCTGGTCTCGCGCGGCGAGCGCTCGTTCGGCGGCTCGGCCTACTTCGGGCGCGTCAACAAGCTGCTCGAGCGAGCCGACATGCCGCTGCGCGCCGCGGAGTTCGCGGCGATGCAGGCGGGTGCCGCGCTCGTGCTGCTGCTGCTCGCCCTGATGATCGGCATCGGCTTCATCTACGCGCTCGTGCTGATGCTGGTCGGGTGCGCTGATCCCCGAGGTCTTCATGCGCCGCAAGGCCAGCGCGCGGCGCCGCAAGTTCGAGGATCAGCTGGGCGACACGCTCGGCGCCGTGGCCTCGTCGCTGCGTGCCGGCCAGTCGTTCCAGCAGGCGATGTCGACGATCGCGCTGGACGGCCCGGAGCCGATGGCGAAGGAGTTCCAGCGCGTCGAGACGGAGACCCGCCTCGGCCGCCCGGCCGACGAGGCCCTGCAGTCGATGGCCGAGCGGCTCGGCTCGAAGAACTTCGAGTTCGTCGTGCTCGCCGTCAACATCCAGCGCCAGGTCGGCGGCTCGCTCTCGGAGATCCTCGACATGGTCTCGGACACCGTGCGCGGTCGCGTGCAGTTCGCCCGCAAGGTGCGCGCGCTCACCTCGATGGGCCGCGCTTCCGCCTACGTGCTCGTCGGAATGCCGTTCTTCATCGCGGCGATGATCTTCGTGATCGACCGCTCGTACATCCGCCCGCTGTGGAGCACGAACGCGGGCCACATCATGGTGATCGTCGGCCTGATCTCGATGTCGCTGGGCGCTCTCGCGTGCCGCAAGATCGTCAACTTCAAGTACTGAGGCCCAGATGCTTCTCATCGTCGCCATCGTGATCTTCACCGCCGCGGTCTACATGGGCCTCGACGCAGTCACCGTGCGTCAGAAGCAGGTCGCGGGCTCGCTCGCCCGCGCCCGCCGCTACGGCGGTGCCTCGGCGCGTGAGTCGGAGCTGACGAAGGACGTCACGAACCGCCTGATCGCCCCGACGGCGAAGCGCCTCGCGAACCTCGCGGCCGCGCTGCCGATGACCCAGAACCCGGACGAGATCCGCCGCCGGCTGATCGCCGCCGGCCTCGGCCACCGCCTCACCCCGACCGCGTTCCTCGCGATCAAGGGCGGCGGCATCGTCGGCTCGATCATCCTCGGCCTGCTACTCGCCTCGAGCGGTCTGCTCCCCGTCGGCAACGGCTTCCTCTTCGGCCTCGTCGGCGGCGTGCTCGCCTTCCTCCTCCCCGACTTCATCGTCAGCCGCAAGGTGCGCACCCGCCGCGCGGACATGCTCGTGCAGCTGCCCGAGGTGCTCGACCTCCTGACCGTCTCGGTCGAGGCCGGCCTCGGCTTCGACGGCGCCCTCGCGCGCATCACCGAGCGCTCGAAGGGCCCGCTGCTCGAGGAGCTCTCGATCGTGCTCCACGAGATGCGCATCGGCGAGAGCCGCATCCAGGCCCTGAAGAACTTCTCGGAGCGCCTCGACATGCCGGAGACGACGGGCTTCGCCCGCTCGATCATCCAGGCCGAGCAGCTCGGCATGGCGCTCGGCCGGATCCTCCGCGTGCAGGCGCAGGACTCCCGTCAGAAGCGCCAGATGTGGGCCGAGGAGAAGGCCATGAAGGCGCCGATCAAGATGCTCTTCCCGACCGTCATCTTCATCTTCCCGGCCATGTTCATCGTGATCCTCGGGCCGGCGATGCTGCAGCTGATGAAGCTCTTCAAGGGCATCTAGAGCCGGTCGCCGCGTGCCGCCTGCGGCGGCGCGCGGCCTCCCCGAGCGGCCGGCGGTCGCCGCTCGTCGCGGCGGGTGCCTCTAGACTGCCGGGCGAAGGGCGACGTGGCCGAGGGGTTAGGCAACGGCCTGCAAAGCCGTGTACAGCGGTTCAAATCCGCTCGTCGCCTTCCCTCGTAGCCATCCGGTTTGCCGTCTCTACGGGGCCTGACCCCAACACGATTCCCACACGAGCGACTCGCTCGGCGACGCCTCGGTAACCGGTAACAGGGCTCGGCCGGAGCGTCACAGCTCGGTGTCGCCGGAAGCTGCGTCACGGGTTTGCGACTACCGCCAAGTGCGTAGGCTCGAAGTGATGAATGACACCGCGACCACGATCCTCGGGCTGGGCGACCGCTATGCCCGGGAGCTGCCCGAGCTGTCCTTGGCCTGGGAGGCCCGCAGCTTCCCGGACGCGCAGCTGCTCCTGCTCAACGAGCAGCTCGCCGCTGACCTCGGTCTCGAGCCCGACTGGCTCCGCACCCCGCCAGGCGTGCGTCTCCTGACGGGCAACGACGTGCCCGAAGGGGCCCGTCCGGTGGCGCAGGCCTACTCCGGTCACCAGTTCGGCATGTACTCCCCCCGGCTGGGCGACGGCCGGGCCCTGCTACTCGGAGAGCTGAGCACTCCGTCGGGCCCCGTCGACCTGCATCTCAAGGGCTCCGGGCGCACCCCCTTCGCCCGAGGTGGCGACGGCCTCGCCGCGGTGGGTCCGATGCTGCGCGAGTACGTCGTGAGCGAGGCCATGCATGCGCTCGGCATCCCGACCACGCGATCGCTCGCCGTCGTCGCCACCGGTCAGCCGGTCCAGCGGGAGCGGGTCCTGCCGGGTGCGGTGCTGACGAGGGTGGCCGCGAGCCACCTCCGTGTCGGGACCTTCCAGTACGCCTCGGCCTCGGGTGACCTCGACCTGGTGCGGAGACTCGCCGACCACGCCATCGACCGCCACCACCCGTCCGCTGCCACTGCCGACAATCGCTATCTCGCGCTGTTCGAGTCCGTCGTCCAGGCGCAGGCGTCGCTGGTGGCGCAATGGATGCTCGTGGGCTTCGTCCACGGAGTGATGAACACCGACAACATGACGATCTCGGGCGAGACGATCGACTACGGGCCGTGCGCGTTCACGGACGCCTTCGACTTCGCCACGGTCTACAGCTCCATCGACGAGGGCGGCCGCTATGCCTATGGCCGGCAGCCTGCCATCGCGGAGTGGAACCTCGCTCGCCTGGCCGAGGCACTGCTTCCGCTCATCGACGACGAGGTCGAGAACGCCGTTCGGCTGGCGACCGACTCCCTCGCGGAGTTCCATGCGCACTACGCCCGGGCCTGGTCCTCGGGGATGGCTCGCAAGCTCGGTATGCCCGACGGGGTTGCCGGCGAGGTCGTCAGTCCTCTGGTCAACGAGCTGGTCGAGCTCCTGCAAGCAAATCACCCTGACTACACGTCGTTCTTCCGTGCGCTGGGCACTGCTGCTCGCGGCGACGCCGAGCCCGCCCGGGAGATGATCCTCGACCTGCGCGGCTTCGACGAGTGGTCGGAGAGGTGGCTCGCCACGGGCCCGGACGCGCAGGCGATGGACCGGGTCAACCCCGTCTACGTCCCCCGCAACCACGTCGTGGAGGCCGCGCTGACCGCCGCCACGGACGGCGATCTCGCGCCGGTGGGGTCGCTGCTGGAGGCGATCTCCGCGCCGTTCGACGAGCGGCCGGGCCTGGAGCGCTACGCCGAGCCCGCGCCGGAGGACTTCGGCACCTACACCACGTTCTGCGGCACCTGACCAGAGCTGGGTGCGTCGCAGCAGGGAGCAGGTGATATGCCTACGACCGAGTGAACCGTGAGCGAGCCATCGAGATTCGCCGCGACCAGGTCTGCCGTGCCATCGAGCGAGATAACATCACGGACAATCCGGGCGTTGCTTCCTTCTACGCAGACCTCGCGTAGAGCCTGGCGGGCGTTGGCGCGTACTCGGAAGCCGAGGATCTCGCTCAGCAGGCTGTCGCGCTTCGTGCCAGGTAGTTCGGCCGAGATCACCCACGCACGCGTAATCCGCGCAGAGCTCTTGCGCATGTGTGGCGCGGAAGCATGGAGCATTCGCGATTCGCGAGATGTCACGTTGGCGAGGCCTCTCTGTGAGAAAGCGCTCCAAGAGGCCGAGGCGATTCTCCGCGTTCGCGAATCAAGCGATGAAGGCGCCATGATTGCCAGAGCCCGTGTCGCGCATTGCCTCGAAGGCCTCGAGCTCTTCGTAGAGGCAGACACTCTGGACTGCCGGTGCTCGCATACCATGTCCACAAGCGCTCTCGAAGCGTCGCTTCTGCACGAGTGAGACCAATTGCGGATCGATATGTTGCCATGCTGCCAAGGGCCAGTGGATGGGCGTCTGGCGGTGGTCAGGTCGACATTCCTGATCCTGTAGATTGCGACTCTGAGTCGCTACTAAGCGATTAGCGAGCCGAGAGCCCTGCCGCCTGATGCTGCCTAGTGGCAGTGACGGGCACGCGCTTCTGGAGCCGGCCACGTGCACGGCACTCACCTGGCTCTCGCGGGGATGGCGGCGGGCCGCGGCTTGCACCATGCAGTGGCCGGTCCGGCTCCTTGCCATACTCGGCAAGATCTGGCTCCATGAGCCGAAGGACTCACTCGTGCTCGCAAACGACGAACTCTGCCTTGCGATCTGGCGGCGCATGCGTGCTGATCGCGTTCACGCGGGTTTCCGGAGAGCCCTGCGCCTCAGCGGCGTCTCACGGTGGTAGCCCGGAGCGGACGCACGTTCCGTCCACTTCGCACCTGCGAGCCGCGCCTGCTGAGCAGGAGTGCAGTCGGCCGGTAGCTGGTTGGCGGCCTAGCCGAGGGAGGGTGGCATCGGAGACTCCTGTTACGTTCATCTCGCCCCCGAACCGCATTCCACACGTCCCGCCGGGGCGCCCCGCGCGTAGGCAGCAGCTGCGCTCAGGCCGCCGGCTGATCTCTGGCCGCTTTGAATGTGCACCCACCCGCGAAGCACCCATTGCGCGCCGGGGGCAGCGGGCCTATTCTCGCGCCTGGGGAGGTGCAGATGCGCACAAGGCGCGGTCTACTGATGGGGTTGGCGCTCGCCGCGGTGGCGACGGGCGTGTGGGCAAGCTCGGCGAGCGGCTCGGCCGAGCGCCTGCACGCGGGTGACGGCTCCCGCGCCAGCGCGGCCGCCCCGGCCGGCGCGGCGACGCTGACGCTGGTCGAGGTCGTGCCGACGAACACCTACAGCCCGGCGAACTGGGTCGTCGATCCCGTCGCGCGCACGGCCGTCGGCACCTTCCCGTGGGGGAAGGGCACCTACCACTACGAGATGCCGAACGTGATCCCACCGGCCGGCGCCGCGGGCGTGTTGCAGATGTCGATCGAGGCGACCCAGCGCTGGTCGACGGGCCTCAGCCTCAGCGGCGACGTCGACCTGACGCCGCCGGCCGGGATCGAGGAGTCGACCGACACGCGCGGCCTCGTGTTCACATCGGAGAAGCGGTTCACGATCACGCCGCGTGTGTACCCGGCGGGCGCGAAGATCATCGAGATCGTCGGCCACTCCTACTACGACGAGGGACCGCGCCTGACGTTCCGCTACAGCGTCGCGCCGGCCTCGGCGGGCGCGACGTTCAAGGCTGATGCGCGCGCGAACGACGTGCGCGCCGGGCCGCCGCTCGTCGGCTGGTTCCAGCTCTGCCTCAGCCGCCTCAGCGGCTCGGGCCGGCTCGGGTCGGACGGGGCGATCGCCGAGGGCGGCAAGCTCTTCCAGTTCAACAAGTGCCCGAAGCGCCGCGGCGGACCGAGGACGTTCGACGCGAGCGTCATGTGGCAGGTCGTGAAGGGCACGACCAAGACCTCGACCGTGACGCTCAACTACGGCGATCACGGACAGGTGAAGGCACGCACGACGCGGCTCGTCGCCGAGGTCGTCCAGACCTACGACAGCGCGCGCTGCCCCGTCGGGACCAAGGCCTTGATCACCCTGCGAGACGACCCGCGCCGCCTGGGCAACGGCCAGAAGCGCGATCGCGCCGAGGTCGCGCCGTCCGGCGACACGTGCTCCCACCAGGGCTGGTCGAACCGCGACAACCCGAACAACGACCCGCCGCGCGGCGGCCCGGGCGGCGGCCAGCACGCGCAGATCACCATTGCCGACTGATGTGCGGCGCGGCACCGGCGCGGACAGACGCATGGACAGCGGCGCTGGGCGGGAACGGCATGAGCGCGACACGGTCGAGCGGCGGTTCCGGCGCTACGCCGCCGCCTCGCCGCTCATCCCACCGGCACGCCGGGCCCATCGGCCGACCGCCTCCGGCGGCAGCGGACGGCTGAGCCAGTAGCCCTGGATCGTGTCGCAGTCGAGCGCTGCGAGCTGCTCGTAGATCGCCTCGTTCTCGACGCCCTCGGCGACGACCTCGAGGCCGAGATCGTGCCCGAGCGTGATGATCGCGCGGACGATCGCCGCATCGTCGGCGTCCGTCCCCATCGTCTGGACGAACGACCGGTCGATCTTGAGCTGCGTGATCGGCAGGCGCGCGAGGTAGGCCAGCGAGGTGTAGCCGGTGCCGAAGTCGTCGATCGAGATGCCGACGCCGAGCTCGCCGAGCCGGTCGATGACCGACCGCGTGCGGGCGGGATCCAGGGCGATCGCGCTCTCCGTGATCTCGAGTGTCAGGCGCTCGGCTGCAACGCCCCACGTGTCGAGCAGCCGCCCGACGTCGTCGGGCAGCGTCGGGTCGTGCAGGTTGCGCATCGAGAGGTTGACGGCGAGGTCGAGCACCAGGCCCTGCTCGGCCCACCCGGCGAGGCGGCCGAGCGCCTGGTCGAGCACGTAGCGCGTGAGCGGGTGGATGACCGACGTCTTCTCGGCGGCAGGGACGAACTCGCCCGGCGGGATCAGGCCGCGCAGCGGGTGCTGCCAGCGCGTGAGCGCCTCGATGCCGACGAGCAGGCCGCTGCGGACGTCGAGCTTCGGCTGATAGTGCACGACGAGCTCGCCGTTGCGCAGCGCGCCCGGAAGCTCGGAGAGCAGCGTGAGCCTGGCGGCGTCGTGCTCGTCGAGCTCGGCCGAGTACAGCGCTTGCTGCATCCCCGTCTCCTTGGCCTGGTACATGGCGACGTCCGCGCGCTGGAGCAGGCGGTGGACGTCGCCGCCGTGGGCCGGATAGCGCGCGATGCCGAGGCTCGCCTCGATGTGCAGCGGCAGGCCGTCGACGTCGAACGCCTCGGCGAGCGCGGCGCTCATCGGCGCGAGCACTCGCTCGAGCACCTCCGCGTCGCCGGGGAGCTGCCGGAGCAGGAACGCGAACTCGTCGCCGCCGAGGCGAGCCACCGGTCGCTCGGGCGCAGGAGCGCCACGAGGCGCCGAACGGCGAGCTCGACGAGCACGAGGTCGCCGCGGCGGTGGCCGAGCGTGTCGTTGATCGCCTTGAAGCCGTCGAGATCCATGGGCACGACCCCGAGGTGCGAGCCGTCCGCGGCCGCGATGCCGATGGCGTGATCTACCTGCTGGAGGAACGCGGCGCGATTGGGGAGGCCCGTCAGGTGGTCGTGCAGGGCCTGGTGGCGGTTCAGGTCGGAGAGCCGCTGCAGCTCGCGGTCGACGCGCTTGCGGTCCGTGATGTCACGGCAGATGCCCTGATAGGCGAGCGCGCGCCCGTCCTCCTCGATCGCCCGGCGGGAGACCTCGAGGACGACGACGTCTCCGGCCTTCGTCAGGAACTCCTGCTCGTAGGTGCGCCACTCCCCTGCACCGGCCGCGGGCTGGCGCGTCAGGTCGAGCGCATCGATGACGAAGTAGTCGGCCATGTTGGTTCCGACGAGCTCGTCGCGCGAGTAGCCGAGCACGCTCGCGAAGGCCTGGTTGACCTCGAGGATCTGCCGATCGACCGCCACCGTCGCGATCGGCTCGCTCGCGTTCTCGAAGAGGTCGCGATAGCGGGCCTCGCTCGCGCGCGCCGCGTTCTCGTTGCGGGAATGCTCGATCGCGATCCGGGTGAGATGCGAGGCGAGCCCGACGAGCTCGACGAGCCCGGTGTCGGCTGACGTGCGCTGGCGGGAATCGCGGCTGTAGAACGTGAGCGTGCCGAGCAGGCCCCCGTCCGTCGCGAAGATGGGCGTCGCCCAGCAGCCCTGGAGGCCCGCCGCAGCAGCGACGGCGTGGCGGTCGGCGAAGATCGGATCGCCGGCGATCACGCGCACGAGCACCGGCTCGCGGCGATGGACCGCGGCACCGGCGGCTCCCGCCATGGGGCCGATCGGTCCGTCGATCGCCTCGCAGTAGGCCGCCGGCAGGCTCGGCGCGGCCGCGTGGCGCAGCCGCTCCCCGTCGCGGTCGAGCACCTGGATGGAGACGACCAGGTCGTCGGCGTGCGCCTCGACGAAGCGCGCGAGACGATCGAGCACGGCGTGCAGCGCGGCACCGGTGGCGATGAACTCGAGCAGATCGGCCTGGCCCGACGCGAGCGCCTGCGAGCGCTTGCGCTCGCTGATGTCGAGCATGTAGCCCTGCAGGCACAGCGGCTCGCCGTCGTCGTCGCGCACGAGCACGCCCTCGTCGCGCACCCACGCCACGCTGCCGTCGCGGCGGATCAGCCGGTACTCGCTGTCGAGCCGCTCACCCGAGACGAGCATGCTCGCCATCTCGGCCTGCACGCGCTCGCGATCGTCCGGGTGCAGGATGCTCTCGAGGAAGTCCGGGCTCGCTGCCCAGTCCTCGGGCGTGTAGCCGAACGCGGCGGTCGTCTGGGGGCTGATGTAGAGCGATCTCGACTGAACGTCGGGCGAATCGATGTAGACGACCAGCGGCAGCCACTCGACGAGATCGCGAAAGCTCGCAATCGCGTACGGCGACGGATCCGGCGATCGCTCGCCCCGCGGGAGGGCTCGCGACTCATCGCTCGTGGCCATCACTTGCAACATCGGCAACAACGTCGAAAGCGCGAGGGCGGAGTTGCACCGAGGCTGCGCGGGGATGCTCCCGGCCGCGCATGATCCCGTTCCGTGACCGGGGACACACGCGAGGCTGCTCGGCCCGGCTCGGCACGCGGGGCGGGGCGGAGCGGCGACGGCACGATCGGCGGCGAGTGAGCGCCGAGCGCGACCGCGACGAGCACGCGGAGCCCGGCGGCCGCCTGATCGTCCTGCTCGGGGCGATGGCCGCCATCGCGGCGCTCTCGATCGACCTCTACCTCCCCGGGTTCCCGGCGATCGGCCGCGACCTCGGCGCCTCGAGCCCGGCGGTCGCACTCCACGCTCACCGCGTTCCTCGCCGGGGTCGGCGCGGGCCAGATCGTCGCCGGCAGCGCCGGCGACGCCCTCGGGCGGCGCCGGCCGATCATCGCCGGCGCCGCGGTCTACGTCGCCGCATCGGCCGCCTGCGCGCTCGCGCCGAACGTCGGCGTGCTGATCGGGCTGCGGGCCGTGCAGGGCTTCGCGGCCGCTGCGGGCATGGTGCTGGCGCGCGCGGTCGTGCGCGACCTCTGGAGCGGAGCCCGCGCCGCACGCGCGTTCTCGCTGCTCATGATCATCGCCAGCGTCGCGCCGATCGTCGCACCCCTGATCGGCGGTCAGATCCTCCGCTTCGCGTCCTGGCGCGGGGCCTTCGCCGTGCTCGCCGTGTACGGCGCGCTGCTCCTGCTCGCCGTCGTGCGGATGCCGGAGACGCTGCCGGCCGAGCGGCGCCGGCCCGGCGGCCTGCGACCGGCGCTCCGCAGCTACGCGGAGCTGGCTCACCGCATCGCCGCTTCGTGTGCCTGACGGTCGCGCAGGCGACGGTCGGCGGCGGCATGCTCTTCGCCTACATCGCGGCTGCGCCGTTCGTCTTCCAGGAGACCTACGACCTCTCGGCGCAGGGCTTCAGCATGGTCTTCGCCGCGAACTCAGACTCGGCATCCATCCGCGGTCGGCCAGCTCAACGTCCGGCTGCTGCGCCGGTGGGTCGCCCTTTCCGCCTGCTGATGGCCGGTCTCGTCGCGGCGACCGGCGCGGCGGCCGTGCTCGCGATCGGCCAGCGCCGCAGGCGACCCGCCCCTGCTGGCTCGCCGCGCTGCCTCTGACCGTGATCGTGGGCGAGCCTCGGCATCGTCATCCCGAACGGGTCCGCGGTCGCGCTCGAGGATCAGGCGCACGCCGCGGGCAGCGCCAGCGCCGTGGTCGGCCTCTCGCAGTACGCCTTCGGCGCCGCGGCCGCGCCGATCGTCGGCGTCGCCGGACGGGGCTCGGTCGGCGCGCTCTCGGTCACCTTGCTCGGCTTCGCGGTCACGGGCACGGGCGCCGCGCTGATCGCGCTGCGGAGCAGCCGCCCCGCTGCCGCCGCAACCCAGGCGTAACGTTGCGCTCGGTAGCATCCCGCCCATGAGTCGCCGCCCCGAGTCGAGCGGAGCCGTCGCGCTCGGGGCCGCCGTGTTCATCGCCGGCGCCGTGCTGCTCGGCGTCGAGATCGTGGCCAGCCGCGTCCTGGCCCCGTCGTTCGGCAACTCGCTGTTCGTCTGGGGGTCGCTGATCGGCGTCGTCCTGACCGGGCTCGCCGTCGGCTATTGGGTCGGCGGCGTGCTCGCCGACCGCTTCCCGTCCTTCTACCTGCTGCTCGGCACGCTCACCCTCGGCGCCGGGCTCGTGCTCCTGATCCCCGTGGCCGACGGCTGGGTCATCGAGCGCATCGTCGACTGGGATCCCGGTGACCGACTCAACCCGCTGATCGCCTCGGTCGTTCTCTTCGGCCCGATGGCAGTGGTCATCGCCAGCGCGAGCCCGATCGCCGTGCGGCTTGCCGCGCAGCGCGGTCGATCGCCTCGGCCACACCGCCGGGCGGCTGTTCTCGATCTCGACCGCCGGCAGCATCGCCGGCACGTTCGCCACCGCGTTCTGGCTCGTGCCCGAGCTCGGCACCGACCAGATGCTCGGCGTCGCCGGCCGTCACCCTGCTCGTCGCCGCCGCCGGGTTTGCGCTGTCCCATCGGCTGCTCCCGGTCGCGGCTCGGCTGGTCGTGGCCGCCGGCGTCGGCACGGTCGGCGGGTTCGCCGCCCGCCGCGAGCGAGCCCGGCGGCTGTCGCCGCAGCTCCGACAACTGGTCGCCGCTGTTCCGCGAGCGCGAGCGGCGCACGCCCGGCAGCGCTCGAGCCCGAACGCGTCGCGCGCCGAGAGTCGGCTACGACGTCCGCGAGGCGCGCGACACGCGCTACCACCGGATGTGCGTGCTCGACGGGCGGCGACACGCGCTACCTGCGCTTCGACAGCACGTTCCAGAGCGCGATGAAGCTCGACGACCCGTACGAGACGGTCTTCGGCTACACCGACTACACTGCAGCTCGGGCCTCGCCTACGCGCCGTCGACGCGCAGCGTCCTGTTCATCGGCCTCGGCGGCGGCTCCGCGGTCAAGCGGATGTGGCGCGACTTCCCGTCGCTGCTCGCTGCACGCCGTCGAGATCGATCCCGAGGTCGTGCGCGTGGCCCGCCGCTGGTTCGACCTGCCCGAGGGATCGCCGCCCTCGAGGTGACCCCCGAGGACGGCCGCCGCTTCCTGCAGACGAGCAACGAGCGCTGGGACATGATCGTCGTCGACGCGTACTTCGCCGACTCGATCCCGTTCCACCTCGCCACGTCGCAGTTCTACGAGCTCGTGCGCTCGCGGCTCTGCGCCCGGCGGGGTCGTCGTCTCGAACGTGATCGGTGCGATCGAGGGCGAGGACTCGAAGCTGCTGCGCTCGATGGCGAAGACCTACCGCTCGGTCTTCCCGACGGTCGAGCTGCACCCCGTGGGCGGTGGCGGCGCGCACGGCAACGTGATCGTCGTCGCCACGCGAGGGCGCGCGGCCGAAGCAGAGCGTGCTCCAGAGCAACTGGGACGCGCTCCGCGCCGCGCTCGCCCAGGGCGCTCGACCTGCGCGCGGCGATCCGCGTGCGCTGGGAGCAGCCGGTCCCGTTCGAGGACGTGCCGCTGCTGACGGACGGCTACGCGCCGACCGACGCGCTGCTGCTCAGCTGACCTGCCGGGCTACCCGCGTAGGCCGCGCAGCCGTGAGCGCAGTCGCACGCGCCGACGCAGCGCACCGATCAGCGCGCTTGCGCGGCTCACGGGGGGCAGATCGTCGAAGTAGGGCGGCGAGAACGTCGCCCGCGGGTGGTTGAAGACGACCCGCTCCGCGTGTGCCGGATGGCCCGGATCGAGCTCGCGGAACCACAGCCGGACGTCCTCGACGGTGTGGTGCCGGTTGGCCGGATCCCAGCGCTCGTCGGCCACCGCGAGCGAGCGCGTGCCGTCCGGGCTCCGGCTCAGCTCGCCGGCGACCTCGTCGAGCGCCGCGAAGCACTCCTCGAAGGCGCGCGTGACCACCGACTGGATCGTCGCGTCCGGCGGCACCTCCCAGCGCTTGACCCGGTAGATCGGGCCGTGGTCGATCTCGGCATCCATCTCGTGGACGGTGAGGCCGTGGTGGGTGCGCACGGCGCGGCGGATGACCGGCTGCGACCAGAGCCCCCACACGCCGCCGTGCTCGGGCGGCGCCGGATGGAAGTTGATCGCGCCGAAACGCGCCTTCTCGAGGTGCCGCGGCTTGAGCACGAGGCTGTTGATGTACGAGATGATCAGGTCGTAGTCGGTGGCCTCGACCTCCGCGAGCACGGCGGCCTTCGTGGACTGGTCGCCGTGGGCCCAGAACACGACCTTGACGTCGTCGAAATGCTTCTCCCCCACCGCGGTGATCTCGGGGATCGAGAACGGGTCCGAGGTGAGCAGGAGAACCTTGTAGTCGCGTTGCTCGGCCATCTCTGGTGCGTCCCTTCCCCGCACGGGTGACGCGCGCCCGCGCGGGCGACGTGTGCGCTCGTCCGCGAACGTAAGCCGTGCACGACGGATGCGTCAAGCGGTCGACAGGCTAGACGTGGTCGCGCGGGATCCGCTTCGTCCAGGTCCTGGTGAAGATGCGCGCGTTGCCCTCGTAGCCGTCGATGCGGTTCGTGACGTGGAAGCACTCCGCATCGCCGCTGAGCGTGCTCTGCGTCTGCACGCGCGTCTGCCAGGCGCCGCGGCCGATGGCGATCGTCCACTCCGAGTCGGCCTGTGCCGAGAGGGGGTCGCCCTCGACGATGCTGAAGGTGTCGGTGCCCCGCTCGGAGTAGGTCAGGCCGTCGGCGAGCGTGACCGACCCGAAGCCGAGGCCCACGTTGATGGCCCACCTTCCAGTGGCCGCGTCGTGCGTGATGCGCCGGTCGCCCGCGCCCTCGGTCGACTGGTAGCCCGCGAGCGGCGGGGCGATCTCGGGCTCCAGGAAGGGCGCCGGCTCGCTCTCGCCGTCGCGCGCGCTGCGCACGGGCACCTCGAGGAAGCTGTCGCCACCCAGGCCGATCGTCAGCGTCGCGGCGACCGGCGAGGGCCAGGCGTAGGGCCAGTAGGTCGGCGAGAGCGCGAGGCGGATGCGATTGCCGGCGGCGATCGTCTGGCCGACCGCCTTGAGCGGGATCGCGACCGTGTACTCCTCCCCCGGCTCCAGCGCCTCGGGAAACTCGTGGCTGTGGCGGTGCGTCAGGTTGAGGAAGCCGCGGGTCATCAGCGTCGAGGCGCCGGTCGGAGCGACGTCGCAGAGGCGCGCCGCGATGAGCACATCGGGCTGGTCGGAAGCGAGCTTGACCGTCACCGTCGGGACGCCGAGAAGCTCCATGTCCTCCGCCAGCGGCTCGCTGTCGAAGCACAGCGACATGCCGTCCTCCTGCCGCTGATCGGGCGGGAGGTCGCCGGGCCGCCCGAAGGCCGACCAGACGCCGCTGAGCAGGCCGGCGGCTTGCATGCCGCGGATCTGCCGGGTCTCCGCCGGGCCTCTTTCCGCCGCGAGCGTGCGGCCCGCGAGCAGCAGTCGCCGCGGCTCGACGCTCGGCGTCGGCCAGACCGCCTCCGTCACCCAGCGCCCCGGCCGCTCGTCGTAGTGCACCTTGGGCACCGTCGACTCCTGGGTCCAGACACGCAGCATCGGCTCGTCCATGATCTTCGTGTCGACGCCCTTGCAGCCAGTGATCCCACCAGCGCAGGCACTCCTGCAGGAAGCCGATCGCCGGCCCGGGCGCGGCGTCCTGCGGGTAGACGTGACCCCACGGCCCGATCAGGCCCTTGCGCGGCCCGCGCAGCCGCTCGAGCATGCGCAGCACAGGCGTCGGGTAGCCGTCGGTCCAGCCGCCGACCGCGTACACCGGGACCTCGACGTCCGCGTAGTTCTCGCAGATCGAGCCGTGCTGCCAGTACGCGTCGCGGCGCTGGTGGGTGAGCCACGCCTCCATGAAGGGCGGCGTCTCGTCGCATGCGCTCGAGCCACAGGTCGCGCCAGCGCTCGCCGACAGCGCGGGATCCGGCGGGCGCCCGGTGTAGGCGAACATGGCGGCCGCCCAGGCGATGCCCTCGATCAGCAGGCAGCCGCCCATGTAGTGGACGTCGTCGTGCGTAGCGGTCGTCGGTCGAGCAGACGGTGACGACGGCCTTCAACTCCGGCGGCGGCGCGCTGCGATCTGCAGGCCGTTGAAGCCGCCCCAGGAGATGCCGATCATGCCGACCTCGCCGCTGCACCAGGGCTGGGCGGCGAGCCAGGCGATCACCTCGAGCGCGTCGTCCTGCTCCTGCTTCAGGTACTCGTCATGGAGACATGCCGTCGGAGTCGCCGGTGCCCCGCAGGTCGACGCGGACGCAGGCGTAGCCATGGCCTGCGAAGTACGGATGCATCTCGGCGTCGCCGCTCGCGTGCCGTCGTGCTTGCGATACGGGATGTACTCGACGATCGCGGGCACGGGATCGGACTCCGCGTCGATCGGCAGCCACACGCGCGCAGCGAGCCGACAGCCGTCGGCCAGCTCGATCCAGGCCGTGTCGATGACCCGCGTGGGGCGCGGAAACTCCGTGCGGATCCTCATGTGCCGGTCTCCAGGTGCTCAGACCAGGACGATCACCGGGCGCATCGCACGGCCGCCCCAAGTCGATCGGCGAAAGGCCCGCATCCGGCCGCTTCGCGCCCGCCGCCAAGCTTACTGCGCGGCGCGTGAGCCAGCACCCGCACGCACCGCGACACTCCGCGCTCGTCCCCGGATCACGCATCGGAGCTCGCCTCTGTATCATCGGCCGCGCGGAGCGCACGCGCTTCCACCACGCCGACACGACGGGGCTCGGCAGCTGACCACGTAACGGAGAGGCACGGATGAAAAGCACTCGTCTCGGCGCGCTCGGCGCGCTGTGCGCGCTGATCGCGATCGGCGCCACGGCCGGCGTCGCCCCGGCAGCCAGCAGCCCCGCGGCAACCGCCGCCAAGGCCTTCGTGAGCGGGACGCCCAGCTCGATCGCCTGCGGTGGCTTCGTCGACCAGCGCGTGACCGTCACCGGCCAGGCCGGCAGCAGCGGCGCCGCACACCAACGTGATGCTCGTGCTCGACCTCTCGGGCAGCACCGGCACGCCGGCGAGCAAGCTCGCCGACCTCCGGCGCGCCGCGACCGACACGCTCGACGCGCTCGACGCCGCCGACGGCGCGACCGACCAGTCGATCGCCGGCAACGCCGCGGGCGTCGTCTACTACCGCGGCTCGACCGCCACCGTCTCCTGCCGCTCGGCTCGAGCTACAGCGCACTCGTCGCCGCGATCAACGCGCTGCCCGCGCCCTCCGGCGGGAGCCCGCACGCAGCCGGCATCAACGCCGCAGCCGCCGCGCTCGCCGCCGCCGGCAGCGGCTACGCGCGCGCGCTCGTGCTCGTGACCGACGGCCAGGCCGCCGGTGCCGAGCTGACCGACGCCAACGCCGCCGCGACCGCCGCGAAGGCCGGCGGCGTGCGCATCGTGCCCGTCGGCGTGGGCACCGGCGCCGACGTGAGCCCGACGAACCTGCAGAGCCTGGGCCTCCTCGCCCGGCTCCTACCAGTCCGGCACGCCCGGCCCGATCAACCGGACGCAGCTGGTCGCCGACCTCGGCGCCGCCGTGGCGATCCCGGTCGAGCTTCACCGTGACCGAGACGCTCGGCGCGAACTTCGCCGGCGACTCGTCCGCCGTGAGCACGGGCGTCGTCACCACGTCGGCGGGCGCGCTGCAGTGGACGGGCACGATCGCCGGCTCCGGGACGGCCACGCTGACCTACCGCGCGACGCGCAACGGCAACGAGGTCTTCGCCGTGCAGAGCGAGGTCGTCAGCACGACCGGGCTCACGGTCGCGGGCGGCACGGCCACGGTCACGCCGCCGGCAGCGAGCACGATCGACGTGCTGCCCTGCGGCGGCACCGCCGATCTCGACGACGACCTGCACCGGCGCGGCCTGCTCGGCCAGCGCCACCACCGCGAACGGCACGCAGTACAACCTCGCGGTGGGCGCTCCCCCGGCGGGCACGCAGGTCTTCATGACCGCCCTCAACGCACCGGCTCCGCCGGCCGGCTCGTGCCCGGGCTTCGTACCCCACACGACGGGCCTCGAGTTCGACATCCGGCCGCTCACGACCGACGCCACGATGCGCGTCGTGATCCCGCGCGCGCGGCTCGGCAGCACGCGCTGGTGGCAGACGGACATCTGCATCGGCACCAACATGCGCTTCATCACGGCCGTCGCGTCGCTCTCCAACCTGCGCCCGAGCTCGACGCTCAGCGGCGGCGGAGCGATCCCCGGGCGCTGGTGGGACTGCTCCCGAGCATCCCGCGGTTCACGATCGTCCCGGGCCTCGGCCTCGTGCGCGGCCCGTACATCACGAGCCGCTCAGTCGACTCGGCCGGCAACGCGATCATCACGTTCCGGGTGCCGTACATCGCGAACTCGTCGGCCTACACACCGACGGCCGGCCCGCGTACGACCCGAAGCTCTGGGGCTAGGCGACTCGGGAGGGAGGCCGGAGCGGGCCTCCCTCCCGCTGGCACCCGCTCCCCCAGCGCCCCGGCAGGGCGACGATGCCGAGCTGCTCGAAGAGCGCGTCGCGGCGTGCGGCCGCATCCCCGGCGCGTCGGCGAGGCGGCTGAGCGAGGCCAGCGCGAGCGCCTCCTCGTAGCGGTGCTCGACGCGGTTGGCCTCGGCGATCGCGAGCTCGAGCGCCGCGCGCGCATCGTCGAGGCGCCCGGCCAGCAGGTGCGCCTGCCCGAGCACGCGGTGCAGCACCGGGCGCACGAGCGCGCTGCCCTCGTCGTCGATCGCACGCGCGAGCGCCATGGCTGCGAGCTCGGCGGCGCGGTCGTAGTCGCCGCCGAGGCCGAGCGCCTCGGCCTCGCGCGCGTCGGCGAGCAGCGCGGCGGAGTCGTTGCCGCCCTCGGCGAGCAGCCGCCGCGCCTCCGCGAGCTGCGCGAGCGCGCGCTCGACGTTGCCGCGGCGGGCGTCGAGCAGCGCGGTCTCGAGCATCGACTCGGCGATGTCGCTGGCGCCGCCGGCCGCCCGGCTCGAGCGCTCTGCCTGGCGCAGCAGCGGCTCGGCCTCGTCGAGCCGGCCCTGCGCCGAGAGGATCTCGCCGATGTTGAACGTGGCCATCGAGACGCTGCGGGTGTCGCCGGCCTGCTCCCACGCCGCGAGCGCCTCGCGGTAGAGCTCGAGCGCGTCGTTCCAGCGGCCCGCGAAGTAGGCGATGGCGCCGAGGTTGTTGAGCACGCCGCCCTGGCTGACGAGGTCGCCGAGCTCGCGGTAGAGCTCGAGCGAGCGAGCGCTGTAGGCCGTGCGGCGCTCGTCGCCGAGCGCGTTGTAGGCGAGGTCGAGGCCGGCATAGGCGTGCGCGAGCGCCTTCTTGGCATCGACCGACTCGCCGTCGGCGATCGCGCGCGTCGAGCCAGTCGACCGCATCGCGCGCCCGCCCGCGCCAGAGCGTGATGATGCCGAGCAGCGCCTCGATGCGGGCGCGCTGGGCCGTCGCGGGCGGGCTGCTGATGCCCTCGAGGCTCGTCAGCGCGATCGTGAGCACGCGCTCGGCGCGCGCGAACTCGCCGAGCCGGTGGGCCACGACGGCCTCCTTGCGCAGCAGCCGCGCGCGCTCGACGCCGTCGCCGCGGACGCGCCGCCGGGCGAGGCCGTAGGCCGTGCGCGCCCGCTCGAACTCGCCGAGCGAGAGCCGGACGTCGCCGAGCGCCTCGGCGGCGAGCATCACGGTCTCGGGCCGTGCCGCGCGCCAGCGCGCGCCCGCGGCCACCGCGCGGTCGAGCACCGTGGCCGCATCGACGTTGGCGTACACGGCGCGCGCCGCCGAGCCGGCGATCAGCCCGTAGCGGAGCGCCTTCTCCCACAGCCCGGCCTCGAAGAAATGGTGCGTCAGCTCGCCGGCGAGCGTCGCGCGATCGGCATCAGGGGCGAGCTCGAGCGCCTCGCCGACCCTGCGGTGCAGCAGGCGCCGGCGCCGGAACGACAGCCCGTGGTAGGCCGCGTCGCGCAGCAGCGCGTGGCGGAAGGCGAGGCCGCCCTCGCCGTCGGCGGTGAGGAAGCCGTCGAGGCGCGCGAGGATCGCCTCCGCATCGGCCTCGGAGAGCTCGAGCGCCGCCACGAGGCCCGCGCGCGTGAAGCGCGTGCCCATCACGGAGGCCTGGCGCAGCACCCCGCGGTCGAAGCCCGTGAGCTCGTCGATCTGCAGCGCCATGAGCGCCTCGACCGACTGCGGCAGCGTGTCGTGGCCCGCACCCGCGCGCATCGCCGCGATCATCTCGGTGAGGAACAACGGGCTCCCGCCCGAGCGCGCGGCGATGGCGTCGGCGACATGCGCAGGGAGCGGCGCGTCCTCGGTCAGCTGCACGACGAGCAGCAGCGACGCCGCGGGGCCGAGCGGCTCGAGGCCGAGCTCGAGCGGCTCGATGCCCTCGGGCGCAACGAAGCCGTCGCCCTCGGTGCGGTGGCTGACGACGAGCAGCCAGCGCCGCGCGCGGATGCCCGCGGCGAGCTGGGCGACCAGGGCCGCCGAGGCCTCGTCCATGAAGCGCGCGTCGTCGATCACGAGCAGCGCCGCCTCCGGGAGCAGCCGATCGAGCAGCAGCTCGCTGCTCGCCGCGATGCGCTCGCTGACGAAGCGCTCCTCGAGCGCGTCGCTCTCGGGCGTCGGCGCGAGTCCGAGCCCGACGACGACGCCGAGCAGCGGCAGCCACGGCTCGAGCTCGCGCGCGCTGCTGCGCACCGCCGCGCGCAGCCGCCGCTCGACCTCGCGCGGCGGCGCGTGGGAGTCGACGCCGAGGGCCCGGCGCAGGAGCGTGCCGGCGGTCGAGTACGGGTGGCTCGCGCCGGCCTGGGAGCACTGCACGCGCAGGGTGCGGACACCGGCGGCCTGCGCGCAGAGCTCGCCCAGCAGCCGCGTCTTGCCGAGCCCGGGGACGCCCGCGACGATCGCGACGCCGCCGGGGCCATCCGCGGCTGCGGTCAGCGCGCCGAGCAGCGCGTCGAGCTCGGACTCGCGGCCCACGAACGGGCCGATCGCCTCCTGCTCCCGCTCGCCGACCGCGATCCCGACCTCGGAGGCCCGGACGAGCTCGGCCTTGCCCTTGGCGGCGAACGGCTCGAGCGGCGTCGCCGCATACGTCGTGCGCGCGCGCTCGAGCACGTCCTCGCGCACGAGCAGCTGACCGTCGCCGGCGACGGCCATGATGCGCGCCGCCGTGTTGATCGCATCGCCGTAGAACGTGTACGTGCGCCGCGTCGGCGTGCCCACGATGCCGGCGAAGACGCGGCCCGTGTTGACGCCGATGCGCAGCGGCAGCGGCCCCTCGCGAGCGACGATCGCCCGCGTCGCGCGCAGGATCAGCTCCTCCTCCTCGCCCCCGGCGGTGCGCGGCGCGCCGGCCAGCAGGATCGCCTTGACCGCGGCCTTGCTGACGTCGGTCTGCGCGAAGGTCACGTCGCACGCGAGGCAGCTCTCCTGGATCGCCGTGATGCTCGCGTCGAGGGCGGCGGCGAGCGCCTCCGGGCCCTCGCGCTCGAGCAGCTCGTCGGTGCCGCGCAGCTCGACGAAGGCGACGGCCACGTGCCGGTGCTCGGGATCGGTCGGCTCGCCGCGCAGCTCGCGCGTGTACGCGGCCGGCAGCAGCTCGGCGAGGTCGACGCCCGACGGGTCGAAGAACGGCGGCATCACCTCGGGCACCTCGGGGCCGCGCACCAGGAGCAGGGTCGCATCACCGCGGCGCTCGCCGAGCAGCCCGGCGTCGTAGAGGCGCGCCGTCGCGGTGCTCAGGGCGATCTCCCCCGCGCGTCGCGATCGCCTCGGTCTCGACGCAGATCGTCGTGTCACCCCCCGCGATCACGAGCTCGCGGTGGATGCCGCCGACCAGGAAGCAGTGGAAGGCGCCGCTGTGGATGCCGATCGACATCTGCAGCCGCACCGGGCCCGGCGGAGGTCGAGCGCCGCCGCATGCCCGCGAGACCCGCCTGCATGCCGATCGCGGCCGCACCGGCGCGCCGCTCGTGGTCATCGCCGCGGAACAGCAGCAGGACCGCGTCACCGCCGAACTTGAGCAGGTCGGCCCCGTGCGCGTAGGCCTTGCGGATCAGCTGCGCGAAGGCTGCGTCGACGACGCCGGCGATCTCCTCCGCGCCCTCGCGGCCGCGCTTCGCGAGCGCCTCCGTGAGGTCGGTGAAGCCCGAGATGTCGGCGAAGACGAGCGTCCCGTCGAAGCGCTGGGCGCGCGCCTCGGGCGTGTCGCGCAGCCAGTCGACGGCGATGCGCGGCACGAACGGCCGGAGTGGATCGGTCGCCGACTCGAAACGCGCTGCCGCCGTGTTGCTCACAGCGGCGAGCCTACCGGCCAGCGGACCGTCGCCGACGGTCGTGCGGGTCGGCCGGAGCGAGCGCGGGGACTAGAATCGGCCCGCTCGAGGGATGCATGGCCATGGTTGACGAACGACACGGGAGTCGGAATGGATGAGCTGCAGAGGTTCCGGCTGGACGGCCGCGTCGCGCTGGTCGCCGGCGGCTCCGGCGGCATCGGTCTGCGGACGTGCGAGGCGCTCGCGGCCGTGGGCGCGAAGGTCGCCGTCGCCGGTCGCTCCGAGGATCGGCTCGCCGCGGCCGAGGCCGCCGATCACGGCCGCCGGCTCGGAGGGGCTCGGGGTCGCCGGCGACATGGGCGCGCAGGCCGACGCCGAGCGCGCCGTGGCCGAGACGATCGAGCGCTTCGGGCGCCTCGACATCCTCATCAACGCCGTCGGCGGCGGGGCCGGCACGGCGCTCTACCCGGCCGAGGAGTACCCCGAGAACGAATGGGACCGGATCGTCGACCTCAACCTGCGCACCACGCTCCTGCCCTCGCAGGCCGCGGTGAAGGCGATGATCGCGGCCGGCCACGGCGGGCGCGTGCTCAACGTGTCGTCGGTGCGCGGGCAGCTCGGCATCGATGCGGGCTACTCGGCCTACGTCGCTGCCAAGGGCGCGCTCAACGCGCTCACCCGCCAGCACGCCACGGAGTGGGCCAAGCACGGGATCACCGTGAACGCGATCTCCCCCACGTTCGTGCGCACCGAGCAGACCGCGAGCCTGCTGGCGGACGAGGCGTTCTACGAGAAGCTCGTCGCCCGCATCCCGCTGCGCCGGATCGCCGATCCGGAGGATCTGATCGGCGCGATCCTGTTCTTCTGCTCCGACGCCTCGGCGTTCGTGACCGGCCAGATCCTCACGCTCGACGGAGGGCTCACCGCCACGCAGTGAGGCCGCTCAGCGCAGCGTGCTGCGCGAGCCAGTCGAGTGGCGGCTCGGGCTGGAGGCCGATCGTCATGTGGCCGTCCTCGGGGCGGTAGTCGAGCGTCGCGTTCGGCAGCACGGCCGCGAGCGCGTGGGCGTGCGCGGGCGGCGCCATCAGGTCCTCGCCGCCGTGCAGGATGAGCAGCGGCGCCTCGATGGCGGCGAGCTCGAAGCCCCACGGCGCCATCGTCGCGAGACCGTCGTCGAGCCAGCCGTAGTGGCCGCCGCCGAGCGACTGCTGCGTGCTCGCCGCGAAGTGCGCGTCGTAGCGACCGCTCTGCAGGAGCGCGAGATCGACCGGCGAGTACACCGATCTGCATGCCGTCGTCGCCGTCCTCGCCGGCCGCGAGCATCTGCGCGACCGCGCCGCGCACGTAGGGCTCGTAGACCTCGACGCCCTGCGGCGCCAGGGCGAACTCGACCTGGCTCGCCTCGCCCATGCCGGCGGTGAAGTCGAGCCCGGGGAGGTCGGGCGGGCCGATGCCGGCGACGACCACTCCGGCCGCGACGCGATCGGGCAGGAGCGCCGCGCATGCGAGCACGTGCGGGCCGCCGCCCGACCAGCCCCAGACGCCGAAGCGGCCGATGCCGAGCGCGTCGGCGATCGCCGCGGTGTCGGCCGCGACGCTGCCGATCGTGCGGCCGGGGTCGCGCGAGGAGCTGCCGTAGCCGGCGCGGTCGAACGAGACGAGCCGGATGCCGCGCTCGGCCGCAGCCTCCGAATGGCCGTCCGGGCAGCAGCCGGCTGCTCGGCCAGCCGTGGTGGTAGATCACCGCAGGGCCATCGGCCGAGCCCCACTGTGCCACGCACAGGTCACGGCCGTCCGCCGTGCGCACGATCGTCTCGTCGCTCGCCATCGCGTCCTCTCGAAGTCGCCGCCGGCCGCCGGCGGTCTGGGGGCCTCGCCGCAACGGTACCGCCCGCCCTGCGCGCGCGTGGGCGCACGATGCGGTAGAACGGCGCGATGCGCATCGTGCTGATCACCGACGAGGTCGCACCCGACCTCGCCACCGCCGCCACCTTCGCACGGGCGCACGGGATCGGCGAGATCGCGATCCGCTCGATCGGCGAGCAGACGGTCTTCGAGCTCGGCGAGGACGCCACGGACGCCCTCGTCGCCGAGGCGGCGGCGCTCGGGATGCCCGTCACCTGCCTGATGTCGCCGCTCTTCAAGGCCTACGGGGCCGGTCGCAGCGGCCCGCCCCTGAACGACCCGATCGTGCCGCAGTTCTCGCTCGACGTGGCGGCGCACCTCGCCGCCCGCGACCGCCTGCCCGCGCTCGCCGGGCGGCTCGGGGCCGGGTGCGTGCGCGCGTTCTCGCTGCTGCGCGAGCCTGGCGCGGGCGGCGACTGCGAGCTGCCGGACGAGGCCCGCGACCTGCTCCGAGCGCTCGAGGCGTCGCGGCCGGGCCTGTATGCAATCGAGAACGAGGATTCGTGCACGGTCGCCTCCGTCGAGGAGCTCGAGCGCTGCCTGCGCGACACCGGCCTGCGCGGGATCCTCGACCCGGCCAACGACTGGTACCTGCGGCGCGAGCCCGTCGCGCCGCGCATCTCGCCCGCGCTCGTCGCCCGGCTCGCCGACGTGCACGTGAAGGACATGGCCGGCGAGGACGTCGTGCCGCTCGGCGACGGCGCCGTGGACTGGCCCGCGATCATCGCGCGGCTCGGCGAGCTCGGCTACGCCGGCACCTACACCCTGGAGCCGCACCTCGGCCGCGACCTCGACGGCGTCGAGCGCTCGATCGACGCCCTCCGCCGCCTGCTCGGCTGACCCGAGAACGACCGCGGGCCGGCGTGATCTCGCGACCACGCCGGCCCACCGGAGCCGTTCGGCTATGGCCTAGGCGTGCGTGAACGAGTACGCGATGCGCTGGCCGTCAGGCCGCAGGGTCGCGTTGACGCCCTTGGCGGAGATGCTGAAGTACGTCGGGTAGGCGATCCAGACCATCCCGGCAGCCGCGTCCCAGAGCTTCTGCATCTGCACGTACATGGCCTGGCGCTTGGCGGGGTTCGTCTCCCGGATCGCCCGGTTGTGGAGCGACGTGAACGGCTTCGAGCACCAGTTGTCCCAGTTCCAGACGCCCATCTGGTCGCAGATCCACCACACCGTCGACCACGAGGGGTCGGGCTGGCTGACGTAGTTGGCGTAGATCATCTGGCGCTTCTTGCCGTCGCCGCCGCCGCCCGGGATGGCGAACATCGTGGCGGAGTCCTGCGCGATGATCTCGACGTCGAGGTCGATGTCCTTGAGGTTGCTCTGGATGACCTGCGCCGCGGTCTTGTCGGCCTCGGCGTCGAGCACCGCGAGGCGCAGCTTGGTGCCCTTCGCGCCCGCGGCCTCGATCAGCTTCTTGGCGGCATCGACGTTGCGCGGGTACTTCGGCGCACCGGCCCAGTAGCCGAGCCCCATGCTCTTCGGGATGATCCCGTAGGCCGGCTCCCACTTGTCGTCGTAGGCCGCCGCGATGATGCTCTTCTGGTCGACCGCGAGCCGGATCGCCTGCCGGAGCTTGAGCTCCTTGAGCGACTTGTCCTGCACGTTGAGCGCCAGGAAGTAGTAGTCGAGCGAGGCGTGCTCGAGCATCTTGACGCCCGACTTCGACTTGAAGCGCTCGACCGAGCTGCTCGCGATGCGCGTGTAGTCGATGTCGCCGGCGCTGAAGCCGGTCTCGGCGGCGCTGTCGTCGGCGATCGGCAGGAACTCGATCGAATCGTAGGTCTTGCCCTTGACGTAGGCCTTGTTGCTGCCCGCGTAGCCGGCGAACTTCTTGAGCGTGACCTTCTGCTTCGGCGACCACTTCACGAACTCGTACGGCCCGGTGCCGATCGGGTGCGTGGCGATGCCCTTGTTGCCGAGCTTCGTGATCGCCTTCTTCGAGAGCACGAGACCGGAGCCGGCGGGCAGCGTGCTGCGCAGGATCGGCGCGAACTTCTCCTTGAGGATGATCGTGCCGGCGTACTTGCTCTCGATCTTGACCTGCGAGAGCGTGCCCCAGTCGCCCTTGTACGGCGACTTCATGTCGGGCTTGACGATGCCGGCGATGCGCTCGTAGGAGAACTTGACGTCTTCGGCGGTGACCTCGCCGTAGCCGCCGTGGAACTCGACGCCCTGCTTGAGCTTGAAGTGGTACTTGAGGCCGTCCTTCGAGGCCTCGAAGGAGGCGGCGAGGCAGTTCACGATCTCGAACGAGCCGGGGCGGTGGGTGACGAGGCCTTCGTGGATGCAGCCGGTGATGACCCCGTCGGCCTCGGCCGGGAAGAAGCCCGGATCGAGGTTCGTCATGTCCGTCTCGAGCCGGAAGCGGAGCGTCTTGCCGGCGGCGCCCACCTCGCTCGCGAAGCCGGCGGCGTCAGCGCTCGCGGTCAGCGAGTCGGCGAAGGCCGCCGCCGCCGCGCCGGTCAGCCCGAGGGCTGCCGCCCGCCCCAGGAGCGCCTGGCGGTTGAACTGGTTCACGGGAATGCCCTCTGGCATCCACGGCGTCTCGTTCGTCATCTGGGGTCTCCGTCCGTCAGCCGCTCGTTGCATGGCCTGGTCGACCGGCCACGAACAGCAGTCTCGGACGCCCGCTGTACGATCGGCGCCGATCACACCGAGAGACGATGCTAGGTGCCGCCTCCACCCCCGTCAAGAGCAGGAGCATTCGATGAGCGCCGTCGGGAACCCTCGTGCAACGCATGGCACGAGCGTGCTGCGCGCCCAAGACCTGGAAGGCGCACCCGCGCCCGGCGAGGGCGATCTGGCGCTCGTCGGCGGCCGCGTGCTCGACGGCTCCGGTGGCCCCGCGCGCGTCGGTGCGACCGTGCTCGTCCGCGACGGCGTGATCACGGACGTCCTCGACGGCGCGACCACCCCTGCGGGCTACCGGGCGCTCGACCTCGGCGGCCGCACGGTGCTGCCGGGGCTGATCGACGCACACGTGCACCTCAGCAGCCTGACCATGCCGGCGCCGCCGCAGGGCGAGCCCGCCTACGAGCGCGACGTGCGGCCCTACGGCCAGGCCGCGGCCTCGCGGGCGATGCTCGCCGGCGGCATCACGACGGCACGCGACCTCGGCAGCAACGGACGCGAGCTGTTCGCCCTCCGGCGCGCCATCGGCGCCGGCCTGTGCCCGGGCCCGCGGCTCGTGCTGTGCGGCCAGATCGTCTCCCCCACGTCCCCGGGCGGCCGGCTGTTCGCAGAGATGTACCGCCAGGCCGACGGCCCGGACGAGGTGCGCAAGGCGGTGCGCGAGCAGATCCGGCAGGGCGCCGACCTGATCAAGGTGATGACGACCGGCGCGCTGACGGTGCCGCGCGAGGGCGTCGAGCCGGCCCAGATGACCGCACCCGAGCTCGAGGCGATCGTCGAGGAGTCGCATCGCCTCGGCTTCCGCGTCGCCTCGCACGCAGAGGGGCTGCCGGGCATCCGCCTCTCGGTCGACTGCGGCGTCGACACGATCGAGCACGGGGAGGCGCTGCACCGGGCGCCCGAGGTGCTCGCGCAGATGGCCGAGCGCGGCATCGTGCTCGTGCCCACGCTGAGCGTCTTCGAGCTCGTCGCGGCGGAGCGCTCCTGCTGCTTCACCCACACGCTCGTGGAGCAGGCCAAGCGGTTGCGCGAGGACGCCTACACGACCGTGGCGAGCGCGAAGGCGGCCGGCGTGACGATGGTGATGGGCTTCGACTCCGGGCCCCACGGAGCGAACGCGCTCGAGGTCGTGCGCATGGCGCGCGCCGGGCTGACGCCGGGCGAGGCGATCGTGGCCGCCACGAGCGGCGCGGCTGCGGCCTGCGCGCTCGAGGACGTGGGCCGCATCGCACCCGGGCAGCTCGCCGACCTGCTCGTCGTCGACGGCGATCCGCTCAGCGACATCGACGTGATCGCCGACGACGCGCGCCGCTGGCTGGTATTGCTGGGCGGACGCGCGGTCGCCGGCCGCGCGCTCGTTCCCGCCGATCCGAACCTCGAGGAGATCCATGGGTGAGCTCGACGGCAAGACCGCTCTGATCACGGGCGGCGCGCGCGGCTACGGCCGTGCCGTGGCGCGGCTGTTCGCCCGCGAGGGCGCCGACGTGGCGATCGCCGACCTCGGCTCGCTGGCCGGCGCATCGCCCTACGGCATGGCCGGGCGCGAGCAGCTCGACGCGACGGTGGCCGAGCTGAACTCCGGCGGCCGCCGCGCCTTCGCGATCGAGGCCGACGTGACGAGCGCGGCCGACTGCGAGCGCATGGCGGCCGAGGCGATCGCGGCCCTGGGCGGCATCGACGTCCTCGTCGCCAACGCCGGCGGCGCGACGCTCGCCCGCGCCTGGGAGATCACCGAGGCCGAATGGGACTTCGTCAACGACGTCTGCCTCAAGGGCGTATGGCTGACGACCAAATACGTCGTGCCGCACATGCTCGAGCGTGGCAGCGGCAAGATCGTCGTCACCTCCTCGCGCAACGGCCTGCGCGTCGAGCACGGCTACGCGCACTACAACGCCGCCAAGGCCGGTGCCATCCACTACGCCAAGTCGCTCGCGCTGGAGCTCGGGCCCTACGGGATCAACGTCAACGTCGTCTGCCCGACGCAGATGGCCGGGCGCGACGAGCAGCGGGTGGTGTCGGCGGGCCTGCAGAGCTACATGGATCAGGTCGCGGGCCATGCGAATGCGACCTACGAGGAGTTCGACGCGGCCTCGGGCCGCGACAACCTCTTCGAGGATCGCGGCCAGCCCGACTTCTCCGAGGTCGCCGAGGGCGCGCTCTGGCTCGCGAGCGAGCGGGCCGGCCTCGTCACCGGGCTCGCGCTGCCGATGGACGCCGGCTGGATCGTCAAGCGCGGCGGGTAGGCGTCCGCCTCACCAGGTGCTGCCGAGCGCGACGCGGATGGCCTCGCCGCTGATGCCCGAGGCCGCGTCGCTCGCGAGGTACACGACCAGCGCGGCGACCTCGCCGATCGTCGGCACGCGGCCGGCCGGATAGCTCGCGTCGCGCTCGGCCCAGACCTCGTCCGGAGCCTCGGTGAGGCCCGTGCGCACCCAGCCGGGGCAGACGGCGTTGCAGGTCACGCCGCCGGCTCCCGCATCGATCGCGACGGCGCGCGTGAGCCCGATCAGCCCGTGCTTCGAGGCCACGAAGGCGGCCATCTCCCCGCCCGCGGCGAGGCCCGCCGTCGAGGCGATGTTGACGATCCGCCCGCGGCCGGCGGCGAGCATCCCGGGCAGCACGAGGCGCGTGAGGTAGAACGGCGCGTCGAGGTTGACGGCGAGCTTCGCGCGCCAGTCGGCCGGCTCGAGCTCCCAGGCGCGCCCGTCGGCGGCATCGCCGTCACCCGCGTTGTTGACGAGGATCTCGACCGGGCCCGAGCTGCGCCTCGGCCGCCGCCACCGCCGCGCGGCAGCCGGCCTCGCCGGCGAGCGAGACCGCGACGTACCCGCCGCCGATCTCAACCTCGAGCGAGGCGAGCTCGGACTCCGTTCGCGAGACCGCCATCACGCGGGCGCCGCTCGCGGCGAGCGCGTGCGCGATCCCGCGCCCGATGCCGCGGCCCGCACCCGTCACGAGCGCCACGCGCCCTGCGAGCAGCGGCGGACCGGAGGTGGTGAGAGGCGTCATGACGCCGGAGGGTACGGCACGCCGCGCTTGCGCCTCCGATTGCTTGCGCGGCAGGTCCACGCGGCATAGGCTCTTGCATCCCGGCTGAGCTCCCGCGCTCCTCCGGCCGCTGGGTCGATGCCGCCGGCACCTCGACACGCTCACGCGCCAAAGGGAGTCTGTTCTGCTGGCCTACCTCCTCAAGCGACTCGCGATGACGGCTCTGGTCGTGCTCGTCGTCATGGCGTTCCTGGCGTCGCTCGTGCACCTCATCCCCGGCGATCCGGTGACGACGATCCTCGGCCCGCGCGCCGACCCGGAGCTGTCGAAGCTCGTCCGCGCAGAGATGCAGCTCGACCTCTCGGTGCCCCGCCAGGTCTGGAACTTCGTCACGGGCGCGCTGCAGGGCGACCTCGGCGTCGACTTCACGAACGACGAGCCGGTCACCTCGCTGCTCTTCAGCGCGCTCCCGCACACGCTGATCCTGGCGGTCTCGAGCCTGCTGCTCGCGGTGCTGATCGGCGTGCCGCTCGGGGTCTACGCCGCGACGCACCCGAACACCCTGCTCGACCGCATCACGGGCGTCATGGCCGTGTCGCTGATCACGATCCCGCCGTACGTCGCCGGCCTCTTCCTGATGCTGCTGTTCGCCGTGCACCTGAGCGTGCTGCCGGCGATCGGCGCCGGCGAGCTCGGCGACCCGGTCGACTACCTGCGGCACCTGATCCTGCCGTCGATCGCGCTCGCGATCACCTGGATCGGGTATCTGGCGCGACTCGTGCGGGCGAGCATGCTCGAGGTGCTGAACGCGAACTACATCCGCACGGCCCACGCGTTCGGCCTGCGCGAGCGGATGATCTTCTACCGCTACGCGCTCAAGAACGCGATCATCCCGACGATCGCCGTGCTCGGCGTCGGCCTCGGCTCGCTGATGGGCGGCGCGATCTTCGTCGAGGTGATCTTCGCCCGCACCGGCCTCGGGACGCTGATCTACGACTCGATCCAGTCGCGTAACTACCCGATCGTGCGCGGCGGCGTGCTCATGGTGGCGATCCTCTTCGTGCTCGCCAACCTGCTCGCAGACCTGAGCTACCGGGCGCTCGATCCGCGCATCCGCGCCGAGGGGGCGCGCTGATGGCCGTCGGCGTCAGCGAGCAGCCGGCCACCGCCTCGTTCGCGCCCGGCGGGCGCCTGACGATGCTGCGCGAGGTCGCGCGGCGACCCTCGGGCGCGTTCGGGATCGTCGTCGTCGGCATCCTGCTCGTGCTCGCCGCCGTGCCCTCGCTGTTCGCGCCGACGGCAGTCGACAAGCAAGACATCCCGTCGCGCCTCCAGGGGCCGTCCTGGGATCACCTCCTGGGCACCGACGAGATCGGGCGCGACCTGCTCTCGCGCCTGATCTTCAGCTGCCGGGTCGAGCTCGGCGTGGCGGTGCCGTCCGTGCTCGGCGCGCTCGTGCTCGGGCTGATCCTCGGCGTGATCGCCGGCTACCGCGGCGGGCTGCTGGACGACGCGCTGATCGTCGTCATGGACTCGCTGCAGGCGTTCCCGGCCGTGATCCTCGCGCTCGTGCTGCTCGCGCTGCTCGGCTCGTCCCTGCAGAACGTGATCATCGTGATCACGGTCGCGTTCATCCCGAACTACGCCCGCGTCAGCCGCGCGATGGTGCTGGCGCTCAAGAACAACCAGTTCGTCGAGGCCGAGCGCTCGCTCGGGGCCGGCCCGTTCCGGCTCGTCGTCGTGCACGTCGTCCCGAACATCCTCGCGCCGCTCTTCATCCTGCTCGCGATGGACATCCCGAGCGCGATCACGATCGAGGCCGGCCTCTCCTTCCTCGGCCTCGGCGTCCAGCCGCCGACCGCCTCCTGGGGCGTGATGCTCGCCGACGGCTTCTCGCGCGTGCAGGACTCGCCCTGGGGCGTGATCGCGCCCGGCCTCGCGCTGATGGTCGCGACGCTCGCGTTCACGCTGCTCGGCGAGACGCTGCGCGACGTCTTCGATCCGCGCCTCTCGGGCGCGCGCCGCTGGCGGGGCCGGTGAGCGGCCCGCTGCTCGAGGTCGACGACCTCGGCATCAGCTACCACGTGCGCGGCGGCAGCCTGCGCGCGCTCACCGACGTGTCGTTCGCGGTCGAGCCGGGCGAGATCGTCGGCGTCGTCGGCGAGTCGGGCTGTGGCAAGTCGACGCTCTCCTCCGCGCTCATGCGCCTGCTGCCTCCGAACGGCGAGATCTCGCACGGCAGCGTCTCGCTGCGCGGGCGCGACCTCGGCTCGCTCTCGAGCGACGCGATGCGCGACCTGCGCGGCCGCGAGCTGGCGATGATCTTCCAGGATCCGCTCACGAGCCTGAACCCGGTGTTCACGATCGGGCGGCAGATGCTGGACGTGCAGCGCGCGCACCGCAGCGCCCCGCGCGGCGAGCTGCGGCGGCGCGCGATCGAGCTGCTCGGGCAGGTCGGCATCCCCGACGCCGAGCAGCGACTGAACGACTACCCGCACCAGTTCTCGGGCGGCATGCGGCAGCGGATCATGATCGCGATGGCGCTGCTGCTCGAGCCCGCGCTGCTGATCGCGGACGAGCCGACGAGCGCCCTCGACGTGACGCTCGAGGCGCAGATCGTAGAGCTCCTGCGGCGCCTGCGCGAGAGCCACGGCACGGCCATCCTGTTCGTCTCGCACGACCTCGGCGTGGTCTCGCACCTGTGCGACCGCGTGATCGTGATGTACGCAGGGCGCGCCGTCGAGCAGGGCACGGCCGAGCAGATCTTCGGCCGGCCGCGCCATCCGTACACCCAGGCACTGCTCGCCGCCGTCCCCTCCGCGCGCCTGCGCGGCGGGCGTCTCGCGACGATTCCCGGCCGCGTGCCGAGCCTCTCGGCGCTGCCCTCCGGCTGCGCCTTCCACCCGCGCTGCCCGCTCGCCCAGGACGCCTGCCGCGTCGAGACCCCGCGCGATCTGCGGCTCGAGGACGGCGCCCGCGTGCTGTGCCACATCTACGACCCCGAGAGCTCGTACCGCAGCGAGGCGGTCGTGGGCACGGCGGCCGCGGACGACCTCAGCGCGGCCGAGGCCGTCGCCGCGCTCACGCACGCCGCGGTGGGCGCCGACGAGGCCGCAGCCGAGAGCGAGACCGCGGGCGACGTGATCGTGCGCGTGTCCGGGCTCTCGACGCACTTCGGCGGCCGCCGCGGCACGCTCGCGCGGCTCTCGGGACAGGTCGGCGCAGGCGCCGTGCGCGCGGTCGACGGGGTCGACCTCGAGCTGCGGCGGGGCGAGGTGCTCGGCCTCGTGGGGGAGTCCGGCTCGGGCAAGACGACGCTCGGGCGCACGATCCTCGGTCTCGAGTCGGCGACGAGCGGGCACATCGAGTTCGACGGGCAGGATCTCGCCGCGCTCTCACGCGGCGACCTGCGCAGGCTGCGGCGGCGCGCGCAGATGATCTTCCAGGATCCGTACTCGAGCCTCAGCCCGCGCTTGAGGGTTGCGTACCTGCTGACCGAGCCGTACCGCATCAACGACATCGGCGACGACCAGCGCCACGCGGTCGACGAGCTGCTCGCGATGGTCGAGCTGTCCTCCGAGCAGGCGCAGAAGTACCCGCACGAGCTCTCGGGCGGCCAGGCGCGCCGCGTCGGCATCGCCCGCGCGCTCTCGCTCAACCCGGAGTTCCTCGTCGCCGACGAGCCGACCAGCGGCCTCGACGTGTCGGCAGCGGCGGCCGTGCTCAACCTGATGAAGGACCTCGGTCGGCGGCTCGGCCTGACGTACCTGATCATCACGCACAACCTCAACGTCGTCGGCTACATCGCCGACCGCATCGCCGTCATGTACCTCGGCCAGATCATCGAGGTCGGCCCCGGCGAGCGCGTGCTGCAGGCGCCGGCGCACCCCTACACCGTGGGCCTGCTCTCAGCCGTCTCCGAGCCCGATCCGACGCGCCGCGACCGCCGCAAGCTGATGGTCGCCGGCGAGATCCCGAGCCCGCGCAACCCGCCGCCGGCCTGCCGCTTCCACACGCGCTGCCCGCTGGCGACCGAGATCTGCAAGACCGTGACGCCCCCGCTCGCGCCCATCGAGGCGGGCCACGCGGTCGCCTGCCACCACTGGGAGCAGGTGCGCGCGGGCGTGCTGGCCCCGGTCGCAGAGGCAGGCGCACCGGTCGAATGAGCACCCCGCCCGCAGGCAACCCCGTCCCCAGAGGAGCGCCATGCCCACCGTGACCGTCGGCGGCACCGAGATCGTCTACCACCAGTCCGGCGAGGGCCCCGACATCGTCTGGATCGCCGGTGGCGGCGACAACGGCGCGCCCTGGCGGAAGTGGAACACGCCCGCGTTCGACGACGCCTTCCGCAACACGAGCTTCGCGAACCGCGGCGTCGGCGAGACCGTCTGCCGCGCGCCCGAGCCGTGGACGATCGCCGACCTCGCGGCCGACGCGGCGGGGCTGATCGAAGCGGTCTGCAACCCGCCCGTCGCGGTCGTCGGCCTCTCGATGGGGGCGCTCACGGTGCTCCAGCTCGCGCTCGACCGGCCCGACCTCGTCACCGTCGGCGTGGCGATGGGCTGCGCCGCCTCGGGCTCGGAAGGCTGGCTCGGCTATTACATGCAGGCCGAGGTCGACTACCGCCGAGCCGGCGGCAGCCTCTCGGGGCGCATGTCGACGCTGCACTACGCGTCGATGCTCTACCCCGCGCAGGTGCTCGGCGACCCCGCCGATGTTCCCGATCATCGAGGAGATGCTCGGCGGCGAGTTCGAGGAGGACAACGAGGTCTCGCTGATCGGGCAGTGGCAGGCGTGCATCGACTTCGACGTGACCGACCGGCTGCCGGGCTGCACTGCGCCGCTGCACATCTTCGCCTTCGAGCAGGACGTCCAGGCCCCGCCCCAGTTCGGTCGCCGGGTCGCCGAGCTCACGCCCACCGCGACGCTGCACGAGTTCGCGGGCATGGGCCACTGCTCGATCTACGGCCACCGCCACGACACGCTCAACGCCGAGATCCGCAAGATCATCGAGGCGGCCTGATGCCCACGGCGAGCGTCGGCGACACCGAGATCGTCTACCACCAGTCCGGCGAGGGCCCCGACATCGTCTGGATCTCGGGCGGCGGCGGCAACGGCTCGTCGTGGCGGAAGTACCAGGCGCCGGCCTTCGACGACGCCTTCCGCAGCACGTCGTTCGCGAATCGTGGCGTCGGCGAGACGGTCTGCCGCGCGCCGCTGCCGTGGTCGATCGCCGACCTCGCGCGCGACACGGCCGGGCTGATCGAGGCGGTCTGCAACCCACCCGTCGTGGTCGTCGGGCTCTCGATGGGCGGCTTCACGGTGCTACAGCTCGCGCTCGACCGGCCCGACCTGATCACCGTCGCGGTGGCGATGGGCTGTGCGGCCTCGGGCTCGGAGGGCTGGCTCGGCGACTACATGGGCGCCGAGGTCGAGTACCGCAGGGCGGGCGGTACGCTCGCGGGGATGATGTCGACGACCCACTACGCCTCCCAGCTCTACCCGGCCGGGGCGCTCGGCGACCCCGAGCTGTGGCCGCTCATCCGCGAGCGGCTCGGCGCGAGCTGGGAAGAGGACAACGAGGGCTCGCTGATCGGGCAGTGGCAGGCGTGCATCGACTTCGACGTCAGCGAGCGGCTGCCCTGCTGCACGGTGCCGCTGCACGTGTTCGTCTTCGAGGAAGACGTGCAGGCTCCGCCGCAGCACGGCCGCAGGGTCGCGGAGCTCGTGCCCGGCGCCGAGCTCCACAGCTTTCCCGGCATGGGCCACTGCTCGCTCTACGGCCACAGGCCGGATGTCGTCAACGCCAAGATCCGCAAGATCGTCGAGGCCCGTTAAAATGCAGATCCGCACGGAGTTCCCCCGCCCGACCCGCACGATCGCCAACACGTTCATCCCGCTCGCGGACGGCACCGGGCTCGCGGCGCGCATCTGGCTGCCCGAGGACGCCGAGGCCGACCCCGTGCCGGCGATCCTCGAGTACATCCCGTACCGCAAGGACGACGGCACGGCCGCGCGCGACGCGCTCATGCACCCGTGGTGGGCCGGCCACGGCTACGCCAACGTCCGCGTCGACCAGCGCGGCTCCGGCGACTCCGACGGGATCATGCTCGACGAGTACACCAAGCAGGAGCACGACGACGCGCTCGAGGTCATCGCCTGGCTCGCCGAGCAGCCGTGGTGCACCGGCAAGGTCGGCATCATGGGCAAGTCGTGGGGCGGGTTCAACGGCCTGCAGATCGCGGCGCGGCGCCCGCCCGCGCTCGCCGCGGTGCTCTCGGTTGCCTCCACGGACGACCGCTACGCGACCGACGTGCACTACATCGGCGGCGCGCTGCACGGATCCCACATGCAGTCGTGGGCCTCGACCATGCTGGCCTACAACGCGCGCCCGCCGGATCCGCTGCACGTGGGCGAGCGCTGGCGCGAGCTCTGGCTCGAGCGGCTCGAGCAGACCCCGCCCTACATCCACGCGTGGGTCGGCCACCAGCGCCGCGACGAGTTCTGGAAGCACGGCTCGGTGTGCGAGGACTTCTCGGCGATCGAGGTGCCCGTGTACATGGTCGGTGGCTGGCAGGACGGCTACACCGACGCGATCTACCGCTTCCTCGAGGGCTACCGCGGTCAGGCCAAGGGCCTGTGCGGCCCGTGGGGGCACCTGTATCCGCATTCGGGGCTGCCCAGGCCCGCGATCGGCTTCCTGCAGGACTCCCTGCGCTTCTGGGACCACACGCTCAAGGGCGTCGAGAACGGCGTGCTCGAGGAGCCGACGCTGCGCGCGTGGATCCAGGAATGGGTCGATCCGACGGATGCGCCGCACGTCGAGCGGCCGGGCCGCTGGGTCGCCGACGACGCGTGGCCGCGCGAGGCGGGCCCCGGGCTCACGGAGCTCTTCCTGCGCGCCGACGGCAGCCTCGCCGAGGCCGCGGGCCCGGCGGGCGAGCTCGGCTTCGGCGGCCTGCAGCAGACCGGCCTGGACGCGGGAGCGTGGACGGGCTGGGGCTTCGAGGGCGACGATCCGCCCGACCAGCGTGCCGAGGACGGACGCTCGCTGTGCTTCACCTCTGCGCCGCTGGCCGAGCGCACCGAGATGCTCGGCCTCCCGGAGGCGCGGCTCACGCTGGCCTCGGACCGGCCACTCGCACTCGTGGCCGTGCGCGTCTGCGACGTCTCGCCGGAGGGCGTGTCGCTGCTCGTCAGCCGCGGGTTCCTGAACCTCACGCACCGCGACTCGCACGAGCATCCCGAGCCGCTCGAGCCCGGACGCGCCTACGAGGTCGCCTTCCGGCTCAACGCCCTGGGCCACGCCTTCCAGGCGGGGCACCGCATCCGCGTCTCGCTCTCCCCCACGTACTGGCCGTACATGTGGCCCTCGCCCGAGCCGGTCACGCTGACGGTCCACGCCGGCGCGGCGAGCTCGGTGTCGTTCCCCGTGCGCGCTCCGCGCCCCGAGGACGACGCGCTGCCGCCGTTCGAGGAGCCGGAGGTGGCCCAGCCGCTCGCGATCGAGCACCGCTCGGGCGGCGGCCCCGCGAGTCCCAAGCTCACGGTCGATCGCGGCAGCGGGCGGGCGACGCTCGCGATCGTCACGCACGACTCGGTCGACCGCCTCGTCGAGGCCGATCTGGTGGTCGAGGAGCACGCCGTCGACACGTACTCGATCGTCGAGGGTGACCCGCTCTCGGCCGAGACGCGAGCCGACTGGAAGATCGGTCTCTCGCGCGGCGACTGGCGCACGCGGGTCGAGACGGCGAGCGTGATGACCGCGGATGCCGACGCGTTCCTGCTGACCGACTCGGTCGATGCCTACGAGGGCGACCGCCGGATCTTCTCGCGCAGCTGGACGAAACGGATCCCGAGAGACCACATCTGACTGTCCGCACGTTCAGGGCCTGGCCCTGAACGTGCGCTAGCAGCGTGCAATTGGGGCCAGGCCCCGATTGCACGCCTGAAGGTGCGGGTAGGGCGCGTGCAATTGGGGCCTGGCCCCAATTGCACGCTCTGCACGATTGGGTCGGAAACCGACCCGTGCAGCTACAGCAACACGCGCGGGACCGATTCGACCCAGCGGCGCGAGTAGACGGCCGCGCCGTCGCGGTGCACCTCGACCGTGAGCACGATGTGGAAACGCTCCGCGGAGGCCTGGATCGTCAGGTCCGAGGTGGACGTCGTGCTGCCCGAGGGCTGCTCGATCGTCGCCGTGTGCCGGCCGAAGGCCGAGGCCGAGGCGGGATCGTCGCGGTCGGCGCGCATGATGCCGAGGAACTCGCGCCGCACGAGCGTCGAGGGGTTGATGCGCAGCACGCCCTCGTCGGCGACCGTCACCTCCGCGCGGCCCGTCAGGCCCTCGCGCTTGACGTCCCAGCGCGGCGGCACCGCGATGCGCGCGTGGCGCTCGACGACGACCGGCGAGGGCCGGAACTGCGGCGCCGTGGCCGCGCCCTCCGCCGGCACGAGCGGGAGCGTGATCTGCGACGGCGCCGCCGGGCCGCGGTGCACCCGGCTCGTCGCGGGCTCCGGCGTCGGCCAGACGTTCGGCCAGTCGGCGTTGGCGACGGAGACGCGCACGCGATGGCCGGCTCTGGAAGACCCAGCCGGTCGCGTCGAGCTCGACGTCGAGCACGGCGCGCTCGCCCGGCGGCAGCTCGGCCGGCTCGCTCAGCGAGTCGCGGCGCGTGACGTTGAGCATGCCCTTCGCGACGAGGTGCGACGTCCCGTCGGGCGAGCACGTCGCTGAGGCTGACGCAGAAGCCGATCACGCTCGCCGAGGAGTCGACGTGCAGCCGCGCCACGGGCCGGCCGAGCACGTGCAGGTCCTCGTCGAGCGGCGGCGAGGTGTAGGTCAGCGAGAGCGCCTCGTCGGGCCGCTGGTCGCCCGGCAGGCCGAAGTGCAGGCCGCCCGACCACAGCTCGCCGTGACGCCGACGGTCGCGTCGTAGGTCAGGTCGTCGGCGCCGTCGGCGCCCGTCTGCGCTGCGAGGCCGGCCGTCGTCGCGCCAGGTACATGACGCTCTCCGACGCACCCGGCGACGGGCCACGCCGGCTCGGCGCGCCAGTCCCCCTCGGACTCGAGCCGGTCGACGACCGGCGGCTCGCCGTGCTGCATGAACACGACGACGGGCGGCTCGTCCATCACGCCGTTGGCCTCGCCGCCGCACCAGTGGTCGAGCCAGCGCACGACCTCGTGCAGGTGGTCGATGCGCGGGCCGGGCACGGCGACGTCCGGCGGGCGTGGTTCCACGGGCCGATCAGCACCTTCTTGCGGCACCTGCAGCGCCTCGTACAGCCGCAGCGGCGGGTTCGGGTAGCCGTCGCGCCAGCCGCCGATCAGGAACGCCGGGCACTTGATGCGGTCGGCGATGTGACCGACCGAGCCGTTGCGCCAGTACTCGGCCAGTCGGTCTGGTGGCGCAGCCACTCGAGCAGGTACGGCTCGTTGCCGGCCAGGTGCTCCTCCCACACCTCGGCCCAGTCCGTCGGACCACTCGGGATACGGCGGCAGCGCGTTCCAGGCGCACATCATGTTGCCGTACCATGCCGACGTCGTAGTACATGCGCATCAGCCCGCCGCGGAAGTGGCAGTCGTCGGTGTAGCGATCGTCGGTGAAGAACATCGGGATGATGCGGGTGAGGTGCGCGGGCGCGTGGCTCGCGACCTGGAGCGACGTGAAGCCGCCGTACGAGATGCCCATCATGTTGACGTGGCCCGTCGCACCACTCCTGGGCGGCCAGCCACTCGACCGCGTCGACGCCGTCCTGCTGCTCCTGCGGCAGGTACTCGTCGATGTTCACGCCCTGGCGAGCCGCCGGTGCCGCGGATGTCGACGCGCGCCACGGCATAGCCCTGCTGCGGCAGGTACTCGTAGAAGCGCGAGCCCGGGACGACCTCGTCCTTGCGGTACGGGATGTACTCCATGACGACCGAGACCGGCCGCCCCTGCTCGATCGCCGCGGTCGGCAGGTACAGGTCGGCGGCCAGGCGCGTGCCGTCGCGCACCTCGACGCGCGCGTTCTTGACCAGCGTCACGCCCTCGGCGACCTCGCCCGCCACGATGCCGCCGTCAGCCCGGCGCCCTGCTCTCGCTTCCGTCATCGTCGTCTCCTCAGACCAGGTCGCGTGGAATCGCCCGCTCGGCCGAGCGGGCGAACACGCGCGTGTCGCCTTCGTAGGCCTCGACCCGGGTCGTGACCAGGAACTCGCCTGCCGTCGCCGACATCGTGCTCTCGCACTCGACGCGGGTGCGCCAGTCGCCGCGGCCGACGCTCGTCGTCGAGCGGCAGACGGCGCGGGCCGAGAGCGGATCGCCCGCGACGAGCGAGTACGTGTCGTCCATCAGGTGCTCCAGCTCGATGCCGCTCTCGACGATCCGCTCGGCCGGGTTGTCGCGGTAGACGCGCAGCTCCGTGCGCCCCGCGGCGACGTCGCGCGAGCCGTGGATGCCCTCGCGGTGGATCCCGGGGATCGCCTCGACCGCCAGCGGCTCGCCTGTCTCGGGCTCGGCGAAGGGCGCCGGCTCGGGCGCGTCGACGGCCGCGCGCACGGGGAGCTCGAGCCGGCTCGCGCCCGCGGTGTGCAGCGTCAGCACGACGGGCTCGGGCGACGGCCAGATCCAGGGCCAGTAGGTCGGCGACACGGACAGCCGCAACCGGTGTCCAGCGGGCACCGCCTGCCCCAGCACCTTGAGCTCCACGCGCACGGTCAGGCGCTCGCCGGCCGGAACGGGCTCGGGGTGCTCGTGCGAGTCGCGGTGCGTGAGGTTGAGCACGCCGCGTGAGAGCAGCAGCGAGGAGCCGTCGGGCGCGACGTCGCAGAGCCGCACCATCACGAGCGCGAGCGGCTGGTCGGACGTCAGCTCGAGCACGGCGGCCGGGCGGCCGAGCAGCTCGAGGCGCTCGGGCAGCGGATCGGAATCGAAGCAGCGCGTGCGGCCGTCCTCCTCGCGCTGGTCGGGCGGCTCGTCGGCGGCCGCGCCGTAGGGGCACCAGTTGCCCGCATCGGCGCCGTGCGTGTCGTGGCCGTGGCAGCGGACGGCGGCCTCGGTCGCGTCGGCCAGGCCGAGCCCGCGCTCGCCGATCGCCAGCGCCTGCAGCTCGACGTTGGGCGAGGGCCAGGCGGGCTCGCTGAGCCAGCGGCCGTCGCGGTGGGCGTGCCGCGGCGAGGGCGCGGCCCACTCCTGCATCCACACGCGCAGCTGCGGCTCGTCCATGACGCCGCTGTCGCGGTCGCGTCAGCCAGTGGTCGAACCAGCGCAACGTCTCCTGCAGGAATCCGATCGCGGGGCCGGGCGTGCCGACCTCGGGATAGTTGTGCGACCACGGGCCGATCAGGCCCTTGCGCGGCCCGCCGTAGCCCTCGAGGAAGCGCGGGATGGCGTTGGTGTAGGCGTCGTTCCAGCCGCCGACCATGTAGACCGGCACCTGCAGCGCGTCGTAGTCGTCGCACACCGAGCCCTGCTGCCAGAACGCGTCGCGTCGCTGGTGGCGCGACCCAGTCCTCGATCCACGGCGGGGTCTCGTCGCAGGCGCGCGAGCCACAGCTCGCGCCAGCGCTCCTCGCCGACGATCTCGGGGTCCGGCGGGCGCGCGTTGTAGGCCAGCATGGTCGAGGCCCAGGCGAGCATGTCGATGCCGAGCAGGGCGCCGCCCATGTAGTGGACGTCGTCGGCGTAGCGGTCGTCGGTCGAGCACAGGCTGACGACGCAGCCGAGCTGCGGCGGCCGGCGGGCCGCGACCTGGAGGCCGTTGAAGCCGCCCCAGGAGATGCCGATCATGCCGACGCGGCCCGTGCACCACGGCTGCTCGGCGAGCCATGCGAGCACGTCCTCGGCGTCGTCCTGCTCCTGCGCGCAGGTACTCGCCCATGAGGATGCCCTCGGAGTCGCCGCTGCCGCGCAGGTCGACGCGCACGCTCGCGTAGCCGTGGCCGGCCCAGTAGCGGTGGCGCGGCTCGTCGCCCGGCAGCGAGTGGTCGTCCTTGCGGTACGGGATGTACTCGAGGATCGCGGGTGCGGGCGCCCGCTCCGAGCTCGCCGGCAGCCACAGCCGTGCGGAGAGCCGCACGCCGTCGCGCATGGGAATCCACACGTGGCGCACCACGCGCACGGCTTCCGGCAGCTCGCGGACGATTTTCATCTCTCCTCGCTCGATCTGGGGGACGGCGGCGCCAAGGGCGCCATACTGGCAGATCTCGGCAGGCGCAAACCCCTCGAAGGCGCGAGAAGGGAACCCTCAGATGGTCCGCACCATGGTGAACACCGCCCAGGCCCCCGGAGGGCAGCCGTGAGGGCCGCCGTGCTCTACGAGTACGGGCAGCCGCTCGTCGTCCAGGAGCTCGTCCTCGACCCCCCGTGCGCCGGCGAGGTGCTGGTGCGCATGGTCGCGAGCGGCGTCTGCCACTCCGACCTCCACTCCGTTCAGGGCGTCCACCCCGGGCCGATGCCGGCCGTGATCGGCCACGAGGGTGCGGGCATCGTCGAGCAGGTCGGGCCGGGCGTCAGCAACGTCGCCCCCGGTGATCACGTGATCCTCAGCTGGCTGCCCTACTGCGGGGCGTGCCGCGAGTGCCTGCGCGGCCGCGCCAACCTCTGCGAGCGTCTCGCATGGTCGGACTCCGGGACGATGATGGACGGCACCGTGCGCCTCCACCACGAGGGCACCGACATCCACCACTACACGACGTCCTCGTTCGCCGAGCGGGCCGTCGTCCCGGCACAGACCGCGATCAAGGTCGACGACGACCTCCCGCTGACGGAGCTCGCGCTGATGGGCTGCGCGGTCATGACGGGCGTCGGCGCGGTGCTCAACACTGCAAAGGTGCGGGCCGGCGACACGGTTGCCGTGGTCGGCTGCGGCGGTGTCGGGCTGAACATCGTGCAGGGCGCGGCGATCGCAGCGGCCAGCCGCATCGTGGCGATCGACATGGAGCCCGTGAAGCTGGAGCTCGCCCGCGAGCTCGGCGCGACCGAGACGATCCTCGCCTCGGAGGGCGACACGGTCGAAGCAGTGATCGCCGGCGGCGGGCTCGTCGACTACGCCTTCGAGGCGATCGGCCGGCCGCGCACGATCGAGCTCACGTCGAAGCTCGTGCGGCCCGGTGGCGAGGCGATCCTCGTGGGCATGGCCCCGCCCGACGCGCAGGTCTCGTACAACCCGCTCGATCTCACGCTCGGCGAGAAGGCGATCCGCGGCTGCTGGTACGGATCGTGCCGGCCGCCGATCGACTTCCCGATCCTGCTCGACCTCTACACGGCGGGCAGGCTGCGGCTCGACCTGCTCGTGACGCCGTGCACGCTCGAGGAGGTCAACGACGCGATGACGGCGATCGAGACCGGCAAGACGGCGCGCTCGGTCATCGTCTTCTGAACGGACCGAGGAGCGCTGCCGGGATGCGCGCGCCGTCCGGGGCGTCGCGCGCATCCCGTCGGCGCTCCTCAGTCGCCGAGCTCGCGCCGCCTCCGCGCGGCGTACTCGTGCAGCTCGTCGCGGACGCCGTCCTCGAGCGGCGGCTGCTCGTAGCGCTCCAGCGCCGCACGCCACACCAGGTCGGCGCGCTCGGTCATCTCCAGAGCCCCGTCGCGCGTCCAGCGCTCGAAGTTCGCCGTCGTCGCGAGCAGCGGGCGGTAGAAGCAGTCGCGGAAGCGCGTCAGCGTGTGCGCGGCGCCGAGGAAGTGCCCGCCGTGGCCGACCTCGACGTGGGCGTCGAACGCGAGGCTGTCCTCGTCGATCGCGAACGGCGTGAACTCGGTGCGCAGCACGCGCAGGAGCTCGATGTCGATGACGAACTTCTCGAAGCTCGCGACGAGGCCGCTCTCGAGCCAGCCGGCCGCGTGCAGCATCAGGTTGGCGCCCGACAGGAACGCCGCCTGGTGCGTGATCAGCGCCTCGTAGGCCGCCTGCGCATCGGGCCGCGGGCTCGACGTGAGCCCGCCCCCGCCCGCGCGCCACGGCAGGTCGAGCCGGCGCGCGATCTGGCCCGAGCAGAGCAGCCCGAGGCCGGACTCCGGGCCGCCGAAGCCGGGCGAACCGGACTGCATGTCGGTGTGCGAGAGGAACGAGCCGAGCACGACGGGCGCGCCCGGCCGGATCGAGCTGCACGAGCACGACGCCGGCGAGCGCCTCGACGGTCTGCTGGACGAGCGCGGCCGGGATCGTGACCGGCGACATCGCGCCCATCAGCAGGAACGGCGTGACGACGATCGCCTGGTTGGCCTCGGCGTAGGCGAAGAGCGAGGTCGACCATCGCGCGCGTCGTAGGTCAGCGGCGAGTTGACGTTGGCGATGCCGTAGGTGACCGGCCCGCGCTCGAGCTGCTCGCGCCCGCCGAACGCGATCGCGGTCAGCGCGAGGCCGTCGCGCGCCTTCCAGCCCTCGAAGAGCGCGCCCATGTGCGGCTTGTCGGAGAGCGTCAGCGCCGCGACCTGCATGTCGAGGTGGCGCGAGTCGAACGGCAGATCGGAGGGCTCGCACGGCAGTCCGCCCTGCGAGTCGAACTCGTCGTAGACGTGGGCGAGCTTGATCGAAGCGCTCGAAGTCGTCCATCAGCGCATCGCGGCGCACGTCGTCCTCGTACACGAACGGCGGCCCGGCGACGTTCGTGAAGACCATGAGGTCGCCGCCGATCGTGACGCTGCGCGCGGGGTTGCGGGCGCGCAGCTCGAAGCTCGCGGGTGCGAGCGCGATCTGCTCGAGCGCGAAGTCGGGGTCGAGGCGCACGACGCCGTCGTCGCCGACGTCCTGCCCGGCCTCGCGGAACAGCCGCTGCGCCTCGGGGTGGTCGAAGCGAACGCCGACCTCGCGCATCAGCCGCCGCCAGCCGCGCTCGATCGTCGCCATCGCCTCCTCGGAGAGGATCTCGTAGCGCGGCATGCGGTTGACGAACCCGCCCGGCTCGAGCGCGACCGTCATGCGGCCGCCGCGGCGTCGCCGAGGGCGCGGCGCACGTTGTCGCTCGCATCCACCGCGGTCAGCGCGGCGGTCTCCATCGAGACGAACTCCGAGACCCAGTCGCCGGCCAGGAAGATGCGGCCGGCGATGCCGCGGTCGAGCGCGGCCTGCGCGCGCCAGCGCCCCGGTGCCGCATACGGGCCGGCGTGCTCCCAGACCTTGACCCAGGTCTCGGCGATGTGGCGCCGCACCTGCGGGTACATCAGGTCGAGATCGGAGAGGAACGTGTCGCGCACCGTCTCCTCGGATGCGCCGAGCAGCGCGCGCGCCCGCCGGCCGCCGCCGTAGACCATGATCACGCTGCCCTGCTTGGGCCCCACGCCGTGCATGAAGTTGGCGTGGTTGAAGAACATGTTGAAGCGCAGGTCGGGCGTGAGCACCGAGTAGAGGTCGTCCCACGGCATCGGCGCCGTCTCGTCCGTGCGGATGCTGAGCACGGCCATCGGGCCGAACGTGACGTCGCCGAGCGCTGCGCCGATCTCGGGCGTCAGCGCATCGCCGAGCACGCCGGGCACGTGCGGCGCGGGCACGGCGACGATCGCCGTGCGCGCGCGGATCTCGCCTGCTCCGTCCGGTCCCGTGTAGGCGATCCGCACGCCCGCGCCGTCCAGGCTCATCGAGGTCGCCGTCGTGTGCCAGCCGGACGATCGGGCCGAGCGACGCGCCGAGCGCATCGGGCAGCAGCCCCGAGCCGCCGCGCATGTTGCGGCCGAGGTCGCCGCTGTCCCAGACGTGGCCGAAGAGCGCCGACATCGCCGACTGCGAGATCTCGTCGGGATCGGCCAGCGAGCGGTTCGAGAGCGCCTCGAAGATGCGGAACGCATCGGGGTGCAGGCGGCCGAGGAAGGCCTGGAACGTCTCGTCGCCGCGGTGCTTGAGCGCGCGCAGGCGCACGTCGGCGTCGGTCTCGCCCAGACCGCCGCGCGAGCAGCTTCATGTACGCGTCGGCGTCGCGCTTGACCTTGAGTCCGGCGCGCGCGAACGAGACGCGAGCTGCGGCCGGGAGCGGCAGTCGGAACGGCAGCAGCTCGGGGCGCACGTCGCGCACCATGCGGCCGCCGAGGTGGATGTTGAGCATCGAGCCGGTGATCGGCATCACCTGCGAGGCCGAGCTCGGTCACGAGCTGCCCGACCACGGAGTCGGGCGGCGGGGAACATGTGCGCGCCGACGCTCACCGCGAGATCGCCGCGCTGCTGCGACCACACGCGGCCGCCGACGCGGTCGGCGGCCTCGAGCAGCACCGGCTCGCGGTCGCGCAGGCGATGGGCGGCGACGAGGCCGGCGATGCCCCCGCCGACGATCACGACGTCCTGCTCCTCGATCATCGCTCAGCTCCTCTCGGTCATGTCGAGCGCGCGCGCCAGCTGGCCCGCCGCGCTGCGTACGAGCGGTGCGATCTCGCGCCAGGCGCGCCTCGCCCAGACGCACCTCGGGCCCCGTCACCGAGACGATCGCGACCGGCCGCCCGGCGCCGTCGCGGGCTGCGGCCGAGATGCCGGTCACCCCCAGCTCGTGGTCGCCGAGCGAGGTCGCGATGCCCGTCCCGCGCACCTCGTCGAGCTCGGCGCGCAGCGCCGCGGGGTCGGTCAGCGTGCGCGGCGTGCAGACCTCGAGCGGCCGCGCGAGCGCGGCATCGAGCTCGGCGGCGGGCAGCGCCGCGAGCACGAGCTTGCCGGGCGACGTGCAGTGCAGCGGGAAGCGCCGCCCGATCCAGCGCACCGAGAGCGCGTGCACGCCGTCGACCTGATCGAGCGTCGCGAAGCTCGCGGCGCCGACGGCGCTGACGACCGCGCTCTCGCCGGTCGCGTCGCGCAGCTCCTCGAGCAACGGGCGCGCGTGCCGGCGGATCGACTCCTCGATGCCGCCGGCTGCGAGCAGCAGCGTGGCCACGCCCCGGCGGTAGCCGCCCGTGCGCGCGCGCTCGATCAGGCCGTGTGCCTCGAGCGTCGCGAGCAGCCGGAAGGCCGTGCTCGGATTGAGGCCCGCGAGCCGTGCGACCTCCGCGCGGGAAAGCGGATGCGGGCTCGCCGCGATCAGCTCGAGCAGCCGCAGGCCGCGATCGAGCGCCTGGATCGTGCGCGCCGGATCGGCGAGCGCCGTGTCGCCCGCACCGGGCGGATTCTGCACGTGAGCCCCTTGATCTCGTTGTCTCCATCGTGCAATCTTCATTGCTCGATGGCGGATCACCAGACTAGAGCAGACCCGCTCGGGCGACGTCAACGACGTGCGCACGCTCCCGCACACGTGGATTCCGATGGCCGACGGCACGCGCCTCTCGGCCAAGCTCTGGCTGCCCGACCCGCCGCCGCCGGGAGGCGTGCCGGCGATCCTCGAGTACGCGCCCTACCGCAAGGACGACGCGACGGCGGCCGGCGACGAGGCGATGTTCGCCTGGTTCGCAGCGCGCGGCTACGCCTGCGTGCGCGTCGACCTGCGCGGCTGCGGCGACTCCGACGGCATCCTCGCCGGCGAGTACCTCGCCCAGGAGCAGGACGACGCGCTCGAGGTGCTCGCGTGGATCGCCGCGCAGCCCTGGTCGGACGGCGGCGTGGGCATGATCGGACTCTCCTGGACGGGCTTCAACGGCCTCCAGGTCGCCTACCGGCGCCCGCCGCAGCTCAAGGCCGTGATCAGCTGCTGCTCGACCGACGATCGCTACGCCAACGACATCCATTACATGGGCGGGTGCGTGCTCGGCGTCGACATGCTCTCGTGGGCGGCGACGATGCTCGGCTACAACGCGCGCCCGCCGCAGCCCGACGTCGTCGGCGATTCCTGGCGTGAGAGCTGGCTGCGGCGCATCGAGGAGACGCCGCCGTTCGTCGAGGACTGGCTCGCGCACCAGCGGCGCGACGCGTTCTGGCAGCACGGCTCGATCTGCGAGGACTACAACCGCGATCGAGGCGCCGCTACTGATGGTCGGCGGCTGGGCCGACGCCTACCGCAGCACCGTCCTGCGCGTGCTCGAGCACTACGACGGGCCGTGCAAGGGGCTGATCGGCCCGTGGTCGCACCACTACGGCTTCGCCGGCCTGCCCGGCCCATCGATCGGCTTCCTGCAGGAGGCCCTGCGCTGGTGGGATCACTGGCTCAAGGGCGCCGACACCGGCGTGCTCGAGGAGCCGGCGCTGCGGGCGTGGATGCAGGAGTCGGTGCGCGCCGACGCGGTCGGCGGCGATCGCCCCGGCCGCTGGGTCGCCGAGGCCGAGTGGCCCGTGCCCGGCCGTGCGCCGACCACTCTCGCGCTCGCACCCGGCGTCCTCGGCGGGCAGGCGGCCGCCGCCGGCGAGACGGCCTCGATCGCGGGCACGCTCGAGAGCGGCGTCGACTCGGGCGACTGGCTCGGCTTCGGCCGGCGCGTCGACGCGCCGCTCGAGCAGCGCGCCGAGGACGGCCGCTCGCTGTGCTTCGACACGCGTCCCCTCGAGCAGCCCCTCGAGCTGCTCGGCATCCCCGCGCGCGCTGCTCGCGCTGCGCTCGGACCAGCCCAGCGCCCTGATCGCCGTGCGGCTCTGCGACGTGGCGCCCGACGGCTCCTCGACGCTCGTCACGCGCGGGGTGCTCAACCTCACGCACCGCGACAGCCACGAGAGCCCGGCGCCGCTCGTCCCCGGCGAGCTCGTCGAGGTCGCGGTCGAGCTCAACGCGATCGCCCACGCCTTCCCGCCCGGCCATCGCATCCGGCTCGCGCTCTCGCCGACCTACTGGCCCTGGGCCTGGCCCTCCCCCGCCGCCGCCGAGCTGACCGTCGACCTCGCCGGCAGCGCGCTCGAGCTGCCCGTGCGCCCGCGTCCAGCGCACGAGGCCGAGATCGTCTTCGCCGAGCCCGGCTGGGCACCAAGCGTCGAGGTCGTGTCCGCCTCGGCGACGCCGAGCCGGCGCGTGATCGCGCGCGACGTCGGGGCCGGACGGCTGACGGTCACGACCGACTTCTCGTACTTCGGCGAGCAGACCTACCGCAACGGTCTCTGGTACCGCGAGGACATGCGCGACGAGACCGGCGTCACGCTCGGCGACCCGCTCTCGGCAGAGGTCCGCTGCGAGCGCACGATCCGCATGCGACAGGGCGACTGGAGCATCCGCGTGGAGGCCTGGGCGACGATGTCGTCGACCGCGGAGGCCTTCATCGTCACGAACGGCATCGACGCCTACGAGGGCGAGGCGCGCGTGGCGGCGAAGCTCTGGAACCGGGAGATCCCGCGGGATCTCGTGTAGGAGGCTCGATGAAGGCCAGGAACCCGAAGACGACGGCCGCCCCGCTGACGGCGGAGGGCCGCATCGAGGTCGAGCGCGGCTTCGAGATCGCCTACCGCGTGTACGGCTCCGGCTCGCGCACGGTCGTCGGCCTGCACGGCGGGCCGGGCGTCGGGTCGCGCTACCTCACGCGCCTCAACGAGACGCTCGGCGACGACCAGCAGCTCGTGCTCTACGACCAGCTCGGCGGCGGCGAATCCGATTGGCCGGACGACGCGTCGCTGTGGGACGTCCCGCGCTTCGTCGACGAGCTCGAGACCGTGCGCACGGCGCTCGAGCTCGACTCGATGACGCTCTACGGGCAGTCGTGGGGCGGCATGCTCGCGCTCGCCTACACGCTCGACCACCCCGCGGGCGTCGACGCGCTGATCCTCTCCAACACCTACGCGTGCGGCAAGGACTACCTGCTCGACATCTCCGACCACCGCGTCTCGCTCGGCCGCGACAGGCACGCGGCGATGCTCAAGCACGAGGGCGCGGGGACGATGGACGACCCCGAGTACACCGACGCCGTGGCCGAGCTCTATGCCCGCCACCTCTACCGCTCGAGCCCCTACGACTCCGCGCGCTCGCGCGCCGAGTTCGAGGCGATCGCGGCCGAGTTCATCGGCGACATCGGCCCGGCCTACGCGCTTTGGGGGCCGCACGAGTTCATGGGCACGGGGCCGCAGGCGCACCACGACGTCTCCGACCGGCTCGGCGAGATCGCCGTGCCGGCGCTCGTCCTGTGCGGCTGGTACGACGAGCTCACGCCCGACCGCTGCAGCCGCCCGCTGGCCGAGGGCATCCCGGACAGCGAGTTCGTCGTCTTCGGCACGTCGAGCCACCTGACGATCTTCGAGAACGAGTCCGAGCCGTACCTCGCGGTGATCCGCGACTTCCTCGAGCGCCTGGCTGCGTGATCGGCGCGGGGCCGGGCGCGCGATCGCCGCGCCCGGCTCCAGCTTCACGCGACGGCGACCGGCGCGTCCTCCTCGGGCCGCAGCAGCGGCTGCGCGGCCCACTCGGTGACCGCCTCGGGCCTCTGCAGGTGCTCGGAGAAGCGCGCGGACGAGAACGCCGCCGGGTCTGCGAACGCCGACGTCCCGTCGACCACGAGGTCGGCCAGCAGGCGGGCGTAGCCGGGGCCGTGCGTGATGCCGGCCTCGTTGTCGCCGCCGATGACCCACAGCCCGTCGGCGCCGGGCACGCCGCAGACGATGCCGCGCAGGTCGGGCGTGTAGGTCGGCGCGCCCTGCGCCACGCGCGGGCTGCGGTACTGCGTGAGCAGCGGGATCGCGGCCTCGGCCTGGGCGCCGATGCGCTCGGTCTCGAAGTAGCCGTCCAGCGGGAGGTGGTCGAAGCGCTCGGGCGGATCCTGGCCGAGGAAGATCGTGCGCGGCTCGACCCCGTAGCCCGCGCCCCACAGCAGGCCGCCCTCCTCCTCGCGGATCCAGAGGCCCGTGAACTCCGGCAGCATCAGCGTCGGCATCGTCGAGGGCACGCCCAGCGGCTCGGTGATGATGCGCGTCGCGATCAGCGGCACCATCGGCATCCAGGCGCCGACCGGGCGCAGGAGGACGTTCGTCCACGCGCCTGCTGCAAGCACGGCGGTGCGCGTCGCGATGGTGCCCTCGCCCGTCTCGACGCCCTCGACGCGGCCGCCCTCGACGACGAGCCCGGTGACCGGGGTGCGGGTGTGGAACCGTCCGCCCGCCGCCTCGACGAGATGGGCGATCGCCTTCGTGGCGCGCGGGGCTTGCACCTGGCAGCCGTCGGGGTGCAGGACGCCGCCGACGACGCCGGAGGCCCGGATGATCCCCGTGACCTCCGCGACCTCCTCGGGCGTCAGCGTCTGCTTGCTCTCGACCCCGGGGTGCTTCGCGATGACCTCGAGATGGCTGTCCCAGGCCGCGGGTGTCGTCGCGGCCCACAGGCTGCCGTTGCGCTTGTAGCCGAAGTCGAGCCCGCGATCCTCCGCGAGCCCGCGGTAGAACTCGAGCGCGTAGGCCTCGAGCAGGAGCTCCTGCTCGCCCCAGGCCGGCACGTAGCCGCCGCCCCAGCGGCCTACGAAACCGCCGCCGGCGTGCGACGTCGCCTGCGCCAGGCCGTCGCGCTCGAGCACGACCACGTCCTCGACACCGCGCTCGAGCAGGTGCAGCGCGGTCGCGCATCCGAAGATGCCGCCGCCGACGATCACGACCTCGGCCCGCTGGGGAAGGCTCATGCTGACCTCGCTTTGGTAGCGGTGCTGGAGATGCGAAATCTAGGACAGCGCCGCGCGCACGCGCGCGACCGCCGCGGCGACCTCGGCGACACGCTGCTCCGGGTTGCCCTCGCGCTCGATGCAGAGCGGGCCGGTGTAGCCGATCTCCGTCAGCACGCCGAGCATGGCCGCCAGATCGACCGCGCCCTCACCGACCGGCATCTCCCTCCCCCACTCGCCCTCGCGCTCCGGCGGCAGCCCGTCCTTGACGTGCACGGCGCGCACGAACGGGGCGAGCACGCGGAGGGCGGCGATCGGGTCGCCGTGGCCGCCCATCACCAGGTTGGCCGGGTCGAAGTTCACCATCAGGCTCGGCGAGCCCAGCTCGGCGAGGCACGCGGCCAGGGTCTCCGGCGCATCCGTGCCGGTCTCGAGGCAGAGCACGACGCCGGCCGCCCGCGCGAGCTCGCCGCAGCGCCCGAGCGCGTCCATGAAGCCCTCGCGCTCGGGCTCACCCATCGCGGGGATGTGCCCGGCGTGCGTCGTCAGCTCGGTGGCCCCGAGCGCGAGCGTGCGCTCGAGCGCCCACTCGACGCGCGCGATGCGCTCGGCGCGCGTGGCCGGGATCGTGAGGCCGCCCGTGTGCCGCAGCGTGACCGGCGACGAGTAGTCCTCGCCCGCGAAGGCGATCATCGCGCCCGCGACGCGGATCCCGGCTGCGCGGAACGCTTCGGGCATCTCGTCGCTCTCCTCCCACGTGCCGTGCGCCGGATCACCGCAGCCGACCGCGACGAGATCGGTGCCCACGGACGGGAGGAGGCGCTCGAGCTGCTCGACGCTCGCGACTCCGAGCGACCAGCTGCAGACACCGACGCGGGACATCTGCGGGAGGCTACTGCGCCCGGCGCGCCGGGCGCGCTCCCTGCGAGCTCGGGACGCGTCGCCCGCCGCGCCCTGCTCGCAGCTCGACTCGGGCTCGCCCGCGGCTGCCGTGGACGCGACCTCGGGCCCCACGATCATGCAGTGCGCGACGTCCTCGGCGCGCGGCCGGTGCTGTACCGGGGTGGGGCGCTCAGGCCCGCTGGACGCTCTCCCGGTACAGCGCATCCATCGCCGCGTAGATGTCCGCCGGCGCCCGGCCGGCCTCGATGCCGCCGTTGAGGATGCGGCTGCCGTCGCGCTGGAACTCGGGCCACCAGTGCGCGCGCGGCCGCACCCACGCCTGATCGATCGTCGCCGCCGTGCCCGAGAAGAAGCCGTGCGCGATGCGGTCGAGGCCGGGGTCGTCCCAGGCGGTCTTGCTGCCGGGCTGGCCGCCGCTCGGGCCGACGAGCGCGACCTGCGCCTCCGCTCCGCTCGCGAACGCGGCGAAGGCCGCGGCCTCGCGGGGATGCTCGCTCGTGGCCGACACCGAGAGCCCGGCACCGCCGAGGATGCCGCCGATCGGCCCGTGCCCGGCCGAGGCGAGGTCGAGGAAGCGGCACGGCGTCGGCACGCGGTCGGCGCGCGAGTAGGTCACGAAGCCGAACACGAGCGGGACGTAGACGAGGTCGTCGCCCTCCGTCAGCCGGGCGAGCGCGCCCGGCTGCTCCCAGCCGATCATCTCCCTGGGGCCGAGGCGGTAGAGCTCGTCGAGCAGCTCGACCGCCGCGAGGCCGACGCCGGGATCGGCCAGGCGCGCGGAATCCTGGGCCGCCGGGCTGCCCGCGTTCGCGCACAGCGTGAGGAAGGCGCAGATCGCCTGAGCGTGCGCGAGCGGCACCGCCACGGAGCCCGGGTGCGAGCGCGCGAGCGCGCGCACGTCGTCCCAGGTCGCGGGCGCGGGCCCGTCCAGCAGGTCGTCGCGCACGGCCGCGACCTGGCAGGCGGCGTCGGTGCCGAGCGCCCACTGCCGGCCGTGGAAGCCGTACGAGGCGTGGCTCGGGCCGACCGAGTCGGCGGCCAAAGCGGCGATCAGCTCGGGGGCGAGCAGGTCGTCGAGCGGCCGCAGCACCCCGGTCGCCTCCGCCGTGCCGCAGAACGGGTGGTCGATCATGACGAGGTCGTAGCGATGCGCGACGTCCTCGACCGGCTCGTCGCCGAACGCCGTCAGCGAGCGGTTGTCCCAGGTCAGCGCGACCTCGGGGTGGAGCTCGGCCCACGCTTCCGTGCAGGCGCGCAGGGGCGCGGTGCAGCGGTCGTGATCCCAGCCGAGGCCGCGCAGCTCGATGCGGGTCATACGCGGTACCGGGTGAGAGCGACCTGATCGAGCTCGACGCCGAGGCCCGGCCCCGCCGGCAGCTCGAACGCGCCGTTGCTGATCGCCGGGTCCGGCCCGGCGAGCTCGCCGCGCATGAGCATGTGCGGGTAGTACGCGGTGGGCGCGTGCTCGACCAGCGGCACGTTGCCGTGGGCGGCCGCGACGTGCCAGTTGGCGGCGACCGCGAAGAGCGTCGAGACGTAGCCGTAGGGGATGAAGCGGCGCCCGAGCTGGTCGGCGCGCCGCGCCAGGCGGTCGGCGTCGGTGATGCCGACGCGGCAGGTGCCGGCCTGCGCGATGTCGATGCCGGCCTCGAGCAGCGGCCCGAACTCGGCGTACGAGGTCAGGATCTCGGCAGCCGCGATCGGGATCGGCGAGTCCGCGGCGAGCACCCGGTAGTCGTCGAGCAGCTCCGGCATGAACGGCGTCTCGAGGAAGAAGAGGTCGAACTCCTCGAGCCGGCGGATGCAGTCCATCGCCTCCTCGGCGCTCGTCCAGCGGTAGCCGACGTCGAGCGCGAGCGTGAAGCCGGGGCCGGCGTGCTCACGTACCGCGCGCACGAGCTCGACGATCTCGTCGTTGTCCTCGGTGCAGTCGGTCAGCGCCTCGATCTTGGCGGCGCGGAAGCCGTCGGCGACGGCGTTGTCGACGAGCTCGTTGGTGACGCGGATCGTCTCGGCGAGCGGGCTCGGGCCCTTGTACATCGTCAGGTACGGGATCACCGGATGCGGCGTGTCCGCGCCCAGCAGCTCCCACACGGGCTTGTCCTGCACCTTGCCCGCGAGATCCCAGAGCGCCATGTCGACGCCCGCCAGGGCGATCCGCCCGAGGCCGACGCGCGCCGTCCACACGGTGCCGTCGCAGAGCGCGTCCCAGAGCCGCCGCGGATCGGTCGCGTCCTCGCCGACGAGCGTGTCGGCGACGCCGCGGCTCCACGCGAACGAGGTCGGCTCGTCGATGAACGCCTTGACGACGGGCGGCGACACGGCCGCCTCGCCGATGCCGACGGAGCCGTCGTCGGCGGTGATGCGCACGAGCGCGGCCTCGTGCGTCTGATCGGCCGCGCGGCGCTCGCGGGCGGGCGTGCCGAGGACGATGGCCTCGACGCTGACGATGCTGGTCATGCGGGCTCCGGACTGGTCAGCGAGCAGGAGAACGAGGCGAGCGTCGCCGCCGCCATGGCCTCCCAGTCGACCACGACCCCGAGGCCGGGCGCGGTGGGCGCGTCCACGTAGCCGTCGGGCTGGATGCGGTACGGGTTCTCGACGCCGTACTCGTAGGGCTCGTGCGGGACGGGCAGCTCGAAGTAGCCGGAGTCGTGGTTGGCGAGGCCGAAGTGCAGGTTGGCGGCCTGGATCAGCGTGAAGCCCCAGCTCTGCAGCTCGACGCGCAGGCCCCACGACTCGGCCAGGCCCGCGAGCTTGCGCGCGGGCGTGAAGCCGCCCGCGATGGTGACGTCGAAGCGCACGGCGTCCCACGGCTCCATGCGCAGCGCCTGGCCGACCTGGCGGATGTCGAGGATCGTGTTGCCGCCCGGCAGCACCGGCACGTCGACCCGGCGGCGGAGATCGCGGTAGGCGTCGAGGTCGACGTCGTGGAACGGTGCCTCGAGCCAGGCGAAGCCGAGCTCGCCGAGCTCGCGGCCGACGCGCAGCGCACCCGGGCGGTCGTAGCGCTGCTCCGCGTCGTGCATGAACGCGAGCCCCGCGTCGCCGTGGGCGGCATGCACGGCCCGCACCATCGCGAGGTCGCGCTCGGGCTCGCACCAGGCGTGGAACTTGACGGCGCGGAAGCCCTGCTCGCGCAGCTCGCCGACGAACTCGACGTAGGCGTCCGCGCTGCGAGCATCGGCGTCGAGGCGTAGGCGGGAAGGCGCTCGCGCGCACCGCCGAGGAAGCGGTGGAGTGGCATGCCGGCACGCTGGGCGGCGATGTCCCAGAGCGCGATGTCGAGCGCTGCGCGTGCCCCGGGCAGCACGGGCAGCGTGAGGTCGTCGAGCTCGTACCAGAACGCCTCGCGCAGCTCGGCGTCGCGGCCGAGCAGGCGCGGCGCGACGAGCCGGAGGCTCTCGAGCATCGCGAGGTCGAAGCGATCGGTCGAGTACGACGGCGTCGCCCCCACCCCCTCGCTCCCGTCCTCGTCGTGCACGCGGACGATCGTCAGCGTGGCGTTCTGCGGCGACAGGGTGGACGCCCAGCTCTGCAGCGCGACATCCGGCCCGACAGCGAGCACCTCGATGCGCTCGATCATGCTCCCCCCTCCCCGGCCAGCGCCCGAGCCGCGTCGGCGATCGCCTCGGCGCTCGGCTGGTAGGCCTGCTCGAGCGGCCCGTACGGAATCGGCACATCCGGTGCCGAGATGACGCGTGGCGCGGCCGTCAGGGACGACGCACGTGGACTGCACCAGCCGCGCGACGACGCCGCCCGCCCAGCCGCCCTGGCCGTGTTCCTCCTCGACCACCAGCAGGCGGCCGGTGCGCGCGAGCGAGGCGACGAGCGGCGCTTCGTCCAGAGGCACGAGCCCGCGCAGGTCGATGACCTCGCACGCGACGCCCTCGTCGGCGAGTAGCTCGGCTGCCACGAGCGCCTTCGGCACGGTGCCCGCCAGCGCCAGGATCGTGACGTCGCTCCCGGCACGGCGCACGACCGGCTCGCCCAGCGCCGGGGGCGGCGTGCCCACGGGCGGAACCTCGCCCTTGACCGCGTAGAGCGCCTTGTGCTCGAGGAAGAGCACCGGGTTCGGGTCGCGGATCGCCGCCTGCAGCAGCAGCTTGGCGTCGGCCGGGGTCGACGGGCGCGACGATCTTGATGCCCGGGAAAGGCAGCAGCCAGCGTCGCCGCGGCCTGCGAGTGCTGCGCCGCGAAGCCGATGCCGCCGCCGTGCGCCGAGCGCACCACCAGCGGCAGCTCGAGCTGCCCGCCCGACATGTAGCGCAGCTTGGCCGCGTGGTTGACGACCTGGTCGAACGCGTTGGCGAGGAAGTCGGCGAACATGATCTCGACGACCGGGCGCAGCCCGCCCGCGGCCGCGCCGACGGCCATGCCGACGAGCGCGTTCTCCGAGATCGGCGTGTCGCGCACGCGCTCGGGGCCGAACTCCTCGCGGCAGGCCGCTCGTCACCTTGAAGACGCCGCCGGCGACCGCGACGTCCTCGCCGAAGAAGACGACCGACGGATCGCGCCGCAGCTCCTCGGCGAGGCCCTCGCGGACGGCCTCGCGGTAGGTCAGCGTGCGCGTCTCGCCGCGTGGCAGGCTCGGACGGCGGTGCAGCGGGAACCGGCGCGTAGACGTGCTCGGCGAGCGCTGCGGGGTCGGGGAACGCCCCCGCGCTCGCGGCGGCCACGGCCCGCGTCGATCTCGGCGTCGACGGAGTCGCTCAGCTCGCGCTCGGCCGCATCGTCCCAGCCGGCGCAGTCGGCGAGCCGGCGCGCGCGATCAGGAGCGGGTCGCGCAGCAGCCACTCGGCGACCTCCTCCTTGGGCCGGTAGGTGCCCGGGTCGTTGCGCGAGTGGCCGCGGTGCCGGTAGGTCTTGGCCTCGATGAGGGTCGGCCCGCCGCCGCTCGCGCGCGCGCTCGATCGCCTCCGCGGCGACCTCGCGCACGGCCTCGACGTCGTTGCCGTCGACGACGTGCCCGGGGATCCCGTAGGCGGCGGCCCGCTCGGCGTAGTCGGTCAGCAGGCAGGTCTGGCCGGCCGGCGTGAACTCGCCGTAGAGGTTGTTCTCGCACACGAAGACCACCGGCAGCTGCCAGACGGCGGCGAAGTTGACGCTCTCGTGGAAGGTGCCGATGTTCGTCGCCGCGTCGCCGAAGGTGGTGACCGCGACCTGGTCGGTGCCGTTGACGCGCGCCGCCCAGGCACTCCCGACCGCGATCGGGAGGCCGCCGCCGACGATGCCGGAGGCGCCGATCAGGCCGGCGTCCATGTCGCACAGGTGCATCGAGCCGCCGCGGCCGCGGCAGACGCCGGTCTCGCGGCCGAACAGCTCGGCGAAGAAGCCCTCGAGGTTGATGCCCTTGGCGAGCGCCCAGCCGTGGCCGCGATAGGTCGTCGTCAAGTAGTCGGCGGGCGTGAGCTCGGAGCAGAAGCCGACCGGCACGGCCTCCTGGCCGATGCTGAGGTGGGCCGTGCCGTGCACGAGCCCCTCGTTGAGCAGCCGGCCGATCGCCTCCTCGCAGCGGCGGATCAGGAGCATCAGCCGGTAGTCGGCGATCCGCGTGTCGGAGGCGATCACGGGCGCACCACCTCCTTGAGCACGCCGTCGAGCGCGCCGTCGAGCAGCCGCCTGAAGGTCACGTCGCTCTCGGCGAGCGGCACGGAGCGGCGCGAGACGGCGGGCACGAGCAGGCCCGACTCGAGCAGGCCGAGCGCGCGCGAGAACTCGCCGTTGGTGTACGCGAAGGAGCCGACGACGCGTTGCTCGCGCACGACCATGTCGAAGGCCGGGATCGTCGCCTCCTGCGCGTGCATGCCGAGCCAGAGCGCGCAGCCGCCCGGTCGCAGGACGCGCAGCGAGTCGGGGCGGCTGCCCCCGGTGCCGACGCAGTCGATGCTGAGGTCGGCGCCGATGCCGCCGGTCAGCTCGAGCACGGCCGCGCGCAGGTCGTCGGGCGCGACGACGGCGTCGGCGATGGTGCGCAGGATCTCGTGGCGGTCGGTGAGCGGCTCGCTGACGATCACGCGGCGCGTGCCCGCGGTGCGCAGCACCTGAGCCGCGAGCGTGCCGATCGTGCCGCCGCCGAGCACCACCGCGGTGCTCGTGAACTTCTCGGGAATCAAGGACAGCGCGTGCAGGCAGGTCGCCAGAGGCTCGGTCAGCACGGCGACCTCGGGCCGCGCCTCGGCGCCGAGCAGGTGGATGCAGCGCACGGGCACGCTGACGTACTCGGCGAAGCCGCCCGGCCGCGTGCCGCCGATCAGGCCGCGCTGCCCGCAGGCGTTCTCCTGGCCTGCGCGGCACCACTGGCAGTCGCCGCAGGTGACCTGCGGGTTGACCGCGACGCGAGCGTCCTGCAGGTGCTCGCCGGCCGGGCCGCCGCTCGCGACGACCGCGCCGGTCAGCTCGTGGCCCATGATCAGCGGCGGGGTGCGGCGCGGCGAGCGCGAGCTGACGCCGTCGACGTCGGACGCGCAGATGCCTGCCGCCTCGACGCGGACGAGCACCTCGTCGGGTCCCGGCTGCGGCGTCGCAACCTCGCGTACCTCGAAGTCGAACGACTCCGTGTAGAGCAGTGCGTCCATCCGTGCGGCTCCCCTCGGTGAGCGCCGTCCTGGTCAGTGAAAAAGACGAACGTTCATTCTACTGTCCTGAACCGTGTCAGGGATAGTCGGTCAGCGAGAGCAGGCGAGCCGGGCCGCCGAGCGCGTGGTAGTGGTGAGGGAGATCGACGGCGAACGTCAGGTAGTCGCCCTCCCCGAGCGTGGCCGGATCGTCGTCCGGTCCGACCTCGGCACGGCCACTGATGACGGTGACGTGCTCGACGACGCCGGGTGAATGCGGGGAGGCGTTGCGCGTGGCTCCTGCGGTGAGATCGAGCACGTAGAGCTCGAAGCCGCCGCGCCCCTGGCGGCTGAGCAGGCGGCGGCCGAGGAATCCGTCCTCGTCGGTCACGATCTGCGCGTCGTCGATGCGGTGCACCTGGATGACGTCGTCGTCGGCGCCGTCGAAGAGATCGCCGAACGGCACGTTGAGCGCCTGCGCAAGGGCCCACACGGTGTCGACCGAGGGGTTACCGGTGCCGCGCTCGAGGCTCGAGAGCGTGGCCTTGGAAACACCCGCCCGACGCGCCAGCTCCGAGAGCGAGATCGCACGCTCGAGACGCCGGCGCTTCAAGCTGCGCGCAAGCGCTTGTGCAGCCGGCTGCATGCGCACCATCATAAACGTACGGCCAACAAACCGAACGACTGAGACCTTGGCTATCCGGGTGGGGCGTGTGGTTGGTGGGTGGTGATCGGGCGTCCGGCGTCGTTCGTGAAGACCGGGTGCCTGGCGTCGCCGGTCGCATGGATGTGATTGTCGTGGAGGTGTTTGTGGTGGTGGTGGCAGAGCAGGATCAGGTTGGCGAGAGCACGGTCAGGCCGCCGTGGTCGCGCGGGATCATGTGGTGGGCGTCGAGTGCGTGGCTGGCGGTGCAGCCGGGGAACTGGCAATGGTCGGAGCGGTGCAGCAGCGCGCGGAGCTGCGCGTAGGAGGCGCAGCGTCCGACGCGTGCGTGCACGAGGTCGCTGCCGGTGGGCTTGATCGACGAGTCGGCGGGCGTCGCAGCCGAGCCGCTCGGCGGTCTCGGGGCTGATCGGGCCGGCGCCTTCGAGCATCGCCGGCGCGTCCTCGCTGAGGTGCACGATCAGCGTCGTGCGGCTGCGCTGCACGCCGGCGGTGTCGCTGGCGCCGCGGTGCTCGGCGAGGCTGACGAGCGCATCCGCGGTCGACTGCTGCCACTCCAGGACGACGCCGTCCTGCGCCTCGCGAGCGCGGCGCGAGGTGGTGTAGATCCCAGATCGCTTGCTCGAACACGCGTCCCTGCTCGAGCGGTAGGCGGCCGTGGATCAGGAGCTCGCGGTCACCGTTGACCCAGCTCGTGTGCAGCGCGCGCTTCTCATACAGCGTGGCGTCGTCCTCGACGCGTGGCGGCGCGAGCTTGCGCGCGGCACGCCCGATCTGACTGGGCGCCTGGCCGACCGCAGCCGCGCGATCTCGGCGTCGCTCTCGGGTGTCGCGAACGGCGCAGCGGCGGCGACCTGGTCGAGCGTCAACACGCCCGTGGCGAGCGCCTCGTCGAGCGCCGGCAAGCTCCGCAGCGCCTCGCTCGTCACCGTCACGCGCCTGGCGCTCGCGAAGTCCGTGCTCGTGATCCGCGCCAGCCACTGCGCGAGCGACGAGCACCCCTCGAGCTTCCAATACTCACGATCACCAGCAGCCCGCACAAGCTCGGTCTTACGCCGCTCGCGCCGCGCACCCTCGACCGTCATCGCCCGCAACTCGCCGACCAACTCCTCGTACTCCCGCTCGAGCGCCTCAGCCCGCGTCTCACGCGCACGCCGATACGCATCACGCGCGGCCTGCAACGGCCTGGGCGAAGTGCTCTTCACGGGTAACGCTGGGAGGAGCGAACATGTGTTCGTATACTACCAGCCCTGGGGCTTCAGTGAGACTTGATAATGACCAATTTTGCAGGGTTTTTTACCACCTACAAGCGTAACGTGACCGCACGCCGACGACGAACCCGTCGCTCCCAGCCGATGCACGTAAACGCACGCCCATTCGCGCGTCCAGGGCCTGGCCCCAACCGCGCGGGCCACGCCCACCACCAAGCCCCCGCAACGCGCCAGCCCGCGTCCGCGAGCACCGCCGTTCCCAGCTGATGCACGTAAACGCACGCCCATTCGCGCGTCCAGGGCCTGGCCCCAACCGCGCGGGCCACGCCACCACCAAGCCCCCGCAACGCGCCAGCCCGCGCCCGCGAGCACCGCCACCCCCGGCCGATGCCCGAAAACCGCGAGCCGACAGCACGTCCAGCGCCTGGCCCCAACCGGGCGGGCAACGCCGGCACCAAGCCCCCGCCCACGGGAACGACCCAGCACACAGCCCGCGAGAAACCCGTCAGTACGTGATCATCCCGCCGGTCACATTGACCGACTGCCCGGTCATGTATGAGGCGCTCCCCGACAGCAGGAACACGATCACCTCGGCGACCTCGCGCGCCGACGCCAGCCGCCCCAGCGGCACCGCACCGATCCGGGCGGCACCGTACTCCGCAGGCGCAAGCCCGCGCAGAGGCGCGATCGCATCCACGACCACGTCGTTCATCGGCGTGTCGATCAGCCCCGGGCAGACCGCGTTCACGCGCACGCCCCGCGCAGCATGCGCATGGGCGAACGCGCGCGTCACCGACAGCACCGCCGCCTTCGACGCCGCGTACACCGCAGCCTCGTGCGTCGACCCGGTCTTGCCCGCCCCGGAGGCGACGTTGACGACGGCACCACCCTCCGGCAGCCCCGGCACGACCAGCTGACAGAGGAAGAACAGCGCCTTGGCATTGACGCCCATGACGCGATCCCAGTCGTCCTCGGAGACGTCGGCCAGCGCCGTCAACCGGATCACGCCCGCCGAGTTCACGAGGTGCCTGCACGCACTCCCGGCAACCGCCGCGAGCCGCTCGCGATCCGCCGCCAGGGTGACGTCGCAGACCACGGCCTCCGCACCGGCGGCCACCGCCTCCGCGAGCCCCGCCTCGTCGCGGTCGGCGGCGACGACGCTCGCGCCGCGCTCGAGCAGGAGCAGCGCCGTCGCGCGGCCGATGCCGCTCGCCGCGCCCGTGACGATGGCGCGCTCACCCGCGAGCGAACCCGCGCTCACAGGTGGTCGGCGATGTCGACGACCATGCCGAGGCGCTGGAGGTCGCCGTCCAGGTAGTGCGGCAGGTTCCAGCGGAAGAGATCGATCGAGCGCGTCCAGCCCTCCGGGCAGCCGCCCGAGATGTGCGAGGTCACGATCACCCGCGGATGCGTCCAGAGCGGGCTCTCGGGCGGCAGCGGCTGCGGCGACACGACGTCGAGCACGGCGCCCGCGACGCGGCCGTCGTCGAGCGCCGCGAGCAGCGCCGTCTGCTCGATCAGGCCCCCGCGCGCGACGTTGACGATGCCGGCGCCCGGCTTGATCGCGCGGAACTCCGGCTCGCCGAGCAGGTGGCGCGTCGTCGAGTTGAGCGACGCGGTCACGATCACGTAGTCGCTCGCGGCGAGCAGCTCGTGCAGACCCTCCGGCGCGAGCAGGCGATCCGCCGGCTCGTTGGCGGTCGGCATCGGCTTCCGCTTCGTGCCCCACACCTCCATGCCGAGCGCCTTGCAGACGGTCGCGAGATAGCGCCCGGTCGCGCCGTAGCCGACGATGCCCACGCGCTTGCCGTAGAGCTCGGAGCCCGAGATCGGCTCATGATTCCAGCGCCGTTCCTCCTGCTGCGCGAGCAGGCGGCGGAAGTCGCGCGCGATCGCGACCATGCCGAAGAGCGCGTACTCGGCCATCGCCGGCGCGTAGACGCCGAAGCTGCTCGTCACGATCACGCCGCGCTCGCGCAGCTCCGGGGAGGCGAAGCTCTCGATGCCCGCGCCGGTCGAGTGGATCCAGCGGAGGCGCGGCATGCGGTCGGCGAGCTGCTTGAACGAGAGCGGCCCGTCGTAGAGGCCGTAGATCGCGATCTCGACGTCGGAGAGGTCGGCCTCACCCTCCTCGCCGCGCAGCGGCAGCAGCTGCGCGCGCCCGCCCGCCGCGGCCGTGATCGCGCCGCCGTAGGCGTCGGCCAGCTCGCGTGCCAGCGCGATCGTCTTCATGCGGGCCCCTCGTCGGTCAGCGCGCCCACCCGCACGGCCGACTCGGCGGCCAGGCGCGTGAGCTCGGGCAGCGGGATGTGGCAGCGCAGCATGTGGCCGTTGCCGGTGGTCTGCCAGGGCGGATCCACCTCGTGGCAGATCGGCCCGAGCTTCCAGGGACAGCGATCGGTGAACGGGCAGGCGCTCTCCGGGCGGGCCGACGCCACGCCTGGATCGCTGCGCACCGCGGGCGAGATCGTATTCTCGCCGTCGATCTCCGGCACTGCCGAGAGCAGCATGTGCGTGTACGGGTGATACGGCGGCGCATACACGTCCTCGGCGCTGCCGACCTCGCAGAGCTCGCCGAGGTAGAGCACGCCGACGCGGTGCGAGAGCGCGCGCACCACCGCGAGATCGTGCGAGATGAAGAGGTAGGCGATGCCCTGCTCGGCCTGCAGCTCGCGCAGCAGCTCGACGATGTTGGTCTGCACCGAGACGTCGAGCGCCGAGAGGATCTCGTCGCAGAGCATCAGCCTCGGCCTGGCCGCGAGCGCGCGGGCGATCGCGACGCGCTGCCGCTCGCCGCCCGAGAGCTCGTCCGGGTAGCGGCTCGCGAAGGCGCCGTCGAGGCGCACGTCCTCGAGCGCCTTCGCGACCCCGGCGCGGCGCGCCTTGCCGCGCAGGCCGAAGAACAGCTCGAGCGGCCGGCCGACGATCTGGTGCACGCGCTGGCGCGGGTTGAGCGAGGCGTCGGGGTTCTGGAGCACGATCTGGATCTCGCGCCGGACGTCCTTGCTGCGCGACTCGACGGTGGCGGCGAGCCCGCGACCCTCGAACGTGAGCTGCCCCGCGAGCGGCCGCAGCAGACCGCCGACGGTGCGCGCGATCGTCGATTTGCCGCTGCCCGACTCGCCCACCAGCGAGAACGTCTCCCCCGCGCGCAGGTCGAAGGTCACGTCGCGCACGACGACGAGCGGCTCGCGCCGTGCGCCCGCGAGGCGGCGGCGCCTGCGGTCGTAGGTGATCGAGAGCTCGGCCACGTCGAGCAGCGACTCGTCGGCCGCCGGTGCGAGCGGGACGTAGCTCGACGTCGCCACGTGGCCCGCGACGAGCAGCTCGACCTCGGCGACGCGACGGCACGCGACGGCGTGCGCCGGACCCACCGGCTCGAGCACCTGGGGCTGCTCGAAGCAGGCCTCCTCGGCGAAGTCGCAGCGCGGCGCGAAGCGGCAGCCCTTCGGCAGCTCGCTGCGCTTGAGCAGGCCGCGCAGCACGATCTCGCGGCCGCGATGCGGCGCGGCGACCGAAGGCACGGCATCGATCAGGCCGCGTGTGTACGGGTGCTTCGGCCGGGCGAACAGCTCGCGCACCGGCGCGTCCTCGACGAGCTCGCCCGCGTACATCACGCCGACGCGGTCGCACACGGCGGCGACCACGCCGAGGTTGTGCGTGACGTAGACCATCGCCATGCCGAGCTCGGCGCGCAGACGGCTGAGCAGGTCGAGGATCTGCGCCTGCGTGGTCACGTCGAGGCCCGTCGTCGGCTCGTCGAGCACCACCAGCGCGGGATCGCAGGCGAGCGCCATCGCGATCACGACGCGCTGCTGCTGGCCGCCCGAGAGCTGGTGCGGGTACTTGCGCGCCGTGCGCGGCGCATCGGGCAGCCGCACGTGCGAGATCAGCTCGTGCGCGCGCCGCGTGCGGTCGCTGCCCGAGCTGCCCACCCCGTGCACCGACATCGCCTCGACGAGCTGATCGCCGATCCGCAGCCCGGGCGAGAGCGCGGTCGTCGGGTTCTGAGGCACGAGGCTGACGCGGCCGCCGCGCACCTTCTGGAGCTCACGCCGCGAGAGCCGGGCGAGGTCGCGGCCGCCGAAGCCGATCGCGCCCGAGCGGATGCGGCTGCCCGGCCGCTGGAAGCCGAGCAGCGAGAGCGCGGTCGTCGTCTTGCCGCAGCCCGACTCGCCGACGAGGCCGATCGCCTCGCCCGGAGCGAGCGAGAACGTCACGTCATTGACGACGTTGTTCCAGCGGTCGTTCGACCAGAAGTCGATCGTCAGCCCCTCGACCTCGACGAGCGGGGCGACCGTCACGGGATCGGCGGCCATCAGGGCGTCCGCTCCGCCGAGCGCCCGAGCGCGCGCGCGATGCCGTCGGTCACGAGGTTGAGGCTGATCACGAGCACGGCGAGCGCCGCCGACGGCGCGAGCACCGTGAGCGGCGCCGTCACGAGTGCAGCGCGGTTCTCGCTGATCATCAGCCCCCACTCCGGCGAGGGCGGGCGCGCGCCGAAGCCGAGGAACCCGAGCGAGCTGATCAGGATCGGCGCGTAGCCGGCGCGCACGCCGAATTCGACGAGCAGCACGCCGGCGGCGTTCGGCGTGAGCTCGCGCCACACGATCGAGGGCACCGACTCGCCGCGCGCGCGGGCCACCGTGACGTAGTCGCGGGTCTTCAGGTCGACCGCCACCGAGCGCGCCATGCGCGCGATGCGCGGCGCGTAGACCAGCACGACCACGCCGATCAGGAGCAGCGAGCTGCCCGAGCCCTTGGGCCCGGCGGCGGCGATCGCGAGCAGCGCCAGCACGAGCAACGGGATGCTGATCAGCGTCTCGAAGAGGCGCATCAGGAGCTCGTCGATCCAGCCGCCGACGAGACCGCTCGCGAGCCCGATCAGGCCGCCCAGCACGGTCGCGATGGCCGTGCTCGTGAGCGACAGGTAGAGCACGTCGCGCGTGCCGTAGACGACGCGGGTGAAGACGTCACGGCCGAGGATGTCGGTGCCGAAGAGATGCGAGCTGCTGCCACCCGAGTACGGAATGCCCGTGCCCGTCTGGAACGGGTCGTAGGGCGTCCACAGCGGCCCGGTCAGCGCGATCACGACGTAGGCGAAGAGCATCAGCGCGGCGATCCGCGCGCTGATCGGGAAGCGGCGCAGGAAGCGGCGCAGCGGCGAGCGCTGGACGGCCACCGGGAGCTCGGCGCGGACGGCGCTCATCAGGGCGTCCTCAGGCGCGGGTTGAGCATCATCGAGAGCACGTCGGCGATCAGGTTGGAGAGGATGTAGACGGCCGCCGCGAGCAGCGCCGTGGCCTCCACCACCGGCACGTCGCGCACCGAGATCGCGTCGATCAGCTGCTTGCCGAGTCCGGGATACGAGAACACCGACTCCACCACGACCACGCCGCCGATCAGGTACGTGAGGTTGAGCGCCGTGACGTTGAGCGCCGGCCCGACGGCGTTCGGCAGCGCGTGGCGCACCACCACGCGCCAGCGCGGCACCCCCTTGAGCGTCGCCATGCGCACGTACTCGGAGTCGAGCACGTCGATCAGGCTGTCGCGCAGCATGCGGATCGCGTAGACCGCCATCGCCACCATCAGCGTGACGGCCGGCAGCACCGTGGCGTGCAGCCGCGTGAAGAGGTCGTCGCCGGGGTTGACGATCGACAGCGCCGGGGCCCACGAGAGGTGCACGGCGAAGCCGAAGATCAGCAGCGAGCCGAGCACGAACTCGGGCACGGAGAGCCCGACGAGCGTGATCACCGAGATCACCTGGTCGACGATCTTGCCCCGGAAGAGCGCCGCGAGCGTCGCCAGGACGAGCGTGACGGGGAAGTACAGGAGAAAGGCGAAGACGCTCAGGAAGAGCGTGTTCCCGGCGGCCTCGCCGATCGTCTCCGTGACGGTCGCGTCGTTCACGAGCGAGCGGCCGAAATCGCCTTGCGCGACGTTCACCGCCCACTCGCCGTACTGCTCGTAGACCGGCCGGTCGAGGTTGAGGTTGTCGCGGAAGATCTGGCGCTGCTCCTGGGTGGACTCGCGGCCGAGCACCCGCTCGGCGATGTCGCCGGGGAGCACGCTCGTGAAGAAGAAGACGATCGCCGACACCACGATGAGCGTGCCGACGGCGAGTCCGAGGCGCTGGGCGATGAGGCGGAGGATCAAACGGACACCTGCGGGGTTGCGTGGCCTGAGACCGGGCGCGCCCGGGCCGCCCTCGCGAGGGCGGCCCGGGTCGTGCGGATCGCGCTACCTGCGGGGACGAGCCCCTACTTGCAGGAGAGCTTCGTGAGATCGAACTGGACGAACTGGATCGACGGCGTGTAGCCCGTGCAGTTCGAGCGGGTCGCCGTGACGACCTTCTGGAACATCGGGATGATCTCGCCGCCCTGCTCGGTCAGCATCTTCCCGGCCTGCCTGTAGACGGCGCTGCGCGCTGCCGGGTCGACGGTCGTGTTGGCCTTGTCGATCAGCGCGTCGAACGCCGGCACCTTCCAGTGCGACTCCGGGTACGGCGCGTTCGCCAGGTACGCGATCGAGAGCGCGAGACCGGCCGGGCGGGCCGACCAGGCCGAGACCTGGAAGGGCTGCTTGAGCCAGACGTTGTCCCAGTACTCGCTCGCGGGCCCGGTGATCACGTTGACCTGGATGCCGGCCTTGGCGGCCTGCTGCTTGTACAGCTGCACCATGTTGGTGATGCCCGGGATCATGTCCGCCGTGTAGATGTCCACCTTGAGCGGATTCGACGCGTTGTAGCCGGCCGACTCGAGCAGCTTCATCGCACCCGGCACGTCGGGGCCCGGGACGACCTTGCGCCACGCGTCGGGCGAGCTCGGCGGGATCGGGTTGTCGTCGCCGACGACGCCGTAGCCGAGCAGTGCGGTCGCGACCATCTCCTCGCGGTCGATGACCTTCTTCATCGCCTGGCGCACCTCGACCTTGTCGAACGGCGCCGTGTCGACCCACATCGGCATCGTCATCGACGTCGAGGCGCCCGTCGCGATCAGCTTGACGCGCTTGTCGTTCTTCAGCGCCGGGACGACCTCGTAGGCGACCTGCTGCGAGAAGTCGACCTGGCCCGTCTGGAGGGCGGCCAGCATCGAGTTGGCCTCCTGGATCACGAAGAACTGCAGGCACGCGGCCTTGGGCATGCCCTTCTGCCAGTAGTTCGGGTTGCGCTTGAACTCCTGCACCTGCTTCGCGGGCTTGAAGCCCACCGGGATGAACGGGCCGGTACCGGCGCCCTTCGTCCGCAGCGTCGCCGTCGAGGCGCCGTTCTGGACGATGAACGTGTTCTTGTTCGTGATCAGAAGGGGCAGCTCGGCGACCGGCTTGGCGGTCGTGAACTTGACGGCGTAGGGGCCGGCGGCCGTGATGCCGCTCTTCTTCAGGAACGACATCTGCGCCGCACCCTCGGAGCCCGTCTTGGGATCGATCACGCGGCGGTAGGTGTAGACGACGTCGGCCGAGGTGAACGGCTTGCCGTTCCAGAACTTGACGCCCTTGCGGAGCTGGAACGTCCACACGGTGCCGGCCTTGTTGCTCTTCCACGACGTGGCGAGCTGGGGCAGCACCTTCCAGTTGTCGTCCTCGGTGGTGAGGCGGTCGTAGCTGGCGTTCACGTTGAGCGAGTTCTGGCTCGAGGGCTGCTGCGCCGGATCCATCGAGTTCTTGTTGCCGCTCGACTCGACGCCGGCGAACTTGACGCACTTGCCCGTCGCGCCTGCGGCCGCGGGGGCCTTGACGGCCGAGGTCGCGGTTCCCACGGGACCGGCGAGCGCGGCGGTGATGCCGGCGAGCGCCAGGGGGAACAGCACCTTCAGTGGTTTCCTCATGCGTTCCGATCCTTTCTGACGGGGTGTCGCCAGGCCGGCTGGCCCTGGGCGAATCGATCGCGCTCCGCACCGGTAGAGACGACGGGCGAGTGGCTGAGTTGGCGGTCGGACGAGAACTCGCCGTGCACGGCGGCGTCTCCGACTCGCTGCTAGAGCTCCTGGCCGCGCCGACCCTCTCGACCGAACGAACGTCCGACTCACGAAACGAGGCGTTACCATACCGACTCGCCGGGCGGAGCGTGCGTCACGGCTCCCGCGAGCACCGCGATGTGTGCTGAAATGAGCCCCGGCGCCCGCCCCCACGGGGGCGCGACCCCCATCTTCAGGAGCAGCCGTGAGCGATGCGCTGCCGGTGCGCGCAGGCTCGGCCGTCGCCGAGCTCGAGATCATCCCCATCGTCACCAGGGCCGTCAACGCCGACGACTGCGACGGCGCCTCCGACACGGTCGTCGTGCGCCTCACCGACGAGGCCGGGCGCACGGGCATCGGCGAGGCCGACGCACCCGCCGAGCTGGTGCGCGCGTTCATCGACCAGCCCGACCTGCACCTCTGGAGCCGCAACGTGCGCGCGATGGTGGTCGGGCGCGATCCGTTCCCGATCGCCGCGCTGACCGACGAGCTCTACGAGGGCACGCTCTACCCCGGGCGCCGCGGGCTCGGCATCCACGCGCTCTCTGCGATCGACATCGCGCTCCACGACCTCGTCGGCAAGCAGCTCGGCCGGCCCGTCTACGAGCTGCTCGGCGGCGCGCGCAAGGAGCTGCTGTCGCCCTACGCGACGATCTTCCCGGGGCTGCCCCAGGGGCGCTCGCTGAGCGAGCTCATGGCCGACATCGCGGGGCGCTTCGAGACGGCGCTCGCGGCCGGCTTCCGCGCGCTCAAGATGGAGGTCCTGTTCTACGACCTCGTCACGGACGCCGAGCTCGTCAGCGCCGTGCGCGAGGCGCGCGCCATGCTCGGGGACGAGATCCGCCTGATGCTCGACTTCGGCTACCGCTGGTACGACTGGCGCGCGGCCCTGTGGACGCTCAATCGGCTCGAGGACTGCGACATCTACTTCGCCGAGGCGACGCTGCAGCACGACGACCTCGAGGGGCACGCGCGTCTCGCCGACCGCGCCGAGACGCGGATCTGCGGCGCCGAGTTCGCGGCCACGCGCTTCGAGTGCCGCGAGTGGCTCGAGCAGGGCCGCGTCGACGTGCTCCAGCCCGACATCAACCGCTGCGGCGGGCTGACCGAGATCCGGCGGATCTCGGAGCTCGCCGCCTATGCCTCGGCGTCCGTCATCCCGCACGGCTGGAAGACCGGCATCACGGCCGCCGCCGGACGCCACTTCCACGCCGCGACGGTCAACTCGCCGACCTTCGAGTTCCTCTCTCCGCTGCTCTGGGACTCGCCGATCCGCGGCGAGCTCGTGCACCCCGAGCCGTCGGTGCGCGACGGGCGCATGGAGCTGCCGACCGGCGCCGGCCTCGGCATCGAGCTCGACGAGGACGCCGTCGCGCGCTACCGCGTCGACGGCCTCGGCAGATGAGCGAGCCGGACGCGCTGGCACGCGTCCGCGCGACTGCGGACCGGCTCTGCCGCTACCCGCTCGCATGCTGGCACTACGGCGACTCGATCGGCTTCGAGGGGCTGCTCGCCGCAACCGACCTGCTCGGCGACGGCCGCTACGAGGGCTACGTCCACGGCGCCGCCAAGGCCTGGATCCCGCGCGCCAGGCCGTATCGCGAGATCGACAACACCGCTCCGGGCTACGCGCTCTGCCTGCTCTACGAGCGCACCGGCGACGAGGCCGTGCTCGCCGCCTGTCGCGAGCTCGCCGAGTTCCTGTGCGCGCGGCGCACGCTCGGCGGGGCGTTCGTCGCGTTCGAGCGCGCGCCGCTGCGCGCGCCCTATGGCGGCGCCGTGCTGCCGCCCGAGGAGCGCGCGCTGCTCGCCGATCCCGGCGCCGGCGCCTTCGTCGACTGCCTGCACTTCGACGCGCCCTTCCTCGTGCTGCTCGGCCGCTGCGCCGGTGACGACGCGCTCGTCGCGGCGGGCGCCGGGCAGGCGCTCGCGCTGACGGCGCTCCTGCAGCAGCCCGACGGGCTCTTCGCGCACTTCTTCCTCGAGCGCACGGGCGAGACCTACGGCCACGGCTGGGGCCGCGGCCAAGGCTGGGCGCTGCTCGGCCTGCTCGACGTGCTCGAGCACCTGCCGCCGGCGCATCCGGCGCGACCGCAGCTGGCGTCCGCGCTCGTGCGGCTCGCCGACGCGCTCGCCTCGACGCAGGCAGACGACGGTCATTGGCCGACGCCGATCGCCGACCGCGCGAGCTTCCACGAGACGTCCACCGCCTCGTTCGCGGCCGCGGGCCTGGCGCGCGGCGTCGCGCTCGGGCTGCTCGACGCGCCGCTCCTGACCGTCGCCGAGCGCGCCTGGCGCGCGAGCCTCGCCTCGGTCGACGAGAATGGGACGACCGCCGGCGTCTCGGCGGCGCTGTGGGCCTGCACCGCAGCGTCCCACTACGCCGGCGCGCCGCTGGGCTTCCAGGTGCCGTGGGGCGCCGGCCCGTTCCTGGTCGCGGCGCGCGAGCATCTTCGGCGGCCGTCGACGACGAGGATCCCGCCGCTGTAGCAGGCCGCCCCTGGGAGCAGCGGCAGCGTGGGGGCCGGGCTCCGGGTCTCCGGCAAAGCGAAGGCCAGGGCTGCGCCGGGGCCGTCTATCGTGAAGGCGCGTGCGTGGATCGCTCCGGAGCCGCTTCCGCTGGCCGGCGTTGCTGGTGTTGACCCTGCTCGCGCTCGCCGCCGGCGGCCGCGCGGCGGCCTGGGAGCGGCACACGCCGATGCCGCAGGAGCGCAGCGAGGTGGCAGCCGCCGCCGCGGGCGGCGAGATCGTCGTCGTCGGCGGCTTCGTCGCCGATGGCGACAACTCGGCGCGAGCCGATGCCTACGCCGTTGCAGACGACAGCTGGCGCCGGCTGCCCGACCTGCCCGCGGCCGTCGACCACGCAGCCGCAGCGGGAGCGGGCGGGCGGGCCTACGTGATCGGCGGCTACGGCGCCGATCGCAAGCCGCTGCGCACGGCGTTCGCGTTCGACGGCTCGGCCTGGCGCCGGCTTCCGCTCCTGCCCGACGGACGGGCGGCCGCAGCGGCAGCGATCGCGGGTGGGCGGCTCTACGTCGTGGGCGGGCGCAACGCGCGCCGCCAGCTCGCTCGCGACGCGTTCGTCCTGAGGCTCGGCGCGTCGCGCTGGGAGCGGATCCCAGGGCCGGCGCCGCGCGAGCATCTCGCCGCCGCGGCCGCAGCGGGCAGCGTCTACGCGATCGGCGGCCGCGCAGCGGGCATCGACAGCAACGTGGCGGCCTTCGAGCGCTACGACGCGGCCGCCCGCAGCTGGCGCCGGCTTGCGCCGCTGCCCGCGGCGCGCGGCGGCACCGGGGCCGCCGCGCTCGGCGGGCGCATCGTCTCGGTCGGCGGCGAGCGGCCCGCCGGCACGATCCGCAGCGTCTTCGCCTACGGCCTCGAGAGCAGGCGCTGGGCGCGCCTCGCCGATCTCCCGAGCCCGCGCCACGGTCTCGGGGTCGTGGCCCTCGACGGCCGCGTCTGGGCGCTCGCCGGCGGCCCGGTGCCGGGCCTCACGGTCAGCGCCGTGGTCGAGTCGCTCCGCCCCTAGCCGGCCGAGTGAGGGTTTGTGAACTCCGCGCGAAGGTTCGGCAACGGAACGGTGAAAATCGCTGCAGCAGCGATTTTCCCGCCTAAGCTGGGCACATGACGACGGGACATCCACTGGGATTGCTCCGCGAGCTCGGCGACATCCGCCGCGAGCGCCCGCGCGTTGCCGGCGAGAGCGAGGAGCAGTACTTCCAGAGCATCGTCGCGGAGTGGAGCCGGAGGCACGAGCAGGGCCTCCGCCACAACCTCCTGCGCCGCGTGCTGCAGCGGGCGACGCGCCGCTAGCACCCCCGCGCGCCGCGGACGGGCGTCCACCCCGTTGTCGCGCGATCCAGCCGTGACGGCGACGGGCGCGGCCGTGACGATCGGGTCGGCGACCAGGACGGGGCAGCCGTTGCCCGAATGCGGTCGCGGTCGGCACGCCCGTCGCCGTCGACGGGGTTGCATGCAGCGACCCGCCGGGCGCCGTGTCGACGACGACGGCGCAGTCGATCACGGCGAGCTGGTGTCCTAGGCCGGGCCGAGCGCCTCGTGCAGCTGCGGGCTCGGCGGGGAGCCCTCGTCGGCCGGGCCGGCAGAGCGCCGCAGCTCGCCGTCGACGAGCTCGTAGTGGCCGATCGAGGCGATCGGCGGCGAGTACACGTGCACCGTGACCGCGCCCGCCTCGTGATCCATGCGGTGGATGCCTTCGGCGCGGAACGCGAACGACTCCCCGGGGCCATACGAGAGGATGTGGCGCGGGCCGCCGACGGTGAGCGCCTCATTGGCGGCGCGGCCCTCGATCACGTGAACGCCGACGCACGAGCCGCCGTGATCGTGGAAGCCCGTGTCGCGCGCCTCCCACCACGTATTCAGCCAGGCCTCGCTGTGGTCGTTGCGCCAGAGCAGCTCGAACGACCCCGCGCCCGTGCGCGCGAGGGCGGCGACATCGACCTGCGCGGCTGCGGCACGGGCGAGCTCGGCGCACTCCGCGGGCCCGAGCGCGCGCCCGGTCGCAGCGAGCTCTGCGTAGTCCCGGGCCATGGCTGCCACGATACCGAACGCCGGCGCGGGTATGCTCGGAGCCCGAGAAGGAGCGACATGGAGACCGTCACCCTGCACGTGTGCCCCTTCACCTGGCTGCACGGACCGCATCCCTGCCACGTGGTGCGCAAGGCGCTCGACGAGGCCGGCATCCCCTACGAGATGGTCAAGCACAAGCGCATGCAGCGCCGCCGTCCCGAGCTGAAGGACGCGACCGGCCAGCTCAAGCTGCCCGCCATCCAGCTCGCCGACGGCCGCACCTACCAGGCCGAATCGAAGGACATGGCGGCCCGCATCGACGCCGGCAAGCTGTTCGAGGCCTAGAGCATCGGCGTGCGCTCGCTCCTGCTCGTCCGGCATGCACCGACCTCGGCCACCCGGGACTCGGCGTTCCCGGCCGACGAGGCCCTCGACGAGCGCGGACGGGAGCAGGCTGCGGGCCTCGCGGCGAGCCTCCCGGGCCGTGCCTCCGTGATCACGAGCCCGGCCCGGCGCTGCCGCGAGACGGCGACGGCGGCCGGGCTCGAGGCGACGGTCGACGACGCGATCGCCGATTGCGACTTCGGCGCCTGGGCCGGCCGCTCGCTCGCCGACGTCAACGAGAGCGATCCGGACGCCGTGCGCAGCTGGATGCTCGATCCCGACTCGGCGCCGCATCGCGGTGAGAGCCTCGCGGTCTTCTGCACGCGCATCGCACGCTGGCTCGACGGGCAGGCCGAGCTCGAGGGGCGCGTCGTCGCGATCACCCACGGCGAGGTCATCAAGGCCTCCGTCGTACACGCACTCGGTGCGCCGCTGCTCGCGTTCTGGCGCATCGACGCCTCGCCGCTCGCCTGCACGGAGCTGCACGCGCACGGCGGCCGCTGGACGGTCACGCGCCTGAACTGCCCGCTCGCACCCGGCTGAGGGCGTCAGGCGGCCCGCCGCCGCGGCAGCGCCTCGCGCGCGAGCACGCGCCCGAGTGCCTCGACGACGAGCGGGTCGTGCTGCCTGCCGGCGCCGGCGCGCAGCTCGGAGAGCGCCTCCGCGGTCGTGCGGCTGCGGCGATACGGCCGTTCTGCCGTCATCGCGCTGTAGGCGTCGGCGACGGCGACCACACGCGCCTCGACCGGGATCTCCGTCTCCGCGAGCGCGTCCGGGTAGCCGCTGCCGTCGAAGCGCTCGTGATGGTGGCGCACCGCCGCGGCGGCCGAGCGCACGGCCTCGATCCGGCTGACGAGCTGCTCGCCGATCTCGGCGTGCGTGCGGACGACCCGCCACTCGTGCTCGTCCAGCTCGCCGGGCTTGACGAGGATGCGGTCGGGGATCGCGACCTTGCCGATGTCGTGCAGCCAGCCGCCGAGCCGGCAGCGCAGGATCACGTCCTCGGACAGCTCGAGGGCCGCGGCGAGCGCGCCCGCGAGCTGCGCGACCTCCTCGGCGTGGCTCTCCGGCGCGCCCTCGCGCACGCCGGCCGAGAGCGAGAGCGCCTGGGCGAGGCGGATCGACTCCGGCTCCTCGGCCGCGAGGTCGCGCGCGGTCAGCTCGCTGGACAGCCGCGCGCGATTCCGCCCGAGGCGCTTGGCGGCGTAGAGCGCGCGATCGGCGTGGTCGACGACGCCCTCGTGCGACGCGGCCAAGTCGGCCAGCGAGCCGCCGATCGAGACGGTCACCTCGAGCGTGCGCACGCCGATCGCGATCGGCGTGCGCCGCACGCTCTCCCGCAGCGTCTCGCAGATCTGCCAGAGCGCGCTCTCGTGCGGCAGCGCGGGCGCGAGCACGATGAACTCCTCGCCGCCCCAGCGCGCCACGCAGTCGTAGGCACGCACCGCGTTGCGCAGGCGCGCCGCGATCTCGATCAGCACGGCATCGCCGATCTGATGGCCGTAGGTGTCGTTGACCGCCTTGAAGTGATCGACGTCGACGAGCACGATGCCGGGCACCAGGTACTCGCGGCGCGAGCGCTCGAGCTCGGCCTCGAGCACCTCGGAGAAGTGGCGGCGGTTGAAGAGGCCGGTCAGCGCGTCGGTGCGGGCGGCCGCCTGCAGGCGCTCCTCGGCGCCGACCTCGGCGGTGGCGTCGCGCACGATGCCCTCGACGATCAGGCGGTCGCCGTCCCGGCGCGGCATGCCGCCACCGCAGATCCAGCGCGTGACGCCGTCGAGCCCGATCAGCCGGCAGCGCACCTCGCTCATCTCGCCGCGCAGATAGCGCGCCGTGTGCTCGGCGTAGCGCGCGCGGTCGTCGGGATGGATGGCCTCGATCCAGGCACGGCCCCAGTCACCGTCGGCCGGCACGCCGCCCAGCAGGCGATCGCGGCCGGGCCCGGCGAACAGCGTCCGGCGCCCGCCCCCTGGCAGCACCTCGCTGATGTAGACGTGATGGTCGATCGACTCCACGATGCGCGTCAGGGCCTCGGCGCGCTCGCGCGTCTCGCGCAGCTCGCGCTCGAGCTCCTCGATCCGGCGGCGGCTGCTCGCAGCGTCTTCCACCCTCGTGCTATCGGCACGCGCTCAGGTCGCGGGGCACCCCTCCGACGAGGGGCTCGTGACGAACGCCACCACGGCTCACTCGCGCTCGCTGCCGGAGGTGGCGCGTGCGAAGCGCCGGCGCGCCACGTCGTCGACGTCCATGACCACCGGCCCATGCAGGATCAGCCCCTCGGGCGCCCGCTCGCGCAGGACGTCCGTGAGGAACCCGTTGGCAAGCCATTCACGGCCGGGTGCCACCGCCGCGCGCACGCGCAGCAGCACGAGCTGCTCGTCGAGCTGCTCGAGCGACTCGATCCAGGGCGCGCGCACGAACTGCGTCGGGCCCACGGGCATCACGCGCGCGGCATCCTCGATCAGCCGCCGGCCCTCCGGCTCGTCCCGCACCACCAGCTCGATGCTGACCTCGCGAACGCCGCGCGGCAGCACGCGCACCGACTGCATCTGCGAGTTGTTGATGAAGATGACGTCGCCGCCGACCGAGCGCATCTTGGTCGAGCGCAGCGACGTCTCCTCGACGATGCCGGTCAGCCCGCCGGGCTCGATGACGACCGTGTCGCCGATCGCGAACCAGCCCTCGAACTGCATGAAGACGCCGCTCAGGATGTCGATCAGGAAGCGCTGGAGCGCAAAGCCGAGCAGCACGACGAGCAGCGAGGCACCGGCGATCGCGCCGCTCCCGTGCACGCCCGCGAGCTGCGCGACCGCGAACAGCGTCGCGAGCACGTAGGCGACGTACCGGACGCTCGTCTGGACGAGCGAGACGAGCGTCTCCCGGCGCTTCAGCCCGATGATCACGCCGGTCGTGGCTCCGCCCGGATCCACGTGCTTGCGCTCGTAGCGGTCGACGACCGACTCGGCGAGGCGCTTCGAGGCGCGCGACACGACCCAGGCGAGCACGAAGGCGATCGCGACGTAGGCGGCGATGCGCCACGGGTCGGAGACGAACTCCAGCTGAATGATCCGCACGCTGCAGGCTACCGGGGCTCACGCCCCGGTAGCCCGAGCGGGGCGCGGGCACGTGGCCCGCGCCGCCGTTCAGTCCCTGCAGCTAGGCAGTGCGGCGGCCGCGGTAGCCATAGCCGCCGAACGCGCCGAGCGAGCAGGAGAACGACCGCGATCACGACCGCGACCTTCAGCGAGAACACGAAGAACCCGCCGAAGAGCACGGCCAGGAGGAGGAGGACGAGGATCAGGGGAAGCATGTGGTGCCTTTCTCCGGTGGCTGGGGAGGGACGGCGCTGTCTTCCCCGATCGGCGGCCGCGAAACCGTCCCGAACCGTCGCACACTGCGGACGGCCCCGGCATGCGGGCATGGGAAAGGCCCCATCCCGCCCGGATGCGAGTGCGCCGCCGGAGTTATCCGTCACTCGCTTCCGTATCGGCAAGATGGGGCCGGCGCTTCTATCCCCGAACACGCACGTCTGAATCCTCGGCTCCCGGAGGGGTTGGGATCCCCTCCATCCGGGCAGTACCGGGCATGCACGGAGACCCCAAGCGCCCCGCCACGTCGCTGCCCAGCCGGCGACAGCGCCGCCTGGCATCCTCGCGGCCGCCGGTCGTCGATCACGAGCCCCGGTGGGATCCCGCGGCCGAACCGGCGGACGCGCTCGCGACCGACGACGCGCTCGAGCAGCCCGCGCGCCCGCCCTCCGCAGCATGATCCGCGCGCTCACCACCCTGATCGGGCTCGCGTGCGCGGCGGCGCTGCTGCTGCTCGTGACCGACACCGGCTCCGCCGAGGGCGGCGGACTGTGGGGCCGGGCCGCACTGCTGGCCGGAGCAGGGCTCGCGGCCGGCGCGTTCTACCAGCTCGGAGGCATCCGGCGTCCGGGCGTGCGCATCAACATTCCGCTCTTCATCGGCGCCTTCGTGCCCTGGACGCTCCTCGCAGTGGCCGTCTGCACGCATCGCGCGGGCACGCCCGTGTGGATGGCCGACCTCGTGCACGACGTCCTCCCGACCAGCGTGCTCGCGCGCTGGTCGCCGTCGTTCCCGATCCTGGCGTTCACCGACGGGCTGCTGCTCGCGTTCGCTCTGGTGGAGCCGCTCGTGGGGGAGCACGTCCACAAGACCCGCATGGCCGACGTCTCGGCGCCGACGACGGCACCGCTCGAGGGCGCCGACGAGCCCGGGATCGTCACCGCCCGCTCGCCGCAGTAGCGCGGGCGCTCAGCGTGCGACGCCGTCGTGGGAGTGCCCGTCGAGCATCTCCTCGGCGATCTCGCGCACGCGGCGGCGCGAGCTGCGCGCCGTCTGCCGCAGCTGCTCGAACGCGGCCGGGCCATCGAGACCGTCGCGGCCCATCAGCAGCCCGACCGCCCGCTCGATCGTGACCCGGCCGTCGAGGGCGCTCTGCAGCTGGTCGACGAGCTCGCCCTGCCGCTGGGCCATGATCGCCCCGCCCAGCCGGGCCTCGAGCACGGAGTTGTAGGCACCGAGCGCGGCGATCTCGCTCGCATCCCAGGCGCGTGGCCGGTCGCAGTAGAGATTGAGCGTGCCGACCGGGGCGCCGAGCCGGGTCGGCAGGCCGAGCACCGCGCGGATGGGCTGGCCGAGCAACTGCGCGCGCAGCGCGGGCCAGCGCGTCTCGGTCGCGAGGTCGTCCGTCCCGACGCAGTCGTCGCGCACGAAGGCGTCGACGCACGGCCCCTCGCCCGAGCGCTCGTGCGCGAGCTCGAGCGTCCGCGCGACGTCGTCGCTCGAAGCGACGTAGCGCAGGGTCACGCCGTCGTCGGTGATCAGCATGAGGCCGACCCCGGAGCCCGTGAACACGCTCGCAGCCCCGCGCACGACCCGCTCGATGGCGGTCTCGAGCCCGCCGTCGCCGCCGTTGGGCAGGTCGAGCTCCTCGAGGCTGAGCGCGAGCGCCTCGTGGTCGATGTGTGCCGGGGACGTCTCGCTCACACGGGGATTGTGCCATCCGCAGCGCGCGGGCGATGTTTCGCAGCCCGTCCGATGCGGGCACCACGCAGAAACGAAGGCGGCAGATGAGTACCGACCCGGACCCCGAAGAGACGCCAGGTGAGCCCGACAAGGAGCCGGTCGACAGCGACATCGACGATGCCGCTGACGACTCGTTCCCCGCCTCGGACCCGCCGAGTTACGGCTCAGCCGAGCCAGGTGGCACCCACCCCGGGCGCACGCCCTGAGACTGGGCACGTCCTGAGACTGGAGACGACGATGAGAAACGTATGGAAGGGCATGATCCTCGGAGCCCTGAGCGGCGCGGCGGTCGGCCTCGTGCTCGAGGCGCTCGACCGTGCGGCGCACGGCGCGAGCACGGCCGCGCACGCCGCACCGGATGCCGCGACCCGCGTCGGCGGCAACGTGCGCGACCGCGCGATCGCGCTCGTGCACGACTCGGCCGGCCTTGCGCAGCGCGCCGGCCGCCGCGTCGCCGCCGAGCGTGAGAACCACGCCCACGCAAACTAGCCCGCGCGCGGTTTGGGCCGTGTCCCCGCGGGCATACGGAAGCTCGAAGAATTCCTGCTACGGAGGTCGCTGAGATGAGTCTCGAAGACAAGGTGAGCGGTAAGGCCAAGGAAGTCGAAGGCAAGCTGACCGGCGACGAGTCGCGCGAGGCCGAAGGCAAGTTCGAGCAGGCCAAGGGTGAGGCGAAGGACGCCGTCGAGAAGGTCAAGGACGCCGCCGGCAACCTGATCGACCGCGCCAAGGACGAGATCGACGAGCGCAAGGCCGAGCACGACGCAGCGGACGAGCGTCGCTGACCGCGCCGGATGTCGCTCTAGCATGAGAAGCGGGGCGGCGCCGCGGGCGCCGCTCCGCGTGTGTTGCAAAACTCACCCGCCGCCGGTGGTTTGAGCATCACCCAACCTGGAGATAGGTTTCGTCAGAGATGCTCCGCAGTCCATAGACACCCCGCTCGGGGGCGCCGAACGTTGACGGGCAGCGGACGCATCGAAGCTGCGGCGGCCGTCGACGGCGGCTGCCCCGTCACTCGCCATGTCCGGCGAGCACGATCTCTCGACCGCGCCCGACCTGCGCGCGCGCCTGCACGACCTGGGCGAGACGCAGCGCGGTCATCATCGATCTCGACGAGACGACGTTCGTCGACTCCTCGATCCTCGGCGTCCTGGTCGGCGGTCTGCGTCGCGCGCGCGAGCGCGACGTGCCGTTCGGCCTCGTGCTCGGGCCAGGACGCGCACCCGGCGATCCGCCGCATCTTCGAGCTGACGGGCCTGCACGACGTGTTTCCCGATCTTCGCCTCGCGCGCGGAGGCCCAGGCCGGGCTGCCGGCGGCGCCGCCTCGTGAGGGCCGGCAGCGCCGATGTCTCGCTCGTCGTCCCTGCCGTGCCCGACAGCATCGCCGTGATCCGCCAGACGGTCTCCGGCATCTGCGAGGCGCTCGGCGCCGACGCGCGCGCCGTCGGCGACATCAAGCTCGCCGCCACCGAGGCCTGCACGAACGTCGTCCTGCACGCCTACGCGGGACGCGACGACGGCACGATCGAGCTCGACGCGCGTCGCCGCGCGCGACGAGCTGCAGCTGATGGTGCGCGACCGCGGCAGTGGCATGGTGCCGGCGCCGATGGGTGAGGGGCTGGGACTCGGGCTGCCGTTGATCGCGGCGCTGACGAGCACGATGACGATCGACGACGCCGCCGGCGGGGGCACCGAGGTCAGCATGACGTTCGCGTTGCACGACCCCCCCTCCGAGACATGAGCGCCGCCACCGAGTACCGCGCCGCGATCGTCTGCGGGCCGCTGCTGACGCAGGTGCTCGATCGCCTGCTCGGCGCGCTGGCCGCGCGCGCGGACCTCTCGGTCGACCGCCTCAACGACCTCGCCCTCGTGGGCGACGCCGTCAGCGCCTCCGCCGCCGAGTGCGTGGTCGACGGCCGGCTCGACGTGATCGCCACGCCGACCGACGGCGGCCTCGATCTGAGCTTCGGCCCATTCGCGCCGGGCGGCGCTGCCCGCGTGCGGCGCGCGGGGGGCCTGCCCGGTGGCGGCGACCTCTTCGCAGGCGTCGCGAAGCAGGTCGAGATCGTGCAGGAAGGCGCCTCCGAGCACCTCACCCTGCGCATCGTGCGCTAGGCAGTCCGGCCGGAACTGGCGGAGCTCGTACCGTCGGTCAGCTGGTCGGCGTCGCCGACCGAGATCGCGCAGCTGGGCGAGCGCCCGGCGCAGCAGCCGCGACACGTGCATCTGCGAGATCCCGATGCGGGCGGCGATCTGCGACTGCGTGAGGCCCTCCTCGAAGCGCATCGCGACGATCGCCCGCTCGCGCTCGTCGAGGTCCTCCAGGCCGCCCGCGAGCAGCAGGCTCGCATCGACCTGGTCGAACCCCCGCTCCTCGGTGGGCACGTCGAAGCCCGATGCCGCGCGATCGTCCTCGCCGCTCGGCAGGGCGAGCGCAGAGCGGGCGTTCTCGCTGTGGATGGCGTCGAGGATGGCGTCGGGTGAGACGTCGAGGAACTTCGCGAGCTCGGCGGTCGTCGGTGCCTCGCCGTGCTCGGCGCTCCACTGGTCGATCGTGGCGTTCACCCGCACGCGCAGCTCCTGCACCGAGCGCGGCACGTGCACGGCCCACGCGCGGTCGCGGTAGTAGCGCCGGATCTCGCCGACGATCGTGGGCGTCGCGTAGGTGGGGAACTGCACGCCCGCGCTCGCTGTCGTAGCGCTCGATCGCCTTGAGCAGGCCGATCCATGCGACCTGCACGAGATCGTCGAACGGCTCGCCCCAATTGACGTAGCGCGCGGCGAGCGCGCGCACGAGCCCGCGGTAGCGATGTACGAGCGCCTCGCGCGCTGCGTCGTCTCCCCGCCGCTGCCAACGCTCGACGAGACTCGCGTCGGAGAGCTCGCTCAGCGACACGGGCCGTGGAGGGTCGTCGGATCCATGCTGCGGTCACAATAGGCGCGACGCGGCGCGCTCGCGCGCAGTCATGGCGGTTCGGCGCCGGCGCACGACGCAGCCGCGCCCGCCCGCCTCCCTCCCGGCCGGTGCTCGCCGACCGGCTAGGCCGACCTGACCGGGCGTCGCGGTTCTGCCGACCGGAGATGGGCGACACTGGCGCGGATCGCGCAAGCAGGGCATACTCGTGGATATGTCTATCAACCTCGTAGACACAGCAGACAACGGCCCCACGGTCGCCATCGCCGGCGCCGGTGCGAGCGGCACGCTGCTCGCGTCGCACCTCCTCCGCGCCGGCCACGCGCGCGTCGTCCTGATCGAGCGCGACGAACGCGCTGGGCCGCGGCGTCGCCTACGGGACGCGCTTCGACGGGCACCTCCTGAACGTGCCCGCGGCGAGCATGAGCGGACTGCCCGACGACCCCGAGCATTTCCTGCGCTACGTCCGGCAGCACCACGACGCGGCGGCCGAGCCGACGACCTTCGTCCCCCGGCGCGTCTACGGCGAGTACCTCGAGGCGCTGCTGGCGGAGAGCCGGCGCGCGGCCGGCGAGGGCGCATCGCTCGTGCGCTGGCGCGGCGAGGTCGCACGACATCGCCCCGCGTTCCGGTGCCCGGCCGTGGATGCTGAAGTTCGCCGACGGCTCGCGCGCCCACGCCGACCGCGTCGTCCTCGCGCTCGGCAACCTGCCGCCCCGCGACCCGGCGCTCGCCGCCGGCGAGTGGCCCGCCGATCCCGACCGCTACGTGCGCGATCCGTGGAGCGACGGCGCGCTCGAGGCCCGCGCGACGGGCGCCGCGCTGCTCGTCGGCACGGGCCTCACGATGGTCGACATCGCGCTCCGGCTCGACGCGGAGGCGCCGGGCCAGGAGATCGTCGCGCTCTCCCGCGGCGGCCTCTTCCCGCACGCGCACCGCGTCGGGGGCGCTGCGCCGAGCCAGGGCGTCGCCGATCCCCGATCCGACGGCGAGCCTGCTCGAGTTGCTGCGCTTCGTGCGCGGCGCCGCGGCGGTGGCCGAGGCCGGCGGCGGCGACTGGCGCGATGCGGTCAACGCGCTGCGCCCCGTCACCTCCGAGCTCTGGGCCGCGCTGCCGCCGGGCGCGCAGCGCCGCTTCGTCACGCGGCTCGCGCGCTTCTGGGACGTGCATCGCCACCGCCTCGCGCCGCAGGTCGCGACCGCCGTCGAGCAGCTGCGCGCGAGCGGGCGGCTGACGTTCGCGAGCGGGCGCATCGAGTCGGTCGAGCCCACCGCGGACGGCCTCGCGGTCACCCTGCGAGAGCGCGCGAGCGGCGCGACGCGCACGCTGCGCGTCGCCTCGGTGATCAACTGCACGGGGCCGTCGGGCGCGGTCGTCGGCGCCGGCTCCCCGCTGCTCGACGCGCTCTGTGCCGCCGGCACCGCACAGCCGCATCCGAACGGCCTCGGCCTCCACACGGCGAACGGCGGCGCGCTGATCGACGCGCGCGGCCGCGAGCACGAGACGCTGTTCGCGATCGGCCCCCTACGCCGCGGTGAGCTGTGGGAGTCGACGGCCGTGCCCGAGATCCGCGAGCAGGCCTCCGCGCTCGCATTCCGGCTCGGACGGCCGCGCGCGCTCTCCGCGCTCGCGGTCTAGGTGCCAGATCCCGAGCGCCTTCCGGTTGACCTCGACGTCGGTCGCGCCGCCGGCGAAATCGTCGAAGGCGTGCTCGGTCGGGCGGATGATCTGGCGCGCGATCAACGGCGCGCCTTCGGCCGCGCCCTGCTCGGGGTGCTCGAGCGCGCACTCCCACTCGAGCACGGGCCAGCGAGACCGGCTTCCAGCGCTTCGTCCCGTGAGGATCCTTCCCCTATGTCGATCAATGTAGTCGGCATAAGCCAAGGGCGGACTGAAGCACGAGCAGCGCCGGACGCGCACAATCCTCGCCGTATGCGCATCTCTGCGAAGGTCGACTACGCCCTCCGGGCGTGCACCGAGCTGGCGCTCGCCGGCGAGGGCCCGACCAAGGGCGATCGCATCGCGGCGGCCCAGAACATTCCGATCAAGTTCCTCGAGAACATCCTCTCGGAGCTGCGCAACGCCGGCATCGTCGCCACGCAGCGCGGCGTCGAGGGCGGCTACTGGCTCGCGCGCCCCGCGGCCGAGGTCACGCTCGCCGAGGTCATGCGCGCGCTCGAGGGCCCGCTCGCCAACGTGCGCGGGCACCGGCCCGAGACGCTCGCCTACGAAGGCTCCGCGAAGGCGCTCGCCGAGCTCTGGATCGCCGTCCGCGCGAGCCTGCGCGTCGTCCTCGAGACGACGACGGTCGCCGACCTCGCGAGCGGCCGGCTCCCCGAGCATGTCCGCGCCCTCACCGCCGACCCGGAAGCCTGGTCCTCGCACTAGCCACGCGCGGTTCGAGTCGAGAGACTCGCCTAATGGGGTTCTGATCAGTCCGGCGGGTTCGTCAGGCTGGTCTTCGAGTCGCCGGCGGGTGAGCACTGAGTTCGCCCGAGGTTGCACCTCTAGGTCTAGATCGTGCCCCCGCCGGTAGACGAGAAGAGCGTCTGGCTGGTGGGATGTCGTGCCGTGAGCACTGATCCATTAGGTCGCTGAGGTTCTTCTCTGACTCGCTGGGATGGTCGACGAGCTGAGAGGAGGAGCGGTGATCTTCGTCGGGGATGACTGGGCAGAGGCCCACCACGACGTGTGCGTGCTCGACGAGCACGGCGAGCGGCTCGCGAAGCGGCGCTTGCCGGAGGGGCTGGCTGGGATCGGACAGTTGCACGCGCTGCTGGCCGAGCACGCGTCCGAGCCGGGCGAGGTCGTGATCGGCATCGAGACCGACCGTGGTCTATGGGTCGCGGCGCTGCTCGAGGCCGGCTACGTGGTCTATGCGATCAATCCGCTGGCCGCCAGTCGCTACCGCGACCGGCACGCCGTCTCGGGCGCCAAGAGCGATCCCGGCGACGCGCTGATGCTGGCCGATCTCGTGCGCACCGACCGTCACCAGCACCGCGACGTGGCCGCCGACAGCACGCTGGCGGAGGCGGTCAAGGTGCTCGCGCGTGCGCATCAGAGCCTGATCTGGACGCGCCAGCGACAGGTCAATCAGCTGCGCTCGACGCTGCGCGAGTTCTACCCACAGGCACTGACTGCGTTCTCCGGCGAGCTCGGCGAGCGCGACGCGCTGGCGGTGCTCGCGCGCGCCCCGAGCCCGGCAGAGGGCCGCTTGCTGTCGCTCTCGGCGTTGCGCTCGACGCTCAGGCGCGCTGGCCGGGAGCGCGATCTCGACCACAAAGCGCAGCAAATCCAAGCAGCGCTGCGTGGCGAGCAGCTCGCGGCGAGCCCGCAGATCACGAGCGCGTTCGCCGCAAGCGTGCGCGCCACCGTCGCGGTCAGCCAGGAGCTGTCGCGGCAGATCGCCGAGCTCGAGCGTGAGCTCGCCGCTGCCTTCATGAGTCACCCGGACGCCGAGATCCTCCGCAGTCTTCCCGGACTAGGCATCATCCTCGGCGCCCGGGTACTTGCCGAATTCGGCGACTCGCCGAACCGCTACAAGGATGCCAAAGCACGTCGCTGCTACGCCGGCACCGCACCCATCACGCGCGCCTCCGGCACCCGCCACGTCGTCCTCGCACGCATCGCCAGAAACCGCCGCCTCGCAGACGCCTGCTACCTCTGGGCCTTCGCCGCCCTCAACGCCTCACCCGGCGCACGAGCGCTCTACGACCGTCAACGAGAACGCGGCGCGACCCACCACCAGGCCTTGCGAGCGCTCGCCAATCGGCTCGTCGGCATCCTCGACGGCTGCCTCAAACACCACACGCCCTACGACGAAACGATCGCCTGGGCGCACACGCTCACCGCAGCCGCCGCTTGACAGTTACGCCCGTGGGATGTCTAGACCGCTTCCGCGAAGCTGCGGGTCCGGTGGGGGCGGATGTAGACGATCTGGTTGCGGGCGAGCTCGAGCTGCTCGGCGGCCTCGCGCGTGATCTGCGCCGAGACGCAGCGCGCCGTCGGCGAGCAGCAGCTCGACGCGCACCTCGAAGCCGAGGTGCACGATGCGCTGGATCATCGCCTCGCGTGTGATCGTCGGTCGGCTCGAGCGCGAGGTCGACGTCGTGCGGGCGCACCAGCTCGTCGTCGAGCGTCGCGACCGGCCCGACGAAGCCCATCACGAACTCGTTCGCGGGGTGGTCGTAGATGTCGCGCGGATTGCCGACCTGCTCGACGCGCGCGTGGTTCATGACGACGATCTGGTCGGCGACGTCCATCGCCTCCTCCTGGTCGTGCGTGACCAGGATGGTCGTGACGTGCGTCTCCTCGTGCAGGCGCCGGAGCCAGCTGCGCAGCTCCTTGCGGACCGTCGCGTCGAGCGCGCCGAACGGCTCGTCGAGCAGCAGCACGCTGCGGCTCGATCGCGAGCGCGCGGGCGAGCGCCATGCGCTGGCGCTGGCCGCCCGAGAGCTGCGCCGGGTAGCGGTCGCCGAAGCCGCTGAGCTGCACGAGCCCGAGCAACTCGTCCACCCTGCGCGCGGATCTCGTCCTTCGGCCGCTTGCGGATCTCGAGGCCGAACGCGACGTTGCGGCGCACCGTGAGGTGCTTGAAGGCGGCGTAGTGCTGGAACACGAAGCCGATGCCGCGCTTCTGCGGCGCGACGTCCGTGACGTCGCGATCGCCGATCAGGACCGCGCCCTCGTCGGGCGTCTCGAGGCCGGCGATGATGCGCAGGAGCGTCGACTTGCCGCTGCCGCTCGGCCCGAGCAGCGCGGTCAGCGAGCCGTCGGCGACCTCGACGCTGACGTCGTCGAGCGCGGTGAAGTCGCCGAAGCGCTTCGTGATGTGCGCAGCCTGGATGGTCATGGGCCTCCTGGCGCTCGATGCGCCGGTTTCACGAGATTGAGGACGATCAGGGTGATGACGGCCATGCGCGGCGAGGAACAGCGAGGTGGCGTAGGCGCCGGTCTGGTCGTAGTTGTTCCAGTCGCGCTGCGACGACGAGCGTGAGCGTCTCGGTCTGGCCCTCGATCGCGCCGGAGACGACCGCGACCGCGCCGTACTCGCCGAGCGCGCGGGCGGCGGTGAGCACGATGCCGTAGGTCAGCGCCGGGCGGATCGCGGGCAGCGTGATGCGCCAGAACGTCTGCATCTGAGTCGCGCCGAGCGTGGCCGCGGCCTGCTGCTGCTCCACGCCGATCTCGCGCAGCACGGGAATCAGCTCGCGCGCGACGAACGGCAGGCAGACGAACGCCGTCGCGATCGCGATCGACGGGAACGCGAACATGACCTGGAAGCCGTGCTCGTTGAACCAGGGGCCGAACCAGCCGGTCTGCGCGAAGACGAGCACGAGCGCGAGCCCGACGACGACCGGCGAGAGCGCCAGCGGCAGATCGATGAAGGCGCCGAGGATCGTCGCGAGCGGGCCCTTGCGGCGCGCCAGGTAGAGCGCGATCGCGACGCCGAAGATCGTGTTCGCGACGACCGCGATGAGCATCGCGTAGAGCGTGAGCTTCGCCGCGTGCACGCGTGTCGACGTCCGAGAGCTGGTTCCAGACCGGCGTGAGGCCGTCCTTGAACGTGTCCTTGAAGATCAGCGCGAGCGGCAGGATCAGCAGCGCCGCGAGGTAGCCGAGCGCGAGGAAGCGGACGCCGTAGCGGATGCCGTTACCCCTCATGGCGCCTCGCAAGCCGCTCGAAGAGGCCGATCAGCAGCAGCATGCCGAGCGAGATCGCGAGCAGCAGGACGGCCAGCGCGGTCGCGCCGTTGACGTCGCTGCTCTCGAGATGCCCGAAGATCGCGACCGAGGCGACCTGCGTCTTGAGCGGGATGTTGCCGCTGATCAGGACGATCGAGCCGAACTCCCCCACCGCCTTGGCGAACGCCAGGCTGCAGCCGCTCGCGATCGCCGGGATGAGCGCCGGCAGGACGACGCGACGGAAGGTCACGAACGTGGATGCGCCGAGCGAGGTCGCGGCCTGCTCGGACTCGCGGTCGAGCTCGCGCAGCACGGGCTGGACGCTGCGCACGACGAACGGCAGCGTCACGAACGCGAGCGCCACGACGATCGCCACGCGCGTGTAGGCGATGTTGATGCCGACCGGGCTGCGCTGCCCGTAGAGCGCGATCAGCGTCAGGCCGGCGACGATCGTCGGCAGCGCGAACGGCAGGTCGATCAGCGCGTTGACGAAGCGCTTGCCGAAGAACTCGTCGCGCTCGAGCACCCACGCGAGCATCGTCCCGAAGATCGCGTTGACGACGACGACGATCAGCGAGCAGATCAGCGTGAGCTGGAACGCCGCGCGCGCGTCGGGCGCGGAGATCGCATCCCAGAGCCCGCCGAAGCCCTGGCCCTGGGCCTTCCAGACGAGCGCCGCGAGCGGCAGCAGGATGATGGCGCTCGCGTAGGTCGCGGCGAGCAGGCCGAAGCCGAGCGGCACGAAGCGCGTGCCGCCCGGCTTGGCCCGTCGAGCGGGCGGAGTGCCGATGGTTGCGTCAGCGGCCGCCATCAGTCGCTCAGCTGCCGCTCTGGATCTGCTTGAGGAGACCGTTGCTCGGATCGAAGAACTTGGGCTGCACGACCGGCCAGCCGCCCTTGACGATGTCGCGGATCGTGAAGAGCTGCTTCGGCACCGGGAACGTCTTCGTCCACTTCTTGGCGACGGTCTTGTCGATCGGGCGGTAGCCGTACTTGGCCCAGATCTCCTGCGCCGCCGGCGAGCGCGAGTAAGTCGACGAATGCCTTGGCCTCGGTCGGGTGCTGCGAGTTCTTGAGCACCGCGATCGGGTTCTCGATCAGGAGCGTCGCCGACGGCCGCACGAACTGGATGTCCGCGCCGCTCTGCTGGGCCTGGATGGCCTCGTTCTCGTAGGCCAGCAGGACGTCGCCCTTGCCGTTGACGAACGTGTTCATCGAGGCGCGGGCGCTCGAGTCCTGCACCGCGATGTTCTTGTACAGCGCCGTCAGGTAGGCGTTGGCCTGCTTCTCGGTCTTCTTCTGCTTGATCTGGGCGCCCCACGCGGCCATGACGTTCCAGCGCGCGCCACCCGAGGTGAACGGGTTCGGGTTGATGACCTGGATGCCGGGCTTGATGAGGTCGTTCCAGGTCTTGATGTTCTTCGGGTTGCCCTTGCGGACGACGAAGACGACGATCGAGTTGGTCACCATGCCGCCGTAGCGTGTCCTTGTTCCACGTCGTGCTGACGAGGCCGGCCTGCGAGAGCACCGAGACGTCGGGGGCGAGCGAGAGGTTGACGACGTCGGCCGGGCAGGCCGTTGTGGACTGCAGCGGCTTGCGGGCCCGAGGCGGCGTAGGACTGTCTGGACGGTGACGTCCTTGCCCGCGGCGGTCTTCTGGAAAGCCGGCGATGATCTCCTTGAAGGCGCCGGCGGGCGTCGAGTAGGCGACCAGCGAGAGATTGGTGGCGACCGGTCGAGCCTGGGCGGCGCTCGTCGAGACTGGCGAGCACTGCGCCGAGGCCGAGAACGGCGGCCAGGAAACGTCGAGCGGTCTTCCGGTGCGATGCTCGGGCGAGCAGGGTCATGCAGGTTCCTCCTTGGATTCGGCACGAGTCTACGACGGACCGCACGGATGTCCACCTAGTCGATAGGCGAGCTTTCACGGCGGCAGGTCGCATTAGTAGCACTACACCTCGTGAGAAGCAATCCTGATGAGTCCTGCGGAGCTCGCGGAGCATTTCCCCGCGCTTCCTCAGGCCACGATCGTGGTGATGCGGGCGCCCGAGCGGTCGAGGCGGAGCGAGAGCTCGCGCCCCTCGACGACGACCGTGAGCGAGTACGAGCCCGGTCCGACGGCGCTCAGCGTGACGCTGTTCGAGCGTCGCGCCCGCGAGCGTCGAGAGCGCGCGCGAGACCTCCGTGGCGCTCTCGGAGAGCATGAGCAGCGCGGCGCGCTCGGGGTGCCGCCGTCGTGTCCACTTGCAGAGTGGACGCGTGGACGACGACGCCCGTTCGGTCAGTACGCCGTCAGGCAGGTAGTCTCGGCATATGCCTTTCGACCATCTGATCCGCACGGCGGACGAGCTCTACGAGATCTACGACGAGCCCATCGACGGGGTTCGCACGAAATCGATCGCCACCTTCGACGAGCATTGCCGCACCTATATCGCGCTCTCGCCGTTCGTGCTCGTGGCGACGCATCGACAGCGAGGGCCGCTGCGACGTCTCGCCGCGCGGCGGACCGCCCGGCTTCGTCACGGTGCTCGACGAGACGCGCCTCGTGATACCCGACTCGAGCGGCAACAACCGCCTCGACACGCTGCGCAACATCACGCTGACGGGCCAGGTCGGGCTGCTCTTCCTGATCCCCGGCATGGCGGAGACGCTGCGGGTCAACGGACGCGCCTGCATCACGAAGGACCCCGACCTGCTGGCGCAGCAGGAGCCCGGCCAGGGCAAGCCGTCGAAGGCCGTGATCGGCATCGATCTCAATCGAGGCGTTCCTGCACTGCGCGAAGGCGTTCATGCGCTCGAAGCTGTGGGCTCCGGCAGCCTGGCCCGACCGCGACGAGCTGGCGCGTCCGGCGCAGATCTGGAAGGACCACATCGGCATGCCCGAGCCGCTCGAGGACGTCGAGGCCTGGCTCGCGGAGGACTACGCGACCAACATGTAGCCCGGCTCGCCGGCTCTCGCCGGCGGACCGCGACCCACCCCACACGGGGCGAGAATCTTCCGCTACCTGTGTGTAGGTGGCATTCTCCACCCTACGATCGCTACTTCTGGGTTGCTTCGTTGTCGCGCTGCTCGCCCCGGGAGCGGGCGCCGTCGTCGGCGGTCAGCAGGCCGCCGCGGGGGCGTGGCCGTTCGCGGCGGCGCTGATCGACGCCTCGGTCGGCGACACGCTCGCGGGTCAGACCTGCGGCGCCGTGGTCGTCTCGCCGCGCGAGGTCGTGACCGCGGCTCACTGCGTCGCGGCCGAAGGCTCCGTGCGCCCGCGCAAGCGCCCGCTCGACGTCGTCGCCGGCAAGCTCCGCCTGCGCGGCTCGGGCGCGGCGCGCGTCCACGTCGTCCGCGTGCGCATCCACCCCGGCTACGACGCCGACACGCTCGCGAACGATCTCGCCGTGCTCGACCTGTCGCGACCCGTGGGCGGCGTCGCGCGGCTCGACGACGGCAGCGCCGGAGCTCACCGGCGGCACGGCGATCGCGCTCGGCTGGGGCTCGACGACGGCCTCGGCCGCCGGCGACTATCCCGACGCCCTGCGTCAGACCGTGATCGACGTCGAGCCCGACGCGGCCTGCGGCGAGGTCTACGGCAGCGGCTACGACGCGGCGACGATGCTCTGCGCCGGCCTGCCGGAGGGCGGCCGCGACACCTGCCAGGGCGACTCGGGGGCCCGCTCGTGGCGGCCGGCCCGGGCGAGACCCTGGTGATCGGCTTCACGAGCTTCGGCGGCGCGTGCGGCCAGGCCGGGGCGCCCGGCGCCTACGTCCGCGCCGCGCGTCGCCGTCGACTGGCTGGCAGCCGGCGGCGTCACGGCGCCGCTACGCACGGCCGTCGCTGCCGCAGGCGAAGGCCGCGGCCAGCGGCATCCGCCCGGTCGCGAAGCCGAAGCAGCGCTCGCGCACCAAGTCCTGAGAGCGACATGCGCGGACCGTGCAATTGGGGCCTGGCCCCAATTGCACGCGCGTGCATTCCCGGGACCGTGCAATTGGGGCCTGGCCCCAATTGCACGGGCAGACCCGACGTCGCCGGCGCGGCAAGACTCGAATTTGGCCGCGCTCGCTCCAAGCGCACCAGCAACAGTCCGACACGCCCACGCGGGTCAGGCCTGGCCAACCTCAGTCTCAGCTCGAGGGTGAGATGCCCGCGACCCAGGTCTGGTCGACCAGCGCCGCCGTGCCGCTGAAGAGCACCGCGGCGGCCAGGTGCTCCGGCGCCACCCCGCGGATGTCCGGATGGCTCAGATCCAGCGCCGCGAGGTCGGCGGGCGCGCCGGCGGCGAGCTCGGAGCGTGCGAGGCCGAGGCTGCGTGCGCCGTTGGTCCGTCAGGCAGCGCCAGAGCGACGGCGCGGGGCCCGCGTCGCCGGCGGCGACCAGCACGTTGCGGCGACCGCTCTGGCGGCGCGCGCAGCCCTCCGTCTCGCGCGCCTCCTCGAACGGGTCGAGGCGCACGTTCGAGTCGGCGCCGAACGAGACCGGCACGCCGCGCCCCCAGAGCTCGGCGGCGGGCAGGAAGCCGTCGCCGAGGTTGGCCTCGGTGGTCGGGCAGGCACAGACGGTGGCGCCCGACTTCGCCAGCAGGTCGAGCTCGGCGGGCGAGACGTGCGTCGCGTGCACGACGGTCGAGCGCTCGCCGAGCACGCCGCACGCGGAGAGGTGCTCGAGCGGGCGCAGGCCGAACTCCTCGAGCGACTCCTCGACCTCGCGCGGCTGCTCGCCCGCGTGGATGTGGAGCGGAAAGCCGGTCGTGGCGGCGTGCGCGGCGATCGCGACCAGCCACTCGCGCGGCACCGCCCGCAGCGAGTGCGGCGCGTAGCCGACGGTCACGAGCGGATCGCCCGCCACCGCGGCGGCGAGGCGCTCGACGCGCGCGAGGTAGGCCTCGACGCGTCGGATCGCAGAAGCGCCGCTGCCCGGGCGTGGGCCCGCGCCCGGCCCCGCCGCGCGCGTACGCCGCCATCAGCAGCACGATGCGCACGCCGACGGCCCGCGCGGCCTCGAGCACGGCGAGCGCGAGCTCGTTCGGCTCCTCGTAGGGCACGCCGTCGGGCCGGTGGTGGACGTAGTGGAACTCGCCGACCGTCGTGTAGCCGGCGCGCCGGCCGGCGTCGAAGCACTCCTCCGCCACCGCGCGCATGCCGCGCGGGTCGAGCGCCTCGGCGGCCTCGTACATCGACTCGCGCCACGACCAGAAGTCGTCCTCGGGCGCGGCCTCGGCGCGCACCTCGACGCGGCCGCGGAGGTGGCGCTGGAACGCGTGCGAGTGGCCGTTGACGAGGCCCGGGACGAGCAGGCGGCCGGGCAGGCGCACGACGTCCCCCCGCTCCCCCGCGCCGTCTGCGCCGACGACCGCCGCGATGCGCCCGTCCACGAGCTCGACCGCGCGGCCGCCGCGCACGCCGCCGGGCTCGAGCACGAGGTCGGGGACGAGCAGCGTCCGCGTCACGGCAGCATCGGCAGGTCGAGACCGCGCTCGCGCGCCGTCTCGCGCGCCAGCGGGTAGCCCGCGTCGGCGTGCCGCATCACGCCCGTGCCGGGGTCGTTCGTGAGCACGCGCTCGAGCCGCAGCGCGCCCTCGTCCGTGCCGTCGGCGACGACCTGCACGCCGGAGTGGATCGAGCGGCCGATGCCGACGCCGCCGCCGTGGTGGACGGCGACCCACGCCGCGCCCGACGAGACGCCGAGCAGCGCGTTCAGGATCGGCCAGTCGGCGATCGCGTCGGAGCCGTCCATCATCCCCTCGGTCTCGCGATAGGGCGACGCGACGGAGCCCGAGTCGAGGTGGTCGCGGCCGATCACGATCGGCGCGCTGACCTCGCCCGAGCGCACGAGCTCGTTGAAGCGCAGGCCCGCGCGGTGCCGCTCGCCGTAGCCCAGCCAGCAGATCCGCGCCGGCAGGCCCTGGTAGGCGATGCGCGTGCGCGCCAGCTCGAGCCAGCGCTGCAGGTGCTCGTTCTCCGGGAACAGCTCGCCGACGGCCGCGTCGGTCGCCGCGATGTCGTCGGGATCGCCCGAGAGCGCGGCCCAGCGGAACGGCCCGGTGCCGGTGCAGAAGAGCGGGCGCACGTAGGCCTCGACGAACCCCGGGTAGGCGAAGGCCCGGTCGAAGCCGCCGGTGCGTGCCTCCGCGCGCAGGCTGTTGCCGTAGTCGAAGACCTCCGAGCCGCGCTCCTGGAACGCGACCATCGCGGCACAGTGGGCCGCCATCGAGGCGCGCGACAGCTCGATGTAGCGCTGCGGGTCGCGCTCGCGCAGCTCGTCGGCGTCGTCGAGCGAGAGCCCGTCGGGCACGTAGCCGCCGAGCGGGTCGTGGGCGCTCGTCTGATCGGTCACGATGTCGGGCACGACGCCGCGCTCGAGCAGCGCCCGGAAGACCTCGCCGGCGTGCCGACGAGGCCGATCGAGCGCCCGTCACCCGCCGCGCGCGCCTCCTCCGCCTCGCGCAGCGCCGAGTCGAGATCGGGCGCCACGAGATCGAGGTAGCGCGACTCGACGCGCCGCTCGAGCGCGCCGCGGATCGACGTCGACGACGAGGCACACGCCGTCGAGCATCGTCACCGCGAGCGGCTGCGCGCCGCCCATGCCGCCGCAGCCGGCGGTCAGCACCAGGCGTCCGGCCAGCGTGCCGCCGAACTGCTCGCGCGCGACCGCGGCGAACGTCTCGAACGTGCCCTGCAGGATTCCCTGCGTGCCGATGTAGATCCACGAGCCGGCCGTCATCTGGCCGTACATCGTCAGCCCCTCGGCCTCGAGCCGCCGGAACGTCTCCCAGTCGGCCCAGTCGGGCACGAGCAGGCTGTTGGCGATCAGCACGCGCGGTGCCATCTCGTGCGTGCGGAAGACGCCCACCGGCTTGCCGCTCTGCACGAGCAGCGTCTCGTCGTTCTCGAGGCGGCGCAGCGTCGCGACGATCGCGTGGAATGCCTCCCAGGAGCGCGCGGCGCGCCCGGTGCCGCCGTAGACGACCAGGTTCGCCGGATCCTCGGCGACCTCGGGGTCGAGGTTGTTCATGAGCATGCGCAGGGCGGCCTCCTGCAGCCAGCCCTTGCAGGTCAGCTCGGTGCCGCGCGGCGCGCGGATGACGGGTGCGTCGGTCACGGCGCAGGACGCTACCAGGCGACCACCGCAGGGGTTTTGCCAGGCGGGCGTGAGCGCCTGGCGAGAACGGGCGCCGCGCGGCGGCGCCAGGCACCGCGCCGTGCTGAGACGGGCCCTAGGATGGGGTTCCATGCCTGTGCTGACCCTCGCCGAGCTCGAGCGCGTCGCCCGCGGCGGCGCACCCGCGCCGCTCTCCTCCGACGCGCGAGCGCGCCTCGTGCGCGGACGCGAGACCGTGGATGCGATGGTCGCCGACGGCACCGTCGTGTACGGCGTCACGACCGGCTTCGGAGATCTCTCGTCGGTGCGCATCGATGCAGGCGATGCAGCGCAGCTCCAGCTCAACCTCGTGCGCTCGCACGCGATCGGCGTCGGCGACCTGCTGCCGGACGAGGTCGTGCGCGGGATGTTGCTGCTGCTCGCCAACAGCCTCTCGAAGGGCCATTCGGGCGTGCGGCCCGAGCTCGTCGAGCTGCTGCTCGCGCTGCTCGGGCGCGACGTCCTCCCGGTGGTGCCGAGCCGCGGCTCGGTCGGCGCGTCGGGCGACCTCGCTCCGCTCGCGCACGTCGCGATCGTGCTCTGCGGCGAGGGCGAGGCGACGATCGCGGGCGAGCGGCTCGACGGCGCCGAGGCGCTGCGGCGGGCCGGGCTCGAGCCGATCGAGCTGGCCGCCAAGGAAGGCCTCGCGCTGATCAACGGCACGCACCTGATGGCGGCTTGCGGCGGCGCTCGCGCTGCGCGACGCGCGCCGGCTGCACGACGCGGCCGTCGTCACCGCCGCGCTCTCGCTCGAGGCCTTCATGGGATCGACGACGCCCTTCGACGCGCGCATCCACGAGCTGCGCCGGCACCCCGGCCAGAACGCGGTGGCCGCGCGCCTGCGCGCCCTGCTGCAGGGCAGCGCGATCGTCGCGAGCCACGCCGACTGCGGCCGCGTGCAGGACCCGTACACGCTGCGCTGCGTGCCGCAGGTGCTCGGCGCGATCGGCGACGCGCTCGACTACGCGGAGGGCGTGCTCGAGCGCGAGCTCGACTCGGTCACCGACAACCCGCTGCTCTTCCCCGACGACGAGGAAGCCGTCTCGGGCGGCAACTTCCACGGGCAGCCGCTCTCGCTCGCGCTCGACCACCTCGGCCTCGCGCTGTGCGAGCTCGCCTCGTTCGCCGAGCGGCGCGACCTACGCGCTGCTGTCGCCGAGCTACGCCGGGCTGCCGCGCTTCCTGACGCCCCACCCCGGCCTCTCGTCCGGCCTGATGATCGCCCAGTACACGCAGGCCGCGCTCGTCAACGAGTGCCAGGTGCTCGCGCACCCCGCCGGTGCCGGCTCGGTGCCGACATCCGCCGGCATGGAGGACTTCAACTCGATGGGCGCGTGGGCCGCGCTCAAGGCGCGCCAGATCGCCGACTGCGCCGCCCACGTCGTCGCGATCGAGCTCGTGTGCGCATGTCAGGGGATCGAGTTCCACCGCCCGCTGCAGAGCACGCCCGCGCTCGAGGCGGCGCTCGCCGCCGTGCGTGCGCGCGTCCCGCGGCTCGAGCAGGACCGCTCGCTGTCGGCCGAGATCATCGCCCTCGCCGGTGCGCTGCGCCTGGGCGAGCTGGTGCTCGCGACGTGAGCGCCGCCGGGCTCCTCGTAGACTCCGCCGCATGAAGCCGACGATCAGGCTCCTCGCGGACCTCGCTGCGGACGAGCGCCAGCGGCTCTTGCGCCGCTCGCTCGGCAGCATCTTCACCCCCGAGCTGTGGGCCTCGGTGCGCTCGCTCTACGAGGACGTCGCGGCGGCGGGCGACGGCGCGCTGTGCGCCGCGCTGCAGCGCTTCGACGGCGTCGACGCGAGCCCGGGCGAGCTGCGTGTGAGCGACGAGGAGCTCGACCGGGCCGGTGCGGCGCTCGCACCCGAGCTGCGCGACGCGCTCGACGCCATGATCGCGGCCTTGCGGCGCTACAACGAGCGCGTGCTGCGCGACGCCGACTGGCGCGAGGAGCTCGCGCCGGGCGTGATCGTCGGCGAGCGCGCCCGCCCGATCGCCTCGGCCGCGCTCTACGTGCCCTGCGGCAAGGGTTCCTTTCCCTCGGTCATGGCGCACCTCGGGGTGCCGGCCGCGGTCGCCGGCGTGCCGCAGGTCGTCGTGCTCTGCCCGCCGCTGCGCAGCGACCGGGCGCATCGACCCGGCCTACCTCTACATCGCCGCGCAGCTCGGCCTGCGCGAGGTCTGGCGCGTCAACGGGCCGTCCGGCATCGCCGCGGCCGTGCTCGGCACGTCCTCGATCCCGCGCGTGCGCAAGGTCGTCGGCCCGGGCAGCCCTGCCGTGACCGTGGCACAGTTGCTGGCGGCCGAGCACGGCGTCGCGACGAACATGCTGCAGGGCCCGAGCGAGAGCCTGATCATCGCCGACGACTCCGCCGACGCCGACCTGCTCGCCCTCGACCTCCTGACCGAGGCCGAGCACGGCACCGACTCGGCCGTCACGCTCGTGACCTGGAGCGAGCGGCTCGCGATCGCCGTCGCCGCCGCCGTCGAGCCGCGCCTCGCGGCGCTGCCGCAGCCGCAGCGCGACCATGCGGCCGCGGCGCTCAGCGACCTCGGCGGCATCCTGCTGTGCGGCGGCGAGGCCGAGGCCTGCGCCTTCGCGAACGAGTACGCGGTGGAGCACCTGCAGATCGCGACCGCGGATCCGGAGGCCACGCTGGCGCGCATCGACCACGCCGCCGAGATCCTGATCGGCCAGCACACGCCGATGGCGGCCGCGAACTTCACGATCGGCGTGCCCAACACGCTGCCCTCGGGCGGCTACGCGGCCGTCTCGAGCGGCGTCACCGCGCGCACGTTCCTGGTCACCTCCTCGACCGCGGAGCTGAGCGCCGAGGGCCTCGCCGCGGTGGGGCCGGCCGCGCGGCTGATCGCCGAGCACGAGGACTTCCCGGCACACGCGAGCGCACTGCGGGAGCGAGGTCTGTGAGCGAGCGCGGCACGGTCGCCCTGATGCCGACGTGCCTCGTCGATCTCGTGCGCCCCGAGGCCGGCGTCGCGGCGGTGCGCGTGCTGCGCCGCGCCGGCTACCGCGTGACCTTTCCCGAGGGCCAGACCTGCTGCGGTCAGCCGGCCTGGAACTCGGGCTTCCCGGACGACGCGAGGCGGGTGGCCGAGACGACCCTGAAGGCGCTGGCCGCGAGCGAGGGCCCGATCGTGGTGCTCTCGGGCTCGTGTGCCGCGACGCTGCTGCACGCCTGGCCCGAGCTGTTCGCCGGCGATCCGCGCCTGGCGGGCGTGCTCGAGCGCGTGGTCGAGTTCGGCGCGCTGCTCGCGCCGCTCGCCGGCGAGGCCTCCGCCGCGGTCGAGCACCGCCGGCCCGTCGCATTCCACTGCTCGTGCCACCAGCGCCGCGGCCTGCGCGACACGACGTCGGGGGCGGCGCTGATCGCATCGCTGCCGGACGTCGAGCTCGTCGAGCCGGCCGACGCCGACGCCTGCTGCGGCTTCGGCGGCACGTTCGCGATCAAGTTCGCAGGCGTCTCGACCGCGATGGGGCGGGACAAGGTCGACGCCGTGCACGATGCCGGCGCCCGCGAGCTCGTCTCGGGCGACCTCGGCTGTCTCATGCATCTCGGCGGCGTCGCCGCCGAGCACCGGGTCGCGCTGGCGACGACGACGCTCCCGGAGCTGCTCGAGCGCGAGGGCTGGACGCCGTGAGCGTCGTCTACGACGGCGACGGCGCGCTCGGCGAGCGGCTCGACAAGGCGCTCGCCGACACGCGCCTGAGCACGACGCTGCAAGCCTCGCGGCGCCACATGATCGCGTTCCGCGGCGCCGTCGAGGATCGCCACCCCGACTGGGCCGAGCGCGTCGACCGCGCACGCGCGATCCGCACCGCCGCCGTCGCGCGCGCCCCCGAGCTGCTGGCCCGCTTCGAGGCGCAGGTCACGAGCCGCGGCGGCCGCGTGATCCGCGCCGCGACCCCCGCCGACGCCGTGCGCGCCGTGCTCGCGATCGCCGAGGCGCGGGGCGCCCGGGTCATCGCGAAGGGCAAGTCGATGATCTCCGAGGAGATCGAGCTGAACCATGCGCTCGAGGGCGCGGGGATCACCCCCGTCGAGACCGATCTCGGCGAGTGGCTCGATCCAGCTCGCAGGTGAGCGCCCGTCGCACATCCTCGCCCCGGTCATCCACCGCTCGCGCTCGCAGATCGCCGACCTGCTGACGGTGCACAGCGGCGCGCCGATGGCCGACGACCCGGCCGGCATGGTCGGCCTACTCGCGCTCGCAGCTGCGCTCGACCTTCCTCGAGGCCGACATCGGCTTCACGGGCGCCAACTTCATGGTCGCCGAGAGCGGCACGGTGATCGTGCTCGAGAACGAGGGCAACGGCCGCCTCGTCTCGTCGCTGCCGCGCTGCCACATCGTGCTCGCGGGCCTCGAGCGCGTGCTCGAGACCACCGCGGACGCGTCGTTCATGATCGAGCAGCTCGCGCTCGCCGCCGTGGGCCGGGAGATGCCGAGCTACGTCTCGTGGCTCAGCGGCCCCGCCGCCGACGGCGACGACGGGCCCGAGGAGTTCATCGTGATCGTGCTCGACAACGGCCGCGAGGCGATTCGCCAGAGCGACGAGAGCGAGATCCTCAACTGCATCCGCTGCGGCTCCTGCCTGACGATGTGCCCGGTCTACGCGAAGGTCGGAGGCCACGCCTACGGCTCGGTCTACAGCGGGCCGATCGGCGCCGTGCTGACGCCGCTCCTGACCGGCATGGCAGAGGATCAGGGGCGCAAGCTGCCGTTCCTCTCGTCGCTCTGCGGCGCATGCACGGACGCCTGCCCGGTCGGCATCCCGCTGCACGACATGCTCGTGCGCGATCGCGCGCTCGCCAACCAGGCCGGCATCGCCTCGCGCAGCGAGCGCGCGGCATGGGGCGGCTGGTCGCGCGCCTGGTCGAGCCCGCGGCTGTACCGCGCCTCGGCCCGTGCCGGCGCGCGCTCGGGCCCCTTCGCCCGCGCGTTCGGGCCGGGCGCGGCCTGGCTCGACGGCCGCGCGGGCGGCCTGCCGCTGCCCAGCACCAAGCCGTTCCACCGCCGCTGGCGCGAGCTCGAGGACGGCGAGTGATCGACGCGTTCCTGGCCGCCGTGACGGCCGACGGCGGCCACGCTGCACGCGTGCCGGACGCCGCCGCTGCGCGCGCCCACGTCGCCGAGCTGCTCGGCCCCGACCCGGCGCTCTGCTTCTGGGAGGGCGACGCGCTCGTGCAGTCGATCGATCCCGCCTCGCTCGGCCGCACGACGGCGCCCGCCGACGCCACGGCGGGCATCACGGGCGCCGCCTACGGGGTCGCGGCGACCGGCACGCTCGTGCTGACCTACGGCAGCGGCTGCTCGCGCGTGACCGGCCTGCTCCCCGATCTCCACGTCGCCCTGCTGACGGCCGGCCAGGTGCTGCCGACGCTCGACGAGGCGGTCGCGAAGGTCTACGCGCACGAGGTGCCGCGTGCCATGACGCTCGTGACGGGCGCGAGCGCGACCTCCGACATCGAGAAGATCCGCGTGACCGGCGCGCACGGACCGCGCCGCGTCGCCGTGATCGTGATCGGCTGAGCCGCCCTCGGCCGGCTCAGAGGTCGCGCGCGAGCAGCTCCGCGATCGTCTCGCGGCGCGTGATCAGCTGCGCCTCGCCGTGCCCGACGAGCACCGCGGCCGCGCGCGGCGTCGCGTTGTAGGTCGACGCCATCGACTGCCCGTAGGCCCCCGTCGCCGCGAACGCGACGAGGTCGCCGGGCGCGAGCGGCGGCAGGTCGACATCGTGCGCGAGCACGTCGCCCGACTCGCAGTGCCGGCCGGCGAGCGAGACGTGGTCGATCGCCGGCTCGTCGAGGCGGCCGGCGGCGGCGACCGTGTACTCGGCGCCGTACAGCGCGGGGCGCACGTTGTCGGCGAGACCGCCGTCGAGCGCGACCCAGCGCGTGCCGTCGGCCGCGGTCTTGCGCGTGATCGCGCGGTAGAGCGTGATGCCCGCGGGCCCGACGACCGAGCGCCCGGGCTCGATCACGAGCCTCGCGCCGGGAAACTGCCTGGCGGCCGCACCGGCGACCGCGGCGGCGAGCGCGCGGGCGTCCGGCGCCGACTCGTACCCGTACGGGATGCCGAGGCCGCCGCCGACGTCGATCAGGCGCGGCTCGAGCGCATGCTCGTCGCAGAACGACCGGAACCAGCGTACGACGCCTTCGAGCACGCCCGGATCGTCGACCTGCGAGCCGAGGTGCACGTGGAGGCCGCGCCAATCGAGCTGCGGATCGTCGCGCGCGGCGATGCAGGCCTGCGCGGCCTCCGCCGGCGCGAGCCCGAATTTCGAGCCGCTGTGGGCGGTCGCGATCTTCTCGTGCCCGCCGGCGACGATGCCGGGCGTCACGCGCACTGCGACGGCCTGGACGCGCCGATGGCGCGCTGCGGCTGCGCGCGACGCGCGCGCCCTCGTCGAGCGCGTCCAGCACGATCAGGCTGCAGCCGGCGGCGACGGCCGCGTCGATGTCGGCGTCGCTCTTGCCGTTGCCGTGCACGACGATGCCCGCCGGGTCGATGCCCGCCCGCAGGGCGGCGGCGAGCTCGCCGGCGCTGGCGACGTCGGCCCCGAGGCCGCACTCACGCAGCAGGCGCAGGATCCCGACCGTGCAGCAGGCCTTGCAGGCGAACGAGACGTGCGCGTCGGGGTGGCCCGCCACGCCGTCGACGTAGGCCCTCGCGCGCTCGCGCAGCGTCGCCGCGTCGTAGACGTAGAGCGGCGTGCCGAAGCGCCGGCGAGCTCCTCGGCGGCGATGCCGCCGATCACGAGCGCGCCGCCCTGCTCTCCGCGGTCACCGGCCAGGGCGAGCCGAGAGCCGTCACGGCGTGCCCAGGCGCGCGTGGCGGCGATGCGCGCAGTCAGCGCGACCAGCTGCTCGTCGACCCGCGCGGGTGCGGTTCCGCCCGGCGCCGAGCGCGCGGCGACGGCCTCCTCCGGCGTCGGCTCGGCGAAGCGCTCGCCGGCCGCGATGCGCGACGCGACCTGCTCGTGCGCCTCGCGGAACGGCAGCCCGCCGCGCACGAGCGCCTCGGCGACGTCGGTCGCCACCGTGGCGCCGTCGGCGGCGGCCTCGCGCATGCGCTCCGCGTCGAAGCGCAGGCCCCCACCAGCAGCGCCGTCGCGCGCAGCGCCCCGTCGAACGCCGCGACCTGCGCGAAGGCGAGCTCCTTGTCCTCCTGCAGGTCGCTGTCGTAGGCCAGCGGCAGTCCCTTGCAGACCGCGAGCATCGCCGTCAGCCGGCCGATCGCGACGCCCGCGCGGCCGCGCAGGTGCTCGGCGACCTGCGGGTTCTTCTTCTGCGGCATGATCGACGAGCCCAGCGCGACCGTGTCGTCGAGCTCGCGCGAACGCGAACTCCTGCGACGTGAAGACGATGACCTCCTCGGCCAGGCGCGACAGGTGCACGAAGCCGAGCGCGCAGGCGTAGAGCAGGTCGCAGACGAAGTCGCGATTGGAGACGGCGTCGACCGTGTTGTCGAACGAGCGCGCGAAGCCGAGCTGCGCGGCCGTCCAGCGCGCGTCGAGCGGCAGGCTCGAGCCCGCCAGCGCGCCGGCGCCGAGCGGGCACTCGTCGGCCGAGGCGATAGGCCGCGCGCAGACGCTCGGCGTCGCGCTCGAGCATCCAGGCGTGCGCTGCGAGGTGGTGGCCGAGCAGCACCGGCTGAGCGCGCTGGAGGTGCGTGTAGCCGGGCAGCACGACGCTCGCGTTGGCGCGCGCGCAGGCGATCAGCGCCTCCTGCGCCTCGACGACGGCGACCACGAGCTCGCGCGCGGCGTCCTTGGCCCAGAGGCGGGTCGCGACCGCGACCTGGTCGTTGCGCGAGCGGCCGGCGTGCACCTTGCGCCCGAGCTCTCCGAGCCGCTCGGTGAGGCGGCGCTCGAGGTACGAGTGCACATCCTCGTCGGGCGCGTCGTCGGGGACGCCCGGCACCTCGCCGAGCGCTCCCACGAGCGCCGTGGCCTCGTCGTCGCCGATCAGGCCGGCGCGCGCGAGCATGCGCACGTGCACCTGCGAGGCGAGCACGTCGTACGCCAGCAGTGCGCGATCGACGGGCAGCGAGCGCGAGAACGCGAGGATGTCCGGGTCGAGCTCCGCCCGCACCCGGCCCGCCCACAGCGGGCGCGATGCGTCGGTCAGCTCGGGGCCCCTGCGCTCTGCATCTGGCCGCAGAGTGCGGCGACACTGGCGCCGTCGGCGGGCTCGCGCGCGATCACGAGGATCGTGTCGTCGCCGCCCACGGTGCCGGCGACCTCGGCGAGGTCGGCGAGATCGAAGGCACGGGCGACGGGCATCGCGTTGCCGGGGGCGGTGCGCAGGATCAGCAGGTTCCCGGAGGCCTCCATGTGGCGCACGAAGCCGAGCGCCGTGCGCAGGCGGCCGAGCGGATCGGGCTCGTGCTCGTCGACCGCGAGGGCGTAGATCGTGCGACCGTTGCGGCGGATGCGCACGGCTCCGATGCGATCGAGGTCGCGCGAGACGGTGGCCTGCGTGACCTCGACGCCGCGCTCCGCGAGCGCGGTCACGATCTGGGCCTGGCTACCCAGCTCATCCTGCTCGAGCAGCGTGGCTATGAGGCGCTGGCGGTGATTCATGGCTGCATAACTATACAGTAGGCTGCATGACCCGCGCTGCCCGTGCGGGTGCCCCGTCCGTCGAACGGAGACTACGCGCGATGTCCAGAGTGCTCAACCGCATGCCCGTCGGCGAGCGCATCGGCCTCGCCTTCTCCGGCGGCCTGGACACGTCGGTCGCCGTCGCCTGGATGCGCGAGCACGGCGGCATTCCGTGCGCGTACACGGCCGATCTCGGCCAGTACGACGAGCCGAACCTCGACGACGTCCCCGAGCGCGCGAAGGAGCTACGGCGCCGAGATCGCGCGGCTGGTCGACTGCCGCGAGCCGCTCGTCGCACGAGGGCCTCGTCGCGCTCCAGTGCGGCGCGTTCCACATCGCGTCCGGCGGCCGCACCTACTTCAACACGACGCCGCTCGGCCGCGCCGTCACGGGCACGCTGCTCGTGCAGCGCGATGGAGGAGGACGACGTCAACGATCTGGGGCGACGGCTCGACCTACAAGGGCAACGACATCGAGCGCTTCTACCGCTACGGGCTGCTCGCCAACCCGGACCTGCGGATCTACAAGCCGTGGCTGGACGACGACGTTCGTGAACGAGCTCGGCGGGCGCACGGAGATGACCGAGTGGCTGCTCGCAGCGCGACCTGCCCTACCGCGACGAGCACCGAGAAGGCCTACTCGACCGACGCGAACATCTGGGGCGCGACGCACGAGGCCAAGGATCTCGAGCAGCTCGACGACGAGCATGGACATCGTCGAGCCGATCATGGGCGTCGCGCACTGGAAGCCCGAGGTCGCAGATCGAGACGGAGCGCGTCACGGTGCGCTTCGCCGACGGCTGGCCGGTCGCGATCAACGGCCAGACGTTCGCCGACCTCGTCGAGCTCGTGCTGGAGGCCAACGCGATCGGCGGCCGCCACGGCCTCGGCATGAGCGACCAGATCGAGAACCGGATCATCGAGGCCAAGAGCCGCGGCATCTACGAGGCGCCCGGCATGGCGCTCCTGCACATCGCCTACGAGCGCCTGGTCAACGCGATCCACAACGAGGCCACGATCGACAACTACCGCGACGATCGGGCCGCCGCCTCGGCCGCCTGCTCTACGAGGGCCGCTGGTTCGACCCGCAGGCCCTGACGCTGCGCGAGACGCCTGCAGCGCTGGGTCGCGAGCGTCGTCACCGGCGAGGTCGTCCTCGAGCTGCGCCGCGGCGACGACTACACGATCCTCGCGACGTCCGGCCCGCACCTCACCTACCAGCCGGAGCGCCTCAGCATGGAGCGCAACGAGGAGGCCGCGTTCGGCCCGCTCGACCGCATCGGCCAGCTGACGATGCGCGACCTCGACATCGAGGACTCGCGCGCGAAGCTCGAGCAGTACGCCGAGCGCCGGCTGCTGACGGCCGACACGGACGCGCTCGGCCTGCTGCCACCGGGGGAGCCCGGAAAGTAGCTCCACGTGGCTGCGCGTCCGGGGTCTGACGCCGGACGTGCAGCCCGGCGAGGGCTCGCCCTCGCGGCCGGTCAGTAGCGCCGGCGGGAGCTGCGGCCGGGGCGGCTCGAGCGCTGGAGCACGTCGAACTCCTCGAGCGCGCGGCCCGAGCCCACGGCCACGCACGTCAGCGGCGACTCCGCCACGTGCACGGGCATCTCGGTCTCGCGCCGCAGCCGCTCGTCGAGGCGGTTGAGCAGCGCCCCGCCGCCGGCCAGCACGATGCCGCGGTCCATGATGTCGGACGAGAGCTCCGGCGGCGTCTTGTCGAGCGTCGACTTGATCGCGTCGATGATCTGCTGGAGCGGCTCGTCGAGGCCGAGGCGCACCTCCTGCGAGGAGAGCATCACGGTCTTCGGCAGCCCGGTGACGAGGTCGCGGCCGCGGATCTCGGCCTGCAGCTCCTCCTCCATCGTGGCCGCGGAGCCGATCTCGAGCTTGACCTCCTCGGCGGTCTGCGTCCCGATCAGCACCTTGTACTCGCGCTTCACGTAGTTGACGATCGCCTCGTCGAGCTCGTCGCCGCCGACGCGCACCGACTGCGAGACGACGATGCCGCCGAGCGAGATCACGGCGACCTCGGTGGTGCCGCCGCCGATGTCGACGATCATGTTGCCGGTCGGCTCGGCGACCGGCAGGCCGGCGCCGATCGCGGCCGCCATGGGCTCCTCGATCAGGTACGCCTGGCGCGCGCCGGCCGAGAGCGTGGCCTCCTCCACCGCGCGCTTCTCGACGCCCGTCACGCCCGAGGGCACGCAGACGACGACGCGCGGATGCGCCCAGCGATTCTGGTGCACCTTCTGGATGAAGTGCCGGAGCATCTGCTCGGTCACCTCGAAGTCGGCGATCACGCCGTCCTTGAGCGGGCGGATCGCCTGGATGTTGCCCGGCGTGCGGCCGAGCATGCGCTTGGCCTCGATGCCGACCGCGTGCACCTCGCCGGTGCGCTGTGTCGATCGCGACCACGGACGGCTCGGACAGCACGATGCCGCGCCCGCGCACGTAGACGAGCGTGTTGGCCGTGCCGAGGTCGACGGCCATGTCGCGGCCGCCGAACGAGCGCAGGTAGTCGAGGATGCTCATCGGAGGCTTGGCCTTTCGCGGCGCGAGGCGAGCGAATGCACTCGGGTGCAGGGCGATTCTACTCCTCACGGCGAAACGGGCGTACGGCGTCCGGAGAGCATCTGCACGAGCAGCGCGACCGGGAGTCCGACCACGTTGTAGAAGTCGCCCTCGATGCCCGCGACGAGCGCGGCGCCGGACTCCTGGATCGCGTAGGCGCCCGCCCGGCCCTGCCACTCGTCGGTTGCGACGTAGGCCTCGATCGCGGCCGCGTCGAGCGCGCGGAAGCGCACGACGGTCTGCGCGTGCGCGGTGCGTCTCGCCGCGCTCGTCGCGCACCGTCAGGCCGGAGATCACGAGATGCGTGCTGCCCGGCGAGCAGCGCGAGCATGTCGGCCGCCTCGCTCGGCGTCGGCCGGCTTGCCGAGCACCTGGCCGTCGATCAGGACGATCGTGTCGACGCCGAACACCGTCTCCCCCGGCTCGCAGCTCGACCGAGCGGGCCTTGCCGAGGCTGTGCTGCTCGGCGAGCTCGCGCGGCGCCAGCGGCGAGCGGCCGCTCCTCGTAGTCCGGCGCGACGATCGCGGAAGTCGAGCCCGAGCTGCGTGAGGATCGCGCGGCGCTGCGGCGAGCGCGACGCCAGGACGAAGGTCACTGCGAGGCGGGAAGCAGATCGCCCTCGCCGAAGTACAGCGGGAGCTCGCGCTCCGCGCTCTCCGGCGAGTCCGACCCGTGCACGATGTTCTCGCCGAGCACCAGCGCGTAGTCGCCGCGGATCGTGCCCGGCGCCGAGTCGCAGCGGGTTCGTGGCGCCCATCATCGTGCGCACGGTCGACGATCGCGCTCGGGCCCTCGAGCGCGAGCGCGACGAGCGGGCCCGACGTGATGAAGTCGACGAGCTCGCCGAAGAACGGCCGCTCGGAGTGCTCGGCGTAGTGCTCCTCGGCGACGGCGCGGGCGAGCACGAGCTGCTGGAGCCCGCGGATGCGGAACCCGCGGCGCTCGAAGCGGCCGATCAGTTCGGCGACGAGTCCGCGGCGGACGGCGTCGGGCTTGAGCAGGACAAGGGTCGTCTCGGTTGGCATGCGCGCTTCCGGCTGGTCTGGCGGGTCAGGACTGGGTTTCGTACAGCGTCATCGTGCGCTGCTGCGGCTGCGTGCGGCGTCGGCGCCTCGCAGAACGGGCAGAGCCGCCACTCGGGCTTGAGCGGCGAGCGGCAGCGCTGGACAGGTGAGCTTGAGCCTCCGTGCGCAGTGCGGGCAGGCGATGAACTCGGGCTCGACGTCGCCGCCGCAGCCGGGCACATGCCCTCCTCGCCGAGCCGGCGCTCCATCGCGCGGATCTCGAGCTCGCGCTCGCGCACGTCGTCGAGATATTCCGGCGGGCGCAGGATCGTGTAGACGAGCGCACCCACGAACGGGAACACGAGCGCCGTGACGATCGAGACGCCGACGAGCACGGGATCGTCGACCCGGCGCTTGGCGTCCTTGTACGTCCAGAACACGAGCGCGAGCCAGAGGACGCCGACGAAGAACAGCACCAGCAGCACGATCGCGTGGAACGTGCTCGAGCTGAAGAAGTCGGAGACGCCCCCGAGCGGGTTGTCGCTGTCGGACGGTCGCGGCGAGGGGCAGGCTGAGAGACATTCGTGTCGGTCGTTCGGGCGGCGGCCTGCGAGTCCTCTACACGATCGCTTTGGCGAGCGCATATCCGACGGCGTAGAAGACCGCGACGGTGAGCAGGATCAACCCCAGGATCAGCACGAACACGCGCCAGAGGCTCCGCCTGCGGCGCATGCTAGCGGGCCTCCAGCGCGGCTGTGCGCAACCGCTCGAGCAGGTAGAGCGATCCCGCCACCACCACGGCGCCCTCGGCGCCGGCCCGGGAGCGCGCGAGCGCGAGCGCGGCGGCGGGGTCGGGCTCGGCCGCGACGTCGGCGAACCCGGCCGCGCGCGCGGCGTCGGCGATCGTCTCGGCCGGCAGCGCGCGGGCATGGCCGCGCGTGGCCGCTGGTGGTCGCGACGAGGCCGTCGAGCGCGCGTCGCGAGCTCGCCAGCATCGCCGCGAGCGGCTTGTCGTCCTGCAGCGCGACGACGCCGATGCGCGGGCGCCGCTCGCCGAGCGCGCCGTCGAGCTCGCCGCACGAGCGCGTGCACGCCCTCGGCGTTGTGGGCGCCGTCGAGCAGCACGACCGGGCGGCCCGCGATCAGCTCGAGCCGGCCCGGCGGCACGGCCATCGCCAGCGCCTCGAGCGACGCGCTCGCGCGCGAGCGGACGCGGGCGCGAGCAGCAGCTCGGCGAGCCGCAGCGCGAGCGCGGCGTTGTCGCGCAGATAGGCGCCGGCCAGCGGCAGCCCCTCCCCCGCGCCCGCGGCGATGCGCTCGCAGGTCGGGCGCCGGCCCGCTCCGCCGAGCTCGGCCGCCTGCGCGTAGAGCGCGTCGTCGACGACGCCCACGCAGAGCGAGGCGCCGCGCTCGAGCACGGCGAGCTTCTCGGCCAGGATCTGCTCGCGCGTGTCGCCGAGCACCCGCTGGTGGTCGAGCCCGACGTTCGTGAGCCCGACGACGCGCGCGTTCGACGACGCGGGTCGCGTCATGGCGGCCGCCGAGGCCCGCCTCGACGACGCAGGCCTCGACGCCGGCCTCGGCGAGCACGTAGAAGGCCGCGGCCGTGAGCGCCTCGAACTGCGTCGGCCCTTCGCCGTGCTCTCGTTCGACGGCGCGCGCCGCTTCCTGCACGCGATCGAGCGCGAGCGCGAAGGCCGCGGGCCCGATCGGCCGGCCGTCGATCTGCACCCGCTCGTCCCAGCCGGTGCACGTGCGGCGAGAGGTAGGCGCCGGTGCGCAGGCCGGAGGCCGTGAGCGCGGCGGCCGCGAAGCGCACCGTCGACGACTTGCCGTTCGTGCCGACGACGTGGATCGCGTCGAGCCGCTCCTGCGGCTGCTCGAGCTCGTCGAGCAGCGCGCTCGATGCGCTCGAGCCCGAGCTTCATCCCGAACGGGGCGAGCGACTCCAGATAGCCGTGCGCGATCACGCGCCGAGCGCAGCGAGGCGGTCGCGCAGCTCGGCGGCCTCGCGCTCGAAGCGCTCTGCCTTCTCGCGCTCCGCGTCGACCACCTTGGCCGGTGCGCGCTCCACGAAGCGCGCGTCGGCGAGCTTGCGCCGGGCGCGCTCGCCCTCTGCCTCCGCGCTCGCGAGCTCTCGCTCGAGGCGCGGGCGCATGCTGTCCTCGCCGCCCTGGGCGAGCACGTTCACGGGCGTCCCCGCGACCGGGATGGCGTCGAGGAAGTGCCACTCGTCCAGCTCGGCACCGTCGGCCGGGGCGAGGGTGACGCCGCCGAGCGTCTCGACGAGCGACGCGGTGCGCGGCAGCGGCCAGCCCTGCGCGAGAAGCGGTGCGCGCGGCGGCAGGTTCTCGCCGGCGCGCAGCTGGCGCAGCCGGACGACGAAGGCGAACGCCTCCTTCACGGCGGTCTCCAGCTCGGCGTCGCGCCCGCCCTCCTCCGGCCTCCGGCCAGGCGGCGCGCGCGAGCACGGTCGTCTCGCCGAGCTCGGCCCAGATGCGCTCCGTGACGTGCGGCAACACCGGATGCGCCAGGCGCAGCGTGCCGGCGAGCACGTGCAGCAGCGTCTCGGAGACGGCCCGGCGGGCGTCGCGCATCGTCGCCGTAGAGGCGCGCCTTGGCGGCCTCGAGGTACCAGTCGCAGACGTCGTTCCAGATGAAGCGGTAGAGCGCCTTGACGGCGGCCGCGAAGTCGTAGCCGTCGAGCGCCGCGGTCACCTCGCCGGTGGCGGCGGCGAGCTGGCCGAGCACCCAGGCGTCGACGGGCTCGGCGCGCGACGGCGCGGCCTCCGCCTCCGGATCGACGTTGAGCAGGATCAGGCCGGGCGGCGTTCCAGAGCTTGTTGCAGAGCCCGCGGCCCTCCTCGATCGACCCCGCGGAGAAGCGCACGTCCTGCGTCGAGCTCATCTTGAGCAGCCCGTAGCGCGTCGCGTCGGCGCCGTGCTCGGCGATCAGGTCGAGCGGGTCGACGCCCGTGCCGAGCGACTTCGACATGCGCCGGCCGTCGGCAGCCAGCACCGTCGGGTGGATGACGACGTCCGCGAACGGCTGGGCGCCGGCGAAGCCCTCGCCGAGCATCATCATCCGCGCCACCCAGAGGTTGATGATGTCGCGGCCCGTGAACAGCGCGTGGCCAGGATAGAAGGCGCGCAGGCGCGCAGTGCCCTCCGGCCAGCCGAGCGTCGCGAACGGCCACAGCGCCGACGAGAACCAGGTGTCGAGCACGTCGGGGTCGCGCACGAGCTCGCCCGAGGCGCAGGCCGGGCACGCGGCCGGCGGCTCGGTCTGCACGATCGTCTCGCCACAGGTGCAGTACCAGACCGGCAGCTGATGCCCCCACCAGAGCTGGCGCGAGACGCACCAGGGCCGGATCTGCTCCATCCAGTCGAAGAAGATGCGCTCGCGGCTCTTGGGGTGGAAGCGCACGCGGCCCTCGCGCACGGCGGCGATCGCCGGCGCGGCGAGCTCCTGCATCTCGCAGAACCACTGCAGCGAGACGAGCGGCTCGACGCGGTTGCCCGAGCGCGAGCAGTGGCCGACGCTGTGGTGCCAGGGCCGCTCCTCGCGCAGCAGCCCGGCGGCGCGCAGGTCGGCGACGACGAGGGCGTGCGCCTCCTCCGTCGCGAGCCCGGCGTAGCGCTCGCCGGCGGCCGCCGTCATGTGGCCGTCGAAGCCGATCACTGCGATCTCCTCGAGGCCGTGGCGGCGCCCGATCTCGAGATCGTTCGGATCGTGGCCGGGCGTGACCTTGAGCGCGCCCGTGCCGACATCCACGTCGACGTGCTCGTCGCCGATGATCGGCACCTCACGCCCGATCAGGGGCACGATCGCGCGCTGCCCGATCAGGTCGCGGAAGCGCTCGTCGGACGGGTTCACGGCGACGGCCGTGTCGCCGAGCAGCGTGACGGGCCGCACCGTCGCGACCGTGACGTGGCCGCCGCCGACGAGCGGGTAGTCGATCGAGTAGAGCGTGTCGTCGGTCTCGACGTGGTCGACCTCGAGATCGGAGATCGCCGTCGCGCAGACGGTGCACCAGTTGACCATGCGGTTCGCTTGATAGAGGTGGCCCCGCCGGTGCAGCTCGACGAAGACGACGAGCACCGCCCGGGCGTACTCCTCGTCCATCGTGAAGCGCTCATGCTCGTAGTCGAGCGAGCAGCCGAGCTGCTGGAACTGGCCGATGATCGTCGCCCCCGACTCCTCGCGCCAGGCCCACACGCGCCGCACGAACTCCTCGCGCCCGAGCTCCTCGCGCGTCACGCCGATGCGCGCAAGCCGGCGCTCGACGACGTTCTGGGTCGCGATGCCGGCGTGGTCGGTGCCGAGGATCCAGAGCGCCGTGCGGCCCTGCATGCGCCGCATGCGCACGATCGCATCCTGCATCGAGCCGTTGAGCGCATGTCCCATGTGCAGGACGCCCGTGACGTTGGGCGGCGGAACGGCCACGACGAACGGCTCGCCCGGATCGCCGGGCTCGACGGCGAAGGCACGGCTCTCCGTCCAGCGCGCGAACATGGCCGGCTCGACCGCGGCGGGGTCGTAGCGCGTCTCGGCCTCGAGGCGTTGGCGGGCGGCGTCGTCCATCAGCCCTATCTTAGGTCCCGGCCGAGATCGCAGCTACATGCGCAGGCTGCGCAGCGCGGCGACGAGCTCGAGGAAGCGCTCGGCGGGCAGGTCGCCCCCGACGCCCCCGACGCGCCCTCGCAGGCGCCCGGCGAGATCGCGCGCGAGCAGCTCGCGCATCCCGTCGCCGAGCGCTTCCCGCCGCTCGAGGAAGCGTCGCAGCGCGGCCACGTCGGCGTCGTGCAGGCCGCTCACGTCCCAGGCCGGCAGCTCGCCGGGGTGGCTGCGCAGGGCCGCGACGAGCTCGAGGAAGCGCTCGGGGGCGACGTCGCCCCCGACGCCACCGAGCCGCTCGCGCAGGCGCTCGGCGAGGTCGCGCGCCACCTGCTCGCGCGGCATGGCCGCACCCCCGTCGCGCTGCGCGAGGAAGCGCCGGACGACGGCCAGGTCGCCGTCGTGCAGGCCGCTCACGTCCCAGGCCGGCAGCTCTGCAAGGTCGGTCGCGAGGGCCGGCAGGGGCACAGGCGGCGCCTCGCGGCCGGCGCGCGGCTCGCGCACCACGAGCGTGCCCGCGGCGAGATCGCCGAGGCGCTGGTTGCTGCGCGTCGCGAAGATCGTGACCGCGCCCGCGAGATAGAACAGCGGCAGCGTGTCGGCGAGGCGCACGAGATTGCGCAGGGCACTGCCGCGAAAGGTGACCGGCGAGCCGTCGGCGCTGATCACGCGCAGGCTGCTCCAGCGCTTGCCCGGCGTGCGTCCGCCCGCGCACAGCTCGAAGGCGACCGGGTAGACGAAGATCAGCGCGAACGCCACGACGGCGGTGATCGCCCATTCGGTGAAGCCGCCGGCGCCGGTGACGATCAGGAGGATGACCGTGGCGATGAAGACGACGCCCTGCAGCAGCGTGTCGACGAGCAGCGCGGCGAAGCGCGAGCCGAGGCCCGCGAGCGGAAGCTCGAGCGAGACGCCCTCAGGGGTGGCGATGCGCAGCGTCTCGGGCATGCCGGAGCTCATGCCCCAAGCCTAGGGCTCATCCCCCGAGGGCGCGGTGCCCTGCGAGCGCCCGAGCCGGTCGGGGGCGGCGGCTGCTACACCTTGAGCCATGCACCCGGACGCGTTCGCGGCCACGCGCGAGCCGGCCTGGGAGGAGCTCGCCCGCCTCACGGCGGCGGCGCGGGGCCGCGTCCGCCGCCTGCCCGCCGGCGACATCCTGCGCCTCGGCGCCCGCTACCGCGAGGCCGCCGCCGATCTGGCGTATGCCCGCAGGCGCTACGGCGACGACCCGGTCACGCGCCGGCTCGAGACGCTCGTGCTGCGCTCCCGCCCGCTCGTGTACGGGGCGCCCACGCGCCGCGGATCGCTGCTCGCCTACCTCGCGCACGGCTACTGGCGTGCGGTCGCCGAGCGCCCGAAGCCGCTGATCGCCGCCTGGCTGCTGCTGCTCGTACCCGCCGTGCTGGCGGCGCTCTGGGCGCTCGGCGATCCGTCTGCGGCCGGTGGCCTCGTGCCGGCGGAGATGCCGCAGCGTGGCCGAGCCGCAGCACCAGGGCCTCGTGCTGCGCGGCGCCGGCGAGCACGCGGGCGTCTCGATCGCGATCTTCGTCAACAACATCCAGGTCACGTTCATCGCCTTCGCGGGCGGCATCACGCTCGGGCTCCTGACGGGCTACGTGCTGGCCATGAACGGGATCATGCTCGGCGCCCTGACCGGTCTCGCGGCGGGCGCGGGCAACGGCGGCGACCTGCTGCGGCTGGTCGTCGGCCACGGCGTGCTCGAGCTCTCGTGCATCGCCGTCGCCGCCGCCGCGGGCCTGCGCGTCGGCTGGTCGATCGTCGAGCCCGGGGCCGGTCGCGCGCATCGTCGCGCTGCGCGCCGAGGCCGGGCGCTCGGTCGGGATCGTGCTCGGCACGATGCCGTGGCTCGTGCTCGCCGGGCTCGTCGAGGGCTTCGTGACCGGGAGCTTCTCGACCGCCGTCGTCGTGCCGGTCGGCGTCGCACTCGGAGCGCTCTACTGGGGGCTCGTCCTCACCCTCGGCCGCGAGCCTTCGCTCGAGAGTAGGCACTGACGCAGGCAGCGGCGAAGCGCTCGGGGGGCGCCTCGATGACGAGCGCCCCGGCCCCCGCGACGCGTCGTGCGGCGAGCGCGCGGGCATGGCGCATCTCGAGCGCCGCGCTCATCGCGTAGGCGTCGCGCAGATCGCCCGGCTGCCGGCTCAGCAGGCTGTCGAGAGCCTCGTCGCGCACGCTCGCGACGCACACGACGTGGCGGCGCGCGAGGATCGGCACAGCGCTCGTGAGCGCGCGCGCCGCCGTCTCGTCGATCAGGTCGGCGAGCACGAGCACGAAGCCGCGCTTGCCCCCCGAGACGCTTCGGAAGGCGAGCTCGTAATCACTGTCGGCGTCCACGGGCTCGACGTCGAAGAGCCCGCGCGCCACGGCCGCGCCACCGAGCCGCGACGGGGCGACGTCGCGCAGCACGCGGTCGGCGAATGCGATCGCGCCGCTGCGGTCACCGAGCGCATCCGCGGTCGCGCACACGGCCACGAGCCCGTCGAGCGCGACGTCGAGCAGCGTCCCGCCCGCGCAGGCCGCCGCGCTCAGGCGGCCCGCGTCGAGCAGGCAACGCACCTCCTGATCCTGGTCGACGCGGTACTGGTTGGACATCGGGCGGCCCAGCCGGGCGCTCGCACGCCAGTTGATCTGGCGCACGTCGTCGTCCGGGCTGTACTCGCGCACGGCCTCGAAGGCGGTGCCGAGGCCGTAGACGCCGCGCGATCGGCGGCCCGCCTCGGGCAGCTGGCCGCGCCGCGCCGCGAGTGCCAGCCGGCGCCCCCCGACGAGGTCGGGGTAGACGAGCACCTCCGAGTCGCCGCCGAGTCGGTGGTACCAGGCGCCGAGCCCGAGCGGCCCGGTCGCGCGCACGCCGACCGGCGGCAGGACGTGGCGTCCGCGGCGGCGCGCCACGAGCGCGCCTGCGAGCGCCCCGTCACCCTCCTGCGGCGCGAGCGCCAGATCGGCCGGGAGCGCCTGGCGCACGCGCACCGCGGCCTCGCCGCGGACCGCGACCGCGAGCTGCGCAGGCACGCCGCGCACGACCACGGGCGGGTGCCTGCGCTCGAGGCGAGGCGGGCGGCGGGCGCGCAGCGCGTCGACGAGCGCGGCGCTGACGACCGCGGCCGCGAGCAGCGCTGCGACGCGCCAGCCGGCCAGCATCGCACCCGCCGCGCAGAGCGCGAGCAGGGCCGCCGCACGTGGGGTCGGTGCCGGCGTCACCGCGGGACCGCGACCGCCGCGATCGCCGCGGCCACGGCAGCGAGCGGGGTGACGCGCTCGAGCTCGGCCTCGGGCCGCAGCACGAGGCGGTGCGCGAGCACCGGCGGCGCCATCGCGATCACGTCGTCGGGCGTCACGAACGCACGCCCGGCGAGGCGCGCCGCCGCGCGCGCCGCGGCCAGCAGGTGCACGGCCGCGCGCGGGCTCGCCCCGAGCTCCACCGCCGGGAGCTCGCGCGTCCGGCGCACGAGCGACACGAGAGTACGCGGCGACCTCGGCGGAAATGGTCGTCTCGTCGATCAGCGTCCCCGCGGCAGCCAGGTCGGCGGCGCCCGCGACGGTCTCGATCCGGCTCAGCGACGGTGAGCGCACGCCGCGGTGGGCGAGCCGCAGGATCGCCTCCTCGCCGGCCTCGTCGGGATAGCCGACGTCGATGCGGAAGAGGAAGCGGTCGAGCTGCGCCTCGGGCAGCGGATAGGTGCCCTCGTACTCGATCGGGTTCTGGGTCGCAGCGACCAGGAACGGCGCGGGCAGCGGGCGCGACTCGCCGTCGACCGTCACCTGGCCCTCCTGCATCGCCTCGAGCAGGGCGGCCTGCGTCTTCGGCGGCGTGCGGTTGATCTCGTCGGCGAGCAGCACGTTCGTGAACACCGGGCCCTGGCGGAAGGCGAGCTCGCCGCCGCGCAGCGTCATGGTGCCCGTGACGTCGGAGGGCAGCATGTCGGGCGTGAACTGGACGCGCCGGAAGTCGAGGCCGAGCGCCTGCGAGAGCGCGTTCACGGCCAGCGTCTTGGCCACGCCGGGCGGCCCCTCGAGCAGCACGTGGCCGCCCGTGGCCGCGGCGATCAGCGCGAGGTCGACGGTCTGCTCCTGTCCCACGACGACGCGGCCCACCTGGGCGCGCACCCGCTCGAAGGCCTCGATCATGGCTCTCCCCTCCGCTCGTTGATGCGCGCCAGACCGCGCGCCGCGGCGAGCGCGGCCGCGCGGTCGGACGCGCCGTGCACGATTGCCTGCGCCTCGTCCTCGGCGAGCCCGAGACGGCGCGCCGCCGCGAGCAGGTCGTCGTCACCCGCGCCGGCCGGGGCGAGCAGGCAGCTGCGCGCCTCCTCGACGACGGGCGCGATCGCCTCGCCCGGCGGATCGGCGCGCAGCAGCGCCCCGGCCAGGCCGTCGGCGTAGGCGGCGCGCGGCGGCGCCAGCTCGCGCCCTGCCGGCTGGGCGGGCCCGAGCCGCCGGCCGCGCGCGAGCACGAGCGCCGCGCCCGCCAGCGCGAGCAGGACGAGCGCGCCCTTGAAGCGGCCCGGCAGCGCGCCGAAGCCGCTGCCGCGGCCGAAGCCGTGCACGCTCTCGAGGAAGGCCACGGCGCGGCCCTCGCCCGCGATCGCGAGCGCGAAGGCGGCGTCGTCGCGGCGCGTCAGGCGGCCGTTGAGCAGCGGCGACGGGATCGGCCAGCAGCACCGCGCGTCCCGCGCCGACCCTGGCGACGGCTGCCAGCGTCGCGGCCGTCGTTCCCCACGATCGGGAGCGCCGCTCCGGCGTCGGTGAAGCGCCCCTGGACGCCTGCGGCGACCGTCTCCACGCCCGCGGTCTCGGCGACCGGCACGAGCGCGCGGGTGCGCCCGAGCGGCTCGTCCGACCACGCCGGGGGATCGCGTCATCAGCGACCCGAGCCACGCCTCCGGCCGGACGTCGGCGACGACGAGCCGACCGCCGTCTGCGACGAAGCGAGCGCAGGGCTGCGGCGTCGTCGCCGTCGATCACGTCGGGCCAGAGGATGACGACTGTCAACCTCGAGTCGAGGTCGAGGTCGCGAGGCCGGTCGCGCAGGCGGATCACGTCGCGGCCCGAGCGCTCGAGCAGGCCGGCGAACCCGGACGCGCCGTAGGGCCCGTAGGCGATACGACGAGCCCGTTCGGGCCCTGTGGCGGGCGATCGTCGCTCGTCAGCGACGAGACCGCACGGAGCCCTCCGAGCACCGCCAGGACGACGATGCCGATCGACGATGAGCTTGCGCCCATCGCTCATCGCCCGACCGCCTCGGCGACGGTCGCCGCGAGCTGCTCGCGCAGCTCCGCGGCATCCGCCGGGGTCGGCGGGCGGCGGCCGTAGACGACGCCCGCGAAGCCGTCTGCGGCGCGATCGAAGTGCGGCGATCGCAGCGAGCGCGCAACCTGGCCGACCGTGGTGTCGCGCCGGACGTGGATCGTGCCCGCGGCGTCGAGGCGCGTCAGGGCCGCCGCGAGCTGCAGCCGCATCGCCTCCTCGAAGCGCTCCGCGGCCTCCGCCTCGGCGGCGAGGCGCTCGAGCTCGCCGGCGCTCGCGGAGCCGACCCCGAGCGCATGCAGCGGCTCGGCGAGCCGCCGCGCGCGCGCAGCGTCCGCTGCGCGACGCTGCCGACGACGAGCGACGATGAGCGCGGCGACAGCCGACGATCGCAGCCCCGAGCACGACGAGGCCGATCGCGCCGTTCGCGCCGGCCGGGATGCTGAGCAGGTCTGCGAGCCACGACAGCGCGCGCGAGATCGCTCCGCCCCCGCGCGGCCGGTAGTCGGGCCCGGCGAGCACGTCCACCGCAGCGCGGCGTGCGGCAGCGGCGTCGATCGCGCGGCCGGGATCGTCCTGACGCGCAGCGCCTCGAGACGCGCCCGCACGTGCGCGGGCGAGCCCGCGAGGGCGCCGCGCAGATCGACCGCGCGGCCGTCGACCGCATCGACGTCGCGCAGGCGTGCGAGCGCAGCGGGTCGCCCGGTGCCGCCGTCACGAGCTCCCGGAACGTCGCGCCATCGACGCTCTCCGCTGCGGCCGGTGCCGCGATCACCGTCAGGGCGAGCGCCGTCAGCAGGCCGACGGCGAGGCGTCTCACGTCTCGGCCGTGCCGCCCGGCTCGAGCGTGTGGGTCATGAGCTGGATGTCGAAGCCCTCCTTGCGCACGCGGAGGTCGATGTAGAGCACGGTCGTGACCGCGACCTGGAAGGGCAGGACGAGCGTGTCGGAGATCAGGCTGGAGATGCCCTGCGTGAAGAAGATGACGGTGTCGTTGTCGCTCGAGCCGGTGATCGCGAGCACGAGGAACTCGATCGCGGCGGCCACGATCAGCGCGAGCAGGATCGCGAGCAGCAGGACGCCGGCGCAGGGCCAGAAGCGCCCGCTCACGAGCGCGCGCGAGCGTCCGAGCGCCTTGCGGCCGCGGAGGTTCTCGCTCAGCATCACCGGCACCGCGATCGCCCAGGCGACGGCGAGGTAGAGCCCGGGGATCACGAGCAGCAGGAGCCCGAGCGCGATCCCGAAGCCCGCGAGCAGCGAGAGCCAGATCACGGATCCGAGGTGCTCGAAGCCGAAGCGCAGCGAGCGGCCGGGGTCGACGGGACGCCCGAGATAGGCGTCGGCCACGAGGCGGTAGGCCGCCGCGGTGGCGAGGAACGTCGCGATCACGCTGACGGCCAGGACGGCCAGCTGGAGGATGCACCAGCGAGCCCGACGAGCCGTCGCTGTCGCGCACCTGCCGCTCGGCCACGCCGACGGCGCCGTTGAGCGCGGCCGGGAAGGCGACGACGATCGCGACGAGCTTCCAGAGCGAGAGCGAGTGCTGGCGGTAGACGGCGAACGCCGCGTCGAGGATCTCGCCGACGCCCAGCGGCTTCAGGACGGGGGTGCTCACCTCCTTCACTCTAGTGAGATCTCCGGCGAACCCAGCAGGGGCTTCGTCTACGGTTGTCGCCGAGGTGCGCAACGAGGAGGCAGCAGTGACGCAGACGGCGGCGAGCGGCACGACGGCTACGGCCGGAAGCGGAGACGCGGCGGTCGCCGCCGCCGGGCTCCGGCGCACGTTCGGCGTCGGCGACGCCAAGGTCGAGGCGCTGCGCGGCGTGGACGTCACGTTCCCGCGCGGGCAGTTCGCGGCCGTCATGGGGCCCTCCGGATCGGGCAAGTCGACGCTGATGCACCTGCTCGCCGGACTCGACAAGCCGACCGGCGGAACCGTCCAGATCGACGGGCGCGAGATCACGACGATGGGCGACGCCGAGCTCACGCGCCTGCGCCGCGATCGCATCGGCTTCGTCTTCCAGTTCTTCAACCTGCTGCCCATGCTGAGCGCCGAGCAGAACGTCGAGCTGCCGCTGAAGCTCGCCGGCCGCTCGGCCGAGTCCGGCTGGATCGACGGATTGCTCGCGAGCGTCGGCCTGGCCGACCGCAAGCGCCACAAGCCCTCCGAGCTCTCGGGCGGACAGCAGCAGCGCGTCGCCGTGGCGCGCGCGCTCGTCAACAAGCCCGCGGTGGTCTTCGCGGACGAGCCGACCGGCAACCTCGATTCCAAGACGAGCGCCGAGATCCTCGAGCTGATGCGCCAGTCGACGGCGGAGCACGGCCAGACGATCGTGATCGTCACGCACGACGCGCGCGCCGCGGCGATCGCCGACCGCGTGGTCTTCCTGAGCGACGGCCTGATCGTCGCCGATCGCCCGCGCATGACCTCGGACGACATCCTCGACCAGATCAAGTCGCTGGAGTAGGGAGCGGTGCTCGGCCTCACGTTCGCCAGCCTCCGCGCGCGCCCGCTGCGCGCGCTGCTGACCGCCTTCTCGATCGTGCTCGGGGTCGCGATGATCTCGGGCACGTTCGTGCTGACGGGTCAGATCAACCGCGCGTTCAGCGAGATCTTCGACGCCGCCAACGCCAAGAACGACGTGGTCGTCGAGCTGCGCACGGTCGAGGAGAACAACGCCGAGGGCTTCCCCGAGCCGTTCCCGGCGTCGGTGCTCGCCCAGGTCGAGAAGGTGCCGGGCGTGGCCGCCGCGACCGGCGGGATCGACTCGCTCGGCTCGCTCGTGAAGTTCGAGGGCGGCCGGCCCGAGAGCGTCGGCTCGACCGGCGGCGCACCGCCGCTCGTGTTCTCGACCTCCCCCGCCCGCTTCGACGCCGGCACGTTCATCGAGGGCCACGCGGCGCGCGCGAGCGGCGAGATCGCCCTGCTCGAGGACACGGCCGAGAAGGCCGACGCGAAGCTCGGCTCGACGATCGGGATCGTCACGCTGGACGGCCTCAAGCGGGTGCGCGTCGTCGGCATCTACCGCGTCGGGACGGCGGCGTCCTTCGGCGGCGCGCTCGTCAGCTCGATCCCCCTGAGCGACGCGCAGAGCTGGTACGGACTCGCGGATCAGTTCACGCAGGTCAACGTCCAGGCCGACGAGGGCGTCACGCAGGAGGCGCTGCGCGACCGCATCCGCAGCGCGCTCGGCACCCGCTTCACCGTGCAGACGGGCCCGGAGAAGGCGAAGGCCGACTCGCAGGGGATCGCCGACCTGATCAACGGCTTCCTCGGGCCGGTGCTGCTCGCGTTCGGCGGCGTCGCCGTGCTCGTCGGCGCCTTCCTGATCTTCAACATGTTCTCGATCACGGTCGCGCAGCGCATTCGCGAGATCGCCATGCTCCGCACGCTCGGCGCCAGCCGCAAGCAGATCCTCTCGAGCGTGCTGCTCGAGGCGCTCGCGACCGCGGTGCTCGGCTCGCTGATCGGCATCTTCGCCGGGCTCCTGATCGCATCGGGCATCACCGCGCTCTTCGACGCCGTCGGCTTCGGGCTGCCCACCACCTCGCCGAAGCTCGCGACCACAGGCGTCATCCTCGGCCTCGTCGTCGGCCTCGGCGTCACGCTCTTCTCGGCCATCTTCCCGGCCGTGCGGGCGACGAAGATCCCGCCGATGGCGGGCCTGCGCGAGGGCGCGACGCTGCCGCGCGGCCGCTTCGCCCGCTTCACGCCGGTTCTTGCACTGCTCTTCGCGATCGGCGGCGCGCTGCTGATCGCGAACGGCGTCACGGGCTCGGGGGACACGAGCCAGCGGCTGCTCGGGATGGCCGGCGGCGCCGTGCTGATGTTCCTCGCGGTCGCGATGACCGCGCGCTTCGCCGTGCCGCTGCTCGCACGGATCGTCGGCGCGCCGCTGGCCGGGCGCGCAAGCGGGGCGCTCGCGCGCGACAACGCCGCCCGCAACCCGGCACGCACGGCGCGCACGGCGTCCGCGCTGATGATCGGCGTCGCGCTCGTGGTCTTCGCGGCGATCCTGGTCTCGGGCCTGCGCTCGTCGTTCACCGACGCGCTCGACAGCTCGCTCAAGAGCGACCTGATCGTGACTCCCACCGACGGCAACGGCGGCGGCACGCTCTCGCCGCGCATCGTCCCCGCCCTCGAGGGCATCGCCGGCGTCGAGGTCGCATCGGCGCTGACGCAGGGCGAGCTACGCCGCAACGGCCGCCACGGCGGCGCCGAGAACGGGCTCAACGGCATCGATCCGAAGACCTTCGGCGAGGTCTACAAAGCGACCTGGGTCACCGGCGACGACGCCGACCTGCGCGCCCTCGACGACTCCGGGGTCATGCTCGAGAAGGACGAGGCGAGCTCGCTGAAGGTCGGGGTCGGCGATCCCGTCCGGCTGCTCTCCAACTCGCGCAAGGGCGCGACGGTGACCGTGCGCGGCATCTACGACGACGACTCCCTGATCACGAGCGGCATGATCACGCGCGGCCTGCTGACACGGCTGACGAACATCCAGGGCGTGCAGATCGTGCTCGCGACGGTGAATCCCGACGCCAAGCCGGAGGCGGTGGCGAGGCTCGCGACCGAGAAGCTCGAGGCCCAGTTCCCGACCGCGAAGCTGGAGTCGAACGCCGAGTTCAAGGACTCCCTCGGCGATCAGGTCAACACGATCCTGTACCTGATCTACGCGCTGCTCGGCGTGAGCGTGCTGATCTCGGTCTTCGGCATCGTCAACACCCTCCTGCTCTCGGTGCACGAGCGCACCCGCGAGATCGGGATGCTGCGCGCCATCGGCATCACACGGCGGCAGCTGCGGCGCACGATCCGCTTCGAGAGCGCGATCACGGCGGTCATCGGCTGCCTGCTCGGGCTCGTCATCGGCATCGCGTTCGGCTGGATCGTGACCGAGGGGCTGGCCGGCGAGGGCCTGATCTTCGCGATCCCGTGGGGCACGCTCGTCGTGTGCCTGATCGGTGCGGTGTTCGTCGGCGTGGCGGCCGGCGCCTGGCCCGCGTGGCGCGCCTCACGGCTCAGAGTCCTGGACGCTCTCAGCTACGAGTAGTACTCGCCTGAAGGACAGTTCGGCTGGAAATGCTTTGCAAGGTATGCCATTAGTACCGGCAACCGGAACCGAACGGCCGCCCCCCACGGCCCGACGAGGAGACTGGCACCCAGCCTGACGGCGTAGCAACCCGCACCGTGCGGACGGAGCGGGGTACGCGCAGCGCCACCCCCGTACGACAACCCGAGCGACACGTCTACGGCCCCTGTGGTCGTCACGGCGACGTGTTGCCACCCATCGCGCCCGAGAGGCGCACATGACGAGAAGGAGGAGCGAATGCGTTCGCTCGCCGCGCAGCTTGTCGCGTTGGCGCTCGCCGTCCCCGTTTCGACGGTGTCGAGCAGTCACGCGAGTAGCACGAGAAGTCAGCCCACCAGCGATGTCGTCCTGAGGACGTCCGTTGCCAAGCAGCCCCGCATCCGGCATTGCGCCGCGTATTGCCAGGCGCGCCTGCTGCGCCATCAGCTCAAGCGGGTGCACGGTCGCACCCTCGCGGTGGCCCAGCGCGCCGCATTGCCCGCACCCCCCGCCCCGCGGCTCGGCTGGCAGCGCAAGGCCCTGCGCAGGCAGCTCGTTCATCAAGCGAGAGTGCTCGGCCGGTACAGAGCCCAGGCCAGACGCCCGTTGAGCGATCGTTTCGCGCGCTTCGAGGCGTGGGTCTGCATCCACGAGCACGAGGGTGCCTGGAACGACGCCGGCGATCCGTACTGGGGCGGCCTGCAGATGGACCGCGGCTTCATGCGCGCCTACGGCGGCGACATGATCGAGCGCCACGGCGGCGGCCTCGCGAACACGTGGACGCCCGCCGAGCAGATCATCGTCGCGGAGCGCGCCTACGCCACACGCGGCTTCGGCCCGTGGCCGAACACGTCGCGAGCCTGCGGCCTGCGCTGAGTCGCGTGTGTGCGCGTTCGGGCTCCGACCCGGACGCGCACGTGCGCCTCAGGTCAGCCTGAGGCGCATGCTGAGCGCGCCGGGCAGCTTGCAGCCCACGGTCGCGCCGTACCACTTCACGGGGTAGACGCCGTGCACGCACACGTCCTGGAAGGCCACGTCGGCGACGACTATGAGCCGGCCCGGCCGGTAGGTGCGCACCACGGAGAGCGCGCCCGAGGAGACGCGCCGCGGGCCGGCGCGCAGCGTGTAGCGAAGCCGCGTCTTCACGGACGATTGCGCCTTCAGGACGTTGAGCTCGAAATGGCCGTCCACGAGGACGATCTCCCAGTCGGCGGTGCCGGCGCGCCGGGTGCCGGCCGGCGCACACTGATCGGGGGCGCTGAGGCGGCGGGTGACGGCGCCCTGTCGAACCGTGAGCGTCAGCTCGCGCACGGCAATGTCGTGGCAATCGCCCGCGCCGGCCGCGACCCACGAGACGCCGTTCTTGCGCAGCGCGGGCGTGAAGCGCAGCGTCTTGCCCTCGCCGAGCGGCACGTTCAGCGCCGCCGTCTGGGTGCAGACGCGTGCTCGGTGGTCTCGTCGGCGAGCGACCAGGTGGCGGTCCCGTCAGCGCGGTGCCGCGTGCGGGTGCCGTACCGACGAACTCGAGATCGCTGTCGACGGCGGCGTCGGACGGCGGTCGCGCCGCCGGCGGTGACGGCCAGCGCGACGGAGCCGTCCTTGTAGTACGGGCCCCTCCCCCGCCTCGGCGACGTTCGCGCCGATCCGCGCAGCGCGGCCCCGGGCCAGGAACGGCGGCGCCGACCACGTCAGGCCCGGTGCGACCGCAGGGTCGCAGGCGGTGACCGCCTCGGCGGCCGAGGCCGGCGCAGGGGCGAGCGCGCAGAGCGCGGCCGCCAGGAGCGCGGCGGGTCAGGACGGCACGGCGGAGCTGGGACATGCCCTCCGTATCGGTCGCGCACCTGCCCGCGGGCGATGCCTCCAGCGAGTGATCGCGCCGAACGGCACGACCCCGCCCGAACGGCGTCAGCCGGCGATCTCGGCCTGCGCCACGGTCTGCGTCGGGCGTGACGCGCACCAGCAGCTCGCCCTCCACGCTGTTGCGGCGGCCGTACTCGTCGGCGCGCTCGGCGCCCATGTAGCGCCCGCCGATGCGCGTCGCCCAGAGCCGCAGGAGCCCGGGATCGTCGATCAGCGCCGCCGTGCCGTCGACGCGGACGTAGCCGTAGGGCGGGTGCTCCTCGTCGACGCACAGCGAGACGCGGCCGTCGCGGCGGATCGAACGCGCCTTGATCGTGTCCTTCCAGGTCGTGAACAGGAGCGTGCCGTCGTCGTCGAGCGCGAACCAGACCGGCACGACCATCGGGCTGCCGTCGCGACGCGTCAGGGCGAGCTTGCCGGTGCGCGTCCCCGTCGTCAGGAACGCGCGCACCTCGGTCGTCGTCCGAGCCTGCGCATCAGACGAGGTCGCGATCGGGGATGCCGGTCGTCCACTTCGTCGCGGGCGGCGGCTCGAGCACGCCGTCGACCTCGGTCTCGACCTTCTCGTCGAAGAAGCAGACGAGCTGCTCGATCTTCGGGCACTCGGGCACCGGCGCGAGGTACGTCCACGCGATGTCGTCGAGCGGGCCGCCGAGCGTCGCAGCGAAGTAGCCGCGATGCCCTTGTAGGGCCTGCGTGCGCGTCTCGGTGTCGCTCAGGAGCTCCATGCGCACGTCGGCGCGCGGGAGGTACCAGCGCGTCGGCATGCCCGTCTCGAAGACCACGCACGGCCGCGCGCTGTCGGCCACGAGCTCGCCGCCGATGCGCACGCGCACGTGGCGCGAGCTGCGCAGCACGTCGACGCGGTGATGCGGGTCGCGCGGTGACGAGACGCCGTTCCATCGAAGCGCGTCGTCGCGAGCGCGCCGGCGCGGTAGCTCCAGCGGCCGGCTCGCGCTCCATCGTCCAGCGCGTGCGCGTAGTCGCCGGCGATCCTCGACGTCCGCCGGGGAGGCGAGCGGCGCTCCGCACAGCAGCGTGCAGTCGGCGTCGAAGCCGTAGACGCGCACGCGCCCGTCGTCAGCTCCGATCGCCTCCCGGCAGGATAGGCGCTCGCGGCGCTCCGGCGTCGCCGTCCGCCCCCCGCCTCGAGGCGGTACCCTCAGCTCGCGCGCGCCTCGTCGCCGCGGCGCTCGTGCTCGAGCACGGCGACGAGCGCCGTGACGACTTCGGGATCGAACTGGCTGCCCGAGCTGCGCTCCAGCTCGGCGAGCGCGTCGCGCCGGCCGCGCGGGCCCTCGTAGGGGCGGTGCTCGGTCATCGCGACGAACGCGTCCGCGGCGGCGACGATGCGGGCGACGATCGGAATGTCCTCGCCCGCCAGGCCGTCGGGATAGCCCGCGCCGTCGAAGCGCTCGTGATGGCTGCGGACGACCTGCGCCGCGGCGCCGAGGCCGGGCACGACGCTGACGAGCGCCTCGCCCGCGATCGGCGTGGTGGCGGATGCGCGCGCGGGCGTGCTCGTCGAGCGGCCCGCGTGTGCGAGAGGATGTCGGCGGGCACGGCGACCTTGCCGCAGTCGTGCAGCCAGCCGCCCAGGCGCGCGAGCTCCACGTCGGCGGCGGAGAGCTCGAGCTGCACGGCGACGGCGGTCGACAGCGCCGCCACCTGCGCGCAGTGCATCGGGGCCACGCCGCCGCGCACGGACGCCGCCGCGGCCAGCGCCTGCACGACCCCCTCGAGTCCGTCGGCCGACGGCGCCGGCACGAGCGCCGGTGCACCGCGGCCGATGCGCGCCTGATTGCGGCCGCCGCGCTTGGCGGCGTAGAGCGCCGCGTCTGCGCTCGCGAGCAGCAGCTCGGGGGTGTCGCATTCCGGCGAGGGCCGCACGGCGCCGATCGAGATCGTCACGACCACGGAGATGCCGCCGTCGAGCACGATCGGCGTCGCCGAGACCGAATGCCCGCAGACGCTCGGCAAGCGCCTGGAGCTCGGCCTCGTCGCTGATCTCGTCGAGCAGGATGCAGAACTCCTCGCCGCCCCAGCGCGACGTCACGTCGCCCGGGCGCGTGGCGTCCTTGAGGCGGCGCGCGATCTCGCGCAGGACGACGTCGCCGATCAGGTGGCCGTGGCTGTCGTTGATGCGCTTGAAGTGGTCGACGTCGACGAGCGCGATCGCCGCGCCCGCGCCGGAGCCCGCGAGGCGCGCGCGCAGCACCTCGGAGAAGTGGCGGCGGTTGAAGAGCTCGGTCAGCGTGTCCACGCTCGAGAGCCACTCCAAGCGGCGCACGGCCTCGCTGCGCTCCTCCTCGGCACGCCGCTGCTGCGAGATGTCACAGGCCGCGCCCGTGAGCAGCACGCGCCCGCCGCGCGCGGTGACCGCCGCGCGGTCGCGCACCCAGCGAGTCTCCCCGTCCATGCCGACGAGCCGGTACTCCTGCTGCACGATGTCGCCGTCGAGCAGCTGCAGATCGGAGAAGCGCCAGGCGAGGTCGTAGGCCGCGCGGTCGTCCGGATGCACGAAGTCGTCGTAGGTCTCGAGCAGGACCTGCGCCTCCTCGGCCGCGCCGACGAGCGCGGCGAGTCCGGGCCCGCGCGCGCCCACGACGAAGCGCTCGTCCGGCATCAGCTCACCGGTGTAGAGGTACTCGCCGATCACGCCGGCCGAACGCGCGAAGGCCTCGCGCGCCTCGTGGGTCTCGGCGACGAGCTTCGCGCGCTCGGCGACGTCCTTGATCATCACGACGCGCGAGCCGTCGCCGCGGGTGACTCCTGCGGTCACGATGGCGGGAAAGCGCTCGCCGTTCTTGCGGCGGAGCACGACGTCGAACTCGCCGCGCCCGTGGCGGTCGACGTGATCGCTGTGCTGCTGGATCAGGTCGTGCGACTCGAGCGGCATGTAGGGCAGCGGCGGGAGCGCGCCGATCAGCTCGTCGGCCCGGAACCCGGTGAGCTCGCACAGCTTGTCGTTGACCTGCACGATCCGCCCGTTCGGGGCGAACAGCACGAGGCCGTCCTGGAGCGCGCCCACGACCGCGTCCGACACCTGCCGCGCGCGCTCGGACTCGATGCGCGCCGCCTGCGCGCGCGCATTCGAGAGGCGCAGCGCCGCTGCGAGCCGGTAGACGACCGTGCCGACGAGCGCGAAGCCGGCCGCGGACACCAGCAGGAGCCCCAGGCCGCCTGCCGCGGTGCCCGCGTCCCAGCCGAGCGAGCGCGCGATCAACGGCACGCCGGACGCGACGATCGTCGCCACCACGTTGGCTGCCACGAGCGGGCCGCGCAGCGAGAGCGCCGTCCAGCAGACCGACGTGAACAGGAGCGGCAACAGCGCGCTGAGATCCTCGTGCATCGTCAGCGTCGTCACGGCGACCGTCGCGGGCACGGCCACCGAGAGCACGGCCCAGCCGCGGGCGCCCGGGCTGCCGAAGCTGAGGTAGACGATCTGCAGCGCGGCGAGGGCGATCGCGAACACGAGCACGATCGGGCGGCGCGTCGCGTCTCCGACCGCGACGGCGAGGCCGATCGCGCACGGCGCGACGAACCCGAAGAGCGCGAGGGCGCTGCGCTGCGGGGAGGGTGCAGCGTCGGAGAGCATCTCCGACAGGCGCACGCCGGCGTCCGTGAGCCGAGGGGCGGGCATACCCCTACCCCATCGTCCGCTGACCGCTCGAGCCTTAGGTCTTTCCCCCGTCCGTCCCGTCCGCGCGCGGCTCGGCGGGCTGTCAGCCGCGGAAGCGGCGCTCGACCGGGAGCGGTACCAGGCCGGGGCGAACGCGGCGAACGACAGGAGGCCGGCCGTCCAGCCGGCAGCCGGCCGAACAGGAGGTGAGCCACGAGCACCAGCGAGAGCACGAGCGCGCGCGCCGGCGCGGTCGTGCCTGCGATGGCCACACGCTGCCGGCGCCGACGAGCCGGCGCTGCCGCTCGTGACGGAGGAGGATGCGGTGCTGGGCCGACGGCGCCTCGGGATCGGGCTCACGCTCCGCCATCGTCGTGCAACCGTCGCGTGCTGCGGATGCTCAGGCCGTGCGCATGTGCAGGCGCACGATCGTGCCCTCGGCGCTCGAGCGCACCTGCACCAGATCGCAGACCTGATTCGCGAGCCACAGGCCGTAGCCGCCGACCTGCGCGCTGCTCGGGCGCCTCCGTCCCGCGAGCGGATCGGCGAGCAGACCTGCGTCGCGGATCTCGCAGAGCAGCGCGCCCTCCTCCTGCCAGGCGCGCAGCACGCCGTGCCCGCCCCCGTGCCGGACGCTGTTCGTCGCCACCTCGTTGACGGCCAGGACGAGATCCTCGACAGGCTCCGAGCCGAGCCCGGCTGCGCGCCCGCGGCGCGCCGTGAAGAGGCGCACGCCGACCAGGCCGTCGTCCTCGAACTCCAGCTCGTGCACCGGGGCCCGGGGATCGGGCAGCGGATCGGCGAAGGGCTCGGCGAGCGCCGGGAGGCCGCAGTAGGCATGGCTCGCGCTGCGCTCGCCGCGATCGACCACCGCGGGGTGGCTGCAGTGCGCCCCCGCGATCACCTCGGGGGCGAGCGCGTCCGTGTCGTACGGGCAGAGCAGCGAGAACGGCATCGGCCCGGCGAAGGCGAGGTTGAGCAGGGCCTCGTGACGGTGGCACTCGACGATCTCGGCGTCGCTGCGCCCCGCCCACACGGGCTCCCCGATGCCCCACACCCGCCGCCGCGGGGCCAGCCGGGAGTCGAGGAACTGCTTCCAGACCGGGATCAGCCGGGCGGGGTTGCCGCCGACCTCGCGCATGTCGGCGAACTGCACCCGGTCTGCGGCGTCCGCGAGCGCATCCCTGAGCAGATCGATCTTGCGGCGCTCCACGGCGACGAGCACCGGCTCGTCGGCTGCGAGGCCGGCGTGGATGAACGGCAGGGCGCCCGCGAGGAATCCCTCCTCACCGGCGTAGAGGAGCGCGTCGTGCCGGAAGCCCTGCCCCGGCTCGCCCGGGGCGGTGGCGCTCATGACGCCGTAGCTGCCGCTGGTCGCTGGTCGCCCATGCCTCGCATAAGCATGCTCCAGGGACGCCCGCCCTGCAAGTCGCAGGCCGCCATGCGTGTTTGCTGCTCCTCCACAGGGGGATATCCGCGCTCAAGTCGCGAAGGCCACGGCCTCGCGGCGCCTTTCCGAGAGGCGGGAACGCACGTGGGTGGGAGTGACGGCCGACCCGGCCAGATCGACGGACTCGTGCTCTCGCTGCGCGCGGAGCCCGGCCAGATCCCCGCCGCCCGGCACGCCGTCGCCGACTACTGCGCGGCACGCGGCCTGCCCGCGCCGCTGATCGACGACGTCAAGCTCGTCGTCACCGAGGCCTGCACGAACGTCGTGCTGCATGCCTACGAGGGCGTCACGCGACGCGTTCCGCACACGTTCGAGCTGAGCGCGCTCGTCGAGGACGGCATCCTCAGCGTGAGCGTCGCCGACCATGGCCGGGGCATCGGCGCCGCCCAGCCCCAATCGCGGCCTGGGACTCGGCCTGCGGCTCGCGCTCCAACTCGCGGGCGGCGTGCACACGCGCGAAGGCGACGACGGTCGCGGCACGCGCCTGACGATGCGCTTCGACATCCCCGACTAGCGCGCGCCCCCACGCGACACGCCCGGCGCGGCTCGCCGGGGCAGGAGTGGCGGCCAGGCCGGGCGGTCGTGCGTGCCGGCGGGGGAGGGAGCGCGGACACGGTTGGGGGCTAGACGTCCGAGGACGTCGACGATGTGTCCGAGGACGGCGTCGTGGAGGGAGCCGCCGACGGAGTCGGCCGGCGCGGTGCCGTCACCGGCCCTGTCCGGGCAGTCGCCGTCGGCGTGCTCGGGGGCCTCGGCGGACGCCGTCTCGGCGGCCGTCGCGTCGGGCGGGGTCGCGTCCGCGGCGGTGGTGTCGGTGGCAGTCGGCACCGTCGTGACCGCCGGGTCGGCGGCCGAGCCGGACGAGTCCGTCGCCGCGTGGGCGACGGCGCCGCCGGCGAGCGCCGCGGTCGGCGGCGAGCGTGACGACGATCCTTCGGGAGCGCTGGAACATGTCGTTCACCTCCTCTCGTTGAGTCCACGCAGTCAACCAGCGCCTCGTAAGAGCAACCTGTGAGCCGTCGCAGAGCTTCCTGTGCGTTGCTCGGCGCACGAGTCGTGGACGGCGGGTGGCTGACCCGCGGATCGTCGGCTCCAGCTGCGCGCATCTGCACCGGATCGGTCGCGCACGGCCGCCTCGCGCTCCGCGCAGGTGCTAGCGGCTCGGGTCCTGCTCGGAGATCCAGAGCTCGTCGGCGAGCTCGAGCCGATCGGCGAGGTCGAGGATGCAGGCCGCAGAGCTCGGCGGCGCGCTGCTCCAGCAGATCGGCCACCGCGCCGGGCAGCTCCAGCCCGTCGGCGTGACCGCACTCGGGACAGCGGCGTGCGACCAGCGTCTTGCCCACCTCGCCCGCCTCCAGCGACTCCAGCTGGATCAGGCTGCTCTCACAGCCCGGGCAGTGCGTGAGGAGAGAGCTGATGCTCACGAGAGCAAGCTTCCGCGCTCGGCGAGAAGTAAACATCGACCCGCGGCAGGCGGTCCGTGTCGATGACGCGCCCCGATCCCGTGCTCAGACCCGGACGGCGAGCTCGAGATCCTCCACGAACGCGTACATGCGCGCGACGCGCTCGTGCGTCCGGGCGCGCAGATCGAGGCCGGGTGCACCGTCGCGAGGACGGCCGGCAGTCCTTCCGGCGCTCGGGCGCCGGCCCGGCACGCGCGTGACGCGAAAGCCCGGACCGAGAGCGACTGCGCCGACGGCTCCCAGCAGGGCACCTAGAGTGCCCGCATGCACCGCCTGGGTGCGAGCGAGCGCGTCGAGGGCCGTCCGTTCAGCGATCCGGCCCACACGCAGGACGACGGCGCCGTCCTGACGAGCCTGCGCGCATCGCTCGCCGCAGCCGCGCGGGGGCCGCGAGCCGGACGAGCTGCGCTTCGCCGACGGCGTCGGCGTGCACCATCTCGTCGTGCCCGACTGGGACGCGCTCGCGGCTGCCGCCGGTCGCGCTGGTCGGCTTCTTCGGCGCAGGCGCGCCCCGAGGTCGGATCACGCGCCGATCATCGCGCTCGAGCAGGCGATCGTGGCTCGCGCGAGCGCGCTGCCGGGACTGATCGCATACCACAACGCCCGTCTCGCCGACGATCGCTGGGGCAACCTCGTGGCTTTCTCCGCACCTACCGACACCGTCGCCCTGGCCGGCGACGCGCAGCACGGCGAGGCCGTGGCGGCGACTCCCCGGCACTACGCGTCGCTGCGGCTCCACCGCGGCGAGCTCGCAGACGGCTGCCTCGGCGCGGCCGGCGTGGCGATTCACGAGACGCTCTACCTCGACTTCGCGCAGTCGCCGGCCTGGCGGGCGCTGCGCGTCTACTGACGACTGGCCGCGGACGAGTGATGCCGCGGCGCGGGGTCGTGCCGGGGTGGCTGGACGCGAAGCTCGCGGCGGCGGCGCGCAGCGCGCGGCCCCGGGCTCGTCCGGGGTCTAGGCGGACACGCGCGCAGCGCGCGTTCGTCCAGATCGAGGCGATCCCTCTGCCCCGACACACCCGCAACCGCGGAATCGACGAGCCTACGCGGCGGCCGGCCGGCTCGGGCAGGGGCCGCGCGCTCGCGGGCGGCGTCGAGCGGCTGGCCCGCGAGCTGCCCGCCCGGGCAGTCCTCGCAGCGGACCGGGCGGCGCGGGTTGCGGATCCCGGCGAGCCCGAGCACCCCGCCGAGCGCCACGAGCGCCGCGGAGATGCCGATGCCGACGTGGAAGGCGTGATCCGAGGCCGCCCGGACGGCCGCCGCGACCTCCGCGCCCGCCGCGCCCGGCTCGATCCGCGCCAGCGTCTGGGCGCGCGCGCCCGCGACGGCGGCGCGCTCGGCCGGGGACAGGGTGAGCCCGGCCAGCCGGTCGTCGAGCGCCGCGCCGAACTGGGCCGAGACGACGGCGCCGATCGCCGCGACGGCGAGCAGCCCCGCGACCCGCGCGATCGCGTTGTTGACGCCCGAGGCGATGCCGGCGTTCGCCTCGTCGGCGTCGGCGAGCACCGTCGCCGTGAGCGGCGCGACCGTCAGCGACGAGGCCGAGCGAGAACACCAGGAGCGCCGGCAGCAGATCGGTGAAGTAGTCGAGATCGGCGTCGACGCGCAGCATCAGCGCGAGGCCCGCGCGCCGCGATGAGCGGGCCGAAGCCCATGAACAGCCGCGGCCCGAGCCGGTCCGCGAGACGGCCCGATGCGCTTCGAGAGCGCGAACATCACGAGCGTCGAGGGCATCAGCGCGAAGCCGGCCTCGAGCGCGTCGTAGCCGGCGACCTGCTGGAGGAAGAGCACGAGGAAGAAGAACGTCGACGCTCAGCCCGCCGTACATGGCGAACGTCTGCAGGTTGCCGACGGCGAAGTTGCGCCGCGCGAAGAGCCCGAGCGGCAGCATCGGGTGCGGGCGTGCGCGCGCTCGTGGGCGAGGAAGAGGCCGAGCAGCGCGACGCCGGCGAGCGCCGGCGCCCCACACCTGCGGGCTGCTCCAGCCGACCTCCGGCTGGCGGATCAGCGCGAGCACCGGCCCGGCGAGCCCGAAGAACGTGAGCAGCGCGCCCTGCCAGTCGAGGCGGGCGTGCGCGCGCCCGGCTCGCGGGCCGGCACCGCGCGCAGATCAGGACCAGCGTGAGCGCCACGAACGGGCACGTTGATCGCGAAGATCAGCCGCCACGAGACCGAGTCGACGAGCTAGCCGCCGACGAGCGGGCCGATCACCGTCGCGATTCCCGACCACGCCGTCCACGAGCCGATCGCCGCCCCGCGCTCGGCGGCCGGGAACGACCGCGATGATGAGCGCGAGCGCGCTCGGCGTGAGCAGCGCCCCGAACGCGCCCTGCAGCGCGCGGCCGGCGACCAGCAGCTCGATGCTCGGGCGCGGCCGCGCAGAGCACGGAGACGACGCCGAAGCCCGCGACGCCGATCGAGAAGATGCGCCGCTCGCCGAAGAGGTCGCCGAGCGAGCCGCCGACGAGGATCAGCGAGCCGAGCGTCAGCAGGTAGGCGTTCGAGACCCACTGCTGCCCCGCCAGCCCGCCGCCGAGGTCGTCGCGGATCGCGGGCAGCGCGACGTTGACGGCCGTGGCGTCGAGACCTGCGACGAACGAGCCCATGATCGCCGCCAGGAGCGCGAGCTGCTTGTTGCTTCTGCCCACGCCGTCGTTCAGCTTAGGGAACGCGAGCCGGCCGTAGCTCGTTCTCTCTTCGAGAGGCGGCGACGTGCCGCCCCTGCCGAGAGAGGCTTGTCGATGAACGCCACGATCCATCCCAGCTATCACCGCGACGCTCGTCCGCTGCAGCAACTGCGGCGCCGAGCACGACCTGCGCTCGACGCGCGAGCGGCTCAGCGTCGACATCTGCTCCAACTGCCACCCCGTCTACACGGGCGCGGAGCAGCGCGTCACGCGCGGCGGGCAGATCGCCCGCTTCGAGGCGCGCCGGCGCGCGCAGCCGCGAGCGCGCAATTCAGCCGAGCAGGGGCGACGGCGGAATGCGCGTCGTGCCCTGCACGGCCGGGACGCGCATCGCCACCTCGTCGACGAAGCACCAGCACCAGTCCTCGCCGGGCTCGAGCGAGCGGATCAGCGGGTGCGTCGTCGCCTGTGCGTGCGCCGTCGCATGGCGGTTCGGCGAGTCGTCGCAGCAGCCGACGTGGCCGCACTCGAGGCAGATGCGCAGATGCAGCCACAGGCCGCCGCTCGCGAGGCAGTCGTCGCAACCGTCGGCGGAGTCGGGCAGCTGCGTGACGTTGACGGTCTCGAGATGGCTGCAGTTCGGCACGGGACGCTCCCTCGGGTCGGGTCGGTGGCGGCCGGCCCGGGAAGCCCCCGGCCGGCCGGATCCGCCCGTGCACGGTACCGACAGGCGAGGGGCCGGCACACGGTTCGTGCTACTCCTACCTGCGCCCGGCAGCCCACGCGCTGCGACATCGCGGACTCCCGCACGCGAACCGGAAGGACGTGGGCGAGCCATGGCCGAAGACGTTCACACGCACATCGAGGCGCTCGTCGCCGAGGAGCACGCGCTCTGGGAGAAGGAGTCGGCCGGCAACGGCAGCGAAGGCGACCGGCGGAGGCTCGAGGAGATCAAGGTCGAGCTCGACCGCTACTGGGATCTGCTGCGGCGCCGCCGCTCGGCCGCGGAGGCCGGCGGCAACCCCGACGCCGTCGAGCTGCGCAGCGAGGGCACCGTCGAGGGCTACCTGCAGTAGCCGGCGCTCGCGCGCGGACGCCACGTATCGGATATAACCAGCGCATGGCGAGGCCGACGGAGGCTCCCGCGACGCCGCAGGAAGAGCTGGCGCCGGCGCGCCGCGGCAGGCCGCGGAGCACCGAGATGGAGCTGGCGATCCTGCAGGCGACGCGCGAGCTGCTCGTCGAGGCCGGCGTCCAGGGCCTGACGATCGAGAAGGTCGCCGCGCGTGCGGGAGTCGCGAAGACGACGATCTACCGGCGCTGGCGCGACAAGGACGAGCTCGCGCTCGCGGTCGTGCTCGACATGGTCGAGCAGGTCGTGCAGCTGCCCGAGCTCGGCGACACGCGGGCCGAGCTCCTGGCATTCGTGAATGCGGCCGTCGACGTGCTCGGCGCGACGCTGATGGGCCGGGTGATGCAGGGGCTCGTCTCCGATCTCGCGACCGATCCCGATCTGGCGCAGGCCTTCCGCGAGCGCGTCGTCACGGTGCGCGACGCCGAGGTCGAGCGGCTCGTCGAACGCGGCATCGCGCGCGGCGACCTGCGCGCCGGCACCGCCCCGGCCACCGTCCACGACCTGCTGATCGGTCCGGTCTACTATCGCCTGCTGCTGACCGGCCAGCCGCTCGACCGCGCATTCGCGCAGAGCACCGTCGAGGCGGTCATGCGCGCGTTCGCAGCCTGACCGCGCCGCAGGGCGAGCGGGCGCGGCCTACGGGCTTTCACCCGCGGAGGCATGCCCCGTACGGGTCAGGCCGACCCCGGGTACCCGTCCTGTCCCTCCGTTGGGGGGTGCGCGATGCCACACCCCTGGCCGACCCTTGCGTCCAGGGCGGGAATCGCCTGCTGCTCGGTGGAAGGGGTCCGGAATGCGGAGAGCACGGGGAGAGCGCGGCCAGATCCTGGCGGTCGTCGTCCTTGCGCTCGTCGCGTTGCTCGGGGTCGCCGCGTTCTCGATCGACGTCGGCTATGCCTACTACGCCAAGCGCCAGCTGCAGAGCGCCACGGACGCCGCCGCCCTCGCCGGCGCGCAGGACCTGCCCACCGTCAACGTCGCGATCAACACGGCTGCCTCGTACGCGGCGTCGAACACCCCGGACAACCTCTCGGGCCTCGACTTCACGTACACGACGAAGTGCACGGCGACCTCCGTGCTCGCGAGTGGCTGCAGCGCGCAGGTGAACCCCAACGCGCTCGTCGTCACCGGCACCGCCCAGACCGACACGTGGTTCGCGAAGGTCTTCGGCATCGATCACTTCAACATCTCGGCGCGTGCGAACGCCTGTAGCCCGTGCTCCTCGACCCCCGTCGACATCGTGGTCGCGATCGACCGCACGGGCTCGATGTGCCAACCGGCCGGCCCTGGCGGCGTGTGCACCGACCTCGACAACGCCAAGGACGGCGTGCGCACGATGGTCTCGATGTTCAACGCACCATCGGCCGAGATCGGCATGGTCGCGTTCCCGCCGCTGGAGAACACGGGTACCGATCCGTGCGGCGCGCCCTTCGATTCACCGGCACCCGGCTACGACGCCTACGACTCGCCCGACCGCGGCTACGTGACCGATCCGATCGGCGTCGGCTACAAGCTCGCGGATGGCAGCCTCGATCCCGATTCCGGCCTCTACAAGCACACCGTGCCCGGGCAGGCCTCAGCCTGCATCCAGGGCGGCGGCAACACCTCCTACAGCGAGGCTCTGCGGCAGGCCCAGGCCGAGCTCGAGCGCAACGGCCGGCCCGAGGTACCCGACTTCATCGTCTTCCTGACCGACGGCGAGGCCAACCTCGGCAACGTCTATGGGCCTGACACCGCGTTTCCGCAGGACGGCCCGGACGACGTGCAGCCGTGCCAGAGCGCCATCAACGTGGCCGGGGACATCAAGCGCGCAGGGACGACGGTGTACAGCATCGGCTACGCGCTCGGCGACGCGGTTCCCTGCACGATCGGCGGCTTCCGCAAGGGCGGGCAGCCCTGCACGCTCCCGGAGGCCGGCTGCGTCCACGTCCGGCTCGGCGATGCCGAGTCCCCGGCGATCACGTCGTACAACACGCTCAGGGCGATCGCCTCGACGGGCAACTTCTACAACAAGCCCGCCCCGGGCGACCTGAGCGCGATCTTCGCCGCCATCGCGACGGACATCGCCCAGGGCTCGAGCCGGCTCGTCGACGACGACTTCTAGCCCCCCCCGGAGCCTGAAGTTCGGTGCTCGTGAGTGGGCCGGCTGGGTGGCTTGGGCGTGGCGCGGCTTCGCCGCCCATGCCGGAGGCCTGCGCAAGACGCCCGGTCGCGCCCAGGGCGCCCAGACGGTGCAATCACGTCTCCGAGGTTCCGGCTCAGGGGACTAGGCGGGCTGACCCTCGCGGCGCGCCGCGACCTCGGCCAGGTGCTCGTGCACGAAGGCGATGGCGATGCTGCCCTCGCCGACGCCCGCGGCGACCCGCTTGATGCTGCCGTGGCGCACGTCGCCGGCGGCGAAGATGCCAGGGACGCTCGTCTCGAGCAGGTAGGGATCGCGCTCGAGCGGCCAGGCGTCCGGCATGAGGTCGGTCACGTCGCGGCCGGTGCAGACGTAGCCGCGATCGTCGCAGATGATCTGCCGTGGCAGCCAGCCGGTGTTGGCGTCGGCCCCGATGAAGATGAAGAGGGCGTGCACGTCGACCTGTTCGAGCGAGCCGTCGACACGGTTGCGGATCGTCACGCACTCGAGCCGCTGCCCGCCCGTGCAGCGCGTGATCTCGCCGCCCGTGCGCACGTGCACGTTCGGCTTGCGCTCGAGCTCGTCGATCAGGTAGCGCGACATCGACGCGTCCAGGCTCGCGCCGCGGATCAGGATGGTCACGCTGCGCGCGTAGTCGGCGAAGAACGCCGCGGCCTGGCCCGCCGAGTTGCCGCCGCCGACGAGGATCACGTCGCGGCCCTGCATCGCGGCGGCCTCGGTGCGCGCGGCGCCGTAGAACACGCCGATCCCGGCGAACTCGCCGACGCCCTCGGCCGCGAGCGCCCGGTACGAGACGCCGGAGGCCAGGATCACGGCGCGCGCGCCGATCTCGCGGCCGCCGTCGAGCGTCACCGCGTGGCACTCGTCGCGCGGCGAGATCAGCTCGATCCCGCGCGTCACCACGAGCTCGGCGCCGAGGCGCGCGGCCTGCTCGCCCGCGCGCGCCGCGAGGTCGTCGCCCGAGACGCCGCTCGGGAAGCCGAGGTAGTTCTCGATGCGGGTCGACGTGCCCGCCTGGCCGCCGGTGGCCTCGCGCTCGACGAGCAGCGTGCGCAGGCCCTCCGAGGCGCCGTAGACCGCCGCCGCGAGCCCGGCCGGGCCACCGCCTGCGATCACGAGGTCGTAGACGTCGTGGCGGGGCTCGACCTGCAGGCCAACCGCTGCGGCGAGCTCCGAGAGCGACGGCTGCGAGAGGATGCGACCGTCGGGCATGAGCACGACGCAGCAGCCGGCGGCCGCGGCGAGCGCCTCCTGCAGGTCGGGCCTTCCGACCGTCCACTCGTCGTCCGGATCGGCCCACTCGAAGCGCACCTGGTTGCGCGAGAGGAAGTCGCGCAGGCGGTGCGTGTCGGCGTCGGCGGCGCGCCCGACCACGATCGGCAGGTGCAGTCGTCCGGCCGCCTCGGCCTCGAGGCCCTCCACACGCACGCCGATGCTCTCGACGAGATGCTCGCGCAGCGGCGCCGACTCGGCCACCAGCGAGCCGAACTGGGCGCGGTCGAAGCGCGCCACGCGGAGCGCGGTGATCGCGCGGGCGCCTGCGAAGAACGTCGTCCCGAAGACCAGCGGCAGCTCGCCGAGGTAGTCGCCGCGCTCGTCGCGCACCGCGAGCAGGCGATCACCGTCGGGATAGCGCTTGACGAGGTCGAACGACCCCGAGAGCAGGACGTAGAAGGCGGCCGCCTCGCCCTCGCGCACGAGCCAGCGGCCCTCGTCGACGCGGACGTCCGCGGCGTGCACGACCACACGGCTCAGGCAGGCGTCGGAGACGCCCGCGAAGATCGGCAGGTCGCGGAGGTCGGACAGCTCGATCATCGCGCGCTACCTGCCGCCGTCGAATCGCTCCTGCTCGGCGATCGTGCGCTCCGCGGCCGGCACGGCCTCGAGGCGGGGATCGGGGATCGCCTCCCCGCTCTCGACCGAGAGCCCGTAGGTGCCGCCCGCGAGCCGCTCCTCGGCGCGCGCGACCGCCGCGAGCTCGGCGCGCAGCGTCTCGGCCTGGCCGACGTCGAGCTCGGCGGCGTAGATCTCGGCCGCCTGGTCGCCCGTCGAGGAGACTTGGTCGGCGCTCGCGTCGGGCGTGAGGGCCGCGAGCTCGCGCTCGATGCGATCCCGCTCGCGGGTGAGCAGTTCCTGTGCGCGCTCGGCTTTCATCGCCGAAGCCTATATGCGAGCTCCGGGCCGGCCGCAGGGGTCTACCCTGGCCTCCATGAGCCTGCTCCGCCGCGACGACTGCGCGCTCCTGATCATCGACACGCAGGAGGGCTTCTACGCGCCCGAGCGCGCCGACGTCGACCGCGGGGCCTTCGGCCTGTGCGTCGCCCGGGTGGCCTGGCTCGCCGCGCTCGCGCGCGCTCTCGGCGTGCCCGTGGTCGTGACCGAGGAGGACGCCGAGCGCAACGGCCCGACCTCGCCGCGCGTGCTCGCGCGGCTCCCGGCCTGGACGCCCGTGCTCGCGAAGCCGGTCTTCGGCGCGGGCGCGCATCCGCCGATCGCCGTGGCGCTCGGCGCGACCGGTCGCCGCACGATCGTGCTGGCCGGGCTCGAGACCGACGTCTGCGTCGCGCACTCGGCGCTCTCCCTGTCGGCGAGCGGCTACCGCATCGCCGCCGTCGTCGACGCCGTCTTCTCGCCGGGCGAGGCGCATGCACACGGAGTGAACCGCCTGGCCGCCGAGGGCGTACAGCTGCTCTCGGCCAAGCAGGTCTTCTACGACTGGACGCGCACGCTGGCCGACGCGCGCGCCGTCCTGACCGCGAATCCCGAGCTCGAGCCGCCACCCGGCTTCGAGCTCTGAAAGGCCCGCGTGCGCCACACGATCGAACGCGCCCAGCTCGTCCCGCTCGGGGCCGATGAGGCCTTCGCGTTCTTCGCCGACGCCTACAACCTCGAGGCCATCACACCGCCCTGGCTGCGCTTCCGAATCCTCACGCCACGGCCGATCGACATGCGCGAGGGTGCGCTGATCGACTACCGCCTGTCGCTGCACCACGTGCCGTGCCGCTGGCACACGCGCATCGACGCGTGGCTCCCCGGACGCCGTTTCGTCGACCGCCAGCTGAGCGGTCCGTTCGCGCTCTGGGAGCACACCCACACGTTCGAGAGCCAGGCCGGCGGGACGCTGATCCGCGACTTCGTGCGCTACGAGATGCCGCTCGGGCCGCTCGGCGAGATCGCCCGGCGTACGCTCATCGGGCGCGACCTGGAGCGCATCTTCGACTACCGGCACGCCGCCATCGAGCGGCTGCTCGCCTCCCCTCCGACCGCAGGAGCATCTGTCATGACCGGCCTCGTCCGGCTCGACCCCGCGCTCGTCTCGCTCGCGCCGCAGATCGCCGAGGGCCCGGCGCTGACCCGCACGGCGAGCCTGTTCGAGCCGGGCGACGGCCTGACCGCCGGCGTCTGGGAGGCCGAGCCCTTCACGGAGGAGATCGACGCCTACCCGTGCGACGAGGTCTGCGTCGTGCTCGAGGGTACGATCCACCTCGATCTGCCCGACGGCACGCGGCACTCGTTCGGCCCGGAGAGGCTTTCGCGATCAGCGCGGGGACGCCGTGCGTGTGGCATCAGGACGAGCGTGTACGCAAGTTCTACGTCATCCGCGAGCGCCAACCTAGTGACCTCACGCTCAGCGTTGAGGCTGAGAATCGCGGTCGTCGCGCGCGCACCTCGGCTAGCCTCGGGCGATGCATGTCACCGTCTTCACCGATCCCGGCTGTCCATTCGGCTTCAACGCGCAGCGCCAGGACTTCCAGCTGCTCTGGCACTACGGGGATGCGATCAGATCGAGCGGCGGATGATCGTGCTGCGCGAGCGGACGACGTCGTACGAGGAGCGCGGGCATGACGCGCGCGGTGATGGCCGCCGGCAACGAGCGCCTGATCGGCCTCCACGGCATGCCGATGGCGACCGGCGTCCAGGAGCGAGGCGCGCGCGACGATCCACGCGTGCCGCGCCTACGTCGGTGCGCGCCTGCGCCGAGCCCGAGCGCGCCGCCGCCCTGCTGCGCGCGCTGCGCCGGCGCGCGCACAGCGAGCTGCAGCCGCTCGACGACCGCGCGACGATCGAGGGTCGCGGCGGCCGACGCGGGCATCGCCGCGCCGCCGTCGCAGACTGGCTCGCCGACGACGAGGTCGAGGCGGCGCTGCGCGCCGACATGGCAGCGGCGCGCGCGCCCGCTGCCCGAGGCGCTCGCGCTGCCGCACAAGCTCTCGGGCCGCGCCGGCAGCTACTCGCTACTCCACGGCCTCTGCCGTCTACGAGCACGACGGCCGCCGCATCGTCGCGCCGGGCTTCCAGCCCGTTCGCGGTGCACGAGGTGGCGATCGCGAGCCTCGCGCCCGCGATCGAACGGCGCCCCGCGCCGTCGTCCGCGGCCGCGGCGCTCGCCTGGGCAGCCACCCGCTCGCGACCGCCGAGGTCGCCGAGCTGCGCGGCGTGTCGATCGACGCCGCCCGGGCCGAGCTCGCCGCCGCGGGCGCGAGCTTCGCGCCCGCGGGCAGCGACGGCTACTGGTCGGTCTAGGG
>CAWIBP010000001.1:0-843897 GCA_963834415.1 uncultured Actinomycetes bacterium | reverse complement strand
GAAGGTGCGTCCCTACGACCGCGAGAACGACCTCGCGCTCGTCGAGCGCGTCCGCGAGGACTTCCCGGGCTTCGATCCGACGCCGCTGCGCCACGAGGCCGGGCCGATCACGCTCGTGCCCGACGAGCACTTCGTGATCGACCGCAAGGGGCCGGTCGTCGTCGGCGCCGCCTGCACCGGGCACGCCTTCAAGTTCTCGCCGCTGCTCGGCGAGCTGTTCGCCGACCTCGCCGAGGAGCGGCCTCTGCCGCCCGAGGCGCGGCGCTTCCGGCTCGACCGCCCGACGCTCGCTCCCGAGCGCCGCAGCGGCCGCGTCGCGATCGGCGCCTGACCCGCCGGCGCGGCGTGCCCGCTGGGAGTACAGTCGGCCTCCACCTACGAGGAGGGCGCATGGCGCACGAGCAAGGCGAACGGCTCGGCAAGGGCAATCTCTCGCTGCCGGACGTGGTCGCACAGTCCGTCGGATACATGGGGCCGGTCTGCTCCGGCACCTTCTTCATCCCGACGATCGTCGGACTCTCGGTCACCGCGAAGGGCGCCGGCATCGCCAGCCCATTCGCGATCCTGATCACTGCCATCGGCATGCTCGCGCTGGCGTGGATCATCTCGCGCTACGCCAAGCGCATCCACGCCGCGGGCGCGCTCTACGACTACGTCGGCGAGGGCTTCGGTCGCCCGACCGGCCTGTTCGCAGGCTGGGTCTACTACGGCGGCGCGATCATGCTCACGATGGCGATCGGCCTCGCCTTCGGAGGCTTCACGAGCCTCACGCTGCTCGGCGTGCACGGCGTGGACATCAGCTGGATCTGGTTCACCGTGGGGTTCTGGATCGTCGCATGGGCGATCTCGGTGCTGGGCGTCGCGATCTCTACGCGGGCACAGCTCGTGCTCGCGCTCGTCTCGATCGCCGTCGTCTTCGGCTGGGCGCTCTACGTGATCCTCAAGGGCGGCAGCGACGGGTTCTCGCTGCGGCCGTTCAACCCGGGCGAGTCGGACTTCTCGGGCATCACCTACGGCATCGTCTACGCCGGCCTGATCTTCGTCGGCTTCGAGTCGGCCGCCAACCTGGCGGAGGAGACCGCTGAGCCCAAGCGCAACATCCCCCGCGCCATCTTCTACAGCGTGGCCGCAGCCGGCGTCTTCTACGTGATCCTCTCGTGGGCGCTCGTGCTCGCGTTCGGGCTCAACGTCGGGGAGCTGCTGAAGAGCTTCCCGCCGCTCTACGTCGCCACGGGCAATCCGGCCTTCGGCGGCGACACGTTCAGCGAGATCGTGCAGTGGCTCGTCGTGATCGACATCGCGGCGGTCGGCCTGGGAACGGCGACCGGCACGACTCGCGGCATCTTTGCGCTCGCCCGCGACCGGCACCTGCCGAGCCCGCTCGCGGCGGTGCATTCTCGCTACAAGACCCCCCACGTCGCGGCGACGCTGCTCGCCCTGGCTGCAATCGTCGTCGCACTGGTCGTGCGCTTCAGCGACGGCCTCGCGCCCGGCACGCCGGACGATCCGCCCGGCCATTGGTTCCCGTTCTTCCAGTTCGGCGCCACGATCGGGGCGTTCCTGCTCTTCATCGTCTACCTCCTGATCGCGCTCACGGGCTTCAAGGGGCAGCCGGGGGAGAACCGCGCGGGGCTCGCATTCGCGGGCTTGCTCGCCGGCGCGACCGCGGTCGCCGCGCTGTACGGCGTCTGGAAGGACGCGCCGTCGATCTACTGGTTCGACAAGATCTGGTGGCTGGCGCTGATCTGGGCGCTGATCGGCGTCGGCGTCGTGCTCGTCGCGAAGTCGCGCGGCAACCTGAGGTCGAACGTCCCGTCGATCCCGGACTGATCACAGCGGGGTCGGGCACGCACGCTGCGTGCCCGACCCCGCGGTGCAGACGCAGAAGCGCATCGCGGCCACCGCGATGCGCTGCGCGCAGGCCACGAGGTCGTCGATCGGCACGTACTCGTCCGCGGTGTGGGCGCGGTGGACGTCGCCGGGCCCGAAGCACACGGCGGGGATCCCCGCCTCGACCGTGAGGGTCGCGCCGTCGTGCCAGTTGTCGAGCCCGCCGAGGCTCGGGCGCTGACCGAGGTCGCGGCCGGCCGCGAGCAGCGTCTGCACGATCGGATCGTCGGACGGCACCTCGGACGGGGGCACCCCGCCGACGCCCCAGACGACCTCGGGCGGATGCTCGCGCAGCCACGGGTCGACGGCGGTCGCCTCGGCGATCCAGTCGCAGAACTCCTGCTCGACGAGGGCGCCGTAGCCGTGCTCGTCGGCGCGGTCGGGGAGGTACTCGATGTGGCACTCGAGCGTGCACGAGGCCGGGTAGGAGACGAGCCACTCGCCGCCCGCGACGATCGTCGGCACGCAGTCGCCGGCCGAGAGGTACGGATGCGCGGGCCGCTGCGACCAGTGCTCGCGCAGCCGCCGCACGGCCTCGAGCACGATCGCCATCTTCTCGATCGCGTTGACGGCGCCGCCCAGCTCGGGCGAGAGCTGATGGATGCCGGCGTGGCCGGCACGGCCGCGCACCGTGATGCGCGGGAGCAGGCTGCCGCGGCAGGCGACCCACACGACGAGGCCGCTGGGCTCGGGCGCGAGATCGCCGCATCGGCCTGCAGCGTGCGCGCGGCGAACAGCCCGCCCGCACCCGTGGATTCCTCCTCCGTGACCGTGTTGACGATCAGGTCGCCCGCCAGCTCCACGCCGAGCTCGGCGAGTTGCACGCGGCCAGCACCATGCACGCCACGCCGCCTTTCATGTCGCACGCGCCCCGGCCGTACAGCCGCCCGTCGCGCAGCACGGCCGCGAACGGGTCGGGCTGCGTCCAGTCGGCCCGCGGCTCCACCTCGACCACGTCGACGTGGCCGTTGAGCAGCGTTCTACGCCGCCGCTGCCGCAACACCGCGACGCTGCGGGCGGCCCGCGAAGGTGCGGCTGATCGGCACCATCGGGTGCAGCCGCAGCGCCTCGGCATCGGGCTGATCCAGGGCTTCGATCTTCGGCGCCGTGCCCTCGCCGAGGAGCGCCGCGAATGTGCTCCTGCAGCACCGCGCGCTCCTGGCGCGGCGGCGCCCGGCGTGTGCGTGATCGTGCGTAGCCCGCCAACCGCTGGTCGAGCATCACGAGGCATGGCGACGGTCGGCGATGGCGTGCGCAACGACCTGCCCAAGGCGACGCTGCATGACGCGATACCGTAGCCCGGGTGAGCGTCAGCTTCGCCGGACACGAGCTGCATTCGCCGCGCTTCGAGGACGCGCGCGCGATCGCGCGCGATCGCTTCGGCATCGACGGCGCCGTCAGCGAGCTCGGCTCGCACGGGCTGCAGAACGTGCTCGTCGACACGGGCTCGGCGCGCTACGTGCTGAAGATCGCCAACCCCGTCTTCGCCGAGGCCAAGCTCGACCTGCAGAACCGCGCGATGGTGCACCTCGCCGAGCGCATGAGCGTGGGCATTCCGCTGCCGTGCCCGGCGCTCGACGGCAGCGAGATCATCGCGGTCGAGCGCGGTGGCGCTACGTATCTCGTGCGGCTCGTGACCTTCGTGGAGGGCTCGCCGCTGGTCGACACCCACCTCTCGCCGCCCATCCTCTACTCCCTCGGGCACATCGCCGGCGAGCTGGTGCGCGCCCTCGAGTCGTTCGAGCATCCCGCGGCCGATCGCGTCATGCAGTGGGATCCGCGCCACGTGGGCGCCGTCGTCGAGGCGCTCGCGCCGCACATCGAGGATCCCCGCAGGCACGCGCTCGTGCTCGGCCTGGCTGCGAGCGCCTCGGAGGCGGTGGAGCGGCTCGTCCCGACGCTCCCCGTCCAGATCGTGCACTGCGACCTGACCGACTGGAACGTGATCGGGCGACGCGACGGTGCGGGCAGGCTGATGCCGTGCGGCGTGATCGACTTCGGCGACGTCACGCGCACGCTGCGTGTGTGCGAGCTGGCAGTCATCGCCGCCACCGCCTACGTCCTGGACGACCCGATCACCGCCGCGGCCGAGATCGTGCGTGGCTTCGACGACGTGTGCCCGCTCGAGGATTCCAAGACTCGCCGTCCTGCCGCACCTGATCGCGGCGCGTGCCGCTGTCCTGGCCGCCGGCACGGAGCAGCAGGCACGGCTCGAGCCGCACAACGAGTACGCCCAGAGTGCACGGGGACGGGGACTGGGCGATCTGCGAGACCGCGGCGGCGCTGCCGCTCGCGCTGGTGGACGCCGCCTTCCGCCTGGCCTGCGGGCGCGGGACGGACGGCTTCGCGCCGCCCGTCCCCGCGGGTCTCTGGCCGCTCCCGGGTGTCGCGCCGGGCGCGACCGCCGACCTCTCGCCGACCGGGCTCGATCCCGTCACGACCGGGATGATCGGGGCGCACGGCGAGGGCCGGATGCACGCGGCGCGCGCGCTCGCCCGTTCCGAGCCGCCGACGGTGCACCTCGGCCTCGACGTCTTCGCCCCGGCCGGCCACGAGGTGTGCGCGCCGCTCGCGGGCCGGCTCGCGCGCGCCCGGCGAGCGCGAGTTCGTGCTCTCCGCGGACGGCCTGGACGTGCGCCTCGCGGGCCTCGTGCCCGCCGTCGCTGCGGGCGCGGAGGTGAGCGCCGGCGATCTCGTGGGGCACGTGGCCGAAGGTGGCACGCTGTCGCCGCACCTGCACGTGCAGGCGGGGCCTCCCGGCCTCGACGTCCCGGGGCTCGCCGCGCCCGGGCTCGCGCAGGCCTGGCTCGCGCTCTGCCCGCATCCGGGCGCGCTGATCGGATTCGACGTGCCGGAGGAGGCCGCCGGCGATGACCTGCTGGCCCGCCGCAACGCGGTCATCCCGCGAGCTGAGCCGCTCTACTACGCGCGCCGCCCGAGATCGTGCGCGGGCTCCGCCAGCACCTCTACGACGCGCGCGGCCGCGCCTACCTCGACTGCGTCAACAACGTGGCCGTCGTCGGGCACAGCCATCCGCACGTCACCGCCGCCGCGACGCGCCAGCTGCGGCTGCTCAACACCAACTCGCGCTTCCTCTACGAGAGCATGACGCGCTACGCCGAGCGTCTCGCCGCGCTGCTGCCCGCCCGCTCGACCGCGTGTTCCTCGTCTCCACCGGCTCCGAGGCCAATGATCTCGCGCTGCGGCTCGCCCGAGCCGCGACGCGGCGCGCGGACGTGATCTGCATCCAGCGACGCCTACCACGGCTGGACGACCGCGACCTACGAGGTCGCGACGAGCTCGGTCGACAACCCGCTGGGCGCGGAGTCGCAGCCCGGCTGGTCCACCCGTCGTCTCGCCGGACACCTACCGCGGCCCGATTCGCGCCGAAGACGCCCGACGTCGGCCCCCGCTACGCCGACTCCGTGCGCGAGACGATCGCGGCGCTGCACCGGGACGTCCGCCGCGGCGTTCATCTGCGAGTCGCTCTACGGCAACGCCGGTGGCATCGTCCTGCCGGACGGCTACCTCGCAGCCGCGTACGCGCACGTGCGCGCGGCCGGCGGCGTGTGCATCGCCGACGAGGTGCAGACCGGGCTCGGGCGGCTCGGCGAGCACTTCTGGGGCTTCGAGCAGCAGGGCGTTGCCCCCGACATCGTGGTGCTCGGCAAGCCGCTCGGCAACGGCCACCCGATCGGTGCGGTCGTCACGACCGCGGAGATCGCGCAACGCTCTCGACAACGGCATCGAGTTCTTCTCCACGTTCGGCGGCAGCACGGTGTCGTGCGCGTGGGACCGAGGTGCTCGCGCATCGTGGCCGACGAGCGACTGCAGGAGAATGCGCAGGCGGCCGGCGGGGCGCTGCTGGACGGACTGCGCGCACTGCAGTCGACGGTGCGCGCTGATCGGCGACGTGCGGACGGGATGGGACTCTGTCGTCGGCGTCGACCTCGTGCGCGACCGCGAGACGCGCGAGCCGGCGCGCGAGGAGGCCTACGCCATCTGCGAGCGGCTGCGCGAGCGCGGCGCGATCGTGCAGCCGACCGGCGACGGCGAGAACGTGCTGAAGCTGAAGCCCCCGCTCGTGCTCGAACGGCGCGACGTCGACTGGCTGCTCGAGACGCTGGACGATGTCCTGCGCGCGGCTGGTGAGCCCGCGTCGCGAAGACTACGAGACCGCTTACACAGCTACTGACACACTGCCACCCGTGCCTGCACGGGCCTCGGACGCGCCTCTACGTGCGGTTGCCACCGGAGGAAGTGCGCGAGCACGTCCATCTCTGGCTACTGGCGCCTGAGCGCGAGCTTCCGGAGGTCGTGATCACGACCCGCCACGGGCGCACGCTCGTCGACCCCGGAGCGCTCGCGCGGCGGCTCGGCGGGCGGGCGCAGGTCGTGCTGGTCGAGACCGGCGAGGCGACCTACGCGCTGCGCGAGGCGCTCGGCGACGAGCTCGCGGTCTGGGGCGGTGCCGCACGCATCTACCACCCGGGCTTCTCGCTCGCGGATCGCGCATCGCAGCACCCGCGCGTGTACGCGTTCGAGGGCCGTGAGAGCGAGGCCGAGCGCGGCCTGCTGGCGGCGCTCGGCATCGAGGACGCCCACGCCGAATGCCGCCACGCGGTCGGCGACGACGTCGAGGGCGAGGTCGTCTCGCTCGATGCGCGCACCGCCACGCTCGCGCTCGCCGACGGCTGCGCCCGCGTGCGCGCCGGTGATCTCGCGCGCGGCTTCGTGCACTCCTGCCACGACGTGTTGCGCATCGGCCAGCGCGTGCGCGCACGCGTGCGCGAGCTCGCGCCCGACGGCACGCCGTGGCTCGACCTGCAGCCGTTCCAGGCCGACGAGCTCGCGACGATCGCCGAGCAGGCCAGCCGGGCGACGTCGTGCGCGTGCGCGTGCGCCGGCGCAGCAACAACGGCTACCAGGTCGAGCTGCTGCCGGGGCCGACGCGTTCGTGCCGCTGCAGCACTGCCCGCCCGAGCTCGAGGCCGAGCGCGATCAGGTGCTGGCGGCCCGCATCGTCCGGCTCGACGTCGCCGACCGCCGCATCGTCGTGTCGCTGGCCGACGCGCCCGAGAGCGCCGAGGGCGCACGGCCGCTGCGGCTCTACCCCGACGGCCCCGTGTTCCTGTGCAGCGACGGCATGGCCGCCGTGCGTTCCGCGAGCGAGCTCGACCGCAGCGAGGGCGAGCTGAGCGACATGCGCGTGCGGCTCGAGCAGGCGGTCGCCGATTGCGACGCGGCGCGCGCAGAGCGCGACCGGCTGGCCGAGGAGCTGCGCGACGAGCGCGCGCGGGCGCGCGGCCTGGCCGCCGACCTCCGCAGCACGCACGACGGCGCCGCCGATCTCGAGTCGGTGCTGCGCAGCGATGCGCTGCGCGATCCCGGCGCCTTCACCGCTTGGCTCGGGGTCGCCCACGCGAAGCTGCACGAGCCCGCCGAGCGAGCCCGCTATCCGCTCCGGCGCGTCGTCGTGGGCCCGGCGTTCCTCGACTCGTTGCGCGAGCTGCAGGGCGTATCCCTGCATCGCGTGCTGGACACGTGCGTGCACGTCGTCACCGGCCGTGCACCGAGATCCCGGCCTCGAGCTGCATCCGCTGCGCGCGGGGGCGGCGGGCACCGAGCAGCGGCAGCGCGCCGACGGAGCCCGGGCCTGGCGCTGCGCGCTCCAGGTGCACGCGCCATCGGCGCGGCGGCTGCACTTCTGGCGCCTCGACGACGCGGTCGAGCTCGAACGCGTCGGCACGCACGACGCCGATATCTGAGGCCCTCGACGCCGCTGGGCACCGCGAGCCACCGAGGCGGGGCGTCCTAGCCCGCGAAGGCGAGCAACGCGCGGGCGCGCTCGAGGGCGCCCTGCTCGTCGGCGAGCTTGCGTTCGAGCGCACGCGCCTCGGCGGCGCGCGCACGGCCGCCGGCCTTGGCCTCGGCGAGCCGCTGCTCGACCTCGGCCACGCGCTCCTCGTTCTTGCGCAGCGCCAGCGTGAGCGGCTCACCGGCGGCTGCGGCGGCTGCTGGGGCTGCTGCGGTCCGCGCGAGCCACCGCCCTCGCGGCGACCGGGGGGCGCGCCACCGCCGCCGCTGCGGCGCTGGGGCGTGCGGCGCGCAGCTGCGAGAGCACCTGGTCGCGGGCTGCGCGGAAGGCCTGCCAGAGCTCCTCGTCGTCGGACCGGCCGGCGCTGCCGGCGGCCTTCCACTCGTCCATCTGCCGCGCCAGCGCGGGCTCGGCCGCGGCCGCGTCGAAGGGCTCGATCAGCGCCTGGGCCTGCTCGATCAGCGCGCGCTTCGCCGTGCGGGCGCCACCGCGGGCGCGGTCGCGCTCGGCGGCCATCGAGCGGCGGCGGTCGAACGCCGCGCGGCGGCTCGCGGAGAAGCGTTCCCAGAGCGCCTGCTCCTGATCGCGGCCGGCGTGGCCGGCGGCCTTCCACTCGGTCATGAGACGCTCGAGAGCGTCGCCGATCGCGCGTCCGTCATCGGTGCCGGCGAGCGCCTCCGACTCGGTGATCAGTGCCTCCTTGCGCTCGACCGTCGCGGTGCGCTCGCGGGCGCGCTCGGCGTAGGCGCGGTTGCGCTGCTCGTAGAACGCCTCGCGCGCAGCGGCGAAGCGCTTCCAGAGATCGCGGTCGCGCATCTGGCCGGCCGAGGGGGCCGACTTCCAGCGCTCGAGCAGGTCGCGGAAGCCCTGGGCCGATTCGGCATAGCGCGTCGAGGCGGCGAGGCGCTCGGCCTCCTCGGCGATCGCGGTGCGCAGCACCTCGGCGAGCGCGCGCTCGTCCTCGCCCGAGAGCACGACCTGCTCCGGCATCTCGCTGGAGGGCGTCTCCTCGGGGGCGTCGTCCTCGGCGGGCGCGGATGCGTCCGGGGTCGCGGCGGCTGCGGGCTCCTCGGTGGCGGCAGCGGCGGCAGGCTCCTCGGCGGCAGCGGCGGCGGCTCCTCGGCGGCCGCGGCGGCGACGGGCTCCTCGGCGGCAGCGGCTGCAGGCTCCTCGGTGGCGGCAGCGGCGGCGACGGGCTCCTCGGCGGGCTCCGAAGCGGCCGCGGCGGCGACCGGCTCCTCGACGGCAGGCGCTGCTTCCGGCGCAACGGGCGCCTCGGGCTCGGGCGATGCCGCGACTGCTCGGCGAGCACGGGCTCGCCGGCCAGGATGGGCTCCTCGACCGGCGCGGGATCCACGCCGGGTGCGCGGCTCGATCACGGCCTCGGGGCGTGCCTCGGGGGTCTCATCGGCAGGGGCCTGCGCGACGGCGTCGTCGGACGCGCCGCATCTGCGGCGTCGACCTCCTCGGCCTCGGGCACCTCCGCGGTACCCGGTTCCTCGGCGGCGACGGGCTCCTCGCTCACCGGCTCCTCGTTCTGGGCGTTGCCGCCATGCAGACCGGGCTCGATCACGGGAGCATCCGGCGTCTCCTCGGCGGGCGACTCCATACTCACAGGCCGAACCCTAGATGATCGGTCCGGGCCGCTGATTCGGACAGGCGCTAGCATCGGCCTCGAAGTCGTCGACGAACGGGGAGCGAAAGCCATGCATGCAGAGAGCAGCGCGTCCACGCAGTGGGAGGGAACGCTCGCCGAAGGGTCGGGGCAGACCACGCTCGCGAGCGGGGTTGCCGGGCCGCTCGCGGTCAGCTGGGCGAAGCGCACCGAGCGCACCTCCGACAGCACGAGCCCCGAGGAATTGATCGCCGCGGCGCACGCCAGCTGCTACTCGATGGCGTTCGCCCACGCGCTCGCCGAGTCCGGCGCGACGCCCGAGCAGCTCGACGTCTCGGCCGTCGTGACGTTCGAGATCGTCGACGGCGCACCCACCGATCACCCGCTCGGCGCTGACGGTGCGTGGCACGGTCGGCGGCATCGACGCGGACGGCTTCGCGAAGATCGCGTCCGACGCGAAGCAGAACTGCCCGGTCTCGCGCGCGCTGAGCATCGAGATCACGCTCGACGCCACGCTCGTCTAGAGCTACTCGGCGCGCAGCGTCCAGCGGCGCGTGAGCGCCTGGATCGCACGCCAGTGGCGGCGGCGCACCATCGGCCGGAAGAGCGTGAACCAGGTCATCATCCCCGCCGGGATCAGGAACAGCAGCGTCATCGGGCTGGTCAGCCCGACGGCGATGCAGAGCAGCCCGAAGCCGCCGAACACGTACCAGCCCCGGCGGCGGTAGCTGCGGTCGAGCGAGAGGATCGCCGCGTAGTCGGCCTCCGGGATCTGCTTCGTCGACCACGAGCGCCCGCACTCGCAGACGTAGTCGTCGCCATACGCCAGCTTGCGCTGCTCGCCGCAGTCGCACGTGATCGTGATCTTGGGGGCGCTCCTGTGCACGGTTCGCAGCATCCTGACAGGCCGGCGGGGCCTTCACCCCGCCGGCCCGTCGCTGAGCGCTAGTTGTGGGGCTCGCCCTCGTTGGGCACTGCGGGCGCGGGGGTGCTCCAGCGCAGCGGCTGCTTGTCCTCGACGACGACGCGGTAGATGTAGAGCCCGACCGCGATCAGCAGCACCACGAGGCCCCACACGAAGACCTCGCTGCCGCCGGCGTAGCCGGTCAGGCTGAACGACCACGACCCGACCGCGACGTAGATGATGTCGAGCACGAGGCAGAGCACCGCGATCGGCGTCCAGATCGGCCCGAGGCGTATCGGCCGCGGCCAGCCCGGGCGGTCCTTGCGCAGCAGCAGGAACCCGGAGATCGCGAAGACGTGCGCGATCACGTAGCCGAAGTTCGAGACCGCGAGGATCTTCAGGTAGCCGCCGCCGGCCAGCGCCCCGATCGCGACGAACAGCAGCACGAGGTTGAGCACGGCGTCGAGCGTCATGGCGTTGCCCGGGACGTTGTTGCCGTTGAGCTTCCCGAGCCAGCGGATCGTCATGCCGTCCTGGGAGATGCCGTAGAGGGCGCGAGACCCGTCCATCGTGGCCGTGTTCATCGAGAGCACGATGCCCGCGCAGAGCATGATCACGAGGATGTCGGCGACCGTGCCGCCGAGCAGCGTCGAGAACGTGTCGCCATAGAAGGTCAGCGTGTTCTCGAGCGTGACGTTCTGGTCGCCGAAGGTGCCGAGGGCGCCGATCGGCAGGAGCGCGTAGACGAACACCCCGAAGACCGCCGCGGCGCGGAGCGCCTTGGCCGTGTCCCGCTCCGGATCGTGGTACTCCGGCGCGAACGAGGCGCAGCACTCCATGCCGTACGACGACCAGCACATCAGGTAGAGCCAGGTGATGACGAGCCGCCAGCCGTCGTTGTAGACGAGCGACTCGCCCGAGCCCGTGGTCTCGGCCGTGCTGAAGTTGCCCCAGTCGATGAGGTTGTGGAGGTTGCCCGAGTTCCAGTCGCCCGTGATGTACGGGACGACGATCAGCACGAACAGCGGGAAGAGCAGCAGGCCGCCCGTCACGTACCCCGTCCAGACAGCGGGTCTGACGCCCCAGACGTTCGCGGCCCAGATCACCAGGATCGCGACCGCGCCGATCAGGATCGCCGGGCTCGACGTGAAGTCGACGATCCCCCAATCGGCGCTCGTGGCGAGGAAGTCGCTGTCCGAGAAGAAGCGGGCCTGCAGCAGGAAGCCGACGATCGCGCCGTTGAGCGAGAGCACGACCGACCAGCCGAGCCAGTAGCCGACGGCCGCGATCGGGCCGACGAACGACGTGTAGCGCTTCCACGCCTCGTGCGCGTACACCGCGACGCCGCCCGAGAGCTTCGGGAACATCGCCGCGACTTCGGCGTAGATGTTGTTGTGCAGAGCACCGATGAGGACGGAGAAGGTCCAGACGATCGTCGCGCCCCAGCCGCCGAGGCTGAGCACGGAGCCGCCGAGCGCCGTGAGTAGGAAGCTCGGGTTCGCGAGAGCAACGACGAAGCCGTCGAACCAGCTCATCGCTTTGATCAGCTCTCGGTCATCGACCGAAGCTACTGCCATGACCACCTCCCTCGTGTCCGGGTACAGGGACCGCATATGCAATAGCGCGGAGAGGCCGCAGTCAAGGGGCAGAACGGGACGTCGTCACGATACGTGCGTGTTGCACACATGCTGCGCGCCCTGCTCGGAGGGCGCTGCTATGCTCCACCGGCGGGCGCCGCCCTGGGACGCCTGAACGAGCGCGCTCTCGAGGCGGCGTAGCTCAGCTGGTTAGAGCAGCGGAATCATAATCCGCGTGTCGTAGGTTCGAGTCCTACCGCCGCTATCGCCGCCTCATGGCGGTTTGCCGAACATCGAGCGAGGAACAATGGCCTCCGACGTAAGAATCGCTGTCACGCTCGCCTGCACGGAGTGCAAGCGGCGCAACTATCAGAGCAACAAGTCCAAGCGCAACGATCCCGAGCGGATCGAGCTGCGCAAGTACTGCCGCTGGTGCGGCACGCACACGCCGCATCGCGAGACCCGCTAGCTGTCATGGCCGACGGGGATCGCAAGGACGAGCGGTCCGGCGAGCGCTCGCGGACGCCCGCGCAGTCGCGCCGGGCGTCGCGCCGCGAGCGGGTCGCCCAGGCTCGCTCGCAGAAGGCCCCGCCCAAGAGCCAGGGCGGAGAGCGGGCGCCCCGCGCCGGGATCGGCCAGTTCGTGCGAGAGTGCGCTGCGGAGCTGCGCAAGGTGCAGTGGCCGACGCGGACGCAGCTGTGGCAGGCGACCGGCGTCGTGATCGTCGTCTGCATCGTCGTCGGGGTCTACATCGCAGCCCTGGACGCCGTGCTGTTCCGCGCGTCGCGCTGGCTGATCGACCAGTACGCCGCCCACTGAGAGATCGCTGAGAGCCGCTGATGTTCCACTGGTATGTCATCAACACGTACTCGGGCCACGAGAACAAGGTCCGCCAGAACCTGCTGCACCGGGTCGAGACCATGAGCCAGCAGCAGAAGATCCGGCGCGTCGTCGTGCCGACCGAGCAGGTCATCGAGACGAAGGACGGCAAGAAGGTCATGGTCGAGAAGCGCACGCTGCCGGGCTACGTGCTCGTGCACATGGAGCTGGACGACGACTCCTGGCTCGTGGTCGAACACGCCGGGCGTCACGAACTTCGTCGGCGCGCAGAAGCCGGTCGCGCTCTCCAAGGGCGAGGTCGACCGGATCCTGCACGTCGCCTCGGTCGAGCAGAAGCCGCGCCCGACCGCCGAGTTCGCGCTCGGCGAGACCGTCAAGGTCATGAGCGGTCCGCTCACCGACTTCGACGGCGAGATCACCGAGGTCAACGCCGAGCAGCAGAAGCTCAAGGTGCTCGTCTCGATCTTCGAGCGCAGGTTCCGGTCGAGCTCCCGTACGACCAGGTCAAGCGTCTCGACTAGGGAGCACGTTCAATCGCGCCGCGTAACCCGCGCGGCGCCTGTGGAGCCCGCGCCGCGGGCGCCACCACGGAAGGAAGTGACATGGCCAAGAAGGTCCTCAAGAAAGTCAAGCTGCAGATCCCCGCCGGGCAGGCGAACCCCGCCCCGCCGGTGGGTCCTGCGCTCGGCCAGCACGGCGTCAACATCATGGAGTTCTGCAAGGCGTTCAACGCCCAGACCGCGACATCGATCCCGGGCCGCATCACGCCGGTCGAGATCACCGTCTTCGAGGATCGCTCCTTCACGTTCATCATGAAGAAGCCGCCGGCGGCCGTGCTGATCAAGCAGCCGCTCAACCTGCAGTCGGGTTCGGCCGTGCCGCACCGCGACAAGGTCGGCAAGCTCACCCAGGCGCAGCTGCGCGAGATCGCCGAGACGAAGATGCCCGACCTCAACGCCAACGACGTCGAGGCCGCGATGCTGATCATCGCCGGCACCGCGCGCTCGATGGGCGTGGAGGTCGAGGCCTGATGGCCGGCAAGAGGCTCAAGGCCAGCAAGGCCCAGGTCGATCGCCTCAAGCTGTACCAGCCGCTCGACGCGATGCGGCTCCTCAAGGAGCTCGAGGGCGCGAAGTTCGACGAGGCCGTCGAGGTGCACTTCCGCCTCGGCCTCGACGTGCGCAAGGCCGACCAGATGCTGCGCGGCTCGCTGACGCTGCCGCACGGCATCGGCGAAGACCGTGGCCGTGTTCGCGCAGGGCGAGAAGGCGCGCGAGGCCGAGGAGGCCGGCGCCGACTTCGTCGGCGGCGACGACCTCGCGACGCGCGTGCAGGAGGGCTGGATCGACTTCGACGTCGCGCTCGCGACGCCCGACATGATGGCCGTCGTCGGCCGCCTCGGCCGCGTGCTCGGGCCGCGCGGCAAGATGCCCAACCCGCAGCGGCACGGTCACCTTCGACGTCGCCAAGGCGGTCGAGGAGACCAAGGGCGGCAAGATCGAGTACCGCACCGAGACCGCGCGGGCCTCGTGCACGTCGTGATCGGGCGCAAGAGCTTCGACGCCGAGCAGCTCGTCGAGAACTACGCGGTCGTGCTGGAGGAGATCCTGCGCGTCAAGCCGTCCTGCGCCAAGGGCCGCTACATCCAGTCGATCGCGATCGCCACGACGATGGGCCCCGGCATCAAGGTCGATCCGGGTCGCACGCGCGACCTGCTCGAGGAGCGCGACCAGGAAGCCGCCGCAGTCTGAGATCTGGCCGCAGTGCTGCGCCGGGGCCTGGCCCCGGCTAGCCTGCGGCCCTGTACACAGCCCCACGCCGAAGACAGCCGGCAGTCCCATGCGAGGGCGGAAGACCGGCCGAGGTGGAGTGAGCACGTTGCGGAGCACCCCTTCGCTCGTCGCCGCCCACCCACCGTGGTGGGCCGAACGAGCGAGAGGAGGTGGAAATGCTCAAGCAACGCAAGGAAGAGGTCATCAGCACGCTGACGGCCGAGCTGGGCGGCGTGAGCCAGATGATCATCGCCGACCCGACAGGTCTCACCGTGGCCGAGATGAAGGACCTGCGGGACAAGCTGCGCCCGAGCGGTGCCGAGTTCCGCGTCGCGAAGAACACGCTCGCGCGCATCGCCGCGCGGGCTGCCGACCGTGAGGGCCTCGTGCCCCTGCTGGTCGGGCCGACGGCGATCACGCTCGTCCCCGGCGACCCCGCCGCGGCGGCCAAGACGCTGTCCGACTTCGCCCGCACGTCCAAGAAGCTCGCCCTCCGCGGCGCGTTCCTCGACGGCGAGGCGTTCGGCGCCGACAGCGTCAAGCAGCTCGCGACGCTGCCATCCCGCGACCAGCTGCTGACCAACCTGGTCAGCCAGATGCTCTCACCCGTCAGCGGCTTCGCGAGCGTGCTGGCCCAGCTGCCGCGCAGCCTGGTCGTCGCGCTCGACCAGGTCCGGCATCCAGAAGGAAGCGGCCGCCTAGCCGCACTCAGACGTTGAATCGCGGCGCAGCCTGCGCCGCTCGTGAAAGGACAGACGATGGCAGCCATGACCGTCGAGAAGTGGATCGAAGAGATCAAGGGCATGAGCGTCCTCGACCTCTCCAACCTGGTGAAGGCGCTCGAGGAGGAGTTCGGCGTCTCCGCTGCTGCAGCCCCGGCTGCCGCCGCGGCCGCACCGGCGGCCGGTGGCCGGCGACGCCGCCGAGGCCGAGCAGACCGAGTTCGACGTCGTGCTGACCGCGGCCGGCGCCTCCAAGATCCAGGTCATCAAGGTCGTCAAGGCCCGACCGGCCTCGGCCTCAAGGAGGCCAAGGATCTCGTCGACGCCGCGCCCGGCCCGATCAAGTCCGGCGTCCCGCGCGACGAGGCCGACAAGCTCAAGGCCGAGCTCGAAGAGGCCGGAGCGACCGTCGAGATCAAGTAGTCGACGCCTGAACGCGACACGGCCCCCGGCCGCCCGCCTCGCGGCGCGGCGCCGGGGGCCGTGTCGGTTTCCGCCGCCATGCCGCATCCCGCGCTCGTCCGTGCGAAGGCCCGGCTCGATCCGCTCGCGCTCTACCCGCGGCCGGTCGCGCTCCGCGGCGTGCACCTCGTGACGGCGCCCTGGCTCTTCCGGTTGCCGTGGCTGCGGCGCTTCGACGGCTATGCGACCCATCGCGTGATCTTCGTGCGCGCGCCCGGCGACGACGATCTCGTCGCCCACGAGCTGTGCCACGTCTGGCAGATGCAGCACCACCCGCTGCGCATGCCGCTCTCGTACCTGCGCGGCTACGCGGGCAACCGCCATGAGCTCGAGGCGCGGGCGCCGTCGAGCGGAGCCGGCCGGCGGCCTAGGGCTTGTTCTTCAGCGCGGCGCCGGCGGCGGCCGCGGTGTCCTTGAGCGTGAGCGGCGTGATCAGGTAGACGGGCTGGTTGTCGCTGGTCGCCGTGACCTCGTAGTGGAAGATCATCTCGATCGGTCGCCGTGGCGATCTTGAGCGCCTCCTCCGAGGTCGGGTTGCCGACCTTCGCGATCGTCCCGATCGCCTCGACGAGCTTCGTCGGATCCTTCGTTCTCGCTGCGCGAGAGCACCAGCATGCGCGCCTTCTGGCCCTTGATCACGGCCGGCAGCAGCACGGCCACGTTCTGCACCTCGGGCACGTAGTGGAACGTCGTCAGCGCGAGCTCGTAGGCCATGCGGCGCGTCAGCGCGCCCGCCGTGTTCGGCGCGATCTTCTTCTGGTCGATCGTGCAGTTGCCCTTGGTCGTCGTGCCGCAGATCTGGTACTCGACCGTCTGACCCTCGAAGAACTTGTAGCCGCCGGTGGCCTTCGCATCCGGCTTCACGAGCACCGCCGGATCGCTGCCGACCGACAGCGGGCCGCCGCGGATCGTCGAGATCTTCTTGCCCTTGGGGCCGACGGTCGTGTTCTGGACGTGCAGCGCGATCTCGCGCACGGCCGTCTCAGGCGTGCCGGCGAGCGGCGCCCAGTTCGACCACGGCGGCGGCTCCTTGATCGTGCGGGTGAGCATGTGCACGCCGGCGACCGCTCCGACCGCGAGCATGACGCCGAGCAGGGCATAGAGCACCGAGAAGCGCCGCAGGTGCAGCTTCGGGGGCGGCGGCGCGGCCGCCGTCTCCGTGGTCACAGGCGGGGCCACGTGCGCTCCTCGAGGTAATCGACGACGGCCGGCTTGAGGTGCAGCGAGTCCATGAGCTCGGTGATCTCGTCACCGTTCAGCTCGCGGCGCTCGACGAGCTCGTCCGCGACGCGGGAGATCGCGGCCTTGTTCTGCTCGGCGAACTTGTAGGCCACGAGGTAGGCGTGGCCGATGATGCGCGAGGCCATGGCGCGCTTGTCGGGCGCGCGCAGGACGTTCGCGTAGTGCTCGCCGAGCGAGGCCACGGCGAGCAGCTTGCCGCCCGTGTCGAGGAAGTACTCGTCCAGCTTCTCGCGCGCCTCCCCTCCTCGCTGCGGGTCATCGTCGCCGGCATCGGCAGGCGCTCCGGCGGCATCGCCGAATGGCCGACCATGATCGCGGCCTGGTGGGCGACGCTCGACATGTCGCCGCCGACGCCCTCGGTGTTCTCGCCGTAGAAGACGTGCTCGGCCGCGAGCGCAGCCATCGTCGTCAGCAGGTCCTTGAACTTCTCGGAGCGGAAGTGGACGAAGCGGTCGTCCTTCTCGCGCGCCATCCAGTGGCCGCCAGAGCCGTCGGAGCGCGGGCGGATCGGTCAGCCGCGAGGCCTCGTGGGTATCGCCCATGTAGACGTGGCCGACGGTCGCGTGGCCGGCCTCGTGGATCGCGATCTGGCGCAGCTCGTCGGGCGTGTACTCGAAGTTGACGACCGTGCCCGACTCGACGGTGCCCATCGCGGTGAGGATGTCGTCGCGGTCGAAGCCCGCGCGCCCGTCGTGGTGGGCCGCCATCAGCGCGATCGAGCAGACCTGCTCGATCATCGCCGGCGAGTAGCCGCCCGTCATGCGCGCGAGCTCGTCGCGGCGCTTCTCCGAGTCGAGGTCGGGCGTGTGCGAGACCTTCGCCAGGTAGAAGTCGAGCACGTCGGCGCGGTCGACCTTGTTCGGGATCCGGAACTGCACCTGGCGGCCCATGCGGCCGGCGCGCGTGAGCGCCGGGTCGAGCACGCCGAGCGGCACGTTCGTCGCGCCGATGAAGAAGACCTGGTCGTTGCGCGGCTTCGGCCGCGGCAGGCGCAGTCGGCACCTTCCAGATGCGCTGCGGCACGATGTACGACGCATCCAGGAGCGTGTTCACGAGGCGCGTCGAGATGCGCTTGAGGAACGGCGGGTTGTCGACGCCGTCCATCACGACGAGCAGCTGGTTGAGCGCGCCGCTGCCGCCGCCGCCGAACATCCCGGGCATCACCGCGCGCGCGATGCTGCTGAGCGGGCCGCGCCGGACGACCGTGCGGTCGGCCTCGGCCATCTGCTGACCGATGTACTCGCGCCACTCGCGCGACTCGATGATGACGTCGCCCGAGGCGGTGCGCGCCCCGTTCGGCCCGAACATCGGCATCTCGGGCGCGAGGCTCGCTCCGCCGCGCGCCGCCGCCGAGCGCTGCGCGGCGCATGCCGACCGCGTCGATCTCGTCGATGAAGACGATGCAGTGGCCGCCCCACTTGCGCGCGAGCCGCTTGGCCTTGGCGCCCATCCACTGCACGGCGACGACGTCCATGCCGATGAACGTCTGCGCGAAGCCCGAGCCGGGCACGGCCATGAAGGGCGCGTTGAAGCCGGTCGCGATCGCCTTGGCGAGCATCGTCTTGCCGGTGCCGGGCGGCCCGATGAAGAGCAGTCCGCGCTCGGGCTTGCCGCCGGAGAGCTTGAACTGATCGCCGGCCTGCCACAGCTCGATGATCTTGCGCACCTCGTCCTTGACGTCGGCCTGGCCGCGCACGTGGTCGATCTCGACGCCCCAGCTCGCGTCGCCCGGCTCGTACGACTTCATCTGCCGGACGGCCATCAGCACCATCGGCACGATGAAGATCGCGCCGATGAAGAGGTTGATCAGGAGGATGAACAGCAGCTGCGCGCGGCTCGCGGGGTCCATGCCGTTCCAGAAGCCGGAGAACGAGCTCAGCCGCCCGATGCCCCAGACGATGCTGTCGACGAAGTTCGCCGTGCTCGCCGCGCAGGATGTCCATGACGTACGGGATCAGGCCGAAGAGCGTCAGGTAGAACAGCGAGATGCGCCACATGAAGCGCCAGAAGGCGATGCGCCGGCGCAGCGAGGTGTCCTCGGTCAGGAACGACTTCTTGGCGCCGAACAGGCTCGGCCACGGGATCACGCGGTGCGCGAGCAGGTCGAACGTGCCGCGCGCGGCCGCGAGGCGTGCCCCAGGTCGCGAGCACCGTGTGCAGCTGCGAGAGGTCGGCGTCCTCGCGGTAGAGCTGCCAGACGGCGGGGATCGCCGCGATCGCGACGAGGTTCGCGATCAGGTTGAACGTGCGCCACTGCTTGGCGAGCCCGACGCCCGCGCCGCGCGCGATGAAGTTGCCCGCTGTGCCGCGCGGGTCACGCCCGCGGCCACGGGCACGCTCACGTCGGTCGCGCTCGCCCGGTGCTCAGACGTCTGTTCGGCCGGTGTGGTCGGCTGGTCCATCGGATGCTCCAGAGGAGAAGAGAAGTCGCGCGCGGGCGCGTCGAATGAGCGTCGGGAACGGAACTCGTCGCACTCTAGCGCCGCGCCGGGATCCGTGAAGAGCGCCGACGTGAACGCTGCGTTAAGAGCCTGTCACGATGCCGCTCGGCGGCTCGCGGTTCGGCGCGTCCCTGCGCCATGCGGGTGCGATCGCCACGCAACCAGCCGGTTCTGCCACCGAGGCTTGCGCGGCGCGGCACAAGCTGGTACCGTCGCGACCCTCTGGACAGCCCCGCTGCGCCCGGCCGCACGCACCTCAAGGTTGCGCTCCGACCTCGCGCGTTGCTATGCTGCACGTTCGCGCCGCGCACCTGCATGCCTGCAGTCGCGCGTGCGTGCGTCGCCGTCCGCTTTCGATCCCTGCGAGGAGGGATTGCCGTCGTGGCAGCCATTGCCCCGTCCCGTGCACCGCGGCAGCGTCGATCGTATGCCCGTTTGCCCGGGTAATCGACGTTCCGAACCTGATCGACATTCAAGTCGCCTCCTTCCGGCGATTCATGGAGGAGGGGCTGCGGGAGGTCATTGACGACATCTCGCCGATCGAGGACTACACGGGCACGCTGGCCGTCGAGTTCGGCGAGTACGCATTCGACCCCCCGCCCGTCTCCATCAGGGAGTGCCGGGAGAAGGACCTGACGTACTCGGCACCGCTCTCGGTGACCGTCCGCTTCATCAACAAGTCCACCGGCGAGATCCGCGAGCAGCGGGTCTTCATGGGCGACTTCCCGCTCATGACCGAGTGGGGCACCTTCATCATCAACGGCACCGAGCGCGTCGTCGTGACGCAGCTCGTGCGGTCGCCCGGCGCCTACATCCTGGAGCCCAAGGACGCTGCCAAGCAGCTGTTCACGGCCAACCTGATGCCGTCGCGCGGCTCGTGGCTCGAGCTCGAGATCGACAAGAAGGGCCTCGTCACGGTCCGCATCGATCGCAAGCGCAAGCTGCCGATCACGACACTCCTGCGCGCGCTCCCGCACGAGGACCCGACCACCGGCTTCGTGCTGGACACGACGTCCAACGAGGCGATCGTCGATCTCTTCCGCGATCCGAAGACCAAGGAAGAGAACCTCTACATCGGGTACACGCTCGAGAAGGACATCACGACGCGTGCCGACGAGGCGCTGATCGAGGTCTTCAAGAAGCAGCGCCCGGGCGAGCCGCCCACGCTCGACAACGCGCGCGCCCTGCTGCGCTCGCTCTTCTTCGACCCCAAGCGCTACGACCTCACGAAGGTCGGCCGCTACAAGCTCAACCTGCGCCTGCACGGGTGGGACGACACGCAGGGCGGCGACCCGCCGATCCCGATGGACGTGCGCGTGCTGACCACGCGCGACATCCTGACGCTCGCGCGCAAGCTCGTCTCGCTGCCCGACATGCTCGGCGTCCCGCACGACTCCAAGGACTACGCCGACGACTCGCGCAACCTCCAGCGCGATCCCATCGCGCACGAGCTCGACGAGTACGAGCACTTCGGCAACCGCCGGCTGCGCGACGTCGGCGAGCTGATCCAGGAGGCCTTCCGCATCGGCCTCTACCGCATGGAGCGCGTCGTGCGCGAGCGCATGACGACCGAGGACGTGGACACGATCACGCCTCAGACGATCATCAACATCCGCCCGGTCGTCGCGGCGCTGAAGGAGTTCTTCGGCTCGTCGCAGCTCTCGCAGTTCATGGATCAGACGAACTCGCTCGCCGGGCTCACCCACCGCCGCCGCCTCTCGGCGCTCGGCGCGGGCGGCCTCACGCGCGAGCGCGCGCCCATCGAGGTGCGCGACGTGCACAGCACCCACTACGGGCGCATGTGCCCGATCGAGACGCCGGAGGGCCCGAACATCGGCCTGATCGGCTCGCTCTCGAGCTACGCCACCGTGTCGGAGTACGGCTTCATCCAGGCGCCGTACCGCAAGGTGGTCAAGGGCAAGCCGAGCGACGAGATCATCTACCTCGACGCCTCCAAGGAAGAGCGCCACGTCATCGCGCAGTCCAACGCGGAGATCGACAAGAGCGGCAAGCTCGCAGTCGCCGGTGCTCGTGCGCCGGCGCGGCGGCGAGCCCGACCAGGTCGACGCCGAGGACGTCGACTACATGGACGTCGCGCCCGAGCAGATCGTCTCGGTCGCCACGGCGCTGATCCCGTTCCTCGAGCACAACGACGCGAACCGCGCGCTGATGGGCTCGAACATGCAGCGCCAGGCGGTGCCGCTGATGATCACGCAGGCGCCGTACGTCGGCACCGGCCTGGAGTTCCGGGCCGCGGTCGACACGGGCGACGTCGTGCTCGCGCAGCGCGCCGGGCAAGGTCGCGCTGGTCGACGCCGAGCGGATCCTGATCGAGACGAAGGACGGGGTCGACTCCTACGACCTCATCAAGTACATGCGCTCGAACCAGGGCACGCTGATCCACCAGAAGCCGATCGTCTACGCCGGTCAGAAGATCACGGCGGGCGACGTGCTGGCCGACGGCTCCTCGACCGATCAGGGCGAGCTCGCGCTGGGCAAGAACCTGCTCGTCGCGTTCATGTCCTGGGAGGGCTACAACTTCGAGGACGCGATCATCCTCTCGGAGCGGCTCGTCAAGGACGACGTCCTGACGTCGATCCACATCCACGAGTACGAGATCGACGCGCGCTCCACGAAGCTCGGCGACGAGGAGATCACGCGCGACATCCCGAACCGCTCGGAGGAGTCGCTGCGCGACCTCGACGAGGGCGGCATCGTGCGCATCGGCGCCGAGGTCCGCTCGGGCGACCTGCTCGTCGGCAAGGTCACGCCCAAGGGCGAGACCGAGCTGACGGCCGAGGAGAAGCTGATCCGCGCGATCTTCAAGGAGAAGGCGCGCGAGGTCCGCGACACCTCGCTCAAGGTGCCGCACGGCGAGGGCGGCAAGGTCATCGACGTGAAGACGTTCTCGCGTGCGCGGGGAGACGATCTGTCGCCCGGCGTCAACGAGCTCGTGCGCGTGTTCGTCGCGACCAAGCGCAAGATCTCGGAGGGCGACAAGCTCGCCGGCCGCCACGGCAACAAGGGCGTGATCTCCAAGATCGTGCCCGAGGAGGACCTGCCGTACCTGGCCGACGGACGCCCCGTCGACATCATCCTGAACCCGCTCGGCGTCCCGTCCCGCATGAACGTCGGGCAGATCCTCGAGACGCACCTGGGCTGGGCGGCCGCACACGGCGGCGACGGCTCGGCACCCGAGTTCATCGCCACTCCGGTCTTCGACGGCGCCACGCCGGAGCAGGTCGACGAGGCGCTCGTGAGCTACCAGGAGACGCACCTCGACAGCGGCATCGGCCTCACGATCGACGCCGACGACAAGCACGGCCGCAAGTGCTCGGGCCGCGCGGTCCTGCACAACGGCCGCACGGGCGAGGAGTACGACCGCAAGATCACGGTCGGCTACCTCTACGTGCTCAAGCTCCTGCACCTGGTGGACGACAAGATCCACGCCCGCTCGACCGGGCCCGTACTCGCTCGTCACCCAGCAGCCGCTGGGCGGCAAGGCGCAGTTCGGCGGGCAGCGCTTCGGCGAGATGGAGGTGTGGGCGCTCGAGGCCTACGGCGCCGCCTACACGCTGCAGGAGATGCTCACCGTCAAGTCGGACGACACCGTCGGCCGCGTCAAGGCCTACGAGGCGATCGTCAAGGGCGAGAACATCCCCGAGCCCTCGATCCCCGAGTCGTTCAAGGTGCTGCTCAAGGAGATGCAGTCGCTCGCGCTCGACGTGAACGTCATCTCCGAGGGCGGTGGCGAGGTCCAGATCCGCGAGGAGGACGACGAGCTCCTGCGCGCGGCCGAGGAGCTCGGCATCGACATCTCGCCCGGCTCGCTGCGCGCAACGCCGCGAGAGCCCGAGGCGCAGGAGCTGGAGGAGGGCGCGACGGCCGAGGCCGCCGACGAGGTGCCCGCCGACGAGGTCCTGAACGACGTGGACGACGTGGCCGTCGGCGGGCTCGCGCTCGACGCCGACGCCCCCGAGATCCAAGCGTGACGCGCGCGAAGGAGCGCCGCCCGCGGGCGGCGCTCCCGAGCCGCCTTCCTCTTTCTTCCACCACGACCCCGAAGGGGTGCACGTGATCGACATCAACAATTTCGATGCGATCAAGATCGGGCTCGCCTCGACCAAGCAGATCCACGACTGGTCGAGCGGCGAGGTCACGAAGCCCGAGACGATCAACTACCGCACGCTCAAGCCCGAGAAGGACGGCCTCTTCTGCGAGCGCATCTTCGGTCCGACCAAGGACTGGGAGTGCTACTGCGGCAAGTACAAGCGCGTCCGCTACAAGGGCATCATCTGCGAGCGCTGCGGCGTCGAGGTCACGCGCCAGAAGGTGCGCCGCGAGCGCATGGGGCACATCGACCTGGCCGCGCCGGTCTCGCACATCTGGTTCTTCAAGGGCGTCCCGAGCCGCATCGGCTACCTCCTCGACATCGCTCCCAAGGAGCTCGAGAAGGTCCTCTACTTCGCCGCGTCGATCGTCGTGCACGTCGACGACGAGAAGCGCCTGGCCGAGCTGGGCGAGCTGTCCGACAAGGTCGAGGCCGAGGTCGAGCAGCTCGCGGTCGACCGCGAGGAGCAGTTCGGCGAGGTCGAGGAGCGCCTGCTCCGCCGCCGCGAGTTCTTCTCGACGGGCGCCACCGACGGCTTCGACGAGGACGACGAGTACTGGGCGCGCACGCTCGCCGCGTGGGCCGACGATCAGGGCTTCCCGCAGCTGGAGGAGGCCCGCGAGCTCGCCAGCGGCGTGCTCAAGGACGTCGCGCGGCGCATCGCCGGCGAGGACACGCGCAAGGTGCGCGAGCTGGTCCGCTCGGCGGCCGTCCGCGAGGACCGGCAGCTCTCGGCGCGCGAGCTCGACGCCGTCGCCGCCTGGGCGAAGGTCGCCCTCGAGGCCAACGAGAAGGCCGTGTCCGACGCCCGCGACGGCAAGGGCACCGGCAAGTCGAACGGCAAGAAGGCGATCGAGCGCATGGCGCTCTACCTGGCCGGCGACAACGACGCGCTCGACCCAAGAAGGACGACGGGCTGATCGCCCGCGCGCTCGAGGCCAAGGGCGAGACGCAGAAGGAGCTCGACCGCGCGCGCGGTCTCGGCGGCGGCCTCCTGGCCGACGTCGTGCGCAACGCCGTCGAGCTGCCCGACGAGGAGCGCGGCGAGCTGCGCGACCTCGCCAACGACCTCTGCCTCAAGACCGACGGCCGCATGTCCAAGGACGACGTCAAGGTGCTCGAGGCCTGGGCGCTGAAGGTGCGCGAGGCGTACCTCGACGCGCAGGCGCGCCGCAAGGACGCCGACGAGGCCACCGAGGAGCGCGTCGAGACGCTGCGCCAGGCGTTCGAGCTCTTCAAGGAGATCAAGCCCAAGGACGTCGTCGGCGACGAGCGCCTGTTCCGCGAGCTGCACGATCGCTTCGGCTCCGACTGGGGCTTCGGCGTCTACTTCGGCGGCGGCATGGGCGCCGAGGCGATCCGCGAGCTCCTGCGGCGCGAGGACCTCGACAACCTCGAGCTCGACCTGCGCGAGACGATCAAGACGTCCAAGGGCCAGCGCCAGCAGCGCGCGATCAAGCGCCTCAAGGTCGTGTCCGCGTTCCGCGAGTCCGACAACAAGCCGGACTGGATGGTGCTCGACGCGATTCCGGTGATCCCGCCGGAGCTGCGCCCGATGGTGCAGCTGGACGGCGGCCGCTTCGCGACCAGCGACCTGAACGACCTCTACCGGCGCGTGATCAACCGCAACAACCGCCTCAAGCGGCTGCTCGATCTCGGCGCGCCCGAGATCATCGTCAACAACGAGAAGCGGATGCTGCAGGAGGCCGTCGACGCGCTCTTCGACAACGGCCGCCGCGGCCGCGCCGTCACGGGCCCGGGCAACCGTCCCCTGAAGTCGCTCTCCGACATGCTCAAGGGCAAGCAGGGCCGCTTCCGCCAGAACCTGCTCGGCAAGCGCGTCGACTACTCCGGCCGCTCCGTGATCGTGTCGGGCCCGACGCTCAAGCTGCACCAGTGCGGCCTGCCCAAGCTGATGGCGCTCGAGCTCTTCAAGCCGTTCATCATGAGCCGGCTCGTCGAGCGCAAGACCGTGCAGAACATCAAGGCGGCCAAGAAGATGGTCGACTCGATGGTGCCCGAGGTCTGGGACGTGCTCGAGGAGGTCATCGCCGAGCATCCGGTGCTGCTCAACCGCGCACCCACGCTGCACCGCCTGGGCATCCAGGCCTTCGAGCCGATCCTGGTCGAGGGCAAGGCGATCCAGGTGCACCCGCTCGTCTGCCATGCCTTCAACGCCGACTTCGACGGCGACCAGATGGCGGTGCACCTGCCGCTCTCGGTCGAGGCGCAGGCCGAGGCGCGCATCCTCATGCTGTCGAGCAACAACATCCTCTCGCCGGCACACGGCAAGCCGCTGGCGACGCCGACCCAGGACCTGGTGATCGGCCTCTACTACCTGACGTACGACGCTCGAGCGACGATCTCGCGGCGATCGTGCCCGGCAAGGATCGCCCGCTGCGCCTCTTCGGCTCGGCCGACGACGTCCAGCTCGCCGTGCACGAGGGCGAGCTCGGCCTCCAGGAGACGATCTGGTACCGCCGCCCGTCGACGCTCGAGAAGATCGTCACCACCCCCGGCCGCGTGTTCTTCAACAACGCGATCGAGGAGGCGCTGTTCGAGGCGCATGGGCGACGAGTTCGACGTGGCCAACCACGAGTGGATCAACACCACGATGCGCAAGAGCGAGATCAGCGACTACGTGTCGCGGCTCGTCGACGTCTACGGGGCGAGCCAGGTGGCTCCCGTGCTGGACGCCGTCAAGGATCTCGGCTTCCTCTACGCCACGCAGGCCGGCGTCTCGATCTCGAAGAACGACATCGTCACGCCGGACGCCAAGGGCGGGATCCTCGAGCGCATCGAGAAGGAGGTCGCGGACGTCGGCGACCAGTACCAGTACGGGCTGATCACCGACTCCGAGCGCCACGAGAAGGTCGTCTCCTGTGGGGCCGCGCGACCGACGAGGTCGAGGTCGCCATGCGCGACAGCATGTGGAAGCTCAACCCGATCTACATGATGGCCCACTCGGGCGCACGCGGATCGTTCAAGCAGATCCGCCAGCTGGCCGGCATGCGCGGCCTGATGGCGAATCCGAAGGGCGAGATCATCGAGCGCCCGATCAAGGCCAACTTCATGGAGGGCCTCTCCGTCCTCGAGTACTTCATCTCGACCCACGGTGCGCGCAAGGGCCTCGCCGACACCGCGCTGCGCACCGCCGACTCCGGCTACCTCACCCGCCGGCTCGTCGACGTCTCGCAGGACGTGATCATCCGCGAGGACGACTGCGGCACCGATCAGTCGATCGAGGCCCTGCTCTACCGCAGCGGGCGCCCGAACCGGGCGCTCGTCGGCCGCGTGCTGGCCGAGGAGATCGAGCTGGGCGGCGAGAAGGTCGCGGCCAACACCCCGTTCAGCGGCGAGATCTACGCGCAGCTGCTCGAGGAGCACGACGAGAAGTCCGACCTGCGTCTGCGCGTGCGCTCGGTGCTCAAGTGCGAGGCCGAGGTCGGGGTCTGCCGGAGCTGCTACGGCTTCAGCCTCGCGACCGGCGAGATGAGCGAGATCGGCGACGCCGTCGGCATCATCGCGGCGCAGTCGATCGGCGAGCCGGGCACCCAGCTCACCATGCGGACGTTCCACGAGGGCGGCGTCGCCGGCTCCGACATCACGCACGGCCTGCCGCGCGTCGTCGAGCTGTTCGAGGCGCGCAACCCGAAGGGCGCCGCGGTGCTCTCCCAGGTCTCCGGCGTGGTCAGCCGCGAGGACACGGAGCGCGGCGCGAAGATCACGGTCACGCCCGACAATGTCGCGAACGGCGATGAGGACGGCCCTGCCGAGGAGCTGTACCAGCTGCCGCGGCGGACGATCGTGCTCGTGCGCAGCGGCGACCGGGTGGAGCGCGGACAGCCGCTGATGGAGGGCCCGCTGAACCCGGCGGAGCTGCTCTTCCTGCGGCTCGACGATCCGACGGTGACCGAGCTCTACATCGTGAGCGAGGTCATGCGCGTGTACGAGTCCCAGGGCGTGGAGATCAACGACAAGCACATCGAGCTGATCGTGCGCCAGATGCTCAAGAAGGCCCGCGTCGACGACGCCGGGGACACCCGCTTCCTGCCCGGCCAGCTGGTCGATCGCGCGCGCATCCTGCGCGAGAACCGGCGCGTCGAGGAGGACAAGAGCGGCGAGACGGCTCAGTGGGAGCCCGTCATCCTCGGCATCACCAAGGCCTCGCTGGCGACCGAGAGCTTCCTCTCGGCGGCCTCCTTCCAGGAGACCACCAAGGTGCTCACCGACGCGGCGATCGAGGGCAAGATCGACCGGCTCAACGGTCTCAAGGAGAACGTGATCATCGGCAAGCTGATCCCGGCCTCCACCGGGCTGCGGGCCTACCGCCGCATCGAGATCACGCCGGGCGAGGGCGCCGAGCTCTACGACCGCGACCGGCTCCTGGCCGATGTCGCGGCGCAGATCACGGTCGACTCCGAGTCCGAGGCGCTGATCTTCGGGCCCGACGCCGACTTCGGCTTCGGCGAGGGAGCCCCCGCCGAGGAGGAGTAGGCCTCCCGGCCCGGGGGCCGCCCTCGGGCGCGCTCAGCACGCACGTCATGAAGGGCCGCCCGCGGGGCGGCCCTTCTGCGTTTCCGGGAGCCGCCGGGGCGGGAGGCGGCGGCGGGCTTGCGGCGTTCGCGGTGCCCGTCGGCATGGCGACCCACGGGAAGGCCCACGTCGCGGCGGGCGTATCCGCCGATTCCTTCCCGAAGCTCGCGAAACCTGCGGGACCCGCGTGTCTGGGGCCCACGGTCGGCAGGGCGGAACGCGGGGGTCCATGCGGCTTCCCGAGCGCGCCTCACCGGCGCGCCGTTTTTCTGGGATTTGCGGGCCATATCTCATCGGTGCTCGCGGCGCCATAACGCTTCGGGAATGAGTTGTTCGGGACAGGTTCGGACTGCTTGCAAGCCGTGTCGGGATGCGGTACAAACGGCATGTCGATGGTCCGAGGAATCGTCTCCCGGGCGACCCTCGGATGCAGTCCCGGGAACCGGAAGGAGCGTCATATGGACGCACACGGATGGGCCCATGGTTGGGCCCACGGTTGGGCCCATGGCTGGGCCCACGGCTGGTAACAGCCGTAGGAGCCGTTAGTTGCACGAAGACGACGGCCGGTGCTTGCACCGGCCGTCGGCCATTTCGCAGGGGTTGACCGCAGAGCGTCGTAGACGGGTGGGGCGATGCGCGCGATCCCTTCGCGCCGCTGCACCGTCCCCTTCTCCGAGTGAGCACACGCGTGAGCCGATTCCTCCGTACACCCTGGCGCAGCCGCAGTGCTGCGAGAGCCGTCGACAGCGCGTCGCTCGCGACGGGCGTGGCGCTCGTGCGCGCGCTCGCGGCCTTCGACGCCGAGACGGCCGAGCACTCGGCGACGGTCGCGCTGTACGCGCGCGACGTGGCGCTCCAGCTCGGAGCCGACGCCGACTCGGCCGCGGCGATCCAGCTCGGCGCGCTCGTGCACGACGTCGGCAAGCTCGCGCTCCCCGCGGCGATCCTGCTCAAGGCCGACCCGCTCGACGAGGAGGAATGGGCGCTCGTGCGCGAGCACCCCGAGGCCGGCGCGCGCATCGTGGCCGGCCTGCCCTCGAGCCACACGCTGCTCGCGATCGTCCGCCACCACCACGAGCGCGTGGACGGCCTCGGCTATCCGCACGGCCTGCGCGGGAGCGACGATCCCGGCGGCCGCGCGCATCGTCGGCGCCTGCGACGCCTACGCCGCGATGACGCAGCACCGGCCCTATCGCCGCTCGGTCACCCCGGACGACGCGATCGCCGAGCTGCGCCGCAACGCCGACGCGCAATTCGACGCCGAGGTCGTGGCTGCGCTCGTCTGGCTGCTCGACTCCGAGGACGACGACTACCGCCACGCGCGCGGCGAGCGCTTCACGACCGAGCACCAGCACAACGAGCTCGCCGATCGCACGGAGTCCGCTGCGCAGGCCGCGGCGTCGTAGCGCGGCGTCGGCGGGTCAGCCTCGCGCGCGCGTGAGAGGCGAAGACCGAAGCGCGAGGATGACAGCACGGCGCCCGTGCGAGCCATCCGCGCTACAATCAACTTCGTTCGGGAGCGTTCCGCGCTCCGCGTGACCCTGTTTGCGGGCTCCGCGGACGTTCGCTACGCTACCGATCCGGCCCGTTCGCGGGCCGTTCGTGTGCGCGCGCCTCTTGCGTGCCCACGTTCCACCCCTGTCCAAGCCGTCACGAGGCCGTATGCCGACCGTCAACCAGCTCGTGCGTCATCCGCGCTCGCCAGAGCACGCGAAGACCAAGACCCCCGCGCTCAAGGGCTCGCCCCAGAAGCGCGGCGTCTGCACGCGCGTGTACACGGTCACGCCGAAGAAGCCGAACTCGGCGCTGCGCAAGGTCGCGCGCGTGCGCCTCACGAACGGCATGGAGATCACCTGCTACATCCCGGGCATCAGCCACAACCTGCAGGAGCACTCGGTCGTGCTCGTGCGCGGCGGGCGTGTCAAGGACCTGCCGGGCGTCCGCTACAAGATCGTGCGCCACGCGCTCGACACCTCGGGCGTCAACGATCGCAAGCAGGCCCGCTCCAAGTACGGCGCCAAGAAGAGCTAGCCGATGCCCCGTCGCGCTGAGATCACGCCGCGTGTCCTGCCCGCGGATTCCGTCCACTCCTCGCACGCTCGTGAGCCAGGTCATCAACCGCGTCATGGTCGGCGGCAAGAAGTCGACCGCGGAGCTGATCGTCTACGCCGCGCTCGACGAGGTCGAGGAGCGCTCCGGCCGCCCGGCCCTCGAGGTGCTCGAGCAGGCCATCAAGTCCGTCACGCCCTCGCTCGAGGTGCGCTCGCGCCGCGTCGGCGGCGCCAACTACCAGGTGCCGATCGAGGTTCCCGCTCGTCGCGCCCGCACGCTCGCCGTGCGCTGGATCGTCACGTTCGCGCGGCAGCGCCGCGAGCGCGAGATGGTCGAGCGCCTCGCCGCCGAGATCCTCGACGCCATCAATCAGCAGGGTGGGGCGTTCAAGCGCAAGGACGACATGTACCGCATGGCGCAGGCCAACAAGGCCTTCGCGCACTACCGCTGGTAAGCGGAGCTCTCCCTATGCCTCAAGTCGCAACACGCAAGGACACGAAGATCCCCAAGATGGATGAGCTCGACCTGGTCCGGAACATCGGGATCATGGCCCACATCGACGCCGGCAAGACCACGGCGACCGAGCGCATCCTGTTCTTCACGGGCAAGACCCACAAGATCGGCGAGGTCCACGACGGCTCGGCCACGATGGACTGGATGGTCCAGGAGCAGGAGCGCGGCATCACGATCACGTCGGCCGCGACGACCGCGTTCTGGCGCGACCATCGCATCAACATCATCGACACTCCCGGCCACGTCGACTTCACGGTCGAGGTCGAGCGCTCCCTGCGCGTGCTCGACGGCGCGGTCGCGCTGTTCGACGCCGTCGCGGGCGTGCAGCCGCAGTCGGAGACCGTCTGGCGCCAGGCCGACAAGTACGGCGTGCCGCGCATCGCCTTCATCAACAAGATGGACCGCATGGGCGCCGACTTCGCCGACGTCGGTGCAGCTCGATGCGTCGACCGCCTCGGCGCGCGCCCCGTCCCGATCCAGCTCCCGATCGGCGCCGAGGACGTGTTCGAGGGCGATCATCGACCTCGTCGAGCGCAAGGCGATCCGCTACGACCGACTCGATCGGCGACACGTGGGAAGAGCGCGAGATCCCGGCCGAGCTCGCCGCGGCGGCCGCCGGCGCCGCCACGACCTGATCGAGGCCGTCGCCGATCACGACGACGACATCATGATGGCGTACCTCGAGGACGAGGAGATCGACGCCGCGACGCTGCGCGCCGCGATCCGCGCGTGCACGCTCGACCTCTCGATCACGCCCGTCCTGTGCGGCTCGGCGTTCAAGAACAAGGGCGTCCAGCCGCTGCTCGACGCGGTCATCGACTACCTGCCGACGCCGCTCGACAAGGGCGCCGTCACGGGCACCGACCCGAAGACCGGCGACGAGGTCGAGCGCAAGCCGAGCCTCGACGAGCCGTTCTGCGCGCTCGCCTTCAAGATCATGTCCGACCCGTTCGTCGGCAAGCTCACGTACTTCCGCGTCTACTCCGGCGTGCTCAAGGCCGGCTCGCACGTCTTCAACCCGACCACGGGCCGCAAGGAGCGCGTCGGCCGCATCCTCCAGATGCACGCCAACAGCCGCGAGGAGCGCGAGTCGGTCGGCGCCGGCGAGATCGCCGCCGCCGTCGGCCTCAAGCAGGTCACGACCGGGCACACGCTGTGCGACGAGTCGCACCGATCCTGCTGGAGTCGATCACGTTCCCCGAGCCCGTCATCGGACTCGCCGTCGAGCCCAAGACGAAGGCCGACCAGGACAAGCTCGGCATCGCGCTCGCACGGCTCTCCGAGGAGGACCCGACGTTCCGCGTGCGCACCGACGACGAGACCGGCCAGACGTCATCTCCGGCATGGGCGAGCTGCACCTCGAGATCATCGTCGACCGCCTCGTGCGCGAGTTCAACGTCGCGGCGAACGTCGGCAAGCCGCAGGTCGCCTACCGCGAGACGATGCGCAAGAAGGTCGAGAAGATCCAGGGCAAGTTCGTGCGCCAGACCGGTGGCCGCGGCCAGTACGGCGACGCCGTCATCTCGCTCGAGCCGAACCCCGGCAAGGGCTTCGAGTTCGACAACAAGATCACCGGTGGCGTGATCCCGAAGGAGTACATCGACTCGGTCGACGAGGGCATCCACGAGGCGATGGAGTCGCGGCACGATCGCCGGCTACCCGGTCGTCGACGTCAAGGCGACCCTGACCGACGGCTCCTACCACGACGTCGACTCGTCCGAGATGGCATTCAAGGTCGCCGGCTCGATGGCCTTCAAGGAGGCGATGCCGCGGGCCGACCCGACGCTGCTCGAGCCGATCTTCGCAGTCGAGGTCGAGACGCCCGAGGAGTACATGGGCGACGTCATCGGCGACCTCTCCTCGCGTCGCGGGCGAGATCCTCAGCATGGAGCCGCGCGGCAAGACCCAGATCGTCGCGGCGCGCGTCCCGCTCTCCACGATGTTCGGCTACGCGACGACGCGTCCGCTCGCTCTCGCAGGGTCGTGCGACCTACACGATGCAGTTCGCCAGCTACGAGGAAGTTCCGAAGGCACTCGCCGAGGAAATCGTCGCGGGTCGCTGACAAGCCACGCAGTCTCCGGGCCCGCAGGGCCCTCAAAACAACCACTTTCAAGGAGTACGAACCGGCGATGGCCAAGGAAAAGTTCGAGCGGACGAAGCCGCACGTCAACATCGGCACCATCGGTCACATCGACCACGGCAAGACGACGCTGACGGCTGCGATCACGAAGGTGCTCGCGGATCGCGTGGGCGGCTCGAACAAGTACTCGACTTCGGCAACATCGACAAGGCTCCCGAGGAGCGCGAGCGCGGCATCACGATCTCGACCGCGCACGTCGAGTACGAGACCGAGAAGCGCCACTACGCGCACGTCGACTGCCCGGGTCACGCCGACTACATCAAGAACATGATCACGGGCGCCGCGCAGATGGACGGCGCGATCCTCGTCGTCTCCGCCGCCGACGGCCCCATGCCGCAGACGCGCGAGCACATCCTGCTGGCCCGCCAGGTCGGCGTGCCGTACCTCGTCGTCGTTCGCTCAACAAGGACGACATGGTCGACGACCACGAGCTCGTCGAGCTCGTCGAGCTCGAGGTGCGCGAGCTGCTCTCGAAGTACGACTTCCCGGGCGACGACACCCCGATGGTCCAGGGCTCGGCGCTCAAGGCGCTCGAGGCGCGACAAGCGAGTGGGGCGACAAGATCGTCGAGCTCATGGACGCCGTCGACACCTACATCCCGGACGCCGGAGCGCGACGATCGACCGGCCGTTCCTGATGCCGATCGAGGACGTGTTCACGATCACGGGTCGCGGCACGGTCGTCACCGGCCGCATCGAGCGCGGCGAGGTCAAGGTCGGCGAGGAGGTCGAGATCGTCGGCATCCGACCCGAAGACCGAGAAGACGGTCGTGCACCGGCGTCGAGATGTTCAACAAGTCGCTCGACGAGGGTGAGGCCGGCGACAACGTCGGGCTGCCTCCTGCGCGGCGTCAAGCGCGAGGACGTCGAGCGCGGCCAGGTGCTCGCCAAGCCCGGCTCGATCACGCCGCACACCGACTTCGAGGCCGCAGGTCTACGTCCTCTCGAAGGACGAGGGCGGCCGCCACACGCCGTTCTTCAAGGGCTACCGCCCGCAGTTCTACTTCCGCACGACCGACGTGACGGGCGTCATCGAGCTCCCGGACGGCGTGGAGATGTGCATGCCCGGCGACAACGCCGTCATGACGATCTCGCTCATCCAGCCGATCGCCATGGACGAGGGCCTGCGCTTCGCGATTCGCGAAGGCAGCCGCACCGTCGGGGCCGGCGTCGTCACGAAGATCATCAAGTAGCGAAGGAGACCGTCGACTCCCGGGGCTCGCGTTCACGCGAGCCCCGGACGTCGCGCCGACCGCCATGGCACAGCAGAAGATCCGCATCCGCCTCAAGGGCTACGACCACGCGCAGCTCGACCTCTCGGCGCGCTCGATCGTCGAGACCGCGCAGCGCACCGGCGCGACCGTTTCCGGTCCTGTTCCCCTGCCGACCGAGAAGAACGTCTACTGCGTGATCCGCGGGCCGTTCAAGGACAAGGACGCGCGCGAGCATTTCGAGATCCGCACGCACAAGCGCCTGATCGACATCCACCAGCCGACCCCGAAGACGGTCGACGCGCTCATGCGCCTCGACCTGCCGGCGGGCGTCGACATCGAGATCAAGCTGTAGGCGAGGGCAATGGCGAAAGTCATCATCGGCCGCAAGCTCGGCATGACGCAGTTCTTCACGGAGGACGGGCAGCGCATTCCCGTCACCGTGATCCAGGCTGGTCCGTGCCCGGTCTCGCAGGTCAAGACCGAGGCGGACGACGGCTACGACGCCGTGCAGCTCGCCTACGAGGCGGTGCCGGACCGCAAGCTCTCGAAGCCCGAGCGCGGGCACCTGTCCAAGAACGACATCGCGCCGCATCGCCACCTGCACGAGTTCCGCGGCACGCCACGAGCTCGCCGCCGGCGAGGTCGTGACCGTCGAGGGCTTCGAGCCCGGCGACGCGGTCAAGGTCAGCGGCGCGCTCGAAGGGCAAGGGCTTCGCCGGCACGATCAAGCGCCACGGGTTCTCCCGCGGCCCGATCTCGCACGGCTCGCACAACGTGCGCGCCCCGGGCTCGATCGGCCAGTCGGCCACCCCCTCGCGCGTCATCAAGGGCGTGCGCATGGCGGGTCACATGGGCAACAAGCACATCACGCAGCGCGGCCTGCAGGTCGCTCGATCGCGACATCGAGCGCAACCTGCTGCTGGTCACGGGCGCGGTGCCGGGCCCGACCGGCGGGCTCGTCTTCGTGCGGGAGGATCGCTGATGGCCACGCTCACCGCGCCCGTCGTGGGCGGCAAGGGCAACGGTGGAGCTCGCGGCCGAGATGTTCGGCCACGAGACCCACCGTCAGCTGCTCTACGAGGCAGTGCGCGCCGAGATGCTCGCGCGCCGCCAGGGCACGTCCCAGACCAAGACCCGCGGCCAGGTGGCCGGCGGCGCGGCCAAGCCGTGGCGCCAGAAGGGCACCGGCCGCGCGCGTGCGGGCACGACCCGCTCGCCGCTCTGGAAGGGCGGTGGCGTCGTCTTCGGCCCGCACCCCCGCGAGTACGGCGTCAAGATGAACCGCAAGGCCACGCGGCGCGCCAAGCTGGTCGCGCTGTCGCAGCACGCTGCGCTCGAGAGCCTCGGCGTCTTCGACGGGGCGACGTTCTCGTCGCCCAAGACCAAGGACGCCCGCACGCTCGTCTCGGGCTGGGGCCAGCAGCTCCCGCTCGTCGTGCTCGTCGGCGAGGACGAGACGGACGCCGCGCTCTCCTTCCGCAACCTCGAGCGCGTGATCGTCGCGTGGAGCGAGGACATCACGGTCGTCGAGCTGCTCTGGGCGCGCAGCCTGCTCGTCTCGCAGGCCGCGCTCGACGAGCTGCAGGGAGGTGCCTCGTGACCTCGGTGACCACCGATCCGCGGCACGTCATCCTCGAGCCGGTCGTCTCGGAGAAGGCCTACAACCTGATCCAGTTCGACAAGTACACCTTCAAGGTGCATCCGAAGGCCCACAAGACGCAGGTGCGTCAGGCGATCGAGCTGCTCTTCGGCGTCCACGTCGTCGCCGTCAAGATCGTCAACGTCCCGGGCAAGCCGAAGCGCCGCGGTCAGGTCGCCGGCTTCCGCCCCGGCTACAAGAAGGCGATCATCCAGCTGCGCGCCGGCGATTCGATCGAGCTCTTCGAGGGGGCGCGCTAATGGGTGTCCGTCAGTTCAAGCCCACCTCGCCGGGTCGTCGCTTCATGACGATCTCGGATTTCGACGAGGTCACGACCGACAAGCCGGAGAAGAGCCTGCTCGCTCCGGTCAAGCGCCACGGCGGCCGCAACAACACCGGCCGCATCACGACGCGCCACCAGGGCGGCGGCCACAAGCGCCGCTACCGCATCATCGACTTCAAGCGGCGCAAGGACGGCGTGCCGGCCACGGTCGCCTCGATCGAGTACGACCCCAACCGCTCCGCGCGCATCGCGCTGCTGCACTACGTCGACGGCCACAAGGCCTACATCCTGGCGCCTGCGCGGCTCGGCGTCGGCTCGACGGTGCAGTCCGGCGAGGACGCCGACATCAAGGTGGGCAACTGCCTGCCGCTCTCGGCCATCCCGACCGGCACGATCGTGCACGCGGTCGAGCTGCGGCCGGGCCAGGGTGCGCGCATGGTGCGGTCGGCCGGCGCGAGCGCCCAGCTGGTCGCCCGCGAGGACGGCCGCGCGCTCCTGCGCCTGCCGTCCGGCGAGCTCCGCCGCGTCCCCGAGACCTGCCGCGCGACGATCGGCACCGTCTCGAACGCGACGCATCAGAACCAATCGAGCGGCAAGGCCGGCCGCTCGCGCTGGCTGGGCAAGCGCCCGTCCGTGCGCGGCACGGCCATGAACCCCGTCGACCATCCGCACGGTGGCGGCGAGGGCAAGAACAAGGGCAGTCACCCGGTCACGCCGTGGGGCAAGATCACGCTCGGCCGGCGTACCCGTGACCCCAAGAAGGCAAGCACCCGCGACATCGTCCGCGGACGTAAGCGCGGAAAGGGCAGGTCGTAGGAGATGTCTCGTAGCTCCAAGAAGGGCCCGTTCATCGAGGAGCGCCTCATGCAGCGCGTCAACGAGATGAACGCAACCCGGTCGAAGCGCATGATCAAGACGTGGTCGCGGACGTCGACCATCTTCCCGGAGATGGTCGGCCACACGATCGCCGTGCACGACGGGCGCAAGCACGTGCCCGTGTTCGTGTCGGAGTCGATGGTCGGCCACAAGCTCGGCGAGTTCGCGCCCACGCGCACCTACCGTGGGCACGCCGACAAGCAGGCGAAGCGGCGGTAGCGTGGCGACTTCCTCCACCGATCAGCCGACGCTCGTGCGCGCCCAGGTGCGGCACCTGCGTTGCTCGGCGCGCAAGGCGCGCGTGATCCTCGACCACGTGCGCGGGCTCTCCGTCATGCAGGCGGAGGCCACGCTGCAGTTCTCCCCGCGCGCAGCGGCTCGCGACGTCCTGGGCGTGCTCCGCTCGGCGTGCGCGAACGCCAAGGAGAACCACGACATCGACCGGGCCGAGCTCGTGATCGATCACTGCTACGCCGACGACGACCGCACGCTCAAGCGCTTCAAGCCGCGTGCCCGCGGACGCGCCAGCAGCATCCACAAGCGCATGTGCCACGTCACGATCGTGCTCCGGCACGTCGCCGTGGCCGAGCAGCGCGACATCTCCGCGGCGGCCGCCACGATCGCCGCCGAGAGCCGCCGTGCCCGCACCCGCAAGGCAGCGGCCGCGCCCGCGGCGACCGCAGTCGACGAGACCGTCGCCGATGAGGCCACGGACGACGAGGCGGAGACGACCGCCGCCGAGCCGAAGTCCGCGCGCACGCAGCCGGCCGCGAAGACCCCGGCCGCCGAGGCGGGGGAGTCCACAGGCGAGGAGTCCGAGGCAGAGGCCAAGGCGCCCCGCAAGCCGCGCGCCCCCAAGGCCGAGGCCGCCGAGGCGACCGAGGCCGAGAGCGACACGGAGACCGCCGAGCCCGAGGCCGAAGTGCCCAAGGCGCCGCGCAAGAAGCCCGCCGCGAAGCCCGCCGAACCGGCTGAGCAGGTCGCTGACGATGCGGCCGAGAAGACCGCCGACGAAGGGGACTCGTAATGGGTCAGAAGATTCACCCGGGCGGCTTCCGCATCGGGATCATCCACGACTGGAAGTCCAACTGGTTCTCCGAGAAGGAGTTCGGCGCGTACCTGATCGAGGACGTGCGCATCCGCGATCACATCCGCGGCAAGCTCTCGCACGCCGGCCTCTCGGACATCCACATCCGCAAGGACTCCCAGCGGATCACGATCGACATCTACACCGCCCGTCCCGGCATCGTGATCGGGAAGTCGGGCAGCGAGGTCGAGGCGCTGCGGCAGGACGTGCACGCCATGACCCACAAGGCCGTGCACGTGAACATCAACGAGATCAAGCGGCCCGAGCTCGACGCGAACCTGGTCGCCCAGTCGGTCGCCGAGCAGCTGCAGAACCGCGTGTCCTTCCGGCGCGCCATGAAGCGCTCCCTCGCCTCGGCCATGCGCTCGGGCGCCCAGGGCGTGCGCATCCGCTGCGGTGGCCGCCTCGGCGGCGCGGAGATGTCGCGCACCGAGCAGTACTCGGAGGGCCGCGTTCCGCTGCACACGCTGCGCGCGGACATCGACTACGGCTTCGCCGAGGCGCAGACGCAGGCCGGCCGCATCGGCGTCAAGGTCTGGATCAACAAGGGCGAGATCATGCCCGCCGGCTACGAGGGCGCACAGCAGCAGACCACGCGGCTCGGTGAGGTCGACGCGCGGCGCCGCCGCGGCGTCACGACGATCACCGAGGACGCCGGTCCGTCGCGGCCCGAGCGCGGCCGCCGCCCCGGTGGCGGCGGCGGTCCGGGTGGCGGTGGCGGTCGCCCCGGTGGCGGCGGTGGCGGACGTCCCGGCGGCTCCGGCGGCGGTCGCCCCGGTGGCGGCGGTGGCGGACGTCCCGGCGGCGGCCCCGGCGGCCGCGGCCAGCAGACCGGCCCGTCCGGTCCGTCGACGCCCGTCGGCCGGCGCGCACCCGATCGCTCGGCGAAGCCCGTTGCAGAGGCGCCGCCCGCGGCCGCCCCGCAGACCGATGCCCCGGCACCCGCTGCGCCCAAGGAGGGCGACGCCTGATGCTGCTCCCACGTCGTTTCAAGTACCGCAAGCAGCAGCGCGGCAGTCGCGCGGGCATGTCGAAGGGGCACCAGACGGTGCAGTTCGGCGAGTTCGGGCTCAAGTCGCTCGACAACGGCTGGGTCACCAACCGGCAGATCGAGGCCGCTCGTATCGCGATGACGCGCAAGATCCGCCGTCGCGGCAAGGTCTGGATCACGATCTTCCCGGACAAGCCCGTGTCGCAGAAGCCGCTCGAGACCCGCATGGGCTCGGGCAAGGGCCCGCCCGAGCGCTACGTCGCCGTGGTCAAGCCCGGCCGCGTGATGTTCGAGCTGGCCGGTGTCCCGGAGCCGCTGGCGCGCGAGGCGATCCGCCTGGCCGCCAGGAAGCTGCCCGTGCGCACGAAGTTCGTCAAGCGGGAAGGTGATCTCTTTGAAGGCTGATGAGATCCGCGACCTGACGGACGACGAGGTCGCACAGAAGCTCGAGGAGGGCCGGCGGGAGCTGTTCAACCTGCGTTTCCAGCACGCCACGGGAGCGCTCGAGAACACCGCCCGGCTGAGTCTGGTCAAGAAGCAGATCGCGCGCCTGCTCACGCTGCAACTCCAGCGTGCGAGCGCGAAGGAGCGTGCGTGATGGCGGACGACGACAAGACCGTGCCGGAGGAGGCGCTCGACGCGACCGAGGCCGGGGTAGCGGGCGAGGAGCCGGCGAAGCCGGCCAAGCGCCCGCGTGCCAAGCAGGCCGCCGAGCCGGCTGCCGGCGAGGCCGTCGCCGAGGACGCGGGCGACGAGCCCGCGGCCGAGGAGCCCGACGCGCCCGCGGCCAAGCCCGCTCGCGCAGCGCGCGCCAAGAAGGTCGCCGAGGAGGCGGTCGTCGAGGCCGTCAGCGACGGTGCGGCGGAGGAGGCGGCAGCAGACGTGCCGTCCGTCGTCGAGGAGATCGCGCCCGACGCGGCCGCCGCCGACGAGGCACCGAAGAAGCGCGGACCGCGCGCCAAGCCGCTCAAGAAGGCCGCGAGGCCCAAGGAGCGCAAGGAGCACGTGCGCGAGCTGAAGCCGGTCAAGACCGAGGGACGCCGCAAGGAGCGCCGTGGCATCGTCGTGTCGGCCGCGATGGACAAGACCATCACGATCCGCATCGACTCGGCCAAGCCGCATCCCAAATACCACAAGATCGTGCGCCGCTCGACGCGGCTGCACGTCCACGACGAGCGCAACGAAGCCGGTGTCGGCGACGTCGTGCGCATCGTGGAGACGCGCCCGCTCTCCAAGCTGAAGCGCTGGCGCATGGTCGAGATCGTCGAGAAGGCGAAGTGAGGACCCGATGATCCAGGCTGAAAGCCGGCTGCGCGTGGCCGACAACACGGGCGCACGGGAGATCCTCTGCATCCGCGTGCGCGGCGGCTCCAAGCGCCGCTACGCGCGGGTCGGCGACGTGATCGTCGGCGCCGTCAAGCAGGCGACGCCGAACGGCTCCGTCAAGAAGGGCGAGGTCGTGACCGCGGTCGTCGTGCGCACGAAGAAGTCCTTCGCCCGCGACGACGGCACGTACATCGCGTTCGACGACAACGCCGCCGTGATCATCGACGCGGCGCGCAACCCGCGCGGGACGCGCATCTTCGGGCCGGTCGCCCGCGAGCTGCGCGAGCGCAACTTCATGAAGATCGTCTCGCTCGCCCCGGAGGTGCTGTGATGACCCGCACCGCGATCAAGACCGCGAAGAAGCTCAGGATCCGCCGCGGCGACCTGATCGAGGTCAGGACCGGCAAGGATGTCGGGCGCCGCGGCAAGGTGCTCGACGTGCTGCCGACCGAGGGCCGGCTGATCGTCGAGAAGATCAACATCGTCAAGCGCCACACGAAGCCGCGGCCCGTCAAGGGCTCGCGCGGTGCGCAGATGACGCCGGGCGGCGTGCTCGAGATGGAGGCCCCGATCCGCGTCGACAACGTCGCGCTCGTGTGCCCGCGCTGCAACGAGCCCACACGCGTCGGCTATCGCTTCGCGGACAACGGCGACAAGATCCGCCACTGCCGGCGTCCCGGCTGCGGCGAAGACATCGAGAAGTGAACTGAGCGCAATGGCTGAGACCACAATCACCCCGCCGCGCCTGCGCGGCCGCTACGAGAGCGACGTGCGCGGACTGCTCCAGGAGCGGTTCTCGTACAGCTCGCCGATGCAGCTGCCGCGGCTGAGCAAGATCACGCTCAACATGGGCGTCGGCGACGCGAAGCAGAACTCCAAGTCGCTCGACGAGGCCGTCGAGCAGCTTGCGATCATCGCCGGCCAGCGCCCGCTGATCACCAAGGCGAAGAAGTCGATCGCCGGCTTCAAGCTGCGCGAGGGCATGCCGATCGGCTGCAAGGTGACCCTGCGCGGCGCCCGCATGTGGGAGTTCCTCGACCGTCTGACCTCGGTCGCGCTCCCGCGCATCCGCGACTTCCGGGGACTCAACCCGGCGTCGTTCGACGGCCGCGGCAACTACTCGCTGGGCGTGCGCGAGCAGATCATCTTTCCCGAGATCGACTACGACCGGATCGACACCGTGCGCGGGCTCGACGTGACCATCACGACGACCGCGAAGACCGACGAAGAGGCACGCGAGCTGCTGCGAGCGCTCGGAATGCCGTTCAGGGAGGCGTGACGTGGCGAAGACATCGCTTCGAGTCAAGGCCGCGAAGACGCACCGCTACAAGGTGCGCAACTACACGCGCTGCAATCGCTGCGGACGACCGCGCGCGGTCTTCCGGAAGTTCGGCGTGTGCCGCATCTGCCTGCGCGAGCTCGCGCATCAGGGCGTCATCCCGGGCATGACGAAGTCGAGCTGGTAGGCGCAGATGCTGACCGATCCAGTCGCCGACATGCTGACCCGCATCCGGAACGCCAACCTGGCGCGCCACGAGACGGTGTCGATGCCCACATCCAAGCTCAAGGTCGAGATCGCGCGGCTCCTGCTCGACGAGGGGTACGTCGAGGCGTTCGCGGTCGCCCGCGGCGACGAGGCCTATGACGTGCTCACCGTCACGTTGAAGTACGCTGATGACCGTCGACGCGTGATCCAGGGCATCAAGCGCATCTCGAAGCCCGGTCGTCGCATCTACGCCAAGTCCGACCGCTTGCCGAAGGTCCTCGGCGGCCTCGGTACCGCGATCATGTCCACCCCCGTCGGCGTGATCACCAGCCGTCAAGCCGCAGAGCGCGGCATTGGCGGCGAAGTGCTCTGCTTCGTCTGGTAGCCCTGCAATGAGCCGTATCGGAAGAGCCCCCATCCCCGTGCCCGCCGGCGTCGAGATCGACCTGGCGCCTGGCCGCGTGGGCGTGAAGGGCCCCAAGGGGTCGCTCGAGCAGGCGATCCCCCACGAGATGACCGTCACGCTGAACGACGGCGTGGTCACGGTCACCCGTCCCACGGACCGCGGTCCGCACCGCTCGCTGCACGGCCTCACGCGCACGCTCGTCGCCAACATGGTCGAGGGCGTGACGAACGGCTACGAGAAGCGCCTCGAGATCCAGGGCGTCGGCTATCGCGCGGCGCTCCGGGGCACGACGATCGAGCTGCTGCTCGGCTTCTCGCACCCGGTCACCGTGCCGGCGCCGGACGGCATCGAGTTCGAGGTGCCGGCGCCGACGCAGATCATCGTGCGCGGCATCGACAAGCAGGCCGTCGGCCAGGTCGCCGCAGACATCCGCCGGCTGCGGCCGCCGGAGCCCTACAAGGGCAAGGGCATCCGCTACGCGGGCGAGATCGTCCGCCGCAAGGTTGGTAAGCGCGCATGAAGACCACGACCGAAGAACGCCGCAAGCGCCGGCATCGCCGCGTGCGCGGCCGCGTGCAGGGCAGCGCGGCGCGTCCGCGCCTGTGCGTGTTCCGCTCCAGCAAGGGCATCTACGCCCAGGTGATCGACGACGACGCGGGCGTCACGCTCGCGTCTGCCTCGACGCTGCAGCTGGGCGGGGCGAGCGGCACGAAATCCGAAAGGGCTGCCGAGGTCGGCAAGCTCGTGGCGCAGCGCGCACGCGAGGCCGGCATCGCGAAGGTCGTCTTCGACCGCGGCGGCTACCTCTACCACGGGCGCGTCAAGGCGCTCGCTGACGGCGCCCGCGAGGGCGGCTTGGAGTTCTAGATGGGACGCATTCCGCAGCAGCGTGACGGAGGCGAGCTCCAGGAGCGCGTCGTCGAGATCAACCGCGTGGCGAAGGTCGTCAAGGGCGGCCGTCGCTTCTCGTTCACGGCGCTCGTCGTCGTGGGCGACGAGTCCGAGCAGGTCGGGATCGGCTACGGCAAGGCCAACGAGGTCCCCGTCGCCATCTCGAAGGCCGTGGACGACGCGAAGAAGAACCTCTTCCGGGTGCCGCGCTACCGCGCGACCATCCCGCACGAGGTCGTCGGCATCTTCGGCGCAGGGCGGGTCATGCTCAAGCCGGCCGGCCCCGGTACGGGCGTGATCGCCGGCGCCGGCGTGCGCGCCGTGCTCGAGCTCGCGGGCATCCGCGACATCCTCGCGAAGTCGCTCGGCACCTCGAACCCGATCAACCTCGTGCGCGCCACCGAGGCCGGCCTCAAGGCGCTCCGCCGCCCCGAGGACGTCGCCAAGCTGCGCGGCAAGACGCTCGCCGAGGTGCTGCCCCCGCGCAAGCGCCGCGATGCGGCGGCGGCTCCCGCCGCCGCGGCAGCGGCCGCGCCGAGCCCGGCGGACGGTGACTCCTGATGGCCGTGCGCGTGACGCTCGTCAAGTCGAAGATCGGCCACAAGCACGAGCACCGCGGTACGCTGCGGGCGCTCGGCCTTGGCCGCATCGGCTCGAGCAGGGTGCACGAGGACTCCCCGACGTTGCGCGGGATGCTGCACAAGGTCGCGTTCCTCGTGAAGGTCGAAGAGGGCGCGACCGCTGAGAAGAAGAAGGACGACTGATGGACGAGCAGCAGCAGGAGCCCCAGGAGCGGATCGGGCTTCACAACCTCTCGCCGAACCCGGGCTCGACCAAGGCGCGCAAGCGCGTCGGCCGCGGCCAGGGCAGCGGCACCGGCAAGACCTCCGGCCGCGGTCAGAAGGGCCAGAAGTCGCGCTCGGGCTCGCACATGATGCGCGCCGGGTTCATCGGCGGGCAGATGCCGCTGCACATGCAGGTCCCGAAGCTGCGTGGCGCGCACTCCAAGGACTCGATGCCGATCGGCCCGTTCCGCACCTACACGCACGGCGTCAACGTGTCGGCGATCGCCGCGCGCTTCGAGGCCGGCGCCGAGGTCACGCCCGAGGCGCTGCTCGCGTCGCGCGTCCTGCGCACCCTGCGCCATCCGGTCAAGGTGCTCGGCGACGGCGAGATCGAGATCGCGCTGACGATCCACGCGCACGGCTTCTCCGCCGGCGCGCGCAAGAAGATCGAGGCCGCGGGCGGTACCGTCGTCGTGATCGGCGGCGAGGACGTCCCGGCCGAGCCGGTGCGCGATCCCGTCAAGCGCGCGGCGGCCGAGGCACGCGCCGCCGCCGCTCCGGCGAAGCGGGCCGCCAAGGCCGACGCCGACGACGAGCCCGCGGAGGCGGTCGCCGAGGGCGACGCCGCCGCCGACGAGAGCACCGAGGGCGACGAGGCCTGATGGGCCCCCTGATGAACATCTGGCGCGTGCCGGAGCTTCGGCGACGGCTCGGCTTCACGTTCGTCATCATCGCGCTCTACCGCATCGGCTCGTGGCTCCCCACGCCGGGCGTCAACACGGAGTCGCTGCGCACGTTCTTCGGCGACGGTGCGAACGGCACCATCCTCAGCGTCCTCAACGTCTTCGCCGGCGGCGCGCTCGCGAACCTCTCGCTGTTCGCGCTCGGGATCATGCCGTACATCACGGCGTCGATCATCGTCCAGCTGATGCAGACGGTCGTGCCGTCGCTCGAGAAGCTCGCCAAGGAAGGCGAGTCGGGCCACAAGAAGATCACGCAGTACACGCGCTACCTGACGGTCATCCTCGCGACGCTGCAGTCGGCGGGCTACGTCTTCCTGTTCAAGAACGGCGCGGCGATCGGCGCATCGAACCTGCTGCCCGACCTCACGGTCGGGCGCTTCATCCTGATCGTCGTGACCCTCACCGCGGGCACCACGCTGCTGATGTGGATGGGCGAGCTGATCACCCAGCGCGGCGTCGGCAACGGCATCTCGCTGCTGATCTTCGCCTCGATCCTGACGGCCGCGCCGCCCGCGATCGACGCGTGGCTGAACGGCGGCACGTTCGAGCGGCTCGCGCTGCCGGTCGTGACGCTCGGCGTGATCGTCGCGGTCGTGTTCATGAACGAGGGCCAGCGCCGGATCCCGATCCAGTACGCCAAGCGCCAGGTCGGCCGCCGGATGATGTCGGGCGGCTCCACCTACCTGCCGCTGCGCGTCAACATGGCGGGCGTCATCCCGGTCATCTTCGCCGTCGCCGTGCTCTTCTTCCCGGCGACGGTGGGTCAGCTCGTGCCCGGGCTCGAGCCGCTCTCCACGTTCTTCACGCCGGGCGGCTGGCCCGCGATCCTGCTCCAGTTCGGCCTGATCGTGATGTTCACGTTCCTCTACACGGCCGTCACGTTCAATCCGGTCGACCAGGCGGACAACCTCAAGAAGTACGGCGGCTTCATCCCGGGCGTCCGCCCCGGCGGACCGACCGCCCGCTACCTCGATCGCGTGCTCACGCGGCTGACGCTGCCCGGCGCGATCTTCCTCGGCCTGGTCGCGGCGCTGCCCGACCTGTTCATCCGCTACGGCGGGTTCTCGCAGGCCGCGGCGCAGGGTCTCGGCGGCACCTCGGTGCTGATCGTGGTGGGAGTGGCGCTCGATGCGATGCGGCAGATGGAGTCGCAGCTGACGATGCGCCACTACGAAGGCGTCCTCAAGAAATAGGTACGGATTTGCTCGCCGTGCTCTTGTTCGGCCCTCCCGGCGCAGGGAAGGGCACCCAGGCGGCCGCCGTCGCCGCTGCCAGCGGCATGCCGCACATCGCCACCGGCGACATGTTCCGCGAGCACCTGCGCGAGGGCACCCCGCTCGGCCTGAAGGCCAAGAGCTACATCAGCAGCGGCGCGCTCGTGCCCGACGACGTGACGATCGGCATGCTCGCCGAGCGCATCTCGCAGCCGGACGCCGTGGGCGGCTTCGTGCTCGACGGCTATCCGCGCAACGTCGATCAGGCCGGCGCGCTCGACCGCATGCTCGGCGAGCGCGGAGCCAGGGTCGCCGGCGTGCTCGACATGCAGGTGCCGGAGGACGAGCTCGTGCGCCGGCTCGCGGGCCGGCTCGTCTGCCGCGCCGCGAGCCATCCGTACCACGTGTCGGAGGCGCCGCCGGCCGTGCCGGGCGTGTGCGACATCGACGGCTCCGAGCTGTACCAGCGCGACGACGACCACGAGGACGTCGCGCGCGGCCGGGTGGCGCTCTTCGAGCGCGATACCGCACCCGTCCGCGACCACTACCGCACGCTCGGCATCCCCGTCGTGCCGATTCGCGCCGAGCTCCCGGCCGAGCAGGTCGAGGCCGAGCTCGTGCAGGCCGTGCAGGCGCTGAGGCAGCCGTGATCCTGCGCAAGTCGCGCCGCGAGCTCGAGCGCATGGCGGCGGCCGGCTCGATCGTCGCGCGCACGCTGGCGCTGATGCGCGAGCGCGCCCGGCCGGGCGTGACCACCGGCGACATGGACCGCGCCGCCGAGGACTTCATCCGCAGCCAGGGCGGCGTGCCGACGTTCAAGGGCTATCACGGCTTCCCGGCCTCGATCTGCGCCTCGCCGAACGACATGGTCGTGCACGGGATCCCGGGCGCGTACGCGCTCAAGCAGGGTGACGTGCTCTCCGTCGACGTCGGCGTGACCCTGCGCGGCTGGGTCGCCGACTCCGGCTACACCTTCTGGGTCGGCGAGGGCGAGCCGCCCGAGGACGTGCGCCGCCTGCTGGCCGCGTGCCGCGCCTCGCTCTTCGCCGCCGTCGAGCAGTGCGTCGACGGCCATCATCTCTCGGACGTCGGGCATGCGGTGCAGACGCGCGTCGAGGCCGACGGCTTCGGCGTGATCCGCTCGCTCGTCGGTCACGGCGTGGGCCGTCGCATGCACGAGGACCCGCAGATCCCGAACTACGGACCGCCCGGGCGCGGGCACGTGCTGCGCCCCGGAATGACGCTCGCGGTCGAGCCGATGATCACCGCCAGCGGCGAGACCGACGTCCAGCTCGACGAGGACGACGGCTGGTCGATCTACAGCGCCGATCGCTCGCTCACCGCGCATTACGAGCACACGGTCGCCGTGACCGACGACGGCCCGCTGATCCTGACGCGCCACGACGGGTGGTCGCCGGTCGACGACGAGGTCACCCCGACGTGACCGGGACCGAGAGCGGAGTGCCTGCATTCTGCTACCATGCAGCTTCGCGCTTTGCCGCTGCATGCCCGCTCGGGTTGCACGGGGTGAGCGCGCTCAAACGTGTGATTGAAAGGGAATCGTGAAGGTCAGGGCAAGCGTGAAGACCATGTGCGACAAGTGCCGCGTCATCCGACGCCATGGCCGCGTCATGGTCATCTGCCCCAATCCCCGCCACAAGCAGCGGCAGGGCTGAGGTATGGCGCGGATTGCAGGCGTCAACCTCCCCCGTGAGAAGCGCGTCGAGATCGGTCTCACGTACATCTTCGGCATCGGGCGCTCGACCTCGCAGTCGGTCCTGAAGTCGCTCGAGATCGACCGCGACACGAAGGTGCGCGATCTCACCGAGGACGAGGTCTCGAAGCTCCGCGGGTTCATCGACCAGAACCTCATGGTCGAGGGCGATCTGCGCCGTGACCGCTCCCAGAACGTCAAGCGCCTGATGGAGATCGGCTGTTACCGCGGACTGCGCCATCGCCGCGGACTGCCGGTTCACGGACAGCGCACGAAGACGAATGCGCGCACCCGCAAGGGGCCGAAGAAGACCGTCGGCAAGCAGCGCAAGAAGTAGGACTTCGGGCGCGATCGCCGCGCTCGAGAAAGGACCGAGGAACCCGCATTGCCCCCTGCACCCCGTCGTACCGCGGCGCGTAGCCGCGCCCGGCGCAAGGCCAAGAAGAACATCGCCGTCGGCCAGGCGCATATCAAGACGTCGTTCAACAACACGATCGTCGCGATCACCGATCGCGAGGGCAACGTCATCGTGTGGAAGTCGGCGGGTGGCGCGGGCTTCAAGGGCTCGCGCAAGTCGACGCCGTTCGCCGCACAGGTGACGGCCGACGCGTGCGCCCGTGAGGGCATGGAGCACGGGCTGCAGAAGGTCGAGGTCTTCGTCAAGGGCCCCGGCTCCGGGCGCGACACCGCCGTGCGCTCGCTGCAGGCCGCCGGCCTCGAGGTCATCTCGGTCAAGGACGTCACACCGCAGGCCCACAACGGCTGCCGCCCGCGTAAGCGGCGGCGGGTCTAGGGGGTCCGGGCATGGCTCGTTCCACCGACGCGAAGTGCAAGAAGTGCCGCCGCGAGGGCATGAAGCTGTTCCTCAAGGGCGAGCGCTGCCTGACCGAGAAGTGCGGCGTCGAGCGCCGCGCGTATCCGCCGGGCCAGCACGGCCGCGGTCGCATCAAGCAGAGCGAGTACCTGCTGCAGCTGCGCGAGAAGCAGAAGGCCAAGCGCTACTACGGCGTGCTCGAGAAGCAGTTCGCGAACTACTACGACAAGGCGAGCCGCAAGCAGGGCATCACGGGCGAGAACCTGCTCGGGATGCTCGAGACGCGGCTCGACAACGTCGTCTACCGGCTGGGCTTCGCGGCCTCCCGCGCCCAGGCGCGGCAGCTCGTCCGCCACGGTCACTTCCACGTCAACGGCCGTCGCGTGAACATCCCCTCGTTCCACGTCCGGCCCAACGACCTGGTGAACATCCGCCCGAACTCCAGCGCCGAGGCGGTCATTCGCGACGCGACCGACCTCACGTCGTCGGTCGCGAGCTGGTTGCTCGCCGACCACGACAATCTCACCGGCAAGGTCCTGCGCCTCCCCGAGCGTGTCGAGATCGACACGCCCGTCCAGGAGCAGCTGATCGTCGAGCTCTACTCCAAGTAGCGCCCAACAGCCTGTTCCTGCAACTCCCGCCCGTCCGGAGACTTTCCGAATGCCTGCACTGATGGATTTCCAGATTCCGAAGATCACGCACGAGGACGTGACGCCCACTCATGGGGCGTTCGTGATCGAGCCGCTCGACCGCGGCTTCGGCCATACCTACGGCAACTCGCTTCGCCGCGTGCTGCTCTCGACGATCGAGGGCACCGCCGTGACCTCCGTCAAGATCGAGGGAGTCGCGCACGAGTTCTCGTCGATCAAGGGCGTCCGCGAGGACGTCACCGACATCATCCTGAACCTCAAGGGACTCGTCGCGCGTCTGCACGGCGAGATCTCCGACATCGAGGCCCGCATCCTCAAGGAGGGGCCCGGCGTCGTCACGGCCGCCGACATCGACGCGAGCTCCGAGCTCGAGATCCTCAATCCGGAGCTCGAGATCTGCCACCTCGCCGAGGGCGCGCGCCTCGAGATGATGCTCACGATCGGCCGCGGTCGCGGCTACGTGGCGGCCGACGGCAACAAGGGCCCCGAGACGACGATCGGCATGATCCCGGTCGACTCGATCTTCTCGCCCGTGCGCCGCGTCTCGGTGCAGGTCGACTCGGCGCGCGTCGGTCAGCGCACCGACTACGACAAGCTCTCGCTCGACATCTACACCGACGGCTCGGTGACCCCGCGCGAGGCGGTCGAGCAGGCCGCCGAGGTGCTGATCCGCCAGCTGGCGATCTTCACCAACATCGACACGAGCGATCTCACGAGCCTCGCCGCGGCCTCGCCGGTCGGCGCGCTCGAGCCCGAGATGCCCGAGGCCCACGGAATGGAGAACATCCTGATCGAGGAGCTCGAGCTCGGCGTCCGCTCCTACAACTGCCTGAAGCGCGTCGGCATCGAGACGATCGGCGACCTGATCTCGAAGACCGAGCAGGAGCTCGCCGCGATCCCGAACTTCGGCAAGAAGTCGATCGAAGAGGTGCGCGAGACCCTCGCCGTCCACAGCCTCAAGCTCCGGGGTGACGACTGATGCGACATCAGAAGCGCGGCCGCAAGCTCGGGCGCGACAGCGCCCACCGCAAGTCGCTCTACGCCAACCTCACGGCGGAGCTGATCCAGCACGGCCGCATCCGCACGACGCTGGCCAAGGCCAAGGAAGTCCGCCCGGTCGCCGAGCAGATGATCACGCTCGGCAAGCGCGGCGATCTCCACGCCCGCCGTCAGGCGGTCGCGTTCCTGCGCCAGAAGCCCGTCGTCAAGAGCCTCTTCGATGACATCGCGCCGCGCTACTCGGAGCGTCCGGGCGGCTACACGCGGATCATCAAGCTCGGGCCCCGTCTCGGCGACGCGGCCGAGATGGCGTACATCGAGCTGGTCTAAAGAGCGGAGCGCGGCCGTGGCCACCGTGCGCACGGATGCTTACGCCCTCCCGCTGCCGGCGGGCTGGTCCGACCGTACCGCCGTCACGCTCGCCGCGCCCGCCGCGGCCGACGGGTCGGTGCCGAACCTCGTGATCACGCGCGAGGCGCTCTGCGCCGGGATGGCGCTGGGCGGCTACGCGGACGGGCACGCGAACCTGATGCGCGACCAGGTCGACGACTACGAGCTGCTCTCGAACGGCTGGGAGGAGCTCGACGGCGAGCGCACCCTGGTGCGCATGGTGCGCTTCCGCGTCGGCGAGTCGGTGGCGCTCGTGCAGCTGCAGGCCTTCCTCGTGCGCGACGGCCTCGGCTACACGATCTGCGGCACCGCGACCGAGGGGGCCTTCCCCGCGGCCGAGCCGGCCTTCCGCGAGGCGATGGACGGCCTGCGCTTCTCCGCGCCGGGCGCTCCGGGCGCGACCGCGGAGCCGCCTGGCACGGCGCCGGGCGCGCTCCAGGTGCTGCGCGGGTGAGCAGCAGGAGCCCGTTCGAGGATCGCCCCGCGATCGGCGTGGCGCTCGTGCGCTTCGGGCTCGCGCTGCTCGTGCTGACCGCGGGCATCTTCCAGGTACGCCGTCACGGCCCGGCCCTCGCCGACGCGCGTGCGTGGGGCTTCCCGGCGCCCGACTTCACGGCCACCGCCCTGCCGGTCTCGGCGATCGTGCTCGGCGTGATCCTCCTGCTCGGCCTCGCTCCGCGCCTGGCCGCCTGGCTGATCCTCGCCGAGGCGATCGCCGTGATGATCCTCGCCGGCAAGACCGACGGCGGCTTCTACCTCACGTTCCCGCCCGTGTTCATCGTTCTCGCAGTAATCGTGATCGGCGCGGGAGGCGGGCGCTGGACGCTCGTCGACCGTCTCGACCCGCCGCGGCAGCGGCGGCTCGAACGCCCGCAGTGACCACCCTCAGGCTCGACGTCGAGTACGACGGAGCCGGGTTCTACGGCTGGGCGGCGCAGCCCGGGCTGCGCACCGTCGAGAGCGCGATCACGGACGCCCTGCGCGTGCTCTGGCCGGCGAGTGGCCGGCCGGCGGTGGCGGGCAGGACGGATACGGGCGTGCACGCCTCGGCCCAGGTCGTGAGCATCGAGGTCACGGGCGGCCCCGAGCTCGAGCGCGTTCGGCCCGCACTCAATGCGCACCTGCCGCCCGACGTCTCGGTGCTCGGCTGCAGCGAGGTCGCCGGCGACTTCCACGCCCGCTTCTCGGCATGCTCGCGGCTCTACGAGTACCGCGTGCTACGTTCCCGCGCGCCCTCGCCGCTGCGCGCGGCGCGCACCTGGCACTGGCCGCGCGAGCTGCGCCCCGACGTGCTCGCCGTCTGTGCGCAGGAGCTGGTCGGCGAGCACGACTTCCTCGCCTTCACGCCCGCCGAGACGCAGCACCGGATGTTCCGGCGGCGCATCCTCGCGGCGGCCTGGGAGGAGCGCGGCGACGAGCTGGTCTTCCATATCGAGGGCGACTCCTTCCTGCGCCACATGGTGCGGACGCTGGTCGGCACCATGGTGCAGACGGCCGCCGGCGACCGCGCCCACGGCGCGTTCGCCCACCTGCTGGCCGGCGCACCGCGCGCGGCGGCCGGCGTGACCGCGCCGCCGCACGCCCTCTGCCTCGTCGGCGTGCGCTACCCCGATGGGACGTGAGCGGCGTCCGGTCGCGCTCTCGATTCACAGCGCGCTCTACGACAACACAAAATGAACGTGCGGGTATCTACCATCCAGGGTGCCGGAAGGCGGTGGCCCGGTGACAGTCAGAAATGCCCCGCGAGAAAGGTGAGACACCCGTGAACGTGACCGCAACCCGCTTCTCGACCCAGGCTCGCACGTGGGTCCTGATCGCCGGATTGTCGGCCCTGCTCATCGCCGTCGGAGGGCGCTTCCTCGGCGGCGTGGGCTACCTGCTGTTCGGCGCCCTGTCGGTCGGCATGGTCTTCGTCTCGTACTGGTTCTCGGACCGCTTCGCGATCCGCTCGAGCCGTGCGGAGGAGATCAGCGAGACCGACGATCCGCGGCTCTACGCGATGGTGGCCGACCTCGCCCAGCGCGCGAAGGTGCCGATGCCGCGCGTCTACCTGATCCCCTCGGAGCAGCCGAATGCCTTCGCGACCGGCCGCAACCCGAAGCACTCGGCCGTCGCCGTGACGGTCGGGCTGCGCCGGTACCTGCCGGAGGATCAGATCCGCGGCGTGCTCGCGCACGAGTTCGCGCACATCAAGAACCGCGACATCCTCGTCAGCTCGATCGCGGCGATGATCGCAGCGGCGATCTCGTCGATCGCCAACATCCTGCAGTTCGGGATGATCTTCGGCGGCGGCGACGACCGCGACAACCCGCTCGGCAGCATCGCCGCGCTCGCCACGATCATCATCGCGCCGATCTCGGCCGTGATCCTCCAGATGGCCGTCTCGCGCCAGCGCGAGTACCTGGCCGATGCGACCGGCGCGGCCCTGATCGGCGACAGCGAAGCCGCTCGCCGATGCGCTCGAGACGCTCGAGCGCGGCGTGGCCGCGATCCCGATGCCCGTCACGCCGGCGACGGCGACGATGTACATCGCCAACCCCCTGCGCCGCACCGGCATCGCCGGCCTGTTCCAGACGCACCCGCCGATGGAGGAGCGCATCCGCCGCCTCCGCGCGCTGCGCGCGGCGTAACCCGTTCGACCCGAGCCACCCCGCTCACGCACGATGGATGCCCTCGGCCCGCGCAAGCGGGCCGAGGTCGTCGTGGTGTGACGACGCACCGGCGAGCTCGCGGTGGTCGCAGCACGTCCGGGGTCGGACCCGAGCCTGCGGCCGGCGCGTTTCTACAGGAACCAGAAGGCGAGCGCGGCGATCACGTACACCGTCAGCAGCTGGAAGCCCTCGAGCCAGTTGGCCCTGCCCATGCTGGCGATGATGCCCGTCATGATCGTCGCGGCTCCGAGCAGCGCCAGCTGCAGGGGCTCGAAGACGATCAGGCACCTCGTTGCTGAAGATCGCGCCCGCGACGACGGCGATCGCCGTGCCCGCGAGGGCGACCTGCAGGCCCGAGTTGAAGGCGATGCTCATCGAGAAGTCGAGGTTGCCGCCGCGCGCGATGCGCACCGCCGCCCAGTGCTCCGGCACGTTGCCGACGAGGGGGACGATGACCATGCCGACGAAGACCGTGCCGATGCCGAGCTCCTCGATCGTCGGATCGATCGCGGACACCAGCAGCTCGGACATCACGCCGGTCACGATGGCGGTGATCGCGAGCGTGATCATGGAGGAGCGCGGCCCCCAGCGCCCGCCGCCTTCGTGGCCGCCCATCTGCGGCTGCGTGAACGAGTAGACGATGTAGGCCACGTAGAGCACGGCCATGATGATCGCGACGCCGTACGAGAGCGTCGCCTGCTCGTCGTCCGTCACGCCGTCGAGGTGGCCGAAGAGCGACGGCACGCCGAGCGCGACGGCCGCGAGCACGAGCATCGAGGCGTTGACGCCGACGCTGCGCTGGTCGAATCTCATCGCGCCGTTCTTCAGGCCGCCGAGCAGGATCGACGCCCCCAGCACGAGCAGGATGTTGCCGACGACCGAGCCGATGATCGATGCGCGCGCGACCTCGATCAGGCCCTCGCGCACGGTCAGCACCACGATGATGAGCTCGGGGAGGTTGCCGAACGTCGCGTTCAGCAGCGATGCGAGGCGCGGACCGGAGGCGGTGCCCGCCTGCTCGGTGGCCTCGCCGAGGACGTAGGCGAGGGCCATGACCGCGACGGCCGCGGCCGCGAAGACGAGATAGCCGACCGCGCCGATCTGGCGCATGGCGAGCGCCACGATGCAGGCGGTGGTCGCAACGCCGAAGGCGATGAGGTCGGCGCGCGAGAAGCCCTTCTGCTCGCTTGCCACGGCCTCCACGCCGGGGACTCTATCCTGACCGGGCTCATGCGGATCCTGGTCACCAACGACGACGGCGTCGGCTCGCCCCTGCTGGCCGCGCTCGCGAACGTCCTCGACGAGCTCGGCGACGTGGACGTGATCGCGCCCGCCGCCGACATGACCGGCGTCTCGCGCTCGCTCAGCCTCGCGGGGCCGATCGCAGTCGACGAGATCGCGCTGCCCGACGGGCGCGCGGCCTTCGCGGTCGACCGGCACGCCCGCCGACTGCGTGCGCTTCGCCGCGCTCGGCCTCGCCGGCGCGCCGCCCGACGTCGTCGTCTCGGGCCCCAACCTCGGCATCAACCTCGGCGACGACGTCGCCTACTCCGGCACGGTGGCGGCCGCGCTCGAAGGCGCCCTGCTCGGCCTGCCGGCCGCGGCGCTCTCGCAGCAACGGGCGGCGGACGGCAGCTACGACGCGACCGAGATCGGCCGCTTCGCGCTGCGGCTCGTGCCGCTGCTCGCCTCGGGCGCCCTGCCGCCCGGCGTCGTGATCAACGTCAACGCGCCCGCCGGGTCCGTCGCCGGCGTGCGCGTCGCGCGGCTCGGCCGGCGGCGCTACCGGCCGCAGCTGCGCCTGCACGGCGAGGCCGAGGGTACGCGGCGCCACTACCGCCTCTACGGCGACGCCTCGCTGCGGCTCGAGGGCGAGCCGGGCACCGACATCGCCGCCGTGGCGGAGGGCTACATCGCGCTCACGCCGCTCCGCTTCGATCTCTACGCCGACGACGCGCTCCCGGCGCTCGGCGCCCTGCTCCCGGAGGACGCTTGAGCTACTCGACGGTGATCTTCGATCTCGACGGCACGATCATCGACACGGTGCCGCTGATCGTCGCATCGCATCGCCACGCGCTCGCGACCGTGCTCGGCCGCGAGCTGCCCGAGGCCGAGCTGCGCGAGGGCATCGGACGGCCTCTGCTCGAGCAGATGCGCGTGTTCGACGAGCTGCGCGCCCAGGAGCTCTTCGACGTCTACCGCGAGTTCAACCACCGCGTGCACGACGACTACGTGACGGTCTTCCCGGGCATGCTCGAGCTGTGCGACGAGCTGCGCGCGCGCGGCGTCCCGGTGGCCGTCGTGACGTCGAAGATGCTCGACGCCGTCCTGCTCGCCTACGGCGTGATCCCCGGCCTCGAGGAGCGCCTCGACGCCATGGTCACGATCGAGTCGACGAAGACGCACAAGCCGGGCCCCGAGCCGATCGAGCACGCGCTCGAGCTGCTCGGCCGGCCGAAGGCGGGCGCCGTCTACGTCGGCGACGCGGTCAGCGACCTGCAGGCGGCGCGCGCCGCGGGCGTCGCGGCCGTCGGGGTCACGTGGGGCGCGTTCACGTACGAGGGCCTCGCCGCGGCCGAGCCCGATGCGATCGCCTCGACGCCGGCCGAGCTCGCTGCCATCCTCTCGGCCGATGGCTGAGGAACCGGCAGCGAGCGCGGCCGAGCGCGCCGCCTGGCTGCAGGGCGAGCTGACCCGGCACCTGCGGCTCTACCACGAGCTCGACGCGCCCGAGATCAGCGACGCGGAGTACGACGCGCTCGACCGCGAGCTGCGTCGAGCTCGAGGAGGCGCAGCCCGACCTTCGCACGCCCGGCCTCGCCGACCCAGCGCGTCGGCTCACGGCCGATCGAGGGGGGCTTCGCGCCGGCCGCGCACCACCTGCCGATGCTCTCGCTCGCGAACGCGCGCGACCGCGAGGCGCTCGCCGCCTGGGATGGGCGCGCGCGCAAGCTGCTCGCCGCCAGGGGGCTCGACGACGACGTCGCCTACGTCACCGAGCCGAAGATCGACGGGCTCGCGATCTCGCTCGTGTACGAGCGCGGGGTCTTCGTGCGCGGCGCGACGCGCGGCGACGGGCTGATCGGCGAGGACGTGACGGCCAACCTGCGCACGATCGAGGCCCTGCCGAAGCGACTCGCGGGCGACGATCCGCCCGCGCTGATCGAGGTGCGGGGCGAGGTCTACCTACCGCTCGCAGCCTTCGAGAAGCTCAACGCTGAGCGGCTGGAGGCGGGGGAGAGCGTGCTCATGAACCCGCGCAACTCGGCTGCCGGCTCGCTGCGCCAGAAGGATCCGCGCGTCACGGCCGCGCGGCCGCTCGCCCTGCTGATCTACGCCGTCGGGGCGCTCGACGGCATCGCCTTCGACTCGCACTGGAGCGTGCTCGAGTGGCTGCGCGCGAACGGCTTCCCGGTCAACCCGCTGTCGCAGCGCCACGAGACGTTCGCGAGCATGGCCGAGGCCTGCGAGGGGCTCGTCGACCTGCGCGCCGAGCTCGACTACGACATCGACGGCTGCGTGGTCAAGATCGACCGGCGCGACCAGCAGGAGGCGCTCGGAGCGGTCGGCCGCGATCCGCGCTGGGCGATCGCCTTCAAGTTCCCGCCGACGACCGCGGTCACCGAGCTGCTCGACATCGGGCTCAACGTCGGCCGTACCGGCGCCCTCAACCCGTACGCCGTGCTCGAGCCCGTCGCCGTGGGTGGCGTGATCGTGCGCATGGCGACGCTGCACAACGAGGACGTGATCAAGCTCAAGGACGTCCGCATCGGCGATCAGGTGATCATCCAGCGCGCGGGCGACGTGATCCCGCAGGTCGTCGGCCCCGTGCTCGCGCGCAGGGACGGCAGCGAGCGCGAGTTCCGCATGCCCGACCACTGCCCTGCCTGCGGCGGCGAGATCGTGCGGCTCGAGGGCGAGGCCGTGCACCGCTGCATCAACCCCTACTGCCCGAGCCGCGGGCTCGAGGGCCTGCGCCACTTCGTCTCGCGCGGCGCGCTCGACATCGACGGCGTCGGCGAGAAGCTGATGGCGCGCTTCTGGGAGCTCGAGCTCGTGCGCCGCGCGCCGGATCTCTACCGGCTGACGGCCGAGCAGCTGGTCGAGCTCGACGGCTTCCAGCAGCGTTCCGCGGAGCGCGTCGTCGCGTCGATCGCCGAGTCGCGGCAGCGGCCGTTCGGGCGCGTGCTGTTCGGGCTCGGGATCCCGCACGTGGGCGGCGTCACCGCCGAGGCGATCGCGCAGCACTTCCGCTCGCTGACGGCGCTGCGCGCGGCCGGCGCCGACGAGATCGCCGAGGTCGAGGGCGTGGGGCCGATCGTCGCCGAGTCGGTCGCCGACTGGCTGGCCTTCCCCGCCAACGCCGAGGTGCTCGACGGCCTCGCGGCCGCCGGGCTCTCGCTCGAGCTCAGCGGCGAGGCGCCCGCGCCGGGCGAGGGGCCGCTGGCGGGCCTGACGTTCGTGATCACGGGCACGCTCGCCTCATCCTCGCGCGACGAGGCGAAGGCCGCCGTGATCGCGCGCGGCGGCAAGGTCACCGACTCGGTCTCGAAGCGCACGAGCTACGTCGTCGCCGGATCGAGCTCCCGGCTCGAAGCTCGCCAAGGCCGAGGGGCTCGGGGTCACGGTGCTCGACGACGAGGCGTTCCAGAGGCTGCTCGAGGACGGCCCGCCCGAGAGCGCCTGAGCGCGAGCGGACGCTCAGCGCTTCGCGAGCAGCGTCACGATCGTGTCCTGCGCGCCGTGGGCGTTCCAGGCGCTCAGACCGCGCACGTTCGTGAGCACGGAGAACGCGAAGCGGCGGCCGCTCTTGCCCGTCACGTAGCCCGCGAGCGCCGAGACGTCGTCGAGCGTGCCGCTCTTGGCCAGCACCTGGCCGCGCAGGGCCGGCACGCGGCGCGCGAGCGTGCCGTTGGCGCCGGCGACGCTGAGCGAGTCTGCGAGCGGCTTCGCGATCTTGGGATCGGCCGCCGCGGCGGTCAGCAGGCGCGTGAGCGCGCTGGCCGTCGTGCGGTTCTCGTGCGAGAGGCCCGAGCCGTCCGCGAGGTGGACGTGCGCCGCGTCGTCGCCGAGCATCGGCGCGGTGATCTCGCTCGCCATCAGCATGCCGCGCTCGGTGGATCCGCCCTTGCCGGTGTAGGCGCCGATCGCCTTCGCGACCATCTCGGCGGTGAAGTTGTCGCTGTGGCGATCCATGTGCTGCAGGATCCGCCAGAGCGCCTTGGACTGCACCTGCGCGAGCTCGGGGGCGCCCTTCGGCGCGACGCCGCCACCGACGTAGCGCACGCCGACCTCGACGCCGGCGGCGCCGAGGGCGCGGCGCAGCGCCCGTGCCGCGACGCGGGCGGGGCTGGAGACCCCGCGGCCGGCCGGGTTGACGTCGCGGTCGAGCGCGAGGCCCGAGAGCGGCGGCGACTCGACGCCGATGTAGCGCTTCGGCCAGGGGCCCCAGCGCGCCCCGTCGAAGATCGACTCGTCGCCGCGGATGCGGCCGCTGACGCGCTCGATGCCGGCCGCCCTGATCTGGGCTGCGAGCGCTCGCACGTCGGTCGTCGAGAAGGTCGGATCGCCCGAGCCGACGAGGTAGAGGTCGCCCTTCCAGGTCGTGCCGACGCGCGCGCCCACGCCGACGACCTTCGTCGCGAAGCGGAAGTCCGGGCGCAGCGTGCTGAGCGCCCCGACCGTCGTGTAGAGCTTCTCCGTGGAGGCGGGGATCATGCGGCGCCAGCCGTTGCGGCGGTAGATCACCTCGCCGGTCGCGACGTCCGCGACGGCGACGCCGGTGCCGGGGCCCGAGAGGCCGTGGGCGGCGAGCGCCTTCGAGATGCCGCGCGCGAGCACGCTGTCCTGCACGGCGTCGCTCGCGGAGGCCGTCGCGGCGGGAAGCAGGAACACCAGGCATGCGAGCGCCAGGGTGAGGGAGCGGAGAATCCGCATCAACGGAACGTGATGGTAATGGTCTGAGTCCCGTACGCCGCCGCATCGGCGGCCGGCATCCAGATGTCGATCGTCGCGCCGATCACTGCCGAGCCGGTGTCGGCGGCCACGCACGTGCCGTAGCCGGGGATCTCGAAGCGCGTGCCGAGCGGGATCGTGCGCGGGTCGGTGGCGCAGATGCCCTGGCCGACCGGCAGGCCGCTCGCCGTGCGGCCCGGGAGCGAGTAGGCCGTCGCGTGCACCGAGAGTGCAGTGCCCGCCGCGAGCGAGGGCTGCGCGGGCGCGGGCGGCGGTGCGGGCGGTGCTTGCGGCGCCTGCGCCGGCGTCTGCGGCGTCGTGGTCGCGGCGCCCTCGTCCCGCAGGGCCGGCGGGCGCGTGATCGTTCGCGCGCGGGCCGCGTCGCGCCGCGCGCGTGCGGCCAGCGCGGTGACGGCGCGCACCTGCTCGCGCCGCAGCCGCTCGATCAGGGCGCGCTCTGCGGCACGGGCCCCCTCGAGCGCGCCGGCACGCGCCTCCCAGGCACGCTGCTCGGCCTGCGCGCGCCCGGCCGTTGCGCGCAGCGTGCGGGCCTGGCCGCGCAGCGCCCGGTCCCAGCGGCGGGCGGAGCGGACGAGCTCGCCGTCCGCGCGCGCGAGCCGGTCGAGCAGGTCGGCACCCTCGTCGACGTCGCTCCACGAGCGCGCCGCGAGCAGCACGCCGAGCATGTCGAGCGGCTGCGTGCGATAGATCTCGTCGAGTCGCCGGGCGAGCGCGCGCTGGCTCGCGCGCTGGTTGCTGCGCGCGACGGCGACGCGCCCGCGCAGGCTGCGCAGATCGGCCTGGGCGCGCGTGAGGCGGGCGCGTGCCTGCCCGGCCTGCTCGCGTGCGCGCGCGAGCGCGGCGTCCGTCGCGAACAGCTCGAGCAGGGCCGCACGCTCACGCGGGCCGATCGCCGCCGTGCCCGCTTGCGCGTGCAGCAACGGCAGGGCCAGCGCCATGGCGACGAGCACGTACGGACGCCAGGTGCGGACACGCACCCAGAGAGGCTACCTGGGTCTGCCGGTCCGGGCCGGGTGAGCCGGCCCGCGGAGGGTCAGGCCGAACTGGTCGCGTGCAGCGGCCGGGTCTCGAGGTGCTGGGTCAGCCGCACGGTCTCGAAGAGCGTCTTGTCGATCCGGCCGTGGTAGACGGGCACGTGCTCCTCGACGCAGATCCGGATGACCTCGGAGCGGTCGATCCCGAACTCACGGGAGAGCTCTTCGGGCGTGAGGTGGTTCGGCATGGCTCGCGACTCCTTGCGCTTGGCTTGGGTCCTTGAACGACAAAGCCCACCAGGCGAGGCCGTGGTGGGCTTGCAGATCAGGGAGCGGATTCCGTCTCGGTCAACATCGATGGGCGCTCCCTGCCATGCCCGGATCTTAGCGCCGCTCGTGGACGTCGGCAAGAGCAAAAGGTTAGGCGCGTGCGAACTGCCCCGGGCGCACGCCTCAGACCGGATTCGGCGAGTCGAGGAACACGTGCTCGACGCCGAAGCGCTCCACCAGGAGCGCGCCCGCCGCCTGTACCCCGAGCGTCTCGGTGGCATGGTGGCCGGCGCAGACGATCGAGATGCCGAGCTCGCGCGCGAGCGCGCGGAAGTCCTCCTGCGGCTCGCCGGTGAGCAGGGCGTCGGCGCCGGTCGCGGCCGCCTCGCGCGCGATGCCGCCGGGGCGGCCGGAGCAGATCGCGAGCGTGCGGATGCGCTCGGGCCCGCCGGGGAAGGCGATGGGCACGCGCCCGACGACCTCGCTCACGCGCTCGGCGAGCACCTGCAGGGGCACGGCCGCCGCGAGCGTCCCGTGCACCGCCAGCGGAATGCCGCCGTGCTCCGAGAACCAGCCGTCGACGCGCAGCCGCAGCTCCTCGGCGAGGCGCGCGTTGTTGCCGATGCGCTGATGCCCGTCGAGCGGCAGGTGGTAGGCGGCGAGCGTGATGCCGGCCGCGAACAGCCGCTCGAGGCGCCGCTTCATGTGCGGGCCGATCACGCGCGGCTCGTTGTCCCAGAACATGCCGTGGTGCACGAGCAGCAGCTGCGCGCCCTCGACCGACGCGCGATCGAAGATCTCGAGCGTCGAGGAGACGGCCGTCGCGACGCGCTCGACGCGCTCTGCGCCGCTGACCTGCAGGCCGATCGGCGCGTAGTCGCGATAGCGGTGCGTCTCGAGCTCGGCAGTCGAGGAAGGCCAGGATCTCATCGCGCGTCGCGCTCATCCGCCGGAGCATAGGCCGGGTGGAGGGCCGGGGGTGGCTGCCGGGGCCGCGCGGCGGCCCCGGCAGCGCATCGGGGTGCCCAGATTCGAACTGGGGACCTCTCCGACCCGAACGGAGCGCGCTACCAGGCTGCGCCACACCCCGGAAGCGCCGATTATCGCATACTCGCGGCCCGGCTCAGCCCGCACGCTCGCCACGGCCGGCCGGGCATCCGGGCTCAGGTACGGGCGCGGCGCCAGAAACGGATGACCTCGACCTGCTCGCCGCCCGGCCGGGTCAGCGAGAGCCCGAGCATGCCGAGCGCCCCGATCGCGAAGGCGGTGCAGATGATGCCGACGACGATCGGCAGGCCCGAGGGCGCCGTCAGACCGAACGCGCCGCGCAGTCCGGGCAGCGCGAGGATCACGAGGTAGACCACGGCGAGCAGCCCCACGAGCAGCGGCACGAGCGCGCCGCGCACGCGCGAGCGGCGCATGCTGCCCGCCTCGAGCACCAGCACCAGGTAGAGGCCGACGAAGACGAGGATCGTGACCGACGTCGTCTGCGACTCCGCGGCCGAGCGGCCGATCGACGTGTGCACGAGGCCGTGGCCGAGCAGCACGGCGACGCCGAGCACGATGCCGGCCGGGATCGCGAAGCCGGCCACGTCGCGCATGAACGCGCGCGGCGGCGCCTGCGCGGCCGGGGCGAGCGCGAGCAGGAAGGCGGGGATGCCGACGGTGATCGCGGCGGCCAGCGAGAGCTGGCGCGGCAGGAACGGGTACGAGCCGCCGCCGACGCCGACGGTCAGGATCAGGACGGCCGCGAAGACCGACTTGGCGACGAACAGCTTGGCCACGCGCTGGACGTTGCGGAGGATCTTGCGCCCCTCCTCGATCGCGAACGGGATCGCCTCGAAGCTCTCGCTCACGAGCACGACGTCGGCGACGCCCTTGGCGAGCTGGCTGCCGGAGCCGAGCGCGACCGCGACGTCGCACTCCTTGAGCGCGGGCACGTCGTTGACGCCGTCGCCGACCATCCCGACGCGCCTCCCGCCGCGGCGCAGCGCGGCGACGAGCTGGCGCTTGTCCTCGGGCTGCACGCGCGCGAAGATCGCGTTCTCGAGCGCGGAGCGCCGCAGGGCGTCCGCCTCCTCGGGCAGCTCGGCGCCGGTGGTCACGCGCCCCTCCGTCTCGATGCCGGCGGCGCGCGCGACCGCAGCGACGGTGGCCGGGCCGTCGCCGGAGATGATCTTCACCTCGACCCCGGCGCGGTGCAGGTAGGCGATCGTGGTCGCCGCGTCGGGGCGCATGCGCTCGCTGAAGGCGAGCAGGGCGAGCGGCATGAGCCGGGGCAGACGCGGCTCGCCGTCGCCCTCGGGCTCGGCCAGGCCGCTGGTGCGCGCGAACAGGAGCACGCGCAGCCGCTGCTCCTGGCGGATCGCGACGGCGCTCGCGAGCTCGGGGTCGGCATCGGCGCCCACGAGCACCTCGGGCGCGCCGAGCACGAGCTCGCTGCCGTCGCCGAAGGCGATGCCGCTCCACTTCCAGCGCGAGGAGAACGGCACCTCGACGCGCACGTTCCCGACCGGGCCGCCGAGGTGCGCATGCAGGGCATCCGCGGTCGGGTTGCGCGCACCGAGGCTCGCGGCGAAGCGTCCCAGCAGCGCCCTGACGTCGCGCTCGTCCTGCCCGGAGAGCGGCAGGATCTCCTCGACCGCGAGCGTCCCGTCGGTCAGCGTCCCCGTCTTGTCGAGGCAGACCACGTCGAGGCCGGCGAGCGCCTCGACCGCGGGCAGGCGCTGTACGAGCGCGCCGCGCCGGCTGACGCGCGCGGCCGCGACGGCGAAGACGAGGCTCGCGAGCAGGACGAGGCCCTCGGGCACGAGCGAGACGATGCCGGCGACGGCCGTCGAGACGGCCTCGCGCGTCTCGACGTCGTGCGCGCGCAGCGCGTAGACGAGCAGGATCGCGATCGGGATCATGATCGCGACCATCAGCCGCAGGAGCTTGTTGATCGAGACCTGGAGCGGCGAGAGCTCGCGGCGATCCTCGCGCGCGACGTCGGTGAGCGCGTTGGCGTAGGCATCCGCACCCACGCGCTCGGCCTCGTAGATGCCGCTGCCGGCGACGCAGAACGAGCCGGACTGCAGCAGATCGCCCGCGCGCCGCGCATCCGGATCGGACTCGCCGGTCAGGATCGACTCGTCGACCTGGATGGCACGGGCCTCGAGCAGCCGCCCGTCGGCCACGACCTGGTCGCCCGGGCTGAGCAGGATCGCATCGCCGACGACGACGTCGTCGATGCCGACGTCGAGCTCGGCTGCGTCGCGCAGGACGCGGGCGCGCGGGGCGGCGAGCAGGGCGAGGCGGTCGAGGGCGCGCTTGGCGCGCAGCTCCTGGACGATGCCGATGCCCGAGTTGATCACGAGCACGGCGGCGAACAGCAGATCCGCCAGCTGGCCCGTGGCGATCAGCGCGACGGCGCAGGCTGCGAGCACGCCGTTGAAGAGCGTGAGCACGTTGCGGCGGATGATCGCCCGGTAGGTGAGGCCGCCCGGCGTCCGCTGCGGTGGCCCCCGCCCCTCGAGGCGGCGGGCCGCCTCGGCCGAGCTGAGACCGTACGTCGTCACTCGCGGCAGGGTACGAAACCGGTGCCTCGTCGCGCGGTGCGAAGCGGCTATCTTCGAGCCATGTCGAGCCCGGTGCCGGTCGCGCGCGGCGCGCGCCTGCCCGCGCTGCCCGCGCCGCTCGCGATGATCGCAGGCGCGCTCTCCGTGCAGCTCGGCGGCGCCGTCGCCGTGCACGCATTCACCCACTCGACGCCCGCCGGCGTCACGTTCCTGCGCTCGCTCTTCGGCGCGGCCATCCTTGCGCTCGTGCTGCGGGGGCTGCCGCGCATGCGCGCGGCATGGCGCGCCGCGCTGCCCTTCGGGGCGGCGATGGCGTGCATGAACCTGAGCTTCTACGAGGCGATCGACCGCCTCCCGCTCGGCGCCGCCGTGACGATCGAGTTCTGGGGGCCGATCGCCGTCGCGGTCGCGACCTCGCGCCGGCGCTCCGATCTCGTCTGGGTCGCGCTCGCGGTCGCCGGGGTGTCGCTGCTCGGACTGGGCTTCACCGGCGCGCAGCTCGGCGGGCTCGCGCTGATCGGGATCGCAGGCGGCTGCTGGGCGCTCTGCATCGTGCTCGGCCGCCGCCTGGCCCACGCGACCGTAGGCGTCGCCGGCCTGCTGCCGGCGGTTGCGATCTCGGCCGGGGTGCTCGCGCTGCCGGGGATCGCCGGTGCGGGGACGAGCCTCGCCGATCCGCGCGTGCTCGGGCTGTGCGCCGCGCTCGGGCTGCTGAGCACCGCGATCCCGTACGCGATCGAGATGTACGCGCTGCGCCGCCTGCCCGCCCGCACGTTCAGCGTGCTGCTCTCGATGCACCCGGCCGTCGCCGCGCTCGTGGGCGCCGTCGCGCTGGGCCAGGGCCTCTCCGTCGTCGACGCCCTCGCGATCGCGTGCGTCGTGGCCGCGAGCGCCGGCGCGCTGGCGGCGGCCTCGCGTGCGCGCGCGGCACAATGACGGGATGTGCGGCCGCTACACCATCGCCGTCGACCCGATGCTGCTGGCCGAGCGCTTCGGCGTCGCGCTCCCCGAGGACTTCGAGCCGCGCTTCAACGTGGCGCCGACCGACGCGGTGCTCGCGCTGGCCGAGCGCAGCGCGGGGCGCGAGCTGATGCTCGCCCGCTGGGGCCTCGTGCCCCGCTGGGTCAAGGGGGCGAAGATCGGGGCGCGCATGATCAACGCGCGCGCCGAGACGCTGACCGAGAAGCCGGCCTACAGCCCGCTGCTCGCCAAGAATCGCTGCCTGATCCTGGCCGACGGCTTCTACGAGTGGCGCCTCGACCCCGACGGCAAGCGGCGCCCGGTGCGCTACACGCTCGGCGACGGCGAGCCCTTCGGCTTCGCCGGCCTCTGGACGGGGTGGCGAGATCCCGGGAGCGGCGAGTCGCTGCGCACCTGCACGATCATCACCACGCGCGCGAATGCGCTCGTCGCGCACGTGCACGACCGCATGCCGGTGATCCTCGCGCGCGGCGTGGAGCAGGAGTGGCTCGATCGCGACGTGCCCGTCGAGGCGGCGCTCTCGCTGCTGCAGCCCTATCCGCCCGAGCAGATGCGCGCCGCCGACGCCTCGACGCTCGTCAACTCGGTCAAGAACGACGACCTGCGGCTGTTCGACCCGTCGGAGTAGGAATGCTCCGAGCTCGCCCTCGCGCGCGCGGCGGAGAGCGGAGCCGCGAGCGGCCCGCCGCCGCCGGGCACGTGCTCGCGTTCCTCGCCGCCACGCGCTCCTAGCCGGTGCGCTCCAGGGTTCCGAGGATGAGATCGACGATCAGCTGCGGGTCGCGGCGCAGGCGCGGGGTGTCGCGATCGCGGCGCGCGATCTCGACGTCGGCCGCGCGCTCGAGGCGGCGCAGCTTGCCCTCGCGCAGCAGCTGCTCGTCGACGCCGCCCATGCGGCCCTGGAAGGTCGTGTAGACGGGCACGCCGAGCGCGACGGCCTCGCGGTTCATGCTGCCGCCCGCCGAGATCACGAGATCGGACGCCGCCACGAGGCTCGGGCCGTCGATGGCGTGCGTCGGGACGAGCACCGAGGGGAGCGCGAGCCGGCGCAGCTCCTCGGCCTGCTCGCGCAGGCGCGGCAGGACGACGGTGTGGATGCCGGGGTCGTGGCCGAGCCGGTCGAGCAGCTCTGCGTAGACCGGGTTGTGGACGCGGTGGTAGAGCGCCGCGACCGGCGGCGTGCGCAGCACGACGATGATCCGCGCGGGGTCGGCGCCGACCTGCGCGAGAATCCCGGGATCGGGCTCGAAGTCGTTGAGGAAGTACTCCTCCTTGAGACCGGGATAGCGGCGCAGCTTGCGGGGGCTCGCGCCGTAGCGCCTCAGGCGCTCGGGCGGGATCGCGTCCGGCACGATCACGCGGCGCGCAAGGCGGCAACCGATCATGTGCTGGAACGTGGCCCACTCGTAGTCGAAGAGGTCGACGGCCGGGACGCGCAGGGCGCGCGCCACGATCGGCAGGTCGTTCGAGCCGTGCGCGGCGGCGAGATCGAAGCGCGGGCGCGTGCGCGCCCAGCGCCACAGCGCCGCCGAGCGACCGGCCAGGCTGCGCAGCTTGCCGCCTGCGGAGCGGCCGCCGTGAGCGCCCACCGCGAGCGCCTCGAGGCCCGCGAGCTCGGCCAGCTCGAGCGTCTGCGCGAAGTCGCGCGCGGTGACCTCGACGTCGTGTCCCGCCTCCCGCAGCCGGCGGATGATCGGGCGGAAGACGACCGGGTGGGCGGGCGCCGAGAGATCGATCCAGATCCTCATCGGCGGCCGCCCACCCGGGACGGACGAGCGTCGTCGCTAACGGCCGAGCGCGCGCTCGATGGCGACGAGCCGCTCACGATCCTTGCGGGCCTCGGCGAGCTCGCTCTCGAGCCGCGAGATGTGCGAGACGAGGGCCTCGGCGGCGTCGCTCAGCTGGCGGGCGATCGCGGCGGCCGAGCCGGCCGGTGCGGCCCCCGCGCTCTTCCGCGGGCGGCCGCGGCGAGCCGGGCTCTTGCCGGCCGGCGCGGCAGCCGCGGCGCGCTTGCCGCCGGCCTTCTTCGTGCGCGGGCGGAGCTGGACGCCGCCGCCGCCGGGAAGGGAGCGGGCCACGCGGTAGTAGGCGGTCTGGACCGTTGCCGTGGAGCGACCGGTCTCCTCTGCCACGAGCCGGAATGCCTCGGTCGCCTTCTTGCCGGCGTCGATGTGCTTGCGCACCGCCTCGTAGCTGGCTTTGCCGACGCTGCCGCGTTCTGCGGATGCCTGCATGTCTCCCTCGCTGTCTGGGGTGTTGCCGTCTGGGGGATGGCGCACACGAGGTCGCCGGGAATTCACCTGGCGGAGCGCCGAATGCGAACAACGGTAGTGTAGGGTGAGCGCAGGAAAGATGGGACTTCAGAGCCCGCGATGCATGCCGATACGCAGTGCATCTACCACGCGCGTATCGCGCATCCTGCATAAAGGAGGAAGGTTTCTTGATGCGGCGTTCCCCAGTCGCGCTGGCGCTCGTGGCCGTGGCGTTGACCGCGGCTGCCTGTGGTGGTTCGGGCAAGTCGTCGGACGCCAGCTCCGACAGCAAGTCTCCGGCAAGTGGCAATGGCGACGCGGCCGGCATTCTCGCAGCGATCGACACGAAGGCCGTCACCGGCCCGCAGAAGCTGAAGCTCGAGCTCGCCGTGGACATCAAGGGCACGCCGTCGAACGCGCAGCTCGCGGTCTTCACGAAGCAGCCGATCACGCTCGGCATGGACGGCGTGGTCGACAGCACGGGCAAGGCCGCCGACATGAAGCTGAGCATCGCGCTCGGCAAGGATCCGGTCGACGTCCAGATCCGCTCGGGCGGCGGCAAATCGTGGATCGCCGTCGATGACAAGTGGTACGACCTCCCGGCCGACGCACTGTCATCCACGACCGGTCAGGCGCTGCCGACCGGGACCTCGCTCAGCGACGTCGACGCCGGCAAGATTCTCGCCGCGATCGGCGACCCCTCCAAGCTGCTCGAGAACGCCTCGGTGTCGAGCGAGGAGGTCGAGGGCATCGAGTCCGACAAGGTCTCGGGCGACGTCAATCTCGAGGGTGTGGCAAACGTCGTCGCAAATCTCTCGCAGACGATGGGCGGCAGCTCTGGCACGGCGCCGACGCAGGCCGAGATCGACAAGGCGGTCGCGCAGCTCAAGGACGTTGTCAAGAAGGCGCACGTCGATCTGTGGGTCGGCAAGACCGATCACAAGGTGCATCGCGTCGCCTTTGCGGTGGACGCGACGATGGACGACGCGACGAAGTCCAGCTCGGGCCTCGAGTCGCTGACGCTGAGCTTCGACGTGACGACGGTCGACGCGGACGCGCCGGACATCAGCGCGCCTGGCTCGGTCGGCACGCCGGCGGAGTTCCAGACGGCGGTCGTCGGCCTGCTCACGAAGGTCATGAGCGGCGTCTCCGCGGGCTGAGCGAGCACGTCGCTCGCATGCTGCAGGGCGAGGGGCCGCGCCGGCGCGCGGCCCCTCGCTATGGTCCCCGCCGGTGCGACCACCGCTGCAGCTCGTTCTGCTCGACGTCGATTTCACGCTGATCCGTCCTCACCGCGTCTTCGACGCGAACGGCTATGCGGAGCTCGGCGCCCGCTTCGGCGTCCGCCTCGACCCCGAGCGCTACGAGGAGGCCCGGCAGGGCGCCTTCCACGTCTGGAGCAGCCAGACGCTCGAGCATCGCAGCGCGCAGCACCGGCGCTTCGCGACCGAGATCGTGCGCGGCATGGGCGCGCCCCGCGCGGTCGCCGACCAGATCGGCATCGCGGCCGAGCAGGAGTGGGGGGATCCGAGCAACTTCGAGCTCTTCCCCGACGTGCTGCCGCTGCTCGACGTCCTGCGCGCGAGCGCCTGCACGGTCGGTCTCGTCTCGAACACCGATCGCGAGCTCGTCCCGTTCGCCGCGCAGCTCGGCATCTCGGTCGACTTCGCGCTCGCCTCGCACGCGCACGGGCGGCGCAAGCCGTGCGCGACGATCTTCGCCGCCGCGCTCGCGCTCGGCGACGCGCCCGCGGAGGCCGCGGTCATGGTCGGCGACAACCTCTCGGACGACATCGAGGGCGCGCTCGCGAGCGGCCTCCGCGCGATCCTCGTCGATCGCAGCGACCGCCACCCGGACTACGCGGGCGAGCGCATCCGCGGGCTCGCCGAGCTGCCCCGCGCTGCTCGGCCTCGCGACCGCGGAGCCGCTCTCAGAGACGCGTCGCGGCGGCGCGTAGCGCTGCGAGCAGCCCGACCAGGTCGTCCCGCGTCGTCGCCGTGTTCATGAGCGCGCAGCGCAGCCAGGTGGCGCCGCGCACGCGCGTCTGCACGAGGTAGTACGCGCCGCTCGCGTTGACCTCGCCGCGGATGCGCTCCTGCAGCGCGTCGGAGTCGGCCCCGGCCGCCGCGCGGTGGCGGAAGCACACGATGTTGCACTCGGGCTCGAGCGCGAGCTCGAAGTCGCCGCTCTCGCGCACGAGCTCCGCGAGCACGCCGCCGAGCTCCCAGAGCTGCTCGACGTGGGAGCGCAGGCCGGCCTCGCCGACGGTCGCGAAGCCGAGGTAGGCGATCAGCGCGAGCTGCGGGCGGGTGCACTCGAGCGTGCGCGTGCCCATGTTCTCGGCGCCCGGGTCGTCTGCGCGGAAGAGGTAGTCGGCCTTCTGGGCGAACGCGCCGTAGGCGTCGCCCGCGCGGGCGTAGACGAGCAGCGAGGCGAGCGCCGGGAACGGCAGGGTCTTGTGCAGATCCCAGACGACCGAATCGGCGCGGCCGATGCCCGCGAGCTGGGGTGCGAGCCGCGGGCTGAGCGAGGCCGAGCCGCCGTGCGCCGCGTCGACGTGCAGCCAGAGGCCCTCGCCGGCGCAGATGTCGGCGATCTCCTCGAGCGGGTCGAACGCGCCCGTGCCCGTCGTGCCGGACGTCGCGACGACCGCGATCGGGCGCTGGCCGCGCGCCCGCGCGGCGGCGATCTCGGCCGCGAGCGCCGCCGGGCGCATGCGGCAGCGCTCGTCGCTCTCGACGGCGATCGCACCGCCCTCGCCGAAGCCCATGATCTGAGCGGCGCGCGCCGTGGAGTAGTGGGTCTGGTCGCTCGAGAGCAGCGCGAGCGGCGGGCCGGCGTGCGCGCCGTCGCGCCAGACGTCGAACCCGGCCCGCGCCTGGCGCGCGGCCAGCAGGGCCGTCATCGTGCCGACCGTGCCGCCGTGCACGATCAGGCCGCCGGCCGTGTCCGGCAGGCCGAGCCGCCCGCGAGATGCTGCGCGAGCGCCGCCTCGCACGCGGTGCTCGACTGGCTCAGCTCGTAGATCGCCCCCGAGCCGTTGGTCACGGCGGTCACGAGCGTGGCCAGCGCGGTCAGCGGCAGCGGGGCGGCCAGCTGGTGGCCGACGTAGGCCGGATGGTGCGTGACCATCGACTCGGCGAGGATGCGCTCGACGAGCGCGAGCGGATCGGCGCCGCCCTCGAAGGCGGCCGGCCAGCGCTCTCCCATGCCGGCGGGCGCGAGCGGCCGCGCGACCGGGATGGAGCGCTCGCCCGCTGCCGCGAGGTAGGTCGGCGAGCCGGTCGACGAGCGCATGGCCGAGCGTCCGGAAGGCCTCGGGATCGCGCGCGGCGTCGAGGCGCGCGTCGCTCACGGCGCGAGCTCGCAGGTGCGATCGGGGCAGGACATCCCCGGGAGCGTCTCACACAGCTCGCGCCGCCGCGCCGGCCGGGAGCGGGCACCCGGGTAGGCTCCGTCGCCGTGGCCCCGGCTATCCCCATCGAGACCGAGCGGCTGCTCCTGCGGCCGTTCGCCGAGAGCGACCTCGCGGCGCTCCTGGCGATCCAGTCGCGGCCCGACGTGGCCCGCTGGCTGTACTGGGAGGCGCGCGACGCCGACGCGGTGCGCGCGAGCCTCGCGAAGAAGTGCGGCGAGACCGCGATCACCGACGACTGCGACCGCATCAGCCTCGCGGTCGTGCGCAAGGACAGCTCGGAGCTGATCGGCGACTGCACGGTCTGGCAGGTCAGCGCCGAGCACCGCCAGGGCGAGATCGGCTTCGTCTTCCACCCCGATCACCACGGCCGCGGCTTCGCGACCGAGGCGGCCCGGGCGCTCCTGCGCATCGCCTTCGGCGAGCTCGGCCAGCATCGCGTGATCGGGCGCCTCGAGCCGCGCAACAGCCGCGTCGGCCCGCGTGCTCGAGCGGCTCGGGATGCGGCGCGAGGCCCACCTGCTCGAGAACGAGTGGGTCAAGGGCGAGTGGCAGAGCGAGTACGTCTACGCCCTGCTCGAGCAGGAGTGGGCCGCGCGCCGTTCCGTAGTGACCATCAGCGTCTAGCCGAGCGCGTTCTCGCCGGTCAGGTCGCGGCCGACGATCAGCAGGTGGATGTCGTGCGTGCCCTCGTAGGTGTCGACCGTCTCGAGGTTGCAGCATGTGGCGGATCACCGGGTACTCGGTCGTGATGCCGTTGCCGCCGTGCATCTCGCGGGCGAGCCGCGCGCCCTCGAGCGCGACGCGCACGTTGTTGCGCTTGGCCATGCTGACCTGCGCGAACGTCATCTCGCCGGCGTCCTTGAGCTGGCCCAGGCGGCGCGCCATCAGCAGCCCGAGCGAGTGCTGCGTCGCGAGCGTCGTGAGCTTCTGCTGCACCAGCTGGCGGGCGGCGATCGGCCGGCCGAACGTCTCGCGCGTCTTGGTGTAGTCGAGCGACGCGGTGAGCGAGGTCTCGAGCGAGCCGAGCGCGCCCCACGCGATGCCGTAGCGCGCCTGCGTGAGGCAGCCGAGCGGGTACTTGAGCCCGCCCTTGACCGGGAACCGCGCCGACTCGGGCACGCGCACGTCCTCGAGCACGAGCTCGCCGGTGATGCTCGCGCGCAGGCTCGCCTTGTTGTGCGTGACCGGCGCGCTGAAGCCGCTCGTGCCGGCCTCGACGAGGAAGCCCTGCACGACGTCGTCGTCGTCCTTGGCCCAGACGACCGCGACGTCGGCGCTGCGGGCTGTTCGTGATCCACATCTTCGAGCCGTTGAGCACCCAGCCGTCGCCGTCGCGGCGCGCGCGCGTGCGCATCGCGCCCGGGTCGCTGCCGCCGTCGGACTCGGTCAGGCCGAAGCAGCCGATGATCGCGCCGGACGCCAGCTCGGGGAGGTACTTGCGCTTCTGCTCCTCGGAGCCGTAGGCGTAGATCGGGTACATGACGAGGCTGCCCTGCACGCTCGCCGTGGAGCGCACGCCGGAGTCGCCGCGCTCGAGCTCGTAGCAGATGAGGCCGTAGGCGGTGCTCGAGATCTCGCTGCCGCCGTACTCGGCGGGCGTCGTCGGCCCGAGGATGCCGAGCTCGCCCATCTGCGTGATCAGCTCGCGCGGGAGGGTGTCGCCGTCCCACCAGCCCTGGACGTTCGGGATGACGGTGGAGTCCACGAACGCGCGGACGGTCGCGTGGATGTCGCGCTCCTCGTCGGTGAGGCCGTCGAGCGCCCTGAAGTAGTCGAACACGGATCTCCTTGCGGTCAGGAAGTCAGGACTGGTCTGCGGCCGCCGCGCGGCGCGCGGCCTTGGCTGCGCGCTTGCCCGCCTGGTAGGCGGCGAGCTCCTCTGCGCTGCGCACGTCGCCGAGCGTCTGGTGGTCGGGGAGGAACGCCTCGATGCCCGGCGGGGCGACGCCGAACTGGCGTGCCAGCAGCGTCATGACCGTGCGCACCTTCATGTCGCCGAAGCCCGGGAGCTCGGCCAGGCGCGCGCGCAGATCCTCGCCGCTCGCGGCCTCGCCCCAGATGCGCGCGGCATCGCCGTCGTAGCGCTCGTCGAGGAAGGCGCAGAGCGAGCGCACCCGCTCGGCCATCGCGCCCGGGAAGCGGTGCAGCGCGGGGCGCTCGCGGAACGTGTCCGCGAGCTCCTCGGAATCGCTCGCCGCGATGCGCGCGCCGTCGAGGTGCCCGAGGCGCCTGCGCAGCTCGAGCGGACCGGCGAACGCCTTCTGGACGGTGACCTGCTGGTCGAGGACGAAGCCGATGAGGAGCGCGAGCGGGTCGGCGGCGATCAGGCGGTCGGCCTCGTCGTCGCCGGTGAACGGCAGGCGCTCGGGAGCGGTTGCGGTGCGAGCCATGTCGGTAGGGTACCCACGTGACGGCCTCCGCCGAGTTCTTCGCCGCGCTACCCGAGCAGCTGGGCGCGGTCGGCGACGCCATGGGCGAGGCGGTCGTGGCCTTCGCGCTCGCCGGTGCGCCCGCACGGCGGCTGGACGCTGCGGCTCGGCGGCGAGGCGCCCGTGGTCGAGCCCGGCATCGCGCCCGCCGACATCACCGTGACGTGCTCGCGCGAGCACTGGGAGCAGCTCTGCGACGGCAGCCTGTCGCCCCAGGTCGCCTGGGCCACGGGCCTGCTCGACGTCCGCGGCGACATGCGGCGTGGCCCAGCGGCTGCGCTCGTTGCTGGGAATCTGAGGTGCGCCTCCGCCGCGCCCTGCGTGCTGCTGCCGGCGCTGCTCGCGCTCGTGCTCGCCGGCTGCGCGCGTAAGGCCGATCAGCATCGCGCCGTCCCGACCGCCGGCGGCTCGCCCGACCTTCATCGCGCAGTCCTTCGACGCGACCGGCACGCTGCTCGTCGGCGGGCCGCTCGGCGTCTACCGCTCGCACGACGGCGGGCGCACCTGGCACACGACGCAGCGGCCCGTCTGGGGCGCGCTCGCGGCGGGCTTCACGCAGGCCTCGACGATCGTCTCGCGCGGCCAGCTGCTGCAGCGCGGCAACCTCTCGTACTCCAACGTCGACGCGCCCAAGCGCTCGCCCTTCCACGGCGGCCGGGTGCTCGCGCTCACGTGGCTGCCGGGCGGCAAGCTCTACGCGCTGGTGCGCGGCACCTACTGGCACCTCTACGTCACGCTCGACTCGGCGCGCTCGTGGTATCCGCGCCCGGCGCTGGCGCTGCCCCGCGCGGCCAAGGCGATCGCCGTCGCACGCGCCAAGGGCGCGCCCGACGTGCTCTTCGCGGCGGCGGGCCGCACGGGCCTGTGGCGCTCGCTCGACGCGGGCGTGAGCTGGTCACGGCTCCCCGTCAGGGCCTCGAGCGCGCAGTCGGTCGCGACGACGCCGGCGCGCTGGCAGCACGTCGTCGCCGCGCTGCCCGAGCTCTCGTGGTCGGACGACTACGGCGCGACCTGGCACACGAGCGGGCCGCGCGCCACGCTCGTCGCCTCGGATCCCCGCAACGAGCGCATCTGGTACGCCGTCGCCCCGGACGGCGAGCTGCTGATCTCGACCGACGGCGGGCGCAGCTGGTAGCCGCGCCCGCCGCGGCGTCCTACTTGACGGTCAGCGTGATGACCATGCCGAGCGCCTTGTGGGGCGTGCAGTAGAACGTGTACTTGCCCTTCTTCGTGGGCTTGAACACGATCGGCTTGTGAACCTCGACCGGCGCGCCCGTGTTGAGCTTGTTGGCCTTCGCCGGGGCCTTCGACGTGAGCACGTTGTGGAAGCCGTCCTTCCAGACGAAGCGCAGCGAGCCGCCGAGCTTGAAGGAGACCTTGGCGTTCTCCTTGTCGTTGAAGAGGACGCCCGCGAGCTTGACGGGAGTCGGCTTCGGAGCGGCGGCGAAGGCGCCGGCCGGCAAGGCGAGGGCGGCCACGAGGGCGGCGAGGATGGCGAGACGTCTATGCATGGACGGCACCCTAACCGGCGTGCTCGGCGAGCGGTAGCGGTGGCCCCGGCTACCGGCCGGTGGCGACGGGCAGTGCGGCGAGCCAGGCCGGCACGCGCTGCGGCGCCCCCGTCGCACGGGCCGAGCACGGCGTGCCGGGTGCAGCCGCTGAGCACGGCCGCACCGCCGAGCTCGACGCGGTAGGCCAGGCTGAACGTCGCGCGCCGGCGCTCGGCGAGGGCGCAGCTGACGGTGAACTCGTCGTCGAAGCGCAGCGGCGCGTGGTAGTGCAGCTCGACTCCGACCACCGCGAACTCGATGCCGTCCTCGTCGCGCAGCTCGCGGTAGGGGTGCCCGAGCGCACGCAGGTACTCCACGCGCGCCGTCTCGAGGTACGGCAGGTAGGCCGCGTGGTGGGCGACCCCCATGGCGTCGGTCTCGGCGAAGCGCACGCGCAGCGTGATCGTGAAGTCGCTCACGGCGCCCCCTCGAGGTTGCGGACGTCGAGCGCAGCGGCATAGCCGAGCTGCTCGTTGAGCCGGAGCATCGCGGCGTTGCCGGGGCTCGTGTCGGCGACCAGCCGCCGCGCTCCGAGCTCGCGCGCACGCCGGATCGCGCCCAGCTTGAGCGCCCGGCCGTGCCCCCGTCCGCGCACTGCGGGGGCGACGCCGGTGAACGCGTGGTAGACCGTTCCGGGCTCCGCCAGGCAGACGCGCAGCGCGCACACGCCCGCGAGCCCGCCCGCGGGCGCGCGCGTGACGAGCACGCTCCCGGGGCCGCTGCCCGGCGCCTCGAGCAGGCGCGTGCGCCAGGCGGCGAACGGCTCCGGGACGTAGGGCGCGCTCGTCGCGAGCTCGGCGTGCAGGGAGGTCTCGAGCGCCCAGGCCTCGCGCTCGCACCCCGCGGGCTGGTCGCCCAGCAGCAGCGGCACGGGGTCGCCGGGAGCGGGGGCGGATGTGTCGTCGAGGAGGTCGAGCACCAGGAAGCGATCGCGTTCGACCTCGCGGAGGCCGTGCCGGGCGGCGAGCGCATCCCACGCGCGGTCGCCGGCCGGAGCGTAGCCCCTGACGACCTCGGCTCCGAGCGCCCGCGCTCGCGCGAGCAGGTGCGCGAGCAGCGCGCCGCCGAGGCCCCGGCCGCGGGCGGCGGGTTGCACGTGCAGGTCGAGCGCGAGCCGCGTGGCCTGCCGGAACGCGGGGTGGCGGCGCACGGCCCCGACCGCGTCGGGGCGCTCGCGGGGGCCGAGCGCGAAGCGCTGGCAGAGGCCGGCTGCGGCGGCCTCGTGGCACAGGTCGGCGGGCGTCCGCGGGAGGAGCCTCGCCGGGTCGTTCCAGGCGTCGCACCAGGCGGCGTACCCGTCCTCCCCGATCGCGCGCGCCGGCTCCATCGGACGCCGACGTTATCGCGTGTACGTTGCGGGCATGAGGATCCGAATCCCCCTTGCCCTGGCCGCTCTGACCTGCGCGGCCGTCGCAGCGCCCGCGCACGGGCGACCGGCGGAGTCCGTGGTCACGCCGCCGGGACTCGCGCTCGCGAAGGTCGCCGACGGGTTGCGCTCGCCCGTCTACATCACGTCGGCGCCGGGCGACAAGCGCCTCTTCGTGGTCGAGCAGGAGGGCACGATCCGCACGATCCGCAACGGTGCGGTGGCGACCGGCGCCTACGCCGACCTGCGCAGCGCGATCACCGCGGGCGGCGAGCAGGGCCTGCTCTCGGTCGCGTTCCACCCGAAGTTCGCGAGCAACGGCAAGCTCTACGTCTACTTCACGAACAAGGCCGGCAACGAGGAGATCCGGGAGCTGCGCGCGGCCAAGAACGCCGCGCGCATCAAGCCCGGCCATCGCAAGCTGCTCGAGATCCCGGATCCCGAGGGCAACCACAACGGCGGGCAGCTGGCGTTCGGGCCCGACGGGATGCTCTACTTCGGCGACGGGCGACGGCGGCGGCGGCGGCGACCGCCACGGCGAGCACGGCAACGGGCAGAACCCCGCCAACCTGCTCGGCAAGCTGGCGCGCATCGACGTCAACACGCGCACGGGCGGCAAGCCGTACGGGATCCCGAAGGGCAACCCGTTCGTCGGCAAGGCCGGCTGGCGCCCCGAGATCTGGGCGCTCGGCCTGCGCAACCCGTGGCGCTTCTCCTTCGACCGCAAGACCGGCGACCTCTGGATCGGCGACGTCGGCCAGAACGAGTGGGAGGAGGTCGACCACATCAAGCGCGGCCTCGCCGGCGTGAACTTCGGCTGGCGCCGCTACGAGGGCAAGCACGACTTCGAGCCCGACACGCCGATCGTCGGCGGCAAGCTGCGCGGTCCCGTCGCCGAGTACAGCCACAGCGACGGCTGCAGCATCACGGGCGGCTACGTCTACCGCGGACGCGCGATCGCGCGGCCTCAGCGGCCGCTACGTCTACGCCGACTACTGCTCGAGCAAGATGTGGACGCTCGCGACGGGCGGCGGCGCGCCGAACGACATCTCGGAGGTCGCGAGCGCGGTCGGGCTGAAGTCGATCGTCTCGTTCGGAGAGGACGCATCGGGCATGCTGTACGTGTGCTCGGCGCAAGGACAGATCTACCGCTTCGTCTCGCAGTAGCTCGCGTGTGGGCGAGCGCGCCGCGCTCGCGCAGGTTCGGGCTCGTGGCAACGGCGGTCGCGTGCGCCGGCGCCGTCCTGGCGCCGGGCGCGCGCGCCGCGTGCGTTCCCGGGACGGTCGAGAAGGTCGGCACGGCCGACGTGCGGCTCGCCGTCGAGCTCGACCGCGGCCGGCTCACGGCGCGCACCGCGCCGCGCGCCGACGCGCCCGCGCTGCGCACGTTCGGCCCGCGCACGCCCGAGGGCGTGACGCGCGTCTTCCTCGTCCGTCAGCGTGTGGCGGGGCCGACCTGCGCTGCGGCCTGGTACCAGGTCGATCTGCCGATCCGGCCGAACGGCGTGCGCGGCTGGGTGCCCGCCGCGGGGCTCAAGCCCTACGTCGTGCGCTGGCGCATCCGCGTCTCGCTGACGCAGCGGCGGCTGATCGCGTACGAGAGCGGGCGCGAGCGGCTGCGGCTGACCGTCGCCGTCGGCAGCGCCGCGACGCCCACGCCGACCGGCTCCTTCTACGTCTTCGAGCGCCTCCACCTGCGCAACCCGACGGCCCGTACGGCCCGGGCGCGCTCGGCATCTCGAGCTTCTCGCCCGTGCTCACGGGCTGGAAGCGGGGCGGTCCGGTCGCGATCCACGGCACCGACGACGCGCGCACGGTCGGCGACGCGGTCTCGAACGGCTGCCTGCGCGTGCGCAACGAGCAGATGCGGCGCCTGCTGCGCATCGTGCCGGCGGGCACGCCCATCGAGATCGTCGCCTGACCGGCTCCGGCCGGGCCCGACCTCAGGCCGGGACGCGCAGGCGCAGGGCCGCGGGCGCGACCTCGAACGTCGCGGGCGTGGTTCCCGGCAGCTCGCCGTCGAGCTCGAGCGGCAGCGGCCTGCGCCGGCTCGACGTGCACGCGGCGCGCGCGCAGGACCGTCACCTTGGCGTGCCCGAGGTGCGTGCCGCGGTAGAGGCGGGGGAGGTTGAGCGCGAGATCGAGCTTGCCGACGTCGCCCCACACGAGCACGTCGAGCAGACCGTCGTCGGGCTCGGCCTGCGGGCAGACCTTGATGCCGCCGCCGAATGCCCGCCCGTTCGCGCAGATCACGTTGTTGGCGACCAGCTCGAGCGGCGGCTCGTCGTCGACCTCGACGCGGAACGGCACGTTGCGCCAGGCCGCGAACGTCGAGACCGTGGCGAAGAGGAACGCGGGCGTGCCGCCGAGCCGCTTCGACGTGCGCTCCGCGCGCGCGGCGACCGCGCCCGTCAGACCGCACGAGCCGATGTTGATGTACCAGCGCGAGCCCTCGCCCGCGGGCGTGCGGAACGTCGCGCGGCCGAGGTCGATCGTGCGCGTGCGGCCGCCGCGCAGCAGCTCGAGCGCCTGCTCCGGCTGCTTCGGGATGCCGTAGGTGCGAATCGTGTCGCGCCCGGTGCCGAACGGCAGGATCGCCGAGCTCGGGACCGTCGGCGCCGCTCGGCGCGAGGCCGTTGACGACCTCATTGACCGTGCCGTCGCCGCCCAGCGCGCAGACCAGCTCGCGTCCGTCCGCCGCCGCCGCGAGCGCCAGCTCCGTGGCGTGCCCGGGGCGCTCGGTGAAGGCGACGTCGAGCTCGAGCCCGAGCTTGCGCGCCCGCTCCGCGAGCCGGGGCCAGCGCTTGCCGGCGGTGCCGTTCTGCGCCGCCGGATTGACGATCACGTACGCGCGGCTCGGCGCCTCCGGGCTCAGTGCTTCGGCTCCGAGAGCGCCGCGCGGATCGCCAGCTCGGTCATGCGCGCGACCGCGGCCTTGAGCTCGTCGTCGCTGATCCGCTGGAACTCGCCCTCGACGATGATGTCGGACACGGTCAGCAGGCAGGCCGACTGGATGCCGCGGATCGCGGCGACCGTGAAGAGGATCGCCGCCTCCATCTCGACGCCCAGCACCCCGCGGTCGGACCAGCGCTGCGCGCGTCCGGCGTCGGGGTCGTAGAACGTGCTCGACGAGACGCAGGGGCCGACGCGCAGCTTCGTGCCGTCGTGCTTGGCCTGGTGCACGGCCGCGTGCGTCAGCTCGAAGTCGGCGGTCGGTGCGTGCGGCTCGCCGCCGGTGTAGGTGAGCATCGTCGCGTCGCTCGGCACGGCCGAGATCGCGAGGATCAGATCGCCGAGCGCCATGTCGGTCTGCAGCCCGCCGCACGTGCCCACCCGGACGATGCGCTTGACGCCGAGCTGGATCAGCTCCTCGATCACGATCGCGGCGCTCGGGCAGCCCATGCCCGAGGACTGCACCGAGATGGGCTTGCCCTCGAACGTCCCCGTGAAGCCGAGCATGCCCCGCTCCCCGTTGACCTGGCGGGGGTCGTCGAAGAACGTCTCGGCGATCAGCTTCGCACGCAGCGGATCGCCCGGCAGGAGGACGGCGTCGGCGTAGTCGCCCGGCTCGGCACGGAGATGAATCGGCATGACCGGCGACTCTATCGGCATTCAACCGGCCCGCAGCGCTCCGGGGGTATTCGCCGCCACCCTTGCATACGGGGCCGACCTGGCCGATCATGGCGGAGATGAGATCGCGCGCTCGCCCGTTCGCCCTGCTCGCCCTCGTGGCGCTGCTCGCGCTCCCGGCGATCGCGAATGCGGACATCAAGCCGATCCCGAAGCCGCCGGAAACGGTGGTGACGCCGCCCACGCCGCCCACGCCGCCGCCCACGCCGCCGGCGACGCCGCCCGCCCCGCCGGCCACGCCGCCCGCCGCCACGCCGCCCCCGCCGCCAACGCCGCCGAGCCCGGTGACCCCGCCCGAAACGCCGCCCACCCCGCCGGCGACGCCGGGCGAGACCGGCACGGAGACGCCGGTCGAAACGCCCGAGGTCGTGATCGTCGAGCGCCGAGGGCGGACGCGATCAGTCGGGCATCGTCGTCGACGCGAGCCCGCCGCCCGATCCGACGCCGCTCGCGCTGGTTCCGGCGAGCGAGGCCGTGCCCTCCGACGGCAGCGACACCCCGGCCTGGAAGCTCGCGCTGCTCGCGCTGCTCGCGGCCGGCGAGGCGTTCCTGATCGTCAGCCTCGTGCGCCACCGCCCGGCCCTCGCTCTCACCGGCCCAGTAGCTCCGGCGGCGCTCGCGCGGTATCTCAATTGAGGTATCGCGATACCCCCGGCAGGGGGCGCAAGGCCGCGGTTCATGGCGCTACATCGTGATGCGTGACGTCTCGCCTGTCCCAGCCGCCCGCTGATCGCCCTCGCCTGCCTGGCGCTGCTCGCGCCCGTCGCGGCGAGTGCCGCCGATCCCGCTCCCGTCGCCGCGCCGGACAACCCGGCGCCGGTCGCCGCGAGCCCGGCTGCCCCGGCGACGCCGCCCGCGGCACCGTCGCGCACGTACTCGGCGCCCGCACGCACCTACACGCCGCCCGCTGCGCCCGCCGCGCCGGCCGGCCCGACGACGGCTCAGCGTGCAGCGGCGGCGCGGGCGCGCGCCAGGGCGAAGGCCCGCAAGGCCGCGGCGCTGCGCCGTGAGCGCCATCAGATCCAGCTGCTCGCGGCGAGCCAGACGCACGCCGAGGCCGTCCTGCGCAGCGAGCTCGCCGGGGTGCGGCGCACGGATGCGGTCGACCGCCTGACGCGGCACGGTCGCCGAGTCGATCGGCGCCGTGCCGGCCGGCGAGCTCCCGGCCGCGCGCGCCGCCGCGGCGGCCGCGAGCTCCGGGCGGCGGCCTGCCGATCCCGCTCCCGGCGCTGCTGCTCGCCGCCTGCGCCGCCCTCCTCGGCCTCGGCGCCGCGCTCGCCTCGCGCCGTGGCCCGGGTCTCGCCACCGCCGCCCTGCCGCTGCTCGCCCTCCTACTCGCAGGGGTCTGACCTGCGCACGCGCCTGCTCCTCCCCGCCGCCGCGCTCGCCGCCGCGCTGCTGCTCCCCGCGACGCGCGCTCGCCGACCCGGTGCTCCAGCAGCCCGCCTCGCCGACCTCGGTCGCGTCCGTCACGCTCACGTGGAGCGACGCGACGGCCGAGGACGGCTTCCGCGCCTACCGCGCCGACGCCGACTGCGTCACGAACGTCACGGAGATCTCGGCGCTCTCGGCGCCGACGGGCCTGCCGGGCAATGCGACGTCGTTCGAGGACACGACGCCGGCCGAGGGCGAGCGCTGCTACTTCGTGCGCGGCGTTCGTGGGGATGGTCGAGACGCCCGACTCGAACCACGTGCTCGTGACGTACGACGCGACCGCGCCGACCGGCTCCGTGACCGCGCCGATCAACGGCGCCGTGCTGTCCGCGCACGCCGCTCCGCTCGTGCTCACCGCCTCGGCGGCCGATGCGGGCTCGGGCGTCGCGAGCGTGGAGTTCTTCCGCGCGCCGACCGGCCTGCCGTCCTGGACGTCGATCGGCACCGACTGCGAGCGGGCCGACCTGGAGCGTCACGTGGTCGCCGCCCGACGGCAGCTACGACATCTACGCGCGCATCACCGACGCCGCCGGGCTCGCCACCGACACGGTCGTCGTCGCCGGCGTGCTCGTCGACAGCACGCTGCCGACGGGCGTGCTGACGCCGCCGCCCGCGGCGATCCACGGCTCCGCCGTGCCGTTCGAGGCGACCGCTGCCGACACGGGCGGCTCCGGGCTCGACCTGGTCGAGTTCCAGTGGTCCGTCGCGGGTGCCGGCACGTGGACGACGTTCGACACCGACACCGCTGCCTCGGCGGACGGCACGCTCGACACCGGGCCGCTCGCCGACGGCCTCTACGACCTGCGCGTGCGCGTGACGGACGGCGCCGGACAACGTCGGCGTCAGCGCGGTGGCCGCCGGCGTGCGCGTCGACGACACGGCTCCGGTCGCGACGCTGACCGCGCCGCCGGCCGTGATCCGCGGCGCGGCCGTGAGCCTCAGCGCGACCGGCTCCGACGGCGGCTCGGGCATCGACGACCGTCGAGTTCCAGCGCTCGCCCGACGGCGCCGGCGCGTGGACGACGTTCGACACCGACACGGCGGCCTCCGCGCAGGGGACGCTCGACACGAGCGGTCTCGCGCGACGGCGCCTACGACCTGCGCGTCAGGGTGACGGACGCGGCCGGCAACGTCGGCCTCAGCGCCGTCGCGCGACACGACGGTCGACAACACCGTGCCGACCGCCGCGATCACCGCCCCGAGCGCGGGCGCGCTGCTGCACGGGGCCGGCAACGGCCTGACCGCGAGCGCGTCCAACACCGGGCCCGGGCACGCCCTCGGTCGTCTTCGAGTTCTTCGACGGCACGCTCTGGCAGGCGATCGAGACCGACGCCGACGGCTCGCCCTACGACGCGACTTGGAACACCGGTGCGCTCGAGGGGGCGGTCGGCCTGCACGCCGTCGTGACCGACGCCGCCGGCAACACCGCCACGAGCGCGACGGTGACCGTCACCGTCGACAACACCGCGCCGGTCGTCGCGCTCGCGGGCGTCACGGGCGGCCAGATCGTCAGCGGCTCGCTCCCGCTCGCGGCGACGGGCTCCGATGCGAGCGCCTTCACGGTGCAGTACGGCTACCGGACGCAGGGCTCGAGCGGCGCCTACACGATGCTCGGGACGCCGCTCGCGAGCGCGCCTTTCAGCTACGCGTTCGACACGGCGCCCGTGGCCGACGGCCTCTACCAGCTCCAGGCGCTCGCGACCGATGCTGCGGCGCACACGGCCGGGAGCAGCGTCGCGAGCGTGCGCGTCGACAACACCGATCCGAGCAGCCCCGGGACGCCGACCGGTCTCGAGACCGTCTCGGCGGCGCCGACGATCGCGTTCTCGCCGTCGACCGACGCGGGCTCGGGCGTCGACCACTACGACGTCTACCGCGGCGTCACGCGGGTCGGCCCGGCCGTGCCCCACGGCGGCGGCTACAGCTGGAGCGATACCGGCCTGACGACGGCGGGCGCCTACGTCTACACCGTCGTCGCCGTCGACGCCGCGGGCAACGAGTCCGCACCCTCGGGCGGGAAGGCGATCCTGCTCGACCCCTCCGGCGCCTCGGCGCCGACCGGCATCGCCGTGCTCGCGTCGCCCACCGCCCAGCGGCCACGATTCTCGTGGGCCGCGCCCGTGAGCACCCCCGGCTTCAGCCTGCATCACTACAACGTCTACCGCGCCGGCGCGACGCCGCCGGTCGGCGTCGTCAGCTGCGGGCACGACGTTCACCGACTCCTCCAGCGGGCTCGCCGACGGCAGCTACACCTACCAGGTCGTCGCGGCGGCCTCGGGCGACGCCACGCTCGGCGTCGCCTCGGCCCCCGTCACGGTGCTCTACGACACGACCGCGCCCGCGGCGCCGGGCGGCGCGACGGCCGGCGCGGCGCTCGACGGCTCGATCACGATCGGCTGGCCGGACGCGAGCGACGGGGCGGGCTCGGGCATCGCGCGCTACGTCGTGCGCCGCTCGCCCTCCGCGAGCGCGCCCACCTCGGTCGCCGATGGCGATGCGACGTGCCAGGGCGCCGTCACCTCCTGCAGCGATGCGACGACGCTCAACGGCAAGCTCTACAGCTACGCGGTCTTCGCCGTCGACGCGGTCGGCAACACGTCGCCCGCGGCCGTCACCGCCGGCGTCATCGCGCGCGACCAGCTCGCGCCGGCCGCGCCCGCGGGCCTCGCCGCGACGCCGGGGGACGCGAGCGTGAGCCTGCGCTGGACGGCGGCCGGGCTCGACGACGATGTCGCCGGCTACGTGCTCGTCGCCAAGCCCGGGGCGAGCGCGCCCGCCGGCGAAGCCGACGGCGCGCGCATCTGCACTGCGATCGTGGCCGGCTCCGCGGCCTGCTCGGCGACGGGGCTCAGCAACGGCGCGACCTACAGCTTCGCGTTGTTCGCGCTCGACGAGGCGCTCAATCGCTCGCCGGCCGCGACCGTCAGCGCCGTCCCGAACGGCCGCGTCAGCGACGCCACCGCGCCCGCCGCGGTCACGCAGCTCAAGGCGGAGGTCGCCGGCGGCACGGTCAGGCTCTCCTGGAAGAACCCGTCCGACCGCGATTTCGATCACGTCGAGATCGGCTCGTCGGAGCGCAAGCCCGCGGCGCTCAAGGCGGCCAAGCGCATCGCTTCCGGCACGGGCACGAAGGCGACCGCGACGATCGCGCCCGGCACGTCGCGCTGGTTCACCGTCGTCGCCTATGACACGGCCGGCAATGGCTCGCCCGCCGCGTCCGTGCGCGTGACCGCGAAGGCGAGCTCGACGAGCGCCTTCGGTCCCGCGCCGCGTGCCAAGGTGCATGGCAAGGTGCGCCTGTCCTGGCCCGCCGCCAAGGCTGCCCGCTACTACAACGTGCAGCTCTTCATGGGCAAGAAGCGCGTCTTCGTGAGCTGGCCCGCGAACCGGACATTGAGCCTGCCCCGTGCGAAGCTCAGACGCGGCAGGACCTATACCTGGTACGTCTGGCCGGGCCTCGGCGCAAAAGCCAAGGCGCGCTACGGCAAGCTGATCGGCAAGAACAGTTTCACGTTCACAGGGTGAGCGAAGCCCCCCGCGTGCCCCCCGAACAGGTGGTATTCGGGGGGTCTCAGGCGGGTCTCAGCCTCCCGATATGTCCGCCTTCGACGGTACGGTGGCACCGTTCGGCAGATCGCCGTGAGGTTAGCGGCAAGTATCGGAGGAATCCAGGCATGGCACGACGCTCCACCCTCGTGGCCATCGCCGCGATCGTCGCGGTGGCACTGCCCGCGACCGCTCAGGCGGGCACGCCCACTGTCACGAGTGCCGCCTATGCCACACCCGTCGCGCTCTCGTGGACACTCGACGCGACACTCACCGAGACCGTCTATCGCCTTGCGGGCGCTTGCCCCGCAGCTCCCGTCGGTGGCACGCCGATCCTGACGTCCGGTGATCCGGCAGCCGTGCCGGCCATTCCTCCGACGGCAACCTCGACGACAGACACTCCGGGCGAGGGAAGGTTCTGCTACTACGTCCAGGAGGACGGTGTCAACAGCGCCGGCGCTCAGGCAACGGTCGACCTCTCGGCGCCGACCGGCACCGTCGCGGCCGGGCCGATCGCCGACGGCCTCGTCCGGGGCACCGTCACGATCACGGGCACGAGCGCGGACGCCGGGTCGGGCGTCGCCTCGAGCGTGCTGCATCGCAGCGCCGCGGTCGGAGGCAACTGCGCCGACGGCCCGGCCGGCGCGGCCTGGGACACGACGACCGTCGCCGACGGCGTCTACGGCATCTGCAACGTGATCACCGACAACGCCGGGCGGACCTTCACCGCGCTGGGCGCGGTCATCGTGGACAACACCCCGGGCACCGGCACCATCGCGCCGGCCCTCGCGGGCGCGTTCGTCGGCGGCGACGACGTGCGCCTGACCATGGCCGGGACGGCCGATCAGAACGGCATCCGCAGCGTGCGCTGGCAGCGCTCGGGCACGGGCAACAACCCGGCCGGCGGCACCGGCTGGCCCAACATCGGCGGCGTGCTCACCAATGCGCCCGACTACGGCGTCGGCTGGAACACCACGCCCGGCGCCGTCGGCGAGGGCCCCGACTGGCTGCGCGCCCAGATCACCGACAACGCCGGCAACGTCTCGTACAGCGCGCCGATCCAGGTGATCGTCGACAACTCCGATCCCGACGTCGCCGCGCGCGTGACCGCGCCGCCCGCCGTCGCCGGCAGTCCGATCCTGAGCTGGACGCCCGCGCACGACACGCTCGGCATCGACCACTACGAGGTGCGCCGCAGCGCGACCGCCGCGGGCGCGGGCACGGTCATCGGCGCGCCGATCGTCGCCTCCGCCGCCGCGAACTACTCCTACGCCGACGCGGGCGCGCCCGACCAGGCCACGTCGTACTACACGGTGCGCGCGTTCGACCACGTCGGGCGCTTCCGCGACTCGCGCGGCGGCCGCCGTGTACGTCGACTCGAAGGCGCAGAGCGCCGTGCGGAGCCTCACGGCGGCGACGCCGACCGCGAGCGCGCCGGCGCTCACCTGGCAGCGCGCCGCCCGTCTTCGCGGTCGCTCACTACGACATCTACCGCGACGGGCTGATGCTCGCCTCGACCACCGGCCCGGCGACGACCTACACCGACGCGACGGCGATCGAGGGCGTGCACGACTACGCCGTGCTCGCCCGCAGCGCCGCGGCCCAGCCCGGCGTGCTCTCGAGCTCCTTCAAGGTGCTGCTCGACAAGACGGCGCCGACGAGCGGCGGCGCGCCGACCGCGCAGATCCTGGGCTCCGGCAGCGTGCAGCTCGCGTGGCCGGCCGCCGGCGACGCGCTCTCGGGCATCGCGGGCTACACGGTGCGCCGCGCCGCCGGGAGTCACGCCCCCGACCGCGACCGACGGCGGCATCGCCGTCTGCTCGCTGACGGCGACCAGTTGCACCGACGCCGCGTCGACGGCCGCCGGCACCTGGTCGTACGGCGTCTTCGCCCGCGACGGCGCCGGCAACGTCGCCCTGATCGGCACGGTCGCGCAACGTCGTCATCGTCGACGACGACCGCGCCGCTCGCGCCCACGAAGCTGACGCTCATCGAGGCCGAAGGCCAAGAAGCCGAGCACGAACGTCACCTACACGCTGCGCTGGGTCAAGCCGAGCGCCGCCGACCTCGAGCGCGTGCGTCGTCGTGCTCAACCTCAAGCGCGCGCCGGCCTCGCCGACCGACGGCAAGTCGATCTACAAGGGCCTCGGGACGTCCGTCGAAGCTCAAGCTGCGCGCGGGCCAGACGGGCTACGCTGGCGCTCTACGCCTACGACCACTCGGCAACGTCTCGCCCAAGCCGGCGCGCAAGTCGTCAAGCTGGCCGGGCTGATGCCGCTGCGCCCGCTCACCGGCAGCACCGTCCGCTCGGCCTGCGCCGATGCTCAGCTGGAAGGCCACGAAGGGCACGACGTACTACAACGTGCAGGTCTTCCTGAAGGGCAAGCGCGTGCTCGCGGGCTGGCCGTCCAAGGCCTCGTACCGCCTCCCGAAGGACGCGCTCCTGCCGGGCACCTACGTCTGGTACGTCTGGCCCGCCGTCACCGGCAAGGGCGGCACGCGCGACCTACGGCAAGCTGATCGGGCGGGCGACCTTCAAGTACAAGAAGTAGTCGCGGGCGGCCGGGAGCCGTACCGTGTCGTTCATGTACCGCTGCCCCGAGTGCGGTGGCGAGGTCGATCTCGACCGCACGCCGCTCGAGAGCGGCCTCATCCGCCTGGCCGTGCTCGGGCGCGGAGGGGTTCGCGCTCGAGTTCGGCGAGCCCGAGCTGGAGCCGGCCGTGCGCGGTGCGCTCGGGCGACTGTCCGCACGGCGAGCCGATCCGGCCTGGGACGCACGAGGCGCTGGAGCCGCTGGCCGGCGAGCGGGCTGGAGCGGCTCGAGCGGGCGGCCGCCGAGGACGAGCGCATGGCGGAGCTGCTGCGCGTCTGGCGACCGCGGGCGTTCGCGCTCGCCGGGCGCGCGGACGAGCTGAGCCGCGAGGACGCCCTGCGCGGCCGCCTCGAGCTGCGGCTCGCCGACGTCGAGCGCCGCATGCGCGCCGCCACGGCAGCGGGCGACGACGACGAGGCCGAGCGCCTGCATGCGCGCTACATCGAGCTCGGCACGACCTACGCGGGCCGGCTGGTGGCGGGATGGCGCTCGACCGGCGGCTGATCGACGGGGTCGGCGGCACGATCGCGCGCGCCCGCCTGCTCGTCGCCCGGCGAGCCCGTGCTCGCCCTCGTCTCCGGCGGTGCCGACTCCACGCTGCTCGCGCACGTCGCTGCACGCGCTCGGCCACCCGCTCACGACGCTGCACGTCGCGCACGCACTGCGCGGTGACGAGAGCGCCGCCGACGCCGCCGCCTGCCGCGCGCTGGCCGAGGCGCTCGGCGTCCCGCACCGCGAGCTCGACGGCGCGATCGCGCCCGGGCCCGGGCCTCGAGGCGCGCGCGCGTGCGCGCAGGCGCGCGGCGGCCGACGCCGTGCGCGCCGGGCGCGCGGTCGCGACCGGGCACACGCGCGACGACCGCATCGAGACGATCCTCTACCGGCTCGCGGCGTCGCCCGGGAGCGTCGGCCTTCGCCGCCCTGCCCGCCGCCGACGGCGACGGGCGCGTGCGGCCGCTGCTCGAGCTCGGGCGCGAGGAGGTGCGCGCTGCGCTGCGCGCGGCCGGGATCGCCTGGCGCGACGACGCCTCGAACGACGACCGCGTGCACGCGCGCAACCGCGTGCGCCTCGACCTCCTGCCGGCGTTCCGCTCGCTGCATCCCGCCGCCGACGCCAACCTCCTGCGCACCGCCGAGCTGCTGGCCGAGGACGACGCCGCGCTCGACGCGCTCGCGGCGCGCCTGCTCGACGGGCGAGGGCGGCCTCGCACCGCGGCGGTCGCCGCCGCACCGGCGGCCGTCGTGCGGCGCGCGCTGCGGCGCGTGGCCGGCTTTCCCGCACCGCGCCCGGTCGCGGCCGAGCGCGTGCGGCGAGCTCGCGCGCTCCGCGCCGCGGTGCCGGCTCGGTGCCGCTCGGCGCGGGCCGCGTGGCCGAGCGCCGCTACGACCGCATCGTCGTCGTGGCCGCCGGAGGGCCTCCGCGCAGGCGCGCCGCAGCGCGAGATCGCGCTCCGCGTGCCGGGCGAGACCGCCTACGGCGCAGCGGTCGTGCGCTGCGCGCTGGCGCACGGCGGAGGGCGCGCTCGACGCCGCGGCTCGGGTCCGGGCTGGTCGCTGCGCGCCGCCGCGCCCGGGGGAGCGCCTGCCGGGCGCCCGGCGCACGATCGCGCGCATGCTGCTGGAGGCGCAGCGTGCCCGCGCAGCGAGCGCGCTCGCTACCCTGTCGTCGCCGTGCATGGCGAGCCCGTCGCGCTTCCGGGCATCGCCGTCGCAGCGGCCCTGCGCCGACCGACTGGACTCGTGCTCACCGTGACCGCATGCTGACCCGCTCCTCCGCCGATCCCGATGGGGTGCTCGAGGGCGTCCTGATCTCCGAGGACGACCTGCGCAAGCGCGTGCAGGAGCTCGGCGAGCAGGTCTCGCGCGACTACGACGGGCTCGATCCGCTGCTCGTCGCGGTGCTCAAGGGCGCCGTGATCTTCGCCGGCGACCTGCTGCGCGCGATCAGCATCCCGTCGTCGATCGACTTCATGGCGATCGCCTCGTACGGCTCGGGCACCGAGAGCTCGGGCGTCGTGCGCATCCTCAAGGATCTCGACGCGCCGATCGCGGGGCGCCACGTGCTCGTCGTCGAGGACATCGTCGACTCCGGGCTGACGCTCTCGTACCTGCTCGGCAGCCTCGCCTCGCGCGGGCCCGCCTCGCTCGAGATCTGCGCGCTGCTCGCCAAGCCCGACCGCCGCGAGGTCGACATCGCCTGCCGCTACGTCGGCTTCGAGATCCCGAACCGCTTCGTCGTCGGCTACGGCCTCGACGCCGACGAGCAGTTCCGCGGACTCCCGTACGTCGCGACGGTCGACGAGTCGCGCATCGCGCAGTGAGGGCACACGCCGTTGTCTTAAGGCGCGGTTGCGTCGCGATTCCGGGACGAGCGGGGGAAAACCACCGTGCTAAGCTCTTCTCAGGGCCGACGGCGCCATTTCCCAGGCCCTCTCTGAGTCCCGGCGGCACGCCGGGGCCCGTCTCCGCGAGGATTTGCACGTGAACCGGACGTTCAAGACTGTTGCCCTGCCGATCCTGGTCGTGTTCGTGCTCGTCTACGTGGCACAGAGCATGTTCCACTTCGGCGGCTCCAGCACGCCGACCAAGAAGGCGGGCTGGGGCACGCTCGTGGCGGCGTCGAAGCGGCGATCCGGGTCGATCCAGCAGATCAAGTTCAACCAGACGAAGTACAAGGTCAGCTGGGTCAACGCCAACGGCGACCAAGTTCTCGGCCGGCTATCCGCGCACCGGCGACGCCGCGGAGCCGACTCTGACAGCAAGCTCGTCACGAGCAACGAGGTGCCGCGCGACAAGATCGAGTTCGGCGAGCATCGGCGGCAACGAGTGGCTGAGCCTGCTGCTCGGTGCGCTGCCGTTCGTGCTCTTCCTCGGGCTCTGGATCTTCCTGATCAACCAGATGCAGGGCGGCGGCTCGAAGGTGATGAGCTTCGGCAAGAGCCGCGCCAAGCGCATGGCCGTCGACTCGCCGAAGATCACGTTCAAGGACGTCGCCGGGCGCCGACGAGGCCGTCGAGGAGCTGCACGAGATCAAGGAGTTCCTCGAGAACCCCAAGAAGTTCCAGGCGCTCGGCGCGCGCATCCCGAAGGGCGTGCTGCTGTACGGGCCGCCCGGCACGGGCAAGACGCTGCTGGCGCGCGCGGTCGCGGGCGAGGCCGGCGTGCCGTTCTTCTCGATCTCGGGCTCCGACTTCGTCGAGATGTTCGTCGGCGTCGGCGCCTCGCGCGTGCGCGATCTCTTCGAGCAGGCCAAGCAGAACGCGCCGTGCATCATCTTCATGGACGAGATCGACGCCGTCGGCCGCCACCGCGGCGCCGGCATGGGCGGCGGTCACGACGAGCGCGAGCAGACGCTCAACCAGCTGCTGGTCGAGATGGACGGCTTCGAGCTGAAGGACAACATCATCCTGATCGCGGCCACCAACCGGCCCGACATCCTCGATCCCGCGCTGCTGCGCCCGGGCCGCTTCGACCGCCAGATCGTGGTCGACCGCCCGGACCGCGACGGCCGCAAGAAGATCCTCGAGGTGCACACGAAGGGCAAGCCGATCGCGCGCGAGATCGATCTCGGCGCGCTGGCCGGCCAGACCCCCGGCTTCACCGGCGCCGATCTCGCCAACCTCGTCAACGAGGCGGCGCTGCTGGCCGCCCGCCGCGGCCGCAAGGTCGTCGGCCAGGACGAGCTCGAGGAGGGGATCATGCGCGTGATCGCCGGTCCCGAGAAGAAGACGCGCATGCTCTCCGAGAAGGAGCGCCTGATCACCGCGTACCACGAGATGGGCCACGCGATCGTCGCGCACTACCTCGAGGGCTGCGACCCGGTGCACAAGATCTCCGTGATCTCGCGCGGCCAGGCGCTCGGCTACACGATCTCGATGCCGACCGAGGACACGTACCTGACGACGCGCACGCAGCTGCGCGACACGCTCGCGATGACGCTCGGCGGGCGCGCGGCCGAGGAGCTCGTCTACGACGAGCGCACCACGGGCGCGGCGAACGACCTCGAGAAGGTCACGGCGACGGCGAAGGCCATGATCATGCGCTTCGGCATGAGCGAGGCGCTCGGTCCGCGCGCCTTCGGGCGCAATCACGACCAGCCGTTCCTCGGCCGCGAGTTCGCGCAGGAGCCCGACTACTCCGAGGAGACCTCGCGCACGATCGACGCCGAGATCCTGCGGATCGTCGAGGAGGCCGACCAGCGCGCCAAGACGGTGCTCGCGGCGCACTCCGAGACGCTCCACCGCCTCTCCAAGGTCCTGCTCGACGTCGAGACGATCGACCGCGCGGAGTTCCTGCGGCTGCTCGACGGCGCCTCGCAGGACGAGGTCTTCCCGCCGGCGCCCGCGGTCGTCGAGCCCGCGCCGGAGCCGAAGAAGGAGAAGCGCAGCATCCTCCCGGGTCTGCCCAGCCTCCCGAGCGAGCCCGACGCCCAGCCCGGCGGCGCGTAGCCCCCGTCGCCGCGATGGCGCCGCGCGCTTCGAGGCCTCCGGACGCGAACGCCGGGACGTGAAGCCGGCTCTCAGCGAGCAGTATGTGCGCGGCGCGCTCGTCGGCGTCCTCAACGTCACGCCCGACTCGTTCTCCGACGGCGGCGTGCACGCGAGCACCGATGCCGCGATCGCCTGCGGCCTGCGGCTCGCGGCCGAGGGCGCCGCGCTCGTCGACGTCGGCGGGGAGTCGACCCGCCCGGGGGCGGAGCCGGTGTCCGCGGAGACCGAGCTCGCGCGCGTGCTGCCGGTGATCGAGCGGCTCGCCGCCGCGGGCGTCGCCGTCTCGATCGACACGAGCAAGGCGGCCGTCGCGCAGGCGGCGCTCGCCGCCGGAGCCGTGCTCGTCAACGACGTGACCGCCCTGCGTGGCGATCAGGAGATGGCCTCGGTGGTCGCCGCTGCGCGGTGCCGACCTGTGCCTCATGCACATGCTCGGCGAGCCGCGGACGATGCAGGACGACCCGCGCTACGACGACGTCGTGGCAGAGGTCGAGCGGTTCCTCGCCGAGCGCCTGAAGCACGCCGTCGCGGAGGGCGTCGCGCGCGAGCGCATCGCGCTCGACCCCGGCATCGGCTTCGGCAAGACGCTCGCGCACAACCTCGAGCTGCTGCGTGCGCTCCCGCGCCTGAGCCGGCTCGGCCCGCTGCTGCTCGGCGTCTCGCGCAAGCGCTTCCTCGGCGCGCTCACGGGTCGCGACGACGCCGGCGAGCGTGCGGCCGCCTCCGTCGCGGCGGCGCTCTACTGCTATCGCGGCGGCGCCCACCTGCTGCGCGTCCACGATGTGCGAGCCACGGCGGACGCCCTGGCCGTCGAACGAGCCCTGGAGGGCCCCGCATGCTGACAGCGCCCCTGACGATCGAGGTCCGCGGCCTCGCGGTACACGCCCACCACGGGGTGCACGACGAGGAGCGCGAGCAGGGCCAGCGCTTCCTGCTCGACCTTGCGCTCGTGCCGCGCTCGTCGCTGGCCTGCGAGACCGACCGGCTGGCCGACGCGGTCTCCTACGGTGACGCCGCGCGCCTGGCGGTCGAGATCGCGACGGGCACCCGCTTCGATCTGATCGAGCGCCTCGCCGCGCACATCGCCGACGGGCTGCTCGCGCGCATGTCGCTGGAGCGCGCGACGGTGACGGTGCACAAGCCCGACGCGCCGCTCGGGCTCGCGTTCGACGACGTCGCGGTGACCGTCTCGCGGGTGCGAGTGGCCTCCGCTCGTGGTTAACGGCGCAAAGACGCGGGCGTTCGACCCCCTCTGGGAGCCGTCCCCCTATCGGGGGGCTAGACCGACCACGACCATGGGCTAGTTGGCGGTTGCCGACCACCCTCCGAGGGGTGAAACTCGCTGGTATGGACTCGGGGAGGAGCGCGTCGGAAGACGCATCGCGGCGGATTTCGATCCTGGTCGCCGAAGACAACGACCTGTATCGCCGCGGGCTCGTCTCGGTGCTGGCGGATCGGGCGTTCGCCGTGCTCGGCAGCGCGTCGGTCGGCGCGGACGCCGTGCGCATGACCGCGGAGCTCCTGCCGGACGTCGTCCTGCTCGACCTCGTGCTCGCCGACGGCGACAGCATTCCGCGCATCGGCGAGATGATCGAGGCCCATCCGGGCGTCAAGGTCGTCGTGCTCAGCTCGAACTCCGATCGCGACTCGTTCCTGCGCTCGCTGCGCGCCGGCGCCGCGGGCTTCCTCTCGAAGGATCAGTCCCCGTCGGGCCTCGAGCGCGCTCTGCACGGCCTGTTGCGGGGCGAGGCGCCGATCTCGCGCCTGCTCACGATGCACCTGGTCGACGAGGTCCGCCGCGAGGATCGCCGTCGCGAGATTGCGGCGCTCGTGCCCGATCGCGACCACCTCACGCCGCGCCAGCTCGAGATCCTGCGCATGCTCGCGAGCGGCGCCACGACGGTCGGCATCGCGACCGAGCTCTACCTCTCGGTCGAGACGGTGCGCTGGCACATCAAGTCGATCCTCCGCAAGCTCGGGGTGCGCTCGCGCGCCGACGCGATCGCCTGCCTCGAGGAGCTGCAGGCGGTCTAGGCCCGCGGCCCGCGGAGGACGGGTGCGCCGGCCGGACGGCCGAGCTGCCTTCGGTAGGGTGGCCACGTGCGCGCGGTCTACATCGGTCTGGGTGGCAACCTCGGCGATCCGGTCACGACGCTGCGCGAGGCGCTCGGCCGGATCGCGCAGCTGCCGGGCGCCGAGCTCGACGCCGTCTCCTCGGCCTACGAGAGCGCGCCGGTCGGGCTCGATGACCAGCCGCCGTTCGTGAATGCCGCCGCGCGCGTGCTCACCGCCGCGCCCCTGCGCGAGCTGCTCGACGGCCTGCTCGCGGTCGAGCGCCGGCTCGGGCGGGTGCGCACCGTGCGCTACGGGCCGCGCACCTGTGACCTCGACATCCTGCTGGCGGGCGACGAGATCGTCAGCGAGCCGGGGCTCGAGGTGCCGCATCCGCGGCTCGCGGAGCGCCGCTTCGCGCTCGAGCCCCTGCTCGAGATCGACCCCGGTCTCCGCCTCCCGGGCGGGCCCCCGCTGCAGGACCTGCTCGAGGGCGTGCGTAATCAGGCCGTGCAGCGGCTCGACGCGGTTGCACTACGATGACGGGCACGCGAGGGAGAGGCACGACGTGTCCAATATCGACGAGCTCGAGGAATACGACGCCGAGCTGGAGCTCCGGCTCAAGAAGGAATACGCGGACGTCTATGGGCTGTTCCGCTACTGCGTGCTCACGCAGGAGGCGACGTACCTCTGCAATCAGCTCGATCTGCGCATCGAGCACCAGCCGTCGTACCCGATGATCCACGTGGCGATGGAGGACGTCTGGGTGTGGGACAAGAACCGCCCGACGCGCATCATCCCGCGCACGGACATCCACACCACGCAGGACGTCACGATCGAGGAGCTTCGGCCGCCCGAGAGCACGCCGCCGCTCGAGCCGCCGGCGCCCGATGGCTGATTCCGCGATTGCGGGTGTGTCGGGGCGCCTTCATCGCCCCGATCTGCGGGCGGCCCCGGGGCCGGGCGCTGCGCGCCGCGGCCCGGGGGCTTCGCGTGCGCCGCGCCGGGCGCCTGCAAAGGCCGAGCCTGGCCGGCGCACCGGCCGCGACGCACGCTCGCTCCAGCCACCCCGACACGATCCCGCACCCGCGGAATCGACCGTCTAGCGACCCGATGCTGCTCGCCGTCGACGTCGGCAACACGCAGACGCATCTCGGACTCTGGCGCGGCGACGAGCTCGCGCACACCTGGCGCATCGCCACGCGTCCCCTGCGTACGGCCGACGACCTGGCCGTGCAGCTCGACGGCCTGCTGGCGCTGCGCGATCTCGAGACGGCCGAGGTCACCGCACTCGTCGTCTCCTCGACGGTGCCGGTGCTGGCCGTCGAGTGGACGGGCGTGGGCGAGGGCGCGCTCGCGGTCGACACGCTGCTGATCGGCCCCGGCGTCCGCAGCGGCATCCCGATCCTGATGGACAACCCGCGCGAGGTCGGTCCCGATCGCATCGTCAACGCCGTCGCCGCGATCGCGCGCGTCGGCGGGCCGTGCATCGTCGTCGACTTCGGCACCTCGACGAACTTCGACGCCGTCTCGGCCGCCGGCGAGTACGTCGGCGGCGTGCTCGCGCCCGGCGTCGCGATCTCGATGGAGGCGCTCTTCGACCGCGCCGCGCGGCTCTCGCGCGTCGAGTTCACCGCGCCGCCGACCGTGATCGGCCGCAACACCGTGCATGCCCTCCAGAGCGGCGTCGTGTACGGCTTCGCCGGCCAGGTCGACGGCATCGTGCGGCGCATGCAGGGCGAGCTCGGCGAGGGCGCGCGCGTGCTCGCCACCGGCGGGCTCGCAGGCCTGATCGCGCCGCACGCCGAGAGCGTCGACGAGCACGTGCCGGACCTCACGCTCGAGGGCCTGCGGCTCGTCTACGAGCGCCAGGGCGCGTGAGCTCGATCCGCCTGCGCCGGCCGGCCTAGTTCGACGAGAAGTCGCCCGTGGCCATGGTCACGCCGTCGGCGCCGCGGCAGGTGCCGCGAGGATGCCGAGCCCGACTCGCCGGAGGGCGGGCGCGAGGATAACCCGGCGGTGCCGAAGTTCGGCACCTCGCCCAGGGGCGGCCGGTCGACGGTGCGCCGGATGCGTGCGTCCCGGGCTCCCTGCCGGCCGTCGTGCGCGCAGTCGCCGCGGCGCAGCATGCCGGCGGCTCAGCCCGCGGAGTAGATCGAGATCGGCAGGTCGAGGAGCTCGTCGTCCTCGATCGCGCCGAGCGCGGCGATCTCGCGGGCGTTCTGCTCGAGCAGCGGCAGGGCCTCGGGGCAGGCCTCGAGCAGCAGCCGCTCGACCTCGTCGATCGTCTTCGCCTGGGCCAGCGCCGAGCGCATGCCGGGGCCGAGGCGCCCGCCGCGCAGGTACCAGCCGTAGAACTTGCGCAGCCAGCCGACGGCGCGCTCGGGCGTCATCTCGCGCGCGACCTCGCGCACGAAGCGCACGAGCTCGTCGACGAGCTCCACGTCGCTCGGCCGGCGCGGCACGCCGTCGACGAGCTCGGCCAGCAGCCAGGGGTCGCCCTGGGCGCCGCGCGCGATCATCACGGCGCTCGCACCCGTGGCGTCGAGCACGGCCTGGGCGCTCGCGCGCGTCGTGATGTCGCCCGAGGCCATGACCGGCACGTCGACGAGCTCGACCAGCTCGGCGGTCAGCGTGTGGTCGGCGAAGCCGGTGTACATCTGCTGGGCGCGAGCGCGGATGCAGCGTGATCGCCTGCGCTCCGGCGTCGGCCAGGCGGGGGCCGAGCACCAGGCAGTCGCGCGCGCCGTTGCGCACGCCGCGGCGCAGCTTGACCGTGACGGGCACGGAGACCGCCTCGGCGACGGCGCGCGTCACGCCGATCGCGATCTCGTGATTGTCGAGCGCGGAGGCGCCGGCGCCGGTCTTCGTGACCTTCTTGACCGGGCAGCCGAAGTTGATGTCGATGATGTCGGCGCCCGCGGCCTCGCACATGCGCGCAGCCTCGGCGACGGTAGCCGGGATCCGAGCCGAACACCTGCACGGCCAGCGGGTGCTCGTCGCGTGCGATGCGCAGGTAGCCGAGCGTGCGCTCGTTGCCGTACGAGAGCCCGCACGCCGAGACCATCTCGGAGCACACGAGGCCCGCGCCGAAGCGCCTGCCCTGGCGGCGGAAGGCCTGCACGGAGACGCCGGCCATCGGCGCGAGCACGACGCGCGAGCGCGATCTCCACCGCGCCGATGCGGAACGGCGAGGAGAGCTCGGTGCGGCGGGTGGGGAGAGGGGTCGACTGCACGGTGCAACCCAGTGTACGCTGCGGTCTGGCGCCGTCGAGACGCATGTGTTTCGTGCGCCCTGATGAGGTTTTTCCGGCGGCCACCGGGCCGCCGGGCCCTATGGAGGCATCGTGGAGCGAGACGTCCTGCTCACTCAAGAGGGCTACGAGAAGTTGCAAGAGGAGCTTGCGACGCTGTCGACCGACAAGCGCCGCGAGGTCGCCGACCGCATTCGCGTCGCACGCGAGTTCGGCGACATCAGCGAGAACTCCGAGTTCGACGACGCGAAGAACGAGCAGATGCTGCTCGAGAAGCAGATCGCGAAGCTCGAGGAGCGCCTGCGCTCCGCGCGCATCATCGATCCGAGCGACGCGGACGCCGGCGCCGTCAGCGTCGGGCCTGCAGGTCACGGTCAAGGACATCGACCGCAAGCGCGATGCGACGTACCGCATCGTCGGCTCGGCCGAGGCCGATCCGACCGAGGGGCGCCTCTCGAACGAGTCGCCGGTCGGGCGCGCACTGATGGGCCGCAAGAAGGGCGAGACGGTCGAGGTGAGCGTGCCGGCAGGCGTGCTCAAGCTCAAGATCGTCAACATCAGCGTCCCGGCGTGAGCGAGAGCCGCCGGCTCGAAGACCTTCCCCACCGGTTCGCCGAACGCAGCGAGATCGCCGAGGTGCGCAGTGCGCACGGCGAGCTCGCTGCGGGCGACGCGTCGGGGCAGCGCTACCGGCTCGCGGGCCGCGTGCTGGGGCGCAGGCTCATGGGCAAGGCGGCGTTCCTCGACCTCGAGGACCGCTCGGGGCGGCTCCAGCTGCTCGCGAGCGCGAACGATCTCGGCGACGAGGGCTTCGCCGCGGCCTGCGACACGGCGCTCGGCGACATCGTCGGCGTCGCGGGCGAGGCGATCGCGAGCCGCCGCGGCGAGCTCACGCTGAAGCTCGAGGAGTTCCAGCTGCTGGCGCCGTGCCAGCACCCGCTGCCCGACCTCCACCACGGGCTGGCCGACGTCGAGGCGCGCTACCGCCAGCGCTACGTCGACCTGATGGTCAACACCGACGTGCGCGACGACGTGCAGAAGCGCGCGCGCATGATCAGCGCCGGGCGCGCCTACCTCGACGCGGCGGGCTTCGTCGAGGTCGAGACGCCGATCCTGCAGCCGCTCTACGGCGGGGCGAACGCGCGCCCCTTCACGACGCACCACAACGAGCTCGATCGCACGTTCTACCTGCGCATCGCGACCGAGCTGTACCTCAAGCGCCTGATCGTCGGCGGGCTCGAGCGCGTCTACGAGATCGGCAAGGACTTCCGCAACGAGGGCGTGTCGTTCAAGCACAACCCCGAGTTCACGGTCGTCGAGTGGTACGAGGCCTACGCCGACTACCGCGACGGCATGCGCCGCACCGAGGAGTTCACGGCCGCGAGCGGTGCGCGGCGCGCTCGGCACCACGGTGATCACGCGCGACGGCCGCGAGGTCGACATGGCGCCGCCCTGGCCGCGCACGCCGCTCGCCGCGGCGATCCAGGAGGCCTGCGGCGTCGACGTCATGGCACTACCGCGACAGCCGCCGACGGCGTGCCCGCCCTGCGCGCCGAGCTCGTGCGCCGGGGCGCCGCTGCCGCGGCGGGCGACAAGACCTGGCCGCAGCTCGTCGACCGCGCGCTCTCGCACTTCGTCGAGCCGGCCATCGTCGAGCCCGTCTTCCTGATCGACTACCCGACCGAGCTCTCGCCGCTCGCGCGCCCGTTCGCGGACGACCCGACGCTCGTCGAGCGCTACGAGGCGTTCTGCTGCGGCATGGAGTTCGCGAACGGCTACACCGAGCTCAACGACCCCGAGCTGCAGCTGCAGCGCTTCGAGGAGCAGGTCGCGCTGCGCGACGCCGGCGACGAGGACGCCCAGCCGCTCGACGCCGACTACGTCGAGGCGCTGCGCTACGGCATGCCGCCGACCGCCGGCCTCGGGCTCGGCATCGACCGCCTCGCGATGCTCGTGTGCGATCGTGCGTCGATCCGCGACGTGGTGCTCTTCCCGGCGCTGCGCGACAAGGTGTGAGAGGACGGCAGGCCGCGCGGGTCTGCGCGACGTGAACCTGCCACCCGGGCCCAGCGCTCGCGAGGTGCGACCTGCGGCGCTCGAGCTCGTGCGCGCAGGGGACGACGCTTACACGCAGGGTCAGACCCCAAGTCCGGCGGGCGGCCGTCAGGCCGTGAAACAGCTCACTCGACGGCGCGACCGTCGCGCATCAGCAGGGGTCGGACCTCGGGTGGCAGGTTCATCACGCACCTCGTGTCGGGTCGAGCAACACGGGGTCAGGCACGCACATTGCGTGCCTGACCCCGTGTTGCTCAGCTGCCGACGGCCTGCGGGAAGCGCAGCAGGCGCTCGGGGTCGCGCTCGCGCTTGAGCGCCGCGAGGTCGCCGTAGGCCTTGCCGTAGTAGGCGGTGCGCCACGTTCGCAGGTTCGCGTCGGGATAGTTCTGGTACGCCTCGCCGTCGCCGAGTGGCGCGAGCACCGGCACGAGCCCGTGTCCACGAATGCCTGGGCGCCGGCCATGCCCGCGAGGGTGCCGTAGCTGAGGATCTGTACGGAGCTGCGTAGGTCGCGGTGGACGAAGGAGGTCGCGCTCGCCGGCGCGTCGTCGATCGCGCCGCCCTGGGCGTCGAGCAGGCAGCACGCCCGAGCCGCCCGCCGCCTGGCGCGCGTCGATCACGCCCGTCACCGCGCGCGCCTGCGCGCTGCTCAGCGTGCGCGCGACGTAGGCGGAGCCGGCGGCGAAGGTGTCGCTGCCGAGGGTGCCGCCCTCGCTCTGCGGGCGGCACTGTGCCAGCGTCTTGCCGCGGCAGCCCGCGAGGAGCAGCTGCGCGTCGAGGTAGCCGTGCGTCGCCTGCGTCAGCTTCGCGCCCGGCTCCAGCAGCGCAGCGATCGCCCGGATCGCCGGGGCGCCGGTGCCGAGGTACTGGCCGAAGACCTGCACGCCCGCGGACCCCGCGCCGGTCGAGAGCGAGCAGATCGACCCGAGCGGGGCCGGCGCCGCGGCGCAGCGGGCGCTGAAGGCGCGCACGATCTCCGCCGCGCGCGACCAGGGATAGGCGGCGAAGAACGTCGTCACGGGGCCGACGGCGTGGGTGCGCAGCTGCAGCGCGGTCACCGGCGCGAGGCTCGCGCCGGCGCCGCGCAGGCCCGTCAGGAGGTCGGCGTCGGCGGCGCCCGGCCGGAGCGTGCGCAAGTCGACCGCCTGCGCGGCCACGAGCGTGTCGCAGGCGAGGCCGAAGCGCCGCGCGTCGAAGCCGTAGCCGCCGCCGAGCGTGAAGCCCGCGACCCCGACGGTCGGGCAGGAGCCGTGCACGACGGCGCGGCCCCGCCGCGCGAGCGCGGCGATGAGCTCGATCTGGCGCAGGCCCGGCGCCCGCCAGCACCGTGCCGTCGGCCAGCAGCCGGATGCCCCGCAGCCTGCGCAGATCGAGCACGACCCCGCCGGCGATCGTCGAGGCTCCGATGTAGCTGTGTCCGCCGGCGCGGATGCGGATCGGGGATCTCGCGCGCGCGCGCGACCCGCAGCGCCGCCGCGAGGTCGCGCGCGTCGAGCGGCTGGGCGACCGCCGCCGGGCAGCACGCGCGCGTAGCGGCCGTTGTCGGCGGGCGCGAGGCGGCGGTAGGCGTCGCTGCCGGGAACGAGCACGGGCCCGCGCAGGGCGGCCTGCAGCGCCGCGATCGGCGCCGCTGCGCGGCGCGCGCGCGGCAGCGCGACGGCGCCCGCGCCGATCAGGAGCTGGGAGCGGGTGAGAGCCGGCATGGGCTGGATGTTCGCAGCCCTATCCTGCTGCAGATGACGGAGGTCGCCGCACTCGAGGATCTGTGCATGCGCGCCTGGCCCCCGCAGGAGCGGCTCGACCTCGGACGGCCTCGTCCTGCGCTTCGCGAGCGGCTTCACGCGGCGCGCGAACTCGGCGCGGGTCGACGGCGCGTAGCGGCGATCCAGGCGCGCTGATCGAGCAGGCCGAGGCCGAGTACCGCAGCCGCGGCCTGCGCCCGGGCTTCCGGCTCACGCCGCTCTCGCCGCCGGAGTTCGAGCCGCTGCTGCTCGAGCGCGGCTACGTCGTCGACACCGAGGCCGTCGTGATGACCTGCGACGAGCTGACCGCGGTCGCCGCGGAGCGGGCCGACGACGCGATCGCGCTCGCGCCCGAGCTGGGCGAGGAGTGGCTGCGGCGTCTTCCAGGCGATCGAGCGGAAGTGGCCCGCCGAGCAGGACCCGGGCGCGCGCTGGGTGCTCGGCTCCGGCGACGCGCCGCGCCGCTTCGCGCTCGCGCGCGTCGACGGCGAGCCGGCCGCGACCGGCTACGGCCGGCTCGAGGACGACTGGCTCTACATCGCCTGCGTCGGCACGTTCCCCGAGCGCCGCCGGCTCGGCCTCGCACGCGCCGTCAGCGAGCAGCTGTTCGCGTTCGGCGCCGACGGCGGGGCGCGCCGGGCGATCCTCCAGGCGGAGACGAGGAACAGCGCCGCGCAGGCCCTCTACGAGCGTCTCGGATTCCGCGCGCGGTACGTCTACCGCGACCTCGTCCCGCGGCCCTGACCAAACGCCCCCGAAGGCGTCTCAAGGACCTGCAGGTGTGCTGCCGATGCCGGCCTTCAGACGCCACCGGGGAGTGCCGCGGGCACTCCAGGGGGCCTCTGGTAACGTGCGGAGAAGCTTATGTTCGAACGTTTCACAGAGCGAGCACGGCAGGTCGTCGTCCTGGCACAGGACGAGGCCCGTGCGCTCAAGCACAACTACATCGGCACCGAGCACATCCTGCTCGGCCTGCTGCGCGAAGAGGAAGGTCTCGCCGCGCGCGTACTCGATTCCCTCGACATCACCGTCGAGGAAGTGCGCCCGCAGGTGGCGCGCATCGTCGGCCAGGGCGACGAGGCCACGACGGGCCAGATCCCGTTCACGCCCTCGTGCCAAGAAGGTCCTCGAGCTCGCGCTGCGCGAGGCGCTCTCGCTCGGGCCACAACTACATCGGCACCGAGCACATCCTGCTCGGCCTCGTGCGCGAGAACGAGGGCGTCGCGGCGCGCATCCTGCTCGACTTCGACGCCGACGCCGAGAAGATCCGCAACGAGATCATCCGCATGCTCTCCGGTCCCGGGCGCCGCTCGGGCACGAGCGGCAGCGGCAGCGGCCAGCCCGCGGCCGGCGGCGCGACCGGCAAGGGCGGCAGTCTCGAAGCTGCTCGACCAGTTCGGCCGCAACCTCACCAAGCTCGCCGCCGAGGGCAAGCTCGACCCCGTCGTCGGGCGCCAGCAGGAGATCGAGCGCGTCATGCAGATCCTCTCGCGCCGCACCAAGAACAACCCGGTGCTGATCGGCGAGCCGGGCGTCGGCAAGACCGCCGTCGTCGAGGGCCTCGCCCAGCGCATCATCTCCGACCAGGTGCCCGAGCTGCTGCGCGACAAGCAGATCTACACGCTCGACCTCGCAGCGCTCGTCGCGGGCTCCAAGTACCGCGGCGAGTTCGAGGAGCGCCTCAAGAAGGTCATGAAGGAGATCACCCAGCGCGGCGACATCGTCCTCTTCATCGACGAGCTCCACAACCTCGTCGGCGCGGGCGCGGCCGAGGGCGCGATCGACGCGGCCTCGATCCTCAAGCCGGCGCTCGCACGCGGCGAGCTGCAGACGATCGGCGCGACGACGCTCGACGAGTACCGCAAGTACGTCGAGCGCGACTCCGCGCTCGAGCGCCGCTTCCAGCAGGTCCGCGTCGAGCCGCCGTCGATCGACGACGCCGTGCTGATCCTCAAGGGCCTGCGCGAGCGCTACGAGCAGCACCACCGCGTCCAGCATCACCGACGAGGCGCTGGTGGCCGCGGCGCGCTCTCGACCGCTACATCCAGGAGCGCCAGCTGCCGGACAAGGCGATCGACCTGATCGACGAGGCCGCCTCGCGCATGCGCATCAGGACGATGACGTCGCCGCCGCGCTACAAGGAGCTCGAGAACGAGATCGAGACGACGCGCCGCGACAAGGAGCGGGCGATCGAGCAGCAGGACTTCGAGAACGCGGCCAACCTGCGCGACCCGGAGCGCAAGCTCGCCCAGAAGAAGCGCGACCTCGAGGAGAACTGGGAGGCGTCCGACGAGGCCGAGCAGGCCGAGATCGGCGAGGAGGAGATCGCCGACATCGTCTCGATGTGGACGGGCATCCCGGTCTTCAAGCTCACCGAGGCCGAGTCCCAGAAGCTCGTGCGCATGGAGGACGAGCTGCACAAGCGCGTGATCGGCCAGGACCAGGCGATCGTCGCGGTCTCGAAGGCGATCCGCCGCGCACGCGCGGGCATCAAGGATCCCAAGCGCCCGACCGGCTCGTTCATCTTCCTCGGCCCGTCCGGCGTCGGCAAGACCGAGCTCGCGCGCACGCTCGCCGAGTTCCTCTTCGGCGACGAGGACGCGATGATCCAGATCGACATGTCCGAGTACATGGAGAAGCACGCGGTCTCGCGCCTGGTCGGCTCGCCCCCCGGCTACGTCGGCTACGACGAGGGCGGTCAGCTCACCGAGGCCGTGCGCCGCAAGCCGTACTCGGTCGTGCTGCTCGACGAGATCGAGAAGGCCCACCCGGACGTCTTCAACATCCTCCTGCAGATGCTCGAGGACGGCAGCTCACCGACGCGCAGGGCCGCCACGTCGACTTCCGCAACGTGATCGTGATCATGACGTCGAACATCGGCGCCGCGCTGATCACGAAGAACGTCAGTCGCTCGGCTTCGTGCCCGGCGATCCCGAGGGCGGGCTCTCGCACGACGACATGAAGGGCAAGATCATGGGCGAGCTGAAGAAGCATTTCCGGCCCGAGCTGCTCAACCGCATCGACGAGGTCATCGTCTTCCACAAGCTCACGCGCGAGGAGATCACGAGCGTCGTCGACATGATGATGCGCCGCCTGCGCGAGCGCATGGTCGAGCACGAGGTCACGATCGAGATGTCCGCCAGCGCGACCGGCCTGCTGGCGGACGCGGCTACGACCCGGCGATGGGCGCCCGGCCGCTGCGCCGCGCGATCCAGCGGCTGATCGAGGATCCGCTCGCCGACTTCGTCCTCGGACGTCAGCTGGTGCCGGGCTCGACCATCGTGATCGACCGCAAGGAAGGCACGGACGAGGTCGAGATGACCGTCGTCGCACCGGTGCCCGACACCGCTCCGGAGCCGCCCGCGGGCGTCACCGGCGACTCCGGCTCGAGCGAGTCCGGCCCCGGCGACGCGAGCGAGCCGACCACCGAATAGCCGTGCCGTCCGAAGGCGCTGAACGACGCCGGCGCCCGTGTCCCGCAGAGCGGGACGGGCGCCGAGCGCGTTGCGGGGCGGTCTCGTGGTGGCGTGCACGATCGGGGTACTACCCCAATCGTGCACGGAGCGTGCTCCCCCGGCACACCGCCGCCGGCTTCGTGTCCGCTCGCGGCGCTAGCCTGGCTGGTCCGATGGCTCGCGTCCGAACGACCTATGTGTGCTCCGAATGCGCGAGCGAGCAGGCCCGCTGGTTCGGGCGCTGCCCCGACTGCGGCGCCTACGCGACGCTGATCGAGCAGGCGCCCGCGTCCGACGACGCGCGCAGCGGAGCGCGTCGGAAGGGCGCTGCGCCCGGCGATCGTCGTGCCGCTCGGCTCGGTCGAGACGAGCGCCGCCGCGCGCATCGGCACGGGCATCCCCGAGCTCGACCGCGTGCTCGGCGGCGGCCTCGTCCCGGGCTCGCTCGTCCTGCTCGGCGGCGAGCCGGGCGTCGGCAAGTCGAGCCTCACGGCCGCGATGCTCGGCGCGATCGGCGCGCAGCGCCCGGTGCTGCTCGTCGCGGGCGAGGAGTCGCCCGAGCAGGTGCGGCTGCGCGCCGAGCGCATCGGCGCCACCGAGGGCGTCGGCGTGCTCGCGGAGACCGAGCTCGAGACGGTCTGCGCGACGATCGAGGCCACGGCGCCCGAGGTCTGCGTCGTCGACTCGATCCAGACGCTCTGGGACGAGCAGCTCTCGGCCGCCCCCGGATCGGTGTCGCAGGTGCGCGAGTCGGCGGCGCGGCTGCAGCGGCTCGCCAAGGCGCGGAACATCTGCATCGTGCTGATCGGCCACGTGACCAAGGAGGGCGTCGTCGCCGGCCCGCGCGTGCTCGAACACCTGGTCGACGTCGTCCTGATGTTCGAGGGCGACGCGCTGCGCTCGCTGCGCGTGCTGCGCGCGCAGAAGAACCGCTTCGGCGCGACCGACGAGATCGGGCTCTTCGAGATGAGCGACCGCGGGCTGATCTCGGTCACCGACGCGAGCCGCCTGCACGACCGCGCGCGATCTCGACCGGCCCGGCTCGTGCACCTTCGTCGCCATGGAGGGCACCCGGCCGCTGACGATCGACATGCAGGCGCTCGTCGCACCCAGCGAGCTGGCCATGCCGCGACGGCTCGCGAGCGGGTTCGACCGCAACCGGCTGTCGCTGCTGCTGGCGGTGCTCGCGCGCCACAGCGGCCTCGCGCTCGGCCAGCACGACGTCTTCGTCAACGTCGCCGGCGGCGTGCGCGTCGACGAGCCCGCCGCCGACCTGGCCGTGGCGCTCGCGCTGGCCTCCGCCGCGCGCGGCGTCGCGCTCGGGCCGGTGTGCGCGTTCGGCGAGATCGCGCTGACCGGCCGGCTGCGTCCCGTGACGCAGCCCGAGCGCCGGCTCGCCGAGGCCGCGCGCCTCGGCCTGGAGTTCGCGATCGTGCCCGAGGGCGCCCCCGACGGGGCGCTGCGCGTGCGCCACGCCGCCACGGTCAGCGCCGCGTGCGACATCGCGCTCGGCGTGCTGGACGAGGACGCTCGTGCCCTTCTAGATCCTGGAGCGCGTGTGACCGCCGTCGCTCGCGCGAAACGCCCGGGGCGCTACGAGAGCGGCGAGGCCGCCGGTGCAGAGCTCGCGCGGGGCCGGACCGACGCCGCGATCGCCTGCTCGAGATCGGCCCAGAGGTCCTCGACGGATTCCAGCCCGACGGCGATGCGCAGCAGGCCCTCGGCGACGCGTCCCTCGGGCTCGATGCGCGCGCGGCGCTCGATCAGCGTCTCGACGCCGCCGAGGCTCGTCGCGTTGCGGATCAGCCGCACCTCGAGCTCGCACTGGGCGGCCACGGCGCCGTCGGCGAGCTCGAAGGCGAGCACGCCGCCGGCGCCGTCCGGCATCTGCCGCCGGGCGAGCTCGTACTCGGGTGATCGGGCAGACCCGGGTAGTGCACGGCGCTGGACGTCCGGGTGCGCGGCCAGGCGCCGTGCCAGCTCGGCGGCGGTCGCGCACCTGGCGCGGCAGCCGCACGTGCAGCGTGCGCAGCCCGCGCAGCAGCAGCCAGGCGGCGTCGGGGGCCAGGACGCCGCCGACGGTGCGCGCGCACCCACTCGATCCGCTCGTGCAGCTCGGCGTCGCGCGTCGTGACGACGCCGGCGAGCAGGTCGGAGTGCCCCGCGAGGTACTTCGTCGCGCTCTGCCAGGCGAGGTCGGCGCCGAGGTCGAGCGGGCGCTGCAGGAGCGGCGTCCGCGAACGTGTTGTCGCAGCACAGCAGCGCGCCGCCGGCGTGCGCCGCGGCGGCGGCTTCCGCGATGTCGGTGACGGTCAGCGACGGGATTGGACGGCGTCTCGATGATCGCGAGCGCCGCGCCCTCGCAGGCGCGCCGGAAGCCGTCGGGATCGCGCAGGTCGTAGCGGCGCACCTCGACGCCGAAGCGCGCGAGCACCTCCGAGCCGAGCAGCTCGACCTCGTAGTACCCGCTCGTCGGGATCACGAGGGCCTTGCCCTGCCCCAGCACGGCGCAGGCAGACGCACGTCCAGGCGGTCATGCCGCTCGCGAAGAGCGGTCGCCTCGGCGTCCTCGAGCGCGCCGAGCAGCGCCTCGGCCTCGGCGGTCACGCGGCGCATGGCCGCGACCGTAGGGCGAGTTGCCGCCGGGCACCCGCTCGAACGTCGTGGAGCGGTCGAGCGCGGGCGAGAGGCCCCGCGACGCGCTGTCGACGAGTCCGCGTACCAGCAGCGAGTCGGGCTCCATGTCCCGAAGCATTCCACGCCCGCTCGGCCTGCGCGGACCGACCGGCGCGTTGCGCCAGGTCAGCGGCGCATCAGCGTGCCGCTCGCGCACGCCGGGCCGGGACGCTGGAGGTGATCGCGATCTGGGCGCCGCGCGGGCCGTTGCGCCCGCGATCGCCTGCGTCGAGATCGTCCCAGAGGTCGTCGACGTGCTCGAGGCCGACCGACAGGCGCAGCAGACCCTCGGGCACGCGACCCTCCGGCTCCATGCGCGCCCGGCGCTCGATCAGCGTCTCGTGCCGCCGAGGCTCGTGGCGCAGCGCGCCAGCCGCACGTCGTCCTCGCAGTAGCCGGCGGTCGGCCCGTCGGCCAGCTCGAAGGCGAGCACGCCGCCGCAGCCGTCCGGCATCTGGCGCTGCGCCAGCTCGTGATCGGGGTGGCCGGGGAGCCCGGGGTAGTGCACCTCGCGCACGTCCGGGTGCCTGCGCGAGCCGGCGCGCGAGCTCGCCGGCCGTGGCGACCTGGCGCGGCAGTCGCACGTGCAGCGTGCGCAGGCCGCGCAGCAGCAGCCACGCGGCATCGGGCGCGAGCACGCCGCCGATCGTGCGGCGCACCGAGCACGATCCGCTCGCGCAGGTCGGAGTCGCGCGTCGCGACGACGCCCGGCGAGCACGTCGGAGTGGCCCGCGAGGTACTTCGTCGCGCTCTGCCAGGAGAGATCGGCGCCGAGGTCGAGCGGGCGCTGCAGGAGCGGCGTCGCGAACGTGCTGTCGCAGCACAGCAGCGCGCCGCCCGCGTGCGCGGACGCGCCGCGCGCTCGATGTCGGTCAGCGTCGAGTAGCGGGTTGGACGGCGTCTCGATGATGGCGAGCGCCGCGCCGTCGCAGGCCCGGCGGAAGTCCTCCGCGTCGCGTGCGTCGTAGCGGCGCACGACGACGCCGAAGCGCTCGAGGATCCCCGCGGCGAACCCCGCGAGGCTGTAGTAGCCGCTCGTCGGCAGGGCGAGTGCCTCGCCCTCGCCGAGCACGCTCAGGCAGATGCACGTCCACGCCGTCATGCCGCTCGCGAAGACCGTGGCCTCGGCGTCCTCGAGCGCGCTCGAGCAGCGCCTCGGCCTCGACCGCCACCGGCGCGTGGCCGCGGCCGTACGGCGACGTGCCGCCGGGCACGCGCTCGAAGGTCGTCGAGCGATCGAGCGCAGGCGAGAGCCCGCGCGACGGATTGTCGACGAGTCCGCGCACGAGCAGCGAGTCGGGCTCCACGGCCCGGCAGCATTCCACGCTGGCTCAGCTCGTGAGCCGCGAGGCCAGTCCGAGCATCCCGGCCTCGCTGCACCAGCGCGCAGCCGAGTCGGCGTCGAGGCCCGCGTCGTCCGCGGGCGGCGATCGGCGCGTCGCGCCGCATCGCGGCGACGTCGAGGTAGCGGCGCAGGTCGTCCGCGCTGCCCGCGACGGCCTCGCGCTGGCGCGGCGTCAGGTCGGCTGCGTGCGCGATCACGCCCTCGAGGTCGCCGTAGCGCCCGAGCAGCTCCGCCGCCGTCTTCTGCCCGATGCCGCTGCGCGCCCGGGATGTTGTCGGACGGATCGCCGCGCAGCGCGATCAGCGACGGTCACCTGCTCGGGCTCGATCCCGTAGCGCTCGCGCACGCCGGCGCGGTCGACCGCGCTCGAGCACGCCCGCGGCCGCGGGTGCAGCACGGTGGTGACGTCCGAGACGAGCTGGTACATGTCGCGGTCGCCCGAGACGACGAGCGCCCCGCCTCCGCGCGCCTCCTCGAGCGTCACCGCGGTCGCGAGCAGATCGTCGGCCTCGTAGGGCTCCACCTTCGCGGCCGCGAAGCCGAAGGCCTCGGCCAGCTCGGCGTAGGCGGTCGAGCTGCTCGCAGAGGTCGTCGGCGAACGGATCGCGCTTGCCCCTGATAGGCCGGCAGCAGCTCGTGGCGGTACGAGGGCATGCGCGCGTCGATGCAGACGAGCACGGCGCGCGGCTCGCGTCGACGCGCACGGTCGCGAGCAGCGCATTCGCGAAGCCCACGAGCAGGCCCACCGGCCGTCCGCCGGCGCCCCTCGACGTCGGGCATCGCGTGGTAGGCGCGGTGGCCGAGCGAGTCTCCGTCGATCACGAGCAGCGGCGCCATCGCCATCGATCGTAACGATCGATCCCCATATCCCCTCTATTTCGGCACTAAGGTGAGACCGAGGCTGCGAGGGAACGCCGCTGACCTGCACCGAGGGAGCAGGGAGCTCATGTTCAAGGTCGGAGAGATCGTCGTCTATCCGCGTCAGGGCGCCGGCGAGGTCGTCGCGCGCGAGCGCAAGCACATCCTCGGCGAGGAGCACGAGTACCTGACGATCAAGATCTTCCAGTCCGAGCTGACGATGCTCGTGCGCTGCGACGGCGTCGAGGCGGCGGGCATCCGCCCGGTCGTCGCGAAGCAGGCGCTGCAGGAGATCATCGAGGTGCTCACGGGAGACGTGAGCGAGCAGGACGCCAACTGGAACCGCCGCTTCCGCGCGCATCAGGAGCAGCTCAAGTCGAGCGACCCGCGCGAGTTGGCCGGCGTGATCCGCAACCTCGCGCGGCGCCAGGACGAGAAGGGCCTCTCGGGCGGCGAGCGCCAGCTGCTGCAGCGCGCCAAGCGCCTGCTCGCCTCCGAGCTCCAGTACGCGCGCAAGACCGACGAGGAGGAGGCGCTCGCGTGGATCGACGACGTCCTCTCGCCCGGACGAGCGCGCCCCGCGCGCCTGAGCGCCGGTCCACTGGCCTCGACGTCGCCAGGCGCTAAGCTCGTCCGCGGACGCGGAGGCCGAACTTCTCGGCCCACCCGCGCCGCGGACAAAGGAGCGTAAGACCGTGAAGCTGATCGTCAGGCTGGTCTTCGCCCTCCTGGGAGCACTCGCAGGAAGCCAGGTCGCGGCGAGTCCAGAGGGCCTCCCATTTCATCTCCTGTCTTCTTCTTCCTGGGCCCGCTGGACGCTCGCGATCGCGGTGGGCGCACTCGCCGGATCTGCTCGTCGGCTGGATCGTCGGCGGGCCGCTCGTGCGAGGCATCGGGAGGGTCGAACGAGCAGCACAGGCACGTCCCGCCGGGGAGCTCGTCGTCGGTGGCGTCGGACTCGTGCTCGGCCTCGGGGCCGCGGCGCTGGCGACGTTCGCCGTGCGGCCGCTGCCGTACGTCGGGCGCTACCTGCTGCTGCCGCTCGCGCTCGTGCTCGGGCTACCTGTTCGCGGTCGTCGGCGCGCGCAGCCACCGCTCGATCCTGCGCCTGGGCGGGCTCGGCAGCGACGAGGATCGCGCCGAGGGCCGCGAGGCGCGAGAGGCCCGCGAGACGCGCGAGGGCCGGCGTCGGCGCCGCACCGAGCGCGAGCGCGAGCCGGCGCGGCCGCTCGGCATGCTCGTGGACACCTCGGCGATCATCGACGGCCGCATCGGCGACCTGATCTCGACGGGCTTCGTCGACCGCGAGCTCGTGATCCCGGTGTTCGTGCTGCAGGAGCTGCAGCGCGTGGCCGACTCGACCGATCCGCAGCGCCGCGCGCGCGGCCGGCGCGGGCTCGAGGTCGTGCACGACCTGCGCCTCAGCTCGCACCCCGTCGCGACGCCCGAGGTCGCGGTGCCGGACGTCACCGACGTCGACGCGAAGCTCGTGCGCGTCGCCCACGACTCGACCTGCCGATCCTGACGACCGACTACAACCTCAACAAGGTCGCGCAGATCCAGGGCGTGCAGGTGCTCAACGTCAACGACCTCGCGAACGCGCTCAAGCCCGCCGTGCTGCCCGGCGAGGCGCTGCGCGTCAAGGTCATCCGCGAGGGCAAGGAGGCCGAGCAGGGCGTCGGCTACCTGGACGACGGCACGATGATCGTCGTCGAGGGCGCCCGCGACCACATCGGCGAGCTCGTGGAGACGGAGGTCACGAGCGTGCTGCAGTCGCCGAGCGGCAAGATGATCTTCACGCGGCTGGCCTCCTGAGCGCGGTGCCCGGCGAGATCTGGGCGATCGTGGTCGCGGCGCGGCTGCGGGCGACCGGCTCGCGGCCGATCGTCCCGAAGGCGTTCGTGCGGCTGGGCGGGCGCACGATGCTGGCCTGGTCGCTCTCGATGCTCGACGACCACGAGCTGATCGACGGCATCGTCATGGTGGTGCCCGAGGACTACGAGGAGCGTGCATCGCTGCTCGCCGACGACCTCTGCGCGATGAAGATCGCCGCGGCCGTCGCCGGCGGAGCGACGCGTGCCGACTCGGTCGCGGCGGGCGTCGCGTGCGTCCCCGAGAGACGCCGCCTACGTGCTGGTGCACGACGCGGCCCGCCCGCTCGTGCCGCCCGAGGTCGTCGATCGCGTCGTCGCGGCGCTGCGGCCGGTGCCGCAGGGCGTCGTGCCGGCGCTGCCGCTGGCCGACACCGTCAAGCGCATCGGCGCGGACGGCAGCGTCGCGGAGACGCTCGAGCGCGCTGCCCTGCGCGCCGTGCAGACGCCCCAGGGCTTTCCCGCCGCCGTGCTGCGCGACGCGCTCGCCGCCCACGCCGGCGACGCGACCGACTGCGCATCGATGGTCGAGCGGCATGGGCCGCGCCGTCGTCTGCGTCGAGGGCGACGAGCGCGCGTTCAAGGTGACGACGCCGGCCGACCTCGAGCGCGCCATACGGATGGCGGCCGAGGACGACCACGACGAGCACTAGCTCGAGCTGAGGGTGTCGCGGACGAGCACGGCGACGTCGGCGACGAGCGCGAGCACACGGTCGAGACGCACGTCGCGCGCATCCTCATGATGCTCGACCTGCGTGACCGGACGCAGGCGGTCGTGCTCGCCTACGAGTCGGGCCTCGTGCGACCCGGCTCGGCCTGAGCGAGCCCGAGCACCTCGCGCACGATCGCCTCGTCGAGCTCGGTCACGATGCGCTCGGCGGCGGTCAGGCGGTCGTCGCCCATCGTGCCGCGCACGGCGATGCAGCGCAGGCCCGCCGCCAGCGCCGAGAGCACGCCGACCTCGGTGTCCTCGAAGGCGAGCACCTCGCCCGCCGGGATCTGCGGCGCGAGCCGCCGGTGCGCCTCGGCATAGCCGTCGGGTGCGGGCTTGCCGTGCTCGACGTCCTCCGCTGCCACGATCAGCTCGATGCAGTCGGCGATCCCGGCGGCCGCGAGCGTCGCCTCGATCTCGCTGCGCGCGGCGCCGGAGCAGACGGCGACGGGCACGCTCGCGGCGGCGAGCCGCACGGCGGCGCGCACCTGCGGCGGAATCGTCGAGCCGTCGGCCGTGCGTGCGCGATAGCGGCGATCGCGCTCGGCGACCACGTGCGCCACCGCGGGGTGGTCGTCGCCCAGCCACGCAGTCGTGATCTCGGGATCCGACATGCCGGCAAGGGCGCGCTCGTAGGTCGCCGCGTCGAGCGGGCGGCCCAGCTCGCCGAAGAGCTCCTGGAAGAGCTCGAGCACGATGTGCTCGTCGTGCGAGACCGTGCCGTTGAAGTCGAGGATCAGCGCCCGGGCGGGCCGCCGCTCAGTCGTCACGCTGGACGTCCTCGCAGAGACCGGCGAAGTCGGGGCCGTCGAGCTCCGCGACCGCCCGCTCGTACTTCTCCATGCCCCAGCCCCAGAAGTCGAAGTCGAGCGTCGAGACGCCGTCCTGGATCGACGCCCACAGCATCCAGCCGTACTTCGAGAGGATCCCGTGCAGGCGCGCGCGTGCGACCTTGCTCGCCCGCACCGCCCCGTAGTAGTGGCCGACCAGCTCCTCGAGCTGCGCGAGCGTCAGATTCGACTCGCTCCAGAGGTTGCCGAGCTCGAACATCGGGTCGTTGTTGCCCGAGTACTCGTAGTCGATCAGCCGGAAGCGCTCGCCCGTCCAGATCAGGTTCTCCGCCAGCAGGTCGTTGTTGCACGGCACGCGCCCGTCGTCGCGCACCGCCATCGCGCGCTCCAGCATGCGCACCTGCGGCGCGAACTCGAGGTAGCGGTCGGGCAGGCGCAGGCCGCGCTGCTGCACGATCTCGGCGTAGCGCTCCTGCACGCGGAACATGTCGAAGTCGTCGCGGAACGGCGGACAGGCGTGCAGCTCGCGGCAGACCTGCGCGACCTCGCGCAGCCGGTCGCCCGCGCGCAGCTGCTCGGCGCTCATCGTCGTGCCCTCGATGAACTCGAGCACGAGCGCGCCGAGCTCGGGGAGGTAGGCGACGACGCCCGCGCCGACGCCGGCCTCGGCGGCGATCACCGAGTTGCAGTGCTCGTTCTCGCGGTCGATGGCGAGCAGGCCCGCGTCCTTCGACGACAGCCGCACGACGTAGCTGCGCCCCCCGACGACGACCTTGTAGTTCGTGTTCGTGAGCCCGCCCGGCAGCTCCGTGATGGTGCGATCTTCGCCCGCGAGCTGCCCGACGCGGGGAACGATGTCGTCGATCGTGACGTGCTCGCTCACGGACGGCCTCCCGAGAAGGTGCGCAGCCGGCCAAGGATACGCGCACGGGAGTAGGCTTGACCGGTGAGGACCAGCGCGGGAGCGGTCGTGATCGGCGGCGGCGTGGGCGGCTGCAGCATCGCGTACCACCTCGCGAAGCTCGGCGTCCGCGACGTCGTGCTCGTCGAGCAGTTCGACCTCACCTACGGCTCGACCTGGCACTCGGCCGGCCTCGTCGGGCAGCTGCGCTCGTCCGTCTCGCTGACGCGGATGATGATGTACTCGGTCGAGCTCTACGCCGCGCTGCGCCGCGAGACGGGCAAGGATCCCGGCTGGCACGAGCTCGGCGGCATCCGCCTCGCCATCCTCGGCCGGCGCGCATGGAGGAGCTCCAGCGCCAGGCCGGCTGGGCCAAGACGTTCGGGCTGCCGCTCGAGCTCATCTCGGCCGCCGAGGCGCAGGAGCGCTTCCCGCTGCTGTCGCCGGCCGGCGTGCTCGGCGCGGCGTTCCTGCCGCGCGACGGCTATCTCGACCCGAGCCAGCTGACGTTCGCGCTGGCCGACGGCGCGCGCCACTACGGCGCCGAGATCGTCACGCGCACGCGCGTGACGGCGATCGAGCGCGACGCGCGCGGCCGCATCTGCCGCGTCGTCACCGACCGGGGCGAGATCGACGACCGAGATCGTCGTGAACGCGGCCGGCATGGCCGCACCCGACGTCGGCGCGACTGGTCGGCGTGACCGTCCCGATCATCCCGATGGCCCACCAGTACCTGATCACGGAGCCGCTTCGACGCCGCCGCTCGCGCGCGCTGCCGACGCTGCGCGACCCGGACAACCTCGTCTACTGGCGCAGCGAGGTCGGCGGCCTCGTGATGGGCGGCTACGAGCGCGACCCGGCGCCGTTCGGGCTCGCCGGCATCCCCGAGGGCTTCGAGGCGCAGCTCCTGACGTGGGACTACGAGCGCTTCGAGGAGCTCATGGAGGGCGCGATCCGGCGCGTCCCCGCGATGGCCGAGGCCGAGGTCGACAAGTTCGTCAACGGGCCCGAGGCGTTCACCCCCGACGGCGAGTTCATCCTCGGCGAGTCGGACGTGCCGGGCTTCTGGGTCGCCGCCGGCTTCTGCGCGCACGGCCTCGCCGGCGCCGGCGGCATCGGCAAGGTCATGGCCGAGTGGATCGTCGACGGCCAGCCCGAGTGCGATCTGGCACATGGACATCCGCCGCTTCGGCGCGGCAGTACCGCTCGCAGCGCTACGCGCTCGCGCGCACGCGCGAGGTGTACTCGACGTACTACGACATCAGTCTATCCCGGTCAGGAGCGGCGCGCGGGCGGCCGCTGCGCGTCTCGCCCGCCTACGCGCGGCACACCGCGAACGGCGCGAGCTTCGGCGAGAAGTCGGGCTGGGAGCGGGTCGAACTGGTTCGACCCGAACGCCGCCGACGGCGACGAGTCGCTGCGCCCGCGCGGCTGGGCCGGGCGGCACTGGTCGCCCGCGATCGAGGCCGAGTGCAGGGCCGCCGTCCGAGCGCGCCGTGCTGATCGACCAGTCGTCGTTCGCGAAGCTCGACGTGCGCGGGCCCGGCGCGCTGCGCGTTCCTCCAGCGGATGTGCGCGAACGACGTCGACCGGCGCGGCGGGGACGGTCGTCTACACGCAGCTGCTCAACGCGCGCGGGGGCATCGAGGCCGACGTCACGCTCGTGCGGCTCGCGGCCGACCGCTACCTCTACGTCACGGGCACGGCGTTCGGCTCGCACAACCTCGCCTGGCTGCGCACGCACCTGCCCGGCGACGGCTCGGTGCGGCGTCGACGACGTCAGCTCGGCGCGCACGCTGCTACTGCCTGTGGGGCCCGCGCGCCCGCGACATCCTGCAGCCGCTCACGCGACAGCGACCTCTCGCACGAGGCCTTCCCGTACATGCGCGCGCAGGAGATCGCCGTCGGCGCCGTGCCGCTGCTCGCCTCGCGCGTGACCTACGTGGGCGAGCTCGGCTGGGAGCTCTACGCCCGGCCGAGTACGGGCTCGGCGCTCTACGACGCGCTCATGGCAGCCGGCGCGGAGCACGGCCTGCGCGGCGGCGGCTACCGCGCGATCGAGTCGATGCGGCTCGAGAAGGGCTACCGCGTGTGGGGCACCGACATCACGCCCGAGACGACGCCGGAGTCGGCGGGCGTCGGCTTCGCCGTGAGGCTCGACAAGGCGACGCCGTTCATCGGGCAGGCGGCGCTGCTCGCCGAGCGCGCCGCCGGCGGGCCCGCGCAGCGGCTGCGCCTGCCTCGTGCTCGACGATCCGCGCTCGGTCTGCCTCGGCTCGGAGCCCGTGCGCATCGCCGGCGAGCTGTGCGGCCGCGTCACCTCGGGCGGCTACGGCAGCCGGGTGGGGCGCTCGATCGCGTTCGCGTACGTGCCGGCCGCGCTCGCGGTCGCCGGCACGCACGCAGAGGTCGAGGTGTTCGGCGAGTGGGTACCGGCCGAGATCGTCGAGGGAGCCCTCTACGATCCGTTCGGAGAGCGCATCCGCGCTGCCTGATCTCCCGTGCTGGTCGACTACCACCTCCACCTCGCGCCCGATGGCGTCGCGCTCGGCGCGGCGGAGCTGTCGCCTGCACGCGTCGCGCAGTACGGCGAGCGAGCGCGCGAGCGCGGCATCGACCACATCTGCCTGACCGAGCACTGCCACCGCTTCCGGCAGGCCGCCGGGCTCTTCGACCACCCGTTCTGGAACGAGAGCGCGAAGGCCGACCTCGACGCCTACGTCGCGGTCGTCGACACTTATGGCCCCTCCGTCGGCTGCGGCCTCGAGCTCGACTGGCTCGAGGGCCGGGAGACCGAGATCGAGGCGCTGGTCGCGGCGCGCGACTTCGACGTCGTGCTCGGCTCGGTGCACTGGCTCGGCGGGCTCGCCGTCGACCATCCCGACTACGCGATCTGGGAGGAGATGGCGGCCGACGAGGTCTGGCGCCGCTACTTCGCCGAGGTGCGCGCAGCGGCGGCGTCGGGCCTCTTCGACGTGCTTGCGCACCTCGATCTGGCCAAGGTCTTCGGGCACGCGGCGAGCGCAGCGGTGATCGCCGCCGAGCACGAGCAGACCGCCGATGCGATCGCGGCCGCGGGCATCGCGGTCGAGATCTCGACCGCCGGCCTGCGCAAGGCCGCGGGCGAGCTGTATCCCGCGCAGGAGCTGCTGCGAGCGCTGCACCGCCGCGGCGTGCCGATCACGCTCGGCTCGGACGGCCACACCCCCGACGATCTCGGACGCGACTACGACCGCGCGCTCGCCGCCGCGCACGCCTGCGGCTATCGCACCGTCTCCATGTTCAGCGGGCGCGAGCGCCGCGAGGTCCCGCTTGGCTGAGCTCCGCGTCGGTACGGCCTTCGACGCGCACCGGCTCGTCGCGGGCCTGCCGCTCGTGCTGGGCGGGGTCGAGATCGCCCACACGCACGGCCTCGAGGGGCACTCCGACGCCGACATCGTGTGCCACGCGCTCTGCGACGCCCTGCTCGGGGCGGCGTGCATGGACGACATCGGCACGCTCTTCCCGTCGAGCGATCAGCGATGGCACGGCGCCCGCAGCCTCGAGCTGCTGGCCGAGGCCTGGCGGCGCATCGCCGCCCAGGGCTGGAGCGTCGTCAACGTCGACGCGTTCGTCGTCCTGCAGGCGCCGCAGCTCGCGCCACACCGGCAGGCGATGCGCGCGAACGTCGCCCGGGCGCTCGCCTGCGACGCTCGGCCGCGTGCTCGGTGCGCGCCACCGGCACGGACGGGCTCGGCTTCACGGGCCGCGGCGAGGGCGCGGCCTGTCAGGCCGTCGCCCTGCTGACGGCGCCCTAGACGAGCTCGCCGAGGCGCATGACGACGACGCCGTCGGCCTCGACGGTCGCGTCGGCCATGATGCCGTCGACGTGGATCGCGGCGTGGTTGTCGCCGCCGTAGCTCGAGCTCGCGTTGTCGCCGAAGGCGACGTGCGCGGTGCCGAGCACCTTCTCGTCCGTGATCACGCTGCCCGTGATGCGCGCGCGCTCGTTGGTGCCGATGCCCAGCTCGGCGACCACGTCGGCGCCGGCCCCGGCCTCCGCGATCGTCCTGCGCGTGAGCTCGGCGGCGCGTCCGCCCTCGATCGTGACGATGCGCCCGCGCTCGAAGGTCAGGCGGATCGGCTCGTCGACCATGCCCTCGCCGCCCAGCGCGATCGAGCGGTCGATCACGCACACGCCGTCGGCGCCCGCCGCGAGCGGGGCGATGAACGCCTCGCCCGCCGGGAGGTTGCCGAACGCGCCCGGGTAGTCGAGGACGCCGTCGTCGAGCTTCCACTCGCGGCCGGTCACGTCGAACGTGCAGTCGGTGCCGCCCGGCGTCGTGACGCGCACGCTCCGCGTCCCCGCGAGCCGCGCGCCGAGCCGCGCGGTGAGCTCGCGTAGGGCGCCGTAGTCGGCGGCCATCTCGTGCTCGAGCATCGAGTGGTCCATGCGCCCGCCGAAGGCCACGCGCGTGCCGCTCTCGCGCGCCTTGGCGTAGAGCGGCTTGCGGAAGCCCTCGAACTCGCCGTCGTGGATGTGCATGAACCAGAAGCAGACCGCCTCGGTCTCGGCGAGCGAGGCCACGAACGGCTCGTACGACACGAACAGCGGGCGCGCCGAGTCGGGCACGACGACGCACGCCGCCGAGCCGGCACCGGCCGCGAGCGCGGCATCGCAGAGCCGGGCGCCGACCTCGGCGAAGGGCTCGTCGACGAGCGCTTGGAAGCGCTCCCCCGGCCTGACTGCGAGGCAGCTGACGGCATTGGCGGCGTAGACGGGGATGCTCACGATGCGGGTGCTTCCTCCGGGAGCGCGAGCAGGCCGTCGGCGCGGCGCACGGCCAGGCCATCGGCGAGCAGCGATTCGATCACGTCCCGATCGTAGCCGTCGCCGGCGCGTGGCCCCTCGACGAGCTCGCGCACGAGCGCCGCACGGCGCTGCCGGCGCGAGCCCTCGAAGCGGCTCTGGCGGCGCAGCGGCGCGAACGTCCGGCCGCGCGACGGGCACAGCTCGGCGAGCGGGCAGAGGAGGCAGCGCGGCACGCGCGCGATGCAGATCTGCGCACCGAGGTCGAAGAGCGCCTGGTTCCACTCCCAGGCCCGGCCCTCCGGCGGCGGCACGTCGTCGCTGCCGAGCGTGCGCTGGAGCACGCGCCTGACGTTCGTGTCGAGCGCCGTGACCTGGACATCGAATGCGAAGCACGCGATCGCGCGCGCGGTGTACGGGCCGATGCCGGGGAGCTCGCTGAAGGCCCGCGACGTCGCGCGGGAAGGCGCCCAGCTCGACGATGCGCCGGGCGGCGCGCTGGAGGTTGAGCGCGCGCCGGTTGTAGCCCAGCCCCGACCACGCGCGCAGGACGTCGGCCGTGGGTGCGGCCGCGAGCGCCGCGGGCGTCGGCCAGCGCTCGAGCCACGGCTCGAAGCGCTCGAGCACGCGCGCGACCTGCGTCTGCTGCAGCATGACCTCGCTGACGAGGATCGCGTACGGATCGCGGGTCGTCCGCCAGGGGAGGTCGCGCGCCGAGCCGGCGAACCATGCGAGCAGCGCTTCCTGCAGATCGCTGGCAGGCTGATCCGGCATGGCCTGCACGCTAGCGCCGGCGCTCAGGCGGCGTCCAGGCCCCAGCCGGGCTCGTCGAACGCGTGCCGCTCGCCGGCGCTCCACGCCTCGTACGCCGCGTGGGCGCCGCCGCGGAAGCGCACGCGCTCGAGCAGGCTGGCGATCGGGCGGCCGTCGTGGGCCGTGATGCTCGCCGGCACGTCGACGGCGCCGAGCGGCTCGAGCAGGTACGGCGCGCCGACCCGCGGGCCGAACAGGACGATGCTCCGCGTCCCGGGGAGCGCGGCGCTCGGGACGACGATGCCGGGGGCTCCGGCGGCGCGCAGGCGCGCGGCGAGCGCGCGGCACGCCGAGTGGTCGTCGGCGATCAGGTCGCCCGCGCCGAGCCCGTGCTCGACGGCCTCCCCGAAGCCGATCTCGATCAGCCCGGGCTGCTCCAGCCGCAGCGCCCAGGTGCGTGCGCGGACGCGCGCGATCTGCTCGGGGCGGCGCAGGCTGTGGCCGCGCATCAGCTCGGCGAGCGGGCCGAGCGGGTGCACGCAGAGGTACTGCGTCGGCGTGGCGCCGGCTTCGTCGTGGTAGCGGCCGGGCTGCCGTGCGGGCTCGGTGCGCAGCGGCGTGGCGAATGTCGCGTGCCGGTAGACGATCACGCGCGGCTCACGTCGCGTAGGTGCTCCGCATGCTGCCGGCCAGGGCTGCCAGCTCGGGCAGGCGGCCGGGATCGCCGAGCAGGTCGGCCGGGCGCTTGCCGGCGAGGTCGTCGCGCGGCCAGCCGAACCACTCGATCGCACCCGCGGGAGTCAGCGAGAAACGCAGCTGGTTGACGATGCGGGCGACGGCGCGCACGCGGCGGGCGTCCTCGCCCTCGGGCTGCGAGCCCTGGGTCGAGAGCCAGCGCTGGAACTGGCGGAGGCTGACGCCGAGCAGCGACGCGAGCCGCGTCTGCGGCACCTCGGCCGTGTCGGCGAGCCAGCGCACGACCTCCTTGGGCGAGCGCTCGTCGGCGATCGGCTCGCTCTCGGCGATCGCCGAGAAGCCCTGGCGGAGGCTCTCGAGCGCGACGCGCAGCTCGTCGCGGGCGCCCGGCTCCCCCGCGCGGCGCACGGCATCCTCGGCCTGGATCACCGCGCGGTGGATGATCAGCGTGAGGTACGGGTCGATCGTCTCCCAGCGCGCGGTCGCCGTGGCGGTCGCGATGCCGCGCGCGATCTCGTGCACCGAGGCGGCGATCTCGGCGGGGATGACCGCCTCGCGCGCAAGGCGGTCGTTCATGCGCGCGATCTCGTGTGCCGCCTCGGCCGGGCGGACGATCTCGGTGACTGCTTCGAGCACGGCGGACATCTGACGTAAGTATACGACGAAAGCACGACAGGGCGAAATGCTCCCGCCCGCGCGGCGGACGCGTATGCGCGACGATGCAGCGACATGCCCGCTCCCCGCCTGCGTTTCGCCCCGTCCCCGACCGGCCCGCTCCATCTCGGGTCGGCCGTCGTCGCCGTGGCCAATGCGCTCGCGGCGCGCGCGCTCGGAGGCGAGCTGCTGCTGCGCATCGACGACACCGATGCCGAGCGCACTGTCGCCCGGCGCGGAGGAGGGCTTCCTCGCCGATCTCGCCTGGCTCGGCCTCGAGCTCACGGGCCCGCGCGTGCACCAGAGCGCGCGCCGCGACGAGCACGCGGCTGCGGCGCGCGCGCTGCTCGCCACCGCGCACGCCTACCGCTGCTTCTGCCCGCCCTCGCAGGAGCGCTACGACGGCCGCTGCCGCGCGCTTTCGCGCGCCGATGCCGAGCGGCGCAGCGACGCGGGGGAGGCGAACGTCGTCCGCTTCCGGGTGCCCGGCGCCGACGTCGTGGTGGAGGACGCGACGCGCGGGCCGGTGCGCTTTGCGAGCGGCGAGATCGCCGACTTCGTGCTCGCGCGCGCGGACGGGCGCCCGACGTTCGACCTCGCGAGCTGCGTGGACGATCGCGACCTCGCGATCACGCACATCGTGCGCGGCGAGGATCATCTCGCGAACTCGGCCCGGCATCTCCTGCTGCTGCGTGCGCTGGGGGCGGTGGAGCCCGTGTTCGCGCACTGCCCGATCATCGTCGGCGCCGACGGCGACCGCCTCTCGGCCCGCCGCGGCGCCGAGCCGCTGGCGAGCCTGCGCGCCCGCGGCGTGCCGCCCGAGGCCGTCGTGGCGCACGCCGCGCAGCTCGCGTGCCCGGCCCAGGGCGGCGCGCGGGAGGCCGTGCCGTTCCCGGAGCTGGCGCAGCGCTTCTCGCTCGCGCGGCTCGGGTACGGGCACCGCGCACGCCGATGCGGCGCACCTCGAATGGCTGGGCCGCGAGGTGCTCGCGCACCTGCCGCCCGAGGAGCTCGCCCGCCGCCTGGCCCCGCTGCTGCCGGCCGGCACGCCGCCCGCCGTCCTGGCCGCGCTCGCCGAGGCGGCGCGCGGCGCCGCGACGGTCGGCGAGGTGGCCGACTCTGCTATGCAATTGTTACAGCGACCGGCCGCCCGCCCGGAGCCTGCGCCCGCGCTCGCGATCTTCGCCGAGCTGCGGGCGGCCGACGAGCGCGAGCAGCTGCCGTTCGCGGACGCCGTCGCGCTCGTCGCGCGCCTGCGCGAGCTCGGCAAGAGCCGCGGCCTCACGGCCCGCGACGTGCTACACCCCGTGAGAATCGCCCTCACGGGCGCCCCGCAGGGCCTGCCGATGCCGGCAGTGGTCGCGGTGCTGCCCCGGGCGGAGGCCCTCGAACGCTGCAGGACATGAACCGACTCAGGCTGTACGACCGACTGCGGGACGCGATCGTCGACGTCGAGCCGAGCACGCCCGGCGTGCTGCGGGTCTACAGCTGCGGTCCGACGGTCTATGCGCGGATCCACGTCGGCAACGCGCGGCCGTACTGGACGGCGATGGTGCTCAAGCGGGCGTGCGAGCAGCTGCTCGATCTGCCGGTGCGCCTGGCGATCAACATCACCGACGTCAACGACAAGATCTACGAGGCCGCGGGCGGGCAGGGCCTGCACTCGCAGGAGCTCGCCGACCGCATGGCGGCCGCCTATCGCGACGACACCGGTGCGCTCGGCCTGGGGCGGCCCGATGCCGAGCCGCTCGCGAGCGGCACGATCGCCGAGATCGTCGAGCTGATCGCCAGGCTCGTCGAGCGCGGCGCGGCCTACGCGAGCGCGGATGGCGACGTGTACTTCAGCGTGGAGGCCTACCCGCCCTACGGCGAGCTCTCGGGCCAGCGCCCCGACGAGCTGATCGCCGGCTCGCGCGTCGAGCCGGGGGAGGGCAAGCGCTCGCCGCTCGACTTCGCGCTCTGGAAGGCCGGCAAGCCCGATGAGGACACCGCCTGGGACTCGCCCTGGGGCCGCGGCCGGCCGGGCTGGCACATCGAGTGCTCCGCGATGGCGCGCGCGCAGCTGGGCGAGGACTTCGACGTCCACGGCGGCGGCCTCGACCTGATCTTCCCGCACCACGAGAACGAGCGCGCGCAGTCGGAGGCCGCCGGCGAGCGCTTCGCGCGCGTCTGGATGCACAACGGCATGCTGCGGCTCACGGGCGAGAAGATGTCCAAGTCGCTCGGCAACATCGACGGCCTGGCCGAGGCGCTCGAGCGCGTCGGCCGCGAGACGCTGCTCGTGTTCTTCGCGCAGGCCCACTACCGCAGCCCCGTCGACTATTCGGACGCGACGCTCGACCAGGCCGCCGCCGCTGCCGCGGGGCTGCGCGAGGCGCTGCGCAACGCGCGCCGCTACGCCGGCTCGGGCGGCGGGCAGGGCGATACCGCCGTGCTCGCGGCGGCGGAGCAGGCCTTCGGGCGCTTCCGCGGCCATCTCACCGACGATCTCAACACGCCGCGGGCGCTCGCCGAGCTGCACGGGGTCGCACGTGCGCTCAACAGCGCGGCCGCGGGCGAGAGCGCCGATCCCGCGGCCGTCGCCGGCGCAGCGGGGCTGCTCGTGCGCGGCCTCGACGTCCTCGGGCTCGCATCGCTCGACGAGCAGGCCGAGCCCTCGGGCGAGGCGCAAACCCTTGCCGTCGAGCGCGCCGACGCGCGCGCGGCCGGCGACTACGCGCGTGCGGACGAGCTGCGCGACCGCATCGCGGCGCTCGGCTTCGCGGTGCGCGACACCCCGCAGGGCCCGCAGGTCGTGCCGCTCGATGGCTGACCGCTCCGAGAGCGCGCCGCGCGACGATCTCGTCTACGGGCTGCAGCCGGTGCGCGAGGCGCTGCGCGGACGCCGCCGCGTGCGCGAGATCGTGTGCACGCGCGATGCGACCGAGGCGATGCCGTGGATCGAGGAGTCGGGCGTCCGCACGTCGATCGCCGTCGCCGACCGCGTCACGGCGCTCGCCGAGCGGCCCGATCACCAGGGCATCGTCGCGCTCTGCGACCCCTACCCGTACGCGGACGCCAACGACCTGCTCGCGCGGCCGGACGCCCTCGTCGTCGCGCTCGACGGCGTCACCGACCCGCGCAACCTCGGTGCGATCGCGCGCTCGTGCGAGTGCCTCGGCGCGCACGGCCTCGTGATCCCGAAGCACGGCTCGGCGGGCGTGACCGCCGTCGTGGCCAAGGCCTCGTCGGGCGCGATCGAGCACCTCGCGATCGCGCGGGTCACGAACCTCGCCGAGCTGCTGCGGCGCAACAAGCGCGCCGACCTCTGGAGCTACGCCGCCGCCGAGGATGCGGATGCGACGCCCGACGCGCTCGACTTCACCGGCGGCGTCGTGCTCGTGCTCGGCGCCGAGGGCTCGGGCATCCGGCCGCTCGTCCGCCAGCGCTGCGATGCCGGCGTGCGCATCCCGATGCACGGGGCGATCGGCTCGCTCAACGTCGCGGTCGCCGCGTCGCTCCTGCTCTACGAAGCCGACCGCCAGCGCCGTCGCGCGTAGACCTCCCGCGCGGAGGTCGTACGGTCAACCCTCAGGCGAACACCTGTTCGTGCGCCTGGACAAAAACGCCTCAGCGCACTTGCGTTCTTGAGCGTACGTGCTACATTCGGCCAATCAGTGGCTCAAGTAGAGGTTGAGAGCTGAGGGTGAGGGTTCGAGCTGGAATGCCGACTGAGGGGCTGGCTCCAGTGACGAAATACGGGCAGGAGCAGGCATTTCCATGGCAGCGGCAGCGCAACGCAGTGAGTCGTACAAGGCTCAACGTGAAGTTGAGGATCTCCATCTCGTTCTGAGGGCCCGGGCAGGCAACCGCGCGAGCGAGGCGGAGATCATCAAGCGCTACGCCGGCTTCGTCCGGCTGCGCTCGTCGAGCTATTTCATCGCCGGCGGCGACCCGGACGACCTCGTGCAGGAGGGCCTCGTCGGCCTCTACAAGGCGATCCGCGACTACCGGGTCGACAAGGACACGACGTTCCGCTCGTTCGCCGAGCTGTGCATCACGCGGCAGATCATCACGGCCATCAAGACCGCCACCCGGCACAAGCACGCCCCGCTCAACGGCGCGCTCTCGTTCAGCCACACGCCCGCCGGCTACGACGACGGCTCCGACTTCACGCTCGGCGACGCGCTGCCCGGCTCGCCGATCGACGATCCGGCCCGCCGCGTCGTCGCGACGGAAGAGCTCGCGGCGCTCGTGGGCTGCCTCGGCTCGGCGCTCTCGCCGCTCGAGGGGCGCGTGCTCACGCTCTACCTCGAGGGGCGCTCCTACGAGGAGATCGGCGAGCTCGTCGAGTGCGATCCGAAGGCCGTCGACAACGCGCTCCAGCGCGTCAAGCGCAAGGTCGGCCAGCACCTCGCGACGCGCGCCGTGCTCGACGCCTGAGGCGCCTGCTCAGGCCTTGATTTCGCCGGCCGCGCCGCGGCCGACGATGACTGCGCGGTTGAGGCGCAGCACGACGCCCGTGAGGCGGACGCCATCGGGCAGCGGGCCGAGCTGGATCGGGTGTGCGAGTCCCTGCCTCAGGGGCTGCGAGCTGCTCACGGGGACGAGCTCGATCGACGAGCGCCCGACGACCTGTGCACGCACCACGGCCCGGAGGGTTCCCAGGCTGAGCGTGGCGCTGCCCTTGGCGATGGCGACGCGCAGCTTCGCGGCGGGCAGGCCCCGCGCCGCGAGCACCGGCCGCAGATAGGCCGCCAGGGCGCCCTCCGTGAGGCTGCCCTGGAAGTCGACAGACTCGTAGCGCAAGCGCACGTCCCGCGAGAGCAGGTCGCCTGGCTCGACCTTCACCCCGCGGTAGACCGCGCGCGCTCCGGCCAGGCGCAGGCCGTCGCGCTCGAACTGCCTGGCGCGCACGGTCACGTCGCCGAGCTCGCCGCGCACCACGCCCGGGCTGATCTCGGTCGCGATCGAGACGCTCACCGGCGTGCCGATGCGGTCCTCGATCGAGCGCGCGGCCATCCGCTCGACGAACGGCCGCCCGAGCACGAATGCCGCGAGGCCGAGCACCGCGGCGATCAGGACGAGGAAGAAGACCAGCCGGAAGAGGCGGAAGAGGATGAACACGAGCTACGCGCCGACGAGCTCGGCGAGCTGGTGCGCGGCGTTGTCGTGCCGCAGGCTCGCCGTGTCGTCGCTCGCGCCGCGCGGCACGGCGAGCGCTGCGCCGACCGCGATCGCGGCCTCGCGCGACGCGCCGCCCGCGAGCGCCTCGCGCATGCGGGCCTTGAGCGCGCGCAGGTAGGCGAGATCCTCGCCCGCGATCGTGAGCGCCTCCGCCGTGCCGAGCACGCGCCCGTGTCCTGGCACGACGAGCGCCGCGGGATCGTGCGCGAGCTCGTCCGACAGTGACGCGAGCGTGGCACGGTATGCGGCAGTCGAGGCGTAGACGAACGGAAACTCGCTCGCCGACAGGTAGTCGCCGACCGCGAGCACGCCGAGCTCGCGCACGCGGTACCCCGCGCCACACGAGGTGTGGCCGGGCAGCGCCATGGTCTCGACCGTGAAGGGGCCGACCTGCAGCGCCTCGCCCGCGTCGAACACGAGGTCGGCGCGAGGGGCGCCCTCCCAGCTCAGGCCCTCGGCGGCACCGAGGCGCACGACTTCCTCGGCGCCCTGCCCGCTCGCGATGCGCTCGGCCGCGCCGCGGCTCATGATCGCGGGAGCGCCCGGGAACGCAGAGATGCCGCACACGTGATCCCAGTCGCTGTGCGTGATCAGCAACCCGCGCACGGTGAGCCCGCGAGCGGCGGTGTCGGCGGCGATCGCCGCGATCTCGCCGGCGGAGATGCAGGGATCGACGAGCACCGCCTCGTCGCCGGCGTACAGCGTCAGCGCGGCCGTCTCCCAGAGCGCGCTCTCGTAGCGGATCACGCCGGGGCACAGATCGACCGCAGTCACGCCGTCAGGATAGGTGTTGCGGCACCGCACCCGCGGGGCAATACTCACCCGATGACGAGCGCAGCCGACCACGCCTTCGGAAAGGGCGAGCCCCTGACGCTCGGCGTCGAGGAGGAGTACATGCTGCTCGACGCGACGACGTTCGAGCTGTGCTCGCGCTTCGACGAGGTCGTCGAGGCGCTCGTCGGCGGCGCGCACGAGGGGCGCGCCCAGCCGGAGCTGATGCAGAGCACGCTCGAGGTCGCATCGCTCGTGTGCCGCGACGTGGATGCGCTGCGCCACGATCTGACGGCCGTGCGCCGCGGCATCGTCGACGCCATCGAGCCGCTCGGCATGCGCCTCGCGGGTGCGGGGGCGCACCCGTTCTCGCGCTCGGAGGATCAGCGCATCACGACGCAAGACCGCTACCGCTGGCTGGTCGAGCAGCTGCAGTACGTCGCGCGCCGCGAGCTCGTGTTCGGCATGCACGTGCACGTCGCCGTGCCCGACCCCGACCTCGCGATGCACGTCATGGAGAGCCTCCTGGCCGAGCTGCCGGTGCTGCTGGCGCTCTCGGCGAGCTCGCCGTTCTGGCGCGGCGAGGCGACCGGCCTCGCCTCGACGCGCACGGCGATCTTCGCGAGCATGCCGCGCTCCGGGCAGCCGCCCCGCTTCTCGTCCTACGACGACTACCTCGAGATGGTCTCGACGATGGAGCAGGCCGGGGCGATCGACGACTACACCTACCTGTGGTGGGACGTGCGCCCGCACCCGCGCTTCGGCACCGTCGAGATCCGCGTCATGGACGTGCAGTTCGATCTCGACCAGACGCTCATGCTCGCGGCCTACATCCAGGCGAGCGTGGCCCGCGCGATCGACGAGGCGCGCCACGGCCATCTGCCGCCGGCCCATCACCGCCAGCTCGTGTCGGAGAACAAGTGGGCGGCCGCTCGCTACGGCCTCGATGCGTCGCTGATGGATCTGGCGGGCGACCCGCGCACGCGCCTGCCGGCGACCGAGCTCGCGCGCCGCAGCATCGAGCGGCTCGCGCCGTACGCCCGCGAGCTCGGCTGCGCCGACGCCCTGGCCGAGATCGAGCGCACGATCACGTGGGGCAACGGGGCGACGCGCATGATGCGCGCGTTCAACGCCAACCGCGACATGACCGAGCTGATGCGCGAGCTCGCGCACGCCACCGAGCTGCGCTCGGGCGAGCCGCTCAGCGCCTAGGCCCGGAGCGCCGCCGGCGGGTGCTCGCCGGCCGCCGTGCCCTCGAGGATCGCCTCCTCGAGCGAGCGGGCGCCGCGGCAGTCGCCCGCCGGCGTACAGGCGATCCCGCGCTCGCCGAGCGCCTCCACGAGGTCGTCGAGCGGCTCGCGCCCGAGCGCCAGTACGAGCGTGCGCACGTCCTCGGGGAGCGGCTCCGGCGCATGCGTCCAGAGCGACCGGAGCACGGCGCCGCCGAGTGCGTCGACGAGCTCGCGGTGATGCAGGATCACGACCCCGAGCCGCTCGAGCCGCGCGAGGTAGAAGATGCGCTGGTACTGGTGCACCGTCTCGCCCACGAGTGGCGCGGCGACCGCGAGCCACACGCGCAGACCGGCCTCCGCGAGCGTCTCCGCGGCGTCGAGCCCCGTCCAGCCGCCGCCCCAGTCGGCCACGAGCACGGGCCCGGTGACGGCCTCGGGCGCGCGGATCGCGTCCCAGGCATCGACCATCTCCACGCCCGGGGGCGCCGTCAGGGGCGGGCGGTGGGCGACGGCGCCGGTCGCGACGATCACGCGGTCGGCGTCCGCGGCGAGCTGCGAGTCGGCGTCCAGCCGCGTGCCGAGCCGGACGTCCACGCCCGCGACCTGCAGCCGGCGCTTCCAGTCGGCCTGGTAGCGGCGCACCGTCTCGCGGTGGGCCGGCGCGTGGCCGGCGAGCGCGAGCTGGCCGCCCAGCGCGGGCGCGCTCTCGACGAGCGTGACCTCGGCGCCGGCGCTGCCCGCGGCCACGGCGGCCGCGAGCCCCGCGGGGCCACCGCCGATCACGAGCACGCGCGTCCCGGCCTGAGGCGCGGGCGCCGGCAGCGTCCGCTCGCGCCCGGTGCGCGGATTCTGCAGGCACGAGATCGGCATCCCGAGGTGGTAGTGGCCGATGCAGCCCTGGTTGCAGCCGGTGCACAGGATGCGCCCGTCCTCGCGCCCCTCGAGGACGCGCCGCGGCAGCTCCGGGTCGGCGATCAGCGCGCGCGTCATGCCGACCGCGTCGGCGGCGCCGGCGGCCAGCAGCGCCTCGGCCTCCGCGGGCTCGTGGATGCGCGAGGTGACGATCAGCGGCACGGTCAGCCGCTCGTGGAGGATGCTCGCGGGCTCGCGCATCGAGTCGCGCGCGATCGGCGGCGGGGGCACGATCCAGGCCGCGCCCACGTAGGTGGACGAGTCGCCGATGACCGTGCTCGCATAGTCGATCAAGCCCTCGTCGGCGAGCGTGCGCAGGATCGCCGCGGTCTCGGGCGCGTGGCGGCCCTCGGGCACGCTCTCGTCGGCCGAGAGCCGGATCCCCACCGCCACGCCGGGGCCGCCGCCGCGCCGCATGGCGCGCAGGGCCTCGCGCACGTAACGCAGCCGCCGCTCGGCATCGCCGCCCCACGCGTCGTCGCGCCGGTTCGTGCGCTCGCTCAGGAACTGCGTCGGCAGGTAGCCGTGCGATGCGCACAGCTCGAGGCCGTCGAGGCCGGCGGCACGGGCGTTCCCGGCCACGAGCTCGTGGTGGGCGACGATCTCATCGATCTCGCCGGCGCTGAGCGCGCGTGGCTCGGTCTTGAAGCGCTGGCTCGGAACGGGCGAGGGCGCGACCGCAGGCGCGCGCGGCGGCGAGTCGATCTGCTCGCGGCCACCGTGGAAGAGCTGCGCGAAGAGCTTGCGCGCCACCCGCGTGCACCGCGTCGGCGACGAGCGCGAGACGCTCGACGCAGCGCGGGTCGTAGCCCGCGATCGTGTGCCCCGTGAGCAGCCCGCTCGGGTGCACGGCGGTCGCCTCGATGCAGATCAGGCCGACGCCGCCGGCCGCGCGGGCGGCGTGGTAGGCGACGAAGTCGTCCGTCGGCAGACCGTCCTCGACGAGCGTCGTCTGGTGTGCCGTCGAGACGATGCGGTTGGCGATCTCGGCCGGCCCGATCCGCAGTGGGCGGAAGAGCAGGGGGTAGCCCATCGCGGACGAGGATAGCCGTCAGGCGGCGGGCACGTCTCCCAGATTCCGGGCCGCGATGCCGCGCTCGCGGGCCAGCAGCGTGAGCGCGGCAGCGACGATCTCGGGGTCGAGCGCGCTGCCGGCGAGGCGCTCGAGCGCCGGGGCGGCGCCGGCTCCCGGGAGCGCTCGGGCGAGCTGCGCGTAGGCGATCGCGGTGGCGACGATGCGCGCCTCGAGCGGGATCCCCTGGCCGCTCAGTCCGGCGGGGTAGCCGCTGCCGTCGTAGCGCTCCTCGTGGGCGCCGACGATCTCGGCCGCCTCGCTCACGCCGGCGACGCTGCGCACGAGGCGCTCGCCGGCGCCGACGTGCGTCTCGTACTCGATGCGGTCGCGCGCCACGGGCGGGCCGGTCAGCGCCAGGATCCGATCGCTCACCGAGACGGTGCCGATGTCGTGGAGCAGCCCGCCGAGGCGGCAGCGCGCGGCGACGCCGTGATCGAGGCCGAGCTCCTCGGCGATGCCGACGGCGAGGTCGGAGACGCGCTCGGCATCGGCGTGCGGGATGCCCGCGCGTGCGCTCGACGAGAGCGTCAGCGCGCGCGCGAGGCGGATCGGCTCGGGCTCCTCCGCCACGAGATCCTCGACCGTGAGATCGGCGAACAGCTGCACGCGATCGCGGCCGCGCCGCTTGGCGGCGGCGAGCGCGCGGTCGGCGCAGTCGACGAGCCCCTCGACCGAGCGCAGAGCGTCGCCCGCGCGGGCTGCACCGACCGACACCGTGACCGGCAGCAGCGTGTCGTCGCCGATCACGATCGGCAGCGAGCCGACGAGCCGGCGCAGCTGCCGCGCGAGCCGGCCCAGCGTCGCGTCGTCGGGCACGCCGGGGGCGAGCACGATGAACTCGTCGCCGCCCCAGCGCCCGAGCACGTCGTAGCCGCGCAGGCGACCCTGCAGGCGCCGCGCGAGCTCGGCCAGGACGCGGTCGCCGACGGCGTCGCCGTAGACGTCGTTGATGCGCTTGAAGTGGTCGAGGTCGAGCAGGAGCACGCTCGGCGGCACGCCGCTGCGGTCGGAGCGCGCGAACTCGGCGGCGATCGACTCGAGCACGTGGCGGCGGTTGTAGAGGTCCGTCAGCGCGTCGCTGCGCGAGCGCTGCTCGGCCTCCGCGCGGCCGCCTTCGGCTGCGAGCAGCGCCTGCTCGGCGCCGCGCCGCTGCTGACGGAGGGCGATCGCGCCGGCGGCGGCGAGCGCGACCGCGACGGCCAGCAGCGCGAGCACGCCGGCCGAGATGCCGGCGGCGGCGAAGGGCGAGGGCTGCGGGCCGGCGGCGACCACGATCCAGCCGAGCCCGGCGGGCACGCCCGTGAGCGCGCGGTAGGCGAGCCGCCGCCCGCCGGAGGAGACCGCGCCCTGCCCGTCGGCCGCCGCGGCGACCTCGCGGTAGAGCTCGCTCCCGGAGGCCCCGGCGAGCGCGCCGCGCGAGTCGAGCACGTCGAGCCCGGTCGCGCTGTCGACGATCGCGATCTGCACGCCGCGCTCGTCGCCGAGCGCTGCGGTCGCCGTCGCGCGGACGACGAGCAGCGCGAGCTCGAAGCGCACGATGCCGAGCGGCGCGCCGTCGCCGGTGCGCACGAGCGCGGAGGCGGACACGACCCGCACGCCGGTGTCGGCCGAGCGGTAGGGCGCCGAGAGGTAGATGCCGCCGGGACGGGTGCCGAGCGTCGCGCGGAAGAACCGCTCGGCGCGCACGTCGCGCGCCAGCGCGCTCGCGGGCACGGCCGTGCCGCGCACCACGCGCCCGCGCTCGCGGCCGTCGAGGCCGATCGCCGAGGCCGCGCCGACGAGGCCGGGCTCGGCGTGCTCGAGCGCGCCGAGCGCCCGCTCGATCGCGGGCGACGCCGTGGCGGTGCTCGCCCCGAGGCTCTCGCGCAACCCCGTGTCGCCGGCCACGAGCCGTAGCGCGAGGCTCGTGCGCGCGAACAGCCCACCGAGCGCGTTGGCCTCGCCATCGGCCTGCAGCGCGAGGCGCTGATCGAGCCGGGCGCGGGTCTCGGCGTGCTCGGAGACGGCCAGCGAGAGGCCGACGAGCGCGAGCACGAGGCTCGTGAGGAGTGCGGTGGCGGCGATGTTGCGCATGTGAGAGGGCGCTGGGCCGCCCGCCTCGCTATCGGCACGACCGTCCGCTCCGCGCACCCCCGCGCGAGGGTTGCGTCCCGCGTCAGACTGCGCTTCACCGGCTCGTCACCGGTCGCGCCGGGTCGTCGAGGACGGCCCGGAGATGCAGGGCGGCCGACGTCGTCGGGTCGAACGACCAGCCCGAGTTGCTCCATGTGGTTTTCCCGCGCCGTCGGCGTGGAGCACGAGGAGGGAGCGTGAGGCGTCCTGGGTTCCACGGAGACTTGGTTTGTTGGGTCTCGGTGGTTTCGGTGGTCAGCTTTGCAGGGCTGGGGTCGGGGCGAGCGCTTCGTACTCGGCGGGTGGCCTATCGCCGAGCGCTCCGTGCAGGCGGTCGTGGTTGTACCAGCCGATGTATTCGACGATTGCGAGCTCGAGCTGGCTCTGGGTGCGCCAGACGCGATCGTTGATCAGTTCGGTCTTGATGGTGTCGACGAAGCTCCCGGCGAGCGCGTTGTCGTAGGCGTCGCCGACCGATCCGCAGGACGCCAGCACGTCGTGGTCGGAGAGCGCCTGGGTGTAGGCGTCGGAGAGGTACTGGCTGCCGCGATCGCTGTGATGGACGAGCGTGACATCGGCGCCGTGATGGCGCTGGGAGAGCGCCATGCGGAGCGCGTCGAGCACCAGGCTCGTGCGCATGTTGGCGGCAAACTGCCAGCCCACGATGCGGCGGCTCCAGACGTCGAGCACGAAGCTCAGGTAGACGACGCCCTGCCACGAGCGCAGGTACGTGAAGTCCGCGACCCAGAGCTCATCCGCACGCTTCGCAGCAAACTGGCGTTGCACGAGGTCGGGCAGGCACGCTGCCGGGTCGGGAGTGGTCGTCTGCCAGCGCTTGGCGCGGCGCTTTGCGCCCTGGATGTGCGCCGCCCGCATCAGCCGCGCGACCCGGTCACGTCCGAGCTCGTGGCCGGCACGGCGCAGCGCCTTCCACATCCGCCGTGACCCGTAAGCCTCGTAATTGGCCAGGTGCAGCTCGCGGATCACCTCGACGAGCCGCGCATCGGCGATCACGCGCTGAGACCTGGCGCCGCTCCTGCGGTGGTAGTAGGCGGACGCCGACACGCCCAGCACGCTGCAGATCGGCTCGACGCCGAAGCGAGCACAATACGCATCGATGTACGCGCTCACTTCGTCCGGTCCTCGTCGAGCGCCTTGGCGAAAAACACCGAAGCCGACTTCAAGATCTCATTCGCCCGCCGCAGCTCGAAGTTCTCGCGCCGCAACTGCTTGATCTCTTCCCGCTCGCTCGTCGTCGGCTGCCCCGGCCGCAAGCCCTGATCGGCCTCCGCCTGCCGCACGCGCTTCCGCAGCGTCTCCGGATGCATCCCCAGATCCGCCGCGATCTGCGCGATCGGACGACCACTCTCGAGCGCCAGCCGCACACCCCTCGCGACCAGCTCATCCGGATACTTCTTCACACGTCCCATCACGGGCTCCTCTCAGCAAGGACCAAATCCTCGCAGCAGAGCCTCCGTCAAACCCAGGACACCTCACCGCGGATGGTCATTGGGCCGCGGGTGTTCGTGGTTTTGCTTTCGTTGTTGGTGGGCTGGGCCGCCGGTTCGGATGCTTTTGGTTTTGGCGTTTCGTACTTCCAGCTGGGAGGCGTGGGTTCTCGTCGTTTGTGGCAGTTCTGTGTCGTTTGTGGCAGTTCCGTGTCGTCGATCTTTCGATATCGCTTGTGGGTGGTAAAAAGCCCTGCAAAATTGGTCATTATCAAGTCTCACTGGAGCCGCTGGGCTGGTACTATACGAACAGATGTTCGCTCCTCCCAGCGTCTCCCGTGACGAGCATTTCGCCCAGGCTGTACGAGCTGCGCGTGATGAGTACCGGCGTGCGCGTGAGACGCGGGCTGAGGCGCTCGCGCGGGAGTACGAGGAGCTGGTCGGCGAGTTGCGGGCGATGACGGTCGAGGGTGCGCGGCGCGAGCGGCGTAAGACCGAGCTCGTGCGGGCTGCTGGTGATCGTGAGTATTGGAAGCTCGAGGGGTGCTCGTCGCTCGTGCAGTGGCTGGCGCGGATCACGAGCACGGACTTCGCGAGCGCCAGGCGCGTGACGACGACGAGCGAGGCGCTGCGGAGCTTGCCGGCGCTCGACGAGGCGCTCGCCACGGGCGTGTTGACGCTCGACCAGGTCGCCGCCGCTGCGCCGTTCGCGACACCCGAGAGCGACGCCGAGATCGCGCGCAGCGCGGTCGGCCAGGCGCCCAGTCAGATCGGGCGTGCCGCGCGCAAGCTCGCGCCGCCACGAGTCGAGGACGACGCCACGCTGTATGCGAAGCGCGCGCTGCACACGAGCTGGGTCAACGGTGACCGCGAGCTCCTGATCCACGGCCGCCTACCGCTCGAGCAAGGACGCGCGTTCGAGCAAGCGATCTGGGACACGACGACGTCGCGCCGCGCTCGCGAGGCGCAGGACGGCGTCGTCTTGGAGTGGCAGCAGTCGACCGCGGATGCACTCGTCAGCCTCGCCGAGCACCGCGGCGCCAGCGACACCGCCGGCGTGCAGCGCAGCCGCACGACGCTGATCGTGCACCTCAGCGAAGACGCGCCGGCGATGCTCGAAGGCGCGGGGCCGATCAGCCCCGAGACCGCCGAGCGGCTCGGCTGCGACGCCCGCCGACTCGTGATCAAGCCCTCCGGCAGCGACCTCGTGCACGCACGCGTCGGACGCTGCGCCTCCTACGCGCAGCTCCGCGCGCTGCTGCACCGCTCCGACCATTGCCAGTTCCCCGGCTGCACCGCCAGCCACGCACTCGACGCCCACCACATGATCCCGCGCGACCACGGCGGCCTGACCGTCCTCGCCAACCTGATCCTGCTCTGCCACCACCACCACAAACACCTCCACGACCATCACATCCAGGCGACCGGGGATGCCAGGCACCCGGTCTTCACGAACGACGCCCGACGCCCGATCACCACCCACCAACCACACGCCCCACCGGGTTAGCCAGATGCCGGCTGCCGCGTCAGAGCGAGAGCATCGCGTCGACGCCGCGCTTTTCCAGACCGCGCGCCACGACCAGGCGCTGGATCTCGGAGGTGCCTTCCCAGATGCGGTCGACGCGCAGCTCGCGCCAGAGGCGCTCGGCGGCGTTCGTGCGCATGTAGCCGCGACCGCCGAGCACCTGCACGACGGCGTCGGCTACGCGGCCCGCAGCCTCCGATGCCGCGAGCTTGGCCATCGACGCCTTGCCGTGCACGAGCTTCGGGTCGGCACCGGCGTCGGCGAGCGCTGCGACATGGCGCGTCAGCAGCTTCATCGAGAGCGCCGAGCAGGCGGAGTCGGCGAGCGGGAACGAGACGCCTTGGAAGTCCATGATGCGCTGGCCGAACTGCTCGCGCTCGAGCGCCCAGGCGGTGCCGATCTCGAGCAGCCGCTCCATCGCGCCCACACAGCGCGCCGCGATGTGCACGCGCTCCTCGATGAACCACTCGTTCGTGAGCGCATCTCCCGCACCGATCGGGCCGAGGCGCTGGGTGTCGGCCAGCTCGACGCCTGCGAAGCGCACCGTCGGATGCGTCACGGGGAACGTGTGGGTGAACGGCGGATCGTCGATGATCTCGACGCCGGGGCCCGTGTCCACGAGGAACAGCGTGGGCCCGAGATTCGTGCCGTCCTCGTCGATCGCGAGCACGTGCACGATGAAGAAGTCGGCCACGTCGCCACCGGTCGAGAACCACTTCTCGCAGTCCATGACCCAGCGGTCGCCGTGCCGGCGCGCGGTGCCCGTGACGCCGCCCGGATCCGAGCCGGCGTCGGCCTCCGTGATCGCGTAGCACTCCCAGCGCTCACCGCGCAGGGCGGCGCGCAGATAGCGGTCGATCTGATCGTCCGTGCCGTGCGCGAGCACGTTCGCGACGCTCGGGATGTGCCACCAGACGCCATTGGTGTTGCGCCCGAAGGCCTCGTGCACGACGACCTGCTCGAGCAGGTTCATGCCCTGGCCGCCGTGCTCGGGCCTGTGATCGAGACCGACGAGGCCGGCTTCCCGGGCGGCGGCCGCGATCGCGGCCGCCGTCTCGGTGGGAAGCTTGCCGCCATTCAGCTCGGCGGTGACCTCGTGGGGGAGGCAGTGCTCGTCGACGAAGCTGCGCGCGTCGGCCGCGAGCTGCTCCAGCGTGCGCGTGCTCACGACGTGAGATCGCCGGCGAGCTCCGCGAACACGTCGATGAAGCGGTCGATGTCGGCATCGTCGTGCTGCACCGAGAGCGTCCACTCCTCCTCACGGCCGGGCGTCATGAAGACGCCGCGGTTCATGTTGTAGAGCCACGCGAGCTCGTTCAGCGGGCCGTTCGTCTTGAGCGCCCAGTCGCGGTAGTTGAGGATCTGGTCGGGCGAGAAGACGATGCAGCCCTTGGCGCCGAGCCCGATCACGTGGGCCGGGAAGCCGTGCTTGTCGATGATCGCGCCGAGCCCGTCGTGCAGCCGGTCGTTGAGGTGCTCGAGATGGACGTAGGCCTCGGGCGTCATCACGTCGAGCAGGCTCGCGCGCGCCGCGGCCATGCTCAGCGGATTGCCGTTGAACGTGCCGACCTGGTAGACGAGGCCGCTCTCGATCGAGCCCATGACCTCCTCGCTGCCGCCGATCGCGCCGGTCGGCAGGCCGCCGCCGAGCGCCTTGGCGAGCGTGACGATGTCGGGCGTGACGCCCCAGCGCTCGACCGCGCCGCCGGCGGCGATCGTGATGCCGGTCTTGACCTCGTCGAAGATCAGCAGGACGTTGTGCTTCTGCGTGACCTCGCGCACGGCGGCCAGGTAGCCGTCCTGCGGCAGCACGACGCCGATGTTCATCATGCCCGGCTCCATGATCACGCAGGCGACCTGGCCAGGGAGCTCGGCGAGCCGCGCGTCGAGCGCGTCGGCGTCGTTGAACGGCACCGGGATCGTCTGCGCCACCGTCGAGGCCGGGATGCCGCCGCCGTAGGAGACGCTGTTCGGCCGGTTGGCCGGGCCGACGCGCTCCTCGTCGATGTCGATCCCGATCGAGACCATCACGGTGTCGTGATGGCCGTGGTAGGAGCCCTCCATCTTGATCACGAGCTCGCGGCCGGTGTGGGCGCGCGCGAGGCGGATCGCGTCCATCGTCGACTCGGATCCCGAGTTCGTGAAGCGCCACTTGGGCAGGCCCCAGCGCCGCTTGAGCTCCTCGGCGACGATCACGCTGTCCTCGGTCGCGGCCGCGAAGTGCGTGCCCATCGGCATGCGCTCGACGACGGCCTTCGTGATCAGCGGATGCGCGTGGCCCTGCACCATCGTGCCGAAGCCGTTGTGGAAGTCGCGGTACTCGGAACCGTCGACGTCCCAGACCTTCGAGCCGACGCCGCGCTCGAGGAAGATCGGGTGCGGGCGCACGGGCCTGGTAGGAGGAGGGCACGCCATTCGGCATGACCGAGCGGGAACGCGCGTACATGCGCGCCGAGCCGCTCGTCTCGGAGTTCAGGTGGGCCTCTTCGCGCTCGGTGAGCTGTGCGATGCGCGCGGGATCGATGCCGACGCCGGTTGCCATGGAAAGTACCTCCGGGATTGCGCGGCGTGCCGCGTGTGCGCAAGCACGGTAGGGGAGTGCTGACTCGCGAGTCAAGCCTCGTCACGGCAGCGCGCGCTGGGTGCAGGGATCCGCCTCAGCGGGGACAATGCGAGCGGCAGGCCGGGTTAGCTCAGCTGGTAGAGCGCTTCTCTTGTAAGGAAGATGTCGTCGGTTCGAGTCCGACACCCGGCTCTCGGGGTGGTAGAACGTCTCGGGTGCGCATCCTCGTCGTCACGAACGCCTACCCGTCGGCGGAGCGCCCCTCGTACGGCATCTACGTCGCCCGCCTCGTCGCGGCGCTCGAGCGCGGCGGACACGAGGTCGAGCTCGCGGCGGCGAGCGAGCAGGGCGGGGGCTGGCGCACGCTCGTCAAGTACTGGCGCCTCGACCGGCGGGCGCGCGCGGCTGCTCGCGCGCTTCCGGCCCGAGGCCGTGTGGGGCCACTACCTCGTGCCGACCGGGACGATCGCGCGCCGCGCCGCGAAGGTCGCCGGCGCGCCCTATGCGCTGACGGCGCACGGCACCGACGTCGCGAACGCCGAGCGCTCGCCGCGCATCCGCGCCGCCACGGCCAAGGCCGTCGCCGGCGCCTGCGCCGTCTTCGCCGTCTCGGAGGATCTGGGCGCGCGGCTCGAGGCGGTCACCGGGCCGCTCGGCGAGCGGCGCGCACATCGTCAGCGCGGGCGTCGACATGCAGGCCTTCGCCGACGGCGACGCGGCGGTCGCGGCCTCCGCGCTCGGCTGGGACAGCGACGGCCCGCGCGTCGTCAGCGTCGCCACCTACATCCCGCGCAAGAACCTGCTGCGCCTGATCGAGGCGTTCGCGGTCGCGCGCGCGGCGTGGGGCGGAGGCTCGCTCGCGCTCGTCGGCGACGGCGAGCTCCAGGGCGAGCTCGAGGCGCGTGCACGCGGGCTCGGGATCGCCGAGCACGTGCGGCTCGTGCTCGGCGCGCACGCCGGCCGAGGTGCCGCGCTGGCTGCGCGCGTGCGACGTGGCGTGTCTCGTCTCGACCGTCGAGGGCTTCGGTCTCGCGCCGATCGAGGCGCTCGCGGTCGGGCGGCCCGCCGTCGTCTCGCGCACGGTCCCGGCCGGCGCCGCGGTCACCGACGGCGTCACCGGCGCCGTCTGCGACGCCGAGGACGTCGCGAGCATCGCCGCGGCGCTCGAGCGCGCCGCACGGCTCACGCCGGGTGCGGCGCGCGCGCGCGGCCGCCGAGCCCTACGGCGTGGATCGCGAGGCCGCCAGGGCGGTCGCGGTGCTGGCCGCCTGCGCGGCCCGGAGCTAGGCCCGTCGCCGGGCGCCTCGAGCGCGCGCACGTCGGCGAGGCGCTTGTCGAGCAGCCCGCGCAACAGCTCGTCCGAGAGGCCCGCGGCCTCGGCCTCGGCGCAGCGCCTGCTCGTAGCTCTCGCGCGCCTTGCGGGCCTGGACGGGCCCGCCCTGCTTGAGGCGGTTGTCGCCCGTCAGGATCAGCGAGCGGACGCGGGCGCGGGCCTCCTCGGTCATATCCGCTAGCGTAGCCGTGCGATGCCGAGCCGCAAGCGCAGCCGTACTCCTCCCGCGGCGCCCGCTGCGGCCTCCGGCGTGCCGGTGCGCACCCCCGTGCCCTCGCTGCGCGAGACCTTCGAGCGCCGTCACTTCCTCGCCTTCGCGCTCGTCCTGGTCGCGAGCGCGCCGGCGGTGCTCGGCATCTTCTGGAGCGCGGTGTCGGACTCCGACCCCGTCGTCGTCGGCGCGCTGCTCGTGCTCGCGCTCGCAGCCTGGCTCGTCGATCAGGAGCAGTGGGCCACCGAGTCGCGCCGCCAGATGTTCCTGACGCTCGGCTTCGGCGGCATCGCCGCCGCGACGGTGCCCGCGGTGCCGCTCGGCCTCTTCTTCCCGACGCTGGTCGCGACCGTGCTCGAGTTCAGGCGCGGCTGGGGCGCCGCCTCCGCGCTGGTGCTCGGCTCGGGCGTCGGCTATGCGCTGTTCGCCATCGAGCCGACCACGAGCTACCCGTACGTGCTCGGAATGGCCTGGCCGGCGCTCGGCGCCGCGGTCATGCGCCGGATCGTCCTGGCGGGCACCGAGCACGGCCCGCTGACGGTTCTGGGCCGCGGACGCTGGTAGAGTCAAGGCGTGAGCGAAGTCATCCGCATTGCCGCGATCGCCCTGCACATGCTGCTCGCCTTCGGCGTGATCTTCCTCGTGCTGGCGCATTCGGGCAAGGACGCGGGCCTCTCCGGGGCCTTCGGCGTCGGCTCCTCGGGCTTCGGCTCGACGCAGATCATGGAGCGCAACCTCACGCGCTTCACGGTGATCTGCTCGTGCGGCCTGGTCGCCACGACCGTCGTGCTCGGCTTCCTGCTCTAGCGGCGCTCCGCCCGAGCAGAGCGCCGCCCGGCGAGCAGCCGGGCCCGGCGCGCGCGGCGCCGAGCCCGGCCGTCCGCGGCTCGCTACTTCTTGCCGCCCGAGACGAACGGCATCATCGCGCGCAGCTCCTTGCCGACCGCCTCGATCTGGCTGCCCTTGGCCTTGTTGCGCAGCTCCGTCATGCGCGGGCCGCCGGCCTTGATGTCGCCGATGAACTCCTCGGCGAACGCGCCCGAGCGGATCTCCTCGAGGATCTTGTCCATCGTCTCGCGCACGTGCGCGTCGACGATGCGCGGGCCGCGGGTCAGGTCGCCGTACTCGGCCGTGTCGGAGATCGAGTAGCGCATCCCCTCGAGGCCGCCCTCGTACATCAGGTCGACGATCAGCTTGAGCTCGTGGAGGCACTCGAAGTAGGCGATCTCGGGCTGGTAGCCCGCCGCGACGAGCGTCTCGAAGCCGGCCTGGACGAGCGACGTGGCGCCGCCGCAGAGCACGGTCTGCTCGCCGAAGAGATCGGTGATCGTCTCCTCCTCGAACGTCGTCTCGAGCACGCCCGCGCGACCGCCGCCGACGCCCGGAGGCCCACGCCAGCGCGGTGCCGCGCGCATTGCCGCGTCGCGTCCTGCGCGACCGCGATCAGGCACGGCACGCCGGCGCCCTGCGCGTAGAGGCGGCGGACGAGGTGCCCCGGGCCCTTCGGCGCGACCATGATCACGTCGATGTCGTCGCGCGGCGTGATCGCCTTGAAGTGGATGTTGAAGCCGTGCGCGAAGAGCACCGTGGAGCCGGGGCGCAGCGCGGGGGCGATCGTCGACTCCCAGAGGTCGAAGACGACGTGGTCGGGCACGAGGATGCCGATGACGTCGGCGTCCGCGATGGCGTCCGCGACCGACTTGGGCGCCCAGCCGTCGTCCTCGGCGCGCTTCCAGCCCTCCGAGTTCGGGCGGATGCCGATGGTGACATCGAAGCCCGAGTCCTTGAGGTTGAGCGCGTGCGCGTGCCCCTGCGAGCCGTAGCCGACGACGGCGATCTTCTTGCCCTCGAGCAGCGAGCGGTCGGCGTCGGCGTCGTAGTAGACCTTCGTCATCTGATTCCTCGTGCGGATTTGGCGGGACGTCGAGCGTAGACGGGTGGCCGTGGGGCCCGTCTCAGTGAGACGGGCCGTCAGGCCAGGACGCGCATGCGGGCGGCGTCGCGGTCGCGGCGCTCGCCGAGCGCACGGCGCATCGCGATGCGGCCCGTGCGGATGGTCTCCTTGATGCCGTACGGGCGCAGCAGCTCCTCGAACGACGCGAGCTTGTCGGGGTGCTCGACGATCTCGAAGACGAGCGCCTGCGAGCCCACGTCGGCGACGCGGGCGCCGTACACCTCGGCGAGGTGGATCAGCTCGCCGCGCTTGTCCGGGCTGGCCGTGACCTTGATCAGCATGAGCTCGCGCTCGATCGCGTCCGCGGTCGTCATGTGGTTGACCTTGAGCACGTTGACGAGCTTGTAGAGCTGCTTCACGACCTGGTCGATCGAGACCTCGGAGCAGTCGACGCGGATCGTGATGCAGGAGCGGTCGGGGCGCTCGGTCGGGCCGACGGCCAGCGACTCGATGTTGAAGCTGCGCCGGGCGAACAGGCTCGAGACGCGCGTGAGCACGCCGGGCGTGTTCTCGACGAGCACCGAGAGCGTGTGATGGGCGTTGTCGCTGCGCGGCATCAGACCCCCTCCTCCACCCAGGAGTTGTCGTCCTCGATCCAGGTCGCGTCGATCATGTCGGCCGACGCGGCCCCCGCGGGAACCATCGGGTAGACCTTCTCCTCGTGGTCGATGCGGAAGTCGATCACGGCGGGCTTGCCGCTCGCGAGCGCCGCCTGGATCGCGACGTCGACCTCGGCCTCGGTCTCGGCCCGGAAGCCGACGGCCCCGAAGGCCTCGGCGAGCTTCACGTAGTCGGGGATCATCGCGTTCAGGTGGGTCTGCGAGAAGCGCTCGTCGTGGAACAGCTCCTGCCACTGGCGCACCATGCCGAGCCAGCCGTTGTTCATCAGCGCGACGATCACCGGGATGTCGTAGACGACCGCCGTCGCGAGCTCCTGCGCGGTCATCTGGAAGCAGCCGTCGCCGTCGATGCAGACGACCGTCGCCTCGGGCCGGCCCATCTTGGCGCCGAGCGCCGCGGGGAAGCCGAAGCCCATCGTGCCGAGGCCGCCGGAGGTGATGAACTTGCGCGTGCCGTCGATGCGCAGCCACTGGGCGGCGAACATCTGGTGCTGGCCGACGCCCGTCGTCCAGATCGTCTCGCGATCGGCGAGCAGGTCGCGCAGCCGCTCGATCACGTACTCGGGCTTGAGCGCGCCGGCGCGGCGGTAGCGATACGGGTACTTGAACTTCCACTCCTCGACCTGCTCGAGCCAGGCCCGGTGGTTCATGCTCGTGCCGGACTCGCGCAGCTTCTCGAGCTCCCGCGTGAGCTGGGGCAGCACGTCGCGCAGCTCGCCCACGATCGGGATGTCGGCCGTGCGGTTCTTGGAGATCTCGGCCGGGTCGATGTCCATGTGGATGACCTTCGCGCCGGGCGCGAACGCGTCGAGCTTGCCGGTCACGCGGTCGTCGAAGCGCGCGCCGACCGTGATCAGCAGGTCGGAGCGGTGCAGCGCCCAGTTCGCGAACTTCGAGCCGTGCATGCCCGGCATCTGCAGCGAGAGCGCGTGCGAGTCGGGGAACGCGCCCTTGGCGAGCAGCGTCGTCACGACCGGGATCGAGGTCGCCTCGGCGAGCGCCTGCAGCTCGCGCTCGGCGCCGGCGTTGACGATGCCGCCGCCGACGTAGAAGACCGGCTTCTTGGCGGCCGCGATCGCGAGCGCCGCCTCCTGGATCTGGAGCGGGTGGCCCTTGCCCGTGGGGCGGTAGCCGGGCAGGTCGATCGCCTTCGGCCAGCGGAACGTGAACTCGGTGTTCGCGATGTCCTTGGGGATGTCGATCAGCACCGGGCCCGGGCGCCCCGTCGAGGCCAGGTGGAAGGCCTCCATGAACACGCGCGGGATGTCCTCCGCCCGCGTGACGAGGTAGGAGTGCTTGACGATCGGCATGAAGATGCCGGTCGTGTCGGCCTCCTGGAAGGCGTCCGTGCCGATCAGGTGCGTCTGCACCTGGCCCGTCACGATCACGAGCGGGGTGGAGTCGAGGAACGCGTCGGCGACCGGCGTGACGAGGTTCGTCGCGCCGGGCCCCGACGTCGCCATCGCGACGCCGACCTTGCCGGTGGCGCGCGCGTAGCCCTGCGCCATGTGGCCGGCGCCCTGCTCGTGGCGCACCAGCACGTGCTTGATCGTCGTGCCCGTCGAGGCGAGCGCGTCGTAGATCGGAAGGATCGCCCCGCCGGGGATCCCGAAGCAGATCTCGACGCCGCACGTCTCGAGCGAGCGGATAACCGCCTCCGCGCCCGTGAGTCGCTGGCCTTCGTAGGGATTGGGCGGGGGCGCCTCGGCGGAGGCGGCGCGCTTCTCTGCGGTGGACATCGTTCTCTCCCGGTCGCTCAGCTGGACGTGGACGTGGACGTGGATCGGCTGCGAGTGCTGCGGCGATCTCTGCGGCGACCTCGTCGGTGGTCGCCGTGCCGCCCAGATCGGGCGTGCGCGCGCCGTCGTCGAGCACGCCGGTGACGGCGGCCTCGATCGCGCGCGCGGCCGCGGGCTGCCCGAGCTCGTCGAGCAGCAGGGCGATCGAGAGGATCGCGCCCGCGGGGTTGGCCTTGCCCTGGCCGGCGATGTCGGGCGCCGTGCCGTGGATCGGCTCGAAGATGCCCGGGCCGCCGTCGGCCAGCGAGGCCGAGGGCGCGAGCCCGATGCCGCCGCTGACCGCGGCGGCGAGGTCGGAGAGCACGTCGCCGAAGAGGTTCTCGGTGACGATCACGTCGTAGGCGCCCGGGCGCTCGACGAGCAGCATCGCCATCGAGTCGACGAGCTGGTGGTCGAGCGTCACGTCGGCGTGCCGCTCGGCGACCTCGGTCGCGACGCGCCGCCAGAGCTTCGAGGTCGCGAGCACGTTCGCCTTGTCGACGCTCGTGACGCGGCCCGAGCGGCGCCTCGGCGAGGACGCAGGCGCGCTCCACGATGCGGCGGATCTCGAACGCGGTGTAGCGGCAGGTGTCGTAGGCGTCGTCGTCGCCGAGCTCGCGCTCGCCGAAGTAGATGCCGCCGATCAGCTCGCGCACGATCACGAGGTCGAGCTCGGCCACGAGCTCCTCGCGCAGCGGGCTCGTGGTGTGGCGCGTGTAGCGCCGCGCAGGGCGGATGTTGGCGTAGCAGCCGAGCGCGGAGCGCAGCGCGAGCAGGCCCTGCTCGGGGCGCACCGGCGAGGCTGTTCCAGGCCGGCCCGCCGACCGCGCCGAGCAGCACCGCGTCGGCGCCGAGGCAGGCCTCGCGCGTGGCATCCGGGAAGGGATGCCCACCCGCGTCGATCGCCGCGCCGCCGAAGGGGCGCTCGATCCAGCTCGACGACGAATCCGAAGCGCGACGAGGCAGCGGCGAGCACGCTCAACGCCGCTGTCGTGACCTCCGGACCGATGCCGTCACCGGGGAGGACGCAGATCCTCATACCCGTCCTTCCGGCCCAGTGTGGTTAGAGCGCCAAGCCCACGACCCCACGGCTGCCGGGAGAACCCTGGCAGCCGATAATCCTTTGGGTCGCGGGAAGCGCGTACATGCGGCGCAGCATAGCGAGGTCGCGCGAGGTGCGCGGCGGTTGCCATCCGCGCTCGCTATGATCGGACGGCGATGACCTGTGAGACCCTGCGCACCCTGCTTGCCGGCCTCCTCCTCCCCTGCTAGGGGAGCAATCGTGGACATAGTCATCCGTTGCCCCCGTGGCCACCGCCACGGGCGTCGCCCTGTCCACCTTTCACCTTCCGGAGGCCGCTAGGCCATGTCCATGCCGCATCACAAGTACCGCCCCTACCCGGGCGTCGAGCTGCCCGACCGCACCTGGCCCGACCGGCGCATCACGAGCGCGCCGCGCTGGGTCTCGGTCGACCTCCGCGACGGCAACCAGGCGCTCATCAACCCGATGGACGTGGAGCGCAAGCGGCGCATGTTCAAGCTGCTCTGCGCCGTCGGCTTCAAGGAGATCGAGGTCGGCTTCCCCTCGGCCTCGAAGGCCGACTTCGACTTCATGCGCGTGCTCGTCGACGAGCAGCTGATTCCCGACGACGTCACGATCGTCGTGCTCACGCAGGCGCGCGACCACCTGATCGAGCGCACGTTCGAGAGCCTCGAGGGCATCCCGCGCTCGGTCGTGCACCTCTACAACTCGACCTCCACGACGCAGCGCCGCGTCGTCTTCCGGCTCGACCGCGCGGGCATCCGCGACATGGCCGTGCGCGGGGCGACGCGCATCCGCGAGCTGGCCGACGCGCGGCACCGGCGGCGACGTGCGCTTCGAGTACTCGCCGGAGAGCTTCACGGCGACCGAGCCCGACTACGCGCTCGAGGTCTGCGAGGCGGTCATGGACGTCTTCGAGCCGACGCCCGAGCGCCGGCTGATCCTCAACCTGCCCGCGACCGTCGAGCTCTCCACGCCCAACCTCTACGCCGACATGCATCGAGTCGTTCTGCCGGCAGATCCCGCGGCGCGAGAGCGTGATCATCAGCCTGCACCCGCACAACGACCGCGGCACCGCCGTGGCCGCGACCGAGCTCGCGCTGATGGCCGGCGGCGAGCGCGTCGAGGGCACGCTCTTCGGCAACGGCGAGCGCACGGGCAACGTCGACCTGATCACGCTGGCGCTCAACCTGCTGACCCAGGGCGTCGATCCCGAGCTCGACCTCTCGCACATCGACGAGGTGCGCGAGATCGCGGTGCTCTGCACCGAGCTGCCCGTCGACGTGCGCCACCCCTATGCCGGCGACCTCGTCTACACCGCCTTCTCGGGCTCGCACCAGGACGCGATCAAGAAGGGCATGGAGGCGCACCAGCGCTCCGGCGAGCCGGTCTGGGACGTGCCGTACCTGCCGATCGACCCGGCCGACGTGGGCCGCACCTACGAGGCGATCATCCGCGTCAACTCGCAGTCGGGCAAGGGCGGCGTCGCCTACGTGCTCAAGAGCGACTACCAGCTCGACCTGCCGCGCAGCATGCAGGTGGAGTTCGCGCAGGTCGTGCAGCGCATCACCGACGAGCGCGGGGAGAGCTCTCGGCGACCGACATCTGGGAGTCGTTCAAGGGCGAGTACCTCGACCGCGAGGTGCCGCTCGAGCTCGACGGCTACCGCATCAGCTCGGACGACGACGGCGAGCGCATCGACGCCGTGATCCGCCACGCGGGCACCGAGAGCGAGGTCGCGGGCGCGGGCAACGGGCCGCTCGACGCGTTCGTGCGCGCCGTGCGCGACGCGACGGGCATCGAGGCGCGCGTGCTCGACTACGAGGAGCACGCGCTCGGCTCGGGCTCGGACGCGCGCGCCGCCGCCTACGTGCAGGTCGAGGTCGGCGAGCAGACGAGCTGGGGCGTCGCGGTGCACCCGAGCATCGTCACGGCCAGCCTGCGCGCCGTCGTCTCGGCGATCAACCGCGCGCTCGCGCTCGCGTAGGCGGGCGGCCGGCGTCAGCTGCGGCGGGCGGGGTGGGCCAGCGTGGCGAGCACGCCGAGCCCGATCAGGATGCCGCCCGAGGCGAAGCGCTCGATGCGCCGTGCGCGCTCGCTCGCGTTCAGCACGCCGGTGAGGCTGCCGGCGCCGATCGCCCAGACCGCGTCGCAGAGCGTCGCGATGGCCACGAAGACGAGTCCGAGGATCGTCGCCTGGAGCGCGACGTGGCCGCGCTCCGGGTCGATGAACTGCGGCAGGAAGGCGAGGAAGAAGAGCGCCGTCTTGGGGTTCAGCGCGTTCACGAGCACGCCCTGCCGGAAGATCGCCGGCAGCGTGCGCACGCGCCTCGCGCCGGACCGCCGCGGCCGTGTCGCGCTCGCGCAGGCGCCGGATGCCGAGCACCACGAGGTAGGCGCCGCCAGCGAGCTTGAGGACCGTGAACGCCGTCGCCGACGACGCGATGATCGCCGAGACGCCGAGCGCGGCGCCGAGGATGTGGACGAACGCGCCGATCTCGACCCCGAGCACGGCCGCGAGGCCGCCCGTCCGCCCGTGGCCGACGCTCTGCGAGACGATGTAGAGCACCGCGGGGCCCGGCACGACGATCAGCGCGAACGCGGCGACCGCGAAGAGCTCGAGCGCAGACAGCGAGGGCATCGCGGGAGCCTAGATGGTTGATTCCGCGGTTGCGTGTGGCGACCCCGCATTGACGCAGCCGACCATCTGCAGCCGGGGGTCGGTGCGGATCCTGACCTCGGCCACCTCGCCGACGGCGGCGCCCGCTACGAGGATCACGGAGACCGCTGCCCGGGCGGGCAGCGCGGGGTCGTCGAACGAGCCCTCCAGCTGGAGCCCCGAGCCTGGCCGCGTGACGCCCTCCGCGAGCGGCCCGAGCAGCTGCTCGAGCCCGGGCAGCGACCAGCGCGCGCCGCGGCGCGAGCTCCGGCAGCGCGATGCCGTACTCCGCCGCCCAGGGCCGCAGCTCGACGGCGCCGATGGCCGCGAAGCGCGTGGGCTCGACGCGCAGGAAGCGCGCCGCCCGCTCGCTCGGACGCACCGAGCCGAGACCCTCGGCGACCGCCTCGCCGGGCGCGCTGCAGAGCGTCCGCAGGAGCTCGGCCAGCTCGTCCTCGGCCGTCGCCTCCGACGTCACTTCGGGCGGCCGCTCTCGAGGATCCGGATCAGCTCCGCCTCGGTCTTGAGCACGTGCTCGAACGACGTCGTCCACGTGTTCATCGCACGGCGCACGTGCGCGCGGGTGACGGGCGACATCCGCTTCGTCGGATCGTTCATCTCGGGCCGCGCGGTCGCGAGAGCGCCGTCGAGCTCGAACGCGGCCCGCTCCTCGGCCTTGCGGGCGAGCATCGCGGCGTCGTGCGCCTTGGCCTGCTCGCGCACGGCGGCCGCGACCTCGCCGCCGGCCACGAAGGCCGGGATCTCCTCGGGGAACTTGCGGTACTCCTGGTAGTCGGCGTCGTGCCGCGACTTGACCTCGAGCCACTCGTCGAAGGCCTTCGCGTCGAGCACCTCGTCCTGGCTCCTGGCGAGCTTCGCATCGGCTGCCGCCAGCTCCGTGGCGAGCGGCTGGAGGCTGCTGAGCACCTCGTTGCGGCGCGTGCGGTTCGTGTAGACGTTCTCGTAGATCGCGGCTGCGGACTGGTCGATCGCCCCGCGGCTCGGCATGGCCTCGGCCTCGCGCTTGCCGGTGTGGGCGTCGATCGCGTCCTGCACGCGCGCCTCCGGAATGCCGAGGCGCCCCGCCAGCTCCGTCGCGCCCTCGCCCATCAGCGAGTGCTCCCGCCGCGCCACCCGGAAGAACTGCAGCGCGTGCTCCAGCTCGTGCCGCGCGACCTCGCACGCCCAGGCGAACTCCTCGACGGTCGGGTTCTTCTTCGCCACGAGCCCGGAGTCGATCTGGATCATCCACTGCTCCTTGTGGAACTCGCCGGCGTTCCCCTTGAGGGCGAGCACGCTCACCTCCGGCTTGGGCAGGCCGGTCTTGCCGAGCGTGGCGTGGACGGCGTCGATCAGCCTCTGGCCGCGCTCCATCGGGCGTGAGCGTGCCCCACTCGTGGCGCAGAGGCTCGAGGTTCGCGGCGATCATGCGCGCCTCGCCGATGATCGTCGTCGGCACCGGCCCGCGCTGGCCCGCCGAGATCGGCGCCGCCGCCTCGCCCGAGCGCGTCACCGCCTCGACGCCCGCGAGCGCCTCCGCCACCGCGTGCGGGCCCGTCAGCTCCGTGCCGGCCGTGGGCGCTCGCCGGCTCGCTCGCGGGCGCCTCGCGACCCGGCCTGGCGCTCTTGGAGTTGACGTAGGCGCCGGCGAGATCCATCACGGTCGAGGTCGCGGCCTCCTCCGTGACCATGTTCGCGACCTCGGCGAGGCTGTTCGGGAACGCCTTGCCGGCGATCACCTTGTCGAGCACGATCTTGGCGGGCACGTTGTAGAACGACGAGGTCGTTGCGCCCGCCGCGCTCAGCACGACCTTCGCGGTCGCCTCGCTGATCCCGTAGCTGGCGACCAGCTTGGCGCCGAAGCGGACGGTCAGCGCCTCGACGAAGGCGCCCTGCGTGACGCCGCCGAAGAGCGACGCGAGGCCCTCGATCGCGGCCTGCTCGGCGAGGCCGCCGAGGTCGATCTTGTTCGACGGGATCGATCCAGTGGGCGGCGACCTGCTGCGAGCCCTCCTGCGCGAAGGTGTAGCCGGCGGCGCCCACGGCGGCGCGCACGACGCCGCCCGCGCCGGTGAAGGCGGAGGCCATCTTGCCCGCCGTCTTGGCCCGCTCGAGCCACTTCACCGCGGTGCCGGCGCCACCCATCACGCGCCGCTCGTAGCCCGCGAGCTTGGCCGTCGACTCCGTCGTCGAGCGCTCGCACTCGTGCAGCGCGCCGAGCGCGAGCTCGATCTTGCCCTCGTCGAAGAGCCGGCGGGCGGCGGCCAGCTGCTGCCTCGGGCACGTGCCAGATGCCGACCTCGTCCTTGGTGTCCTTCATCCGCGGATAGCTGCCGCCCTCGGCCTCCTTCTCGGCCAGCTTGACCTGCAGCTCGAGGTCGTTCGGCTTCGCCTGCGCCTGCAGCCGCAGGGTCATCAGCTCCATCGCCGACGGGCCGCCGAGCGCCTCGCTGACGTGGCGCACGACGCCGTGCTCGGCGTTCGCGTCGCTGCGCGCCTGGTGCTCGATCTTCATCTCCGCGATGTGCGAGTCGACCTTCGAGATGCCCGCGCGCAGCGCCTGGATCTCGGGCCCGTTCGAGACCTCGGCCTCGTAGCGCTCACGGAACGACCTGATGTCCATCAGGTCGTTCCAGGTGACGATCCCGTTCGTGTGCTTGATGCGCCCGCCGCCCCACAGCAGGTTGACGTGGGGGATGCCCGAGTCGATCCCGGGGTTCTGGGTGCGCTCGAGCTGGCTCACGAGCTCGCGCTTGCTCGAGAGCTCGGCGACCAGCGGGTGGGCCGCGAACTCCGCGAGCGCCCACGTGCGGAAGCGCTGCTCGGCATCGACGTTCCAGTTCTGGGTGGCGGCGATCTCGGACGACAGGATGTCGTTCGGAGCGAGCGTCACGCGCGTCGACGCCTCGTCGACGAAGGTGTGACGCGAGGCCAGCTTCGCGCGCTTCTCCTGGTAGGCGCTCGACATGTTCGGGACGCCCGGATCCCAGGCGTTCGCGCGGTCGCGCCGCTCGAAGTCCTCGAGCGCGTCGTCGACCTTGCGGTTCGCCGTCCAGCCTTCGATCACCTCGTGCCAGACCTCCAGCTGCTCGTAGGAGAGCGCCTTGATGATGCCGTGGTTGGAGGCGTCGAAGGCCGCGAGCGTCGGCACGGCGGGGCGGCGCTCGCCCTCGCCGCCGCCGCGCGGGCGCCGCTGCAGCCTGCTCGCCGCTGCGCGATTGCCGCCGCCCTGCACGCGCCGGAGCAGGTCCGGGGCCGCCTCGCGGCGCGCCTCGGGCAGCTCCTCGGCGTCCGGCGGGCGCATCGCGGCCGGCGGTCGGCGGGCGCCGGGCGTCATCTCAAACCGCGCCGTTCTGCATGGCGGCTGATTGTACGCCCGGCGCCGCGCCCGAACGAGGGATCGAGGAATGCCCCTTCGCGGCCGATGGCTCCCGCATGCGACTCGTTCACGGTGGAAGCGGTCAGGTACGGCAGTCCGAGGTGCTCGCGGCGCTCTCGCACGCGCTCGACATGACCGAGGGCCATCCCGTCGGCCAGGCCGAGCGCACCTGCCTGATCGGCATGCGCATCGCCCGCGAGCTGCAGCTCGACGAGGAGCCGAGCTACGCCCTCTACTACGCCTGCTGCTCAAGGACGTCGGCTGCTCGTCGTCGGCCGCGCGCATGTGCGAGCTCTTCGGCACGGACGACATCGCGCTCAAGACGCACGGCAAGCTCGTCGACTGGACGAAGCCCGTGCAGGTCGCGAAGTACACCTCGCAGCACGTGGCCGCCGGCGGCCGCATCGCGCGCGCGCAGACGCACGCTCTCGGTGCTGCGCACGCTCGTGGCCGAGGGCAAGGCGATCGTCGAGACGCGCTGCGACCGCGGCGCCACGATCGTCACGAGCCTCGGCTTCCCGGACGCCAGCGCCGACGCCGTGCGCGCGCTCGACGAGTACTGGGACGGCAAGGGCCAGCCGTACGGACTCGCGGGCGAGGAGATCCCGCTGCTCGCGCGGATCGCCTGCCTCAGCCAGACCGCCGAGGTGTTCTTCGCCACGCACGGCGTCGCGGCCATGCACGAGATGGTGCGCGAGCGCCGCGGGCGCTGGTTCGATCCCGGCGCTCGCCGACGTCGTGCTCGCGCTCGGCCCCGATGACCGGCTCTGGCGCGAGCTCGTGAGCGACGACGTGCCGCGGCTCGTGCTCGAGCTCGAGCCGGCGGATCGCGCGCACGTGCTCGACGAGGACGGCATCGACCGCATCTGCGTCGCGTTCGCCGACGTGATCGACGCGAAGTCGCCGTTCACCGCGCGCCACTCGCGCGGCGTGGCGACCTACGCCGGCCTGATCGGCGAGCAGATCGGCCTCTCGCGCTCCTCCCTGCGCGAGCTGTACCGCGCCGGAATGCTCCACGACATCGGCAAGCTCGGCATCCCGAACACGATCCTCGACAAGCCCGCGAAGCTGACCGACGAGGAGTTCGCGCGGATCAAGCTGCACCCCTCGTACACGGCGAGCATCCTCGCGGGCATCCCCGCGTTCGCGCCCTTCGCAGAGATCGCGGCCGCCCATCACGAGCGGCTCGACGGCCGCGGCTACCACCGCGGCGTTCCCGGCCGCCGACCTGCCCGTGAGCGCGCGGGCGCTGGCCGTCGCCGACGTCTTCGAGGCGCTCACCGCCGACCGTCCGTACCGCACGCCCATGGAGCCGGATGCGGCGCTGGCGCTCGCCCGCCGCGACCCCGGGCACCTCGATCAGGAGTGCGTCGAGGCGCTCGCGGCGGGGCTGCAGCGCGCGGCCGAGCGGCTCGCCGGCGAGCGCGAGGCCGCGTAGGCGCCGAGCCGTCCCTGCGGGTCAGTGCACCTCGAGCAGCGCCGGATCGGTCAGCCGGCTCGCCGGCAGCCGGTCGCGCAGCAGGTGCGGCTCGTCGTCGCGCAGCTCCTTCAGCAGCCCCAGGTAGACCTCGCGCGGGATCTCGATCGCGCCGAGCGAGCGCAGGTGCGACGTCGTGTGCTGCACCTCGAAGAGGCCCGCGCGCGCCTCGATCAGGCGCGCGGCGAGCTCGACGAGCGCCACCTTCGAGGCGTCCGTGACGCGGTGGAACATCGACTCGCCGCAGAACACGGCGCCGACGAGCACCCCGTAGATCCCGCCGACCAGGCGCTTGCCGTCCCAGACCTCGACGCTGTGCGCGTGCCCGAGCCGGTGCAGCTCGCCGTAGGCGGCCGCGAGGTCGTCGCTGATCCACGTGCCGTCCTCGTTCGGCCGCGGCTCGCGGCAGCCCTCGACGACGTCCGCGAAGGCCTCGTCGAGCGTCGTCTCGAAGCCGCTCCGGCGCAGCGTGCGCGCGAGCGAGCGCGAGACGTGCACGCGATCGAGCGGCAGCACGCCGCGGCGCGGCGGGCAGAACCACGGCACGGCGTCGATCGTGTCGTGCGGCCACGGGAAGACGCCGCGCCGGTAGGCGTCGACGAGCGTCGCGGGCTTCAGATCGGCGCCGACGCCGACGAGGCCGTGCTCGTCGCCGGGCGCAGCGCCCGGGAAGCTCCAGTCGCTCGGCGGCAGCGCCGCCGGCGCCCCCGTGCGCACTCCCGTCAGCGTTCCCCGCGCATCAGCCTCTGGGCGCGCGGCAGCACCGAGTCGAGAGCGCGGACGGCCTCGTCGATGTGCTCGCGCGTGCAGATCAGCGGCGGCGAGAGCTGGATCACCGGGTCGCCGCGGTCGTCGGCGCGGCAGATCACGCCGGCCTCCTGCAGCTCCGGCGAGAGGAACTCGCGCAGCAGCACGTCGCACTCGGCCTCGCTGAAGGTCTCGCGCGTCGCGCGGTCCTTGACCAGCTCGAGCGACATGAAGTAGCCCGCGCCGCGCACGTCGCCGACGATCTCGTGGTCGCCGGCCAGGCCGTGCAGCTGCTCGGCGAAGTAGTCCTGGTTGTCGCGCACGTTCGCGAGCAGGTCGAGGCGCTCCATCACGTCGAGGTTGGCGCTCGCGATCGCGGTCGCCATCGGATGTCCGCCGAACGTGATGCCGTGCAGGTAGTACTCGCCGCGCTCGACGAACGGCTCGGCGACGCGATCCGAGATCAGCAGGGCGCCGAGCGAGGCGTAGCCGCTCGTCAGGCCCTTGGCGCACGTGATCAGGTCGGGCTCGTAGCCGTAGCGCTGGCAGCCGAACCACTCGCCGAGGCGGCCGAAGCCGCAGATCACCTCGTCGGCGACCTGCAGGACGCCGTAGGTGTCGCAGATCTCGCGCACGCGCCGGTGGTAGCCGGGGTGCGGGGTGAACGTCCCGCCCGCATTCTGGACGGGCTCCATGATCACCATCGCGACCGTCTCGGGGCCTTCCTGCTCGATCGTCTCGGCGACCTCGTCGGCGCACGCGAGCGAGCACTCCCCGGCCTCCGCGCAGTACTTGCAGCGGTAGCGGTTGGTGTTGGCGACGTGCCGCACGCCGGGCATCAGCGGCTCGAACGGCGTGCGGATCGAGGTGATGCCCGTGATCGAGAGCGCGCCCATCGTGGTGCCGTGGTAGGCGACCTTGCGCGCGATCACCTTGCGCCGCATCGGCTCGCCGTTGGCCGTGTGGTACTGGCGGGCGAGCTTCCAGGCCGACTCGACGGCCTCGGAGCCGCCGGAGACGAAGAACGCGCGATTGATGCTCGGGGGCGCGAGCCCGGCGAGCCGCGCTGCGAGCTCGGCCGCCGGCGGGTGGGCGAACGTCCAGTTCGTGTAGTACGGCAGCTGCCGCATCTGCGCGAGCGCGGCCTGCCCGAGCTCCTCGCCGTGCGAGTAGCCGATCTGCACGGTGAACAGCCCGCTCAGCATGTCGAGGTAGCGCTTGCCGTGCGTGTCGAAGAGGTACGGGCCCTCGCCGCGCTCGATGATCGGGATCTCGTGATCCTTGTACGAGCCCATCGACGAGAAGTGCAGCCAGAGGTGATCCTTGGCCTTCCGCTGCAGCTCCGCGCTCACGTCCGTGTCGATCGCCATGTCCGCCCCCTCTGCTCGACCTGCGGCCAACGCTAGCACTCGCCACGCGGCTAGAGTCCTGTCGATCATGCGAATAGCCGCCCGCGGCGCGGGCGCCGTCGGAGGGGTATCGGCATGGCTGTCGACCAGACCGCGCAGAGCGAGTCCGCTCGCCTGACCGCGAGCAAGGATCAGTACGTGGCGCGTGGCGTGGCGACGTCGCCGATCTTCGTCGAGCGAGCGCACGGCGCCCGCCTGACCGACGTGGACGGCCGCGAGTACATCGACTTCGTCGGCGGGATCGGCACGCTCAACGGCGGCCACACGCCCGAGGCGGTCGTGCGCGCGGTGCAGGAGCAGGCCGAGCGCTACATGCACCAGTGCTTCTCGATCGCGATGTACGAGCCCTACATCGAGGTCTGCAAGCGCATCTGCGACCTCCACCCGGGGACGTTCGCGAAGAAGGCGATGCTCGTCAACTCGGGCGCCGAGGCGATCGAGAACGCGATCAAGATCGCGCGCTACGCGACCGATCGCGACGCCGTGATCTGCTTCGACCAGGGCTTCCACGGGCGCACGATGCTGGCGATGACGCTGACCTCGAAGGTCATGCCGTACAAGAAGGGCTTCGGTCCCTTCATGGGCGAGGTCTACCGCGCCGCCGCGCCCTGGCCCTATCGCGGCATCGGCACGGCCGAGGCGCTGGCGTCGGTGCGCAAGCTGCTCAAGAGCCAAATCGATCCCGAGTCGGTGGCCGCGATCATCTACGAGCCGGTCCAGGGCGAGGGCGGGTTCCTGCCCGCGACGCCGGGCTTCGTCGAGGGGCTGATCGAGATCTGCCGCGAGCACGGCATGGTCTACATCGACGACGAGGTGCAGACGGGCATGGGCCGCACGGGCACCGTGCTCGCGGTGGATCAGATGGCGGGCGTCGAGCCCGACCTGATCGTGTGGGGCAAGTCGCTCGGCGGCGGCCTGCCGCTCGCGGGCGTCTCCGGTCGCGCCGACCTGATGGACGCACCGCACCCGGGCGGCCTCGGCGGCACGTTCGGCGGCAACCCGCTCTCGTGCGCCGCAGGGCTCGTCGCGCTCGATCAGGTCGTCGATCCCGCGTTCCTCGCGCGCTCGCGTGAGATCGGCGAGCGGGTGACCTCCGCGCTGACCGCGATGCAGGAGCGCCACGAAGTGATCGGCGAGGTGCGCGGCATGGGCCCGATGATCGGCATCGAGCTCGTCAAGGACCGCGCCACCAAGGAGCCCGCCGCGCCCGAGGCGGCCCACATCGTGTCGCTCGCCCGCGAGCGCGGCCTGATGCTGATGGGCGCCGGCATCTACTCGAACGTCGTGCGCATCCTCGTGCCCCTCGTCGTCAGCGACGAGGATCTCCAGGCCGGCCTCGACATCCTCGACGGCTGCCTGTCAGAGGTCTGAGCCGCACGGCCGGACCACGCGGGGCCGGGCACGCGCCGCGCGTGCCCGGCCCCGGGTCGCACAGCTCGGGTGGTGCGCGGCTGTGCCGGATCCTGGCCGCGCTCGCAGGTGCGCTCGCGATCGCCGCCGCGGCTCAGCCGGCGCGGGCCGAGCGGCCCGCCGGCCCGCCCGTGCGGCTGGCGGCCGGGCCCTCGGCGTTTCCCGCCGATGTGCTCGCGGGCGTGGCCACGCGGACCGGCTGCGCGGTCGCGATCGTGCCGCCGCTCGAGGCCGGCGCCATGCCCGGGCCGGGCGCCGACATCGTCGAGCTGCGCGGTGACGAGGCAGGCCCGCTGCTGGCCTCGGGGCGCCTCGCGCTGATCGAGGAGGGCACCGTGAACGGGCTCGGCGAGGTCCCCGGCCGCCTGCGCGACCCGCTGCGGGACCCTGGCGGCGGGCTGCGCGCCGTGCCGTACCTGTGGAGCCCGCAGCTGCTGCTCGCGCGCCGCTCGGTCTTCGGCAGCCAGCCGCCGGCGAGCCTGCGGGCGCTGTTCGCAGGCCGCACGGCAGCGCGTGCCGCCGTGCCGGACTCGCCGCTCCAGCTCGCGGTCGCCGCCCGCTACCTCGGCATCGGCAAGCCCTTCGCGCTCGATCACGACGAGCTGGCCTCGGCGCGCGCCGTGTTCGCGCCGGCGCGCCCGATCCTGCGCTTCTACCGCAACGCCGCCGAGCTGCGCGCGCTCTTCCGGCGCGGGGAGATCGATCTGGCGCTCGGCACCGCCGGCACGCTCGGCGACCAGCGCGGCGCCATCGTCGCAGTGCTCCCGAGCCAGGGCACCATCGCCACCGAGCGCGTGCTCGGCATCGTCTCCGGCACGCGGCGCGGAGCGTGTGCGCGGCGCGTCGCCGCCGGGCTGCTCGCACCGGCCGCGCAGGCCCGGCTGGCGGCCGCGCGCGGGCTCGTCCCGGTGCGCACGGCGACCTGCGCAGTGCTCTCCGAGACGGCCTGCGCGACGCTCCGGCGCACGCTCTCGCGCATGCTCGCGTACAGCGCCATGGCCGTGCATCCAGCGGCATCGGAGGAGATGACGGGCTGGCCGGAATGGGTCGGGGAGTGGGTGCTCCTGCGCCGCTGACGGGCTTCGGGAACACCGTCCGGGCGTTGCTCCCATGCAGGTGAATTGCTAGGGTCCACCGGATGTTCGCCGCGCGCGGCAACGTGCGGGCCCTCGACCGGGCCCGCCGAGTTGGCCGCCACGTCTCTGTCCTCGCCCTGTGTGCGGTGGGCATCGGCGTTGGCTTGGTTACGCCTGCCCAAGCGGACAAGATCAGCGACACGAAGGCCGAGGCGAACCGCGTCTGGGAGCAGATCCAGAGCGACGGCGAGCGCCTCGAGCAGACGGTCGAGCGCTACAACGGCGCGCGCTACCGCCTCTCGCTGACGATCGAGCGCATCCAGCAGAACGAGACGCGCCTCGCGAGCGCCCGGGTCAACCTCACGAAGGCCCGGCACGCGCTCAACATCACGATCATCAACGCCTACAAGAACCCGCAGCCCGATCCGCTCGAGGCGGCGCTCTCGGCCCGCAACTTCGGGCAGGTGCTCGACCAGTTCGCGCTGCTCGACCGCGCCCAGAGCTACAACGCCGGCCTGCTGACCGACATCCGCGACTACCGCAAGGACGTCGACCAGAGCCAGCGCGTGCTCAACCGCGAGCGCAACGCGCGGCGCGACGCGGTCGCCGAGCTGACCTCGCTGAAGAGCCAGATCACCGCCTCGATCGCAGCCGAGAAGACGCGCTACGGCGGGCTGCGCGCGAAGGTGCGGCGCTCTGATCGTCGAGCGCCGCGAGGCCGAGCTCGCCGCGTCGCGCCGGCGAGGCCGAGCGCGCACGCCGGCTCCAGGCGCAGGCCTCGGCGCAGGCGGTCGCCGTCGAACGACATCGGCGGCGTCAGCCAGGCCGGCGCGAGCGTGGGCGCGGCCGACGCCGACGGCGCCTCCGTCGCGATCCCCGCGCCCTCGACGGTCGGCGAGTCGGCCGCCAACATCGCGCTCGGCCAGCTCGGCACGCCCTACGTCTGGGGCGGCGGCGCACCGGGCGGCTTCGACTGCTCGGGCCTCGTCTCCTGGGCCTACGGGCAGGCCGGCCAGGGCGGGCTGCCGCACTTCACCGGCGCGCTCTGGAACTCGGGCACGCACGTCGCGCAGAGCGATCTCGCACCGGGCGACCTCGTCTTCTTCCACGGCCTCAACCACGTCGGCCTGTACATCGGCGGCGGCAGCTTCGTGCACGCGCCGCACACGGGCGACGTCGTCAAGATCTCCAGCCTCGCCGGCTACAGCGGCTACGTCGGCGCCGTCCGCGTCAGCGGCTAGACCGCGGCGTCGAGCACGGCGCGGATGCCCGCGTCGTCGGCCACCGGCGCCAGCGGCCGGCGCGTCGCGGTGCCGATGCCGAAGCGCAGGGCGGCCGCCGTGCGCATGCCGGTGGGGGCGGGGCCCGCGTCGCGGATCGCGCCGAGCAGCGGCACGAGCGGCGCGAACAGCTCCGCCGCGCGCCGGCCCTCGCCGGCGGCCGCCGCCTCGTAGACCGCGACGCAGCGCTCGGGCGCGGCGTTGGCGATCGCGAGGATGCCGCCGTGCCCGCCCGCGAGCGTGGCGAGGTAGAGCAGCGAGGGGGTGCCGCAGAACGCCGCGAAGTCCGGCGGGCAACTGCCGACCAGCTGGAGGAAGCGGCCGACCTCCTCGCCCGACTCCTTGACGCCGTGCACGACGCCCTCGGCCGCGAGCGCGGACAGCACGTCGAGCGGCCACTGCGAGCCGGCCATCGCGGGCATCGTGTACGCGATCAGCGGCAGCCCGCCGGCGGCGCCGTGCACCGCGCGGGCCAGGCCCGCGAGCTCGCCCGAGCCGACGCGGTTGTAGTACGGCGTGATCAGCATCAGCGCGGCGGCGCCGGCATCTGCGGCGTGCCGCGAGAGCGCGATGGCGTCGCGCTGCGCCGGCGCGCCGACCTGGGCGAGCACGGGCGTGCCGGGACACGCCGCGATCACGGCCTCGAGCAGCGCGCGGCGCTCCTCCGGCGTGTGCAGGTGGAACTCGCCCGTCGAGCCGCCCACCACCAGGCCGCGCACCCCGGCGCCGACGAGCCGTCGCCCGAATGCCGCGGTCGCGGCGAGGTCGATGTCCTCCGCATCGTCGTAGAGCGTGAGCAGAGGGACGTAGACCCCGGGCGGCGGCATCGGCATGGCGCCCAGGATACCGTTCGCGCGTGACCGCCCCCGCCGTCGCCGCGCCCGGCCTGCGCCGGTCGTTCCGCCCGCTCGGGCTGCTGACGACGGGGCACCTGGCCACCGATCTCGCACAGGGCAGCGTGCCCGCGCTGCTGCCGTTCCTGCGCAGCGAGCTCGGCCTCTCGTACACGCGCACGGCGGCGATCATGCTCGCTGCGACCGTTGCGTCGTCGGTCGTGCAGCCGATCTTCGGGCACCTCTTCGACAAGCGGCGAGGTGAGTGGCTGCTGGTCGCCGGCCCGGCGATCGCCGGCGCCGGGATCGGCGCGCTGGCCTTCGTGCAGACGTTCGCGCTGGCGCTGCTGTGCGTGCTCGTCTCGAGCATCGGCGTCGCCGCCTTCCATCCCGAGGCGAGCAAGTTCGCGGCCTGGCTGTCGGGCGACCGCCGCTCGACGGCGATGTCGGTGTTCTCGGTCGGCGGCAACCTCGGCGTGGCGATCGGGCCGCTGCTCGCCGGCCTGATCGCGCAGCAGTTCGGGCTCGGCGGTGTGTGGCTGCTCGCGATCCCCGGGCTCGCGATCGCCGGCGTGCAACTCGCCGGCCTGGCCGCGCTCGGGGGTGCGACGGCGCACGCGCGCGTCGCGACGGCGCTCGCGGGCCGCGATCGCTGGGGCGCCACGGGCCTCCTGCTGGTCGCGCTGCTGGTGCGCGGCTACGTGCACTTCGGCCTGCTCACGTTCATCCCGCTGTTCGAGCACGACGCACGCCACAACAGCGAGGCCTACGGCTCGCGCGTGCTCGCCCTGATGCTCTTCGCGGGGGCCGTCGGCACGCTCGCGATCGGCCCCTTCGCCGACCGCTACGGACGCCGGCGCATGCTCACGCTGACGTTCTTCGCGGCGGTGCCGGGCGTCGCGCTCTACCTCGCCGAGCCCGGGGTGCTCGGGCTCGCGGGCATCGCGCTCGCGGGCGCCGGGATCATCTCGACGTTCGGCATCACGATCGTGCTCTCGCAGGAGTACCTGCCGACCCGCCTCGCGACCGCGGCCGGCCTCTCGATCGGCCTCTCGATCGGCCTCGGCGGCGCGTGCTCGTTCGCGATCGGCCGCCTCGCCGACTCGATCGGGCTCGCCGACGCGCTCTGGACGGTGCCGCCCGCGGCGCTGCTCGGCACGCTGCTCTGCATGCTCCTGCCCGCGCCCGACCCGCCGCCGCGCGCGGCGTAGCGCCGTGGCCACGCGAGACGTTCACGGCGGGCGCAGCGCGCGACGAGCTGCTCGAGGAGCTCGGGCGGGAGCGCTTCGACCTGCTCGTGATCGGCGGCGGCATCATCGGCTGCGCCGTGGCCTGGCTGGGCGCGCGGGCCGGGCTCGCGGTCGCGCTCGTCGAGCGCGGCGATCTCGCCGGCGAGACCTCGAGCGCCTCGTCGAAGCTGATCCACGGCGGCCTGCGCTACCTCGAGATGGGCGATCTCGGCCTCGTGCGCGAGGCCCATGCCGAGCGCAGGGCGCTGGCCCGCGTCGTCGCCCCGCACCTCGTGCGCCCGCGCGCGTTCCTCGTCCCCGTCTACCGCGGCGGGCCGGTGCGCGCGAGCAGGCTGCGCGCCGGGCTCGTGCTCTACGGCGGTCTCGGCCGCTTCGCCGACGGCGGCGGGAGCCTCCTGCGGCCGGCCGCCGCCCGGGCGCTCGTGCCGTCGCTGCGCGCCGAGGGGCTGCGCCGCGCGGGGCGCTACGTCGACGACGAGACCAACGACGCGCGCCTCACCGTCGCGGTTGCGCGCGCTGCGGCCGCCGCCGGCGCGCGCATCGCGACCCGCGTCGAGGTGCGCGACCTGCGGCTCACCGCCGGACGCGTGACCGGGGCGGAGTGCAGCGACGGCCTCGGCGGCGCGCCGCTCGCGATCGAGGCCGCGTGCGTCGTCAACGCGACGGGCCCGTGGGTCGACGAGGTCCGGCGCATGGCCGACCCTGCCGCCCCGCGCTCGCTGCGCTTCGCCAAGGGCGCGCACCTCGTCGTGCGCCTCGACGAGCCGTGGGGGGCCGCGCTGACGACGCCGCTCGAGGGCGGCCGCGTGCAGTTCGCCAATCCGTGGGAGGGCGCCCTGCTCGTGGGCACGACCGACGAGCCCTACGAGGGCGACCCGCGCGACGTCGCGGTCACGGCCGCCGACGTCGAGCAGATCGTGGCGGAGTCGCGCACGTCGATCGAGCCGGGCGTCGTCGAGAGCGGGCGCGTGCTCTCGAGCTTCGCCGGCGTGCGGGTGCTGCCGCAGGGCGACGGGGAGACGCCGTCGGCGCGCCGCGAGACCGTCTTCGAGCGCGGCGAGAACGGGCTGCTCTCGATCGCCGGCGGCAAGCTCACGACGTTCCGGCGGATCGCGCTCGAGGCGCTCGAGCGGCTGAGCGGCGAGCTCGCCCTGCACGGCCTCGAGCGCGCGCCCGTCGCCGCTGCCCGGCGCGGCCGATCCGGAGCGCGGTCGCCGAGCAGCTGCTGGCCGCCCACCCGGCGCTCGCCGTCGCGAGCGCCGACCACCTCGCGCGCTTCCACGGCTCGCGAGGCGCATGCGCTGCTGGAGCCCGCGCGCGCGGATCCGGCGCTGCTCGAGCCGCTCGCGCCCGGCGCTCCGGAGGTCGCGGCACAGGTGCGCTGGGCGCGCGACGAGGAGTGGGCGCTGACGGCCGACGACGTGCTGGCGCGGCGCACCACGCTCGCGGCGCTCGGCCGCGGGCGACGCCGCACGGGCGCGCGTCGAGGAGCTGCTGCGGTGAGCGCGCGCTACGTCGCCGCGCTCGACCAGGGCACGACGAGCAGCCGCTGCATGCTCTTCGACGTCCGCGGGCGGACGGTCGCCCGGGCGCAGCGCGAGCACCGCCAGATCACGCCGCGCCCCGGCTGGGTCGAGCACGACGCCGACGAGCTGCTCGCGAGCTCGCGCGCCTGCATCGACGATGCGCTGGCCGCGGCCGGGGCGCGCCCGCGGCGAGGTCGCCGCGATCGGCATCGCGAACCAGCGCGAGACGGTCGTCCTGTGGGAGCGCGAGAGCGGGCGCCCGCTCGCCAACGCGATCGTCTGGCAGGACACCCGCAGCGCCGAGCGGGTCGCGGCGCTCGGGGCGATCGACCGCTTCCGCGCGCAGACGGGGCTGCCGCTCGCGACGTACTTCTCGGGCCCCAAGCTCTCGTGGCTGCTCGACGAGCTGCCGGGCGCGCGCGCCCGCGCCGAGGCCGGCGAGCTGGCCGCGGGCACGATCGACACGTGGCTCGCCTGGCAGCTCGCCGGCGTGCACGTGACCGACGCGACCAACGCGAGCCGCACGCTGCTGATGGATCTGCGCACGCTCGACTGGGACGACGGCCTGCTCGACGCGATCGGCGTCCCGCGCGCGCTGCTCGCCGGCATCGGGCCGTCGAGCGGTGTCGTCGGCGAGCTCGGCGGCATCCCGCTCGCGGCGCTGCTCGGCGATCAGCAGGCGGCGCTCTTCGGCCAGTGCTGCTTCGCGCCCGGCGAGGCGAAGTGCACGTACGGGACGGGCAACTTCCTCGTGCTCAACACGGGCGAGCGCATCGTGCCCTCGGCCCACGGGCTGATCACCGGCGTGGCCTACCGCCTCGGCGACGGGCCGGCCGACCTACATGCTCGAGGGCGCGGTCGCGGTCACGGGCGCGCTCGTGCAGTGGCTGCGCGACAACCTCGGCGTGATCGCGACGGCGGCGCGAGATCGAGGCGCTCGCCGCGAGCGTGCCCGACAGCGACGGCTGCATGATCGTGCCGGCCTTCTCGGGCCTCTTCGCGCCGCGCTGGCGGCCCGACGCGCGCGGCCTGATCTGCGGTCTGACGCAGTTCCACACGAAGGCGCACCTGGCCCGCGCCGCGCTCGACGCGACCGCCTACGCGACCCGCGAGCTGGTCGACGCGATGGTCGCGGACGCCGGCGTGCCGCTGCCCGCGCTGCGCGTCGACGGCGGCATGACCGCCAACGAGCTGCTGCTGCAGATCCAGGCCGACGCGCTCGGCCTCCCGGTCGTGCGGCCGCAGACGACCGAGACGACGGCGCTCGGCGCCGCCTACGCGGCCGGCCTCGCCGTCGGCTTCTGGAGCTCGCTCGAGGAGCTGCGCGCCAACGAGCGCGGCGAGCGCACCTGGTAGCCGCGCACCGGCGCCGCCGAGCGCGAGCGCGGCTACGCCGCCTGGAACGCGGCGGTCGAGCGCTCGCTCGATTCGGTCTGAGAGCCGTCCTCCACTCCCTTGGTACCGTGTGATGGGACGGCGCTCGTCGTTCCGCGACACGGTTCAACCGGAACGGCGGGGTCAGCGGCATGAGCGGAGAGAGCGGGGCGCGCGAGCTGCGCGCGACGGGTCTGCAGGGCGTCTCGCTCGGCGAGACCGAGATCGCCCTCGTCGACGGCGAGAACGGGCGCCTCGATCTACCGCGGCCACGACGCCGAGCGGCTCGCGCACGAGAGCACGTTCGAGGCGACGTCGTTCCTGCTCTGGAACGGCCGCCTGCCGGACGACGCCGAGCTCGCCGACCTGCGCGCGCCGTGCCGTCGCGGGCATGGTCGTGCCCGCCCAGGTGCACGATGCGATCCGCGCGCTCGGCCCCGACGCGCTCGCGATGGACGTCCTGCGCACGGGCCTCTCGGTCTGGGGCGCGCATGCGCGGCCGCGCCGAGGGCGGCGACAGCGAGGACGCCCTCTGGGCGCTCGCCGGCGACGCCCGCGATCGTCGCCGACTTCGCGCGCCTGCGCGCGGGCGCGGAGCCGCTCGCGCCCGATCAGCGAGCTCGGGATCGTCGAGAACTACCTCTACAAGCTCAGCGGCGAGCGCCCCGAGCCGGCGCAGGCCCGCGCGCTCGACGCCTACTTCATCCTCGCGCGCCGAGCACGGCATGAACGCCTCGACGTTCACCGCGCGCGTGATCGTCTCGACGCTCTCGCGACCTGGCGTCCGGCCTCGTCGGCGCGGTCGGCGCGCTCAAGGGCCCGCTGCACGGCGGCGCGCCGAGCCACGTCGCGCGACATGATCGACGAGATCGGCAGCGCCGGAGAACGCCGAGCCCTGGCTGCGCGCGCAAGCTCGACGCGGGCGAGCGCCTGATGGGCTTCGGCCACCGCGTCTACCGCACCTACGACCCGCGCGCCCGCGCGCTCGGCGAGGTCGCGCGAGGGCCTCGCCGGCGAGAACGAGCGTCTCGCGCTGGCCCGCCACGTCGAGGAGACGGCGCTGCGGCTGCTCGACGAGTACAAGCCCGGGCGCAAGCTGTACACGAACGTCGAGTACTACGCGGCCGTCGTGCTCGGCGGCGTCGCGCTGCCGCCCGATCTCTATCCCGGCGACGTTCGCCGCCGCCCGCACGGCGGGCTGGACGGCGCACATCCTCGAGCAGCTCCAGCACAACCGGCTGATCCGCCCGACGGTCGACTACGTCGGGCCGCTGCCCGCGTCCTGACCGCCCGGCCGCTGCGCGAGCGCCTCGGAGAGCTTCTCGATGCGCGCCTCGGCGGCCTCCAGCCGGCCGCGGCACGCGCGGTAGAGCGCCTCGCCGCGCTCCCACAGCGCGAGCGCCTCCTCGAGCGACGTCGAGCCGTCCTCGAGCCGCTGCACGACCTGTTCCAGCTCGTCGCGCGCAGCCTCGAACGAGAGCTGCTCGGCGGGCGTCGGCTCATCCATCCGCTCTGACCTCCTCGATGCGCGCGGCGGCGGCGCCCCGCGCGAGCCGCAGATCGACCTGGTCGCCGGGGGCGAGCGCCGCGGCGTCGCGCACGGCCGTTCCCGACCGGGTCGAGCACGATCGCATAGCCGCGCTCGAGCGTCGCCTGCGGGGCCACGGCGCGCAAGCGCGCGACGAGCTGGTCGCTGCGCTGGCGCGCGGGTGCGCACGGCGCGCTGCGGGGCGAGGTCGAGCACGCTGCGCAGGCGCGCGAGCGCCTCGCGCCGCGAGACCACCCAGTAGCTCGCGCTGCGCAGCGCGGGGCGCGCCGCGAGCGCCTCGAGCCGCTCGCGCGCGCGCACGATCTGGCGCTCCGCGCAGCGGCGGGCACCCGAGCGCAGCCGCTCGAGGTTCTCGAGCTCCTGGCGGGCGTCCGGGACGATCAGGCGCGCGGCGTCGGTCGGGGTCGAGGCGCGGCGGTCGGCGACGAGGTCGCAGAGCGGGCTGTCGCGCTCGTGGCCGACGGCGGTCACGACGACGGTCGAGCAGGCCGCGATGGCGCGGCAGAGCTGCTCGTCCGAGAACGGCAGCAGATCCTCGAGCGAGCCGCCGCCGCGCGTGATCACGATCACGTCGACATCGGCGCGGGCGTCGAGCGCCGCCAGCGCACGCAGGATCTCGGGCACCGCGCGGTCGCCCTGGACGGCCGTCTCGGCGAGCACGAAGCGGGCCGAGGCGAGGCGGGCGCGGGCGTTGCGGATGACGTCGAGCGGCGCGGCCGCGTCATGGCCGGCGATCAGGCCGATGCCGCGCGGCCAGAGCGGCGGTCGCCGCTTGCGCCTGTCGTCGAAGAGCCCGTCCGCGTCGAGCCGGCGCCGCGCCTCCTCGATGCGCGCGAGCAGCGCGCCGTCGCCGGCGGGCTCGATCGTGGTCGGCGCGCAGCGACAGCTCCGCGCGCCGGTCGTAGAGCGTGACCTTGCCGTGCACCTGCACGCGCTGGCCCTCGACCGGCCTCGGCTCGAGCCGCTCGAACGCCCAGCGGGCCATCGTCACCGAGATCGACGCGTCCTCGCCGGGATCGCGCAACGTGAGGAAGACGACGCCGCGGTTCGGGTGGTAGCGCAGGTCGCCGATCTCGCCCTCGACCCAGAGCGGCTGGCAGCTCGTCGATGCGGCGGGCGAGCCCGCGATTGACGTTCGCGACGGTGTAGACGCGTCGCGTGGGCGCAGCGGGCGCGGCCTCAGACGAGGATGCGTTCAGCAAGCTCGGGCGAACAGCCGCTCGCCAGCAGGTCGCATGCCGCGTGCAGGTCGGCATCGCTGAGCGCGATGCGTTCGGCGACCTCCTGCGAACAGCCGGCCTGGACGAGTACTAGCTCGCGCCACTCGACCACCTGCTGCTGCACATCCGAGCGCGGGCCCTGGCCTTGCGGTGCGGCAGAGCGCGAAGCTGCCATGACGTAATGGTAGCCGACGTGGCGCGCGGTGTGGTCCTGGTCGCACTCCAGCCTCTACGCTACGCGCATGGCGAGCGAGGATCAGCTGCTCGCGGCGCGGCTGGCCGCGAAGCCGTTCGCCGCGTCCGGCGAGGCCGTCGTCGGCGTCCTCGTCGCCGATCCGTTCGACCACGGGATCGTGTACCTGTGCGCGCTCGGGCCGCCCGCCGAGGACGAGGACGACGACGAGGACGAGGTGCCCGAGCTCGGCTGGATCGCGGTCGACGGCGACGGGCTCGCGATCGCCGAGGTCGCGGCGCGTCGCAGGAGGCCGGCGATGCTCGTCGCGCTCTGCGAGACGGCCGAGGAGGCCGCGCTCGTGCCCGACGCGTCGAGATCGCCGAGGCCGTCGACGCGGCGCTCGGCGCTGTGCGGCGACGATCGCCCGGACGTGCGCGCGGCGCTCGCGCGCGACGCGCTCGGCCGCGCTCGCGGTCGCCGTCTACGACGACGGGCTGCGCGTCGCGCGCACGGGGCTACGTCGATCAGCTCGGCGAGGCCGCTCGCGGCATCGCCGCGAGCACGCGCGCAGCTGCAGGGGGTCGCGGCCGGGCTCTCCGGCGGCCTCAGCGGCAGCCCGCCGATCCCGGCGAGGCGCTCGCGCGCGCGGCTCTGGGAGCGTGCTCGACGCGATCGCGGCTGGCCGGCGCGCCCGAGCGCTTCAGCGATGCCCTGGGCGACGCCTCGGCCGCCATCTCGGCGTTCGCCGAGGACGTCCTCGCGCACTATCGCGCCGAGCTCGACGACGCGGAGGCGGGACATGGACGACCACGTTTGAGGGCCGGCCGGTGCTGATCACCGGCGGCGGCACCGGCATGGGCCGCGCCTTCGCGCTCGCGCTCGCGCAGCGCGGCGCGCCCGTCGCGGTCTGCGGGCGGCGCGCCGAGCCCATCGAGGAGATCGCGGAGCTGTGCCGCGCCCACGGCGTCGCAGCGCACGCGATCGCAGGTCGACGTGCGCGACCCCGAGCGCGTCGAGGCCTGGGTGGCCGAGGCGGGCGTCGGCGCTCGGGCCGCCGCGGATGCTGATCAACAACGCGGCCGGCAACTTCCTCGCGCACGCCATCGACCTCTCGCCGAACGGCTGGAAGGCCGTCATCGACATCGTCCTCAACGGCACGCTTCTACTGCTCCACCGCGGTCGCGCGGAGCATGCGCGAGGCCGGCGTCGGCGGCTCCGATCCTGAACATCATCGCGAGCTACGCCTGGACGGGGAACCCGATGACGGCGCACTCCGCGGCGGCCAAGGCGGGCGTCTGGAACCTCGCGCGCTCGCTCGCGGTGGAGTGGGCGCCGCTCGGCATCCGCGTCAACTGCATCGCGCCCGGGCCGCTCGACAGCGAGGGCGCGGCCGAGCGCCTCTTCCCGACGCCCGAGATCCGCGAGAAGATGCTCGCCGACATCCCCGACCGGCGCTTCACGACGCTCGACGACGTCGTCGCGAGCGCGCTCTTCCTGCTCTCCGACGACGCCGGCCACATCTCCGGCGAGACGCTCACGGTCGACGGCGGGCAGGCGCTCTCGCAGGGGATGTTCCGGCACAGCCCGATTCCGCAGCGATGAGCGCGGAGTGGGCGTGGGCGCACGACGCGCGCGCCCGCGCACTCGCGCCGCTCCCCGGCGGACGGCGCATCGAGACGGTGCCGACGACGCGGCCTACCGGGCGGCCTGGGACGCCGCTCCGCGCGTGACGGCTTTCCCCCGGAGCGCTTTCTCCCGGAGCTGTGCTTCGCGCGCACGCAGCTCGGGTGGCGGCAGCCCCTACGAGCGCTTCTCCATCGGCACGTACGCGCGCTCGTCGTAGCCGATGTAGATCTGCCGCGGGCGGGCGATCTTCTGCTCCTTGTCGAGCAGCATCTCCTCCCACTGCGCGAGCCAGCCGGCGGTGCGCGCCGAGCGCGAACAGCACCGTGAAGTAGTCCGTCGGGAACGCCATCGAGCGGTAGATCAGCCCCGTGTAGAAGTCGACGTTCGGGTAGAGCTTGCGCGAGACGAAGTAGTCGTCGGAGAGCGCGATGCGCTCGAGCTCGAGCGCGATCTCGAGGTCCTTGTCCATGCCGACCTGCTCGAACACCTCGTCGGCGAGCTTCTTCACGATCTTCGCGCGCGGGTCGTAGCTCTTGTAGACGCGGTGGCCGAAGCCCATCAGCGCGGCCCTTCCCGCCTTCACCTCCTCGATGAACGCCGGCACGTTCTTCGGGTCGCCGATCTCCTCGATCATCCGCAGCACCTGCTCGTTCGCGCCGCCGTGCAGCGGGCCGTAGAGCGCGGCGATGCCGGCCGCGACGGCCGAGAACGGGTCGACGTGCGACGAGCCGACGCCGCGCACCGCGCTCGTCGAGCAGTTCTGCTCGTGGTCGGCGTGCAGGATGAACAGCACCTCGAGCGCCTTCGTGAAGACCGGGTTCGCCTCGTACTTCGGCTCCGACATCCGCGCGATCATCGAGAGGAAGTTCTCGACGTACGACAGGTCGTTGCGCGGGTAGACGAACGGCAGCCCCTTCACGTGGCGGTAGCGAACGCCGCGATCGTCGGGACCTTCGCGAGCAGGCGGATGATCGAGATGTGGCGCTGCTCGGGGTCGGAGATGTCCTTCGCCTCCGGGTAGAACGACGAGAGCGCGGCGACCGCGCTGAGCAGCATCGACATCGGGTGCGCGTCGTAGCGGAACCCCTCGAGGAACTTCTTGATGTTCTCGTGCACGTACGTGTGGTGACGTGATGTCGTGCACCCAGCGTCGTACTCGCCCTGGGTTCGGCAGCTCGCCGTTGCGCAGCAGGTACGCGACCTCGAGGAACGTCGAGCTGCTCGGCGAGCTGCTCGATCGGGTAGCCGCGGTAGCGCAGGATCCCCTTGTCGCCGTCGATGAACGTGATCGCGCTCCTGCACGACGCCGTGTTCATGAACGCCGGGTCGTAGGTCAGCAGCCCGAAGTCGCCGTCGGCCGCGCTGATCTTGTTGAGGTCGGTGGCGCGGATCGCCCCGTCGACGATCGGCAGCGTGTACTCGCGGCCGGTGCGGTTGTCGACGATCGTGAGAGAGTCAGACGGCAACGCGGCTTCCCTGGTCGATGACGTGAATGGCTGGAACCTACCCGTTACCCGGGGTCGCGAGCATCAGCCGGAGGCAGACTAGGAAGCATCCGGGCGGCCCGCGCCGCGTGTCCGCAGATGCGCGATGCTCGCGCTGCGGCCGTTCTCCAGCGCGATGGCGCAGCGCCTGGCGGCCGAAGACCGCGTCGGTGGCGTCGATCGGCGTGCCCGCGGCGAGCAGCTCGTCGATCACGCCGAGTCGCTCGTGATCGGCGGCCATCACGAGCGCGCGGATGCGCGCCTCGGGATCGGTGTCCGGCGTCAGCCGGCCGCCGAGGTCGCCGGCCGCGGCGGCCACCTCGATGCCGTCGATGCGCGCGCCGGCCGCGACGAGAACGTCGAGCACCGCCGTCATGCCGAAGACGGCGGCGTGCAGGAGCGGCGTGCCGCCGGGGATGCCGCCGGCATCCGGCGGCGCAACCGCGTCGACGTCTGCACCCGCCTCGATCAGCGCCTGTGCCACGTCGGCGTCGCCGTAGCTCGCCGCGGTGATCAGCGGCGTCTCGCGGTCGCCCGGCTCGCCGTCGACCGGTGCGCCCGCGGCCAGCAGCGCGCGCGCGATCGCACCGGTCCTGGGCAGCTCGCCGGCGATCCCGAGGCGCTCGGCGTCGAAGCGCAGCATCGCGATGAACTGCAGCGGCCGGACGCCCTTCGGGTGATCGCACCACTGCTCGAGCGAGCGCGCGGCGAGCGCGGGGTCGCCGGCCAGCAGCTCCGCGAGGCGGCTCTCGTCGCGTGCCGTGAGGATCTCGCGCCGCTCGATCTCGGTCACGAGCCGCGCCCAGCTCGCGAAGCCGTGTGCCCGGGCGATCGCCAGCTGGGCGGAGGCCGGCGCGAGCTCGCCGGAGACGCCGCGGATCTGCGCGACGGCGGCCTCGTCGCCGCCTCGAGCGGCGCGCAGCAGCTCCTTGGCCTGGCGGCGCACCTGGGCGAGGTCGGGACGGCGGGCAGCTCGCTGGGCATGACGGCTCCTCTCGGACGACCCGGCGATCCGCGTGCCCGGCCGGAGGAAAGCGCGGTGGGAGCGCCGTGCGAGCGAGGTGGACTCCGTCCTGTCCGCGGACAGGGTGGCGCCCTCGCGCGCCACCGCGAATCCTATCCTCGCAGCGCCTCTTCGAGGCGCCCGGCGAGCAGGGCGAACGCGGCGTCCGTGAGCGCGGGCAGGAGGTCGCCGTCGTCGGGCAGCTGGCCGTCGCCCGGCGGCGGCGGCCCCACGGGCGCGGCCCAGGCGCGCACGATCAGCGCGTGCAGCTGCTCCCCGGCAGCCAGCCGCTCGCTCAGGTGGCCGTCCGACCAGACGTGCATCCCGGCGACCCGGCCGAGGGCGCCGGCATCCAGCAGATACGCGCCGCGCACCTCGGCGCGGCAGCGCACGCCGGGCGCGCCCGCGGCGATCGTGGCCGCCTCGCGCTGCCACGCGGAGGCGACGGCGGCGGCGCTCGTTGCCGTCGGGCAGCAGCCACAGCTGCTCCTCCTCGGCCGGCGGCTCGGCGCCCGAGTAGAGCGCGAACAGCAGGTCGCCGCGTGCGATCGCCTCGGCCGCCACGGCGTGCTGCCGCAGCGTTCCGGTCGTGGCCGGAGTCGTGGCGCTCACGAGCAGCCGCCCCAGCGCGCCGGCGGCTCGAGGGCGCTCCGTCGCGGCGACGACGCGCGCGGCGGCGCGTCGATGCCCTGCGTGGACGGCTCGCGCATCGGCGGGAGCTTAGCGGCGCCGTGCGGCCCGTGCCCGCCGTCGGGGTGACGCGGGTCGTGGATACGGGCCTGGCCCCGCATCCACGCCGCGGAGTGTAGAAATGGCCGATGGACAACCTCGATCCCGCCTTCGACTGGCGCCGCTTCCGGCGCGACGGTGCGCTCGCCGACCTCGGCGACGTCACGCTCTGGTACGACGAGGAGGGGCGCGGGGGAGAGCCGCTCGTCCTGCTCGGCGGGTTCGGCGCGGGCCACCACATCTGGGATTTCGTCTGGCCCCTGCTCGGCGACTTCCACCGCATCACGCTCGAGCCGCGCGGCCTCGGGCGCTCCGACCGGCCGCCGCCGCCCTACGGCGTCGACGTCTGGGCCGACGATCTGCGGCGCCTGCTCGACCACCTCGGAGATCGAGCGCACGCACGTCTGGGCGACCGGCTTCGGCACCTACTACGCGGTGCGCTTCATCGCGCGCAACCCCGAGCGCGTCGACCGTTTCGTGGGCTACACCGACGTCTGGGCCGGCGACCCGAGCAAGGGCTACGACAAGATCTGGAAGGTCTACGGCACGGCGATCGAGACCTTCGGCACGACGGGCTTCGGCGCCCGCCTGCTGACCGGCATGTTCTCGGTGCCGTGGCTGCCCTGGTTCCCGGACTGGGAGGCCGAGAACCTCGCCGCGACGATGCACCCGGACACCGCCGCGGCGACCGCCGGCCACTGCCTGACGGAGGCCGACGTGCGCGACGACCTCGACGCGATCCGCGTCCCGTCGCTCGTGCTGCAGGGCGACTACGGCTGGGACGCCAAGCCGCTCGCGCCCGCCGACGACCACTCGCTGCAGGAGATGCGGCGGCGGATCCCGGGGCTGCGCACCGAGGTCATCCCCGAGTCCCACCCCGGCTACGTGATCGCCCACAAGCCCGAGGAGTGCGCGCGCATCGTGCGCGCGTTCCTGCGAGAGGAGACCGCCCGATGGCCAGCGTGACCTACGACTACACCGGCTCGACCGTGGCCATCACCGGCGCCGCGCGCGGCCTCGGCGCGCACATGGCGCGCGCGTTCGCGCGCGCGGGCGCCAGCCTCGCGCTGTGCGACGTCTCGGTCACGCCGGCCGGTCTCGAGTACGACACCGCGACGCCGGCCGAGCTCGCCGCGCTCGAGGCCGAGCTGCGTGCGCTCGGCGCCGAGACGGTCGCGATGGACGTCGACGTCCGCCGAGAGGACGCCGTCGCGGGGTTCTTCGAGACCGCGGCCGAGCGGCTCGGCCCGCTCGACATCCTCGTCAGCAACGCCGGCGTGTTCCCGGGCAGCGCGCCGATCACCGAGACGACCGAGGAGCAGTGGGACGTCACGCTCGACGTCAACCTCAAGGGCCCGTTCCTGTGCACGAAGCACGCCGTCCGCCGGATGCGCGAGTCCGGCCGCGTCGTGATCATCGGCTCGACCTCCTCGCTCGTCGGCATCCCGTACCAGATCCCGTATCAGGCTTCCAAGCACGGCATCCTCGGCGCGGTCAAGACGCTCGCGCTCGAGCTCGCGCCGCGCGGCATCACCGTCAACGCGGTGTGCCCGACCGTGACCCACACGCCGATGCTCGAGTACCTCGCGCGCGCCGAGGGGGCGTACTACCTCGAGGAGGTCGCGCGGCTCTCAGGGGCATTCACGATCTTCCCGGGACTCGACGCGATGGAGCCCGAGGACGTCACGAACGCCGTGCTCTGGCTCTCGTCGCCGGCGGCGCGCTACGTGACGGGGACATCGTTCACGATCGACGCCGGCTTCACGATCAAGTAGCGGGCGCGGGGCCGTCGGGTCGGGCGCGCTGGGGCGCCGAGGGGTCGCCGCCCTCGGCGCGCGAGGTGCCGTGGCCGAGCGAGTCGAGCACCGCGAGGCGCTGCTCGGCATACGCCCGCACCGGGTGGTCCGCGGCCAGGCCCCCGACCACGCGCTCGACGCGCTCGCGGATCTGGAAGGCGAAATGGGGCGTCGACGGGCCGATCAGCGCGTCGATGTCCTGCGTCGTCGGCTCGGGCATCGGCGGGATCTTACCCACGGGTGCTCACAGAGCCGCCAGCTCGGCGAGCGCCGCGGCGAAGGCCTCCGGGCGCTCGACCATCGGCATGTGCCCGCAGGCCGGCAGCATGCGGATCTCGGCGGAGGGCACCGCGCGGCGCAGGATCTCGGCGTCGCCGGGCGGCACCATGCGGTCGCGGTCGCCCCAGATCGCGCCCACCGGAACCTGCGCGCGGGCCGCCTCGTCGGCGAGCCCGACCGCGAACGAGTCGTCGATCGCGCCGCGCAGGGAGCGTGCGACCCAGCCCCCGTCGACGAGGCTGCGCGCGGTCGCGGGCATCCACGGTCGCGGGGTCGTCGACGAGCGTGCGCAGCGCGGCGCGGCGCAGGGGAGCGACGCGCAGGAACCAGTGATCCCAGCGGAACGGCGCGCGGCGCAGGAAGGTGTAGACGGGGACGAGCGCCAGGGCCCGGTCCTGCCACTTCGGCGCGGGCTTGAGGCCGCTCGGGCCGACGAGGATCAGCCGCGAGGCGACGTCGGGGTGCCGGAGGGCGAGGCGCACCGCGACGGGGCCGCCCAGCGAGTGCCCGCAGATCGGCGCCGCGCCGGCGTCCATCGCACGCAGCGCATCGGCGAGCGCATCGGCAGCCGAGTCGAGGGTGAAGGTGCCGGGCCGGGTGTCCGAGCCGCCGAAACCGGGCAGGTCGAGCGCGATGCAGCGGGCGCGGCCGGCCAGCAGCGCCATCGTCCTGCCCCAGTACTCCCAGGTGCCGCCGAGGCCGTGCACCAGGATCAGCGCCGGGCCCGTGCCCCGCTCGGCGCCGGTGACCACGGCGCCCTCGGCGCCGAGCCGGAGCGGGCGCAGTGCGGGCGCCCGGCCCGCGCTACCCAACCCGGCTCGCGCGCGAGCGCGCGACGGTCAGGAAGCGGCCCATCAGCGCGTGGGCGGTGGCGAGGTACTCGGGCTCGTAGGCGCGTGCGCGGGCGACGAGCGCGGCCGGCTCGGATCCGCGCGCGCGCACGATCTCCGGCGCGTAGCTCGTCCAGGCCTCGACCGAGTCGGCATCCACCTCGATGTGGAACTGGATCGCCCAGACGGCGTCGCCGACGCGGTAGGCCTGCTGCGGCGCGTGCTCCGAGCGCGCCAGCGGCACGGCGTTCTCGGGCAGCTCGCAGCCGTAGTCGTGCCACTGGAAGACCTCGCAGGCCGGCGCCAGCGGGCCGAGCAGGACGTCGTCGGCGCCGGCGTCGGTCAGCTCGATCTGCAGCCAGCCGAGCTCGGGCGTCGCGAGCCGCGGGGCACCCGCGCCGAGCGCCTGGCCGAGCAGCTGCGCCCCGAGGCAGATGCCGAGCACCGTCGTGTCGCGCTCGACCGCCTCGGCGAGCGTCCCGCGCACCTCCGCGAGCCAGTCCAGCCGGGCGTCGTCATCGGGGTTCATCGTGCCGCCGTAGGCGACCACGGCAGCGACGCCGTCGAGGCTCGGCCGCGGCTCGCCGGCATGGGCGTGCCAGTGCTCGATCGCCCAGCCACCGGCCCTCGCGGGTGCCAGCAGGCTGCCGCCGTCGGAGGTCGGCTCATGGTGGATGCAGAGCAGGCGCACCCCCCGATGCTAGATGGTCGCTTGCGCGATCGCGGGTGTCGGCCCCGCCCGCGCGCGACCGGCCGGCGAGCTGCGGTTGCCTCCCCGGCGAGGAGTGCCGACTACCATCCCAGCGTGCAAGCGGAGCGTCCGATCGGCATGTTCGACTCCGGCGTGGGCGGCCTCACGGTGCTCCACGAGTGCCTGGTCACCATGCCGCACGAGGATTTCCTGTATGCCGGCGACACCGCGCGGTTCCCCTACGGCGGGCGCTCGGCCGACGAGCTGCGCGGCTACGCGCGCGAGCTCGGCGGCTGGCTCGTGCGCGAGGGCGTCAAGCTGATCGTGATCGCCTGCAACTCGGCCACGGCGACCGCGCTCGGCGAGCTCCAGCGCACGCTCGACGTGCCCGTGATCGGCGTGCTGACGCCCGAGGCGCGCGCGGCGGTGCAGCTCACGCGCAACCGCCGCGTCGGTCTGCTGGCCACGGAGGCGACGATCGCGAGCGGCCGCTACCGCGAGGTCGTGCATGGCTACGACGCCGGCATCGAGCTGGTCGAGGTGCCCTGCCCGGGGCTCGCAGACGCGATCCAGCGCGGCGAGGTCTGCGACGAGACGATGGTGACGCGCGTGAGCGCCCACTGCGCGCCGCTGCGCGCGGCCGCGGTCGACACGGTGATCCTCGGCTGCACGCACTACCCGCTGATCCGCGGGATGCTGCAGCGCGAGCTCGGCCGCGACGTGGCGCTCGTCTCGGCCGCCGAGGAGCTGGCCGAGGAGGTCGCGGCGACGCTCGCGCGCAAACGGATCGCGCGCGATCACGGCCGCCGGGGCTCCTACCGCTTCGCCTGCACCGGCGACGCCGACGCGTTCGCGACGGTCGGCCGCCGCTTCCTGCAGCTGCCGCTCTCGAGCGTGCGCGCGCTCGGCGCGAGCGAGCTCGCCGGCCTGAGCCTCGCGGCCAGCACCTAGACTCCTGCCGATGCGACACGACGGCCGAGCAGTCGACGAGCTGCGCCCTCTCGACCTGCTCCCGGGCTTCGTCGAGACCGCGCACGGCTCCGTGCTGTTCTCGATCGGCCGCACGCGCGTGATCTGCACCGCGAGCATCGACTCCGACACGCCGCGCTGGCTGCGCGGCACCGGCCGCGGGTGGGTCAGCGCCGAGTACGGGATGCTGCCCGCCTCGACGGGCGACCGCAAGCAGCGCGACTCGTCGAAGGGACGTCCCGACGGCCGCTCGATCGAGATCCAGCGTCTGATCGGCCGCTCCCTGCGGGCAGTCGTGGATCTCGAGAAGCTCGGCGAGCGCACGGTCTGGGTCGACTGCGACGTGCTGCAGGCCGACGGCGGCACGCGCTGCGCCTCGATCTGCGGCGGCTACGTCGCGCTGCACCGCGCGCTCAGCGTCCTCGTCGCTTCCGGCAAGCTCGCCGAGCTGCCGCTGACGGCAGGCGTCGCGGCCGTCTCCTGCGGGATCGTCGGGGGCGAGCCGGTGCTCGACCTCGACTACGAGGAGGACTCGAGCGCCGAGGTCGACATGAACGTCGTCATGACGAGCGGCGGCCGGCTGGTCGAGGTGCAGGGCACCGCGGAGGGCCAGCCGTTCGATCGCGCGCAGCTCGACCGGCTGCTCGAGCTCGGCGCCGCCGGCATGGCGCGCATCGAGGCAGCGCAGCTAGAGGCGGTCGCCGCCCCGCGATGAGCCGGCTGCGCGCGGTGCTCGCCACGGGGAACGCCGGCAAGGCCGCGGAGCTCTCGCGGCTGCTCGGGCGCGACGTGGAGTCGCGTGCGATCGAGGTCGAAGAGAACGCCGGCAGCTACGCCGGCAACGCGCTGCTCAAGGCGCATGCCGCCCGCGCCGTCGCCGGCGATCGCATCGGGCTCGGCGACGACTCCGGGATCGAGGTCGCGGCGCTCGGCGGCGAGCCGGGCCTGCGCTCGGCGCGCTGGACGGGCCCGACCGATGCCGATCGCAACGCCGCCCTGCTCGCGCGCATCGAGCACGCCCCCGACCGCTCGGCGGCGTTCGTCTGCGTGCTCGCCGCGGTGCTGCCCGACGGGCGCGAGATCGTGGCCGAGGGGCGTGTCGAGGGCGTGCTCGCCGACGCCCCGCGCGGCGACGGCGGCTTCGGCTACGACCCGCTGTTCGTGCCGCTCGGCGACACGCGCACGGTCGCGCAGCTCTCGCCCGAGGAGAAGGACGACGTCTCGCATCGTGGGCGCGCCTCGCGCGCACTCGCCCGGGCGCTCGCCGAGGCCGGTGTCGCATGAACGTCGCGGCGGCGCTGCTCCCGTTCGTCGTCGCGCTGCCGCCGGGAGCCGTCGCGCCGCCGCCCGGTGCGCTGCCGCCGGCGGCGCACGTCCGCGTGCTCGATCGCCAGCTCGGCCTCGTCGCCGTCCGGCTCCCCCGGCAGGGGGCGCCGGCGGTGCTGCGGCGCCTGCGCGCGGCGCCGGGCGTGCGCTACGTCGAGCGCGACTCGGCGGTGACCGTGGCCGCCGAGGGCTGCGGCTTCGTGGGGAAGGAGGCGGAGAAGCCGTACCCGGGCTGGCGCACCGCGATCCACCTCAGCCAGCGCTCGGCCGCCGGCATGCTGATCGGCGTCGCCGACTCGGGCGTCGACGACGATCGCCTCGCGCCGCGCCAGCCGCCGCTCCTGCACCTCGCGGCCGGCGGCTCGGCGCGCCCCCAGGATCCGCTCGGGCACGGCACCGCCGTCGCGAGCCTGCTCGTCGCCAACCGGCCCGACGTGAACGTCGTCGGCCTGGTGCCCGATGCCACCCTGCTGTCGGCCCGCATCATCAAGAGCGCCGACGGCTGCAGCCCGGCCGCGCTCGCGACCGGGCTCGTCTCGGCGCTCGGCTGGCTGCGCCGGCAGGGCGCGCAGGTGGTCAACGTCTCGGCCACGGCGCGGCCGTCGCGCGCGCTCGTCGAGTCGTTGCGCGCGCTCGAGCTCTCGGGCGCGCTCGTCGTCGCCTCGGCCGGCAACGGCGGCTCCGTCACGTTCCCGGCCACGCACCCGGGCGTGCTCGGCGTCGGCGCGCTCGCGCCGCAGTCATCCACGCAGGTCTGGGCGCGCTCGACGCGCGGGGCGCAGGTCGACCTCGTGGCTCCTGCCGAGGGCATGCGGGTGGTGACGTCCCAAGGGGTGACCAGTGCGAACGAGACGGCGGTCACGCCGCCGGGAACCTCGTTCGCGGCGCCGCTCGTGACCGCCGCTGCCGCGATGGTCTGGGCGACGCACCGCGACTGGAACGCGGCCGAGGTGACGAACGCGCTGCTGCGCAGCGCGACGCCGCTCGGCCGGGGCGCGCCCAGCCGCGCGTGGGGCATGGGCCGGCTCGACGTGCGCGCCGCGCTGCGCGCGACGCGGCTCCCCGACCCGCACGAGCCCAACGACTGGGTCGCCGCCGCGCTCGCGCAGCGCCCGCTGCATCCTGGTGCCGTGGTGGTCGCCGCGCTCGGCTTCGGCGGCGACCGGGTGGATGCCTACGCGGTCGACGTCCCCGCCGGCCGGAAGGGCCGCGCCGTTCTGCGCACGGGCGGCCGCGGGCTCTCGCTGCGCGTGCTGCGGCCCGGCACGACCGACGCGGTGCTGACGACGCTGCCGCAGGCGCGCGGCCGCGCGGCGCCCCTCAGCGCTGCCCGCCGGCCGCTCGCTCGTGGTCGTCTCGCGCAGCCAGGGCGCGGGGCCCTACACGCTCGTGCTCTCCTGAGCGACCACCGCGTGGGTCGCGGCCGCGCTGTGGCGGCCGCGTGACGTCCACCATGTGATCGCGCCGCCGAGCAGCACGACGTTGCCCATCAGGTAGAGCCACACGAGCAGCACCCCCGCGCCTGCGAAGGTCTTCAGGGCGGGCAGGCCGTCGACCGTGCGCACGTAGAGCGGCAGCGACTCGAACGTGAGCTGCAGCAGCGCGGTCGCGATCAGCGTGCCGGGCAGCACCTGGCGCGTCGTGACCTCGGTGTTGGGGAGCGTGCGGTAGACGAGCAGCAGGAAGAGGAACGTCGTCACCGTGCTGATCGCGAGGCCGCCGCCGATCCGCCACGCCGCCAGGTGCGAGAGGCCGGGCGCGACCTCCGAGAGCGCGGTCTGGCTCGCCACCACGAGCGTGAGGCCGAGCAGGAGGCCGATGAGCGCCGTGCCGAGCAGCCCGAGCATCAGCAGCTTCTGGTGCAGGAAGCCGCGGTTCGGGAGCCCGTAGAGCACGTTGAGGCCGGACTCCAGCGCCGAGAAGAAGCCGAGCGACGACCACAGCAGCGCCACGCCGCCGATCAGACCGATCTCGGCGGCGTTCGACTCGAGGCTGCGCACGAGGCGCACGAGGTCGCGCGCGTTCGTTCCCGGCAGCACGTGGCTGAGGTCGCGGAGCAGCGTCGAGGTCTCCTCCGGTCGCCCGATCGCGCTCACCAGCGAGGCCGCCAAAAAGACGAACGGGAAGAGCGAGAGCAGCGCGTAGTAGGCGAGCATCGCCGCCAGGTGCGGCCCGCGCGCACCGAAGTACCTGCGCAGCACGGCCGAGACCATGCGTGCGGGTCGCGCCGCGCGATTCGTGATGACCTCGGGCCCCATGGGGGCATTGAAGCGGGCCGGGCGGCGCCCACCCCGCACGCGCAGGCTCGCGGGCCGCTCCGGGGAGGCTGCGGGCGCGAGCGGGGGGCCCGGTTTTCGGCTTAGACGTCGCGCTCGTGTGGTACGGTCCGCCTGTCCCGCGGTTCGAGAAGGTGCGTATGGACGGGCACGAAGCGCTCGCCGACCTCAAGCAGATCTCCGTGCAGATCGAAGCGGCCGTGATCGCCGATCACCGCGGCGTCGTCCAGGCGTGTTCGCCCGACGACGCGGCGACCGGCGAGCTGCTCGCACGCCTCGCGCGCGAGATCTGGGAGGCGGCCGATGCCTCGCGGCGCGATCTCGGCCGCGACGCCCTCACGCAGGTCGAGCTCTCGACGGCTCAGGGCAGCGTGTTCGTCGTCCGCGACCCCCGGCACGTCCTGCTCGCGACCACCGCGCCCGATCCGACGGTCGGCCTCGTGTTCTACGACCTCAAGTCGGCGCTGCACGCGCTCGACGGCGAGGCCGAGCGCGCCGAGCCGACGGTCGTCTGGCAGGCCGACGGCGCGGCGGGCGGCGAGGAAGGTACGAATGGCTCGGCGTAGACGCAGGGTGCTGGGAGCGGGAATGCTGGCCGTCGGCTCGGCCGCGGGCTCGCTGCTGATCTTCAAGCGCAAGCGCGAGCGCGGGGCGAGCCGTGCGGACCTCTACTTCGAGGACGGCTCGATGCTCTCGCTCGCCCAGGGCGCACCGGAGGCCGACCGGCTCCTCCCGCTCGCCGCCGAAGCGCTCGCAGCCACCGGCCGGTGACGCGCGCCGAGCTCGCGGGCCGCGTCGCCGAGCGCGCGCTCCTGCACGGCGATTTCCTGCTCCGCTCCGGCAAGCGGTCGTCCGTCTACCTCGACAAGTACCGCTTCGAGACCGATCCGGCGTTGCTCGGCCCGATCGGCGGGGCGCTCGGCGAGCTGATCGCCGCTGCCGCGCCGCAGCCGGCCCGCCTGGCGGGGCCCGAGCTCGGTGCGGTGCCGCTCGCGGCAGCCGCCTCGCTGGCCTCCGGCATCCCGTTCCTGATCGTGCGCAAGGCGACCAAGGAGTACGGCACCGCCGAGCGCATCGAGGGCGTCTGGGAGGCGGGCGAGCGCGTGCTCGTGATCGAGGACGTCGTGACCACGGGCGGCGCGCTGATCTCGGCGATCGAGGCGCTGCGCGCCGCCGAGCTCGTGGTCGAGAGCGCGCTCTGCGTGCTCGACCGCGAGGAGGGCGGGGGCGAGGCGCTCGCGGCGCTCGGCGTCCGCCTCGAGCCGCTCTTCCGCCGCGCCGACCTCGGCATGCCCGTCGCCTGAGAGCCGCGCTCGGCCCGATCGCGGCGCTCCTCCGTCGGTGATTCCGCTGCAAACGGCGGAATCCGAGTGGGCATGAGGGTTTGCGCGACGCGTGACCGATGCGCGGCGGGCGCGCGGGCCGCCGGCCACCGTGACGGCCGGAGCGCCGCCGTACCGGCACGAAACCGCATGGCTGAGCGGTTTCGTGTCCGATGCCTCTGCTAGCGTGCTCGCGGTTCCCAACCGAGGAGGAATTCCGAATGACCAAGGGTGAGTTCATCGACGAGGTGGCCACGCGCACGGGCCTGTCCAAGAAGGACGCCGGGGCAGCGGTCGACGCCGTGCTCGCGACGATCAGCGACACGCTGAAGAAGGGTGGAGACGTCGCCTTCACCGGCTTCGGCAAGTTCCACGTCACGAAGCGCTCGGCGCGCACGGGCGTGAATCCGCGGAACCCGGGTCAGAAGGTTCAGATCCCCGCCGCGACCGTGCCGAAGTTCTCGGCCGGCTCGACCCTCAAGGCCGCAGTCAAGGGCTAGCACCACCTCAGGAGCCGATCGGCTCCGAGCGCCTGCTGGAGGTGGCGTCCGCCAAATCTGCGAACATACGTTCGCATGACGGGCCGGACGCCACCTCCCCGCGGGCGCGCTGCCGCCCCGCTGCAGCTCGAGCTGGGCGCCGCCGACAGGCTCGCGGCGCTGATCGAGGAGAGCGGGGAGCCGCTCGCTCCCGAGCGGGCCGCCGGCGCCCTTCTGGCGCTGCCGCGGGTACCGGGCGAGCTGGCGCGGCGGGTGCTCGAGGAGGTCGTGCAGGACGACGCGCGGCTCGTGCGCCACGCCGACGGGCGCGTCGGCCTCGTCGGGCTCGCCCCGCCGCCGGCGACGCCGCTCGACGCTGCGGCCTGGACGATCGTCGACCTCGAGACGACGGGCGTCGGCGCCGGCGCGCGCATCGTCGAGATCGGTGCGGTGCGGATCGAGCGCGGGCTGCAGGTGGGCAGGCTCTCTCGGCTCGTCGACCCGGGCGTGCCGATGCCGCCGCGCATCAGCCGGCTGACGGGGATCCACGATCGCGATCTGGCCGGCGCCGGGCCGCTGCGCCCGGCGGTCGCCGAGCTGCTCGCGCTCGCGCGCGGCAGCATCTTCGTCGCGCACAACGCCGCGTTCGACGTCGGCATGCTCGACCGCGCGCTGATGCGCCTCGACGGCACGCGGCTCGGCATGCGGGTGCTCGACACGGTCGGCCTCGCGCGCCGCCTGCTCGCGGGCCGGCTGGCGCGCTTCGACCTCGCGAGCGTGGCCGATCGCTTCGATGTGGCGGTGCGCCCGTGCCACCGGGCGCTGCCGGACGCGCTCGCGACGGGCGAGGTGCTGATGGCGTTGATCGGGCTGGCCCAGGAGCGCGGCGCCGAGACGGCCGAGGACGTGATCGCGCTGTCGCTCGCGCAGCCGCGCCGCGCCCGGCAGCAGCGCCACCTCGCGGCCGGGCTGCCCGAGGGGCCGGGCGTCTACGTGATGCGCGATCGCCTCGGGCAGGCGCTCTACGTCGGCAAGGCCGGCGACCTGCGCTCGCGCGTGCGCTCGTACTTCGGCGCGCGCCGGCAGCCACCGCGCATCGAGGGCGCGCTCGCGGCGCTCGCGCGCATCGACACGGCACCAACGGGCTCGGAGCTCGAGGCCGCGCTCTTCGAGCTCGATCTGATCCGTCGCTGGCGGCCGGCCGGGAACGTGCGCGACAAGCGCCCCGACAGGGCCGTCTACCTGCGCCTCGGGCTCGCCGACCACGCGCCCGTGCTGGGCGTCCGCGAGGTCGTGCGCGACGACGGCGCGATCTACGCCGGGCCGTTCCGCACGCGGCGCGGTGCGACCGAGGCCGCGGAGGCGCTGCGCGACGGCTACGGTCTGCGCACCTGCCGGCCGCGCGTGCCGGTCGACGACGGCCGCTGCCTGCGCGGTGCGGCAGGACGTTGTCTCGCGCCTTGCCGCGGCGGAGACGAGGCGCTCGCCTACGCGCGCTCGGCGCGCGCGCTGGCAGGCTGGCTGGCGGGCGAGCAGGCGGTGCACGATGCGCCCCTGCGCGAGCGCGTCGCGCGCCTCGTCGCCCAGCAGCGCTACGAGGACGCGCGGCGCACGACGCGCCTGCTCGACGCGCTGCGTGCGGCCGACGCCCAGGTCGCGAGCGTGCGCCGAGCGGGACGGCGCACAGGGGTGCTGCTCGCTGCCGACCTCGACCCGCGCCACGTCGTCGCCTTCGCCGTCGTGCGCGGGGCAGTCGTCGCCAAGCGCCGTCTGCCGCGCGCCGGCGATCCCGGACTCGAGCTGAGCGCGGTCGCCCGGGCGCTGGCGCGGGCCCTCGCGCCCGCGGTCGAGCTGCCGCCGCGCGCGCAGGGCCCGTGGCTGCCGGCCGAGCGCTACCGCGAGGCGATCCTGCTCGGCAACGCGTTCGCAGGACGCGCTCCGGGCATCGTCCCGATCGCCTGCTCGGAGCCCGACGCGACGGCGCTCCGCCGCATCGACGAGGCCCGCCGCACGGTGCCCCTGCGCTCCGCGCTGCCGCCCGGGCGCCACGCTCGCGCCGACGAGCTCGCGGCCGTCGCATGAGCGCCGGCGCCTGCCATGAAGCGCCGTGCGCGGCGCCGGTCGCCCGCCCGCACGGCGATGGTCGGCGACCCGCCCGGTAGCCTGACGTCCGTGGCGAGCAGCTTCCGGGAGCGTCTCGAGCGGCTGGCGGCAGAGCGGAGGAGCGTGCTGTGCGTCGGGCTCGACCCGCGGCCGGAGCTCTTCCCGGACGAGGTCTTCCGCGGCGTGCGCGCCGGGCCCGCGGGCCTCGCACGCGCGCTCGAGCGCTTCTGCACCGGGATCGTCGACGCCGTCGCCGAGCATGCCGTCGCCGTCAAGCCGCAGCTGGCGTTCTTCGAGCAGGCGGGCCATCACGGTCTCGCGACGGCCGAGCGCGTGTGCGACTACGCCCGCGAGCGCGGCCTGCTCGTGGTCGCCGACGGCAAGCGCGGCGACATCGGCTCCACGGCCGAGGCCTACGCCGCGGCCTATCTCGCGCCGCGCGGCACAGCGCCGCCGCTCGCCGACGCCCTGACCGTCAACCCCTACCTGGGAGGCGACTCGCTGCAGCCGTTCGCGGATGCCTGCGAGGCAGCCGGTGGGCTGATGTTCGTGCTCGTGCGCACCTCGAACCCGGGCGGTGCCGATCTCCAGGAGCTCGAGCTCGCCGACGGCTCGCGCGTGTGGGAGCGCGTCGCGCGCCTCGTCGCCGGCCTCGCCCCGGTCGCGGGCGCCGTCGTCGGCGCGACGCAGCCCGGGGCCGTCGCCCGCGCACGCGAGCTGATGCCGGAGGCGACCTTCCTGCTGCCGGGCATCGGCGCGCAGGGCGGCGATCGTCGCAGCGCTCGGCCCCGCCTTCGCGCCGGGCCCGGCGGGCGGCCTCGTGAGCGCCTCGCGCTCGGTGCTCTACGCCTCGCGCGAGCCGGGCCGCTGGCAGGCGGCGGCGGCGAGCGAGGCGGCCCGCCTCCGCGCGGCGGCCTGGGCGGTCGTGGAGAGCGTGTGAGCAAGCCGAGGAAGCCCAGGAAGGAGGCCCGTCCGCGGCGCAGCAAGCCCGGCGATCGCCGCTCGCCGTGGAACTACCTCGCGCCGGCGGCGCTGCTCGGCGCGGTCACCGTGATCACGCTGATCCTCTCGAGCGCGGGCGTGCTCGGCCACGGCTCCGACGGCGATCCCCCCGTGACGAGCCCGCCCGCCGTGCCGGTCGAGACGCTCTCGGTGCCCGAGAGCGCGCCGCCGCCCGAGCCGCCTCCGCCGCAGCCCGCGCCGCCCGAGCCCGCTGCCGCCGCCGCCACCCGCGACGACCACGGCGACGACCTCCGCGACGACGACGACGACGGAGGAGGAGACGACCGAGCAGCCGCCCGCGACCACCGCCGGCGACGGTCAGCACGTCAAGTGGACGGTGCGCAAGGGCGACACGCTCGGCTCGATCGCCCGGCAGTTCGGGACGACCGTCAAGGAGCTGCAGGTGCTCAATCCCGCGATCGATCCCGACGCCCTGCAGATCGGCCAGGAGCTCGTCGTCGGCTGATCGACCCTAGAGCTCGTCGTCGCCGGGCGGCGGCGTCGCGCGGTAGAGCGTGATCAGGCAGCAGTCGAGCGCGAAGCCGAGCGCAGCGGTGCCGATCGCGAGCGTCGTCAGGGTGAGCGGCGTCGCGCCGTCCTCGAAGCTCGGCGCGACGCTGCCGTAGAGGATGAAGGAGAGCGTCAGCCAGCCGGCCGTCGCACCGAGCGACGCGCCCGGGCGCTGCACGAGCACGTGCAGGCTGGAGCGGAACGATCGCCGCAGGCCGACGTCGTCGATCACGATCGCGTAGTCGGCGTAGAGCGTCAGCATGAGCACGGCCAGGAGCACGGGCGGCCCCACAACGGCCAGATCGCCCTTCTCGAGCAGCCCGATGCCGAAGGCGAGCGGCGTCGCGATGCACACGTCGAGCAGCACGAGGCGGAGCACCGCCGGCCACGCGGGGCGCGCGAGGCCGCCGCTCCCGGCGAGGGCGCCGATGTAGGAGGCGCGGATCCAGGCCATCGGCCAGGGGCGCGCGAGCACGTAGAGCGCGATCGCCGCGATGCAGGCGCCGTTGCCGCTCGCCGCGCCCTCGAGCGCGTCGCCGAGCGTCGTCGACTCCTCGAAGAGCGCGCGCGCGAAGCTCGCGAACGAGCCCGCCCGCTCGAGCGCGCCGATCGACGCCGCGACGGCCGAGGCGTCGAGCAGCACCATCGCGAGTGCGACGAGCAGGAGCAGCTGCCGCGCGGTCGCCAGGCGCCACATCGTCGCGAGCAAACTCCGCCCGCCCTGTGGGCCAAGGCTCATCCCGCGGGACTATAGTCCCGCCCCGTGCGCCTCGCGGCCATCGTCCTGCTCTTCCTGCTCCTGCCCCTCCCGGCAGCGCTCGCCGTGCCGCCGCCGGTGCCGCAGGCGGCGGCCTGGATCGTCGCGGCGCCGGGTCACGGCGGCGTGCTCACTCAGCACGCGCCGCGGACGCACCGCGAGGTCGCGTCGCTGACGAAGCTGATGACCGCCCAGCTCGTGCTGCGCTACGCCCGTCTCGACCGGGTCGTCGCCGCCGGCGGCGATGCGGTGGCGATCGGCGAGTCGAGCGTGCCGCTGCAGCTCGGCGAGCGCCAGACCGTGAACGCGCTGCTCGCGGCGCTGATCGTGCACTCCGCCAACGACGCCTCGATCGTGCTCGCGCACGCGGTGATGGATCAGCCCGCGGCGCAGCGGGCCGCCGCCGCCGAGGCGCGGCGGCGCGGGCAGGCGCTGCCGGGCGATCCGGTCGCCCGCTTCGTGCTGCTGATGAACGCCGAGGCGCGCAGGCTCGGCCTGCGCGACACGGCCTACCGCACGCCCCACGGCCTCGACGAGCCGGGCGCCTACTCCTCCGCGCGCGACGTGCTCAAGCTCTCGCAGATCACCATGTCGTCTTCGCTCTTCCGCCGCCTCGCCGGACAGCGCACGGTCACGATCCCCGGTCACCGGCTGCAGACGAGCAACACGCTGCTCTCGGTCTACGCCGGCCTCAACGGGGTCAAGACCGGGCACACCGACGAGGCCGGCTGGAATCTCGCCGCGAGCGCCGATCGCAACGGCGTGCGGCTCTACGTGATCCTGCTCGGCGCGCCCGACGAGGCCACGCGCGACAAGGAGATCGCGCGCCTCATGGACTGGGGCTTCGACCGCTTCAAGCGTGCGCGGCTGGTGCGCGCCGGCCAGTCGTTCGGCCGCGCCGGGACGGTGCGGGTCGTCGCCTCGAAGGGCCTCGCGGTCACGCTCGAACCGGGCGAGCAGGTGCGCGAGCACGTCGTCCTGCCGCTCCGTCTCGATCGTCTCGTCGCGAGCGGCGACCGCCTCGGCTACGTCGAGCTGCGCAGCCGGCGCGGCGTGCTCGGGCGCGTACCGCTCGTGGCCGACGGCACCGGCGGCGGGCCGCCCGCGCTGCTGCCGTGGCTGCGCGCGCGGCTGCGCGATCTGCGCTAGCCGCCGGCCGGTACTGCCCTTCCATCTGCGCGGCCGCGCCAAATGACACACGCGATGAGTGTCATTTGGATGGGTGCCGCGATTCTCAACGGCTGCTTAACGTGAATCCGGGCTAGAGTCCGGCTGCGGCACTCCTCGCCGCTGCTGCCATGTTCCTGACGGTCACGCTCAACGCCGCGATCGACAAGACCCTGCGCGTCGCGAATCTGCAGATCGGCCGCCGCCACCGCTGCGCGCCGGGCGACCTGCAGGCCGGCGGCAAGGGCATCAACGTCGCGCGCGCGCTGCGCGCTCTGCATCAGCCGGTCGTCGCGACCGGGCTCGCAGGCGGCCGCGCGGGGGACATGATCATCGAGGACGTGACCGCCGGCGGGATCGTGCACCAGTTCGTGCGCATCGCGGACGAGTCGCGCTCGAGCACCATCGTGCTCGACGCCGCGGGGACGCAGGTCGCGACCGAGATCGTCGAGTACGGCCCGGTCGTGCGTCCCGATGAGCTCGAGCAGTTCGCGTCGGCCTACAGCTACCTGCTGGGGGGCAGCGAGGCCGTCGTGCTGGCCGGCAGCTTGCCTCGCGAGGTGCCCGAGGACTGGTACTCGACGGCGCTGCGAGAGGCGCGCCGGCAGCGCGTCTTCACCGTGCTCGACTCCGAGGGCGAGCCGCTGCGCCTCGGTCTCGCCGGCGAGCCCGACCTCGTCGTGCCGAACCAGATGGAGGCCGAGGAGCTCGTCGGCTTCGAGTTCGAGACGACGCAGGATCTCGTGCTGGCGCTCGAGCAGATCGTCGAGATGGGCGCGCGCGGCGTCGTGATCACGCGCGACGACGGCGCCCTCGCGCTCGTGCGCGAGGCCGGCAAGCCGCTCTTCCTGCGCGCCACCGTGCCCCAGCTCGAGGTCGTCTCACCGGTCGGTGCCGGAGACGCCCTGCTGGCTGGCCTGCTGGCATCCCGCCGCGCCGACCGCCCGTTCGCCGATGCGCTCCGCTACGCCGTGGCCTGCGGTGCCGCGAGCACCCAGCACGAGCAGCCCGGGATGCTCGATCCCCGCGAGGTGCAGCGACTCTCGTCGCTCGTCGAGGTGGCCGAGCTCGCACCCACGGAGGCGTAGGCCAGGGCCTCGGTCGGCGCGAGCCGACCCCCTTGCTAGCATCCTCAGACGTTGGACATTCGACATCGAAGCAAGCACTCCTTCCGAGACCCAGGCCGGTGCGGTACGCACTCCTGGGTCTTGTCGTAGAGGGCCAAAAAGCGGAGGGATCCGGCACGGTGGAGATCGAGATTGGGCGGGGCAAGAAGGCGCGCAGGGCGTACGGGTTCGATGACATCGCGATCGTGCCGAGCAGGCGCACGCGCGACGCCGAGGACGTCGACATCGGCTGGAAGCTCGGGCCCTACCTGCTCGAGCTCCCGCTGCTCGCCTCGGCGATGGACGGGGTCGTTTCCCCGGGCACCGCGACGCAGATCGGCAAGCTGGGCGGCCTCGCGGTGCTCAATCTCGAAGGCATCTGGACGCGCTACGTCGATGCCGACAAGCAGCTGGAGAAGGTCGCCAAGGCCTCTCCGGGCGACGCGACCAAGGTCATGCAGCAGCTCTACACCGAGCCGGTCAAGCCCGAGCTGATCGCGCAGCGCGTCCAGGAGATCAAGGCCGCGGGCGTGCTCGTGGCCGCGTCGCTGACGCCGCAGCGCGTGCGCGAGTACCACTCGGTCGCGCTCGAGGCGGGGCTCGACATCCTCGTCATCCAGGGCACGGTCGTCTCGGCCGAGCACGTCTCCTCGGTCGTCGAGCCGCTCAACCTCAAGGAGTTCATCGCGAGCCAGCCGATCCCGACGATCGTCGGCGGCTGCGCCAGCTACCAGACCGCGCTGCACCTGATGCGCACGGGTGCCGCGGGCGTGCTCGTCGGCGTCGGCCCCGGTGCCGCCTGCACGACGCGCGGCGTGCTCGGCGTAGGCGTGCCGCAGGCGACCGCGATCGCCGACGCCGCGGCCGCCCGCATCCAGCACCTGCTCGAGACCGGCCAGTACTGCAACGTCATCGCCGACGGCGGCATGCGCACGGGCGGCGACATCGCGAAGGCCGTCGCATGCGGCGCCGATGCCGTGATGATCGGCTCGCCGCTGGCCCGCGCCACCGAGGCGCCCGGCCGCGGCTACCACTGGGGCATGGCGACGTTCCACGCCTCGCTGCCCCGCGGTGCGCGGGTCAAGACCGACCAGATCGGGACGCTCGAGCAGATCGTGCTCGGCCCGGCGTTCGACAACGACGGCACGACGAACCTGATGGGCGCGCTGCGCACGTCGATGGCGACGACCGGCTACGAGACGATCCACGACTTCCAGAAGGCCGAGATCATGTTCGCGCCGGCGCTCCAGACCGAGGGCAAGAAACTTCAGCGCGAGCAGGGCGTGGGGATGTCGCGGTGAGCACGCCGCAGCCCGAGGCGCGCGTCGGACTCGACGACCGCCCGGTGCTCGTGCTCGACTTCGGTGCGCAGTACGCGCAGCTGATCGCGCGCCGCGTGCGCGAGTGCCGCGTGCGCTCCGAGCTCGTGCCGCACGACATCACGCCGGAGGAGGTGCTCGCGAAGGAGCCCTACGGTCTGATCCTCTCGGGAGGCCCGGCCTCGATCTACGCCGACGGCGCGCCGCGGCTCGATCCGCGGCTGCTCGAGCTCGGGATCCCCGTGCTCGGCATCTGCTACGGCATGCAGGCCATGGCGGCGGCGCTCGGCGGCGAGGTCGCGCGCACGGGGACGGCCGAGTTCGGGAAGACCGAGCTGACGGTGCTCGGCGGCGTGCTGCTGCACGACGTCGGCGACGTCGGCACCTGCTGGATGAGCCACAACGACGCGGTGGTGCGCCCGCCTGCCGGCTTCGGGGTCACGGCCTCGACGCCCGCGACGCCGGTCGCCGGCATGGAGGACCCCGAACGAGGCTTCTACGCCGTGCAGTTCCACCCCGAGGTGGGGCACACCCCGCGCGGCACCGACATGCTCAAGAACTTCCTCTCCGACGCCTGCCATGCGCCGGCGACGTGGACGGCGCTCGCGGTCATCGACGAGCAGGTCGAGCTGATCCGCGCCCAGGTCGGCGACGCGCGCGTGATCTGCGGCCTCTCCGGCGGCGTCGACTCGGCGGTGGCCGCGCTGCTCGTGTACCGCGCGATCGGCGACCAGCTGACGTGCGTCTACGTCGACCACGGCCTGATGCGCCAGAACGAGTCCGAGCAGGTCGTCGAGACCTTCGGCGACCACTTCCAGGTGCCGCTCGTACACGTCGAGGCCTCCGAGCGCTTCCTCGCGCAGCTCGCCGGGGTGACCGACCCCGAGACCAAGCGCAAGCGCATCGGCGAGACGTTCATCCGCGTCTTCGAGGAGGAGTCGCGCCGCTTCGAGGATGCCCGCTTCCTCGTGCAGGGCACGCTCTACTCCGACGTCATCGAGTCGGGCTCGAAGACGGCCGCGAAGATCAAGTCGCACCACAACGTCGGCGGGCTGCCCGATGACATGGACTTCGAGCTGTGCGAGCCGCTGCGCTGGCTCTTCAAGGACGAGGTGAGGCGCGTCGGCGAGGAGCTCGGCCTGCCCGACGACATCGTCTGGCGCCAGCCGTTCCCCGGGCCGGGCCTCGCGATCCGCATCATCGGCGAGGTCACGCCAGGAGCGGCTCGAGATTCTCCGCCACGCTGATGCCGTGATCCGCGAGGAGATCCGCCGCGCGGGCCTCGAGCGTGAGATCTGGCAGGCCTTCGCCGTGCTGCCCGCGATCAAGTCGGTCGGCGTGATGGGCGACGCGCGCACCTACGAGTACCCGATCATCATCCGTGCCGTCACGAGCGAGGATGCGATGACGGCCGACTGGGCGCGCCTGCCGTACGACCTCTTGGAGCGCATCTCGAGCCGCGTCATCAACGAGGTCGCCGGCGTCAACCGCGTCGCGCTCGACATCTCCTCGAAGCCTCCCGGCACGATCGAGTGGGAGTAGCCCGCGGCGACGGCATCACGCGGCGACCTGCGCCGCGTCGCTCGTCGGCAGTCGCATCCAGCGCCCCTGGCTGAACCAGCGTCGCATGGTGCGGACGCTCGGCACCTTGGCGTGATCGAGCGCATGTCGCTCGCGGAGCCGGGTGATCGCGGCCAGCACCCGCTCGCCACCCGCGAACGCCGCTTCGGCCTCGACGCGCAGCCTCGGCCAGGCGTAGCTCCCCGGCCGCGCTCGCTGCGGGGTGCGTCCGATCGCGTTGACGGTCGCCAGGTGCGAGTCGAGCGCCTTGCTCCGCGCACGAGTCAGACACCCCTGCGAGCGCCAGATCCGCAGCAACGTCACGGCGAAGTCGCGCCCGGCATAGGAACGCATGAACTCCACGGAGTGATGCGCCTCACAGAGCCAGATGCGGACGCCGTAGCCGAGCTGCCGCTCGAACGTCCTCCCACGAGTCCGATCGATACAGATCGCGCAGAGCGGCATCTTGACGGGAACGTTGCGAGCCTTGTAGAGCGAGATGGGCCGGGATCGGGTCATGCCCCGAGCCTGTCATGCCCTGCGGCACAACTCTGTGCCGATCTGTCAAGAGATCGTGTCGCCTCCCAAATGGCACTCTCGCGGTGTGCCACTTGGCGCCCGCACGACGCCACCAGGCCGTCGCCTCCGGCATCCGGCAGCCGTTCGATCTGCGTGCCTCGGGTAAGGGGCCAAGTGGCACACCGCGGGAGTGTCATTTGGACGAAGTGCCGCGACGCCCCGGCCACGCCAAGCGCGCCAAGACCCCCACCAGCCTCAGCGAGACCCGATCCGAGAAGATCTTCGAACATCAAGAGCCGCGCTGGATCAGCGACGCGAGTGACCTCGCGAGCTGCTACTCCCCGCGCAGCAGCGCACCCGTTCGCGCAAGCTCATCCGGGCTCGTCTCGCCCGGTGTCCACGAGCGGATCACGCCATCCCCGTCGAAGCGCGGGATCACGTGCACGTGGTAGTGGAAGACGGTCTGGCCGGCGGCGCGGCCGTTCGACTGCGTGATCGTCACGCCGTCGCAGCCGAGCGCGCCGCTGACCCGGCCGGCGATCAGCTGCGCGGTCTGTGCGCAGGCCGCGAGGTCGGCCGGGATCGGCGGCGTGGATGTCGTCGGCGTGTGCGCGCGGGATCACGAGGACGTGGCCGCCGGCGGCCGGGAAGAGGTCGAGGAAAGCGACGGTGCGCTCGTCCTCGTGGATGCGCTCCGCCGGCACTCTGCCGGCGGCGATGCCGCAGAAGATGCAGTCGCTCATGGCTCGGAAGGATACGGCGCGACGGGCCGGGGAACGGGCTCGGCCGAGAGCGTGTGGATCGCGATCGCGAGCGGGGCGATCACGCACGCGGCGACCGCGCAGGCGATGAACGCGTTCGACGGATCGCCGTCGTAGAGCGGCAGGAAGACGTACGGCGAGAGCGCCGACCCGGCAAAGCGGAACGCGCCGAAGACGCTCGTCGCGCCGCCGCGGTTCTCGGGCACGGCCTCGACGGCGAGCGTGTTGAGGCCCGTCCACAGCAGCACCGAGCCCGCACCGGCAGCCGTCCACAGCGCTGCGAGCTGCCACGGCTCGGTGCTGAAGCCGAGCGGCGCGACGCAGGAGGCCGAGAGCAGCGCGCCGATCACGACCGCGGGTATGCGGCCGATGCGCTGCACCAGGCCGCCCAGCGGACGCCCGAGCAGGAAGCCGGAGAAGCCGAAGCAGGCCAGCACGAAGCCGCGCTGGAGCGGCCCGAGTCCCATCTCGTCGCGCGCGTAGAACGAGACCATGTAGCCCACGCCGGCGACCGTGGCGTAGCCGAGGAAGGCGGCCGCGCAGAGGAACCCGAGTCTGCGCGTGAGCAGGCTGCGCATGCTGGGGCGCGCGCGGCGCGGCGGCGGTGCGCCGGAGGTGCGGGCGGTGAACACCGAGAGCGCGACGGCGACGATCGCGCTGACGACGAATGCGAGGCGCCAGTGCACCGTCGCGAGCAGGCCGCCGATCAGCGGCGCGAGCGAGAGCGCCCCGGTCTGCACGCTCGCGAACGTGCCCATCGCGCGCGTGAGCAGGTGCGACGGCACGATCTCGGCGAGCGTGGCGAGCAGGAGCGGCGTGAGGAAGGCGTTCGAGGCCCCCTGCACGACGCGCGCGGCCACGAAGATCGACATCGTCGGCGCCGCGGCCGCGATCAGCGAGCCCACCGCGTAGGCGAGGAAGCCGATCCGCACGACGCGCGTCACCCCGAGGCGCTCGCCGATCGTGCCCGAGACGAGCTGCAGCGCGGCGAACGGGATCAGGTACGCGGGGATGGATGCGGCCACCGCGTCGCGGGTGGCGTGGAAGCTCGACTGCAGCTCGGGCACGAGCACGCCCAGCACGGCGCCGCCGAAGGGCCCCATGAAGCCGCCGACGTAGAGCGCGATCGTGGCGTTGCGGGAGCGCACGAACGGTCACCATACGGGGCGGTCGGCGCGGCGCGCAGCGGTCGTCCGGCGCCCACTGGTTGCCTCGCCGCCCAGTTATCGCTACTCTGCCGGATGGCCGGACGGGTGCCGGCTCGCCTCTGCGTGAGTGCACTGGCCGCACCTCGACCTACCATCTTCTTATGCCGCAGACGACTTACAGCGCCAAGCCTGGCGAGATCGAGCGCCGCTGGTACGTGATCGACGCCGAGGGCGAGACCCTCGGGCGTCTCTCGACGCGCATCGCCGACACGCTCCGCGGCAAGCTCAAGCCGACCTACACGCCGCACGTCGACACCGGCGACTTCGTCGTCGTCATCAACTGCGAGCGCATCCACGTGACCGGCAAGAAGCGGCAGGACAAGATCTACTACCGCCACTCCGGCTATCACGGCGGATTGAAGGAGCGCACGCTCGCGCAGATGCTCGACGCGCGGCCGGAAGAGGTCATCCGGCACGCCGTGCGCGGCATGCTGCCGCGCAACAAGCTGGGCCGTGCGCAGCTGCGCAAGCTCAAGGTGTACGCGGGCAGCAGTCATCCACACGAGGCGCAGCAGCCTGCGCCGCTGCCCTAGCGAAATCGGAAGGGACTGAGGAACAGGTGGCAGAAACCGCGGCCTATCGTGGCACCGGCAAGCGCAAGACGTCGGTCGCACGCGTGATCCTCGAGCCGGGCACCGGCAAGATCACGGTGAACGGACGCGAGTTCGCGGAGTACTTCCCGCGCGGCTACCTCCGCGCCATGGTCTCCTCGCCCCTCGTCGAGACCGAGCAGGCCGAGCGCTTCGACGTGCGCGCGCGCCTCGGCGGCGGCGGCATCAGCGGCCAGGCCGGGGCGCTCCGCCACGGCATCGCCCGCGCGCTCTGCGAGGCCGATCCTGAACTGCGCACGGCGCTCAAGCGCGCCGGCTACCTGACGCGCGACGCGCGTGCGGTGGAGCGCAAGAAGGCCGGCCTCAAGGGTGCCCGCCGGCGCCCGCAGTTCTCGAAGCGCTAGAGACCTCCGTGGCCTCCCGGCTGTTCGGCACCGACGGCGTTCGCGGCGTTGCCAACGGTGACGTCCTCAACGCCGAGATGGCGCTCACGCTCGGGCGCGCCTCCGCGCTGCTCGCGCGCGAGCGCGGCAGCGAGCGACCGCTCGTCGTCGTGGGCCGTGACACGCGGCGCTCGGGTCCCATGCTCGAAGACGCGCTGTGCGCGGGCATCGCCTCCGCGGGCGGTGTCGCGCTGCGCGCCGGCGTCCTGCCGACGCCCGGCGTCGCGTGGCTCGTGCGCGAGCACGGACGCGAGCCTCGGCGCGGTCATCTCGGCCTCGCACAACCCGTTCCCCGACAACGGCATCAAGCTCTTCGGCGCCGACGGCTTCAAGCTCGGCGACGACGAGGAAGACCGCGTCGAGGCGCTGATGAGCCACGACGGCGACCGGCCCACGGGCGCCGAGATCGGCGAGTCGCACCCGCTCCCGCGGGCGGCCGAGCGCTACGCGGCGTGGGTCGCGGGCGGCGGTGGCACCGCGATCGCGGTGCCCGAGCTGCGCGTGCTCGTCGATTGCGCCAACGGCGCCGCCGCGACGGTCGCGCCGCTCGTCTTCGCGCAGCTCGGCATCGAGCACGAGATCACGGCCGCCGAGCCCGACGGGATCAACATCAACGACCGCTGCGGCTCGACGCACCTCGACGCGCTCGCCGAGCGCGTGACGGCGGGCGACTTCGACCTCGGCATCGCGTTCGACGGCGATGCCGATCGGATGCTCGCCGTCGATGCGAGCGGGACGGTCGTGGACGGCGACCAGATCATCGCGCTGCTCGCGCGCGACATGCAGATCGCGGGCCAGCTCACGGGCAACCGGGTCGTCGTCACCTCGATGTCGAACCTCGGCCTGCACCGCGCGATGCGCGAGCTCGGCATCGAGACCGTCGTGACCGACGTCGGCGACCGCTACGTCCTCGCCGGCATGCTCGAGCACGGCGCCGTGCTCGGCGGCGAGCAGTCCGGCCACGTGATCGCGCTCGACCGCCAGACGACCGGCGACGGCCTGATCACGGCGGTGCTGCTGCTGGACGCGCTCGGCCGCCACCACGAGCCGCTGGCCGAGGCCGCGCAGATCGTGCGCCGCTATCCGCAGGTGCTGATCAACGTGCGCGCCGACCGCACGCGCCTGGCCTCCGCCACGGCCGTCTGGGAAGCCGTCGAGCGCGAGAGCGCACCGCTCGCGCGACGCAGGCTCCGGCCGCATCGTGCTGCGTTCCTCGGGCACCGAGATGCTCGTCCGGGTGATGGTCGAGCACGAAGACGAAAAGAGCTGCATCGCATTGCCGATGCGCTAGCTTTAGAAGTGGAGCGGGAGCTCGGCATCGACTGATTGCCGCTGTCCCATGCGTATTTCGCCGACCGCTGCGTCCGCGGCGCGCGACCGGAGGAGCATCATGTGCGGCATCATCGGCTACACGGGCGCGCGCGTGTGCAAGCCCTTCCTGCTCGGCGGCCTCGAGCGCCTCGAGTACCGCGGCTACGACTCCGCCGGCATCTCGCTGATCGACGGCGATGAGCTCGAGGTCGTGCGCGCGGTCGGCAACCTGAGCGTGCTCAAGGGCGTCGCCGGCACCAACGGCTCGCCCGCCACGACCGGCATCGGCCACACGCGCTGGGCGACCCACGGCCGCCCGTCGGAGGAGAACGCCCATCCGCTCGCCGGCTGTGACGAGCGCTTCTCCGTGGTGCTCAACGGGATCGTCGAGAACTACGTGGTGCTCAAGGAGCGCCTGATCGCCGGCGGTCACCGCTTCAGCTCCGAGACCGACGCCGAGGTCGTGGCCCACCTGCTCGAGGACGCACTACGAGGGCGACCTCGTCGAGGCCGTGCGCCTCACGTTCCTCGACCTCCACGGGCACTTCGCGTTCTGCGTCGTCTCGCCGCTGCACCCGCAGATGATCGTCGGCGCGCGCCTCCAGTGCCCGATGGTGATCGGCCTCGGCGAGGGGGAGACCTTCCTCGCCTCGGACGTCGTCGCCTTCCTCGAGCACACGCGCGAGGCGAAGCTCGTCGGCGACCGCGAGCTCGTCGTGATCACGCCCGAGGGCGCGCGGCTGCTCGACCTCGACGGCGAGACGATCGAGCGCGCGCGCCGAGACCGTCACCTGGGATTCCGCCGCCGCCGAGAAGGGCGGCTACGAGACGTTCATGCTCAAGGAGATCCACGAGCAGCCCGCCGCGCTGCGCGAGACGATCGGCGAGCGCCTCGAGGGCGGGGTCGTGCTCGACCTCGGCCTCACCGACGAGCAGCTGCTCGAGCGTCGATCGCGTCTCGATCACGGCCTGCGGCACGGCCTGCCACGCGGGCATGGTCGGCCGGCTGCTGATCGAGGAGTGGGCGCGGATGCCCGTCGACATCGAGTACGCCTCCGAGTTCCGCTACCGCTACCCGGTGCTCGACGACAACACGCTCGCGATCTCGCGTGTCGCAGTCGGGCGAGACCGCCGACACGCATCGCCGCGCAGCGCGTCGCGCGCGAGAGCGGCGCGCTCACGCTCGCGATCTCGAACCACATGGGCTCGCAGCTCACGCGCGAGGCCGACGGCACGCTCTACACGCGCAGCGGCCGCGAGATCTGCGTCGCCGCGACCAAGACCTTCACGTCGCAGATCATGGCGTTCACGCTGCTGGCGCTGCACCTCGCCGAGCTGCGCGGCACCCTGTCGGCGGAGCGGATCGCCGAGCTGCGCGCGGGCATCGACGAGCTGCCGGAGCTCGCCGCCGGCTACCTGGCCGACGACTCGCCCGTGTGGGCGCAGACCGACGAGATCGCCGCCGTCGTCTGGGAGAAGGAGTTCTTCCTCTACATCGGCCGCCACCTCGGCATGCCGGTGTGCCTCGAGGGCGCGCTCAAGCTCAAGGAGATCAGCTACATCCCGACCGACTCCTACGCCGCCGGCGAGATGAAGCACGGGCCGATCGCCCTGCTCTCCCAGGACACGCCCGTCGTCGCCGTCATGAACGACTCGCACGTCTACGAGAAGGTCGCGTCGAACGTGCAGGAGGTGCGCGCGCGCGGGGCGCTCGTGATCGCCGTGATCACCGAGGGCAACGACGCCGCCTCGCATCACGCCGACTTCACGCTGCCGATCCCGGCGACGGAGCCCGAGCTCGCGCCGATCCTGGCGTCGATCCCGCTGCAGATCCTCGCATACAACATCGCGCGCCGGCGCGGCCTGCCGATCGATCAGCCGCGGAACCTCGCGAAGACCGTCACCGTCGAGTAGCGATGTCGGCCGAGCTGCGGCGCCGCATGGCGGAGCTGCCGTTCCGGGAGCTGTACGAGGTCGGAGGCTCGCTGCGTGACGAGGTGCTCGGGCGCGCGCCCAAGGACGTCGACTTCCTCGTGCGCGGGCACGACGTCGAGCAGCTGCTCGCGCTCTGCCGGCAGCACGCGCACGCCGACGAGCTGCGCGTTGCCGGCCGCCTCGTGGGCGTGCGCTTCTGGCCCTCGTGGGGCCCGCGCGAGGGCATCGAGCTCGTGCCGCCCCGGCGCGAGACGCCGATCGGCCCGGGCGAGGCCGGCTACACGGGCAACCCGCACACCGACTTCCGCATCGAGCCCGACGCCGAGCTGCCCGTGCGCGACGACCTCGAGCGCCGCGACTTCACGGTCAACGCGATGGCGCGCGACGTGCGCACGGGGGAGTGGATCGACCCGTTCGGCGGCCGCGACGACCTCGCCGCCGGCATCCTCCGCGCGGTCCACGAGACCGCCTTCCGCGACGACCCGCTGCGCATCCTGCGCGGCCTCGCGCGCTGCAGCCTCGACGGTCTCGAGCCCGACGCCGCGACGCGCGCGGCTGATGACCGCGGCGGCGCCGCGGATCGCCGAGCTCTCGGCCGAGCGCATCCGCGAGGAGCTCGAGCGGCTGCTCGCCGGCGACGGTGCCGTCGGCGCCCTGCGACTCGCGCGCGAGCTCGGGGCGCTCGCGGTCGCGTTACCCGAGTGGGCGCCGTGCATCGGCTGGGATCAGCAGTCCCGGACGCAGGCCTACACGCTCGACGAGCACATCCTGCACGTGCTCGACGCCGCCATCCACGACGGGGCGGGGCGCGAGCTGCGGCTGGCCGCGCTGTGGCACGACGTCGGCAAGCCGCGCGCGCCCGGCGCCCGCGAGCACGCCGAGGAGGGCGCGCGCATCGCCCGGGGCGCGCTCCGGCGCCTGACCTACGACAACGACACCCTCGCGAAGGTCACGGCGCTCGTGCGCGAGCATTCCTACGGCGAGGACACGGACCCCTCGGCACACGGCGCGCGGGAGTTCCTCGCGCGCGTGGGGCGCGAGCACGCGCGCGATCTCCTGGCGCTGCGGCGGTGGGATCGCACCGGCCGGGGCGTCGAGATCCCGCTCGAGCGCGTGGCCGCGCGCACGCGTTTCGAGCAGCTCGTCGAGCAGGAGTGGGAGCAGCCGGTCGCGCTCGCCGACCTGGCGGTGCGCGGCGACGACCTGATCGCGGCCGGCGTGGCCGAGGGTCCCGGCGATCGGCGCGGCGTTGCGCCGCCTGCTCGCGGCCGTCGTCGACGACCCGGCGCTGAACACGCGCGACGCCCTCCTCCGGCTGGCGGCGGCGGCGAAGTGATCGACTAGCATCGCGGCATGCTCGTCGGCATGGATCTGATCGAGATCGAGCGCATCGAGCGCGCTCTCCAGCGCCCGCGTTTCCGCGAGCGCGTCTACACCGAGAGCGAGCGCGCCTACTGCGACGGCAAGGCCAATCCGGCGCAGAGCTACGCCGCGCGCTTCGCGGGCAAGGAAGCCGTCGGCAAGGCGCTCGGCTGCGGCGTCGACTTCTCGTGGCGCGAGATCGAGATCGTCGGGCGCCCGAAGCCGAGCGTCAGGCTCTCGGGCCGCACGCTGGCATTCGCGGAGCAGCGCGGGCTGACCGTCGCCGATCTCTCGATGACGCACTCCCAGGGCGTCGCGGGCGCGGTCGCGCTCGTGCACGGGACGCGCGAGTGATCGCGCGAGCCGGGCTCCGGGTCGTCGATCTCTCGCAGCCGCTGTCGACGGAGACGATCGTGTGGCCCGGCCAGGATCAGCTCAGCGCGCCCACCGTGCTCGACCTACGCCGAGCACGGCATCTTCATGCGCGAGCTGCACCTCGGCGAGCACGTCGGCACGCACTTCGACGCGCCGGCGCACTTCCACGAGGGCGGTGCGGCGGTCGAAGGGCATCCCGGCCGACGACCTCGTCTGCGAGGCCGCGGTGCTCGACATCCGCGAGGCCTGCGCGAGCGATTGCGACTACGCGCTGAGCGCAGCGGACGTGATCGAGCACGAGGGCATCCACGGCCCGCTGCCGGCCCGCGCCGCGGTGCTCGTCTGCACCGGCTGGAGTGCATACGTCGAGGACGCGCCGCGCTACGTCGGCGACTTCCGCTTCCCGGGCGTCTCGCCCGAGGCGGCGCAGCTGCTGATCGATCGCTCGGTCGTCGGCATCGGCATCGACACGCTCAGCATCGACGCCGGCGTGCGCAAGGATCTCGCGACGCACCACACGACGCTGCCGGCCGGCCTCTGGCACCTCGAGGGCCTCGTCAACCTCGAGCAGCTTCCGCCGCGCGGCGCCCTGCTCGTGGTCGGTGCGCCGATGCTCACCGGCGGCTCGGGCGTCCCCGCGCGCCCGCTCGCTCTGCTCTCCGCCTGACCCCCGGGTCAGATGCCGCGGAAGAACGTCGCGCCGCGTCGCAGCCCTGCTCGAGGAACTCGCCACTCCTGCTGCACGACGAAGTCGCAGCGCCGATCGAGCTGGTCGGGAATCAGCGGGTCGAACGTCCAGCCGCGACCCGTCCCGTGGCAGTCCATCACGACGACCTCGGTCGCCCCGCCGGTCTACGCACCCCGCACGGCGGCGTTGATCTCCTCGGCGGAGAGCCGCGAGCGGTCGGCGTGCAGCGGCTCGCCGCCGCCGTCTCATCCCCTTCGTGACGCCGGCGATACCTTCCAGGTCGCTGATCACGAAGACGCGCGCGGCGTGAGGCTACCAGCGAAGATGCGCCCCGACCGTCCAAATGACACTCGCGGCGAGTGTCATTTGGCCCATCGCGAGCAACGACCACGGAGCGACGATGCCCCGCCTGATCACGAGCCCGACCTCGATCCCCGTCCCCGGCGGCAAGCAGATCGACGAGTACGTCGGCGCCGTCAACAGCCAGACCGACGGCATCAGCATCGCGCATATGCATGCGCCGGCCGACTGGACGGAGCCGTTCCAGACGCCCGGGTTCGACGAGTACACGCTCGTCCTGAAGGGCTCGCTGCGCATCGATCACGAGGGCGGGCACACCGACGTGGCGGCGGGCCAGGCGATCCTGACGGCAGCCGGCGAGCGGATCCGCTACTCGACGCTCGAGGCCTGCGAGTACGTCGCGATCTGCCTGCCGGCGTTCACGCCGGAGCGCGTGCAGCGCGAGGAGGAGTAGCTACGCGGAGCGGAACGCGCCGCTCGCGAGGCTCTGCCCCGAGTGCGCGCTCGGCCCGCCGACGCGCTGGATCGAGATGTCGACGGCGGCGTAGTCGCCGCTTCCGGGAAGTGTGAGCTCGAGGTCGACCGAGTGCTCGCGCGGCACGAAGGTGCCGACCGACTCCATCGTCTCCTGGCCGCGCGGCAGCACCCAGATCGCGTAGTAGGTGCCCTCGGCCGGGGTCGGGACGTCGCGCAGCTGCAGCTTCAGCAGCCCGTCGGGGCGGTCGGGACGGAAGAGCTGCGCCTCACCGGTCGTCGCCGCGCCCTCGGCCGCCACGGACGCGATCGCCGCCGGATCCGGCGAGCCGCCCCCGAGTGCGAAGGCGAGCACGAGCATTGCGGCCGCCGCGAGGCCGGCTGCAGCACCCGCCCAGGCGATGCGGCGACGGCGCGGGCGGCGTGCGGGGACCGGCTCGGGCCGCGGGAAGACGAGGTCGTCGAAGGCCGGCGCGGGCTCGCGCGCGAGCGATCGGTCGAGCTGCCCGATCAGCGCCTCGTGCTCTGCGAGCGCGCGCCGGCAGTCAGCACAGGTCGGCGCGTGCGCGCGCAGCTCGGCGGCCTCGTGCTCGGCGAGCGCGCCGAGCGCGAGCAGCGGGGCGTCGTCGGTGTGGGGGCAGGGGGTCGGATTCGTCATGGGTACAGCTCGCCTGGTACGAGGACGTCGCGCATATGGTTCATCGCCAGGCGCAGGCGGCCCTTGACCGTGCCGAGCGGAATGCCCGTGCGCTCGGCGATCTCGCTCTGAGAGAATCCCTGGAAGTACGCCATCTGGATGACCTCCAGCTGCGCCTCGGGAAGCTCCGCCATCGCCCGGGCGGTGCGCTCTGCGAGCTCGATCCGCTCGATCGCCAGCTCGGGCGAGGGCTCGGCGCTCGCCAGCTCATCGACGCTCTCGCCAGACCCCGGCCCGGGCCGCAGCGCGCGGCGCCTGGCGGCGTCGATGATGCGGTTGCGCGCGATCGCGAAGAGCCAGGTCGAGAGCCGGGCGCGACGCGCGTCGTAGTCGCCCGCGCGGCGCCACAGGGTCGCGAACACGTCCTGCGTGCACTCCTCGGCGAGTCCGCGATCCCCGAGCTGGCGGAGGCAGAAGCCGTGCACGATCGCGCCGTAGCGGCAGTAGAGCTCGCGCATCGCCGCCTCGTCGCCCTCGGCGAGGCGCCGCGCGTCGCGCGCGTCGACGAGGCGGTCTGCGACGTCTACTGGCGGTTTGGAGAGCCGGGTGCGCACCGGGCCGCAGCATACGGCGCGCTCGCGGGGCGGGTTTTGATCCGCAGTGATCCGCCGCGCGGCACTGCTCGTATGCGCGTTCCAGTGTGGGCGGGTGACGAGCGGCAGCGAGTGCTGCGGCACCCGCTCGAGTCCATGACTGGAGGAACGACTGTGAGACCACTTCGACTGCTCAGGACGATCGTGCTGGTGGGCGCGCTCGCGCTGATCGCCGCGCCGATCGCCGGCGCGCAGGAGCGGCATTCCGCGCACCACAAGCATCACAAGAACATCGTGCAGACGGCCGCCGCCGCAGGAAGCTTCGACACGCTCGTGAGCCTCGTGAAGCAGGCCGGGCTGAAGAGCACGCTCGCCCATGGCGGGCCGTTCACGGTCTTCGCGCCGACCGACGAGGCCTTCGCCAAGCTGCCCGCGTCGACGCTCGACGCGCTCGCCGCTGATCCTGCACTGCTCAAGCAGGTGCTGCTCTACCACGTCGTCAGCGGACGCGTGTCGTCGAGCCAGGCCGCGAAGCTGACCTCGGCAACGACCGTCGAGGGCGAGGACGTGCAGATCGCGGTGACCCCCGCGGGCGGGCTGAAGATCAACGACGCCAACGTGATCGCGGCCGACGTCAAGGCGCGCAACGGCGTGATCCACGCGATCGACTCCGTCCTGATGCCGCCGTCGCTCGTGCCGGCACCGGCACCCAAGACGATCGTGGAGACCGCGGTCGCGGCCGGCGACTTCACGACGCTCGTGAAGCTCCTGCAGGCGACGGGTCTCGACGCGGTGCTCTCGGGCACCGGGCCGTTCACGGTCTTCGCCCCGAGCGATGCCGCGTTCGCGAAGCTCCCGAAGGCGACGCTCGACGCGCTCGCCGCCGATCCCGCGTTGCTCACCAAGGTGCTGACCTACCACGTGCTCGCCGGCGCCGTCTCGGCCGCCGATGCGAGTGCGCTCGACTCGGCCGTGACGGTCGAGGGCGAGGCCGTGGCACTGAAGCTCCGCAAGGGCACGCTGTACGTGAACGGGGCTGCGGTCACGAGCGCCGACATCGCCACGAGCAACGGCGTCATCCACGTCATCGACAAGGTGCTCGTGCCGCCGTCGATCGCGAACCCGGCGCCGACGAAGAACATCGTCGAGACCGCGGTCGCGGCCGGCAGCTTCACGACGCTCGTCAAGCTGCTGGGGGCGACGGGTCTCGATGCCGTGCTCGCAGGCGAGGGCCCGTTCACGGTCTTCGCGCCCACTGACGAGGCGTTCGCGAAGCTCCCGAAGGCGACGCTCGATGCGCTCGCCGCCGATCCGGCGCTGCTCAAGCAGGTGCTGCTGTATCACGTCGTCAGCGGTGCGGTGCTGGCGCGGGACGCGGCCAAGGCCGGCTCTGCGACGACCGTCGCGGGCGGCACCGTGAAGTTCAACAAGAGCTGCCACCGGCACGGTCACGGCGGGCTGCGCGTCAACGACGCCCGCATCGTCAAGGCCGACATCCTGACGACGAACGGCGTGATCCACGCGATCGACAAGGTGCTGGTTCCGCCGGCGATGTGAGCACACTGGAGCTGGGGCGCGGGCTCTCCGCGTCCCGGCTCCGGCGCTCGGCGCACGCTAGTTGACCGCGATGCGCCCGGTGCCGGCGGCCTTGGCCTCGGCGAGCGCCTCCATCGCACCGGTGAGCACGTCGGCTGCGCCGTGGGCGGCCATCGAGGCCACCCCGGCCGAGACGGTGACGCCGTCCTCGTGGCCCCAGTCGGCGATCGCGCTGACGACGCGGCGCGCCGTCGCCGTGCCGGCCTCGAGCGGCGAGCCGGGGAGGACGAGTGCGAACTCGTCGGAGCCCGAGCGCACGAGCGCATCGCCGTCACGGCACTCGCGGCTGATCATCGCGGCGAGCGCCGTGAGCAGCCGGTCGCCGTGGGCGCGGCCGTGCTTCTTGTTGTACTCACCGAAACGGTCGATGTCGACGATGACGATCGAGTGCAGCGTGCCGCGCTCGCGCAGGACGTCGAGCAGCGCGATCAGGCTGTCGCGGCTGCCGGTGCCGGTGAGTGGATCGACCTCGTGCAGCCTGGCCGCCTGCTGACCGAGCAGCGTGCGCTCCATCGCGAGGCCGGTGATGCTCGCGACGACGCGAGCGGCCTCGGTCTGCACGTCGGACGGGGCGCGGGCCGCACCGTCCCAGGTGGCCACGAGCACGCCGACGAGGTCGCTGCCGGCGACCAGCGGCAGCGCGAGCGTCGAGACCTCGACCTCGCTCGCCGTCGTCTCGCCGGGCCCCGCCAGGCGGTGGGCGATCTGGGTCACGAAGCGCGCCTCCTGTGTGCGCATCACGGCGCCCGCGACCTGCAGCTCGGCGTCGAGCAGCGGGCCGCGATCGGCGGTGCCGAGCGGCATGAGCAGCTCGGGGGCGGCCTTGAGGAGGGTGCAGCGCGTTGCCCCGAGGAGGTCGGCGACGCCGTCCACCACGGCGTCGGCGAGCTCGTCGATCGTGCTCGCGCGCGCGGCCGCCTCGGCGGTCACGAGCAGCGTGGTCAGCGAGGGCGGGGCCGGCGGGGTCTCGGCCGCCGGTCGGGGTCGGCGAATGCGCATCCTGGCAGGCATCGGCAGGTCGCGGGCCGACCGTTAGCATGGACGGGGGATGCGACGGCTCTGGTACCCGGAAGAGGTACGCGAGCTCGACGGCCGGGCGCGACACGAGCTCGGGCTGCCGGGAATCGCGTTGATGGAATGCGCGGGCGCCGCGGCGGCGCGCGCGCTGCGCGATCGTTTCGGCGACGCCGTCCGCGTGAGCATCCTCTGCGGTCCCGGCAACAACGGCGGCGACGGCTTCGTGATCGCCCGCCACCTGCACGTCGCGGGCATCCGCGCGGGCGTCTGCCTCGACGCGGCGCCCGAGAGCGCGAGCGAGGACGCGCGCACGATGCGCGCCGCGGCCGCCGCCTTCGGCGTGCCGGAGCGCGCCCCCGAGGATGCCGACGTGATCGTGGACGCGCTCTTCGGCAGCGGCTTCCGCGGTCGCCTCGAGGGTGCGGCCGAGGCGCTCGTCGCGCGCGTCGGCGCGCTCGCCGCGCCGGTCGTCGCGCTCGACGTGCCGAGCGGGGTCGACGGGGCCAGCGGACGCAGCGACGGCGCCGCGATCCAGGCTGCGCTCACGCTCGCGTTCCACGGCCGGACGCTCGGCACCGCGATCGAGCCCGGGCGCGGCCGCTCGGGCGACGTCGTCGAGCTGCCGATCGGCCTCCCGGGTCGCGCTCGCCGGCCCGCCGCGCGCGCTGCGCATGGAGGCGCGCCGACCTCGCGCTCGTGCCGCGCCGCTCGGCCACCGGCTCGAAGTTCGACGCGGGCGGCGTGCTCGTGGTGGGCGGCTCGCCCGGCATGAGCGGGGCGCCCGCGCTGGCCGCGCTCGCGGCCTTCCGGGCGGGCGCCGGGCGTCGTCTGGGTCGCGGTTCCCGAGAGCGAGCACGCGGCCGTCGCCGGGCACGCGCCCGAGCTGATGGTGCACGGCGGGCTCGCGCCGGAGCGTGTGCTCGAGCTGGCCGCTCGTGCCGGGGCGGTGGTCGTCGGGCCCGGTCTCGGACGGACCCCCGAGGTGATCGCGCTCGTCGACGCGCTCGTGCGGGGCGTCGACGCGCCGCTCGTGCTCGATGCCGACGCGCTCTTCGCGCTGGCGGGCCGGCTCGAGACGCTGCGAGACCGCCGCGGCGCCGACCGCGCTGACGCCGCATGCCGGCGAGCTCGGCCGCCTGCTCGGCCGCGAGCAGCGCGGCGATCGCGGAAGCGCGACTCGCGAGCGTCGAGGAGGCGGCCGAGCGCTCCGGCGCCGCGGTGCTGCTGAAGGGCCCGGACACGCTCGTCGCCACGCCCGGCGAGCCGCTGCGGGTCGTGGAGACCTGCGGTCCCGCAGCTCGCCACGGCCGGTGCGGGCGACGTGCTCGCGGGCGCGACGGGTGCGCTCTGCGCGCGCGGGCTGCCCCCCGGCGAGGCGCTCGCGCTCGCCGCGCTGGCGCACGGCCAGGCCGCGCAGGCTCGCCGTCTCCGCGCGCGGCGGCATCGTCGCGAGCGATCTGCTGCTGCCGATCGCCCGGCTGCTCGCGTGACGCGCTCGGCGCTCAGATCGATCTGGGCGCCGTGCGCGCCAACGCGGCCGGATCGTCGCGGCCGCCGGTGGCAGCGAGCTGTGGGCGGTCGTGAAGGCGGACGGCTACGGCCACGGAGCCGTCGACTGCGCGCGCGCGGCGCTCGCGGGCGGCGCGCAGCGCATCTGCTGCGCGACGCTCGGCGAGGCCCGTGAGCTGCGCGCCGCGCTCGGTGCGGCCGCGCCGGTCGATCGTGCTCTCGCCGCTCGAGCCCGGCGAGGAGGCAGGTGCCGGCGGCTTCGAGATCGTCGTCTCGTCGCTCGCGGATCACGCGCGGCTGCGCACGTCCGGCGTGGCCTGCGGCGTGCACGTCAAGGCCGACACCGGCATGGGCCGCTGGGGCCTGGCGCCCGCCGCGATGCGCTCGCACGTCGGGCGCGAGCTCGCCGCGGCGGCGGGCCGCTGCGCCTGGCCGGCCTGATGTCGCACCTCGCCACCGCCGACGACGATCCCGCCTTCGCGGCCGCTGCAGACGGCGGCCTTCGAGGAGCTCTCGGCCGTCTTCCCGCGCGTGTCCCGCGGCACCTCGCGAACTCGGCGGCCGCGCTGGCGCTGCCCGGCGACGCGGCACGACGCGGTGCGCTGCGGCATCGCGCTCTACGGCGTGTCGCCGTTCGGTGACGATGCGCCGGCACGTGGGCTGCGGCCCGCGCTGCGCTGGACGAGCCGCGTCGCGGCGCTCCGCGACCTCGCGCCCGGGCGCGTCGTCCGGCTACGGTCGCCGGCTGGTCGCCGAGCGCGCGCTGCGCGTGGCGCTCGTGCCCGTCGGCTACGCCGACGGCTATCCGCGGCTCGCGAGCGGGCGCTCCGACGTGCTCGTGCGCGGACTGCGCCGCGCGGTCGCGGCCACGGTCTCGATGGATCAGCTCACGTGCATCGTCGACGAGCGCGTGCAGCTCGGCGACGAGGTCGTGCTGATCGGCGAGCAGGCGGGGCGAGAGGATCACGGCCGAGGAGCTCGCTGTCCACGCCGAGACGATCGCCTACGAGATCGTCTGCTCGACCGCGCTCGCGGCACGCCGCGGACGACCGCAGCCACGTCGACCTCTGAACGGCGGCCGAAAGCCGACGAGGCCCGGCGCCTCACGGCTGCCGGGCCTCGTCGGAGCGGTCTGCGAGCGCGGGGCGCGCCGCGGACCGGCGTGCTCACTCGCGGTCGATGCGCGATGCCAGGATGCCGCCGACCTTCTCCTGCGCGTCCTCCGGCGAGAGCTCGAGAGCCGCGCCGATCTCGGTGATGAAAGCCTCCTCGGCCTTGTCGCGGAGCATCCGCTGCGAGTGGTTGAGCGGGCGGCGCGCATCGGCGTCGACCAGCGTTGCGAGCACGTCGACGATGCCGTCGAGGTCACCCGAGCCGAAGCGCTCCTTGAGCCGCTTGAGCTGCTTGTCCCAGGTGAGTCCGGCGACGAGCTCCATGCCCGGCTCCGTGCCGAGCTTGTCGAGCGCCGATCTGCGCGGTCGCCGGATCGGCAACTGCGCGGAGACCGCGATCGAGCGCGCGCTCCAACGGGATCGTCACCGTCATGCGTGCGCTGAGCACGGTCAGCTTGAGCATCGTGGCCTGCTCGCCATCGATCTCGACCGAGCTGATGTCCTCGATGCGCGCGACCCCATCGTGTCCAAGGACGACCAGGTCGCCGACGGAGTAGTCGGTGAGCGTAGGCATCGGCACCTTTCGCCGTAGGTGGAAAACTGCTGGTGAGAGGCCGTTTCGGGCAGCCCTCCAGGGAGGTATCCTAGCGCATCCGGGGGTTAGACCACCGTAGTGGCACGCTGGTCGAGGCGCACGGTCATCACATCCGTCAACGAGGCACAGAAGCGGTCGGCCTCGGTGTGCGACAGGCACAGGGGCGGCACGAGCCGCAGCGCCGTCGGCGTGATCGCGTTGACGAGGATCCCCCGCTGCATGAGCGCCGCGGCGACCTCGGCGGCGGGGGCGTCGGCGAGCTCGATGCCGATCAGCAGGCCGGCCCCGCGCACGTGGTCGACGCCAGGCGCGGCGCTCGCCGTCTCGCGCAGGTGCTCGCCCACGCTGCGGGCGTTCTCGACCAGGCCCTCGCGCTGAATCGCGTCGAGCACCGCGAGCGCGGCGGCGGTGATCGGTGGCGAGCCGCCGAACGTGGTCGCGTGATCGCCGCGCTGGAAGCCCGCGTCGGGCATGTCCGTGGCCAGCAGCGCGCCGATCGGCAGGCCGCCGGCGAGCCCCTTCGCGACCGCGATCGCATCGGGGCGCACCTCGCTCAGCTCCTGGGCGAACCAGGCGCCGCAGCGGCCGATCCCGGTCTGCACCTCGTCGTACAGCAGCAGCGCACCGTGGCGGTCGCAGAGCTCGCGGGCGAGCTCGAGCCACTCCGTGTCGATCTGCCAGACGCCGCCCTCGCCCTGGATCGGCTCGACCAGCACGGCGCAGGTGTCGGGCCCGACGGCGGCGCGGAGCGCCGCGAGGTCGTTGCGCGCGACGTGCTCGAAGCCCGTCGGCACCGGCTCGAACGGCTCGCGCTTGGCAGCGGCCCAGCCGGCTGCGAGCGTGGCCAGCGTGCGGCCGTGGAAGGCGCCCTCGACGCACACGATGCGGTGCTTGGCGGGGCCGCGCCGTGCACGGCCGGTGCGGCGCGCGAGCTTGATCGCGGCCTCGACGGCCTCGGCACCGGAGTTGCAGAAGAACACGCGATCCTGCCCCGAGAGTGCGCACAGGCGCTCGGCGAGCGCGACCATCGGCTCGCTGTAGAAGAGGTTGGAGACGTGCCCGAGCACGGTGGCCTGCTCGGCCAGCGCCTGCACCGCGGCGGGGTGGCCGTAGCCGAGGGCGTTGACGGCGAGGCCGCCGACGAGGTCGAGGTAGGCGTTGCCCTCGTCGTCCCAGACCGTGCATCCGGCACCGCGCACCAGCGCGAGCGGCGCGTTCGGGATAGGTCGGCAGGATCACCGCCTCGGCGCGTTCGCGCAGGCTCATCTCGTCACCACCGTTCCGGCGAGGCCGATGCTGACCCGGGCCACGCCGCCGAGCAGCGCCGCCGTGCAGGCCTCGAGCTTGGGGAGCATGCCGCCGCTCGCGCTCGCGGGCGGGTGCGATGCCGAGATCTGCGAGATCACGGCGCCCTGCTCGTCGAGCACGCCCGGCACGTCGGACAGGAACACGAGCTCGTCGGCACCGAGCGCCGCGGCGATCGCGGCCGCGGCGTCGTCGGCGTTGACGTTGAGGATCGTCCCGTCGGCAGCGCGCCCGAGCGGCGCGACGACGGGCACGAGGCCGCTCGCGAGCGCAGCCGCGATCGCCTCGGTGCGCGCCGAGACGGGCTCGCCGACGAGGCCGAGCTCGGGTACGCGGCGCACGTCGACCGCGCCGTCGCCGAGCGGGCTCGCCTGCAGGCCCGCGCGCTCGAGCGCCGCGCAGAGCTCGGCCGAGACGGCCGCCAGCCCGGCGCGCACGCACGCGAGCATCGGCTCGTCGGTCATGCGCCGGCCGCCGACGAAGTGCGGCTCGACGCCGCGCTCGCGGGCCAGCGCGCTGATCTGGGCGCCGCCGCCGTGCACGACGCAGACCTGCGCGTCGCGCGCGAGACGCGCCACGACCGGGACGCAGTCGAGGGCGGCGTTGCCGCCCAGCTTGATCACGGCGGTTCGCGTCATGTCGTGTACTCCGCGTTGAACGTCACGTACTCGGGCGAGAGCGAGGAAGCGTAGAGCTCGGCGCGCCCGTCGCCGGCCGCCAGGTCGATCCGGATCGCAACCTCGCCGCCGTGCAGCGCGGCGCCCGCCTCGGCGCGCGCGCCTGCGACCTCGACGCCGTCGGCGACGAGCTGGGCCGGGCCGACCCACACGGCGATGCGCTCGGCGTCGAGCTCGACGCCGCAGGTGCCCGCACGGGCGAGCATGCGGCCCCAGTTGGGGTCGCCGCCGTGCAGGGCGCAGCGCACGAGGATGTCCTCGCCGATCGCGCGCACCGCGGTGCGCGCCTCGGCGTCGTCGGCGGCGCCGGTGACGATGTAGTGCGCGAAGCGCGAGGCGCCCTCGCCGTCGGCGACCATCTGCCGGGCGACGTCGAGCAGCGCGCCCGTCAGCGCGAGCCCGAAGGCCTCGGCGTCGTCGTCGGCCACCGGCACGCCGCTGGCGCCGCTCGCGAGCACGACGAGCGTGTCGTTGGTCGACTCCGAGCCGTCGACCGAGACGAGGTTGAGCGATGCGCCGGCGGCGTGCCGCAGCAGGTCGGCGAGCACGTCCGGAGCGACGATCGCATCGGTCGTGGCGACGACGATGGTGGTCGCCACGTCGGGCCGGATCATGCCCGCGCCCTTGCCCATCACGCCGATCCGCACCTCGCCGCCGCTCAGCGCGCACGTCGCCGTGCTGGTCTTGGCCCAGGCGTCCGTCGTGCGGATCGCCTCGGCGGCCGCGGGGCCGCCGCAGGCCGAGAGCTCGCCCGCGGCCTGCGCGATGCCGAGTTCGATCGCGGCGATCGGCAGCGACTTGCCGATCACGCCGGTCGAACCCACGAGCACCTCGCCGGGTGCGATGCCGAGCGCGCGGGCGGTGGCGGCGGCCATCGCGCGGGCGTCCTGCATGCCCTGCGCGCCGGTGCACGCGTTGGCGTTGCCCGAGTTGACGACGACCGCGCGCGCCGAGCCGTCGGCGACGTGCTCCCTCGAGAGCAGGACGGGCGCTGCGGCGAGGCGGCTGCGGGTGAATGCGCCGGCCGCCGTCGCCGGGCCGTCGCAGGCCACGATCGCGAGGTCGGGCGCGCCGGAGTCCTTGATGCCGCAGGTCACGCCGGCGGCGCGGAAGCCGAGCGGGAAGCAGACGCCGTCGCCCACCGTCAGATCCCCAGGCCGTGCGCGGTGAGCCCGGCGCCCTCGTCGAGCCCGAGCAGCAAATTCGCGTTCTGCAGGGCCTGGCCGCCCGCGCCCTTGACGAGGTTGTCGATCGCCGCCGCGCAGATCGCGGTCTGCGTGCGCTCGTCGATCCAGACGCCCACGTGGCAGGTGTTGGCACCGTGCAGGCGGCCGGGATGGACGCGCGCCTCGACCGAGACGAACGGCTCGGCGTCGTAGCGCGCGTGGAAGATGGCGTCGGCGTCGGCCTGACTGAGCGGCCGGCGCAGCCGGGCGTAGCACGTCACCTCGAGTCCGCGTGAGTGCGGGGCGAGGTGCGGCGTGAACGTCACGGGCACCGGCTCGCCCGCGAGCCGCTCGAGCGAGCGCTCGATCTCGGTGATGTGCCGGTGGCCGGTCGGCGAGTACGGCTGCACGCCGCCCTCGACCTCGCTCACGTGGGTGCGCGCGGTGGGCTCGCGCCCGGCGCCCGAGACGCCCGACTTGCCGTCGATCGCGACCGGGGCGTCGAGCAGGCCGGCCTCGGCGAGCGGCGCGAGCGCGAGCGTCGCGGCCGTCGCGTAGCAGCCGGGATTGGCGATCTGCCGTGACGCGAGCACGTCGGAGCGGAACAGCTCGGTCAGGCCGTACGCCCAGGACGACGCGAGCCGGAAGTCGGAGCCGAGGTCGACGACGGGCGTGCCCGCGCGCGCGACGGCCTCGCCGAACTCGTGGCTGTGGCCGTGGGGGAGGCAGAGGAAGGCGACGTCGCAGCGCGCCAGCTCGTCGGGGGCGAGCGCGTCGTAGCCGTCGCTACGCGCTTGCGCGCTGCGCAGCGTGAGCTGCGGATGGCCGGCGATCAGGCGCGCGAGCTCGCGGCCGGCGTAGCCGGATGCGCCGGCGATGCCCGCGCTCAGGGTGTGCGCGGCGTGATCTGCGCGCGCGATCTGCGTGGTCGGGGTCGCCATGGTTGCATGATTATACAGGTTGGCTGCAAATTCATGCAGCTCCGAGCAACGCGAGGCAGGGCTCGAGTCCGTGCACCGCGATGCCGTCGTAGCGGTTGCGGCTCCAGTCCTCGCGCGTCAGCCGGAAGTCGAGATGGCCGGTCGGCTCACCGCGCCGCGCGATCAGCCGCGCGCCGTTCGGCAGATAGCCGAGCCGCCGCGAGACGCGCTGCGAGGCCTCGTTGTCGACCCACGCGGACGTGCGCGCCTCGAGCGCCCCGAGGCCGGCGAATGCGAGGTGCAGCACCGCGGCGCGCATCTCGGTGCCGATGCCGCGGCCCTGTTCGCTCGCCGTCAGCCACGAGCCGCTGGACACGCTGCGGGTCGTGGGGAACTCCTCGGCCGCGAGCTCCTGGATGCCGATGGCGCGGCCATCCGCGACGACGGCGAGCGGCAGCGACCACCCCGTCGGCGAGAGCGCCCCGCGCGCAGTCCAGTGGTGGGCGAGGAACGGCGTCGCTGCATCCGGCTCGTCGAGACGGTCGGTCCAGGGCACGAAGAACGGCATCTCCCCGGCCGGGTGGATACCGGTCCGGGCGGCCTCCAGGAGCTCGGCGAGATCGGCGTCGTCGGGCATCCGCAGCTCGAGCCGGGGGGTCGTGATGCGCAGGCCGAAGAGCGGCCAGGGGTGGCTGTCTCGGTACCGATCCGGCATCGGGAGAGCCTACACTCGGCGGTATGGCGGAAGACTGGCTCGAGGCCAATCGCGAGCTGTGGGACGAGCGCGTGCCGAGCCACGTCGCGAGCGCCCTCTACGATGTCGAGGCGTTCGTGGCCGGGCGCTCCTCGCTGCGGCCGTTCGAGCTCGCGGAGCTGGCGGACGTGGCCGGCCGCACGCTCGTGCATCCGCAGTGCCACTTCGGCGAGGACACGCTCTCGTGGGCGCGCCTCGGCGCGCGGGTCACGGGCCTCGACTTCTCGGGTCAGGCCGTCGCGGCGGCCCGCACGCTCGCGGCGCGCTGCGGCCTCACCGCCGACTTCGTCGAGGCCAACGTCTACGACGCCTCCGAGGCCCTCGGCGGCCGCCGCTTCGAGATCGTCTACACCGGCATCGGCGCGATCAACTGGCTCCCCGACATCGAGCGCTGGGCGCGGGAGATGGCGGCGCTCACCGCGCCCGGCGGCTGCCTCTACCTGGCCGAGTTCCACCCGTTCTCGCACGTCTTCGGCGACGATGACCTCACGGTCGAGTACTCGTACTTCCACGAGGAGCCCTTCGACTTCCCCGCCGCCGGTGCGTACGCCGCCGATCCCGCCGCGACGTTCGTGCACAACCGCTCCTTTGAGTGGAATCACGGGCTCGGCGCGGTCGTCAGCGCGATCATCGGCGCGGGCTTCGAGCTCGAGTTCCTGCACGAGCACGATCACACGCTGTTCGCGCGCTGGCCGTTCCTCGAGGGCGAGCGGGGCTCGTTCCGGATGCCCGCCGGGCGGCCGTCGCTGCCGCTGCTGTACTCGCTGCGCGCCGTGCTGCCGCGCTAGCTGTTGCTGATGCGGGCCCCCATCTGGCCGAGGGCCTCGATGAGCGCGGCTCGGCCGGCAGCCGAGATGTCTCTGGTGACGAGCGCCTAGCGCTTCCCGCGCCCCTGCCCGAAGTGGTGGGCGCCCGGCGCCGACGCGCGCAGCCGCCGGACGTTGTCGTCGCCCGCGGCCAGCGGCAGCTCCTCGAAGACCTGCGCGCTGCCGACCGGCTGCAGGCCCGCGGTCGGCAGGACGCGGCGCGACGGCGTGCTGAGCGGGCTGAGGCGATCGACGATCACGTTGACGTTGCGGTCGCGGCGCTCGAGCCTGCCGGTCGCCTCGAGCAAGCGGCTCCGTGCGTGCGAGCAGGCGGTGCTGCTCGTAGACGTCGGCGAAGAGCACGAGGTTGACGAGGCCGTGCTCGTCCTCGAGCAGCAGGAAGACGACGCCCTTGGCCGAGGCCGGCCGCTGGCGCGCGACCGTGAGGCCGGCGATGCCGATCGGCGTGCCGCTCTCCATGTGCTCGAGCGCCGCGGTCGTGACGAAGCCGCGGGCCGTGAGGCCGGCGCGCAGCTGCGCGAGCGGGTGGTCGCGCACCGAGATGCCGGTCGTCTCGTAGTCGGCGACGAGCTCGTCCCAGGCGCCGGGCAGCGGCAGCGCGGGCGTGACGCCGAGCTCGAGATCGAGCGCCAGCTGCCTGCCGCCGCGCGTCGAGGACGGGCGGGCGATCAGCCCGGCGCGCCAGAGCTGCTCGCGCCGCGGGCCGAAGGCGTCGCAGGCGCCGGCCGCGATGACCTGCTCGCACTCGGGCAGCGAGAGCCCGGCGCGGCGCACGAGGTCGGCCACGTCGGCGTACGGACCCTCCTGCTCGCGCGCCTCGACGAGCGCGAGCGCCGCCGGGCGGCCGAGGCCGCGGATGTAGTTGAAGCCGATCCGCACCGCCCCGTCGTCCTCGATGCTGCAGCCGGCCTGCGAGGCGTTGACCTCGGCGGCGCGGATCTCGACGCCGCGGCGCTGCGCGTCGCGCACGAGCGAGGCGGGCGGGTAGAAGCCCATCGGCTGCTCGTCGAGCAGCGCGCACAGGAACTCCGCCGGGTAGTGCCGCCGCAGCCAGGCGCTCTGGTAGGCCAGCAGCCCGAAGGCCGCGGCGTGCGCCTTGGGGAAGCCGAACTCCGAGAACGCCACGATCTTCTCGAACACGCGCCGCGCGGTCGGCTCGTCGACGCCGCGGCCGTGCGCGCCGTCGCGGAACGCATGCCAGTGCGCGACCATCGCCTCGCGCGAGCGCCGCCGGCTCATCGCGCGGCGCAGGCTCTCGGCCTGGCCCTGCGAGAAGCCCGCGAGCGCGACGGCCACGTCGAGCACCTGATCCTGGTAGACGATCACGCCCAGCGTGTCGGCGAGCGCCTCGGCCAGCAGCGGGTGGTCGTGGGGGACGCGGTAGTCCGGATCCCGGCGGATCGCCTCGCGGCGCTCGAGGTACGGATGCACGGCGCCGCCCTGGATCGGGCCCGGGCCGCACGAGCGCGACCTCGACCGTCAGGTCCTCGAGGTTCTCGGGCCGCGTGCGCAGGAGCATCTGCATCTGGGCGCGCGACTCGATCTGGAACACGCCGACGGTGTCGGCGGCCTGGATCTCGGCGTACGTGCCGGGATCGTCGAGCGGGGCGCGCGAGAGATCGACCGTCTTCCCGCGGGCGCGCGCGATGAGGTCGATGCAGCCCTCGACGGCGCTCAGCATTCCCAGGCCGAGCAGGTCGATCTTGAGGAAGCCCGCGTCGGCGCACGAGTCCTTGTCCCACTGGCAGATCTGCCGGCCCTCCATCGCGGCGGGCACGAGCGGCACGAGGTCGGCGAGCGGGCCGGTCGAGACGATCATCCCGCCGGGGTGCTGCGAGAGGTGGCGCGGCAGGCCGGCGATCTCGCTGCAGAGGTGCGCGAGCGCGCGGAAGCGGCGGTCGTGCGAGCGCTCGCGCACGCCCTCGGTCTGGGCGAGCTCGTCGCCCACGTTCTCGGCGCGCCAGCCGTCGGAGCCGCGCGCGAGCCGGTCGAGGTCGGGCGGCGGCAGGCCGAGCGCCTTGCCGAGCTCGCGGATCGCGCTGCGCGAGCGATAGGTCGAGAACGCCGCGATCAGCGACGAGCGCTCGCGGCCGAAGCGGTCGTGCACCGCCAGGATCAGCTGCTCGCGGATGTCGCGCGGGAAGTCGAGGTCGATGTCGGGCACCGAGGCCAGCTCGCGGTTGAGGAAGCGCCCGAGCGAGAGCCGGGCCGCCACCGGGTCGACGTGCGAGAGGCCGGTCAGGTAGCAGACGATCGAGCCCACCGACGAGCCGCGCCCGCGCCCGGGCGGCAGCGCCATGCGCGCCGAGTGGGGGCCGCGCACGGCGATCGCGATCTCGCGCGCGATCTCGAGGATCTCGCGGTGCAGCAGGAAGAAGCCCGAGAGGCCGTGGAAGCGGATCAGCGCGAGCTCCTCGTCGAGCCGCGTCCGCGCCTCGCCGCGGTGGGAGAGGCCGCGGTAGCGGCGCTCCAGCTCGAGCGCGCAGATCTGCGCCAGCTCGGCGTCGGCCACCGTGTCGTCGGCCGCCGGATAGCGATAGCCGAGGTCCTGGGTGATGTCGAAGCGCAGCCGGTCGGCCAGCTCGACCGTCTCGCGCGTCGCCTCGGGCAGATCGCCGAACAGCAGCGCGAGCTCGCGCGGGCTCTTGAGCACGTGCTCGCGATTGCCGCGCCGCTCGCCCTCGCAGGCCTCGAGCGGGAGGTGCGTGCGGATCGCGACCAGCGCGTCCTGCAGCGCGCCCCGGCGCCGGTGGTGCACGTGCACGTCGTTCGTCGCGACGGGCCGGAGTCCGAAGAGCCTCGCGCTCTCGAGCAGGCGGCGGTTGCGCGCGCGGTCGCCGCGCCACAGCGGGCGCTGCAGCTCGACGCGCAGGCCGGCCCGGCCGAAGGCCTCGTAGAGCATCCGGCAGCGCTCCACCGTGACGCGCTCGTCGAGATGCACGAGCGCGCCCATGCGCGCGCAGCCGGTCAGGCAGACGAGGCCCTCGGCGCGCTCGCAGAGCGCGGCCAGCGGGGTGCGCGGGACGAGCCGGTCGCGTGCGTGGGCGGCGGTCAGCAGCTGCGAGAGGTTGCTGTAGCCCGTGCGCGTCTCGACGAGCAGCGTGACGTGGAAGGGCCCGTGCTCGTCCTCGACGGTCAGCTCGCAGCCGGTGATCGGCCGCACGCCCAGCGCCTTGGCCGCGTGCGCGAACTCGAGCGCCCCGCAGAGGTTGTCGTGGTCGGTCAGCGCGAGCGCGTCGTGCCCCTGCTCATGGGCCTGGGCGACCAGCTCCTCCGGGCGCGACGCACCGTCGAGGAAGGAGTAGGCCGAGTGGCAGTGGAGCTCCGCGTAGGCGAGCGTCAAGGGGACCTTTCGTGCCCGGGAGGGCATCGGGGTCCGACACGCTAGGCGAACACACGTTCGATTGCAAGGTGGCACGGGTGCGTAGAATCGGTGCATGACGACCGCGTCCGCGATCTCCGCCGCCGGCCCGGCCGGCGCCCTCCCCGGGGGCGGGCAGTGAGCAGCGCCGAGGACGTGCGCCGGATCGCCCTGGCGCTGCCCGGGGCGGCGGAGGACGAGTCCGGACTCCGCTACGCGGTCGGCGGCAAGAACTTCGCGTGGGTCTGGCTCGAGCGGCGCGAGGGCCGGCGGGGCCGGGTGCCGCAGCCCGGGGTCTTCGCCGTACGGGTCGCCGACGAGGAGGAGAAGCGGGCGCTGATCGCCTCGGACGCCGAGAAGTTCTTCACCGAGCCGCACTACGACAGCTACCCGGCCGTGATGATCCGGCTGGCCGCGATCGAGAACGGCGAGCTCGCCGAGCTGATGACCGACGCCTGGCGGATCCGCGCGCCGCGCAAGCTGCAGGCCGAGTTGGACGCGAGGGACTGAATCACCGCGAAGGACTGATCACCGGGCCATACGAGGCCGGCGGTCGTTTACGGTCGCATCCGTGGCCGTCGCAACGCGTGCTCCCAGGGCCGGCTCGGCGCGTACGGCCGATCTGATGCTGCTGACGGTCGTGCTGCTCTGGTCGGGCAACTTCACGGCGCTACGCTACGCCGTCGACAGCTTCAACCCGCTCGCGTTCTCGTCGGTGCGCTTCGCGGTCGGGGCCGCGCTCTACGCGCTCTTCGTGTGGTGGCGCGAGCGCTCGCTGCACATCGCGCGGCGCGACCTGGCGGCCGTCGCCCTGCTCGCGCTGGTCGGCATCTTCATCAACCAGATCGCCGTGATCTACGCCATCAAGCAGGCCGGCGCCGCGAACATCGGCATGCTCATGGCGAGCGCGCCGATCATCGCCGCGCTGCTCGCGCTCAGGCTCGGCCACGAGCGCATCGGCAAGCGCCACATCGCCGGCATCGCCGTCGCGGCGACGGGCGCGCTGATGGTGCTCTACGGCGGCGGCGGGGTGGGCGGCGCGCCGTTCGTCGGCTGGGTGCTCGGGCTGATCACCGCCGCGACGTGGGCGACGTACTCGGTGCTCGTGCGCCCGCTGATGGGGCGCTACAGCGCCGAGCGGCTCTCGGCCGCCGTGCTGCTGATGGGCTCGGCGATGCTGATCCCGGTCTCGCTGCCGCAGATCGCCGACCAGGACTGGAGCGCGCCCTCGCCCAACGCCTGGCTCGCGGTCGGCTACAGCATCGTGCTCTCGCTGCTCGTGACGAACATCCTCTGGTTCGACGGCATCCACCGCGTGGGCGCGGCCCGCGCGACGGTGTTCCTCTACTTCGAGCCGTTCTGCGTCGCGGTGATCGCGATGATCATCCTGCACGAGCACGTCTCGACGGCCGAGTGGATCGGCGGCGTGGTCATCCTCGCCGGCGTGCTCGTGGCCCGCCGCGACTCGGCGCCGCTCCCGGCCGCCTCCTGACGGCGCTTCCGGCCCGCTCCGCGGCCGTAGGGTGCGCTCGTGGAGGATGACCGTGACTTCGATCCCCACCTCGACGGGCGGGCGCGCTTCGCGCTGGGCTGCGGCGTGCTCTCGCTGCTGGTCTTCGCGAGCTTCGCGGTCGGGGTCGTCTTCGCCGCGGCGGCGCTGATCTTCGCCGGTGCGAGCGTGATCGCCGTCGACGAGGGCGAGCCGGCGGCGCCACGCACGCGCCGGGTCGCGCTGATCGCCGGGCTGCTGACGCTGCCCGCGCTGGCAGTGCTGGTCGCCCGGGTGCTCGCCTAGGCGAGCACCCGGAAACGGGTCAGCCGCGTCGGCGGCGCCCACCGCGACGGGGGCGCGTGGCGGTCGCATGGCGGTGCCAGCCGCCGCCCGCGAGATCCTCGAACACGACCGCGAGCCCGCCGTCGGCCAGCACGAGCTCGACGTAGCCCCGGCGCACCGGCGCGTCGGTCCACCAGCCCTCCTCGACGACCCAGCGCTCGCGCACCTGCTCGACCGGTCGGTCGTCGAGCCGCACCGGGCTGCCGTCGTGGCCGAGCTCGACCTGGGCGGGCTGCACGAGCGAGAGCCGGCGCAGCGTGGGGGGAGCCGCCGGGGCGCTCATGCGACCGGCGTGCAGAGCTCGACGAGGATGCCGTTGGGGTCGCGCACGTAGGCGACGGTCTGGCCCCAGGGCTTCTGCTTGGGTCCGGCCAGGTCGCGGGCGCCCGCCTCGAGCGCGCGGGCATGGGCGGCCGGCACGTCGTCGTCGACGAGCGCGATCTCGGTCGCGGCGGGCGGACCGGACGGATCGTGCGCCGCGAACCCGCCGGGCAGATTGTCCCTGGCCATCTGATGCGAGGCGAACGAGAGCGTCGTGGCGCCCGTGTCCAGCTCGCCGTAGCTGCCGTCCTCGGCGATCAACCGCCGGCTCAGGCCGAACGCGCGCTCCCACCACTCGATCGTCGCCTCGACATCGGCCACGTAGGCCACCACGTATCCCAGCTTCACTGCGCCCACCTCTCTCTCTCTCTCTCAGGCTCTACTCGAGGGTTACTGTTCGTCCGGTGCCAGCGCATAGCGCCGCTCCGGCAGCCGGCTGTCGGGTGCGACCTCGACGACGCGCAGGGCGGCGTCGCGGCCCACGGCGGCGCGCACCTGGCGCACGGCCTCGACCCGCCGCTCGCGCCGCTCCTCGCCCTCGGCGCGCAGCAGCACGCCCTGGCGGTGGCCGTCGGTGAGTGCCGCGAGCTCGATCGCGATCTGGTCGACCGGCGTGCCCAGCGCGATCAGCCGCGGCGTCGCGACCATTGCGAGCAGCTTGCGATCGGAGCTCGGCTCGCGCAGCGGGACGTGCTCCTCCCACGAGCCGCCGCCGGCCAGGCGCGCGCCGATGCGCAGCGAGCGCGGTGCGCGCCCGGCCCGCTCGGGCCGCGCGAGCAGACGGTCGAGCAGCAGGAGCACGGCGTGCGCCATCGCCTGCTCGGTCGCGATCGGCTCGCCGAGCGCGAGCATCTCGCGCAGCGCCGGCGCAACGGCCCGGGGCGCGATGCTCTCGGAGTCGTGCCCGGCGGCGAGCAGCCAGGCGCGCTCGCCCTCGTAGCCGAAGCGATCGCGCACGACCGTCGCCGGCAGGGCGGCGAGGTCGCGCAGGCGGCGGATGCCGAGGCCCTCCAGTACGACCAGGAGGTCGTGGTCGATGCCCGCGGCGCCCGTGCCCGAAGGGCCGAGCGAGGCGACCGGGAGATCGGCCAGGAACGCGGTCGCCTGCGCGGCGGGGATGACGAGCGGCTTGCCCGGGCGGGCGCGCCGGGCCGCATGCGTGGTCAGGAAGCGGCCCGGCGCGGCACCCAGGCGCGGGCGCAGGCCCGTCTCGCGCTGGGCGGCCTCGGCGCTCGCCGCGAGCACGCCCTCGAGCCCGTGCCAGAGCCGCTCGAGCGGCCGGGCGTCGAGCAGCGCCAGGCCGTCGGCGATGGGCTCGACCGCCGCTCCGATGCCCTCCAGCGCGATGTACAGGCGGTCGGCCCGCAGGCGGACGGCGAGCGGGTCGGGCGGCACGAGCCGCAGGGCCGGGCAGAGCGCGTGCGCCTGGGCCGTGCGCATGCCCGGTCGCACGCCGGCCGCGGCCGCCGCGGAGCTGACCTCGCCGATCGGTCCGGCGCCGCCGTCGAGCGGCGCGAGCGCCAGCGGCATGCCCCCCGTCGCGACGCCGTGCTCGTGCGCGGCGACGGCCAGATCGAACCGGGGGATGTGTACGCCGACCAGCATCAGGGGTCAGAGATGCTAGGCGAACACATGTTCGATTGCAAGCGCGCCCTCCGCTGCCGATGCAGACTTCGTGCCGCACGCGCTCCCGCTCCGAATCCTGCTCGTCGCCGTGCTCGCCGTGGCTGCGGTCGTGGCCACCGCCGGGCCCCTGCGCAGCCAGCTGGCGAGCCAGGGCGTGGAGGGCGGGAACGCGCTCGTCGCCCCCGGGCCGCTGACGGCGGACCGTGACCGCGAGCCCGTCGCGCCGGGCCTGCCGGACGGCGGTCCCAACGGGGTGGCGATCTGGGTGCACGGCGACCGCTCTCCCGCCGCGCCGGTGGCGCTGCTGCGCGCGGCCGGCATCCCGGCCCGCGTCGTGCGCAGCTTCGCAGCCGCGCGCAGCCACCCGCTCGTGCTGAGCTGGCCGGAGACGGACGCCGGGCCGCGCATGCGCTTGCGCATCCGCGCCTACACCCGCCAGGGCGGCACGTTCCTGGCGGTCGCGCCGAGCCCCGCCGTGCGCACGGCGATCGGCGGACCGCGCACCGCGTTCTTCGCGCGGCTCGTCCATGTGCCGGAGCTCGGCCTCGAGAGCGGCGGGCACCTGCGTGACCGTCAGATCGCCGCCCTGCGGCGCTTCTGGGCGGCGACCCCCGGCGGCTTCCGGCTCGGCGACGCGCCCGGAGCGGCGCGAGCGGCGCTCGTGCTGCTGCACGACGTGCGCAGCCAGGAGGCCCTGCGCGCCGCGCCGGAGCTCGTGCGCCGCGAGCGGGCGACCGGGGTGCGCGCGACCTACGTGCTGCAGACCCGCTACCTGGCCGACGCCCGCGGCGGGAAGCTCGTCGGCCCCGCGCTCGCGCGGCTCGTGCGCGCCGTCCGCGCGGCGGCCGGCGGAGTGGTCGCGGGCGGGGTCGCCGGCGGTCCGCTGGCGGCGCTCCCCCGCGGCGACGCCGGCGAGCTCTATCCGCTGTACGCCGCGGCGTTCGCATCGCCCACCGAGGTCGACGGCGCGACCCTGAGCGGCGAGCTGCGCATCTCGCGCTACGTGCTGGAGACGCTCGCAGGGGGCGACGTGCGCACCTTCCGCGGGGCGTCGGGAACGACCCCGCGCGGCTTCGCCGAGGTCGCCGAGGCCTCCGGCATCGACGTCGACGCGACCCTCCCGGCCGACGCGGCGGGCGGCGCATTCCCGTTCTGGCAGGCACAGGCGGACGGTCTCGAGCGCCGGCTGCTCCGCGTTCCCGTGGCCGTCGACGACGTCGCGGGCGAGGGCCCCGCGGCCGCGTTGGCGGCGGCCTACGTGGCGCTGCGCCGCAACTGGACGAGCGGCGCACCCACGCTCGTGGAGCTCACGCCCGACCGCGCGGGCTGCGCCGGAGCGGTCGAGCGCGCGCTGCTCGCCGACACGCCGACCGACGTCTGGCGCGGGTCGCTCGACCGCTTCGCGTCGTTCTGGGACGAGCGCGCGGGGATCTCGCTCGACGCCCGGCCGCTCGGCGCCGGCCGCGGCTGGCTCGTGCAGCTGCGGAGCGAGGGCCGGCGCGCGGGCCCAATCGCTCGTCGCGCCCTTCGCCGTGGCGCGCGCCACGGGGGCCGACGGTCACCCGCTCGGGGTACGTGGCAGAAACCGCGTCGCGCTGCCTGCCTTCGAGGGAAGGACGGCGATCGTCGTCGTTCCCGCGCGCACGAAGGTCAACCTTTCTGGGGATCCCGCCTCGGCCGCCTTCCGCCAAGCTGCGAGTCGGATCCCGCGGCAGCTCACAGACCTCTCAGGCTCCGCACGCGTCTGTCGGTAGGAAGCCCCGGGAAGGGACGCACCATCGCAGACGACGACCACGACCGCATACTCCAGAATCGTCTCGACCAGGCCACCAAGCCGGGCACGGGCCGCAGCCTGCGCGGAGCCCTGGGCCGCGTCCAGGATCAGGCCATCGAGCAGCGCATCCAGGAGGAGCGGCAGCGCATCCTCAACGAGCTGCAGGTGCAGTTCGACGAGCGCCTGAAAGTCCTGGAGGAGCGCGAGCGCGCCGTCGCCGGCCACGAGGACGCAGACGGCCGCGAGGGGCTCGCCGAGCAGGCGGCGACGACGGTGCAGCTGCGCGACGCCGTCGAGCGGCAGGAGCGTCGGATCGACGAGCTGGAGCGCGGCGTCGAGAGCGAGCGCTATCGCCGCGAGGTCGCGGAGTCCGTGCTCGAGGACCCGTCGCTGATGCACCAGCTGACGCTCGAGATCGAGCGGCTGCAGTCGGCGCTGACCGAGCGCGAGCGCGAGCTCGAGGCGCTCGGGCGAACGGATGCCGGCGTGGACGCGGACGCGCCCGCCGCCGGGCCGGCGCGGCTGGGCGAGCTGGAGGGACGGGTCGCGATCTACGAGATCGAGCTGCTGGAGCTGCGCGCCCGGCTCGAGGACGTGGTCGACCGCGAGTTCGTGGAGCTGCGCGAGAGCGAGCTGCAGGCGGAGATCGGTCGCCTCGCCGCCCAGCTGGGCGAGGGCGTCGACGCCGACGGCGAGGCGAGCGGCGAACGCGAGCGCGAGCTGCAACGCGAGCTCGAGGAGGCGCGCGAGCAGGTGCGGCGGCTCGAGAGCGAGTCCGGCGAGCTGGCTGCGCTCGGCGAGCAGATCGCAGCGCTGCACGAGACCGCGGCGCGCGCAGAGCAGCTCGCCGGCGAGCTGGAGGTCGTGCGCAGCGCCGGCGACACGCTGGGCGAGGAGCTCGCGGGCGAGCGCCTGAGCCTGCAGGAGGCGCGCGCGCAGATCGCCGCCTCGGAAGATGCCATCGGTCGCCTTGCGGAGCTCGAGGCGCAGGCCGAGCGCGGCGAGCTCGCGGCACGCGCGGTCGCCGACGAGCTGGCGGCGGCCCGCGAGCAGCTGGCTCGCCTGGGCGAGCAGGCCGAGGCCGGCGCGGACATCGCAGCCGAGCTCGCGCGCACCGAGGGGGAGCGGGACGGCGCCCGCGCGCGGATCGCCGAGCTCGAGCGCGAGCTGCCCGCAGCGCGGGCGCGGGCGGCCGAGGCGGAGGTCGCCGAGCAGCGCATCGCCGAGCTCGAGGGCCGGGTCGCAGACGATGCCAGGCGGGCGGAGGCCGCCGCCTCCGCGCTGGCGCTCGCGCAGGAGCAGGCCGAGGCGGCCGAGACGCAGCTCGAGGAGCGCGCGGCCGCGGCCTCCGCGGTCATCGGTGACCTCGCGCAGGCGCGCGCGGAGGCCGCTGCCGAGCGCGAGCGCGCAGGCTCGCTGGCCGGCGAGCTCGCAGCGGCGCGCGCCGAGCTCGGCGCGCTCGTGGAGCAGGTCGCCGCCGCCGAGGCGGCCGACCTCCGGATCGCGCAGCTCGAGGGTCAGATCGCCGAGGCGGCCGAGGGATCGGCCGCGGTGAGCGCCGCGCTCGACGGCACGCGCGAGCAGCTCGAGGCCGCCGAGTCGCGGCTCGCGGCACAGGTTGCGGCGGAGGCAGCGAAGGAGTGCGAGCTCGCCGAGCTGCGTGCGGCGGCCGAGGCGGCGGGCACGCGCACCGGGGAGCTCGAGGACGAGCTCGCGAGCGCGCGCGGGGAGCACGCGGCGCTCGCAGCCCGGGCAGCTGCCGCCGAGGCGGCCGAGCTGCGGAACACGCAGCTCGAGGCGCTGATCGCCGAGCAGGCCACGGTCGCGTCCGCACAGCTGGCGCTCGCCCACGAGCAGCTCGAGACGGCCGAGGCCCGGCTCGAGGAGCGCGACGTGGCCGCGTCGTCCCTGCAGAGGGAGCTCACCCGCGCGCGGGCAGGAGGCCGAGAGCGCGCGCGTCCAGGGCACCGCGCTCGAGCGCGAGCTCGCCGCCGTGCGCGCGGCCGCGAAGGCGGCGCTGGCCGGAGTGCGCGAGCAGGCCGAGGCCGCACAGACGCGGGCGGACCTGCTGGCGCACGAGCTCGCCGGGGCACGCGAGGAGCTGGCCGCGCTGGAGGCTCGCGCGGCGGCGGCCGAGGCGGCCGAGCTGCGCATCGCCGAGTTGGACGGTCGCATCGCGGAACAGACCGAGGCGGCCGTCGCCGCGGCCGCCGAGCTGGCCGCGCTGCGTGAGCGCGCCGAGCTCGCGGGCGCGACCGAGCAGCGCGTGGCCGTCCTCGAGGCGCAGCTCGTCGAACGCGACGCGCAGGCGACTGCGGCCGCCGAGGCGCTCTTTGAGGCGCGCGACGAGGCGCATCGCCTCGCGGGCGAGGCGGTCGAGCTGCGCGCTGCGAGCGGCGAGCTCGAGCGCGCGATGGAGGCTGCGGGGGCGCTGCGGGCGGAGCTGGAAGCAGCGCGCGGCCGGGCCGAGGCCGCCGCCGGGGCCGCGGCGCGCGCGGACGAGCTCGAGGGGGAGCTGGCCGAGGCGCGGTCGGCGCTCGCCGGCGCGCGCTCGCAGGCGGACGGGCAGGAGGGCGCGCTCGCGGCGCTGCGGGCCGAGCTCGAAGGCTTACGGGCCGAGGCGCAGCGGGTGCCCGCTCTGGAGGCGCACCTCGCCGAGCACGGCAGCCGGCTCGAGCAGGCCCGTGCCGAGCTTGCCGAGGTTGCGGAGCGGGCAGCCGACGTCGAGCGCGCAGAGGAGGCCCTGCAGGAGCGCGAGGGCGATCTCGACCGTCTGGCCGCAGAGCTCGCCGAGCGCGACAGTGCCCTGGTCGAGGCACAGGCGCAGCTGGCGAGCGCGCAGGGGCAGCTGGCCGACGGCGAGGCGCGGGCCGGCGGAGCGAGCACGGAGATCGCACAGCTGCGCTCCGCGCTCGAGGAGCGCGAGTCCGAGTGCGAGCGGCTGCGCGGCGAGAGCGACTCCGCCCACGCCTCGCGGGCCGGGCTGGAGGCGCAGATCGAGACGCTCGAGGATGAGCGCACGCGGCTCGGGGGCGAGCTCGAGCGCGCGCTGCACGACGCCGAGCGCACGCGCGGCGAGCTCGAGCACGAGCTCGCGGCCGCCGCCGACCAGGTCGCCGAGCTCGAGTCGCGCGACGATCGCACGCAGCTGCTCGAGCAGGCGGTCGCCGCACGCGAGGCCGAGCTCGATCGCCGTCGCGAGGCCGAGCGGCTGCGCAGCGAGGCGTTCGACCGCCTGCAGGAGCAGCTGCGGCGGCGCGAGGTGGATCTGGAAGCAGCACGGGCGCGCGTGCGCGAGCGTGAGACCGCGGGGGCCGAGCTGCGCGCCGAGCTCGATGGCGCGCGCGCCGGGGAGACCGAGGCGCGCGCCCGGATCGCCGGCCTCGAGGCCGCCTGCGGCGAGCTCGAGCGCACGATCGGCGAGCTCGGCGAGCGCAGCGAGGCCGACGCCGAGAGCCGCGAGCAGGCTCTGCTCGAGCTCGAGGCGAAGCTCGCTGCGCGCGAGACCGCGCTGGCAGGCGCCGAGGCGGAGCTCGCGAGCTCCCGCGACGCGACCGAGCGCCGCGCGGGGGAGCTCGCAGCGCGCGAGGCGGCGGCCGAGGAGCTCACGGGCCGCGAGGCCGATCTGAGCCTGCGCGCGGCCGACCAGGCCGAGCGCGAGGCGGGGCGCCAGGCCGAGCTGGCGCGCGATGAGCTGGCACTGGCCGAGCGGGTGAGCGAGCTCGCAGGCCGCAGCGAGGCGATCGAGGAGCGCGGCGCGGAGCTCGCACGACGCGAGCAGCGCCTGCGCGACGGGCGCGCCGCACTCGAGGCGTTGCGCGTCGAGGTCGAGCAGAGCCGGGAGTCGGCGGCGACCCTCGGGGCCGAGCGCGCCCAGCTGGAGTCGCTGCAGTCCGAGCTCGCGGTGCGTGCCGCCGAGCTCGCAGCGGCCGAGGCGACCGTGCGCGAGCGAGCGGCCCAGCTGCGCGAGGACGAGGAGCGGGCGCGCGAGCTGGAGGGCCGCGAGGCCGAGCTGCGGCTGCTCTCGGACTCGCTGCGCCGGCGTGGCGACGAGCTCGCGAGCGCCGAGGATCATCAGGCCGATCGCGAGCGAGCGCTCGAGCGCGACGTCCGCGAGCTCGAGCGCAAGCTCTCCGATCTACGGCGCCGCGAGGAGCAGCTCGACGAGATCGAGTCCGACCTCGAGCGCGAGCGTGAGCGGCGCACGCGGCGGCGGCTCGAGCCGGTGCCCGCCGAGCCGGTGCCGGAGAGCGAGCGGGAGCGCGTGCGCGACGACGAACGGGAGCGGGCTCGCGACGATGGCCGCGAGCGCGGCCGCGGGCGGCTGAGCGTGTTCGACCACCGCCAGGTGGAGCTCGATCGGCGCGAGTCGGAGGTGCGGCGCCTGGAGGAGCGGCTCGGCGGTCTCGAGCGCTCGCTCGCACGCAAGGAGGCCGATCTCGGCGCCTTCGCCGACCTGCTTCAGCACTCGCTCGCGCGCATCGAGCAGGTCGCTCCCACGGAGGGCGCGATCGACCCCTCCGAGCCCGATCCGACGCAGCGGCTGCGCTTCTGGACGCGCGACTCCTCGGCCGGCGGCGGCGCGTAGCGGCGGCGACCGTGCCGGCTTCGCGGCGCGCCTCGTAGGCTCCCGCGCATGGACGGAGTGCACGACCTGGGCGGGATGGGGGGCTTCGGGCGCGTGGAGCGCGACGAGCAGATCTTCCACGCGGCCTGGGAGCGGCGGCTCTTCGCGCTCACGTGCGCGGCCGACGCGGTCGGCATCACGGCCGGCCACTTCCGCGGGGCGATCGAGTCGATGCCGCCTGCGGAGTACCTCGCGGCGGGCTACTACGAGCGCTGGCTGTGGGGTCTCGAGCAGCGGCTGGAGCTGGCGGGGGCGCTCACGCGCGCCGAGCTCGACGCCGCGCTCGTCCGCGCCGACGAGGCACCGCTGCCCGAGCGGCGCGATCCCGAGCTCACGCGTGCAGACGGTCGCAGCGCAGCGGGCGGGCGGGCCGTTGCCGGCTGCCGCGGAGCCGCGTTTCCGGCCGGGTCAGCGCGTGCGCGTGCGACGTATGCGCCCGGAGGGTCACACGCGCTGTCCGCGCTACGTGCGCGGTGCCGAGGGCGTGATCGAGCGGATCCACGGCGACGATCTGATGGCCGATGCCGTCGCGCGCGGGGAGGACTCGCCGGTCGAGGCGCAGTACGCGGTGCGCTTCCGCTCCGAGGAGCTCTTCGGCCCGCGTGACGAGCCGCCCTACCGCGTGCTCGTCGACCTCTCGGAGTCGTACCTCGAGGAGACCGCCTGATGCCCGATCACGAGCACGAGCAGAGCTCACGCCGCGCGTCGTACACTCCCGGGATGGACGGCGCTCACGACATGGGCGGGATGCACGGCTTCGGGCCGGTCGAGCACGACGAGCAGGTCTTCCACGAGGCCTGGGAGCCGCGGCTCTTCGCGCTCACCCGCGTCGCCCGGCACGCCGGCATCACCGCGGGCCACTCGCGCGCGATGATCGAGTCGATGCCGCCCGCGGAGTACCTCGAGGCGAGCGTACTACGAGCGCTGGCTGTGGGGGCTCGAGGGCCGGCTGGAGCTGGCGGGGACGCTCACGCGCGCCGAGCTCGACGCCGCGATCGTCCGCGCCGACGAGGCCGCCGCTGCCCGAGCGGCGCGATCCCGGAGCTCGCCGAGCGCAGACGGTCGCAGCGCAGCGCGCGGGCGGGCCGATGGCCGGCTGCCGCGGAGCCGCGCTTCCGGCCGGGCCAGCGCGTGCGCGTGCGACGCATGCGCCCCGAGGGTCACACGCGCTGTCCGCGCTACGTGCGCGGTGCGCGAGGGCGTGATCGAGCGCATCCACGGCGACGATCTGATGGCCGATGCGGTCGCGCGCGGGGAGGACGTCGCCGGTCGAGGCGCGTACGCGGTGCGCTTCCGCTCCGAGGAGCTCTTCGGCCCGCGTGACGAGCCGCCCTACCGCGTGCTCGTCGACCTCTCGGAGTCGTACCTCGAGGAGACCGCCTGATGTCCGATCACGAGCACGATCACGAGCTCACGACGGCCGCGCGCTCGGCGCTGCGCGCGCGTGCGCTCGAGGCGCTGCTGGTCGAGCGCGGCCTCGTCTCGACGGACGCGATCGACGAGGTCGTCGCCTACTACGAGAACGACGTCGGGCCGCAGAACGGCGCCCGCGTGATCGCGCGCGCGTGGGTCGACCCCGAGTACCGGGCGCGGCTGCTCGGCGACGGCAGCTCGGCGATCGCCGAGCTCGGCTACGGCGGCGTCGAGGGCGGGCACATGGTCGTCGTCGAGAACACGCCCGAGATCCACAACGTGATCGTCTGCACGCTCTGCTCGTGCTATCCCTGGCCCGTCCTGGGGCTGCCGCCCACCTGGTACAAGAGCGACGCCTACCGCGCGCGCGTCGTCGCCGAGCCGCGGCGCGTGCTCGGCGAGTTCGGGCTCGAGCTGGATCCCGACGTCGACCTGCGCATCTGGGACTCGAGCGCCGAGATCCGCTACCTCGTGCTGCCGGAGCGGCCCGGCGGGCACCGACGGGCCTCGGCGAGGAGCAGCTCGCCGCGCTCGTGACGCGCGACGCGATGATCGGCGTCGCGCGCGTCGCAGCACCCGCATGACGCGCGGCGGCCGCGGTCGCCGCCCCGGGCGCCGCTAGCGCCGCGCGGCGCACCGCGGCCGACCCGCATGTGAGCATGCGCCGGTGCTCGGAGTCCTGCTTGCGCTCTCCGCCTCGCTGATGTGGGGCTTCGCCGACTACCTCGGCGGCCTCCAGACCCGCGCGCGCCAGGTCATCGCCGTCGTGGTGGTGTCGCAGACCGCGGGCTTCGTCGTGATCACGACCGTCGTCGCCGGGCGCGCGGCGCCCTGGCCGGGTGCCGAGGCGATGCTGCCGGCGGCGATCGCCGGCGTGATGGGCGCCGCGTGCATCGTGATCTTCTACCTGGCGCTCTCGTACGGCCCGCTCTCGGTCGTGGCGCCCGTGCTGGCCTCCAGCGCGACGATCCCGGTCGTCTACGGCCTCGCCCGGGGCGAGCGGCCCTCGGCGCTGCAGCTCGCGGGGCTCGTCGCCACGCTGGCCGGAGTGATCCTCGTGTCGTGGAGCTCCGGCGACGGCAACGCGCGCGGCCGGCGCGGCATCGCCTTCGGCGTGCTCGCCGCCGTGCTGCTCGGGACGCTGCTCGTGATCTTCTCGCGGGCCGCCGAGCAGGATGCCTACTGGGCGTCCTTCGTCCTGCGCGCCTCTCGATGTCGACGATCGTCGCGTTCGTGCTCGTGCGGCGCGTGAACGTGCGCGTCGACCGCCGCGCGCTGCTCGTGATCGCGACGGTGGGCACGCTCGACGTGCTCGCGAACCTCGCCTACTCGGTCTCGACCACGCTGCAGCTGCTCTCGATCACGGCGGTCCTGAGCTCGCTCTTCCCGATCGTCACGGTCGCGCTCGCGCGCGTGCACCTCGGCGAGCGCGTCTCGCGCGTGCAGGAGGCGGGCGGCGTGCTGACGATGGCCGGCGTGCTCTGCGTCGCCGCCGGCTGAGCTCTCACGCCGCTGCGCGCCTCGTGCAGCGCGCGCACCGTCGCGATCGTGTCGGCCTCCGCGGCGCGCTTGTCCGGGCGGTAGCGCAGCACGCGCGCGAAGCGCAGCGCGACGCCGCCCGGGTAGCGCGGGCTCGTCTGCACGCCGTCGAACGCGATCTCGACGACGAGCTCCGGCCGCACGTGCACGACGTGGCCGTCGCGGCGCGACCTCGCAGCTCGAGCAGCTGCTCGGTCTGCCACGCGAGCATCGCGTCGGTCAGGCCCTTGAACGTCTTGCCGAGCATCACGAAGCCGCCCGTCCGGGTCCGCGCGCGCCGAGGTGCAGGTTCGAGAGCTTCCCGCGCCGCCGGCCGTGGCCCCACTCGACGCGCGAGCACGACGAGGTCGAGCGTGTGCACCGGCTTGACCTTCAGCCACGCCGGCGCCGCGCCGGCCCGCCTCGTACGGGCGCGTCGAGCGCCTTCACCACGACGCCCTCGTGGCCGCGCGCGAGCGCGTCGCTCGAGAACGCCTCGGCCGCGCCGGCGTCCGCGGTGACGACGCGCGGCACGCGCGCCTCGGGCACGAGCGCCGGCGAGCGCCGCCGCCGCGCTCGCGCGCCGGGCCGGTCGAGCAGGTCCTCGCCGTCGAGGTGCAGGACGTCGAAGAACAACGGCGTCAGCGGCACGACGCGCGCGCGCGGACGTCGCGGCTCGCGAAGCGCGACGCCGGTCACCTGGAACGGGTGCGGCCGCCCGTCCGCGCGCAGCGCGATCGCCTCGCCGTCGAGCACGAACGACGCGCGCCGGCAGCGCGCAGCGCGGCCTCGACGATCTCGGGCAGCGCGCGCCGTGACGTCGTCGAGCGTGCGCGTGAAGATGCGCACCTCGTCGCCGTCGCGGTGCACCTGGATGCGCGCGCCGTCGAGCTTCCACTCGACCGCGGCCGGCCCGGTCTTCGCCAGCGCCGCCTCGAGCGACGTCGGGCGCGGTCGAGGCGAGCATCGGCGCGATCGGGCCGCCCGACCTCGCAGCCGGAACGCGCCCGAGCGCCGCCGCGCCCTCGCCGAGCGCGCGCCGCGGCGACCGCGCCGAGATCGCCGCGCAGCATCAGCGCGCGCCGCACCGTCGGCGACCGGCACGCCCGCCGCCTGCGGCCACCGCGTCGCCGACGATCCGCCGTCGAGCGCGCCCTGCCGGAGCTCGCCGAGCAGCAGCGCGCGCAGGAACGCCTGCTCGGGCCGTCGCGCGCGCGAACAGCGCCGCGAGCCGCTGCGCGGCGCGCGGCGGCCGAGCCCGTGCCGCTCAGCGGCCGCGATCGCGGCGAACGCGGCGTCGACCTCGGCGACCGTCAGCGCGCGCCGCGGCGGCGGGCGGCGGGAGCGTCGCGCAGCGAGGCCCAGCCGACGCCGGTACGGCGCTGGCGCAGCTCGCCCGAGAGGTAGCTGACGGCGATCGCGACCTCGCCCGGCGCGGCCATGCGCAGGCACTCGGCGAGCGCGGCGACCTTGGCGAGCCGCGAGCGCGTCGCGGCGACGGCCGCGGAGGTGGCGACGAGAGCGGCTAGGAGCACGTGCGCATTCTCGCTACGCGGCGGCCTGCTGCGACACGAGATGCGTGATCTTGACGTGCGTCTCGAGGTCGGGCCCGCAGTACTGGTTCGTGCGCCAGAGCAGCTCGTTGGCAGCCACCACGGCTGCGAGCTGCGGCGTCTCGGCCGACTCGATGCGCGCGGTCATCGTCAGGCTGCGCGTCGCGGGATCGAGCGTCACGGCCGGATCCCGCACGACTTGCGAGCGCTCCAGCGATCCGCTCACCTGCACCAGGAGCCGGTCCGCGTCGAGCGACCCGGCGAGGCTGCTGGTCCGGCATTCGACGAGATATCCCACCCCGGAATGTACGTCGCGGACGGTGGCGCGAAACGCTTCGCAGTCTCTGGGCGAAGCGCTTCGCCGTCTACGCGGCGTCGAGCCGCGCGCGATCCACCGTGCCGAGGAAGCGGCTGTGCCATGCACGCCGCCCCGCCAGCTCGTCGAGCGACACGTGGTACACCGCGGCCAGGTCGACCGCCTCCTCGAGCCGGATGCCGCCGGTGCGCTCCCAGCGCTCGAGCGACGCGGCCGAGATCGCGACGCCGCGCGCGTGCATCAGCTCGACGACCTCCTGCTCGCTCAGCGACGCCCGCTCGCGCGCGCTGCGCAGCGCGGCGCTGATGCGGTCGTGCGCCGCGGCCCGCGCGATCAGGGTCAGCGTGCCGGCGCGCGCCGGCTCGCGGCGCGCCGTCTCGCTCGCCTGCGCGCCCGGCACGTCGTCGCTGCTTCGCTGGTCCTCAACCGCATCTGGTACTCCTCACCGTCGTGTGGAAGGTTGATTCCCCCTGCGCGCACCCCGGCCGTCCCTCGAACGGGGGTACTTTGCGCCGATCTGCACGTCTGGCACCGGACCGAGCGCTCGGCCCGCGCCGCCTGCACGTCTGGCGCCCGGCCCGAGCTCGCAGATCAGGCCTGCGCTCGCTCGAGGGCTGCACCCAGTGCCAGCACCAGCGCGTCGGCGCCCAGCGGGCCGGCGATCTGCAGGCCCACGGGCAGGCCCGCCGGCGTCGTGCCGATCGGGAGCGAGAGCACGGGCTGGCCGGTGACGTTGTAGGGCACCGTGTAGGAGTGCCAGGCGAAGGCGGCGCGCCAGCGCTCGCGGCGGTCCGCGGCGGGGTCGTGGGCGTCGAGCGGAAGCGCGACCCCGGTGAGCACGGGGGAGACGACGAGCTCGAACGGGGCCATCGCCTCGAACACGGCCGCCGTGCGGTCGCGGGCCGCAGTGGCGGCCTGGACGTACTCGCCGACGCCGACGCGCTCGCCGTCCGAGACGACCTCGCGGGTCGCCGGCTCGAGCAGCTCGAAGCGGTCGGCCGGAAGCACGTGCCGGAGCGCCGCCGACTGGCCGAGCACGACGGTCTCGAAGGGCGCCATCAGCGCGGCGAGCGGCAGCACCGCCTGCTCGAGCCGATGACCCATGTGGCGCAGCGCGGCGAGCGCTGCGTCGAAGACCAGGGCGACCTCGTCGTCGAGGCTCCCGGAGGGCGGGTCGCGCCACACGCCGATCCGCAGCGACGCGGGATCCTCGGCACAGGCGGCTACGAACGCCGCGTCGTGGGGCGGCGGGGCGTAGGTGTCGCCCGGCTCCGGGCCGGCCATGACCTCGAGCATCAGCGCGCAGTCGGCGACGGTGCGCGCCATCGGCCCGTTGGTCGCGAAGCCCTCCCACGAGTCGTAGGTCGCGGGCGCGCCGCTGACGAGTCCGCGCGTCGGCTTGTGGCCGACGATGCCGCAGCACGCCGCGGGTATCCGGATCGAGCCGCCGCCGTCGGAGCCCTGCGCGAGCCGGCCGATGCCGACGGCCAGCGCGGCTGCAGCGCCGCCGCTCGAGCCGCCGGCCGTGCGCGTCGCGTCATGCGGGTTGCGGGTGGGGCCGAAGAGCAGGTTCTCGGTCGTCGGCCGCAGGCCCATCTCAGGCGTGTTGGTCTTGCCGATCAGCACGGCTCCGGCGCGCCGCAGCCGCGCGATGCAGGCGAGGTCGGAGACCGGCACGTTGTCGGCGAAGGCGCGCGAGCCGTAGGTCGTCGGATAGGGCGTCGCGTCGCCGAGGTCCTTGGCGGTGAACGGGATGCCGTGCAGCGGGCCGCGCCAGGCCTGGGGCAGCCCGTCGCGCTCGCGGGCCTCGGCCAGCGCCCGCTCGCCGTCCCAGGCGACGACCGCGCCGACGCGCGCGTTCTCGGCCTCGAGCCGCGCGAGCGCCTCGCGGCAGGCCTCCTCCGCCGAGGGCGCGGAGGCCGGCGCGCTCACGCCGTCGCTCCGCGTGCGATCAGCAGCTCGCGCACGCGCTCGTGCGGCAGGCCCGGGGACGCGCCGGCCGTCGGCGCCGATCATCTCCTCGGCGGCGCAGAGCGCGTTCAGCACGGCCTCCTCGGTGGCCTGGACGACGGCCGCGAAGAACGGATCGCATGCGCGTCCCACGGCACGAAGCGCAGGCGCCGTACTCGCCGCGGCCTCGTCGGCCCGCACCCGCACGCCGATCGCGAAGCTCGCCGTGGTTGGCGGTCGAGAAGGCGAGGAAGATGTCGCCCGAGAAGTGCGAGCCGGTCGTGCCCGTGCGCGCGAGCCCGAGCGGCACGCGGCGCGCGAGCGCCTTGCACTGCCCCGGGCAGGAGCGGCGCGTCGGTGGCGACGACGGCGATCACGGAGCCGGCGCCGGCGCGGCGCGAGCCAGGTGGGGTCGGCCATCGGGTCGTCGTCGGCGAGCTCGCGCCCGACCGGCACGCCGGCGACCACGAGCTCCTTGCGCGCGCCGAAGTTGGCCTGCACGAAGACGCCCACGGTGTAGCGGTCCGCCGCCGTGCTCGACGACGCGCGAGGCCGTGCCGTTGCCGCCCTTGAAGTGGTAGCAGCTCATGCCGGTGCCGCCCCCGACGGAGCCCTCGGCCGACCGGCCCGCCGCGTCGCGGCGTCGAGCGCCGCGTGCACGTCGTCGTTGGTCACGTGGCCGCCGTTGATGTCGTTGAGGTAGCCGTCCCAGGTCTCGGCGGCCACCGGCAGCAGCCAGCCCCGGTGAGGTCGGGGATGGCGCTCGCGTCGATCCACTCGCACGTCGCCGCGTGGGCCGTGCCGACGGCGTGGGTGTTCGTGATCGTGATCGGCAGGCGGAGGTGCCCGCCTCCTCGATCCAGACCGTGCCGGTCATCTCGCCGTTGCCGTTGAGCGAGCGTGCAGGCCGGCCGCGCAGGGCGTCGCCGGGGTCGGCGCTGCCGCGCGGGTGGATCGCCGTCACGCCCGTGCGCACGGGCCGCTGCCCACGACCAGGCCGTCGCCGAGATCAGCGTCGCTAGCCGACCTCGACGCCGGGGACGTCGGTGATCGCGTTGGCGTCGCCGGGCGTCGCCGTCGAGCGGGATGCCCAGGCTGCGGGCGCGGGGCCGGCCGGCGGGCGTGCGGAGGTGCGCGTCGTTGGTCATCGACGAAGGACCGTACACTCCCGCCGTGAAGCTGGCAGCGAGTCGAACCGGAGGCTGAACGTGTCGTTCCGCGATGACGCGAAGCTCGATCCCTCGGAGGTCAGCGATCGCCGCGGCCGCGGCGGCATGGGCAGGATCGCCGTGGGCGGCGGCGGCCTCGGCGTCGGCGGCCTCGTGATCGTGCTGCTGTTCGCGCTGCTGGGCGGCGGCGGGAGCCTCGGCCAGCTCGGCCAGCTGCAGGATCAGACGTCCGCCGGCGCGCCGACCGGCGACCTCGCCGACTGCCGCACGGGCGCCGACGCGAACGAGCGTCAGGACTGCCGCATCCTCGGCTACGTCAACTCGGTGCAGAGCTTCTGGCGCGCGGAGTTCCCGCGCCAGGGGCGCACCTACACGCCTGCGACCACGTACTTCGAGACCGGCCAGTGGCAGACCGGCTGCGGCGCCGCGAGCAGCGACTCCGGGCCGTTCTACTGCCCGGCCGACCAGCACGTCTACATCGACCTCGCGCTTCCTCGACCAGCTGCAGGACCAGTTCGGCGCGACCGGCGGCTCGCTCGCCCAGGGCTACGTGATCGCCCACGAGTACGGTCACCACGTGCAGAACCTCTACGGCACGCTGGACGCGCGGCACGAGCGGCGCGGGCGCGACCGGCAAGTCGGTGCGCACCGAGCTGCAGGCCGACTGCTTCGCCGGCGTGTGGGCCGCACACGCGACCGAGACCGGGCTGCTCGAGCCGATCACCGCAGGCGCAGATCGACGACGCGCTGAACGCCGCCGCGGCCGTCGGCGACGACCGCATCCAGGCCCAGACGCAGGGCGGCGTCAACCCCGACCAGTGGACGCACGGCTCCTCCGCGCAGCGCCAGCGCTGGTTCTCGACCGGCTACGAGAGCGGCGACATGAAGCGCTGCGACACGTTCGGCGGCTCCATCTGATGCAGCTCGAGGGGCGGCGCATCCTCGTCACGGGGGCGTCCTCCGGCATCGGCCGCGCGATCGCCGAGCGCTGCGTGACCGAGGGCGCGCGGGTGGTCGCGAGCGGTCGCCGCAGCGAGGCGCTCGCCGAGCTCGACGGCGTCCGCGGCCACGCGAGCGACCTGCTCGAGCCGGGCGCGCCCGAAGCGCTCGTGGCCGAGGTCGAGCTGCTCGGCGGCTCGACGGCATCGTCCACGCCGCGGGCACGCTGGTGCGCGACCAGGACGCGCGCAACACGAGCGACGAGGCGATCGCCGCCGTGCTCGACGACAACCTCGCGCTGCCGCAGCGCATGGTGCGGGCCGCGCTCGCGGCGCTCGGCAGCGGCGGCTCGATCGTGCTCGTCTCGAGCCAGCTCGCCCGCATCGGCGTGCCCGCGTACTCGACCTACTCCGCCGCCAAGGGCGGCGTCGAGGCGCTCGTGCGCGCGCTGGCGTCGGAGCTCGGGCCCGACGGCATCCGCGTCAACGCGCTTGCGCCCGGCGTCGTGCGCTCGCCGATGGCCTACCGGGGGCGCGACGACTTCGACGAGCTCATTCCGGAGCTCGCCGAGCGCCACCCGCTGCGGCGCATCGGCGAGCCGGAGGATCTCGCAGGCCCCGCGGTCTTCCTGCTCTCGGACGCGGCGGGGTGGATGACGGGTCAGACGATGGTCGTCGACGGCGGCTTCACGATCCAGTAGGAGGGGACATGAACCAGATCCACCACACCGGACTGACCGTCTCGAACCTGGAGCGCGCGCTCGCGTTCTGGGGCGAGGGGCTCGGCATGGAGATCGTGATGCAGCAGGAGAAGCAGGGCGGCTACTTCGAGGCGATCGTCGGCGAGCACGGCGTCGACGTGCGCCAGGCCCACGTCGCGTTCGGCGGCGAGGGCCCGCGCATCGAGCTGTTCGAGTACCGCTCGCCGGCCGCCGGGCACGTCACGGCGCGGCCGGCCGACGTCGGCTTCGCGCACATCTGCGTCGCCTGCGACGATCTCGACGCGACGCTCGAGCGCCTCGTGGCAGCCGGTGGCACCGCCGTCTCGGCGCCGATCGTGGTCGACACCGGGGCGAATGCGGGCGGGCGCGCGGTCTACGTCCGCGACGCCGACGGCCACACGGTCGAGCTCTTCACCCCTCCGACGCGCTAGCTCCGCGCGCGGCGACCAGGCGTTCCAGACCGCGCAGCGCGGCCGCCCTGCGGCGCTCGCCGCCTGCGCGAGGCGGTGCGCGGCGATCAGCGCGGCGCGGCTGGCCGAGCGCCGAGCTCGCGTGCGAGGGCGCTGCCCGCCTCGGCCGTGGCCTCGTCGAGCAGGACGATCGGGCTCGCGGTCGGCCGTTGCCACTTGACGCGGCGGCTGCTATAGCGTTGACTCCCGCACGGTGGGACTGCCGGCCGAACACATGCCCGTCAGCGTCGCCGGACGGGTGGCCGACCAGCTGCGGGACATGATCCGCGACGGAGCCTACGCGCCGGGCGCTCGCCTCGTCGAGCGCGCGATCGCCCAGGAGCTCGGCACGAGCCACATCCCCGTGCGCGAGGCGCTCGCGCGGCTCGCCGAGGAGGGCCTCGTCGTGCGCGAGCCGCGGCGCGGGGCGCGTGTCGCCGAGCTGTCGACGCGCTCGCTCGAGGAGATCTCGAACCTGCGCGTGGTGCTCGAGCAGTTCGTCTGCGAGCGCGTGCTCGAGCGCTGGACGCCGGCCGCGGAGAACGAGCTCATGCGGCTCGCCCGCCGCATGACGAGCGCCGCCGAGCGCGGCACCACGAAGACGGTCGGCGCGCTCGACGTGCGCTTCCACGAGGCGCTCTGGCGGCTCGCCGACCACGAGCTCCTGCTCGAGGTCGCAGCAGGCTTGCGCGAGCGCATCGAGCGCTTCCTGCGCGCGGCGAACGCCGCGCTCGAGCCTGCGGAGCTGCGCAACCACGCCCAGGCGCACGTGCGCCTGGTGGAGCTGCTGGCCGCCGGCGACCGCGCCGCCGTCGCCGAGGCGATGCGCCGTCACATCGAGCTCGGCGCCGAGCGCGTCGCGCGCGCCGAGGGGATCGCCCCGTGACGCCGTGCGCGGGCAAGCACGGCGCGTTCGGGCGGGGGCGGCGCTGCGCGCTCTGCGAGGCGCCGGGCGCAGCGTGCCGGTGACCCCGTGCGGCACCATCCCCGCGTCATCCACTCGCAGCCTGCCGCGTGGCATTCGGCCCGGGCGCTAACCGACCCGCCCCGTCCGGCGACACAGCAGGTAGCGCGGCGTGCGGCCGGCGAGGCCGCAGCCGACCGCCGTCGACCCCGCCGCCGCTCGCGGCACAAGCCCGACCCGACCCCGGCGACTCTGCGCCGGAGCCCACATCCAGTGGAGGAAACGAATGGACGCGATGTCGCACGAGATGAACCGCCGCAGGCTCCTCAAGATGGCCGCCGGCACGGCCGCCGCGGGTCTCGCGCTGGGCGCGGCGCCCGCCTCGGCCCGCACGAGCGCCGGCAACATCAAGATGTGGTGGTGGGGCGAGCAGGAGGCCGTCGGCATCCAGGCCTGGATGGACGACACGATCAAGAAGTTCAAGGCCCAGACCGGCTCGAGCGTCTCGCCCACGCTGATGGACACGGCGCAGGTGATCCCGCAGTTCACGAAGGCCGCAGCCGCCGGCAGCGTGCCCGACGTGCAGTTCCTGTTCAACGGGATCTACCACATGGAGAACGCCTGGCTCGGCTACCTGAAGCCGCTCAACGGGCTCGTGTCCGCCGCCACGATCAAGCACGGCGGCGGCACGACGATGTCCAACTACCAGGGCAAGACGTACCGCACGGGCTTCTACTCGCTGGCCTTCGGCGTCCAGTACAACAAGGAGCACTTCGACAAGGCGGGCCTGAACGCCGACTCGCCGCCGAAGACCTGGGACGCGTTCATGGACGCGTGCGACAAGCTCAAGAGCAAGGGCTACATCCCGCTCAGCGGCGGCGTCAAGGACGGGTTCCTCGGCGAGTGGTGGATGGTCAACGCGCTGACGCAGAACCTCAACAGCCCGGCCGACGCGCTCAACCTCTTCATCGGCAAGCTCGACTGGCGCGAGCCGAAGTACCACGAGCAGTGGGTCAAGCTGCAGGAGCTCCGCGACGGCGAGTACCTGAACGACGACGTGACCTCGCTCGATCTCTACCGGGGCATCCAGCTCTACAACACCGGCAAGGCGTCGATGACGCTGAACAACTCGGCGGCGCTGCCCGACTCGCAGAAGAAGCTCGGCAAGAACGCCGGCTTCATGAAGCTGCCGACGTTCGGCAACGGCAAGATGGCGCCGTTCCCGATCGTCGACACGCAGGGCTTCGGCATCCCGTCGAAGGCCAAGGATCCCGAGACGGCCGCGAAGTTCATCGACTTCATGCACTCCCCGGAGCGCCTCAAGGCGATGTGGACGACGTCGAAGCAGATCCCGGCCGACGCGCGCTTCAACTCGGCCGCGATCGACAACCCGCTGATCAAGCAGACCTACAACCAGTTCATCAAGGCCAAGCACAACGTCTACATCGCCGACCTCATGCCGGGCCTGTTCTGGACGGACGCCATGTTCAAGATCTCGCAGAAGATCCTGGGCGGGAGCATGAAGGGCGAGGCGTCGGGCGACGAGGCCTACAAGGTCACCCAGAAGTGGAAGAAGCAGAACCCGGATCAGGTCAAGCACTACACGACCTGGGGAACGGATCTCAAGCGCGTATGAGGCTGCGGCTCGAGCTGCGGACGACCCGTGCGGCCGGGGCCCGGCCGCACGGGCGCGGCGACCGCACGTCCGGGGCGAGACCCCGGACGTGCGGGCCGGGATGGCGCCGATGGTGAAGGCACCGCCGTGGGTGCCGTACCTCTACTGTGCTCCACTCGTAGCACTGCTGGTGTTCACGTTCGGCTATCCGATCGTGAAGGTCGTCGACTTCTCGACACGCCTCGTCCGCGGCTCGAGCGGGCCCTTCATCGGGCTCGACAACTACCGCAACGCGCTCGACGACCCGACCTTCCGCAACGCCGCGCGGCACAGCGCGACGCTGCTCCTGGCCGTGCCCGTCCTGCTCGTGATCTCGATCCTCGTCTCGGTGCTGCTGTACGAGGGGGTGCGCGGCTGGAAGTTCTACCGCAGCGCGCTGTTCACGCCCTACATCCTCGCCGTGCCGATCGTCGGCATCGTGGCCAGCTACATGTTCACGCTGCACGGAGTCGTCAACGACCTGCTCTCGAAGGCCGGTCTGAAAGCGCTCGCGATCGACTGGATCGGCAGCGAGCGCTACGCGCTCACGACCGTCCTGATCGTGATCATCTGGCGCGAGGTCGGCTTCGGCATCGTGCTCTTCCTGGCGCGCCTGATGAGCCAGGACGACGCGCCGCTCGAGGCCGCGCGCATCGACGGCGCGAACTGGCTGCAGCGGCTCTGGCACGTGATCCTGCCCGAGCTGCGCGGCACGATCGAGTTCTACGTCGTGATCGCGGCGACGACCATGCTCGCGTTCGCGTTCGCCTACGTCTGGACGCTCACCCAGGGCGGGCCCGGCGACGCGACGACGACGCTCGAGGTCTACGTCTACAACACCGGCGAGGTGCAGTCGCTGCCCGGGCAGGCCGCGGCCGTGGCGACCATGCTGCTGGGCGTGATGAGCATCTTCATGGTGCTGCTGTTCTGGGTGCGCAGGCGCGCCGGCGCGCACGGGGGAGACGCTGTGAGCGCCGCTCCGCAGCTGCCCGGCCCGCAGCCGCGGGCGGCGGCTCGAGCACCTGCCCCATCACGTCGTGCTGGTGCTCGCGACCGCTGCTCGCGCTCGGCCCGCTGCTGTTCATGCTGATGACGGCGCTGAAGACCGACAAGCAGTACCTCGACGACACGCTCGGCCTGCCCTGGCCGCTCTCGTTCGGCAACTTCCGCGAGGCGCTGCACGGCGGCGACTTCTTCATCTGGCTCAAGAACTCCGCGATCATGACCGTCGGCGCCGTCGTCGTCTCGACGCTGGCCGCGGCGCTGTGCGCGTTCGCGATCGCGCAGATGCGCTTCCGCGGCCAGAACCTGCTGCTCTCGGTCAACATCGCGCTGCTGATCGTGCCGCCCGTCGTGCTGCTGATCCCGCTCTTCGCGCAGTTCGCCGACCTCGGCCTGATCAGCACCTACCGCGGCGTGATCGTGATCTACGCCGGCCTGACGGCGCCCGTTCTCGCGTGTACCTGCTGACGAGCTTCTTCCGCTCGATCCCGCACGAGCTGATCGAGTCGGCGATGGCCGACGGGGCCTCGCACTTCCGCGTGCTCTGGCAGATCATCGCGCCGCTCTCGGCGCCGGCGCTCGTGACGCTGGTCGTCGTCAACTCGCTGTGGGTCTGGAACGAGCTGCTGATCGCGCTCGTCTTCCTGCCCGAGGACCGGCTCAAGACGCTGATGGTCGGCGTCACCGTCTTCCAGGGCCGCTACTCGCTCGACGTGCCCGTGCTCATGGCGGGCATGCTGCTCGCGTCGGTGCCGATGCTGATCCTGTATCTGATCGGCCAGCGCTTCTTCATCCGCGGCCTCACGGCCGGGGCGATCAAGGGATAGAGAGGGAGATGGCGCCGCTTCGAGGGCAAGGGCGTGATCGTGACGGGCGCCGGCCAGGGGCATCGGCCAGGCGACCGCCCAGACGGTTCGCGTCCGAGGGCGCCGACGTGATGCTGGTCGGCCGCACGCTCGCGAAGCTCGAGGAGACGTCGCGGCGCTCGTCGAGCGGCGAGGGCGGCAAGGCCTGGGCGCACGCCGCGACGTCGGCGACGGTCGAGGCCGTGCGCGGCGCGGTGGCCGCGGCGCTCGCGCGCTGGGACGGCCGCATCGACGTGCTCGTCAACAACGCCGGCATCGACGACGAGACGCCGTTCCTCGAGATGACCGAGGAGCGCTGGCGCGCGGTCGTGCAAACGAACCTGACCGGGCCGCTTCCTGTGCTCGCGCGCCGTCGCGCCCGAGATGGTGCGCACCGGCGGCGGCGTGATCCTGCACAACGCCTCGATCGACGCCTCGGGCGGCGACGGGCCGTTCGCGAGCTACAACGCCTCGAAGGCGGGCCTGATCGGGCTCAACCGCACGATGGCGCTCGAGCTCGGGCCGCACGGCATCCGCGTCAACTGCGTCAGCCCGGGCTTCACGCACACCGACATGACCGAGCGCGCGGTCGGCCCGGAGATGATGGACTACCTCAACGGCCAGTTCGCGCGCGTGCCGATGCGCCGGCTCGTGAAGCCGTCCGAGATCGCCGCGGCGTTCGCCTTCCTGGCCTCCGACGACGCCTCCGGCATCACCGGCATCGACCTCACGGTCGACTGCGGCCTGACCGCCAACTGGTTCATCCTCGAGACGCTGCCCGAGCTGTGACGCAGGCCTGCAGCGTCGAGGGCGAGCGCGCCGGCTGGCGCGCGCTCACGCTGGCGCAACGGCTGCATCGAGGTCACCGTGCTGCCCGACAAGGGCTGCGAGCATCTACGAGTTCGTGCGACCTGCTCGACCGGCGTCGACGTGCTCTTCAAGACGCCCTGGGGCCTGCAGCCGCCGGGCTGCGCCGCCGCGCGAGGGCTCGGACGGCATGGAGTTCCTGCGCAACTACGAGCGGCGGCTGGCAGGAGCTGTTCCCGAGCTGCAACGACCCCTGCGAGCTATCGCGGGGCCGAGCTGCCGTTCCACGGCGAGGTCGCGCGTCGTCCCGTGGGAGGTCGACGGTCAGGTCGACGGGCGACGACGCGGTCGAGCTGCGTCTGCCGCGTGCGCTGCGCGCTGCACGCCGTTCGCGCTCGAGCGCACGCATGCGGCTCGAGCGCGGCGAGGCCGTGCTGACGCTGCCACGAGCGCGTCGAGAACCTCTCGGCCGAGGCCCACCACCTCGTCTGGGGGCACCACTGCGTCGTCGGCGCGCCGCTTCCTCGAGGCCGGCTGCACGCCTGCACGCCCCGGCGCGGCACGATCGTCACGCTGCCCGAGGCCTGGGAGGACACCGCGCGGCTCGCGTCCGGCCAGCGCGAGCCGTGGCCGCACGCCGCTGCTCAGGGACGGCGGCCGCGCCGACCTGCGCGCAGGTGCCAGGGCCCGAGGTCGGCTCGCACGACGACGTCTTCCTGACCGATCTCGACGACGGGACGATCGCCGTCGAGAACCCGCGCCTCGGCCGGACGTTCCGGCTGCGCTTCGACGAGCAGCTGTTCCGCTGGCTGGTGCACGTGGCAGCCCTACGGCGGCGCGCACGACCTGCCGCTGCGCGGCTCGTACGGGCTCGGCGTCGAGCCGTGGGTCTCGCTCGGCAACCTCGAGCAGGCCGTGGCCGCCGGCGAGGCCGTCGAGCTGGCCGGCGGCGCAGCGCTCGAGACCACCCTGACCGCCGCCATCGAGGGAGGACCCGTCGCATGAGAGCTGCACGCCTTCTGGAGACGGTCGGCTGCGATGCCTTCGTCGCCTCCGACCCGTTCACCGTGACCTGGCTGACCGGCTTCGCCGCCGATGAGACCTGGGGCCCGAACCCCTTCGGCGCCGCGCCGCTCGCCGTCGTCCGCTCCGACGGCAGCGTCGTCGCGGTCGTGAGCGAGGACGAGGCGCCCGCGCTCGCGGGGAGCGGCTGCGAGGTCGTCGACCTACGAGGGCTTCACGCTCGCCCCGCTCGAGCCGCTCGAAGGCCGCCGCGCGGCGCTCGCCTCGCTCGGCCTGAGCGGGCGGGTGGGCGTCGACGACGCGCTGCTCGCCGTGCCGGGCGCGACGACGGCCGTCGCCGACGCGCACGCGCTGCGCATGCTGCGGGCCGTCAAGGACGCCGACGAGATCGAGCTCCTGCGCGCGGCGATCGCGCTCTGCGACGTCGGCCAGGCGAGCCGCCCGCACGGCTCTCCGCGCGGGCGTCAGCGAGCTCGCGGCGTGGGCCGAGGTGCAGGGCGCCATGGAGGCGGCGGCGGGCGAGCGGCTCGCGCTGCTCTCCGACTTCGTCTCCGGCGAGCGCACGGGCGAGGTGGGCGGCCCGCCCGGTCCCCGCGATCGTGCGCGACGGCGACCTCGCCATGGCCGATCTCGTGCCGCGCCTGAACGGCTACTGGGGCGACTCGTGCTCGGCCATCGCGGTCGGTGAGCAGCCCGCGGAGGTGCGCTCGGCGCACGCGCGCTGCGTCGAGGCGCTCGAGACCGGCCTCGCCGCGCTCGCGCCGGGCGTGGTCGCGGGCGAGCTCGACGCGCTGGTGCGCGCCGGTCTCGACTATCCGCACCACACGGGCCACGGCTTCGGCGTCGCCTGCCACGAGGAGCCGCGCATCGTCCCCGGCGGCCGCACGGTGCTCGCGCCGGGCATGGTCGTCGCGCTCGAGCCCGGCACCTATCCGGGCCCGTGGGGCCTGCGCGTCGAGCGCCTCGCGCTGATCACCGAGAGCGGCTGCGAGGTGCTCAGCAAGCACGACCTCTCGCTCTAGCTCGCGCTCGGGCGAGCTCCTCGACGAGCGCGGCGACGGCGCGGCTCCAGTCGCGAGCGTGGGGGAGCGGCGCGAGCCCGAGCGGGGTGCGCACGGCGATCGCGTGGATCGCGCCGTCGATCAGCGTGTGGCTCGTGCGCGCCCCGGCGGCCTCGGCGCGCTCGATCGTGCGCAGCGAGTGCTCGGGCGGGACGCCGGGCAGCAGCGGCAGCGAGCGGTCGCGCGAGCCGTGCACGACCGCGAGCCGCTTGCCGCGCAGCGGGCCGAGCGGGATCTGCTCGGGCACCCAGGGCGCGAGCCCGATCACGCCGCGCACGCGCGGGTCGCCGGCCGACGCCGATCGCGATGCCGCCGCCCATCGAGAAGCCGAGCAGCGCGATCGGCGTGCCGGCGGGGAGCGCGGCGAGCGCCTCGCGCGCATCGCGCATGCACTCGCCGAGCGCCCGCCAGCTGCGATCGCGATAGCGCAGCTCGGCGTAGCCGAAGGCCGGCAGGTCGCGCTCGAGACGCCGCAGGAGCCAGGTGATCGAGGCGCTCCAGCGTGGCGTCGTCGCGCGCATGACGCTGCCGCCGAGTCCGAGCACGATCAGCTCGCGACCGCTCAGGTCGTCCGGCGGGGCCGACAGGCTCAGCGCCGCTCCGGTCGGTAGATCGACCGCGAACGGCGCCCGTCTCGTCACCGCGAGTGCCCTCTGCCGGTCTGCATCCTGCGCCTATGCCCGCTCGGCTGGGACGCAAACGCGCCATAGGCGGTAGGTCCTCCTTTACCAGGGCGGCGACCCTGCCGTGCATCCACGGGAACGTTGCTGCGATCGACGCGCGGCCGCGGGCGCGAGACGCGTTCGCGATCGGCCTCATCTCCCGCGGGCCCGTCGTTCTCGCTGCATCAGTGCCGCATCAGCGAGATCGGGGGCCGCGGATCGAGTACCGGCCTGCCGGATCGCCGAGCGCCCGCAGCACGGTTTGTCCCGGATCCCCGGACGGCGTGGTCTTCCGGCCGAGGGGCCTGGCGGCCCCCGTCCTTCGGCCAAATGACACTCGCCGGCGAGTGCGGTCCATCTTGGCCCGGCAGCGCGTTCCGACCGCCGCGCCCGCGGCGGCGGCGCCGTCGTCCCGCGGGGTGCCTGCCGGCGATGCGACCAATTGGCACTCGGCGGCGAGTGTCATTTGGCCGAACGCGCCCCCGCCCGCGGCGCTCGGCGCCGTCGTCCCGCGGGGTGCCTGCCGGCGATGCGACCAATTGGCACTCGCGGCGAGTGTCATTTGGCCGAACGCGCTCCCGCGGAACGCGCTCCCACGGGTCGACCGCGAGCCGGCATCCGGCCAATCGGCACTCGCCGCGAGTGCCGGCCGGCGGCCAGCCGGGCCTTCTGCGCCGCCGCGATCCGGGCATGCTTGCGGCATGTCGACCGAGTTCCGTGAAGTCGTCGGGGCCTTCGCAACGGGCGTCTGCGTGGTCACGAGCGAGCATCACGGCCATCCGGCCGGGATGACGCTCAACTCGTTCACGTCGGTCTCGCTCGAGCCGCTGCTCGTGCTCGTGTCGCTCGCGCACAGCTCGCGCACGCTCGAGAAGGCGACCGCCAGCCGGCGCTTCGCCGTCAACATCCTGCACCGCCGCCAGCAGGACGTCGCGCTCGACTTCGCCAAGCGCGGGGGCGAGTTCCCGCGCGAGCACGCGATCCCCGACCGCTTCGGCTACTACGCGGTGCGCCATGCGCTCGCGCTGCTGCGCTGCGAGGTCACCGAGATCGTGCGCGCCGGCGATCACGACCTGCTGATCGGCGAGGTGGTGTCGTTCGAGGGCTCGGGCGGCGAGCCGCTCGTCTTCCACCGCGGCAAGTTCGGCGGTCTCGACGAGGACGCGAAGGTGCCGAGCGGTCGCGTGATCGGGCTCGACAACCACACCGGCTGGTAGCCCGCCGCGCGTCTCCGCGCCGCCTCGGCAGACCCCGAGGCGCGCGCATGACGTTTCCAGCGTTCCGCCATCGCCGACCACGACGACTCGCCTTCCCCCCTCGCCCGCGTTGCCTGCCCGATGCTCCCCGGCGCGGCCTCGGCAGCCGGAGCTGCCCGCAGGTACACGGCGAACATCGGCGCCCCGCCATCGGCACGGGCCTGCGGGCACAGACGTTCAACACGACCAACGGCGACACCGTCACCGACCCGGGCAAGATCCTGCTGCTCGGCACGTGGGCGTCGACCGGCGCGAAGCTCACGGCGAGCCGGGAGAGGGCCGCTCACCTACGGCCCCCGGCAGCCCACGCGGAAGCGCACGGGCACGAAGCCGAAGCTCACGAAGCCCGACGACTCCCGGCCTGCCTGCGCCGCCCGGGACTTCGTGCCCGCGCTCGCCTTCGAGCCGGCGTAGCGCCTACAGCGGGATCGACGCCCAGAGCTCGCCGCGGCCCGGCAGATCCTTGCCGAACGAGTCCGGATTCGTGCCCATCCGCTCGGCGGCCTCGAGCGCGATGCGCTGCACGATCGTCGTGAGCGGGAAGACCGAGAGCGGCTCGCCGAGCGCGTCGCGGCGGAAGCGGTGAACGGTGGCGCCGTGGCCGTCGATGGCCTCGGCGACCACGGCGAGCCGCTCGGAGGCCTCGCCGCCGCCGTCGAGCGACACGAGCGCATCGCCGCTGCCGACGGCCACCGACGGGCCGTGCAGCAGGTACTCCATCGAGTGCGCGGCCGCCGCGACGTAGGCGGTCTCGCGGATCTTGAGCGCACCCTCGGCCGCCGTCCAGGCGTTCGTGCCGCTGCCGACGTACTGCAGCAGCCGCGCGGGCGGCGGCACGTCGAGCGCTGCGTCGGCGAGCTCGATGGCGACCGCCTCGGGGATCGCGTCGAGCTCCAGGTCGGCGCCGAGCGCGCGGGCGATCTGCGCCACGCGCAGGAGCGCGCAGAGATGGCTCGAGGTGAAGGCGGCGCTCGTCTCGGGCGCGCTCGTCTCGATGTCGGCGCCGGGCGCGCCGATCGACGAGATCTGGACGGTCGCCGCGCCGGCCTTCTGCGCGCGGGCGAGGGCCTCGCTCGTGTAGCGCTTCGTGCCGCGATGGCTGAGCAGCAGCAGCGCGTCGTCCGCGCCGGCACCGGGCCCGTGGAGCACGGACTCGTCGGCCTGCACGGCCCAGGCCTCGACGCCGGCGTGACGCAGCAGCGCCGCGCCGTGGTTGGCGGCGTGCCAGCTCGTGCCCGTGCCGATCAGCAGAACGCGCCGTCCCGCGATGCGCTCGGCAGCCCGCTCGGCCGGACCGGGATCGGCCAGCACCGCGCGCAGGTCGTCCGGCTGCCGCCACATCGTCTCGCGCATCGCGCTCACGTCACGTTCCTCCCGTCGATTCGGCGGCCAGCCTACCGGAGTCCGGCGAGAACTCTTAGACTGTCGAGCGTGCTGATCGAGAACGAGTTCGACGTGGCCGCCAAGCCGCCCGAGGTCTACGAGCTGATGCTCGATCCGGAGCGCGTGGCGACCTGCATCCAGGGCGCCGAGGTCACGGGCAAGAACGACGACGGCTCGTACGACGCGCAGGTCACGGTCAAGCTCGGGCCGGTCAAGATGACCTACAAGGGCACCGTCGCGATCGTCGAGAGCGACCCCGCGGCGCGAACCGCGAGCATGCTCGCGAAGGGCACCGAGGCGCGCGGCCAGGGCACGGCGCAGGCCAAGCTCGAACATGGCCGTGGCCGAGACGGAGGCCGGCTCGCACGTCACGGTCGTCGCCGACATGCTGATCACCGGCCGCGTCGCGCAGATGGGTCGCGGCGTGATGCAGGACGTGGCTCGCCGCATGATCGGCCAGATGGCGAAGAACATGGAGGCGCTGCTCACGGGCGGCGAGCAGCCGAAGGGCGACGACGCAGTCTCGGCGGGGTCGCTGCTCGGCTCGGTGGTCGCCGATCGCGCCAAGCGCATCTTCCGCCCCGGCGAGTAATCGCTCCCACCGCGTGAGCGCGAGGCTCCGCTCGCTCGCCGTGCTCGCGGGCTACGTCCTGCTGTCGCTCGCGCTCTTCGGGCGTGGCGTGCTGCGCGGCGGCAGCGGAAGCGTCGTCGGCTCGTACGGCTCCGACCAGGCGACCTTCGCGTGGTCGCTCGCGTGGTGGCCGCACGCGCTCGAGAACGGCCTCCACCCGCTCCTGACCGACCTCGTCTACGCGCCCGACGGCTGGAATCTCGCGTGGACGACGGCGATCCCCGGGCCGGCACTCGCTGGCCTGGCCCGTGACGGCGATCTTCGGGCCGCTCACCGCCTACAGCGCGCTCGCGCTGGCGGCGCCGCCGCTGGCGGCGTGGTGCACGTACTTGCTGTGCCGCGATCTTGGCACAGGAACGCCGGCCGCGCTCGCAGGCGGTCTCGTCTTCGGCTTCACCACCTACGAGGCGACCGAGACGCTCAATCACCTCAACCTCGCGCTCGTCTTCACGCTCCCGCTGGCCGGCCTCGCAGCGGCGCGCTACCTGCGCGGCGGTCTCTCGGACCGCCGCTTCGTGGTGCTCTTCGCGCTCTGCATCCTCGGGGTCTTCGCGACGTTCCTCGAGACGCTCTTCTGGGGAACCATCGCGGGCACGTTCGCGCTCGCTGCGGGCCTCGCGTGGACGTACGGCCGCGAGCGCGCCCTGCTCTTCCGCTGCCTCCTGCTGTGCTCGGCGGCCTACGGCATCGTGCTCGTCGTCGTCTCGCCGTTCCTGTGGGTCGCGTTCGCGCACCCGGACCCGCTCGGCATCAGCGGTCGCGGCTTCGAGCTCGACCTCGCCAACCTGCTCGTGCCGACCCGCGTCACGGCGCTCCGGCCCGCGCCCCTGCACGACCTCGCCGACCAGCTCGGCACGAACAACCTGACCGAGCAGCTCGGCTACATCGGCCCGGTGCTGCCGGCGCTCGCAGGCTTCGCGGTGTGGGAGCGCCGGCGCGAGCCGCTCGCGCGCGTGCTCGCGCTGACGATCGCGTTCGTGACGCTCTGCGCGCTCGGCTCGCGGCTCGTGATCGCCGGCCACCGCACCTGGCTCGAGCTGCCGTGGGCGCTGCTCGACGACCTCCCGCTCGCGAGCCACGCGCTGCCGGTACGCGCCTTCATGCTCGCGTGGCTCGGCTTCGCGGTGCTCGTCGCGCTCTTCCTGGCACGCGGCGGGCGGGCTCGCTGGATCGTCTTCGGGCTGCTCGCCGCGACGCTCGCTCCGAACCCCGACGGCGGGCTCTGGACGACGAGGCTCGACCGGCCCGCGCTGTTCCAGGACGATCGCTGGCGCAGCGTGATCAAGCCCCGCGAGAACGTGATGATCATCCCGTTCAGCTACGACGGCCAGGCGATGCTGTGGCAGCAGCAGGCGGGCTACGGCTTCCGCATGACGGGCGGCTACGTCAGCGCGACCTTCCCGGAGCCGCTCTGGCGCAGCCCGATCGTGCGCTCGATCTACGGCGCGCCGCTGCCGCCGTTCCCGGGCCGTGAGCTGCGCGCATTCTCCCGCGAGCGGCGGGTCGACGTCATCCTGCTGCGCAGCGGCTGGCCCGGCGGATGGCAGGACGTCATGCGCTCGGCCTACGGCCCTCCGCGGCTCGCGGGGGGCATGCTGGTCTGGCGGGTACGCGGCGCCTGGCCCCGGTCGCTAGGGTCCGTCGAATGACGCATCGCATCGCAGTCCTCGCCGGCGACGGCGTAGGCCCAGAGGTTGTCGACGAGGCCCGTCGCTGTGTCGACGAGCTGGGACTCGAGATCGCGTGGAGCGAGCTCCCGTGGGGCTCCGACCACTGGGTCGAGCACGGCCGATGATGCCGGACGACGCCTGCGATCAGCTGCTCGAGTTCGACTCCATCCTGCTCGGTGCCGTCGGCCGGCCCGACATCCCCGACCACGTCACGCTCTGGGGCCTGCTGCTGCCGATCCGCCAGCGCCTCGACCTCTGGGCCAACGTCCGGCCCGTGCGGCTGCTCGAGGGCGTGCCGTGCGCGCTCGCCGGCCGCGAGCCCGGCGACATCGACATGGTCTTCGTGCGCGAGAACTCCGAGGGCGAGTACTCGGGCGTCGGCGGGCGCGCGCATCAGGGACATCCCAGCGAGGTCGGCATCGAGACCGCCGTGTTCACCCGCGCCGGCATCGAACGCGTGGTCGAGCACGCCTTCCTGCTGGCGGCGGACCGTCGCGGAATCGTTACCAGCGCGACCAAGTCGAACGCCTCCCGGTACGGCTACGTGCTCTGGGACGAGGTCGCCGCCGAGGTCGCCGTCGCGCCATCCCGAGATCCGCTACGAGCACGTGCTCGTCGATGCGCTCGCGGCGCGCATGGTGCTGCGGCCGGACACGCTCGACGTGGTCGTGGCCTCGAATCTCTTCGGCGACATCCTCACCGACCTCGGGGCAGCGATCCAGGGCGGCATGGGCATGTCGGCGAGCGCCAACCTGTGCCCGGGCGGCAGCGTCCCGGGGCTCTTCGAGCCCGTGCACGGCTCGGCGCCCGACATCGCCGGGCAGGGCATCGCCAACCCCTGTGCGGCGGTCTGGAGCGCGGTGCTCATGCTCGAGCACCTCGGCGAGGCGGCCGCAGCGGCGCGGCTGCTCGGCGCGCTCGGCGACGTCTGCAGGAGCGGCCCGCGCACGCGCGATCTCGGTGGCAGCGCCACGACGACCGAGGTCGCCGATGCGATCGTCGGGCAGCTGCGCGCAGGCTGACGCGGCGAGGACGCTAGGCCGTGGTCTGCCAGCGGAACATGCGCAGCGCGAGCACCGACAGCGCGACGCCGAAGAGCGCGAGCACGCCCAGGTTCGGGAGCGTCGAGGTGAACGAGTGGCCGCGCACGGCGACGTCCTGGAGGCCCTCGGCGAGGTAGGTCAGCGGCAGGAAGTGGGCGATCGCGCGGACCGGGCGCGGGGGCGGAGTCGAGCGGGAAGAAGACCCCGCCCAGGAACGTCATGGGCAGCACGATCAGGTTCGAGAGCGCGGCCGTCGCGTCCTCGCTGTTGACGCGGCCGCCGATGCACATGCCGAGCGCGATGAACGACACGCCGCCGATCAGCACGAGCGGGAGCAGCGCGAGCACGTTGCCGACGAGGTGCGACGCCGAACAGCAGGCGCCCGACGGTGAGCAGGATCACCGCCTGGATGACCGCGATCATGAGATGGAAGACGACGCGGCCGGCGGCGAACTCGGCGAGCGGCAGCGGCGTCAGCCGCAGCCGGCGGAGCATGCCCTTCTGGCGCCAGGCGACGAGCGAGAACGCCACGCCGAAGGCGGCGCTCTGCGCGATCGCCATCGCCAGGAGGCCGGGCACGAGCAGGTCGACGTAGTCGAGCGACTGCGCCTCGACGCGCGCCGAGGAGAGCCGCACCGCCGGCGTCGCATCCACGGCGCGCAGGTTGAAGCCGTCGACGATGCCGCGCACGACGCCGATCACGATCGGCGCCTCGACCTGCGAGGTCGCGGAGTAGACGAGCCGGGCGGTCGTTCCGGTCAGCAGGATCGCCGCGGGCTCGTCGCCGTCGCGCACGCGTTCGAGCGCCTGTCGCCTCGTCCGGCTGGGGCTTGAGATCGATCGCGTCCGACCGCTCGAGCGCCTGGCGCACCGGGCCGTTGCCGACGATGTCGACGGTCGGTGCCGACGTGCCGCCCGCGCCGAAGATCAGGCCGAACAGCACCATGAACATGATCGGGAACGCGAACGTGAAGAAGAAGGCGGGGCGATCGCGCAGGAACATGCGCACGCTCGCGGCGATCACGGCCCAGACGCGGGGGAGGCTCATTCGCGGAACGCCGTTCCGGTGGCGTCGAGGAAGACGTCCTCGAGCGTCGGCTGACGCACCGCGAGCCCCTGCATCTCGACCCCGCGCGCCTCGGCCAGGGCGACCAGGCCGAGCAGCGTGCGCTGTGGCTCGGTGGAGGTCAGCTCGTAGACGCCCTCGGCGCTCGTCACCTTCTGCACGCCGTCGAGCGCGCCGAGCGACGCCTCGTCGAGCCCGCGCCCTCGACGATCACGCGCGAGCGGCCGCGCAGGCCGTCGATCAGCGCCTGCGGCGTGTCGAGCGCGATGATCTTGCCGCCGTCCATGATCGCGACGCGGTCGCACAGCGTCTCGGCCTCGTCGAGGTAGTGCGTCGTCAGCACGACGGTGCGGTGCTCGGCGGCGACCGCGCGGATCACGTCCCAGAGGTTGCGGCGGGCCTGCGGGTCGAGCCCGGTCGTCGGCTCGTCGAGGAAGACGATCTCGGGGTCGTGGACGAGCGCGAGGGCGATCGCGAGCCGCTGCTGCTGGCCGCCCGAGAGCTGGCGCGCCTGCGAGTCGGCCTTCTCGTCGAGTCCGACGAGCGCGAGCAGCCGCGGTGCGCGGCCCTCGAGCGGCACGCCGTAGAACTTCGCGAAGAGGTCGAGCAGCTCGGCCGCGGTGAGGTTCTCGAACATCGCGTTCTTCTGCAGCTGCACGCCGATGCGGCCCTGGACGAGCGTCGGATTGGGCCAGACCGGCTGGCCGAGGATCGAGATCGAGCCGGCGTCCGGGCGCGTCAGGCCCTCGATCATCTCGAGCGTCGTCGTCTTGCCCGCGCCGTTCGGGCCGAGGATCCCGAACGTCTCGCCCCGCGCCACGGCGAACGACACGCCGTCGACCGCATGCACGTCTCCGTAGCGCTTCTCGAGTCCTTCGACTTCGATCGCGTCCACGGCGTTCGATGCTACTTGACGTAGCTCGCCCGCTCCCCCACGCTTCCGGCCAGTGGACGAGCGCTTTCTGATCACCGGCAGCGAGGGCTGCATCGGCGCGTGGGTGCTGCGCCAGCTCGTGGCCGAGGGCGTGCCGTGCGTCGCCTTCGACCTCGTCACGGCGGGCCGCCGGCTCCGCCAGATCGCCGGCGACGAGGTCGCCGACGCTGTCACCTACGCGCAGGGCGACCTCACGCGCGACGGCGACATGGAGCGCGTCATGGAGGCGCACGCGCCGACCCACATCGTGCACCTCGCCGGGCTGCAGGTGCCGTTCGTGGCCGCCGATCCCGTGCTCGGCGCGCTCGTCAACGTGGTCGGCACCGTGCGCGTGCTCGAGGCCGCGCGGCATTCGGGCGGCACGGTGCGCGGCGTCTCGTACGCGAGCTCGGCCGCGGTCTACGACCCCGAGGGCGAGCTGCGGCCGCGCACGCTGTACGGCGTCTACAAGCGCTGCAACGAGGAGACCGCGCGCCACTACGCGGAGTCGCTCGGCGTCTCCGCGGTCGGGCTGCGGCCGTGGACGGTGTTCGGCGTCGGCCGTGACCAGGGCGTCACCTCGGCGCCGACCAGCGCGATCCAGGCGGTCGTGCGCGGCGAGTCGTACGAGATCCCGTTCTCGGGCGCGATGTCGATGCAGTACACCGCCGACGTCGCCGCGGCGTTCGTCGGCCGCCGCTCGCGCGCAGGCGGCCGAGCCCGCCTCCTACGACCTGCCGGGCGTCGTGATGACCGTCGACGAGGTGATCGCCGGCATCGAGAGCGCGGTGCCCGGAGCCGGCGGCCGCATCACGAGCACCGGCGCCGAGCTGCCGATCGCCGCGCTCACGCCCGGCCCGTCGCTGCTCGAGCTGATTCCCGATCTTCCGGTCACGCCGTTCGCGGATGCGGTCGCCCAGACCGCCGCGCGCTTCGCCGAGCTCGACTCGGCCGCCTGACGCTCAGCGCGTCTTCTCCTCGCGCTCGTCCGCGTCTTCGGTGAACTGCGGGCTCGAGAGGTCGTCGGAATCCTCGGTCCGGACGCCCTGCTCGCGCGCGCCGTCGTCCTGGCGGTCGTCCTCGTTGCTGTGCTGCCGCATGGTGGCCGGCCTTTCTCGTCGGGTGCGAGGCTCTCTCCCGGAGGGCGCGTGCCGAAACGGCGCGGCCGCGCGCGGCGGGTTGCGGACTCGCGGAACGGGGGAGAGTCGCGGCATGACTGACTACGAGAGCGAGTACGAGCGCAGCGGCGAGCATCCCCCGGCGCCCACGTCCGAGGATCGCGAGGGCGTGGAGGACACGACCGGCATGACCGACCCGGACGAAGCCGACGAGGACGACCATCCCGGCGGGAGCGGCACCGCCGGTCCGGCCACGGAGGAGAAGGAGCAGGCCGGCAGCTACGCGCGCGACGCGGAGCAGGATCCGGCGGGCGAGCGGCACGGGCGCGCCGACGCCGACGGCTGAGCGCCGCCCGGGAGAGGGAGGAGCCGGCCGGAGCCGGCCCCTCCCGGGATTCGTCAGCGCGTGGCGGCCTGGTGCTGGCCGGGCGTCCGCCCTCGAAGAGCGCGGGCAGAACGGCGAGTTGGTACACGGCTGCGACGCCGACGAGGATGTAGATGACGCGGCTGGCCGCGTTCGTCTCGCCGAAGTCGAGACCGCCGCAGATCCATGCGACCAGGTCGAACTCGAAGATGCCGACGAGGCCCCAGTTGAGGCCGCCGACGATGATGAGCAGACGTGCCAGTGCAGCGAGGAGTCTCACGGAAGATCTCCGTTCCTTGACGAGGGATCCGGGTCTCCCGCCGTACGCTGCGATTTCAAACGTCTGTCCAGAATCTGTCGAGGAACTACGAATGGTCGCAGTTCGAGCTCGATCCTGATGTTGAGCCCCGGGGCCGTGCCGGCGGTCGCGATCGGCGACGTGACAGCACGCCAGGCCGAGAGAGCGGAGCCCTGGACGGTGATCGGCGGAGCCCGAGGCCCGACGCTCGCCAGGGAGTCCAATTGACACTCGCAGCGAGTGCCAACGGCGACGTGCTCGCCGCCGTCGGCGATCGGTGCCCGCCGGCGGCATGCTGACGGCCTGCCGTCGCGACGCTCGCCGGGGAGTTCGATCGACACTCGCAGCGAGTGTCAATTGGACGCGCGCACCAGCCGCCGCGCGGGCGGCAGCCGATCAGCGCCCGGTCAGGCGGGCAGCGGCGCTCTGCGAGCCGGGCTACGCCTGCTCAGGCAGGCGGCAGCGGCAGCCCGAGCGCGGCGCGCACGATGCGATCCTGCTCGCGGGAGTGCGCCGAGGTGTAGCCCTCGGACGGGCTTCCGCGCCATGGGCGACCGGCGTAGCTGAGGCGCACGCCGGGCGGGACGGCCGCCTCGACGCGGTGCCGCACGGAGCGCCAGGCGCCCATGTTGGCCGGCTCCTCCTGGGCCCAGACGATCTCCGTGAGCCCGGGGTAGCCCGCGAGCAGCTCGGTCAGCTCGGCCGTCGGGAAACGGATAGAGCTGCTCGATGCGCGCGACCGCGACCTCGTCGGCGGCCTCGCGCTCGGCGTGCCGCTCGATGTCGTAGTAGAGGCGCCCGGTGCAGAGCACGAGCCGGCTGATGTCCTCGCGATAGTCGGCGACCTTGGCGTCGTCGATGATCGGCTGGAACGTCACGTCGGTGAAGTCGGAGAGCGACGAGAGCGACTCCTTGAGGCGCAGGAGGCCCTTCGGCGTCATCACGACGAGCGGGCGGCGCGTGCGCCCGGCGGCCTGGCGGCGCAGCAGGTGGTACAGCTGGGCCGGCGTGGTCACGTTGGCGATGCGCAGGTTGTCGTCGGCGGCGAGCTGGAGGAAGCGCTCGAGGCGCGCCGAGGAGTGCTCCGGCCCGTTGCCCTCGTAGCCGTGGGGGAGGAACAGCGTCAGGCGCGACGTCACGCCCCACTTGGAGCGGCCCGACGCGATGAACTGGTCGATGATGACCTGCGCGCCGTTCGCGAAGTCGCCGAACTGCGCCTCCCAGATCACGAGCGCGTTGCGGCGCGTGACCGAGTAGCCGTACTCGAAGCCCAGGCAGGCCGTCTCGGAGAGCGGGGAGTTGTGCACCTCGAAGCGCGCCTTGGCGCTCCCGAGGTGCTCCATCGGCGTGTAGCGCTCGCCGGTCTGCACGTCGTGCAGCACGAGATGGCGGTGCGAGAACGTGCCGCGCTCGCTGTCCTGGCCGGTCAGCCGGATGGCGATGCCGTCGGAGAGCAGCGAGCCGAAGGCGAGCGCCTCGGCGTGACCCCAGTCGATGCCGCCCTCGCCGCGGATCGCCGTGCGCCGGCGCTCGAGCTGGCTCGCCGAGCTTGGGGTGCACGGTGAAGCCCTCAGGCATCTCGAGCAGCGCGTCGGAGAGCTCGACGAGTCCCTCGCTGGTCGGTGGCTGCGCGTCGACCTGGTCGAGGTCGCGGGCCACGCGGTCGGCGGACTTGTGCTCGGACTGCTCGCCACCCTCGACCGGATGGTGGGCGCGGCCGAGCTGCTCCAGCATCTGCCCGCGGCGGGTCTCGACGGCGGCCTCGTCGGTCAGGCCGTCGTCGATCAGGCGCCGCGCGTAGAGCGTGACGACCGAGGGGTGCGCCTTGATGCGCTCGACCTGCAGCGGCTGCGTGTAGGCGGGCTCGTCGGTCTCGTTGTGACCGAAGCGCCGGTAGCCGACCAGGTCGATCAGCACGTCGCGCCCGAAGCGCTCGCGGAACGCCATCGCGAGGCGCACCGCGCTGCGGCAGGCGTCGACGGCGTCGGCGTTGACGTGGATGATCGGGATGTCGAAGCCCTTGGCGAGGTCGGACGAGTAGCGCGTCGAGCGCGAGTCGTGCGCGTCCGTCGTGAAGCCGACCTGGTTGTTCGCGATCACGTGCAGCGTGCCGCCGACGCGGTAGCCGGCGAGCGACTGCAGGTTGAGCGTCTCGGCCACGACGCCCTGGCCGGGGAAGGCCGCGTCGCCGTGGATCGAGATCGCGAGCGCGCGGCTCGTGTCGGCCGGCGCGTCGCTGCGCTCCTGGTCGGTCTGCAGCGCGCGCACGCGGCCGCTCACGACGGGGTTCACGAACTCGAGGTGCGAGGGGTTGGGCAGCAGCGAGATGTCGATGCGGCGCTGCTCCACGCGCACCTCGCCGGCCTCGCGCACGACCACGTCGATCGCCCGCGAGGAGCGTGCGCCGTGGTGGTACTTGACGTCGCCGGCGCCGCCCACGGGCAGCACCTCGAGGATGTCCTCGGCCGGCCGGCCCTCGAACTCCGAGATGATCGACGAGTAGTTGCGCCGCAGCACGTGCGCGAGCACGTTGAGACGGCCGCGGTGCGCCATGCCGAGCACGGCCTCCGCGATGCCGGCCTGCGCGGCGAGCATGATCATCTCGTCGAGCATCAGCACCATCACGTCGAGGCCCTCGATCGAGAACTGCTTCTCGCCGAGGAACGCGCGATGGAGATAGCGCCTCGAAGGTCTCGACGCGCAGCAGGCGGTCGAGGATGTGGCGGCGCTCGTCGGGCGGAAGCGGCTGCGTGTACGCGCCCGACTCGATCGCCTCGCGCAGCCAGAGCCGCTGGCGATGGCCCGAGAGGTGCTCGATCTGGTACGCGATCGGCCCCGCGTAGGTCTCGCGCAGGCGCGGGAGCGCGTCGGCGAGCGTCTCACCGGGGACGAAGAGATCCAGCGTCGAGGCCGAGATGCGATCGAGCGCGTCGTCCGCGAGCCCGTGGTAGGCGGGGTCGAGGGCGGGGTCGCCGATCGGATCGCTGCCGAGCGGATCGAGGCGCGCGGCCATGTGGCCGTGCGTGCGGTAGGCGTGAACGAGAGATCGGGCGGCACCGATCTCTTCCGGCGCAGTGAGGCCGTTGCGAGTGGGATCGGCGTGGAGGCCGTCCTCGCCCATGGTGGGCGGGCGGTCGCCGCGCCGTCTGCGGCGAGCGGTCGACATGGGGAAGAAGAAGAAGACTCCGCCGGGGCGGTTGCCCCGTTAGCTGATAGGACGCCGGGTCGTTTCCGGTGGTTAGTCTCAGCGTACACCCAGCCGCGCCGTGCACCCCCGCACCCGTCGCGCGCTCCCGGGCAATCGGGCAGACTCCGGTAGATGGGCCGCAGGGTGCTGGTCACGGGAGTGGGAGTGGTGAGCTCGATCGGCACCGGCGTCAGCGCGTTCTGGGACGCGCTCGCCGAGGGCGTCTCGGGCGCCGAGCTGCTCGAGCTCGAGGGCGAGCCGCCGACGCCCGTCTGCCGGGTCAAGGACTTCGACGGCGAGGCGCTCTTCGGACGCCGCGACGCGCGCCGGATGGATCGCTGTGCGCAGCTCGCGACGGCCGCCGCGCGCCTCGCGCTCGAGGACGCGGGCGGCGACCTCGAGCTGCCGAACGAGCGCGTCGGCGCGAGCATCGGCTCGGCCCACGGCGGCATCGGCACGCTCGACGAGGCCTATCGCACCTACTTCGACCGCGGGTCGGATCGCGTCAGCCCGTTCCTGATCCCGCTCATGCTCACCAACACCGCGTGCGCCGCGGTCGCCCGCACGCTGCAGCTGCGCGGCCCGTCGTCGTCGACCTGCACGGCCTGCGCCGCGGGTGCGGATGCGATCGGCACGGCGCTCTGGCTGATCCGCTCCGGGCGCGCCGACGCGATGCTCGCCGGGGGCGCCGACGCGGCGATCTCGCCGATCGTGCTCGCCGGCTACCGCAACCTCGGCGCGCTCGCGAGCCTGCGGCACGGCGCCGAGGGCGCGAGCCGTCCGTTCGACTCCGAGCGCGACGGCTTCGTGATCGGCGAGGGCTCGGGCGTGCTCATGCTCGAGGAGCGGGAGCACGCGCTCGCGCGCGGCGCCCGCGTGTACGCCGAGCTGGCCGGCTACGGCTCGAGCTGCGACGCATCGCACCTCACCGATCCCGACCAGACCGGCGCGGGCCCGGGGCTCGCGATGTCCGCCGCGCTCGCCGACGCGGGCATCGGCCCCGGTGACATCGGCTACGTCAGCGCGCACGCGACCTCGACGCCCTCGGGCGACATCGCCGAGGCGCGTGCGATCGCGCGCGCGGGCCTCGCGCACGCGCCGGTCTCGGCCACCAAGGCGATGCACGGCCACACGCTCGGCGGCGCCGGCGGAGTCGAGGCGGCCGCGGCGCTGCTGCCGCTCGTGCACGGCATCGTGCCGCCCACGCTCAACCTCCACGAGCCCGACGACGGCTGCGGCCTCGACCACGTGATGGGCGCGGCGCGGCGCGGCGTCGACGTGCGCGCCTCGCTCTCGAACAGCTTCGGCTTCGGCGGCCACAACGCCGCGCTCGTGTTCGTCGAGCCCTGAGCGAGCGCCGGCCGCGCACCGGGACGCGGCCCGCTGCGCTCGGTCGTCACCAGCGGCCGACGACCCGGGGTCGTCTTAGGCCACGACGAAGAGCGTGGCGAGGGTGGGGTCGGACACCGCTGCCATGCGCGTCCCGCCCGCGACTTCGCCCTGCAGTGCGGCGACCAGCTCGGCGCTGACGATCTCGCCCGGGGCGAGCGCCGGGATGCCCGGCGGGTAGGGCGCGATCAGCTCCGCGCTCACGCGCCCGACGGCCTGTGCGAACGGCACGCGCTCGCGCGACGCGAAGAACGCCTGGCGCGGGGTCATAGCCTGCTCGTGCAGCGTGCGCCACGAGGTCGCGATCCGGGGCGCCTCCGAGAGGCCGCCGCGGTTCTCGTCGATCGACTCGGCGAGCGCCGTCGCGAGGTGGCGGATGCGCCGCTCGTCGTCGCCGATCGTCAGCAGCGGCACGAGCGTGCGGCGATCGGCGCCCTCGAGGCGGATGCCGCGCTCGTTCAGCGAGCGGTCGACCGCGATGCCGTCGGCGAGCGTCGCGCTGATGTCGACGATCAGCTTGAGCGGATCGCGCGCGCCGACCGACGGGTGGCCGAGCACGCCGTCGTCGAGCAGCTGGACGCCCGGGATCTCCGAGATCAGCCCGCGCGCGAGCACGGCGAGCGCGAGCGCGTCCGTCAGCAGCTCCTGGCCGCGATCGACCATCAGCGCGCGTGCGCGGTCGATCGAGCCGAACAGCGTCCCCGACGGGCTCGTCGTCTCGAGGATGTCGAACGCCGCGTCGAGCCGGGCGAGGTCGAGGTAGCCCGTGTCGCGCGCGAGCAGGACGGCGCCCGGCGTGAACGAGGTCAGCACCTTGTGCGTCGAGATCGCGATCGCATCGGCGCCGAGCGCGAGCGCGGAGGCCGGCAGGCCGGGGTGGAAGCCGAAGTGCCCGGCCCAGGCCTGGTCGCAGATCAGCGGGATGCCGCGCGCGTGCGCGAGCTCGGCGATGCGCGCGACGTTCGAGACGATGCCGAGCCACGAGGGCTCGACGAGCAGGATCGCGCGCGCGTCCGGCTCGGCTGCGAGCGCGGCCTCGATCGCCTCGACCGGATGGCCGAGCGCGACGCCGCGCGCCTCGTCGACCGCGGGTGCGACCCACACCGGCCGCGCGCCGGAGAGCACGATGCCCGCCGCGACCGACTTGTGCGAGCAGCGCGACACGATCACCGGCTGGCCCTCGGAGGCGACGGCGAGGCAGAGCGCCTGGTTCGGGTGCGTCGAGCCGTTGCCCGAGAAGCGGCAGAAGTCGGCGCCGAAGGCCTCCGCGGCGAGCTTCTCGGCGCGCGGCTTGATGCGCTTCTCGCCGCGCAGGTCGTCGCCGCCGCCGTGCATCGGCGCGTCGACCGCGAGCAGCGGGTCGTCCCCGATCAGCGCGGGGTTGCGCTTGTGGCCGGGGGTCGAGAACGGCGTCGGCGCCTCCCGGAGGAAGGCGTCCATGGCGTCGGCGAAGGGTGTCTCGGAAGGCGTCACGAGGCGAGACGCTATGCGAAGGGTCGTGTCGACAGCAGAACGCCGTATCCATGAGAGTCGAGCGTCAGACGGTCTGCGCGAGGCGGAGCAGCAGCACCGTCTTGGCGTCGACGATCTCGCCACGCTCGACCATCGCGAGCGCATCGGCGAGCGTCACCTCGACGAGCTCGATGTCCTCGCCCTCGCTCGCGAGCCCGCCCCCGTCGGAGACGCGTTCCCCGCGCGATAGCTGCCGGTGAAGAACGCGATCCGCTCGGTCACCGACCCGGGCTCATGAAGTACTCGCCGATGCGCGTCACGGATCGACGCGGTAGCCGGTCTCTTCCTCGGCCTCGCGCTTGATCGCGCTCTCGGCGTCGTCGTCGGACCGTCGAGCAGCCCTGCCGGCGCCTCGAGCAGCATGCCGTCGGGATGGCCGTTGAGGTACCGGGAGCCGGAACTGGCGCGTCAGCAGCACCGTGTCGCGCGTCTCGTCGCGCAGCAGGATCGTGGCGCCGTTGCCGCGGTCGTAGACCTCGCGCTTCTGCTCCGACCACTCGCCGTCGGAGCCCTGGTAGTCGAACCGCGCGGCGCAGCAGGTACCACGCGTCCGAGAGCACGGTCAGCTCGCGCAGCCGCACGCGCGGATTGGTCTTCGGGTCGCCGTCCGCTGCCACGCCGCGTCAGACGGCGACGCGGCTCGGCAGGGCGGTCGCGCCCTGCAGCGCGAGGTCGACGGCCCGCGCGGCCTCGCGGCCGTCGGCGATCGCCTGCACGATCAGATCGGCGCCGCGCATGCAGTCGCCCGCTGCGTAGACGCCCTCGGCCGGCGTCGCGAACGACGCGGTCCGCGGGCACCCGGTCGCGCGCGCCGAGCTCGAAGCCGAGCTGGCCGTAGAGCGGATCGTCCGTCTCGACGCCCGTGAAGCCGATCGCGACGAGCACGAGGTCGACGTCGAGCACGACCTCGTCGGTCTCGACGGGCGTGCGCACGCCGGTCTCGGCGAAGCCGGGGAACTCGACGCGGCGCGCGCGCAGCCGCTGCACGCGCCCGGCATCGCCCTCGAGCGCGTAGGTGGCGAGCTGCCACTCGCGCTCGCCGCCCTCCTCGTGCGCGGGATAGGTGCGCATCAGGAACGGCCACTCGGGCCAGGTCCTGAGCGGGGAGCGCTGCTTCGGGGGTGTCGGGCCGTGCGCGATCTCGACGACCGACGCGCAGCCCTCGCGCAGCACGTTGCCGAGGCAGTCGGCGCTCGTGTCGCCGCCGCCGAGGATCGCGACGCGCAGCCCGCGCGCCGCTGATCTCGGGCCCCTCGACCGGCAGGCCGGCCACGCGCCGGTTCTGCTGCGCCAGGTAGTCCATCGCGAGGTGCACGCCCGCCGAGCTCGGCGCCCGGCAGCGTCAGCGGCCGGTGCCGCTGGGCGCCCGTCGCCAGCACGACGGCGTCGTGGCGCGCGCGCACCTCGTCGTAGGCGACGGCGGTGCCGACGTCGACGCCGTAGGCGAACTCGACGCCCTCGGCCGTGAGCTGCTCGACGCGGCGGTCGATCAGCACCTTCTCGAGCTTGAAGTCGGGAATGCCGTAGCGCAGCAGGCCGCCGGCGCGGTCGTCGCGCTCGTAGACCGTGACGGCGTGGCCGGCGCGCGCCAGCTGCTGCGCGGCCGCGAGCCCGGCGGGACCGGAGCCGATCACGCCGACGCTCCGGCCGGTGCGCGCGGCGGCGGGCTGCGGGACGATCCAGCCCTCCTCCCACGCGCGCTCGACGATCGCCCACTCGATCTCCTTGATCGTGACGGCGTCGTCGTTGATCGCGAGCACGCAGGCCTCCTCGCAGGGCGCCGGGCAGAGCTTCCCGGTGAGCTCGGGGAAGCTGTTCGTGGAGTGGAGGCGCTCGTTCGCCTCCTCCCAGTTGCCGCGGTGCACGAGGTCGTTCCAGTCGGGGATCAGGTTGCCGAGCGGGCAGCCCTTGTGGCAGAACGGGACGCCGCACGACATGCAGCGGCGCGCCTGCTCGCGCACCTCGCCCTCCGGCTCGTGCTCGTGCACGTCGCGGTAGTCGTGCACGCGCTCGAGCGGCGCGCGCAGCGGCGCGAGGCGGCGCTGCACCTCGAGGAATCCGCGCGGGTCAGCCACGGGCGCCTTCCAGCTCGGGGTCGCGCTCGGCGGCGATGCGCAGCAGGTCGTGCGGCATGACCTCGACGAACTGTGTCAAGGACGTATCCCAGTCGGCCAGCAGCCTGGCCGCGACGTCGCTCCCGGTGAGCTCGTGGTGCCGCTCGACGAGCTCGCGCAGCCTGGCGTCGTCGGCGACGGCGCGCAGCGCGACCATGTCGGAGTTGACGCGGCGGGAGTTCTCGCCCTCGGGGTCCCACAGGTAGGCGATGCCGCCCGACATGCCCGCCGCGAAGTTGCGCCCGACCGGGCCGAGCACCGCGACGAGGCCGCCCGTCATGTACTCGCAGCCGTGGCGCCCGACGCCCTCGACGACCGCGGTGGCGCCGGAGTTGCGCACTGCGAAGCGCTCGCCCGCGCGCCCGCGCACGAACAGCTCGCCCGCGGTCGCGCCGTACAGCGTCGTGTTGCCGACGGCGATGCTGCTGGTCGGGTCGTAGGCTGCGGAGGCCGGCGGTCGCACGACGATGCGGGCGCCGGAGAGACCCTTGCCGACGTAGTCGTTGGCCTGGCCCTCGAGGTCGAGCACGAGCCCGCGGATCGCCCACGCGCCGAGGCTCTGGCCGGCGATGCCGGTCAGCCGCAGCGTCAGCGCGCCGTCGGCGAGCGCCGTGGTGCCGAGGCGGCGGACGAGCTCGCCGGACAGCAGCGTGCCGATCGCGCGATCGGTGTTGTGCACCTCGCGCTCGACCGTCAGCTGCTCGCCGCGCGCGAGCGCCTCGCCGGTCAGCGCCAGCAGCTCGCGATCGAGCTGGGCCGCGGGCGCGTCGCCCGGGACGCCCGCGAAGCGCGACGCCGACTCGGCGGGCCCGACGGCGCGCGTCAGCAGGGCGCCGAGATCGATGCCCGCGCCGCCGTCGTCCACCTGCCGCGCGAGGTCGGTGCGGCCGATCAGATCCTCGAAGCGCCGCACGCCGAGCTGCGCCATCAGCTCGCGCACCTCCTCGGCCACGAACAGCAGGTACTGCACGACGTGCTCGGGCGTGCCGGTGAAGCGCCTGCGCAGCTCGGGATCCTGCGTGGCGATGCCCGACCGGGCAGGTGTTGAGATGGCAGACGCGCATCATGATGCAGCCCGCGGCGACGAGCGGTGCGGTCGAGAACCCGAACTCCTCGGCGCCCAGCAGCGCGCCGATCACGACGTCGCGGCCGGTGCGCAGGCCGCCGTCGACCTGCAGGCGGATGCGCCCGCGCAGCGCGTTGCCGACGAGCACCTGCTGGGTCTCGGCGAGGCCGAGCTCCCAGGGCACGCCGGCGTGGCGGATCGACGAGGTGGGGGAGGCGCCGGTGCCGCCGTCCATGCCCGCGATCACGATGTGATCGGCGCCGGCCTTGGCGACGCCCGCGGCCACGGTGCCGACGCCCGCGAGCGCGACCAGCTTGACGCTGATCTCGGCGGTCGGGTTGACGCAGCGCAGGTCGTGGATCAGCTGGGCGAGATCCTCGATCGAGTAGATGTCGTGATGCGGCGGCGGCGAGATCAGACCGACGCCGGGCGTCGAATGGCGCAGACGCGCGATCTCGACGTCGACCTTGTGGCCGGGCAGCTGGCCGCCCTCGCCGGGCTTGGCGCCCTGCGAGACCTTGATCTGGAGCACGTCGGCGTCGACGAGGTAGCCGGTCGTGACGCCGAAGCGCGCCGAGGCGACCTGCTTGATCGAGGAGCGCCGCGAGTCGCCGTTGGCGTCGAGCGTGCCGCGACGCGCGTCCTCGCCGCCCTCGCCGCTGTTGGAGCGGCCGCCGAGCCGGTTGAGCGCGATCGCGAGCGTCTCGTGCGCCTCCTTCGAGATCGATCCGAGCGACATCGCGCCCGATGCGAAGCGGCGCACGATCTCGCTCGAGGGCTCGACCTCGTCGAGCGGCACGGGTGGCCCGGCCGGCACGAGCTCCATGAGCCCGCGCAGCGCGCCGCCGAGGCGGTTCTCCTCGTCGGCGGCGACCGCGAAGGCGGTGTAGCTCTCGGGGCGCTCGTCGCGCACCGCGCGCTGCAGCGAGGTGATGACCTCGGGGTTCCAGACGTGGCGCTCGCCGCGCAGGCGGTAGCCGTAGACACCGCCCGGATCGAGCTCGCCGCCCGCCCGCGCGTGCTCGTGGCGGCGCCTGACGTCGGCCGCGATGCCCTCGAGGCCGATGCCGCCGACGCGCGACGGCGTACCCGTGAAGTAGCGCGCGACGACGTCGGCCGACAGCCCGACGCACTCGAACAGCTGCGCGCCGCGATACGACATCACGGTCGAGACGCCCATCTTGGAGAGCACCTTGAGCAAGCCCTTGCCGACGGCCTGCACGTACTTCGCCTGCGCGTCCTCGGCCGTCTCGGAGCCGACCTCGCCTGCGGCCCACTGGGAGGCCACGAGATCGAGCGCGACGTACGGGTTGACGGCGGCGGCGCCGAAGCCGACGAGCAGGGCGAAGTCCATGATCTCGCGCGGCTCGCCCGACTCCACGATCAGGCCGCAGCGGGTGCGCCAGCCCTCGCGTACGAGGTGGCTGTGCACCGCCGCGGTGGCGAGCAGGGCGGGGATCGGCGCGGCGTCGGGCGCACCGGCGCCGCGGTCGGAGAGCACGAGGATCTCCTCGCCCAGCGCGATCGCGCGCGAGGCGCGCCGGCAGAGTGCGTCGAGCGCCCGCTCGAGCGCGCGGCCGCCGCCGCGGGCGTCGAACGTGCAGTCGAGCGTGACGGTGCGGAAGCGGTCGCGCGGCAGCGCGCGCAGCTTCGCGAGGTCGCCGCTCGTCAGCACCGGCTGCGCCATCGCCAGGCGGCGGGCGTGGTCGGGCGACTCGTCGAGCAGGTTGCCCTGCGCGCCGACGGCCGTGCGGAGGCTCATCACGAGCGTCTCGCGCTGGGGGTCGATCGCGGGGTTCGTGACCTGGGCGAAGAGCTGCTTGAAGAAGCCGCGCAGCAGCCGCGGGCGCTTCGAGAGCGCGGCCAGCGGCGTGTCGACGCCCATCGACGCGAGCGGCTCCTGGCCGTCGCGCGCCATCGGCATGACGATCTCGCGCAGCTCCTCGTCGGTGTAGCCGAACATGCGCAGATCGCGCTCGAGCGCCTCCTGCGCGGGCGGCTCGACGGGCGGAGACGGGATGTCCTCGAGGTAGATCTTCTGCTCGTCGAGCAGCGCGCGGTAGGGGCGGCGGCGCGCGAGCGCGCGCTTGATCTCGTCGTCGCCGCGGATGCGCCCGGCGTCGGTGTCGACGATCAGCATCTGGCCGGGCTTGAGGCGGTCGTTGACGACGACCTCGGCGGGATCGAGGTCGAGCACGCCCGCCTCCGACGCGAGCACGAGCAGCCCGTCGCGCGTCACCTGGTAGCGGCACGGGCGCAGCCCGTTGCGGTCGAGCGTGGCGCCGGCCTGCCGGCCGTCGCAGAACGCGACCGCGGCCGGGCCGTCCCACGGCTCGAGCATGCCGGCGTGGAACTCGTAGAACGCGCGCAGGTCGTCGGCCATCGGCGTGGCCTGGCTCCAGGCGGCCGGGATCAGCATCGCGAGCGCGTGCGCCGGCGCGCGGCCGGCGAGCACGAGCAGCTCGAACGCGGCGTCGAGCGCGGCCGAGTCGCTCCAGCGGTCGTCGATCAGCGGGAACAGCTTGGGGAGGTCGTCGCCGAGCTGCGCCGAGCGCAGCTGCGGCTCGCGCGCGTGCATCCACTGCATGTTGCCGCGCACCGTGTTGATCTCGCCGTTGTGCGCGAGGTAGTGGAACGGATGCGCGAGATCCCACGAGCCGAGCGTGTTGGTCGAGAAGCGCGAGTGCACGAGCGCCATCGACGTCTCGATCTCGGGCTCGCGCAGATCGGCGTAGTAGCGCGGCAGCTGGTAGGCGCTGAGCAGGCCCTTGTAGGTCAGCGTGCTGCTCGAGAACGAGGCGATGTGGAACGTCGCCTCCGGCACGCGGCGAGCGGCCGCGGCGAGCTCGACGCGCCGGCGGATCACGGTCAGCTTGCGGCGGAACGCGCTCTCGTCGCCGGTCGGGCCCTGCGCGACGAGCAGCTGGCGCACCACGGGCTCGCTCTCGCGCGCGAGCCGGCCGATGGCGCTCGAGTCGCGCGGCACGTCGCGCCAGCCGAGCGGCTGCTGCCCCTCCTCGACCGCGATGCGCACGCACAGCTCCTCGCAGCGCAGCCGCAGGGCCGGATCGTTCGGGAGGAAGCACATGGCGACGGCGTAGTGGCCGGGCGGCGGCAGCTCGAGCTCGAGCTCCGCGCGCGCGAAGCGGCGGAGCAGGCGGTCGGGCACCTGCAGCATCAGCCCGGCGCCGTCGCCCGTGTCGGGATCGGCTCCGCGCGCGCCGCGATGCTCCATCGCGGCGAGCATCGCGAGCGCGCGCTCGACCATCTCGCGGCTGCGCTGCGCCGTCTGCCCGTGCGATCAGGCCGAGGCCGCACGCGTCATGCTCGAAGCGCCGATCGTAGAGCGGGTTCTGATCGAGCGCCTGCACCGCAACAAGGTACCACAGCTCTGAATCAAGTGAGTCGATTACTGGTGACTGACTGAATCAAATGATTCAGAAAGCTACGATGCGCGGCATGAGTCTGATCGACACCGGCTGGGCCGCATGGCTTCCGTACGAGCTCACGGCGGCGCTCGAGGCGCTCACGGGCGGCTCGCCCGCGCGCCGCGCGTTCCGGCAGCTCGCTCGCGTCCGAGCGCGACGAGGTCGCGCGCGAGCGCTGGGAGCGCTTCCGTCTGGTCGCACCCTCGCGCGTCGACGTCCCGATCGACGGGGACGGTCTTACGGAGGAGGAGTGCTACGCGCTGCTCGAGGGCCTCGGCCTGGTCGCCGGCACGCCGCCGCGGCCCGTCGAGCCCGAGTCGGTGGAGCTCGTCCTCAGCCTCGACGAGGAGGATCGCCGCGAGCTCGACGGCATCCGCGCCGCGCGCGACCCCGGCACGGCGTCCACGCCGACCGAGGCGCTGCCGTCGCTGAAGGCGTCGTTCGGCGGCGGCGACGTGGGCCGCAACGACCCCTGTCCCTGCGGCTCGGGCCAGAAGTTCAAGAAGTGCCACGGCCGCTGAAGGCGTGAGGCCGCTCGCGCGTCCGCCACGGGCCACCGGGCACCCGGGCTCTCAGGGCCAGGCCCTGAACGTGCGGCTCGCAGCCCGCTTCACTGCCGGCGGGCGCGGCGGCGCTCGGACAGCTCGCCCGCGGTGAGCAGCAGCGCCGAGATCACGTAGACGTTCGTGGCGAGCGCCGTGCGGCCGGCCGCGATCAGGAGCGCGGAGGCGACGGCGATCAGCGCGAGCTTCGCGATCAGGCGCGCGGGATAGGGAAGACGGCGGCGCGCACGCGGTGCGAGGCGCAGCCCCCAGAGCACGGCGGCGATCAGCGGGAAGAGCACCGCGAGGGCGATGCGCGCGGCCGTGCCGCCGGCGAGATCGGCTCCGGCGATCGCGAGGGCGGCGAGCAGCGCGAGCTCGGCGAGGAAGACCGCGACCTGCAGCGGCCCCACGTGGTGGTGGACGTCCTCGCCGGACACGCGTGCACGGTACCCGTATCCTGTCCGCATGCTCGACCTGAAATACGACCCGGTCTCGCGCTCCGGCTACGTGCGGCTCCGCCAGGGCCGCGTGGCCAAGACGCGCGAGCTCTCGCCGACGGCGAAGGGCGAGTACGACACGCGCGACCGGCTCGTCGCGATCCAGATCTCCGAGCTCGACGAGACCGCCGCCGAGTTCCTGCGCACCTCCGACGAGGAAACCCTTCTGCGCGTGATCCGCGAGCAGGCGGGCAGGCGCAAGGCCGGCAGCCAGCCGCCGCCGAGCGCCGTGCGCGAGCCCCGGCGCAACCGCTCGTAGCGCTCTAGATCGAGCCGGGCAGCGGGCGCGTGATCGCGCCGTCGCTGGCCGAGGAGACGAGCGCCGCGTACTTCGCGAAGACGCCGGTCGTGTAGCGCGCCGCGGGACGCTCCACCTGCGCGAGGCGCGCGGCGATCTCGTCGTCCGAGAGCTCGACGCGCAGCTCGCGCGACTCGACGTCGACGGTCACGATGTCGCCCTCGTGCGACGGCGGCCAGCGGGCCGCCGCGGGCGGCCTCGGGCGCGACGTGCCCGACCATGAAGCCGTGCGTGGCGCCGGAGAAGCGCCCGTCGGTGACGAGCGCGACGTGCTCGCCGAGGCCCTCGCCGACGATCGCGGCGGTCACGTGCAGCATCTCGCGCATGCCGGGGCCGCCGGCCGGGCCCTCGTAGCGGATGACGACGACGTCGCCCTTGTCGAGCGTGCGCGCCTTGACCGCCGCGAAGCAGTCCTCCTCGGAGTCGAAGACGCGCGCCGGGCCGCGGTGGTGCGTGCGCTCGTGGCCCGAGAGCTTGACGACGCAGCCCTCCGGCGCGAGGTTGCCGTAGAGGATCGCGAGGCCGCCGGTCGGCTTGATCGGGCGCTCGATGGGGACAACGACCTCCTGGCCGGGCGACTCGTCGGCGCCGTCGGCCATGTCGCCGAGCGTGCCGCCGCTGACGCTGAGCGCGCCGGCGTGGATGAGATCGCGCTTCTGCAGCTCGCGCGCGACGAGGGCGATGCCGCCGGCCTCGTACATGTCGGTCGCGACGAAGCGCCCGCCCGGCTTGAGGCTCGCGACGATCGGCGTGCGCGCCGCGACGCGCTCGAAGTCGTCGAGCGTGAAGTCGATGCCGAGCTCGCGCGCGATCGCGATCAGGTGCATGACGCCGTTCGTCGAGCCGCCGGTGGCGGCGACGCAGGCGGCGGCGTTCTCGAGCGCGTCGCGCGTGATCAGCTGGGACGGGCGCAGGTCGCGGCGCACGACGTCCATCACGAGGCGGCCCGCGGCGATCGCCGCGTCGGCCTTGCGCTCGTTCGTCGCCGGGATGCCCGAGAGCGCGGCGGGGCTGATGCCGAGGAAGTCGAGCGCGGTCGCCATCGTGTTGGCGGTGAACATGCCGCCGCAGGCGCCGGCGCCGGGCAGGGCGACCGACTCGAGCGCGTGCAGCTCGGCGCCCGTCATGGTGCCGCCGAGGTACTTGCCGACGCCCTCGAAGACGTCCTGGATCGTGACGTCGTGGCCGTCGTAGGTGCCCGGCGCGATCGAGCCGTTGTAGAACACGAGGCCGGGGATGTCCATGCGCGCGAGCGCCATCGCCGCGGCCGGGATCGTCTTGTCGCAGCCGACCAGGCAGACCAGCCCGTCGAGGTGGTGCGAGCGGGTCGCGAGCTCGATCGAGTCGGCGATGATCTCGCGGCTGACGAGCGATCCGCGCATGCCCTCGACGCCCATCGTCACGCCGTCCGAGACCGAGATGGTGTTGAACTCCATCGGCGTGCCGCCGGCCTCGCGGATGCCCTGCTTGACCTTCTGCGCCAGCGCGCGCTGGTTGAAGTTGCACGGCATCGTCTCGATCCACGTGGTCGCGACGCCGATGAACGGCTTCGCGATGTCCTCGTCCGTGAAGCCGATGGCCTTGAGCATCGAGCGCGCTGCGGCGCGCTCCGGGCCGTCGGTCATGACCGCCGAGTTGCGCTTGGCGGGATCGGAAGGGCGATCGTATGGGTTCTCGGACATGCCGCCGATTCTAGGCGGCGAGGCGCCGGAGACCGGGCTACACGGGCCGCGCGTGGCCCCCGCGCGCCGCCGAACGGACGGCTTTCGGGCGCGGGCGGCAGGGCGCGGGCCTCACCTTCACGCGCTTGCCGCCGACGATCCGGTAGCGCGCCCTCGCGGGCTTCCAGCGGGCACAGCTTGCGCTGCGCCTTGGCCTTCGGCCGGTGGCTTCGGCGCAGCTGCGGTCACGGCCGGCGCGGGCGGCGCGGGCGCGGCGGCGGGCACGGGCACCGGCCAGCCGCTGCCCGTGACGCTGAACACGGCGCCGGCCCCGCCGTTGCCGCCGGGTGCCGCGACGAGCGCCCGGCCTGGCCCGGCGGCGACCGCGCTGCCGGTCTGCGCGCCTGCCCCGGCCGGGCGCGATCCGCGAGACGAACGCGCCCTGCGCGAGGTCGGCCGTCGTCCCCGGCGCGAGCCGCACGAAGTACGCCGCGCCCGCATGGCCCGCCTCGCCCGGCGCGCCCGCGAGAAGGTCGATGCGGCCGTCGCCGTCGACGTCGCCCGCAGGCTGCGAGCGCCGCGCCGAGCCCGCGCCGGCGGAGGCGCCCTGGATGCGCTGCAGCGCGCTGGAGGTGTCGTGCGTCGCCGAGCCAGCCTGACCGGCCATGACCACGATCTCGCCCGCGCTCGCGCGTCCGCCGGGCGAGGCGGCCGAGGCGCCGATCGCGATGTCCGGCAGCCCGTCGCCGTTCTGGTCGCCGACGCCGGCGAGCGCGGAGCCGAGCCCCTGGCCGGCGAGCGCGCCGTCGATGCGGTAGCCCTGCGCGGCCGTGAGCCCGTTGAGCTTGATCCACGGGCAGGTGGCGTCGACGTTCATGCCGCTGCAGCCAGGTCCGATCGGGGGCAGGTGGCCGCTGATGATCCAGACCGAGCCGGCGTCGGTGCGCCCGCCCGGATCGGCCTGCGGGGCGCCGATCGCGAGATCGGGCCAGCCGTCGCCGGTCATGTCGCGGCACGCTCGCGACGCTCTCGCCGACGTGCTGGCCGTCGCTCGCCGGGTAGTCGACGTGCCAGAAGTACGGATAGCCGTTGCTCCACAGGTCGGTCAGCGTGATGTGCTCGCCGTGCGGCTTGCCGTAGAGCACCGCCACGCCGCCGCCGCCCTGGCGGTGCAGGTTCGCGTCCGGGGCGCCGACGGCGATGTCGCGGTAGCCGTCGCCGTTGACGTCGGGCAGCGCGGCCAGCGCCATGCCCATGTGCGAGTCGAGCTGGAAGCCGTCGTAGCGGCTGCCGAGCGGCGAGGGCGGGGCCGGGTTCTGGGTGCTGTTGGTGAAGCCGGCGGCCGAAAGTGCCGTCGTGTTGAGATCGGAGGGGCTCGCCGTGCCGAAGACGACGTAGACCGCGCCTCCGCCGCTCCTGCTCGGCGCGCCCGCCATGGGCGCGCCCACGACGATGTCGGCGAGCCCGTCGGCGTTGACGTCGTTGCCGGTGACGGCGAAGCCGAGCAGCTCGCCGCCGTGGCCCGTGATGCGGAACGACGCCGTCGCGAGGTCGAGCGTCGCCGGCGCCGGGACGCCCGGCCCGAGGAAGACGTGGACGATGCCGGCGTCGGCGCCGCCGGCATCGGCGTACGGCACGCCGACGGCGTAGTCGCCGTGTCCGTCGCCGTTCACGTCACCGAGCTCCGCGACGGTCGTGCGCGATCCCTCGCCGTCGGTCACGCCGTAGACCGGCAGCGAGCTGGTCGGGAGCGCACCCGTGCCGATGCTGCTCGAGAACACGCCGAAGGCGGCGATCGCCGCGGTCAGGGCGAGCGCGTAGCGGGGCGGTCGGAGCGTTCGTCGCGAGGCTCGCACCTCCCGAGTGTGGGCGCCCCGTCGGACACGCTGCGAACGTCACATGCGCTATCGGCTCCAATTGACACTCGCGGCGAGTGTCAATTGGAAGATCGCTGCGCGACGCCGGCGTCCAGGAGCGACGCCAGCGTCGTCAGCGCGAGCAGCGCCGGTGGCTGCAACCAGAGCCCGGCGTCACGCCTTGGCGGTCGTCGTGACCTTCACCTTCGGCTTGGTCGTGACCTTCGCCTTCGCCTTCGCCTTCGCCTTCGGCCTTCGTCTTGGGCCGCGGCCGGCAGGGCGCGGGCTTGATCTTCACGCGCTTGCCCTTGACGACCTTGTACTTCACCTTCGGCTTCTTGACCGGACAGAGCGGCAGCTTCTTCTTCTTGACCTTCTTCTTGACCACCGGGTGCTTGACCACCGGCTTGGAAGCGGGCTTCGCGGGTGCCGGAGCGACCGGCGGGGTCACGGGTGCCGCCGGCGGAGCGGCGGGCGCCGCCGGGACGACCGGGGTGGTCGGGTTGAGCAGCCCGTCGCCGCTGACGATGAACGCGCCGCCGGCGCCGGGGCCGGCGATCAGGGCGTCGGAGCCGCTGCCGTCGAGCGGGTGGCCCGCGGCGACCGCGCTGCCGAACTGCGTGCCCGCGCCGCCGCCGGTGATCTTGGCCGTTGCGAGCGCGAGGTCGGTGGACGTGCCGGGCGCTCCGCGCAGGAGGTACGCCGCGCCGGCGCGATCCGACTCGCCCGGTGCGCCGGCGAGCAGATCGACGCGCCCGTCGCCGTTCATGTCGCCGGCGGGTGCGATCGCGGCGCCGAGCCCAGCGCCGGCCATCGCACCGACGGTCAGCTGAAGCGGTGCCGTGACTGCGAGGTCGCGGGTGGCCGAGCCGGCCTGGCCCGCCACGACGACGACCTGGCCCGCGCCCGAGCGGCCGAGCGGGGATGCCGACGAGGCACCGATCGCGAGGTCGGGGCGTCCGTCGCCGTTCTGGTCGCCGACGCTCGCGAGCGAGGAGCCGAGGCCGTCGCCGGCTGCGGCGCCGTCGATGCGATAGCCCTGGACGGCCGACAGGCGATCGATCCGGATCCACGGGCACGTCGCGTCGATCGTGGGCTGGCGGCAGCCGGTGGCCGGGGGCAGGCGCCCGTTGATGATCCACACGGAGCCCGAGTCGATGCGGCCGTTGAGATCGGACTGGGGCGCGCCGACCGCGAGATCGGGGGAGCCGTCGCCGGTCATGTCCGGGACGCTCGCGAGGGTCTCGCCGATGTGCTGGTTGTCGAGCGTCGGGAAGTCGATGTGGAAGTAGTACGGATACCCCGCCTCCCACAGATCGGCGAGGTTGATGTGCTCGCCCTGCGGCCTGCCGTAGAGCACGGCCGCGCCGCCCCCGCCGGGCCGGTGGAGGCTCGCGTCGGGCATGCCGATCGCGAGCTCCTCGTAGCGATCGCCGTTGACGCTCGGCATCGCGGCGACGGACGTGCCGGTGTGGGAGTTGACCTGGAAGCCCTCATAGCGGCTGCCGAGCGGGTTGTGCGGTGCCGGGTTCGTGGGAGCGTTCGTGAACCCGTTGTAGTTGAGCTCGGTCGTCGCGATGTTGCGCGGGTTGCGCGTGCCGAAGACCGTGTAGACGACGCCGGCGCCGACGCGGTTCGGGCCCATCGCCATGGGCGCGCCGATGCCGAGGTCGTCGAGGCCGTCGCCGTTGAAGTCGCCGCCGGTGACGGAGAACCCGAGCAGCTCGCCGCCGTTGCCGGTGACCGTGAACGACGCGGCTCCGACGTTCACGGCGGAAGGCGTCGGAGCGAGCGCCCCGGAGCGCCCCGAGGAAGACGTAGACGATGCCCGAGTCCGCACCGTTGGCGTCGGCGTACGGCATGCCGACCGCGTAGTCCTGGCGGCCGTCGCCGTTGATGTCGCCGACCATCGCGACCGTCGTGCGCGACGACGTTCGACGTCGTGTCGCCGAAGGTCGGGAGGCTCGTCGTCGGCAGGGCGCCGATGCCGATGCTGCTCGAGAACACGCCGAACGCGGCGACCGCTGCCGCCAGGCCGAGCTTCTTGCGGGGGTGCCGCCGGATCCGTCGCCGTCGTTCCATCAGATGAGCTCCCACACTGTCGTTTCCGTTTCGGGGACGTCCACCGCCGCAGCGTGTGCGGATGCGCCCGGATGCCACGCGCGCATCACGAGCCCCTCGTGATCGTCTTCGTCGTGGTCTTCGCGCGCGGACGGCACGGCGCGGGCTTGATCTTCACGCGCTTGCCCTTGACGAGCTTGTACTTCGCCTTGGGCTTCTTGAGCGGGCAGAGCGGAAGCTTCTTCTTCGCCTTCTTGACGGCCGGCGTCGTCGTGATCTTCACGACCGGGTGGGTCGTCGTCGCGGGCGCCGTGCCGACCGTTCCCGTCGGCGCCGTGGTCTTCGTCGTCGGCGTCGCGGCCGGCGCGGTGGGTGTCGCGGGCGGCGCCACGGGCGGAGCCGGGGGCGTCACGGGCGGGGTCGGGGGCGTCACGGGCGGGGTCGGCGGCGTGACCGGCGGCGCGGGCGGGGCGGGCGTGCCGCCGGGCGGCGGCAGGATCGGCGTGCCGCTGCCGCCGACGATGTACCAGGCGCCGGCGCCGTTGGCGCCCGGCGAGGCGACGAGCGAGTCGGCCCCGGCACCGTCGAGCGCGGAGCCGGCGGCGACGACGCTACCGGTCATCGCGCCGGCGCCGGCCGGTGCGATCCGCGACGTGGCCAGGGCGAGATCGGAGGTCGTGCCGGGCGCGCCGCGCACGAGGTAGGCGGCGCCGGCCGAGGAGCTCTCGCCGGGCGCGCCGGCGAGGAAGTCGACTCGGCCGTCCGCGTCGACGTCGCCCGCGGCGGCGAGCGAGGCGCCGAGGCCCGCGCCGGCCGCCGGGCCGTCGATGCGCTGGAGCGGCGCGATCACCGCGAGATCGCGCGTGACGGCGTTGGACTGGCCGGGCACCACGATGATCTGGCCGGCGCCGGTGCGCCCGTTGGGCGATGCCGAGGTCGCGCCGATCGCGAGGTCGCGGATGCCGTCGCCGTTCTGGTCGCCGATGCCGGCGACCGAGGTGCCGATGCCGTCGCCCGGGGCGGCGCCGTCGATGCGGTAGCCCTGCGCGGCCGAGAGGCGATCGAGCCGGATCCAGGGGCAGGTGTCGTCCATCTGCATGCCGGTGCAGATCGGGCTGATCGCCGGCAGGCGCGCGCTGATGATCCAGACCGAGCCGGCGTTCGCACGGCCGTTCGGGTCGGCCTGCGGCGCACCGATCGCGATGTCGGGCTGCCCGTCGCCGGTCATGTCGCCGACGCTCGCGACGCTCGCGCCGATGTGCTGGTCGTCGATCGCGGGGAAGTCGACGTGGAAGAAGTAGGGGTAGCCGTCGCTCCAGAGGTCGTTGAGCGTCATGTGGACGCCCAGCGGCTTGCCGTAGAGGACGGCGACGCCGCCGCCGCCGGGGCGGTGCAGCGCTGCGTCCGGCGCGCCGACCACGAGGTCGCGGTAGCCGTCGCCGTTGACGTCGGGCAGCGCCGCGAGCGACATGCCCATGTGCCCGTCGACCATGAAGCCGTCGTAGCGGCTGCCGAGCGGCGAGGGCGCGGCCGGATTCGTCGGCGCGTTCGTGTAGCCGGGGAACGAGAGGACGTTCGTCGAGACGTCCTGCGGAGTCGTCCGGCCGAAGATCACGTACACGGCGCCGCCGCCGCTCTTCGAGGGCGCACCGGCCATCGGGGCGCCGATCGCGATGTCGGAGAGCCCGTCGCCGTTGACGTCGTTGCCGGCGATCGTGTAGCCGAGCATCTCGGAGCCGCGCCCCGTGATGCGGAACGAGGCGCCCGCGAGGTTGATCGCGGTGGGGGTGGGCGCGAGCGCGCCGGCATGGCCGAGGAACACGTAGACGATGCCCGCGTCGTCGCTGCCGGCGACATCGGCCGACGGCATGCCGACCGCGTAGTCGTCGAAGCCGTCGCCGTCGACGTCGCCGACCTGCGCGACCGACGAGAGCGAGCCGTTGCCGCTCGTCGCGCCGAAGGCGGGCAGCGACGCGGTCGGCAGCGCGCCCGTGCCGACGGCGCTCGAGAACACGCCGAAGCCGACGATCGAGATCGTCGCTGCGAGCACGCTGCGCGGGTAGCGCAAGATCCGTCGGCGATCCGCCATGACTCCGGTATAACCCCGTTCCGCTCGAAAACCCGAGAACCCCCTACAGATTGCGGGGGCGGTGCCCGGGCCACCACGACCGTCCGCACGGGTGGCCCCCGCCCGAACGGGGAGGTAGGGGAAGCGTGGCGGCGGTGGGTGGGCGCGCGGGGGGTTTCGCGGGCGGGTCCGGGGTGGCGCTCCGGCGTCGGCGGGGATCGCTCGGCGGGGCGGTGACCGCCTGGAGACGCAATTGGCACTCGCCGCGAGTGCCAATTGCGCAGCGCGGCGCCACGCACCCTGGATCGCAGGTCACGAGGTCGATCGGGATGCAGCAGGCGTCGGCCGGGTGCTGCGAGGCGGCCCGCCAAGTGGCACCCGCGGCGGAGGGGCCGGCCGCACTCGTGTCGCCGATCCAGACCGATCATTCGATCTGCTCGAAGCCAAGTCGTCGGCGGCGACGGGACCGGCGACGGCCTGGGCGAGGGCCGCCGATTGGCACTCGCCGCGAGTGTCATTTGGCCGCCATGTCCCCCGATCGAGGCAGCGGGCTCGGCTTCGCACTAGGTTGAGAGCCATGAGCGCTCTTCCCCGGCGTGGAGATCCGCTGCGCGCCCTGGCGCGTCCGGGCGGGCTCGCGGCGCTCGTCGTCACCGCGTTCGCGGCGCTGCTCAGCGTCGAGGCGGCGGACGGCCCGTGGCTGGCCGAGCTGGGCCGGTCGATCGCCGAGCGCGGCGGGATTCCGGACGGCGTGCCGTACGCGAGCGCCGTCAGCGCGGGCTGGCCGAACGTGCCGGTGCTCGGCGAGCTGATCTTCGCGCTGCTCTCGACGGTCGGCGCGCGCGGCGTGCAGGTCGCCCAGGTGGCCGCGGTCGCCGGCACGCTGGCGCTGCTGGTGCGCGACGCGCGGCGGCTGGGCGCTCGCGAGCGCGCGCTCGCGCTCGCGCTGCTGCTGCTCGTGCCCGCCTGCTTCGGCCCGTTCGTCGCGATTCGCGCGCAGCTCTTCTCGCTGCCGCTGTTCGCGGTCTGCGCCCTGCTCCTGCGCTCCGAGACGCGCCTGCCCTCGAACCGGATCTGGCTGCTCGTCCCGCTCTTCGCGCTGTGGGGCAACCTCCACGGCGCGGTGCTCACCGGCGCGGCGGTGGCCGGCGCCTACCTGGTCTTCGAGCGCGGGCGCGCGCGCCCGCGCGAGAGCGCTCGCCGTCGCGCTCGCCTCCGCGCTCGCCCTGTGCGCCAATCCGGCGCTCTGGAACACGCCGGACTACGTGCGCGGCGTGCTCGAGAACGAGGCGGCGAAGCAGGCGATCGGCCTGTGGGCGCCGCTCAGCCCCGGCAGCTGGCTGGACGTCGCGTTCATCGTCGCCGGCGATCGCGCTGGTCGCGGGCGCGCTGCGCTCACGCCCGAAGCTGTGGGAGCTCGTCGCGCTCGCCGGTCTGGCCGTGCTGACGCTGCACGCCGCGCGCGGCGGCATGTGGCTCGCGCTCTTCGCGGTGCCGCTCGCCGCGAACGGCTTCGGCGGCCGGCTGCGCGCCGAGCGGCTGCCGCGGCTGGCCAAGCCCGTCGCGCTCGCGCTCGTCGTGGTGGTCTGCATGGGCGTGGCCAAGGGGCCGCTGCCGAGCGGCGCGACGGAGCCGCTGATGACGCGCACGCTCGCGCTCGCGGACGGCACGCCGGTGCTGGCCGAGGATCTGCTCGCCGAGCAGGTCGCCGATGCCGGCGGGCGCGTCTGGGTCTCGAACCCGATCGACGCCTTCCGGCCCGCCGATCAGCGCCTCTACGTCGACTGGCTGCGCGGCCTGCCCGCAGGCGACGCCGCGCTCGCGCACGCGCCGCGCGCGGTGCTGGTGCGCCTCGACGGCGACGCCGAGACAGCGCCTGCGCCCAACGACGACTTCCGCCGCGTCGCGGTCGATCCCGCGCGCGGTGCTCTACGAGCGCGTCGCGCCCTAGTGGCGTGCGTCGGAGGCTCGGAGACGTGATTGCACCGACCGGGCGCTCTGGGCGCGACGCGGCGTCTTGCGCATGCCTCCGGCACGGCCGGCGAAGCCGCGCCGCGCCCTGAGCACCCAGCCGGCCCACTCCCGAGCGCCGAACTCCCGCTCACGGCACTAGGCCGCGTCGTGCCAGGCCTCGACCTCGGCGCTCGGGTCGGCCAGGACGTGCAGCGGCAGCGAGCGCAGGTGATGGTTGTCGACGAGCAGCTCGAACGCGTAGTGGCCGGGCTTGTCGAAGCGCACGCCGTGCATCTGGAGGATCAGCGGCGCGGTGCGGATCGGCACGCCCGGGAACGGCGGATCGCCGGTCGGGAAGCCGCCCTGCAGCGGCGGCACGCAGTCGCCGCCGTCCTCGTCGACGAGGTGGAGCTTGAGCGCGTGCTCGCCGGCCTCGGTGGGGTGGGCCTCGAGCCGCACCACGAGCACCATCGTCGGATAGACGAGCGGGAACGTGGCGACGTGGATCGAGTCGAACTCGCCGAGGATGTTGAGCTTTCCCTCGCGCGAGACGTTGGCCGCGTCGCAGAGCACGGCGAGGTTGACGTTCATGCGGCACCCACGGATCCCACGCTAATCGCCCTGCGCCGCGCGCGCCTCCCGCGAGGGGCAGCCGGCGTGGGGGTTCTCCATTCCCTCAGTCGAGGGATGCGGGACACCGGTGATCTGAGCCGTTTATGTGAGTGATCGGGGTCCATCGAGTCAGGGAGAACAGGAATGCTCGAGCTCTACACGAAGCTGCAGGCGCGGCTTGCACAGGAAGACGGTCAGACGATGGCCGAGTACGCGGTCGTCCTGGCGGTCATCGCCATCGGCATCTTCATTGCCCTCGGCGCCCTCAGCGGCGCGATCGGCGGCGCCCTCGGCAAGGTCACCGCCGACATCTAGAGGTTGCACTTCCGGTCCTTCCCGGGACCATCGACCGAACTGGCCGTGGGGCGCATCGCCCCGCGGCCAGTCTCGTTTTCGGGCCGAGGTGCTCAGCTCGCGAGCTGGCTCGTGAGCGGCTCCTCGCTCGGCGCCGCGCTCGATCAGCGCACGGATGTCCTGCGTGCGCGCGGCGACGAGCGAGACGTGGCGCTGGCCGACGGACGGCTTCTCGGCCAGGAAGCCCGCGCGCAGCAAGGCCTCGCCGACCTCGAGCGCGAGCGCGCGCTCGTGTCCCGCGAAGCCGCGCGCGAGGTGCCTGAACTCGGTGTGGTAGCCGCCGTACTTGCCCATGCCGTCGAGGCGCCGGAGCATGCGGCGGGCGGCGCGGCGGCGGGGGAGGGCGATCGTCGGCGATGCTGGTGTCGACGGCGGTCGCGGCGACCAGGCCGGTCTCGAGCCGCGCGACGGCGGCCTCGACCTCGGGCGCGAACGCGGCGGCTCCGGGCCGTCCGCCGAGGCGGGCGCCCATCTCGGCGCGCCACAGCCAGCGCTCCTCGCCGGCCGGCTCGGTCTCGTCGAGATCGCCCGCCGGCAGCAGCACGGCGTCGATGCGCACGCGGTCGAGCTCCTCGGCGTGATCCTCGAGCGTGAGCGGGAGCAGCTCGAGCACGTCGGCCGGCGCCGGGTGGGCGATCCGCAGCGCGAGCCGGCCCCGCCAGCGCGCCGCCTCCAGCTCGGCGTCGCCCGCGCGCAGCGGCGCGGGCAGCCCGGCGGCCTCGGCGAGCGCGGCGGCGGCGCTGCGCGCCAGGCGCTCGGCACGCGCAGGTGGCGCGCCCTCCGCCGCGACCGGCAGCACGAGCGCGACGCCGTCGCTCGTCTCGGCGAAGACGACGCGACGCTGCCGGGACGGGCGTCCGCGAGCAGCCGCCGGCCGTCCGCCATCAGGCCCTCGAGCACGAGCTCGCCGCGCTGCGCGGGTCGGAGCAGCGCGAGCGCTGTGGCGTCCACCGGCTCGCGGTCGGGCGCCTGGCCCGGCCCTATTTCAGGCCGAGCTTGTTGCGCAGATCGTCGAGGACGTCGTCGCCGACGGCGGCGATCACCTCGGGGCGATCGAGCAGGCGGCGGGCGTCGACCTGTCCGCCGCGGTTCGTGATGTAGGGATCCTGCATCACGTCGGCGAGGTTCCGGCCTCCGGAGACCTCACGCACGACATAGCGGACAAGCGAATCCTCGACTCCCATGGCGGAGAGCGTACAGGGTCCACGTTAAGGCCTCTTTAGGCTTCTTGTGGCGTTCGTGACGAGCGGCTAGCGTGCGGGCATGGCCCAGGTGGATCGCAAGCACGCGCGACGGCGCTTCGCCGAGCGGACGCTGTGCGGGCTCGACGACGCCGGGCGGCGCGAGGAGGTGGGCATCTGGATCGACTGGCTGCCCGGCGGGATCTGGGGCGTGGGGCGCGCGGTCGAGCTCGCGGCGCGCGAGAACCCCGCGCTGGTGCGCGAGGACGACTGGCTCTTCCGCGGCTACGAGATGGGGGACGCGCTGGAGGCGGCGAACGCCGCGCTGGCGGCCGATCTCGAGGTCTCGGAGGAGCTCGGCGAGGCGCCGGACGGCGCCGTGGTTCAGCGAGGCCGAGCTGCGGCCGCGGCTCGAGCGCTGGTTCCACGACCACTAGCGCGCTGCCCGGCCCGGTCGCGCGCTACCGTGTCGAGCGATGAGCCAGACGCCGACGACCACGAGCGCGGGCATCCACTGGGATCTCGCCCCGCTCTTCGCAGACGACGATGCGGCCCGCGCCGCCCTGCCCGAGCTGCTCGCCGACTGCCGCGCCTTCCGCGAGCGCTATCGCGGGCCGCGTGGAGGAGCTGGAGGCGCCCGAGCTCGCGGCATCGCTCGCGGAGCTCGCCGAGATCGACAACCGCCTCTCGCGCCTGGCCTCGTACGCGGGCCTGCGGCTGACGGTCAACGTCAGCGGCGAGGCCGAGCGCGACCTCAACGCGGCCGTCGAGATGGCGCTGACCGAGGCACAGAACGCGCTCCGCTTCTTCCAGCTCGAGTGGATCGCCGTCGACGAGGCGCACGCCGAGCGCGTGATCGCGGACGACCTGCTCGAGCGCGACCGCCACTACCTGGCGAGTGCCCGCCGCTTCGCGCCGCACACGCGCAGCGAGCCCGAGGAGGAGATGATCGCCGAGCGCGATCCTGCCGCGGCCGGCGCCTGGCACACGCTCTTCGACCAGGTCACCTCGAACCTGCGCGTGCCGTTCGACGGCGAGGATCGCACGATCGACGAGGTGCTGGCGCGCGTGCGCGGGCCGGTCCGCGAGCAGCGCCTCTCGGCCTACGAGGCGCTCTTCACCGCGCTCGAGCCCGAGACGCCGGTGCTCGCGCACATCTACGACTCGCTCGTCGCCGACCGCCTCGTGCTCGATCGCGTGCGCGGCTACGAGCACCCGCGCGAGCCGCGCGACCTCGACAACGAGATCCCGAGCGAGGCCGTCGACGTCCTGCTCGCGGCCGTCGAGCGCCATCACCACCTCGCGCACCGCTGGTTCCGGCACAAGGCCAAGCTGCTCGGGCTCGACAAGCTCGCGCTCGGCGACCAGTACGCGCCGCTCGGCTCGACGCGCGCGGTCTCCTACACCGACGCGACGTCGCTCGTCGAGGGCGCGCTCGACGACTTCTCGCCGCGCATCGGCGACGTCGCGCGCGGGCTCTACCGCGACAGCCGCATCGACGCCGAGCCCCGGCAGGGCAAGCGCGGCGGCGCGTTCTGCGCCTCGATCGCGCAGGACGCCCTGCCGTACATCATGCTGAACTTCACCGACCAGATGGACGACGTGCGCACGCTCGCCCACGAGATCGGCCATGCGATGCAGTTCCAGCTCGCCGGCGAGGTGCAGACGGCACTCTCGCACCACCCGCCGCTGGCGCTCGCCGAGGTGCCCTCGACGTTCGCCGAGATGATCGTCACCGAGCGCCTGCTGGCAGCCGCGGAAGGCGACACGCAGGTGCGGCTCGGGCTGCTCGCGTCGAGCGTCGAGACGGCCTTCGCGACCGTCTTCCGCCAGACGCACATGGTGCGCTACGAGCAGGGCGCCTACGGCCTGCGCGCCGAGGGCAAGGCGCTCATGCCCGAGCGCCTCGGCGAGGTCTGGCTGGCCACGAACAAGCCGTACTACGGCGACGCGGTCGAGCTGCCGGAGGGCTACCGCTTCGGCTGGGCCTACATCCCGCACTTCATCCACACGCGCTTCTACACCTACGCGTACGTGTTCGCGCACCTCGCGAGCCTCGCGCTGTACGCGAAGTACCGCGAGGACGGCGACTCGTTCGTCGGGCCGTACCTCGACTTCCTCGCGATCGGCGGCGCCGCCTCTCCGCAGCAGCAGCTCGCGGGCATCGGCCTCGACATCTCGCGCGACGACTGCTGGGATGCCGGCTTCGCCGAGATCGAGCGGCTGATCGAGATGGCCGAGGCGATCGAGCCCGAGTAGGGGCGGGGCCGCGGCGCAGCGGTCAGGCGCCGACCGGGAACGGGCAGGCGTCGGTGACGTCGCTCGCCGGCAGCGGCTCTGCTCAGGGACACGCGCGCCGCTAGGTGGGCGCAGGGGCGGGGCCGGATCCGCGCTCCGGGCGCCGGAGCCAGCGGCAGTCGGAGAACCAGCGGCGCATCGTGCGGATGCTCGGCACCCGTGCGTTGTCGAGCGCATGCCGGGCGCGCAGATCGGTGATCGTCGCGAGCACGCGCTCGCCGCGTGCGAAGCAGTCCTCCGCCTCGCGGCGCAGCCGCGGCCACGCGTAGGAGCCCGGCTTGTGGCGCGTGACGCGCCGGCCGACCTCGCCGATCGCCGTGAGGTGCGCGGCGAGCGCGCGCGAACGCGAACGCGTCAGAGAGCCGCTCGCCTGCCACATGCGCGAGAGCGTGACGACGAAGTCGCGGCCGGCGTTGCGGCGCAGGAACGCGATGTCGTGGTGCCCCGCGCACAGCCAGACCCGCACGCCGTGCGTGAGCTGGCGCATCATGCGTCCGGCCACGCGTCCGGTCGAGGCAGATGGCGCAGACCGGGCTCTTGGTGGGGACGTTCGCCTTGTAGAGCGAGGGCAGGTAGTTCATGCACCGAGACTGCCAGCTGCCTTGGCACACGAGACCGTGCCGCGGTGTGACGAGTTGGTGCCGGTCTTCCAATTGGCACTCGCGGCGAGTGTCAATTGCCGGAGCCGCTTTCGGATCGGGCCTCACGTCGTCGACCCGTCCTTGATCAAGATGATCGAGAGATCCGAGGGAGTCCGCGACGCGAGTGCACCTCAGACCGGGTGCCGCGAGCCGTAGAGAGAGCGTGGGCTCACTTGCACGCAATTGGCACTCGCCGCGAGTGTCAATTGGATGTCACCGCGCAGGTGGCTGAGCGAGCCGAGCGGGAGCGGCGGCCGCCCCGGCTGGGCGCCGCCACTACGGCTTCGGGTTGCGGCTCTGAGCACCCGGCGGTCGCCCACGCGCCGCGTGACGCCGTCGGTGTCGAGGCGCTCCAGCAGCGCTTGCGCGATCCTGCGGCTCGCGCCGAGGGCGTCGCGGAGCTCGGCCAGGGCGATCGAGCCGTGCTCGCTCGCAGCGCGCCTCCACGAGCTCGCGGACGTGCGCGAACTGGTCGCTCGTGTAGGCGAGGTCGCCGCCGAAGCGCACCAGGCGGCCGGCTCGCTCGAGCGCCGTCGTCAGGGCCGCGAAATCCCGCTCCGGGAGCCCGGACGCGAGCTGCAGCGCCGGCAGGTCGGGCGGCGTGAAGCCGCGCGGCGCGCGAGCTCCGTCAGCAGCGCCTCGGCCTCAGCCGCGTGGCCGCCGAGCGCACCCGCGCGTGCTCCGGCGCGCCGTCACGTGCGCGCCCTCGCGCTCCAGCACGCCGTCGGCCGCCAGCAGGGCGAGCAGCGCCTCGGCGCCCGGGCCCGGGCGGGACGATCGACGCCGCCGGCACGCCCGGGCTCGAGCGGGTTCGACGACGGCGCGCGCTCGCAGCTGCTCCTCGACGCCCGCACGCAGCTCCGCATAGCGCGCGGCCGTCAGCCACGACGGCTCCGCGCCGGCGAGCGCGAGCAGCTCGCCCGCCGCAGAGAGCTCCGCGAGCGCCGCCTCGGCGGCCGCGCGCTCGAGCAGGCCCGGCGGCGCGATCCGCGCGAGCGGCAGCGGCCACGGCGCGCGCTCCAGCGAGGCGCGCACGAGCGAGGGCGGGTCGCCGGACGCCAGCAGCGCGAGCCGCGCGAGCGCGTGCCGGCGTCCCGCCGTGACGCGGCGGCGCCGGGTCGAGCACCACGCCGCCGGCGACCGTCGCCGGCGGAGCCGTGGCGCGCAGGATCACGCGGTCGCCGCGCGCCGCCGAGACGAGCTCGCGCAGACGCAGCTGCGCCTGGCCGCGCGCGCCCGGGGCGAGCGCCTCGTCCGCGAGCAGCGCCACGCGCGCGTCGAGGCTCGCCGTGCCCGCGAGCACCTGGACGAGCGCGCCGTTCGCGACGCCCGGCCCGCCCGGCAGCGCGCGCAGCTCGACGTCGAGCCGGTAGCTCTCGGGCAGCGCGCCGGGCGTGCTCAGCGTCGCGCCGCGCGCGATCGCGGCGGGCTCGACGCCGCTCAGGCTCGCGGCCACGCGCCGCCCGGCTGCCGCGCGCTCGACGGCCTCGTCGTGCACCTCGACCGAGCGCACGCGCACCTCGCCGCCGCCGGGCGCGAGCACGAGCCGATCGCCGGCCGCGAGCGATGCCCGACCACAGCGTCCCGGTCACGACGGTGCCGATCCCCCGCAGGCTGAAGGCGCGGTCGATCGGCAGACGCGTGGGCCCGTCGGCGCCACGCGGCGTCGCGGCCTCGGCGGCAGCGGCGAGCGCGGCGCGCAGATCGTCGAGGCCGGCGCCCGTGCGCACCGAGGAGGTCTCGACGATCGCGGCGCCCGCGAGCGCGGTGCCCGCCAGCAGATCCTCGACGTCCGCGCGCGCGAGCTCCGCCGTGTCGGCGTCGACGAGGTCGCGCTTGGTCAGGGCGACCACTGCGCTGCGCACGCCGAGCAGCTCGAGGATCGCGACGTGCTCGCGCGTCTGCGGCATGACGCCGTCGTCGCACGCGACGACCAGCAGCGCGAGGTCGATGCCGGTCGCACCCGCGACCATGGTGCGCACGAAGCGCTCGTGGCCGGGCACGTCGACGACCGAGAGCGAGCGGCCCGACGGGCAGCTCCAGGCTCGCGTAGCCGAGCGCGATCGAGATGCCGCGCTCGCGCTCCTCGGCCAGGCGGTCGGTGTCGACGCCGGTCAGCGCGTGCACGAGCGCCGTCTTGCCGTGGTCGACGTGCCCCGCGGTGCCGAGCGTCAGCGCGCGGGCCGAGCTCGTCACGGGCGCGCCGATCGCGGCGGCCTCCGCATCGCCGAGCGTGCGGCAGTCGAGCACGAGCGCGCCGTCGGCAATCCGCGCGAGCACAGCGGGGTCGGCCGCGCGGAGGCGTGCCGCGAGCGCCTCGGCGTCGCCGTCGAGCCGCACGCCGAACGACGGCAGCTCGGCCAGCGGCAGCGCGCCCCCGCCCACGCGCGCGACCGTCGCGACGACGCTGCCGCCGATGCGCGCGCAGAGCGCCTCGGCTCGCACCCGCACGGCGGCGAGCGGCTCGTGCAGCGCGCGCAGCACCGGCAGCTCGGCGCGCGCCCGCTGCGGGTCGCGGTAGATGCGCAGCGTCGCCTCGAGCGCCGCGAGCGAGAGCTTGTCGATGCGCAGGGCCCGCGCCAGCGGGTGCCGGCGGCAGGCGGCGATCGCATCGGCGCTCCCCGCCAGGATGCCCGCCTGCGGGCCGCCGAGCAGCTTGTCGCCCGAGAAGCAGACGAGGTCGCAGCCGTCGGCGAGCGCGTCGCGCGCGAGCGGCTCGCCGGCCAGCTCCGGAGTCTCGAGCAGCGCGCCCGAGCCGACGTCGAAGACGAGCGGCAGCGCGGCGGCGTGGGCGATCCCGGCGAGCTCGCGCACGCCCACCTCGCCCGTGAAGCCGAGCACGCGGTAATTGGAGGGGTGGACGCACAGCAGCGCGCCCGTCTCGGCGCCGAGGGCGCGCGTGTAGTCGGTCGGCGCGCGTGCGGTTGGTCGTGCCGACCTCGCGCAGCCGGCAGCCCGCGCCGTGCACGATCTCGGGGATGCGGAAGCCGTCGCCGATCTCGACCAGCTGGCCGCGCGAGACGACGATCTCGCGCCCGCCGGCGAGCGCCGCCAATGCGAGCACGAGCGCCGCCGCGCCGTTGTTGACGCAGAGCGCCGCCTCGGCGCCGGTCAGATTCGCAGACCAGCGCCGCGACGTGATCCTGCCGCGAGCCGCGCCCTCCGGTCGCGAGATCGAGCTCGAGGTTGGAGTAGCCGGCGGCGACCGCAGCGACCTGCTCGAGCGCCGCACCGGCGAGCGGCGCCCGGCCGAGGTTCGTGTGCAGGATCACGCCGGTGGCGTTCAGCACCGGCCGGAACGAGGGCGCGAGCGCCGCGCGCACGCGCCGCCGCAGCTCGGGCGCGAGCGCGGCGGCGGTCGCCTGCTCCCCGCGCGCACGGCGCTCGGCGAGGACCGCCCGGGCCTCGCGGACGCAGAGCGCATGGGGCGCATCGCACCCGGCCTCGCGCACGAGCGCGTCGACCGACGGCAGCGGGCTCGGCATCGGCGTATCGTAGGCCGCTCGCGAGCGGGGGAGGCGAACCCGTGAACCCGCGGTACACTGCCCTGTCTGGGAGGTGTGCCGCGACCTTTGACTGCGTGCACAGGCGGCCCCCGACGGCCGTGACACGCGGGAGCGCGGATTTTCTGTGAGCGTCGACGATGCGACGAGAGCACGCATGGCGATGCGGCTGTATGGCCGTCAGAGCCGCGTGCGCGCACGCCGTCGGCGAGTCCTGATCACCCTCGGAGTGATCGCCGCGGTGCTCGCGATCCCGGCCGGCCATCTGGTGCTGCAGCGCGGCTCGGTCGTCGAGGGCGTGCGCGTCGCCGGCGTGCCGCTCGGCGGCTTCTCGCAGGCGGAGGCCGAGCGCGAGATCGCGGCGACGGTCGACGATCAGCTGCGGCGCGAGGTCACGGTGACCGTGTCCGGGCGCTCGGCGACCCTCTCCCCGTACGCGCTCGGCGTGCGCGTCGATGCGGAGCGCACCGCGAAGGCGGCGCTCGAGGCCGGCCGGGTGCGCGGGGGGCTGCTCTTCTCGCTCGGCTACTCGCGCTCGATCGAGCCCGTGCTGAGCTATCCCCGGAACCTGGCGCTGCCGGCGGAGCTCGCCGACGTCACGCAGGCCCCCGTCAATGCTCGCCTCGTGCTCAAGCCGACGGGCGCCGCGATCGCCGTGCCCGCCACGGGCCGGCGTCGGCTTCGATCCCGACGAGGCGCTGCGCGCGATCACGCGCGCGGCGATCGCGAACCGCGGTGAGGCCTCGCTGCGCACCGTGCCGACGGAGGCCGCGATCACGACGGCGGCCGCGCGGCGGGCCAAGGCGCGCGTCGCACAGCTGCTGTCCGCGCCGATCGCGTTCACGCGCCGTGGCCAGGGCGCCGGCAGGTGGCCCATCCGCCGCCTCGCGCCGCTGCTGACCGCCACCACCTACAAGCGCGTGATCGGCGTCAAGTTCGACCCGGTCAAGGTCGGCCCTGCCCTGCGGCCGCCGCTCGCCGACTACACGCGCCCCGCCCGGGACGCCCGCTGGAAGATCGTCGGCAAGCGCGCCAAGGTGCTCTCGTCGCTCAGCGGCATCGATCTCGACGCGCGCACGACCGCGCTCCACATGACGCGGGCCGGCGGCTACGACGGGCCCGCGCGGACGGCCGCGCTCGCGTTCCGCGTGACTCAGCCCGAGCTGACGACCTCCGCGGCGAAGGCGCTCGGCGCAACATCGGTCGTGACCGCCGCGACGACGAGCCTCGGCGCCTCGTCGGAGAACCGCATCTTCAACGTCGCGCTGCTCGCGAGGTTCCTCGACGGCGCGATCGTCAAGCCCGGCGCGACGTTCTCGTTCAACGAGACGGTCGGCAAGCGCACGGCCGAGCGCGGCTTCAAGGAGGGGCAGGCGATCGAGAGACGGCGTGCTCGTTCCCTCGATCGGCGGCGGCGTGTGCCAGGCCGCGACGACCGTCTTCGACGCCGCGTTCTACGGCGGCTACGAGATCGGCCACCGCATCAACCACTCGTTCTACATCTCGCACTACCCGCTCGGGATGGACGCGACCGTGGCCGATTCCGGCCCCGACTTCACCTTCGTCAACGACACGAAGAACGCGATCGTGATCAAGGCCAGCGCGAACCGCGAGACGATGACCGTCAGCTTGCTCTCGCGCCCGCTCGATCGCACGGTCGAGCAGGGCCGCTCGCGCCCAGACCGATTTCGTCAATCCGAAGAAGCGCTTCTATGCGAGCCCCGACATCCCCGCCGGCACCGTCTCGCAGACGACCTACGGCGAGAAGGGCTTCCGCGTCACGGTGACGCGCAAGGTGCTCGGCTCCGACGGCAAGCTGCTGAAGGAGGACAGCTTCCCCTCGCGCTACATCGCCGAGGACGCGATCTACCTGATCGGTAAGGGCGGCAAGCTGCCCGCGGGCCAGACGCTCTCGGGTCTCTATCCGGGCTATACGGGCCCGACGACCGGCCTCGACCTCGCGCACTGGGTCGGCGCCGCGAAGCCGCCGAAGAAGAAGCTGCCCGCCGAGGGCACCGTGCCGACCGTCGTCGTGCCCGGTGCGGACGGCACCGCCACGACGACCGGTGACGAGACGACGACGACCGGCACGACCGGCACCGAGATCCCCACCGGCACGACGGAGATTCCTGCGGGGTAGCCGCCGGGGCGGCCTACGTGTTGACGTAGCCCGCGCGCATGCCGAGCACGCACGCGGCGGCGATGCCGACGTAGAGCACCGCGATCAGCACGCGCTGCGCGGGCGCGACCGTGTAGTACGTCGCCTCGGCCTCGTTCTTGCGCGAGCGCCAGCGCACCCAGGCCTCGCGCCCGCCGAGCACGAGGATCAGGATCAGGATCACGTTGGGCGAGACGATCAGCAGCGCCGCGAGCCCGGCGATGCCGGCGATCCAGAGCGTGGGGTGGATGGCGGCCATTGCGCGGCCGCCGTCGAGTGGCACGATCGGCAGCAGGTTGAAGAGGTTGAGCAGGAAGCCGGTCGAGGCGGCGGCGCGCAGGAGGTCGGAGTCCTGCAGCTCGCCGAGGCCGAGCACGGCCGCCGCGCCGAGCGAGCCGAGCACCGGGCCGGCGAGGCCGATCTTGGCCTCGACGTAGGCGTTGCGGGGCATGCCGCGCATGGCGATCACGGCGCCGAGGAACGGGATGAAGACCGGCGCCCCGGCCGGGATGCCCTCGCGTTTCATCCACAACGCGTGGCCGATCTCGTGCACGAACAGGAGCAGCACGAAGAGCGCCGCGAAGCGCCAGCCCCAGAGCAGCGTGTAGGCGCCGACCGAGAGCACCATCGTGAACGCAGTCGTGACGAAGCTGAACTTCGCGATCGCGAGGATCACGAGCTTGAGCTTGAGGATCCACTGGAAGCCGATCACGACCACCGCGATCAGCGGTCCGCCGAGGCGGCGCGCCCAGTGCTTGAACGAGCCGTGCGGGTGGATCGGCCGCTCGTCGAACGACGGGGGCTCGGGCGCCCTGCGCGGCTCGGGGAAGAGCGGCTCGTGCTCGGGGGTGTTCGTGCTCACACCCGTCACGGTAGCCGGGCCGGGAGCGAACGGGCGCTTCAGCCTGGGTCCAGCGGTGCGCGCGGGCGTGGAACCTCGCCGGATGCCACGGCCGCGTACCACACGGCTGTCGCCGCAGCGCGGGCCGCACCGTGCGGTGCGCTGAGCGCTCCGGCCCCGCGCGAAGGCGTCCCGCTTGCGCCTGGGTGACCGCAGCACGCCCGCGACTCCCCCTCGAGTCCCCACGAACGCGGGCACCGGGGGACCCGGGCTCAGGCGCCCTGGCCGATCCAGACCTCGCCGTCGGCGTAGCGCTCCTTCTTCCAGATCGGCACGGTCAGCTTGAGCGTGTCGATGGCCTGCTCGCAGGCCGCGAAGGCCGCGCCGCGGTGCGCCGAGGCGATCGCGATGCCGACCGAGGCCTCGCCGACCTCGACGAGGCCGGTGCGGTGCCAGATCGCCGCCCGCAGACAGCCGTGATCGGCGAGCGCCTTGCGCGCAATGCGTCCGATCTCCTGCTCGGCCATGCCCGGATAGGCCTCGTACTCGAGGTCGACGACGTCGCGGCCGCGGGCGGTGTCGCGCACCGTGCCGGTGAAGGTGGCGATCGCGCCCGCATCGGGCCCGCTGACATGAGCGATCAGGCGGGCGAGCTCGATCGGCTCGGGGCCGAGCAGCACGAGCGTCTCGTCGCCGCCGCCGGAGACCGGGGTGATCAGGGCGACCTCGTCGCCGTCGCGGAGCTCGACCGTGCGCTCTGCGTACTCCTGGTTGACGGCGTAGTTGAGGCCGGCCGGTTCGGGGCCGATCGCGAGCGCCGCGAAGACGTCGCCTGCCGTGGCGCCCTCCGGCAGCTCCAGCTCGCGCTTCCCGGCACCCGCGCGCTCCCGGAGAGCGGCGAACAGCCGCACGGTCACGCGCACGCGGAACTCACGCGACGACGCGGAACTTGTGCGCGCTGATCTTGGTGCCGCCGACCGTGAGCACGGCCTGCCACGAGCCCGGCTTGCTCTTGACCACGCCGGTGCCGATCCAGGCATACAGGCGCGTGCCCTTCCTGTCGGCCTTGATCGTCTTGTTCCTCCAGACCGCGCGCAGCGCGTTCGACGGATCGCGCCACTCGATGCGCAGCACCTGGCCCGCGGTCGCCGGCGTCTTCCAGACGAAGTTGGCGTACAGCCGCTTGACCTTGGTGACCGAGAAGGACTTCTCGGACGTGCCGCCGGAGGTCTTCGAGATCCAGGAGCGCGACACCGTTCCCTTGCCCCCGGCCGCAGATGCGACGGAGACCGTGGAGAGCAGGACGAGCAGACAGGCGGTGAGCAGGACGATCCGGCGCATACCAACACCCTAACCCCGGACCGGCGGACCGGCAACCCTCTCCTGCGCACTACGATCAGGCCCGTGGACGAGCGGCCTGGCGAGTACCCGTACACCCGAGGCATCCGCGCCGATGGCTACGCGAGCCGGGCCTGGACGATGCGCCAGTACGCCGGATTCGCCTCGGCCGAGGAGACGAACGAGCGCTTCCACCTGCTGCTCGAGCGCGGGCAGACGGGCCTCTCGGTCGCGTTCGACCTGCCGACGCAGCTCGGCCTCGACTCGGACGATCCGCTGGCGCGCGGCGAGGTCGGGCGGACGGGCGTCGCGATCGACTCGCTCGACGACATGCTGCGGCTCTTCCACGGCATCCCGCTGGGCGAGGTCTCGACCTCGATGACGATCAACGCGCCGGCCGCCGTGCTGCTCCTGCTCTACGAGCTCGCGGGTGCCGAGCACGGCGTCGCGCCGGGCGACCTGCGCGGCACCGTGCAGAACGACGTGCTCAAGGAGTACGCCGCGCGCGGCAACTACATCTTCCCGCCGCGCCCGTCGATGCGCCTGACGGTCGATCTCTTCCGTTACTGCAACGAGCGGCTGCCGCGCTTCAACACGATCTCGATCTCGGGGTACCACATCCGCGAGGCCGGCTCGAGCGCGGCGCAGGAGCTCGGCTTCACGCTCGCCAACGGCATCGCCTACGTCGAGGCGGCGCTCGCGGCCGGGCTCGAGGTCGACGCCTTCGCGCCGCGCCTGTCGTTCTTCTTCAACGCGCACAACGACGTCTTCGCGGAGGTCGCGAAGTTCCGCGCCGCGCGCCGCATCTGGGCGACGCTCATGCGCGAGCGCTTCGGCGCGCAGTCGCGAGCGCTCGCTGGCGCTGCGCTTCCACGCCCAGACCGGTGGCTCGACGCTGACCGCCCAGGGCCCGCTCACCAACGTCGTGCGCGTCGCGCTGCAGGCCTTCGCGGCGACCGCGGGCGGCTGCCAGTCGCTCCACACGAACGGCTACGACGAGGCGCTCGCGCTGCCCACCGAGCGCTCCGCGACGATCGCGCTGCGCACCCAGCAGGTGCTGCTGCACGAGTCCGGGGTGGCGGCCGTGCCCGATCCGTTCGGCGGCTCGGAGTACGTCGAGGGCCTGACCGACGCGATCGAGGATCAGGCGCGCCGGCTGATCGCCGAGATCGACGAGCGCGGCGGCGCCGTGGCCGCGATCGAGAGCGGCTGGGTCAAGGGCCGCATCGAGGACGAGGCCTTCGCCTAGCAGCGCGCGGATCGAGCAGGGCACGACCGTGATCGTGGGCGTCAACCGCCATCCCGACCCGCCCGACTCCGAGCATCGAGCTGCTCGCGGTGACGCAGGCCAGCGAGCAGGCGCAGATCGCGCGGCTCGAGGCCGTGCGCAGCGGGCGCGACGCGGCTGCCTGCGAGCGCGCGCTGGAGGCGGTCGGCGCGGCAGCGCGCGACGCGTCGCAGCCGGTGCTCGAGCCGCTGCGCGCCGCGCTCGCGTTGCGCTGCACCGTCGGCGAGGTCTGCCGCGCGCTGCGCGGCGAGTGGGGGAGCTACGACGCGCAGGTCTCGGACGGGCGCTGACCGGCGCGCGCGGCTCTACGTCGCGCGCTCGGCCTCCAGCTCGACGAGCTCGGCCAGCAGCTTGCGGTAGGACGCGAGGCGCTCCGGAGTCACGCCGGGCGCGTCCTGCACGGCGCAGCCGTCCTCGTCCTCGCCGTGCAGGCAGCCCTCCCATTCGCAGTCCTCCGAGGCCGCGGCGATCTCAGGGAAGGCCTTCTCGCAGAGCGGCTGCCGCGACGCCGGCGATGCCGAAGCTGCGGATCCCCGCCGTGTCGATCAGCGCCCCGCCGCCGGGCAGGTCCATGTACCTGGCGCCGGTCGTCGTGTGGCGCCCGCGATCGCTCACCGGGTTGAGCCGCGCCGGTGGCGTCGTCGCGGCCCGTGAGCGCGTTGGTGAGCGAGGTCTTGCCGACGCCGGAGTGCCCGGCGAGCACGGCGACGCGATCGGCGAGCGCCGAGCGCAGCTCGTCGAGGCCCTCGCCCGTGCGCAGCGAGAGCGCCGTGACGCGGTGCCCGAGCGCGCCGTAGATCTCGCGCACGCGCGCGACCTCGGCCTCGTCGTAGGGCAGGTCGACCTTCGTGAGCGCGATCATCGGCGCGATCCCGCCGCGCCAGGCGGCCACGAGGTAGCGGTCGATCAGGCCGGTGCGCAGCGGCGGGTCGGCGACCGCGGCGACGATCACGAGCACGTCGACGTTCGCGGCGACGATCTTCTCCTCGTTGCGGAAGGCGCCGCGCAGCAGCGTGCCGTGACGCGGCAGCACCGCCTCGACGCGCACCGAGCGATCGGGCAGCTCGCGGATCTCGACGCGGTCGCCGACGACGGGCCGCGCGCGGCGCAGCCGGCCCGCGATCGTGCTCTCCCGCTCCTCGCCGCCGAAGCGCACGACGACGAACTGGTTGTGCACGCCCGTGATCAGGCCTTCGCGGGCGACGGAGCTCAGGCGGTGACTCCTCCATCGACGACCAGCGTACTCCCGTGCATGTACGACGCGCCGTCCGATGCGAGGTAGGCGACAGCGTCCGCGACGTCGGCCGGCGTGCCCAAGCGGCCGGCCGGCAGCGAGCGCTCGAAGGCCGCCACGCGCACCGGGTCGAGCCGGATCCAGTCGGCCATCGACGTGTCGATCAGGCCGGGAGCGACGCAGTTGACGCGCACGCCGCGCTGGCCCCAGTCGATCGCGAGGCTGCGCGTGAACATCACGACCGCGCCCTTCGAGGCGTTGTAGGCGGCGCGCGTGTGGCCGCCGCTGAGGCCCGCGGTCGAGGCGATGTTGACGATGCAGCCCGAGCCCCCCTCGCCCATCGCGGGGAGCAGGGCGCGGCAGGTCAGAAACGTCCCGCGCGCGTTGACGTTCATGACGAGGTCCCAGTGCTCGACGGAGAGCTCGGTGACCTCGTGCTCGAAGAACACGCCGGCGGCGTTGACGAGCAGCCAGGGCGCGCCGAGAGCCGCCGTCACGTCCTCGCGCAGCTGCTCGACGGCCGCCTCGCTGCGCACGTCGCAGCCGAAGCCCTGTGCGTTCGGGATCTCGGCGGCCGCACGCTCGGCCTCCGCGGCGACGAGGTCGCTGCAGGCCACGCGGAAGCCCTCCTTCGCGAGCCGCGCCGCGATCGCGGAGCCGATGCCGCCCGCCGCGCCGGTCACGAGTGCCACGCGCTCGCGCATCACTCCCCCTCCCGGATCGTGCGGGTGATCGCGCAGAACGCGACCCACGTGCGGTAGAGCCGCAGCGGCTCGTCGTCGACGATCCGCAGGCTGCGCGGGCCCGTGCGCTCGACGCCCGGCAGCCACGTGCCGAGCTCGGCGTAGTCGGCCGTCGTGGTCTGCACCTCGAGCGTCGCGGGCAGGTCGATCGCGGGCGCGGTCATCTGCGCGAGGCGCTCGAGCGCCCGCGCCGCGCCCGCGCGGATCAGCTCGCACGCGACCTCGGGGTGCACGCTCTCGGCCGCGAAGCGCGTGATCGAGCGCTTCACGACCACGCACTCGCAGTCCGGCGCGATCAGCCGCATCTCCTCGGCCGTCGCCTCGTCGCCCGTGATCAGCGCGATCGGCACGTCGAAGTGCCGGGCGACGAGCGCGTTGATCCCCGACTCGCCGACGACGTGGCCGTTGAGCTCCGCGTGGTACACGACGAACGGGTTGTAGGTGTGCGAGAGCACCGCGTGCCGGGCCGAGATCGAGCCGTGATAGCTGACCAGGAAGGCCGCGTCGAACGTGCCGTCGAGGCCCTCCATCATGTACAGCGGCTTGTGCTTGCCCGAGATCAGCGAGGCGCGGCCGTGCAGCCGCTCCGGGCGCAGGTTCTGCATCAGGTAATGCGCGTCGTTGACGAGGAACGACGCCGCGCCGGCGTCGGCGGCGCCGTCGATCGCGGCGTTGACCTCGTTCTCGAGCAGCTGACGGCCGCCCTCGTATTCGTGCCCGGGCAGGACCTGCTCCCAGTGCACGATGCCCGCGGTGCCCTCGATGTCGGACGAGATGAAGACCCTCATGGCTCCCTCCGGGAATCGTTCCAGGCGAAGTGACAGGCGGCCGCGTGCTCGCGGCGGTACTCGAGCGGCGGATCGAGCTCGCGGCAGATCGTCTCGGCGCGTGGGCAGCGCGGGTTGAAGCGGCAGCCCGGCGGCAGGTCGATGGGGCTCGGCGGATCGCCGACGACGGCGTCGCGCGCGGTCGTGCGCCCCGGGGTGATGCGCGGGACGGCGCGCAGCAGCGCCTGGGTGTAGGGGTGGCGCGGATCCGAGAACAGCTGGTCTGCGGGGGCCGTCTCGACGATGCGCCCGAGGTACATCACCGCGACGCGGTCGCAGACGTGGCGCACGACCGACATGTTGTGCGCGACGAAGAGCATCGTCAGGCCGAGCCGCCGGCGCAGGTCGGCGAGCAGGTTGAGCACCGTCGCCTGCACGGAGACGTCGAGCGCAGAGACCGGCTCGTCGGCGATCAGGATCTCGGGCTCGAGCGCGAGCGCGCGCGCGATCGAGATGCGCTGGCGCTGGCCGCCCGAGAACTGGCGGGGATAGGCGTCGAGCGCGCTCGGCGGGAGGCCGACGAGGTCGAGCAGCTCGCGGCAGCGCGCGTCGATGCCGGCGCGCGGGACGAGCTTGTGCACGCGCAGGAGCTCCGCCAGCGCCTGGTGCACGGTCATGCGCGGGTTGAGCGAGGAGTACGGATCCTGGAAGACCATCTGCAACGCGCCGCCGGTCGGCCGGCGTGCGCCTGGCCGGCAGCGGCTTGCCCTCGACGAGCACCGCGCCTCCGGTCGGCTCGTAGAGCCCGACGATGCAGCGGCCGAGCGTCGACTTGCCGCAGCCCGACTCGCCGACGAGGCCGAGCGCCTCGCCGCGCAGCACGCTCAGGTCGACGCCGTCGACGGCGCGCAGCACGTCGACGGGGACCTTGCGGATGCGGCGCGTGAGCGTGGTCGCGAGCGGGAAGTGCATCGCGAGGTCGCGCACCTCGAGCAGGGGCTCAGTCACGCTGCGCCAGCTGCTCGTGGTAGCGGCAGGCCGTGGCGCGATCGCCGCCGAGCGGGATCAGCGGCGGGTCGACGCCTGCGCAGTCGGGGTGGGCGATCTCGCAGCGCGGGTGGAAGCGGCAGCCCGACGGCGGCGCGACGAGGTCGGGCGGCATGCCGGCGATCGACTCGAGGTGCGCGCGGCGCTCGTCGAAGTCGGGCACGGAGCGCAGCAGCGCGCGGGTGTAGGGATGGCGCGGTGCGCCGAAGACCTCGGCGACGGTGCCGGTCTCGACGATGCGCGCGGCGTACATCACCGCGACGCGCTCGCAGGTCTGCGCCACGACGGCGAGGTCGTGCGTGACGAGCACGAGCGAGACGCCCGTCTCGCTGCGCAGCCGCTCGAGCAGGTGCAGGATCTGATCCTGGATCGTCACGTCGAGCGCCGTCGTCGGCTCGTCGCAGAGCAGCAGCTGCGGCTCGCAGGCCAGCGCGATCGCGATCACGATGCGCTGCCGCAGGCCGCCCGAGAGCTCGTGCGGGAAGGCGCGATAGCGCCGCTCGGGATCGGGCACGCCGACCAGGCGGAGCAGCGCCATCGCCCGCTCCCTGGCTTGCTCCGCGCTGTGGCCGAGGCGTGCGCGCGGGGCCTCCGCGATCTGCTCGCCGACGCGCATGACCGGGTTGAGCGCGGTCATCGGCTCCTGGAAGACCATGCCGATGCTGTCGCCGCGCAGCTTGCCGAGCGAGCGCGGCGAGAGCGCGGCCCCGTCGAACACGACCTCGCCCCCGGCGATCCGCGCCTTGCCGGGAAGCAGCCCGAGAATCGCGCGCAGGGTCATGCTCTTGCCGCAGCCGGACTCGCCGACGAGGCCGAGCGCACCGCCGCGCGGCACGTCGAGGCTGACGCCGTCGACAGCCTTGACGACGCCGCGCGGCGTGGGGATCTCGACGCGCAGGTCGCGCACCGAGAGGATCGGGTCCGCGATCGTCACTCGGGCGCCAGCAGCTCGGCGAGGCCGTCGCCGAGCAAGGAGAGCCCGAGGCCGGTGAGGACGATGGCGATGCCGGGGAGCGTCGCGATCTGCCACTGGGAGGTGATCAGCGACTGGCCGTCGGCGATCATCGATCCCCAGTCCGCCGTCGGCGGCGGGATGCCCGCGCCGAGGTAGCTGAGCGTGACGATCGCGAGCACCGAGAGCACGATGTCGCTCATCGAGAAGACGATCGCCTGCGTGATCACGTTCGGGAGCAGGTGGCGGATGATGATGCGCTTGTCCGAGAGGCCGGCGGCACGCGCCGCGAGCACGTATTCGAGCCGCTTCTGGACGAGGATCTCCCCGCGCACGATGCGCGCGTACGAGACCCAGCCCACGATCGTGATCGCGATGATGATCGAGCGCTGGCCGGGCCCGAGCACGAACACGAGCGCGAGCACGAGCACGATGAACGGAAATGCCACCACGACGTCCACGAGGCGCATCACGACCGTGTCGGCGAAGCGTCCGTAGTAGCCGGCCAGGCAGCCGAGCGTCGTGCCGAGCAGGAACGGGAAGAAGACGGCGAGGAACGCCGTCACCAGGTCGACGCGCCCGGCATAGACGATGCGCGAGTAGACGTCGCGGCCGAGCTGGTCGGTGCCCAGCCAGTGATCGCCGCTCGGGTACGCGTAGGTGTGTAGGAGATCCTGGGCGTTCGGGTCGTACTGCGTGATCAGGGGCGCGCAGATGCTCGCCAGGATCAGCGTGAGCACGATCGACCCGCCGATCACGAACGAGGGCGTGCGGTACCAGCGGTGCCGGAACGTCCGGCGCCGTGCGATCGCGGTCGGCGCCAGGTGCTCGACGGGCGCGGCGGCCATCAGTCGTACCTCACGCGCGGATCGAGCAGCGAGTACGTGATGTCGATCGCGAGGTTCACGAGCACGACGACCATCGCGAGCACGAGCGTCACGCCCTGCACGACCGCGAAGTCGCGCTGCAGGATGCCGTCGAAGATCAGGGACCCCGCGCCGGGCAGGGCGAAGACCTTCTCGACGACGACGGTGTTGCCGATCAGGAAGCCGAGGTTGATGCCGAGCACGGTGATCATCGGCATCAGGCCGTTGCGCAGCGCGTGGCGCACGAGCACGCGCCGCTCGGAGACGCCCTTCGCGCGCGCGGTGGTGATGTAGTCGGACTCGAGCACGCTCAGCAGACTCGCGCGCAGGCTGCGTATCAGCAGCGGGGCGGTGCCGATCGCGACCGTCAGCGCGGGCAGGAACATGCTCTCGAGGTGCCCTCCGAAGCCGGTCCCGTAGCCGCCCACCGGGAAGATCGTCCAGACCTCGGCGGCGAACAGGAGCAGCAGCATGATGCCGAGCCAGAAGGCGGGCATCCCGAGCCCGACGATCGGGATGGCGCGCACCAGCTGGTCGACGAAGCCGTCCTTGCGGCGCGCGGCGAAGACCGCCAGGGGCACCGCGATCAGCATCGCCAGGAGCGTGCTGTAGACCAGCAGCCAGAGCGTCACGGGCAGCCGGTCGATGATCATGTCCTGGACCGGGACGCGGAAGAACACGGAGTCGCCGAGGTCGCCGTGCGCGAGCCGCTCGACGTACATCCAGTACTGCTCGGGGAGCGACCTGTCGAGACCCCACTGCCGGTGCAGCTCCGCGATCAGCTGCGGGGTCGCGCGCACGCCGAGCACCGAGACCGCGGGGTCGCCCGGGATGAGGTGGACGAGCAGGAACGTCGCCATCGTGACGCCCAGGGCGACCGGCACGAGCTGTGCCAGCCGCCGCAGCGCATAGGCGAGACGATCCACGACGTTCCTGCTCTCCTACGCCCCGGCTACTTCTCGAGCCAGACGTCCTCCATGTGGTAATTCCCGGTCGGGTAGACCTGGAAGCCCTTGACCTTGTTCGTGTTCGCGTAGCGGAACGGCGAGTAGTAGAGGAACGCCATGAAGGCGTCGTCCGCCGCGATCTTCTGGATCCGCGAGTACAGGACCTGGCGCTTCTTCGGGTCGAACTCCCTGGCGGCGTCGCGCGTCAGCTTCACGGCCACCGGGTTGTTGTAGTACGTCTGATGCGAATGGGCGCCCTGCGCCGGGTCGAGCGAGAACGAGACGAGCTCGTCGGGGTCGGCGATGTCCATCGTCCAGTAGGACTGGTAGAGGCCCGGGTACTTGGCCGCGCTCCAGTCGGCCTGCGCCGCGTTGGAGTCCTTCTTGATGATGTTGATCGTGATCCCGAGCGGCTTGGCGGCGGCCTGCAGCACCTGGGCGATCGTCTGCGTCTCCTGCTGGCCCGCGATCGTCTCGAACGTCGTCGTGAAGCCGTTCGGGACGCTCGACTTGGCGAGCTCCGCCTTGGCCTTGGCGATGTTGAACTGGATGCCCGGCGCCTTCGCGTCGTAGTACGGCACCTGCGGCGGCATGAACGAGTTGGCCGGCTTGCCGTTGCCGAAGAGGATCGCCTGCACCAGCGCCTTGCGGTCGATCAGGTACGACAGCGCGCGGCGCACGTGCACGTCCTGCAGCGGCTTGAACTTCTGGTTGAAGAGCACGTAGTCGGTGCGCGTCGACGGGAAGAGGTTCATCGTGATGCCGTCGGTGTTCTGCAGCTGCTTGACCTGCGCCCAGCCGGGGAACTCGTTGATGTGGGCCTGGCCGCCCTTGAGCTGCAACAGGCGCGTGTTCTCGTCCGGCACGTTCGTCCACGTGACGCTGTCCAGGTACGGCTTGCCCTTCTGCCAGTACTGGTCGAACTTGAGGAACTTGATCGCCTTGCCGCGATCCCAGGTGTTCCACTTGAACGGGCCGGTGCCGACCGGGCGCGTCGTAGAACTCCTTCTTCGTCTTGCCGCCGTAGTTCTTGGGCACGATCGCGTTCGAGAAGAGCGCGATGTCGGCGACGAGCGGGGCCCACTTGTACTTGGTCTTGATGCTGACCGTGTACTTGTCGACGACGTTGACGCTCTTGATCGCGGCGTCGATGAACTCCCAGCCGCCCTTGGTGTTGCGTGCGGCGTCGATCGAGAACTTGACGTCGGCCGAGGTCATCTCGCCGCCCGAGTGGAACTTGACGCCCTTGCGCAGCTTGAACGTGTAGGTCAGCTTGTCCTTGGAGAGCGTGTAGCTCGTCGCGAGCCACGGCTTCACGTCCTTGCCGTCGGGCGTGACGGTGTAGAGCGGCTCCATGAGCTGTTCGAAGACCCAGATCGCCTCGTTGTCGAACGCGGACGTCGCATCCATCGTCGACGAGTCGGCGGTGCGCGCGATGATCAGGTCGCCGCCGGAGACCGGCGTGGCCTTGCTCTGTGCCGAGGCGCTCGAGCCGACACTCAGTGCCGCGAGCACCGCACAGGCTGTGAGCGCGAAGAGCGCGGTCAGACGGGCGCGTCGAGTCATTTGGCCTACCTCCCTAGAGCTGCGAAGCGGGGAAGTATGGCAGACCGGTCGGGTATTCAATCAAACGCGCCCCGCGGGCCTCCGCGGGCGCGCGTGGCGCACGATCAGGCCTCGCCGAAGTAGAGGCGCCGCGAGTTCCCGGAGAGGATCGCCTCGCCGCTGCGCTCGGCCTGGCCGGCCGAGAGCTCGCCGGTCGCGACGAGCTCGCCGAGCGCCTGCCCGAGCGTTGCGCGCGCTCGCGCGGCGCCCAGCGCGATGTGCTCCGGCAGGCCGGCGGCGTCGGTCGACGCGTGGATGCGGTTGAGGGCGCCGACCGCGAGCGCGCAGCGCCACGCCTCGAGCAGTGCGGCATGTCCGAGCGGCGGGATGCAGGTCGCGACGTCGAGCGTGACGTTGCCGTAGGTCGCGGTCAGGAATGCACCTTCGCGGACGTACGGCCAGGCCGCGTGCAGCACGACGAAGTGCACGCCCTGCGCTTGCTCGCTCGCGAGCATGCCGCGCAGGTGCAGCGGGTCGACCAGGCGCAGGTCGAGATCGCGATCGCCGTAGCCGGCGTGCAGCTGCACGGGCATCTCGTCGCGGCGCGCGACGGGCAGTGCCCGCAGCAGCAGGAAGTCGACGAGCGCCTGCTCCTGGACGCGCGTGACGCCGGCCGCGCGCTGGCGCGCGAGCGCCTCCTCGGCCTCGCTCGCGTCCCAGCGGCGGATCTGGAGGCCGCTGCGGTAGGCCGCGACGCTCTTGAGGCCCACGAAGCCCGCGTCGCGCGCGCCGCTCACGGCGGCGTCGTAGCGCTCGACGAGGTCGGCGAAGGCGAGACCCTCGGCGATCAGGTCGCCGGCCACCGACTCGAGCCGCAGGAGCGGCGCCACGTCGACGCCCGCGGCGCGGATCTGCTGCAGCGACAGGGCCTCGGAGGGCGGGGGATAGCCGGTGTCGACGACGAGGCCCGTCGTCTGCGAGCGCTCGCAGACCGTCGCCAGCCAGGTCTGCGCGTCGAGGCCGCGTGTCGCGGCCACCACCGAGCGCTCGTCGGCCGCGCAGCCGAGCTCGTCGGCGAGCTGGCGGATCGCCCAGCGGTAGGGCACGAGCTCGGTGACCTGCGCCGTCTCGGAGGGCAGCCCCTCGTACCACGGCCCGCGGTACTCCTCGACCGTCTGCGGGCGGACGCGCAGCGGCGGGTGCATGTGGCCATCGACGAACGGCACGGCGGAGAGGTCGATCATGTCCGCGATTCAAGCATTTGCGCGGGTTCCTCGCCCCGATCGCCTCGCGGCAGCCCGTCCCGTGCCGCGCGGTGGATCCGGGCTCAGAGTCCTGCGAGCCCGTCGCTCCGCGTCTCGTGCGTCGCCATGAACGTCGTCAGTCCCGCGACGGTCGCGACGCGCCGGATCGCCGTGGCGCCGGCCGGGATCACGAGCTCGAGCCGGCGGCCGTGCGCCGTCTGCGTCTGGAACGCGGCGACGAGCACGCCGATCACGGTCGAGTCGATGAAGCTGCACTCCGAGAGGTCGACGAGCACGTGATCTCGCGCGCCCGCGCGCTCGAAGGCCTCGCCGAGCGCGCCCTTGGTGGCGAGGTCGTGCTCGCCGCTGAGCGCGACGAGCAGCACGCCCTGTGCAGGGCGCTCGACGGTGATCCGCCCCGGCTGGGGGCCGTGTGCCGGTGGCGCCATGCGCCTGGGCTCGTCGGCTTCCATGCGACCCTTTTCTGGTGAGCGATTCGGTTCTGCAATGAGCGCTTGCGGGTTGCGGCTCCACAGGGGTCACGGGAAGCCGCGCGGCGGAGACTACCCGGAACGGGTGATCCGAGGATTCGGTTTCGCAGAGCGGGGAACCCTCGTCACATGAGCACGGTCTCCGCTACGCGTCTGAGGATCGAGTTGCCGGCCGTGCCCGAGACGGTGCCGAGCGCGCGCGGGGCGATCACCCGTCTGTGCGAGCACCTGGAGATCGAGGACGAGCTCACCGACCACATCCGCCTGGCGGTCACCGAGGCGTGCACGAACTGCGTCCTGCACGCCTACGACGAGCGCGACGGCGACGAGACGTTCGCGCTCGAGGCGCGCGTCGAGGACGACGCCCTGCTCGTGGTCGTCCGCGACGCCGGCACGGGCATCACGCCGCGTCCCTCGCCCGTGCCGGGGCTCGGCTTCGGTATGGGCCTGATGCGCCAGGTGGCCTCGAGCGTCGACATCGCGTCGCGGCCCGGCCGCGGCACGCGCATCGCGATGCGCTTCGCGCTCGCCTGACGGCTGCCCGGCCGGCCGGTCGAGGCGGCGTCCCGCCCGGCGGCGCGTCCCGCCCGGCGGCGGGGAGACGGCCGCGGCCGGTCGGGACGCCCGCACGCCCCGCCCGTCCGAACGCGCACGAGCAGGGCGGCAGGAACCCCAGCGGCGCGGCGGTACCCGGCCTCGGCGAACGCTGAAACGCGCCGGCTTCAGCCCGCCATGACCAGCGCGTCGGCGAGCTCGACGCAGCCGGAACGTGAGCCACGAGACCGTGAGCAGCTCGCTGCGATCGCCGTGCTCGACCTCGAGCGGCCAGGTGCGCTCCGCGAGCGCCAGGAGCTCGAGCGCGGCGGCGTCGCGAGCGCTCGGCGGCTCGCCCAGCGCCTGGCGGGCGAGCGCGAGCAGGCCGATGCGGTCGCCCATCTGCTGCCAGATCAGCGGCACGGTCATGAGCAGGTACTCGTGCGTGCGCAGGCGCGGGTGCGCGGGGAGCGGCCGGCGCGCGAGCGGCGCGCCGAGCCGCGGGCACGGGTCGCCCGCGAGCAGCGTCGCCGCGCTGCGCGCCGCGACGTCGCGGCGGCAGTCCTCGTCGCGCCCCGGCCGCGGCGAGCTGGAGGAAGAGCTTGGACTGCGTGCCGATCGGCGTGTAGTACGGGGCGTCCGAGCCGTAGAGCAGCTGCTCGGGGGCGGCCTCGGCGATCAGCGCGCGCACGTCGATGCGTGTTCCAGAGCGACGTGTCGAAGCGGACGTTCGGGTGGCGCAGGGCGCAGACCGCGTGCAGGTCGGCGATCGCGCAGTGGGCGAGGACGACCTGGGCGCCCGGATTGCGCTCGAGCAGTCCGGCGAGGTCGCGCGCGAACGGCGGCACGGCGCGCCCGGCGTGGAAGAGCAGCGGCGCGCGGCGCTCGGCCGCCAGCGCGAAGGCGTCGTCGAGCTGCGGGTGCGAGAAGTCGTAGCCCGGCAGGCTCGTGTGCAGCTTGATGCCGCGCGCGCCGGCGTCGAGGCCCGCCTCGAGCTCGGCGATGAAGCGCTCGCCCGGCTCGCTGCGCGCGAACGGGACGATGCGGCCGCCCGAGGCCTCGCGCCGCCGCGAGCACCTCGGCGTTCAGCGCGCGGTAGCCGGCGCCGCGCGGCGCCTGGAACGGGAAGGCCCACGTGCTCGTGACACCGCCTTCCGCCATCGTCTCGCAGCAGCGTCGGCGGGTCGAGCCGCGAGCCGTCGCCGGCGTCGGCGCCGAGGTGCGCGTGCACGTCGACGAGTCCCGCAGCGAGCGGCACGACCGGCAGCACGTGCGCGCGCCAGGCGCGCTCGAGCGCGGCGGCGGCATCGGCGAGGACGGGCACGGCGCGGGATGCTAGCGCCGACTTCGCGCCGCCCGCCGGGCAGCGCGCTGAGTCAGGTCCCGGGGGGGCCAGGCCTCGCACGCGCCGAAAGCCCGAAGCCGCTACTCCAGCGGGAGCAGCTCCGCGAAGGCCAGCAGCAGGTCGACGCACTGCTCCATGTCGCCGAGGTGGACGACGCCGACGGCCGAGTGGATGTGACGCGAGGGGATCGAGACGCAGCCGGTCAGCGTGCCGGCGCCGGCGAGCGCGATCGAGCCGGCGTCGGTCGCGCCGCCGAGCAGCACCTCGCGCTGGAACGGCACCTCGGCGCGCGCGGCGGCCTCCTCCAGGCGCCGCGTCAGGCGGCGCGGCACCGCGGAGCCGATCGTCGAGGCGGGCGCCCAGTCGAAGTACTTGATCGCAGGGCCGCCGCCGAGCCGGATCGGCAGCTGGCGGAACTCGGTGGCGGGCGTGTCGCCGGCCAGCGTGACGTCGAGCGCGATCGCCACGTCGGGCTGCACGCGGAATGCCGCAGGGCCGGCGCCGCGCAGCCCGAGCTCCTCCTGCACGCTCGCGACGGCGACGACCGTCGCGGGGACATCGCGCTCGGCCAGGCGCCGCATCGTCTCGATCATCACCGCGCAGCCCGAGCGGTCGTCGACGGCCTTGCCCGTGAAGACGCGCGTGCCGTTGAGCAGCTGCCCGCTGCGCACGAACGTGACGGGATCGCCGACGCGCACGCCGAGCGCCTCGGTCTCGGTCGCGGCTCGCAGTGCCGAGGTCGAGGAACATGTCGTGCAGCGAGATCGCCTTGGCGCGCTCCTCGGCCGTGACCACGTGGGCGGGCTTGGTGCCGACGACGCCGATCACCGGGCCGTTCAGGCCCGGCGACCTCGAGCACCTGGTCGGTGAGCATGCGGTCGTCGTGGTAGCCGACGGGCGCGAGGCGCAGGAAGCCCTCGTCCTCGATGTGCTGGACGAGGAAGCCGAGCTCGTCCATGTGCGCGCACAGCATCAGCACGGGCGCGCCCTCGGCGCCCCGCCGGGTGAAGTAGCGATTGCCGAGCGGATCCTGCGAGTGCTCGTCGGAGAGCGGCGCGAGCTCGGCGTGCATCAGCTCCGCGACCTCCTCCTCGTAGCCCGAGATGCCGCGTGCGGCATCGAGCTTGAGCATCAGGTCGAGCATGCGATCGGCCATCGGTGAGCTCCTTCGGGCAGTGCGGGCGCGGCCAGTCTGGCACGATCGCACCCCAATGCCGGACGATCCCATTCCCCACACCACCGCCGAGAAGCTCGCCTACGCCGAGACCCTGCGCGAGCGCGCCGAGCACGCGGGCGACGAGCGCTCGGTGCAGCGCCAGCGCGAGCGCGGCAAGGGCCTCGCGCGCGAGCGCCTCGACAGGCTGCTCGACCCGGGCTCGTTCGTCGAGCTCGACGCCTTCGTGCAGCACCGCAGCTCGAACTTCGGGCTCGCGGAGCGGCGCCCCTACGGCGACGGCGTGGTCACCGGCTACGGCACCGTGCACGGCCGCAAGGTGTTCGTGTTCTCGCAGGACTTCACGGTCTTCGGCGGCTCGCTGGGCGAGGCCTACGCCGAGAAGATCTGCAAGGTCATGGACCTCGCCGTGCGCTTCGGCTGCCCGGTCATCGGCATCAACGACTCGGGCGGCGCGCGCATCCAGGAGGGCGTCGTCGCGCTCGGCGGCTACGCCGAGATCTTCCGCCGCAACGTCATGGCGTCGGGCGTCGTGCCGCAGATCTCGCTCGTCATGGGGCCGTGCGCGGGCGGTGCCGTGTACTCCCCGGCGATCACCGACTTCGTGCTGATGACGCGCGGCACCTCGCACATGTTCATCACCGGGCCCGAGGTCGTGCGCACCGTGACCGGCGAGGATGTCTCGTTCGAGGACCTCGGCGGCGCCGACACGCACGCGCAGCGCTCCGGCGTCGCGCACCTGGTGGCCGACGACGAGGACGCGCTCTGCGACGAGGCGCGCTACCTGCTCGCGTTCCTGCCGCAGAACAACCTCGAGCCGGTGCCGCAGCTGCGCAGCGACGACCCGCGCGACCGCTGCGCGCCCGAGCTCGACACGATCATCCCCGACTCGCCGACGCAGCCCTACGACATCAAGGCCGTGATCGGGCACGTCGTCGACGACGGCGACTTCCTCGAGATCCACGAGCGCTACGCCGAGAACATCGTCTGCGGCTTCGCGCGCCTCGGCGGTCACGCCGTCGGCATCGTCGGCAACCAGCCGCAGGCGCTCGCCGGCGTGCTCGACATCGACTCCTCGGTGAAGGCCGCGCGCTTCGTGCGCACGTGCGACGCGTTCGGGCTGCCGATTGTCACGTTCGTCGACGTCCCGGGGTTCCTGCCCGGGACCGCGCAGGAGTGGAACGGCATCATCCGCCACGGCGCCAAGCTGCTCTACGCCTACTGCGAGGCGACCTCGCCGAAGCTCGCGCTGATCACGCGCAAGGCCTACGGCGGCGCCTACGACGTGATGAGCTCGAAGCACGTCGGCGCCGACTTCAACTTCGCGTGGCCCACCGCCGAGGTCGCCGTGATGGGGCCGGAGGGCGCCGTCAACATCGTCTTCCGCAACGAGCTGGCCGCCGCCGCCGACCCGGTCGCGCGCCGCGCCGAGCTGATCGACGACTACAAGTCGCAGTTCGCGAACCCGTTCACGGCCGCGGAGCGCGGCTACGTCGACGACGTGATCCGCCCGTCGCGCACGCGCCCGGTGCTGATCGACGCGCTCGAGACCGCGCTCACGAAACGCGTCGAGCGGCCCAAGCGGCGCCACGGCAACATCCCGTTGTGAGCCGCGCGGCGCTGCTGCCGGCGGGCCTGCGTGCGCTCGCCGCCGCGCCGCCCGCGCATGCAGGGGCCTGACGCCCTGCGCCGACTCGCCGAGCGCGCGCTGCGGCGCCGTCACCGTCCCGGCCCTGCGCGGCGATGCCCCGGCGGGCACGCTGCAGATCGCCTTGCGGCGCTCCCCGGCGGCCTCGGGCCGGGCGCAGCGCACCCTGCTCGCGATCGAGGGCGGGCCCGGCTACCCGTCGGTCGGATCGGCCGGCCCCTGCGCCGCGCGCTCGTCGTCGTTCCGACGAGGGGCACGTCCCGGTGCTCGCCGACCGGCTCGGCTGCGCTGCGGGCAGCGTGCGCCGTTTCGTCGCCACGACGCGCGTGCGCGGCGACGCGTGCGCGGCGCACGCCCGCCTGTGCTCCCGACGGCCGGGTTCCCGCGCACGTCGCTCGCGGCCGCGCAGGCGCGCGGCTCACGCCGGCGGCGCGGCGGCACACGCCGCCCGTGCCGCGAGTCTGCAGCGGGATACCGCTGTCAGCGGGCCGCCGCCCTTCCAGCGCTTAGGATTGCGAGCCATGTCGGTACATGAGACGGTCGAGCTGATCGAGACCCGCGAGGATCTCGTCGCGTTCATCGAGCAGCTGCGGCTCGACCACGAGGATCACCCCGAGAGCTGGGGCAACAACGACCTCGCGGCCTATCTCGACGGTCTCGCGGGCTGGACAGACGACATGGCCGGCTACCTCACGAACCGCGGCATCGATTCCGACGAGATCCCCGTGTGGCGGCTCTTCGGGATGATGCTGCTCGCCGCCGCGGCCTACGAGTAGGCGCGCGGTGCGCGAGCTCGAGATCACGCCCGAGCCCGGCGACCCGGCCGTCGTCGCGGCGATCGCGCGAGCGCTCGAGCAGCTCGAGCGCGAGCAGGGGCTGACCGCGCTGCCGCCGCACCAGCGCTCGGCCTGGGCCGCCGAGGCGCGGCGCGAGCTCGTCGACGATGGCCTCGCCTGACCTCCTACTCGGCGGCGGGCTCTACGAGTCCGTCCGCGTTTCGCAAGGCGCGGCGCTGCACGGCGAGCGCCACCTCGAGCGCATCACCGCCTCCGCGCATGCGCTCGGGCTGCCCGCCCCGGGCCGCGGCCTCTTCGCAGGCGCGCTCGCGGGCGCGACGGGGCAGGGCGAGGTCGTGCGCGTGCGCCTGCACGACGTCGGCGGCGAGGCCGGGCTGTGGGGCGAGCGGCGCGCTGCGCTCGAGCCGGCCCCGCTCCGGCTGACGGTGCTCGGCGGCTGGTATGCGCCCGGCTATCTGCTGCGCGAGCACAAGCTGACGAGCCACTTCCATGGCATCCAGGGGCGGAGGCTGGCGCAGGCGGCCGGCTTCGACGACGCCCTGCTCGTCTCGCACGAGGGCCGCGTGGGCGAGGCGACGAACGCCAACGTCGCGCTGCTCGCCGGCGGCGTGCTGGTGACGCCGTCCGTCGACGGCCTCCTGCCGGGCGTCTGCCGGGCGGCGCTCCTCGAGGCCGCGCGCGAGCTCGGGCTCGCCGTCGAGAGCCGGGCGGTGTCGCTCGCCGAGCTCGTCGACGCCGAGGGGGTGCTGGCGACCTCGTCGCCGCGCGGGCTCAGCGAGGTCGTCGAGCTCGACGGCAGCGCGCTGCGGCGGATGCCGGTGGATCTGCTCGCCGCGCTGCGCGACGGCGTCGCCGCGGCGGCGAGCGCCCACGCGCTGGCGCTACCGTGACCCCGTGAGCCCGGCACTGGCCTCGGGCGCCCGTGTGCTCGCGGACGTCATCCCCGCGCGCGGCCTGGAGCCCGCGGCGGCGCTGCACGCGCTCGCCGGTCCGGGCAGCGCCCTGCTCGAGGCGGGCCGGGGCCGCTGGTCGTACCTCGCGCCGTGGCCGGCCGCCGTGCTCTCGCGGCGCGACCCGGCCGGAGCGCTCCAGGAGGCCCGCAGCCTGCTCGACCGCCTGGCCGCGGACGTCCCGGCCGGAGCGCCGCCGTTCACGGGCGGGCTGCTCGGCTCGCTCGGCTACGACCTGGCGCGCGCCCTGGAGCCGATCCCGCAGCTCGCCCGCGACGACCTCGGCCTCCCGGCGATCCAGCTTGCCGCCGTCGACTCGCTCTACGCCTTCGACCGCGAGCGCGACGAGCTGTGGCTGATCGCGCGCGCAGAGCGCGAGCTGCGCCGCCTGCGCGAGGGGCTCGCGCGCATCCGTCCCGTGCCGCGTCCGCCGGCGCCCGGGGACGCGCTGCGCGGCATGCCCTACGCGCACTACCGGGCGCGCGTCGAGCGGGTGCTGGATCACATCGCGCGCGGCGACGTCTACGAGGTCAACTACACGCAGCGGCTCGAGGGAAACTGTGCCAATGCTCTAGATCTGTATGCGCGGCTGCGCGAGGGTGCGCCGGTGCCGTACGACCTCTACCTCGACGCCGGTGGCTGGCAGCTCGTGGGCGCCACGCCCGAGACGTTTCTGCGCGTGAGCGCTGATGGGCTCTGCGAGACACGGCCGATCAAGGGCACCCGGCCGCGCGACGACGATCCCGTCGCCGATGCGGCGCTGGCCGCCGACCTCGCGGCCCACCCCAAGGATCGCGCCGAGAACGTGATGATCGTCGACCTCGCGCGCAACGACCTCTCGCGCGTCTGCGTGCCGGGGACGGTGCGCGTGCCCTCGTTGTGCGCGCTCGAGTCGCATCCGACGGTGCATCAGCTCGTCTCCACCGTCACGGGACGGCTCGCGCCCGGCCGCGATGCCCTCGACCTCGTCGCCGCGGCCTTCGCGCCGGGCTCCATGACGGGCGCGCCGAAGGTGCGGGCGATGCAGCTGATCGAGCAGCTCGAGCCGGTGCGGCGCGGCCCCTACGGCGGTGCCTTCGGCTGGCTCGCCCCCGACGGCTCGTGCGATCTCGCGGTCGTGATCCGCACGGCCGTCGTGACGCGCGGCCGCGCCTACCTGCACGTCGGCGGCGCGATCGTCGCCGACTCGGACCCGGCCGGCGAGTACGAGGAGTCGCTCGTGAAGGCGCGCACGGTGGCCGCCGCGCTGGGTGCGACGGTCGCTTCAGGCAGCTGAGGGCGACGGCTACGAGGATCAGCGACGCGTCCTTACCGCCCAGGACGACGTCGAATGCTCGGAGCGGGAGTCACGCCCGGGATCGGCACGCCGCCGGACTCGTGGCTCCGTTGCCGCGGACTAGCGGGCGCAGTGGCTGCTGCAAGCGCTGCGATCGCGCGGCTGAGACGCGCGGCCGGAGGCGGACGGCGCGGGCGGCGGTCGGGCCAATTGACACTCGCGGCGAGTGTCAATTGGCCGTGCGCGGGATCGGGCGTCCTGGTAGCCCGCATGGCTGGGCGGCTCGGGCTCGGGTGCCGGAGGCCCGCCGGCCGCGGCGAGGCCGGTCGCGCCGCGAGTGCCACTTGGGCGCGAGACGCCGCAACGAGTCTACGCTCGCCGACCCGCCTCGATCCTTTGGATCAGGAGGACGTGCGCCTCGCATCGGCCAATTGACACTCGCGGCGAGTGTCAATTGGCCGTGCGAGGGATCGGGCGTCCTGGTAGCCCGCATGGCTGGGCGGCTCGGTGCTCGGGTGCCGGAGGCCCGCCGGCCGCGGCGAGGCCGGTCGCGCCGCGAGTGCCACTTGGGCGCGAGACGCCGCAACGAGTCTACGCTCGCCGACCCGCCTCGATCCTTTGGATCAGGAGGACGTGCGCCTCGGATCGGCCAAATGACACTCGCAGCGAGTGCCAATTGGCGCACGCGCCGGCGGCCGGGCCCCGCAGGGGAATCCGGCGCCCGCGAGCACCGCCGTTCCGGGTGCCCTGCCCCGGAGGCAGCGCACGGCGATCACGTCGTCCGAACGCCTCGGAACGACCCGGCGTCTCGCAGACGCCCAACCGCGTGAGCCGCGCCGCCGGGTCGTTCCGAGGGCGCCCAGCCGGCGTCCTCACCGCGCGCTCCCTCTGGGACAGGGCACTAGACTCCCGCGGCCATGACCGCGCCCTTCCGCAAGGTGCTCGTCGCGAATCGCGGGGAGATCGCCGTTCGCGTCTTCCGCGCCCTCAGCGAGCTCGGCATCGGCTCCGTTGCGGTGTACTCGGAGGCCGATCGCGGGTCGCTGCACGTGCGCCGCGCCGACGAGGCGCGGCTGCTCGGGCCGGGTGCGCCGGCCGAGAGCTACCTGCACGTCGAGCGGATCATCGCGGCCGCGCAGGCGAGCGGGGCGGAGGCGATCCACCCGGGCTACGGCTTCCTGGCCGAGAACGCGGGGTTCGCCCGTGCCTGCGAGGCCGCCGGGATCGTCTGGATCGGTCCGCCGGCCTCGGCGATCGAGGCCATGGGCTCCAAGATCGGGGCGCGGCAGCGCATGGCCGCCGCCGGCGTGCCGATCGTGCCGGGCACGACCGAGGAGATCCGCGACGCCGCGACGGTGATCGCGCTCGGTGACGAGTACGGCTGGCCGATCGCGATCAAGGCCTCGGCCGGCGGTGGCGGCCGCGGCATGGAGGTGGTCGCATCGGCCGACGAGGCCGAGCGCGCGCTCGCGACGGCGCGGCGCCAGGGCGAGGCCTACTTCGCCGACGCAGCGGTCTACGTCGAGAAGTACGTGGAGGATCCGCGCCACGTCGAGATCCAGGTCCTCGCAGACGCCCACGGCGCGACGATCCACCTCGGCGAGCGCGACTGCACGCTCCAGCGCCGCCACCAGAAGGTGCTCGAGGAGGCGCCCTCGCCCGCGGTCTCGCCCGAGCTCCGGGCCCGCATGGGGGCGATGGCGGTCGATGCCGCACGCGCCGTCGGCTACGTCGGCGCGGGCACCGTCGAGTGCCTGCTCGACCGTCACGGCGAGTTCTTCTTCCTCGAGATGAACACGCGCATCCAGGTCGAGCACCCGGTCACCGAGCTCGTCACGGGCTTCGACCTGGTGCGCGCCCAGATCGAGATCGCCGCCGGCGCGGAGCTGCCGCTCGCGCAGGGCGACGTGGAGCTGCGCGGCCACGCCTTCGAGTGCCGCATCAACGCCGAGGACGCCGGCGCGGGCTTCCGGCCGGCGCCGGGCCGCGTGACCCGCTTCAGCGCGCCGTCGGGCCCGGGCGTGCGCATCGAGTCGGGCATCGAGGAGGGCGACGAGGTCGTCGGCCTGTACGACCCGCTGATCGCCAAGCTGTGCGTCTGGGACAGCGACCGCGAGCGCGCACGCCTGCGCATGCTGCGCGCGCTCGACGAGCTCGTGGTCGAGGGCGTGCCGACGCTGATCCCGCTGCACCGCATGATCCTGCAGCACCCGTCGTTCATCGCCGGCGAGACCTGCGCAGGGCTGATCGAGGGCGAGCTCGCCGACGCCCTCGCGCCCGCCGATCCCGCCGAGCCGGCGCTCCCGGCCGCCGAGCAGCGGCACTACGCGGTCGAGGTGGACGGGGCGCGCTACGAGGTGTCGGTCGCGCTGCCGGCCGACGAGCTGCTCGCCGCCGAGCGCCGCCGCCGCGCCGAGCGGCGGGCGAGCGCGGGTGCGGGGGGCCCCGGGGGGCGAGCGCGTGACGAGCCCGATGCAGGGCACGGTCCTGCGCGTCGAGGTCGGCGATGGCGACGCGGTCGACGCGGGGCAGGTGCTCGTGATCGTCGAGGCCATGAAGATGGAGAACGAGATCCGCGCGCACGCCGCCGGGCGTCGTCCAGGAGCTGGCGGTCGCGGTCGGCGACTCGGTGCGCAGCGGGCAGGCCCTGCTGCGCGTCGCCGCGGAGTGACGTGACCTTCCCGGCGCTCGCGACGCCGCGCCTGCTGCTGCGGGAGTGGCGTCCCGGGGATCGCGAGCCGTTCGCGGCCCTGAACGCCGATGCGCGCGTGATGGAGCACCTCCCGGCGCTCCTGCCGCGGCGGCAGAGCGACGCGCTCGCGCGGCGCTCGCGAGCAGCACTTCGAGCGCCACGGCTTCGGGCCCTGGGCCGTCGAGGTGCCCGGCGTCGCGCCCTTCATCGGCTTCGTCGGGCTCGTCGTGCCGGCGTTCGAGGCGCACTTCACGCCGTGCGTCGAGATCGGCTGGCGCCTCGCCGCCGAGCACTGGGGGCAGGGCTACGCGAGCGAGGCGGCGCGCGCCGCCGCCGGCCACGCCTTCGGCGAGCTCGGGCTCGAGCAGCTCGTGTCGTTCACGACGCCCGCCAACGTCCGCTCGCAGGCGGTCATGCGGCGCATCGGGATGACCCACGATCCGGTCGACGATTTCGATCACCCGCGCTTCCCGTCCGGCCACCGGCTGTGCCGTCACGTGCTCTACCGCCTGCACGCCGGATGACCGGAACGGGCAAAGCCGGGGTACATTGGTCCCGTGACGCTGCCCGCGCGAGCCATCCTCGTCGCGCTCGGTGCGCTGCTGGCGTCCGCCACGGCCCCCGGGCTCGCCCTCGCCTCGTCCGCCCGCGCGGAGGTCGTCGTCGAGCTCGAAGGGCGCGCCCGTGGCCGGGCGCGCGTCGCTGCACGAGCTGCGTGACCGTGCCGGGCACGTCGATCTGAGCCGCCTCGGCCCGCGCCTCGCGCGCGCCGAGATCGTGCGCGAGCAGCGCGCGGCGGCCGCCCGGCTCGAGCGCGCGGCGCCCGGCCTGCGCGTGCGCGGCGCGCATGACGACCGTGATGGACGCGCTCGTCGTCACGCTGCCGCGCGACCAGCTCGCGCGCCTCGCCGGCGTGCGCGGCGTGAAGCACGTGTGGCCGGCCACGACCTACCGCGCGCAGACCGATCGCGTGCCCGCCGTGGTCGGCGCGACGGCGCTCTGGGGCGGCCTCGCCGGCGGCGCCGCGGTCACGGGCGAGGGCATCCGCATCGCGATCATCGACGACGGCATCGACATCACCCGGCCATCCTTCTCCGGTGCCGGCTACAAGTATCCGCCGGGCTTCCCGAAGGGCATCGAGTCCGGCACGAACGGCAAGGTGATCGTCGCGCGCGCGTTCGCGCCGCCCGGCAGCACGGCCGCGCATGCGCACGGCCTTCGATCCGGACGGCTCCGAGCACGGCACGCACGTGGCCGGCATCGCCGCCGGGCTCTCGGGCATCTCGGGCGTGTCGCAGGGCGTCGCCGTCAGCGGCCTCTCGGGCGTCGCCCCGAGCGCCTATCTCGGCTCCTACCGCGTGCTGACCACGCCGACGCCGTCGTTCGGCCTGGACGGCAACGGCCCCGAGATCGCACGCGCGATCGACCAGGCGGTCGCCGACGGCATGGACGTGCTCAACCTCTCGCTCGGCGAGCCCGAGGTCGATGCCGCCAACGACGTCGTCGCCCGCGCGATCGCCGGCGCCGCGCGCGCCGGCGTGGTGACCGTCGTCGCGGCGGGCAACAGCGGCGACGACCTCGGCGGCGGCTCGATCTCGTCGCCCGGCTCGGCGCCCGACGCGATCACCGTCGCGGCCACGAGCGTCGGCAAGTTCACGGGCGTCACGCTCGCGGTGCTCGGGCCCGGCGCGGTGCCTGCCGACCTCGCGGCGTTCGGCGCCGCGGCCGACGCGGCAGACTCGATCCCGGCGGCCTGGAAGGCCGGCGTGCCGATCGTCGCCGGCGCCTGCGGCGGCGGTCGCGCCGGCGCGCTCGTGCTGATCCAGCTCGCGCCCCGGCTGCACCGCCGCGCGCGCCGAGGCGGCCGTCGCGCCCGGCGCGCTCGGGATGGTCGTCGCGCAGGCCGCGGCGGGCGATCCCGCCGCGCTCGACGACGCCGGCTGCGCAGCCTGACGGTCTCCGACCTGGTCGGCGCGCGCCTCGTCCAGCAGGCCGCTGCCGCGGGCGGCGAGCTCACGCTCTCGGTCGGCAACGACGAGAAGGAGCAGCTCTCGGCCAACTCCGGGATCATCGCCTCGTTCTCGTCGCGCGGCCCGGCGCCGTACTCACTCGCGCTCAAGCCCGACATCTCGGCGCCGGGCGTCGACATCGTCTCGCCGATCCCCGGCAGCTACGGCACCTGGTCGGGGACGAGCATGGCCGCGCCCGCGGTCGCCGGCGCGGCGGCCCTGCTGCGGCAGCGGCACCCCGGGTGGACGCCGGCGCAGATCAAGTCGGCGCTCGTCCTGACGGCGCGGCCGGTCTTCAACGACGCCTCCCGCAAGCACCCGACGAGCGTGCTGGCCGCCGGCGGCGGCATGATCGACGTGCAGGCCGCCGATGCGCCCGGGCCTCTTCGCGGAGCCCTCCGGCGTCTCCTTCGGCCTGGTGCGCCCCGGGCGCTCGGAAAGCCGCTCGCTCGTGCTCAGCGATGCCGGCGAGCGGTGCCGGCAGCTGGACCGTGAGCGCTCCCGGCCTCGACCGCACCGCCGACCCTCGACGTGCCCGCCGGCGGCTCGCAGACGCTCGCGCTCGAGCTCGCGGCGGGGCCGCGCAGCTCGATCGGCAATCGCTCGGGCCACGTCGTGCTCTCGCTCGGCGCGCGCACCGTCCACGTGCGCTGGTGGGGCTACGTGGAGCGCCCACGGCTCGCCAAGCAGCGCTCGCTGCCGCTCGCGGCCGGCCGCTGGGCCACCGGCAACACGCGCGCCGGCACGAAGCTCGTGCAGCACTATCGCTGGCCCTCCGGGCCCGGCGGCAGCGGCCTGCCGCGCGTCTATCCGGGGCGCGAGCAGCTGTGGTCGTTCATGGTGCCGAAGGGCGCGCGCAACGCGGGCGTGAAGGCGACCGGCGCCGTCGTCCCGCAGATCCTGTTGGAGCGCTCCGAGAACCGCCTGGCCGGCGAGCCGGCGCTGCCCTCGAACGGCAATCCGTACCTCGACACGTACGGCCGCTTCGAGCGCGTCAGCGGCCTGCTCGTGCCCGGCCCGGGCCGCTACTTCGTGATCGTCGAGACGCGTCCCGGGCACGCGCCGGGGCCGTACAAGCTGCGGCTCTGGGTCGACGACCGCACGCCGCCCGCGATCGGCGGCTTCCCGCAGCGCGTCTCGCGCGGCGGCGACGGCCTGCTCCGCTTCCGCGTCACCGACCGCGGCAGCGGCGTGAGCGTCCCCGACGTCGTCGTGCGCATCGACGGCACCGAGGAGGACGTGCGCGTCACGGCGAGCGGCCAGGCGAGCGTGCGCATCTCCGGGCTCGAGCCGGGCCGCCACCGCATCTCGGTCACCGCGTCCGACCTGCAGGAGACGAAGAACTCCGAGAACGCCTCCGCGCGCCCGCTGCCGAACACGCGCACGGTGCACGCGGCGTTCACCGTCGGCTAGCGGGCGCCCGGACCACCGACCGGCGCACGCACGAGCACCGAGCTACCGACTCAGGGCACCGGACCGGCTAGCCTCTGCCGCGATGGATCTCTACGAGTACCAGGGCAAGCAGCTGTTCGCGCGCTTCGGCATCCCCGTCTCGGACGGGCGAGTCGCGTTCACGCCGGAGGAGGCACGGGCTGCCGCGAGCGAGATCGGGGGGCCCGTCGTCGTCAAGGCGCAGGTGCTCACCGGCGGGCGCGGCAAGGCGGGCGGCATCAAGCTGGCCAGCACGCCCGACGAGGCGGCCGAGCGCGCAGGAGAGATCCTCGGCCTCGACATCCGTGGCCACGTCGTGCGCACGCTCTGGATCGAGAGCGCGTCCGACATCGAGCGGGAGTACTACTTCTCGATCACGTTCGACCGCGGCGCCAAGCGCCCGCTGTTCATGCTCACGACGAGCGGCGGCGTCGACATCGAGGAGGTCGCCGAGAACGACCCGGACGCCCTCGCGCGCCTGCACATCGACCCGCTCGCCGGCTGGCACCCGTGGATCGCGCGCGAGCTGTGCTTCCGCGCCGGCATTCCCGCCGCCGAGCGCAAGCAGGTCATGGCGATCATCGAGGCCGCCTACCGCGTCTTCGTCGAGTGCGACGCGATGCTCGTCGAGATCAACCCGCTGATCGTCACGCCCGACGGCGACGGTGCGCGCGCTCGACTCCAAGTTCACGGTCGACGACAACGCGCTCTTCCGGCATCCCGACATCGCCGAGATGCGCGACGTCGCCGCAGCCGACCCGCAGGAGCAGATGGCGCGCGAGAAGGGCCTCACCTACGTCAAGCTCGACGGCGAGGTCGGCATCCTCGGCAACGGCGCCGGGCTCGTGATGTCGACGCTCGACGTCGTCGCGCAGGCCGGCGGCCGCGCCGCCAACTTCCTCGACGTCGGCGGCGGGGCGCCAGGCGCAGGAGATCGTCGACGCGCTCGAGGTCATCACCTCGGACGCGAAGGTGCGCGCGATCCTCTTCAACATCTTCGGCGGCATCACGCGCTGCGACGAGGTCGCCCAGGGCATCCTCGACGCGCTCGGCGGCCGCGACCTCGGCGTGCCGATCGTCGTGCGGCTCGACGGCACCTCCGACGAGGAGGGCCGCAAGCTGCTGGCCGACGCCGACCCGCCCGGCGTGCACGTCGAGCGCACCATGCTGGACGCCGCGCGGCGTGCCGTCGAACTGGCCGGAGTGACTGCCTGATGCCCATCCTCGTGACCTCCGAGACGCGCCTCGTCGTGCAGGGCATCACCGGCCGCGAGGGCTCCTTCCACGCGACGCGCAACCGCGACTACGGCACCGCCGTCGTCGCCGGCGTGACGCCCGGCAAGGGCGGCCAGGACGTCGACGGCATCCCCGTCTTCGACACGGTCGCGCAGGCCGTCGAGCAGCAGGGCGCCAACACGTCCATGGTGTTCGTGCCGCCGCCCTTCGCGGCCGACGCGATCTACGAGGCCGTCGACGCCGGCTGCGAGACCGTGATCTGCATCACCGAGGGCATCCCGGCGCACGACATGATGAACGTCTACGCCTACGTGCGCTCGCGCGGCGTGACGCTGCTCGGGCCCAACTGCCCGGGCGCGCTCTCGCCCGAGGTGGCCTCGGTCGGCATCATCCCGACGAAGGTCTTCAAGCAGGGCCCGGTCGGCCTGGTCTCGCGCTCCGGCACGCTGACGTACCAGATCGGCAACGAGCTGGCCCAGGCCGGGCATCGGCAACTCGACGATCGTCGGCATCGGCGGCGATCCCATCGTCGGCTCCTCCTTCATCGACATCCTCGCGCGCTTCGAGGCCGGACCCGCAGACCGAGCTCATCGTCATGGTCGGCGAGATCGGCGGCAACGAGGAGGAGAAGGCGGCGGACTACATCGCCGAGCACGTCAGCAAGCCGGTCGTCGCCTACATCGCGGGCTTCACGGCTCCGCCCGGCAAGACCATGGGCCATGCGGGCGCGATCATCTCGGGATCGTCCGGCACCGCCCAGGCCAAGAAGGAAGCGCTGGAAGCGCGCGGCATCCGCGTCGGCACCAATCCGACCGAGGCCGCCGAGATCGCCGCAGAGCGCGTCCGCTCGACGTGACCGCACGCGCCGGGCGCGCGTGCACATCGGCGTTCCGGGGCCTCTGCATCGCGCTCTGCGGCCTGCCGCTCGCGCTCGCCGTCCCGGCCGGCGCAGGCGGCCGAGCCCGCGGCGAGCGTGCGCGTGATCGTGCGCCTCACGCCGCCGCCGCTCGCGCTCGTCGCGCCCGGCCGCAGGCAGCTGATGGGCACGGGGAGCGTCGCGCGCATGGATGCCGCGTCGTTCGGCTCGCGCCTCTACCTGGCGCAGCTGAGCCGCGTCCAGGCGCGCTTCGAGATGCGCCTGCGCGCCGCGGTGCCGGGCGCAGCGGTCGAGCGCCGCTACCGCGTGGTGCTCGACGCGCTCGCCCTGCGCGTCCCGGCCGCCGCGGTCGCGCGCATCGGGCGGCTGCCCGGCGTCGCGGGGGTCTACCCGGTCGTGACGTACCGCCCGCTGACCGACACGGTGCCGGCGCTCGTCGGCGTCGTCCCGCTGTGGGGCGCCGATCGCTCGACGGCCGGTCAGGGCATCAAGGTCGGCGTGATCGACGACGGCGTGGATGCCGGCGCGGCGTTCCTCGCACCCGCGGGCCTGCATCCGCCCGCGGGCTTCCCGCGCGGCCAGCGCCGCTTCACGAGCGGCCGCGTGATCGTCGCGCGCAGCTTCGCCGGCAAGGACGCGCCGGCTCGCCGACCACCTCGCCTTCGACCCGCTGATCTCGGAGCACGGCACGCACGTCTCGGGCATCGTCGCGGGCGCCTACGGCACGGTCGCACGGCCCGGTCTCGGGCTGCCGGTCGTCCGCGGGCTGTCCGGCGTCGCGCCCGGCGCCTGGATCGGCAACTACCGCGGGCTCGCGCGCGGCGATCACGAGAGCGGCGCGATCGGCTCGACGGTCGAGCTCGCCGCCGCCGTCGAGCGCGCGGTCGCCGACGGCATGGACGTGCTCAACCTCTCGCTCGGCGGCCCGCAGATCGACCCCTCCTCCGACGCGCTCTCGATGGCGCTCGCGAACGCCGCGCGCGCGGGCGTGCCGGCGGTCGTCGCGGCGGGCAACGACTTCGACTCGCGCGGCTACGGCTCGATCTCCTCACCCGGGACGAGTGCGACCGCGATCACCGTGGCCGCGACCTCGAGCACGCGCGTCTTCGGCGTCAGCGGGCGCGTGAGCGGCAGCGCCGCGCCGGCGCTGCAGCCGTTCACGGCGGTGCCGTCGATCGGGCCGCGCGTGCCGGCGTCGCTCGGCACCCCGACCCGCCTCGTCGGCGCGGCCGCCTACGGCCTCGACCGCCGCGGCTGCCGCGAGCCGTCGAGGCGCCGGGCGCTGCGCGCCGTGGTGATCGTCATGCGCGGCGGCTGCAGCTTCGGCACCAAGGCGATCAACGCCAACGAGGCCGGAGCGCTGGCCGTGATCGTCGCGAGCGACCGGCCGGGCCCGCCGTTCGTCGTCGAGGAGGAGGCCGACCTGCCCCTGCTCGCCGTCACCGATGCCGTCGGCGCCGAGCTGCGCGGCTACATCGCCGCCGCCGGCAGCGCGGGCGCGCGTGCGCTTCACGCACGTCATCGCCGAGCTCCCGACGCCCGCGCGCGTGCTGACCGACTTCTCATCGGCCGGCCCGACGCCGTTCGACCAGCTGCTCAAGCCCGACGTCTCGGCCCCGGGCGAGGCGATCCTCTCGTCGATCCCGCTCGCCTCGACGGACTACCCCGGCGCCTACGCATCGTGGGAGGGCACCTCGATGGCAGCGCCCGTCGTCACGGGGATCGTCGCGCTGATGCGCGCGCGCCACCCCGAGTGGACGCCGGCGCAGATCCGCGCGGCGCTGATCGGCTCGGCCACGCCCGCATACTCCGACTCGAACGCGACGGTGCAGGCCTCGCCGCTGCGCACCGGCGGCGGCTTCGTCGACGCGCCCGGCGCGCGTCGCGCCGGGCATCCTGTCCGACCCTCCGGTGCTGGGCTACGGGCTGCTGCGGCCCGGCGCGGCCGTGACCGTGCCGGTGACCGTCGGCGACGCGGGCGACGGCGCGGGAGCATGGGCGGTGCGGATCGACCAGCACGTCGGCTCGCCCGCGGGCGCCGGCGCGACGGCGCCCGCCGAGCTCGCCGTGCCGCCCGGGGGCGCGGCGCAGCTGCCGGTCACGCTGACGATCGCCGCCGGCGCGACCGAGGGCGACGCGGCGGGCTACGTCGTGCTCACGCAGGGCACGCGCACGCGCCGCATCCCGTACTGGGCGCACGTCGAGCGCCCGGCCTTCGCGACGGCGACCGCGCATCCGCTGCGCGAGGGGATCGTGCGCGGCTCGACGCGCGGCCAGCCCGACCGCGTTCAGCGCTATCGCTACCCGGCGTACACGGGCGCACTCGGGCTGCCGCTGCGCTGGCGCGGCGGCGAGGCGCTCTATCGCTTCACGCTCGAGCGGCGCGCGATCAACGTGGGCGTGACGATCGAGCCGCTCGCGGGCGGGGGCCTGCGGCCGTTCCTGCTGCGCGGCCTCGACGAGAACCGGCTGGCCGGCGAATCCGGCCTGCCGATCGACATCGGGCCCGCGCTGACCGACGATCCCGTGCCCGTCGCCGGGCTCTACGGGGCGCCGCCGGGCGACTACGTCGTGGCCGTCGACTCGCCGGGGCGGAGCGGGGGAGCCTTCCGCCTGCGCTTCTGGGTCGACGACGTCACCCCGCCCGCGCTCGGCCGGCTGCGCGTCTCGAGCGACGCGCGCACGCTGCGCATCCCGGTCACCGACGCCGGCTCCGGCGTCGATCCGCGCTACCTCGAGTGCGGGCTGGTGCAGCGGGGCTCCTCGACCGATCGCGCCTGCCGGCCCGAGTGGGATGTGCACACCGGCATCGCGACGATCCGCGTCGGCCGGCTGGCGCCGGGCCTCTACGCCCTCGCGGTGCGCGCCGGCGACTACGCCGAGTCGCGCGATGCACTCGCGATCACCGTCAGCCCGCTGCACGTGCGTACCCGCGTGATCGGGCTGCTCGTCGCTCCGAGCGGCGCCATCCGCACGGTCGCGCCACCGCGCGCGGAGGCGCGCGCCGCTCGCCGGCAGGTCGGTGGCGGCTGACGCCGGCCCGTCCCGTTACGCTGGGGGCATGGCCGAAGCGATCCCCTTCACGCGTGGCGTTCCGAGCGCCGACATGCTCCCCGTCGACGACATGCGCCGCGCGCTCGCGACGGCGATGGAGAAGGAGCCGGTGGTCGCGCTGTCGTACTCCCCCGGCGGCCACACGAGGCTGCGGGCGTGGATCGGCGCGCGCTACGGCGCACCGGCCGAGCGCGTCGTCTGCGCCAACGGCTCGCTCGAGGCGTTCGCCTTCGTGACCGACGTCCTGCTCGCCCGGGCGACGACGAAGCGCGTGCTCGTCGAGGCGCCGACGTACGACCGCAGCATCCTGATCCTGCAGCGCGCGGGTGCCGAGGTGGTCGGCGTTCCGGTCGACGGCGACGGCATCGACACCGACGCGCTGGCGGCCGAGCTCGAGCGCGGGGCGCCCGCCTTCATCTACGTCATCCCGAACTTCCAGAACCCGAGCGGTGCCACGATGACGCCCGAGCGGCGCAGGCGCGTGCTCGAGCTCGCCGATCAGCATGACGTCGTGGTCGTCGAGGACGATCCCTACGGCCTCCTCCGCTGGGCAGGGGAGTCGTACCCGACGCTCTGCGAGCTCGACGGCGGCACACGCGTCGTGACGCTCTCCTCGTTCACCAAGACGGTTGCCCCGGGCCTGCGCATCGGCTACGTCGTCGCGCCCGAGGCGATCGCCGCCGCGATCGGCAAGCACGCCGAGAACACCTACATCTCGCCGTGCATGGTCTCGCAGGCGGGGCTCGCCGCGTACTGCGAGGCCGGCTACTTCGAGCCCGGCGTCGAGCGCGCCAAACAGGCGCTCAAGGAGCGTTGCGACGCGATGGTCGAGGCGGTGCGCGAGCACTTCCCGGCCGGGGTGCAGATGGTCGTCCCCGACGGCGGCTACTTCCTCTGGATCGACCTCGGCCCCGGCACCGACACCACCGCGCTCGCCGCGCGCGCCGCGGACGCGGGCGTGCCGTTCGTCAAGGGCGCCGACTTCTACGCCGACGGCGGCGGCACGACGTCGCTGCGGCTGGCGTTCTCGGCGGTGCCGCCGGATCGCATTCGCGAGGGCATCGAGCGGCTCGGCGCCGTGATCGCGGCGGGGTAGCGGCGCAGCATGGCGCTCGACGATCTCCTGCATGGCAACCGCCAGTGGGCGGCGGCCGTCGTCGAGACCGATCCGACCTTCTTCCGGCGCCTCGAGGCCCAGCAGGCGCCGCGCTACCTGTGGATCGGCTGCTCGGACAGCCGCGTGCCGGCGAACGAGATCACGGGCACCGACCCCGGCGAGGTCTTCGTCCACCGCAACGTGGCGAACATCGTCGTGCACAGCGACCTCAACTGCCTCTCCGTGCTCCAGTACGCGATCGAGGTGCTGGGCGTCCAGGAGGTCGTGATCTGCGGGCATCTCGGCTGCGGCGGCGTGCTGGCAGCGCTCGAGGGCCGGCGCCACGGCCTGATCGACAACTGGCTGCGCCACGTGCAGGACGTCGCGCACGCCCATGCCGATCTGCTCGCGTCGGCGGCCGAGGACGATCGCGACGAGCTGCTGTGCCGGCTCAACGTCGTCGAGCAGGTCACGAACGCCTGCCGCACGACGATCGTGCAGGAGGCTTGGGATCGCGGGGCGATCCTCAACGTCCACGGCGTCGTCTACGGCCTCGCCGACGGCGTGTTGCGCGACCTCGGCGTGAGCACGAGCGCCGCCGACCAGGTCGACGTTCGTCGCGACCAGGCCGTGGCGCGCCTCTCGGCCGGCTGGTAACTGCTTCTCTCCCTCGAGTGGAGGGTGAGAGTTCAGCCACCGGTCGGCGGCGGTGGCGTGTGGGGCGGAGAGGGTGGCGGCGTCGCGCCGGCCGGCGCGAAGGGCGGCGGCTCGACCGGCGGCGGAGTGGCGGGGCGCGCAGCGTGCGGTCCGCCGGCCGCCGCCCGGCGCCGGGCGAGCACGAGCGTGAGCGCGACGCCCAGCAGCGCTCCGAACAGCACCATCACGACCATCAGCGTGATCAGCGGCACGCCGGCCGAGAAGAGCACGAAGTCGACGCTCACGCTCTTCGAGTTCTTGATCACGAAGCCGATGACGTAGAGCGCGATCACCGCGAGCACCCCGATCACGCCGTAGAGGCCCTGGTCGGGCAGATCTCGGAAGCGCTGCACCATGGCGGGCATCCTATCCCTCGGGCGTCGACGCCCTCTCCGAGCGCGACCTCGCCGCTCGCGAGGATGTCGGCGCGCAGGCCTCCGCGATGCACGAGGGCGCGCAGCGTGCCGGGTGGCGTGAGCTGCTGGAGCCACGAGCACGGCTCGGCGAGCCGCTGCCCGTAGCAGGGCACGCCGCCGATACGGAAGCGCCGCCCGACGAGCGCGTTCAGGTCGATCGCCGCGAGTGACGACATTGCGCCGCGCGTCGCCGGGGGCGAGCGTGACCCCGTGCTCCGGCAGCAGCGCCTCGATCGCCTCGGCCTCGATCAGCGTGAGCTCCTGACCGGACCGCCGCGGCCGCGGAGAAGCGGCCCGCGCCCGGTTCGCATAGCGGTCGCCCTCGAGCCCGCTGCCGGCGATCAGGGTGGCCCGGTCGAGCGACTCCATCTCGCCGGCGGACTCGCTCGCGCGATACAGGCCCTCGACGACGCCGGCCGCGCGGCCGTCCGGCACGTGCCCGTGCAGCACGCGGCTGTGCGAGCACCCAGCCCTCGCGTACGGGTGCGCCGGCCGGCGCACCCGTCCCGGCGGGCGCCCAGACGAGCCCCGACGGGGTGCCCGCCATGACCACGTACGGCTCGGCGGCGCGGCCGCCGGCGCCCGCCATGCGCGCCAGCCACCAGTCGGCCCACTGAAACGACTCGGCGTCGGCGACCGGCACCAGGCCAAGATTGCGGGTCGCGAGATACGAGCCCACCGCCTCGAGCGGCTCGTGCGCAACGGGGCACGGGACGTCTCCCGGCGGCACCTCGAGGATCGCCGCGATGCACGCCGCCAGCGAGCGCGCCGCGAGCGAGCAGCCGGGCGCGTCGGGCAGCGGGCACTCGCGCATCGGCTCGGCTCCGCGAGCTCGGGGCCGGCGCGCGCTCAGGAGCGCGCGCCGACCACCGCACCCTCGTGCTCGAGCGCATGCGGCAGCGGGACGAGCGGCGCCTGGGGAGGCGGCACGAGCCCGTCGATGCTCGCCGGGCGGAAGGTCGGGCAGGGCGCATCCAGGCGCAGAGCGCAGAGCAGCTCGCGCCGGAAATAGCAGTCGTCGCAGGTGATGTTCCGTCGCTTCTTCAACCCGGGAGACCCTAGCCGGCACGAGGGCGCCGGATCCACCGGCGCGCGTGCAGAATCCCCGCTAAGAGCGGGAACCGCGGAGAACCGAGTCATGCCCCGGGTGCGGGGGCGCCGAGCGCCGCGAGCGCCTGCCGGAAGCTCGAGATCGCGACGACCTTGATGCGCCCGCGCGCCGCGTCGCGGCCGTCGGCGGCGTTCTCGGTCGGTACGAGCACGACATCGGAGCCCTTGCGCAGCGCGCCCAGCACCTTCTGGCGCACGCCGCCGATGGGGCCGACGTTGCCCTCGAGGTCGATGGTGCCCGTGACGGCGATCTTGCGGCCCTTGGCGAGGTCGTCGCCGCTGAGGGCGTCGTAGACCTGGAGCGCGAACGCGAGGCCCGCCGACGGCCCCCGGCCGAGGCCGCGCGGGGAGATCGCGACCTTGACCGGCAGCGTGGCGCGCGGCGGGGCGTCGTGCACTCCGAGCACGCCGATGATCGCGCGCGTACTGTCGGCGGGATCGCTCGTCAGCTTCGTGCGCAGCTCGAGCTTGCGGCTGCCGTCGAGCACGCTCAGCCGGATCGCCGACCCGGGCTCGCGCCCGGTCATCTGCTTGGCGAGATCCTCGACGCGCGGGACGGCGACGCCGTCGATGGCCGTGATCACCATGCCGGGGCGGAGGCCCGCGTCGTAGGCCGGCGCGGGCGCGTCGACGCCGTCGAACGTCACGCCCGTGCGCACGACCGTGACCTTGCGGCCGAGTGCGCGCAGGGCGACCACCCCGGCGACCGTGCGCGAGTCCACGAACGTCAGCCGGTCGACGCGGTCGAGGTCGGTCTCGCTGCCGCCGGGTGGCACGACGGCGTGGGCGGGCAGGATCGTCGCGCCGTCCTCGAAGCGCGAGAGCCACGACTCGGGCAGGCTCGCGCGGTGGACGAGCACGTCGAGGTAGTAGATGCCGGAGCCGTCGCTCGAGCGCGTCGGCTTGCCGCCGCCGACGCTGACGACCGCGTCGGCCGGATGCGGATCGTCCGGCAGGAGGATGAACTGATCCGACGGCGTCGCGAGCAGCCAGGCCGCGATCGAGGCCACGGCCAGGATGCCGGTCAGCGAGAGCATCACGACACGCATATAGGAACGCTCCGGCGCCATCACCGCACGGTACTCGCCCCCTCGAGGTGGCATCATCGCCCGATGGCCGTGACGCGTGGCATGCGCTCCCTCCGCGCGCTGGGCGTGGCCTTCACCGAGCATCGTTACGAGCACCGCGTGAAGGGCGCGGCCTACGCCGCCGAGGCGCTCGGCCTCGCTCCGGCGATGGTCGCGAAGACGCTCGTCGCGCAGCTCGACGACGGCTTCGCGTTCGCGCTCGTCCCCGGCGACCGTGAGCTCTCGCTGCGCGGACTCGCGCGCGCTGCGGGGTCGCGCTCGGCCGCGCTCGCCTCCGAGCAGGACGCCCAGCGGCTGACCGGGTACCAGATCGGCGGCATCTCGCCGTTCGGCTCGCGGACCGCCCTGCCGGTGTTCGCCGTGGCGGTCTGGCTGGCGCGCGATCGGATCGCGCTCAACGGGGGTGCGCGCGGCGTGATCCTCGAGCTCGCGCGCGCCGACCTCGTCGCTGCGCTCGCGCCGACCGCGATCCCGGAGTAGGCTCCGCGGCTGTGTACGAGCCCGTCGACGCCCTCGAGTCCCCGCGCTACAGCGGCCCGCGCACGTTCGGGCGGCTGCCGCACCTCGCGACGACGGACGGGGTGGACGTCGCGCTGTTCGGGATCCCGTGGGACTCGGGCACGTCGTTCCGCCCCGGCGCCCGCTTCGGCCCGGAGGCCGTGCGCTCGGCCTCCGCGCTCCTGCGCCCCTACAACCCCGCGCAGGACGTCACGGTCTTCGGCGCGCTGTCGTGCGTCGACCACGGCGACGCCCTGACCGTGCCCGGCTACATCGAGGACACGCTCGCGCGCATCCAGGCCTACGCCGAGCCGATCCACCGCGGCGGGGCGATCCCGCTGGGGATCGGCGGCGACCACTCCGTGACGCTCGCAGAGCTGCGCGCCGCGGCCGCCGTGCACGGTCCGCTCGGGCTCGTCCAGCTCGACGCGCACCACGACGTCTGGGACTCGTACTTCGGCCGTCCGTACAACCACGGGACGGTCTTCAAGCGGGCCTGCGAGGAGGGTCTGCTCGATCCGGCGCGCTGCGTGCAGGCCGGCATGCGCGGCTCGCTCTACGGGCCGGGGGACTACGCGGTCTCGCGCGATCTCGGCATGACGATCCTGCCCTGGCTCGAGCTGCGCGAGCTCGGACCTGCCGCGTACGGCGACCTCGTCCGCGAGCGGACGGCCGGCGGCTCCGTGTTCTTCACGTTCGACGTCGACTTCGTCGATCCGGCCTTCTGCCCGGGCACCGGGACGCCCGAGGTCGGCGGCCCGACCTCGGCCGAGGCGCTCGACTACGTGCGCGCCCTGCACGGCCTCGACTTCCGCGGGCTCGACGTCGTCGAGGTCGCGCCCCAGTACGACTCCGCCGGCCAGGTCACGGCGCTGCTGGCAGCCAACGTGGCCTACGAGATGCTCTCGCTGATCGCCCGCGGGCGCCTGTAGCGCTGCACGTTCGACTCAGACCCCAAACGTACCGTCGACCCGTGCAGGACCGTGCAATTGGGGCCAGGCCCCAATTGCACGCCGCACCCGTGCACACCGTGCAATTGGGGCCTGGCCCCAAGTGCACGGCGGTCACGTAGTGGCCGGCTCCGTGCGCGCCGTCGGGAAGATGCGACCCGAGAGCCACCACATGCCGAGCGCCAGGGCGTCGCCGACGATCAGGTCGGCGATGTAGTGCTCGCCGAGGTAGACGACCGCGAACTGCTGCACGAGCGCGTAGGCGACGCCGATCGGCCACAGCCGCGGGCGCCAGCGCCACAGCATCAGCGCGACGAGCGTCGACCAGCCGCCGTGCAACGAGGGCACGGCCGCGACCGGGTTGTCGTCGAAGAGCCGCGTCACGAGCGACGGGTCGGTGAGCGCCACCGGGCACTGGTCGCCGTGCTCGCGGATCCGCTCGAGCGGCCCGATCAGGCCCTTGCAGGCCGCCAGCCAGGGCGGCGCGGCGGGATAGAGCGCGAAGCCGATCGCCGCGGCGAAGGCCGTGCCCAGCGCCGCGGCGGCCGCGCGCAGGTACTCGCGGCGCGACTCGATCCAGAGCAGGAAGAGCGCGCCCAGCAGCGCGGCGACGTGAAAGGAGTGCACCTTGGCGAGCGCATCCTCGAGCAGTCCCGGCCCGCCGTCGTAGAGCCAGCCCTGGAGGCGCACGCTCGGCACGCGGCCGAGGCCGATCACCTCGTCGACCTCGATCTGGGGGCGGTAGAACGGCTCGGGATTGATGCGGTGGGCGAACGTGCGCGCCCATTCGTAGGCCAGCACCGCGAGCGCGAGCGGCGCGAAGTCGCGCACGTACAGGCGCCCGCGCCGGTAGACCAGCGCGGGCGCGAGCAGGACGAGGAACCAGCGGTTGGACGACGGCAGCAGGCCGTCGAGGCCGAGCACCCAACCGGCGGCGAGGAACGCCCCGGCCGCGAGCGTCGCCCGCCGGGTCATGGGGAGACCGGGCTCCTCGCTACTTCTGCAGCGCGGCGATGACCGCGTCGGCGAACTGCGACGTGCCGACCGCCGTCGGATCGTTGGGTCGCGGCTTCAGGTCGTAGGTGACGTTCTTGCCCTCGGCGATCACCTCGGCGATCGCGTCTTCCATGCGGTCGGCCGCGTCGCGCTCGCCCAGGTGGCGCAGCATCATCACGCCGGAGAGCATCAGCGCCGTCGGGTTCGCCTTGTTCTGGCCGGCGTACTTGGGCGCCGAGCCGTGGATCGGCTCGAACAGCGCCGCTTCGCGGCCGTCGTTGGCGCCGGGCGCCACGCCGAGGCCGCCGACGAGGCCGGCGCAGAGGTCGGAGACGATGTCGCCGTAGAGGTTCGGCAGCACCAGGACGTCGTACAGCTCGGGCTTCTGCACGAGCTGCATGCACATGTTGTCGACGATGCGGTCCTCGAACTCGATGTCGGGATAGTCCTTGGCGACCTCGCGCGCGACGCGCAGCCAGAGGCCGTCGGTGTGCTTCATGATGTTGGCCTTGTGCACGATCGTGACCTTGCTGCGGCCGTTGGGGCGGGCGTACTCGAACGCGAACTGCACGACGCGGCGCGTGCCCTCGATCGAGATCGGCTTGATCGAGATGCCGGCGTCCTCGCGGATCTGGGCGCCCGAGAGCTTCTGGATCGTGTCGCGCAGGACGGCGCAGCCGTCGGTGCCCTCCTCGAACTCGATGCCGGCGTAGAGGTCCTCGGTGTTCTCGCGCACGATCACGAGGTCGACGTCCTCGTAGCGCGAGCGCACGCCCGTGTAGGTCTTGCACGGCCGCACCTGGCCGAACAGGTCGAGCTCCTTGCGCAGCGCCACGTTGACCGAGCGGAAGCCGGTGCCGACCGGCGTCGTGATCGGGCCCTTGAGCGCGACGCCGGTGTGGGCGATCGACTCGAGCACGGAGTCGGGCAGCGGGTTGCCGCCGTGCTTCTCCATGACGTCGGCGCCCGCCTCGCGGACGTCCCAGTCGAACTCGACGCCGGTCGCCTCGAGCACGCGGCGGGTGGCTTCGGAGAGCTCGGGACCGATCCCGTCGCCGGGGATCAATGTGACGCGATGAGGCATGCGGGCCAGGCTAAATGATCGCTGAGCGCCGAGGAGTCGGTCAGTCGCCGGCGGCGAGGCGGTCGCGCAGATCGTCGAGCTGCACGAGCAGCTCGGGCGGCAGGCGGTCGCCGAAGCTCGCGAGGTGCGCGTCCAGGCTCGGCAGCTCGGCGCGCCAGCCGGCCACGTCGACCGCGAGCAGCGCCTCGACGTCGGCCGCGGAGATCTCGAGGTTCTCGGTGTGCAGCGAGCCGGGGGCGGGCAGCAGGCCGATCGGCGACTCGACGGCCTCCGCGACGCCCTCGCAGCGCTCGGCGATCCAGGCCAGCACGCGGCTGTTCTCGCCGAAGCCGGGCCACAGGAAGCGGCCGCTCTCGTCCTTGCGGAACCAGTTGACCTGGAAGATGCGCGGCAGCTTCGCGGCGTCGCCGGCGGCGCCCGTGGCGAGCCAGTGGGTGAAGTAGTCGCCCATGTGGTAGCCGCAGAAGGGCACCATCGCGAACGGATCGCGGCGCAGCTGGCCGACCGCGCCGGCCGCGGCGGCGGTCGTCTCGGACGCCATCGTCGCGCCGACGAAGACGCCGTGCGCCCAGTCGCGCGCCTCGTAGACGAGCGGCACCGTCGCGGCGCGCCGGCCGCCGAAGAGGATCGCCGAGATCGGGACGCCGGCGGGATCCTCCCACTCGGGCGCGATCGACGGGCACTGCGCGGCGGGCGCGGTGAAGCGCGCGTTCGGGTGGGCGGCCTTGCGCCCGCGCTCCGGCGTCCACGGCTCGCCGTGCCAGTCGGTCAGGCGCGGCGGCGGCTCGGGCGTCATGCCCTCCCACCAGACGTCGCCCTCGGGAGTCAGCGCCGTGTTGGTGAAGACGGTGTTGGCCCGGAGCGACGCCATCGCGTTCGGGTTCGTCGCGAAGCCGGTGCCGGGCGCGACGCCGAAGAAGCCGGCCTCGGGATTGATCGCCCACAGCCGCCCGTCGTCGCCGAAGCGCATCCACGCGATGTCGTCGCCGATCGTCTCGACCGTCCAGCCCGGCACGGTGGGCACCAGCATCGCGAGGTTCGTCTTGCCGCAGGCCGACGGGAAGGCGCCCGCGACGTAGTGCACCGCGCCCGTGGGCGACGTCAGCTTGAGGATCAGCATGTGCTCGGCGAGCCAGCCCTGCTCGTGCGCCATCACGGACGCGATGCGCAGGGCGAAGCACTTCTTGCCGAGCAGGGCGTTGCCGCCGTAGCCGGAGCCGTACGACCAGATCTCGCGCGTCTCGGGGAAGTGCGCGATCGCCTTCGTGCTGTTGCACGGCCATGGCACATCGGCCTCGCCGGGCGCGAGCGGCGCGCCGAGCGAGTGGACGCAGGGGACGAACTCGCCGTCGTCGCCGAGCTGCGCGAGCGCGCCGGCGCCCATGCGCGTCATCACGCGCATCGAGACGGCGACGTAGGCCGAGTCGGTCAGCTGCACGCCGATGTGCGCGATCGGCGAGCCCAGCGGGCCCATCGAGAACGGCACGACGTAGAGCGTCCGTCCGCGCATCGCGCCGTCGTAGAGCGCGCGCAGCTCGGCCCGCATCTGCTCGGGCGCGCGCCAGTTGTTGGTCGGCCCGGCGTCGGCCTCGTGCTCGCTGCAGATGAACGTGCGGTCCTCGACGCGCGCGACGTCGCCCGGATCCGAGCGCGCCCAGTAGGAGTCGGGGCGCAGCGCGTCGTCGAGGCGCGTGAACGTGCCGGCCTCGACGAGGCCCGCGCGACAGCGCGTCGGCCTCGGCGTCCGAGCCGTCGCACCAGTGCACTCGCTCCGGCTGGAGCACGGCGACCCATTCCTCGACCCACGCGCGCAGCGCGGCATGCGTCGTCGGCGCAGATGCGGTCGCCATCACCGCGGACGATAGCCGAGTCGACTGGCCCCTATGCGTCGATGGACGCCGCGGCCGCGCTCACCGGCGCGAGCTCGGCGCGCCGGTAGACCGACGTGCCGGCGGCCTGGTCGCCGAGGCGCTGGCGCCGCTTCGTGCTGGCGATCGCGAAGCCGCCGACCATGTACACGCCCGGGAACCAGTCGAGGAAGCGGAAGCCGTTGCGCACGATCGCGCCGCGCAGGTCGCAGGGCGTGCCGTCGAGGTAGCGCACCTCGAGCCCGAGCCAGCGCTTGCCGGGCGTCTGGCCGCCGTGCGACTCGAGCCAGCTGTAGACGGCGACCACCGCGAGCACGCCCACGATGAAGCCCGCACCCTGGAAGGCCTTGAGCAGGCCGAGCGCCACGACGTTGGCGGGCACGAGGTCGATCAGCCCTGCGAGGGCGCGCGCCCGCACCGGCGCCGGCGCCGGAGCTGTGGTCTGCGCGGCCGCAGTCTCCGGGGCGTCGGTCATGGTGCGGACAGGCTACCTCTATGATCCGGAAGGGCGCACATGGCGCCCTCGTCAGCTCTCGGATCTGGAGGATCTTTGCTTCGGCACGACGTCGTGGTGGTCGGTGCGGGCCTCGCCGGCATGCGCGCTGCAATCGAGGCCAAGCGCGCCGGGGCCGACGTCGCGATCGTGTCCAAGCTGCATCCGACCCGCTCGCACTCCGGCTCGGCCGAGGGCGGCATCAACGTCGCGCTCGGCAACGCGGCCGAGGACAGCCCCGAGACGCACACGTTCGACACCATCAAGGGCTCCGACTACCTGGGCGACCAGGACGCGATCGAGATCATGTGCACCGAGGCTCCGGGCGACATCTACGAGCTCGAGCACATGGGCGCGGTCTTCACCCGCTTCGCCGACGGCCGCATCGCGCAGCGCCCGTTCGGCGCCGCGGGCTCGCCGCGCACGGTCTACTCGGCCGACATCACGGGCCACGTGCTGATCCACGTGCTCTACGAGCAGCTGCTGAAGTACGAGGTCACGGTCTACGAGGAGTTCTTCGCGATCGACCTCGCGGTCGAGGGCGGCCAGTGCGTCGGCGTGCTCGCCTGGGACATCGTCTCGGGCGGCGTGCACGGCATCTCCGCGCACAACACGATCCTCGCGACCGGCGGCGTCGGGCGCATGTACTACGGCACGACGAACGCCTACGCCTGCACCGGCGACGGCATGTCGATGGCGTGGCGCGCGGGCGTGCCGCTCAAGGACATGGAGTTCATGCAGTTCCACCCGACGACGCTGAAGTCGAACGGCGTGCTGATCACCGAGGGCTGCCGCGGCGAGGGCGGGTACCTGCGCAACAAGGACGGCGAGCGCTTCATGGCCGAGGCCGCGCCGAACGCGATGGAGCTCGCCTCGCGCGACGTCGTCGCGCGCGCGGAGTGGAAGGAGATCGAGGAAGGGCGCGGGGCCGACGGCTGCGTGCTGCTCGACCTCACCCACCTCGGTGCCAAGAAGATCCACACGCGCCTGCCGGGCTCCCGCGAGCTCGCGATGGACTACGCGGGCGTCGATCCGATCCTCGAGCCGATCCCCGTCCGGCCCGGCGCCCACTACCACATGGGCGGCGTCGACACCGACGTGCGACGGCCGCACGATCATGCCCGGGCTGTACGCCGCCGGCGAGTGCGCGTGCATCTCGGTGCACGGCGCGAACCGCCTCGGCGGCAACTCGCTGATGGAGACGATCACGTTCGGCCGCCGCGCCGGCAGCCACGCGGGGCACGACGCCGTCGAGCACCGCAACGGCGGACTCGTGGCCGAGTCGGCCGTGCGCGACGCCGACGCGCGGATCCGCGCGATCTTCGCTCGCTCGGGCGGCCAGCGGCCCTGGGAGGTGCGCGAGGAGCTCGCGACCGCCATGTACGACGACGCGGGCATCTTCCGCACGCAGGAGCGCCTCGAGCGCTGCCTGGCGAAGATCGGCGAGCTGCGCGAGCGCGGCTCGAGCGTCGTCGTCGACGACACGGGCGACCGCTTCAACACCGACCTGATCTCGGTCTTCGAGCTCGAGTCGATGCTCGAGATGGCCGACTGCCTCGTGACCGGCGGACTCGCGCGCCAGGAGTCGCGCGGCGCGCACACGCGGCTCGACTTCCGCGAGCGCGACGACGAGACCTGGATGAAGCACACGCTCGCATGGCACGACGGCGGCAAGGTGCGGCTCGACTACAAGCCCGTCACCGTGACGCGTTTCGATCCGATGACGCGGAGCTACTGAAAGGGCGTTGTGGAAGTCACCCTGAAGATCCGGCGCTCGCCCGACGGCGCCTCGCACACGACCGAGACCTACACGGTCGAGGTCGCCGAGACGGCGACGCTGCTCGACGCCCTCGACGCCGTCAAGGACAAGCGCGACGGCACGCTCGCCTACCGCAAGTCGTGCCGCATGGCCGTCTGCGGCTCGTGCGGCATGCGCATGGACGGCGGCGCGGTGCTGGCCTGCAAGACGGCCATGAAGCCGCTCGTCGAGCGCGGCCACGTGCCGGTCATCTCGCCGATGGGCAACCTGCCGGTGATCAAGGACCTGGTCGTCGACATGGAGCCCTTCTGGGCCAAGATCCGCGCGGTCAAGCCCTTCCTGCAGACCGAGGAGCATCCCGAGAAGGAGCACCTCGTCGAGATGCCGGTGCAGACGGCGAACATCGGCAAGGAAGCGCTCTGCATCATGTGCGGCTGCTGCGTCTCCGAGTGCAACTCGATGGAGTCCGACCCCGACTTCCTCGGGCCGGCGGCGCTCGCCAAGGCGCAGCGCTTCGTCGGCGATCAGCGCGAGAGCGAGGCCTCGCGGCGCGAGCGCCTCAAGGAGCTCAACGGCGCGCACGGCATCTGGGACTGCACGCGCTGCTACTTCTGCAACCAGCGCTGCCCCAAGGGCGTCGACCCGCGCGACGCGATCGCGAAGCTCGGCGCGGAGACCTTCCGCCACGGCTCGGGCTCGGAGTTCGGCGCCAAGACGAACAAGTACGCGCCGATCGGGACGATCGTCGAGCCCGGGGTGGCGCACGCGCAGGTGTTCGTCGACTCGACCCACAAGGGCGGGTTCCTCGACGAGGTCCAGCTCGTGCCGAAGACGATCGGGCCGCTGGCAGCAGTCCTCGACGTCCCGTTCGCGCTGCGCCTGGCGCGCGCGGGCAAGGTGCCGAACCCGCTGCACAAGCACAAGGCCAAGAACAACGACGAGGTGAAGCGCCTGTGGAAGCTGCTCGAGCAGCAGGCGCGCGGGCAAGAGGGGCTCGGCACCAATCACCCGTCGCTCATCGACTCCCACGACTGAGGCTGACGGATGCAGGAGCGCTACGCGTACTACCCGGGCTGCCTCGCCAGCCTGTCGCAGAAGGAGCTCGACTCCTCGACCCGCGCGGTCTGCACGAAGCTCGGCGTCGAGCTGGTCGAGCTCGAGTCGATGACGTGCTGCGGCGCGGGTGACATCCACGAGGCCAAGCCGGACTACTACCTGCACCTCAACGCGCGCATCCTCGGCCAGGCCGAGGCGCTCGGGATCCCGACGATCCTGACGATCTGCAACGTCTGCACGCTCAACCTGCGCCAGGCGAACAAGAAGCTGCAGCAGGACACGGCCGAGCTCGAGCGCATCAACCGCAACCTCGCCGAGGTCGGCGCGGCCACCTACTCGGGCGGCGTCGACGTGCGCCACCTGCTCTGGGAGGTCGCCGAGGGCGACGGCTACGAGCGCTTCAAGGAGATCGCGGTGCGCTCGCTCGAGGGCCTCAAGGTCGCGCCGTTCTACGGCTGCCAGATCCTGCGGCCGTCGAAGCTGCTCGGCTTCGAGCAGGATCCCGACAACCCGAGCTCGCTCGAGCGGCTGATCGAGGCCTGCGGGGCCGAGCCGATCGACTACGACGCGAAGATCAAGTGCTGCGGCTTCCCGATCGTGCTCGCGCGCGAGGACGTCGCGCTCGGCGCTGCCGTGCTGCCGCTCTCGCAGGCGGTCGACGCGGGCGCCGACGTGATCGTGACGCCGTGCCCGCTCTGCCACCTCTCGCTCGACGCGTGGCAGCAGAAGGCCGAGAAGAAGGCCGGGCGCGCGCTCAACATCCCGATCCTGCACCTGGCGCAGCTGCTCGGCGCGGCCGCCGGCATCCGCGAGGACGAGCTCAAGTTCAAGCGCCACGTCGTGCGCCTCTCGCCCGAGGTGCAGGACAAGCTGCTGCGGCCCGAAGGGGCCGCGGTCGCGGGTGACTAGCTCACCGAGCCGGTAGCTGAGCATGCGCGTCGCGGCGCTCGCCGATCTGCACGGCCGGCTCGACGGGAGTCGTCGTGCCGCCCTGCGATCTCGTCGTGATCGCGGGCGACCTGAGCCCGTACGCGTGGAAGCAGGCGCCGAGCCAGGTGCCCTGGCTCGAGGCCGTCTTCGCCCCCTGGCTCGAGCGCATCGCGGCCGAGGCGGGCGCGCCCGTCGCCGGCATCGCGGGCAACCGCGACTTCGCGCTGTGGTGGGACCGGCGTGCGCTCGAGAAGCTGCCGTGGACGTACCTCTGCGACTCGGAGGCGAGCGTCGCCGGCGCGCGCCTGTACGGGTCGCCCTGGTGCCCGCGCCGCCGCCTCAAGCCGAAGGCCGACGAGCCGCAGCCGCCGTCGCCCGCGCTGCCGGAGGGCGCGGCGGTGCCGCACTGGCCGCCGCGCGGGCGCGGGGGAGTCTTCATGGCGTCCGGCGAGGATGAGCTGGAGGGAGCACTTCGCGGCGATCCCGGACGGCCTCGACATCCTCGTCACGCACACGCCGCCCGAGGGGCACGGCGATCGCACCCAGGCGCGGCGAGCGCGTGGGCTCGAGCGCGCTGCTCGCCGCGATCGAGCTGCGGCGAGCCGCCGCTCGCGCTCTTCGGCCACATCCACGAGGGCCGCGCCGAGCCGACCCGAGCCGGGCGCACGCTGTGCGCGAACTCGGCGATCTGCGACCGCTGGTTCGAGCGCCGCAACCAGCCGTGGCTGTTCGACCTGGACGTGTCCGCGGGCACGGCCGAGCTCGCACGCGACGCCTAGATTAGTGAACGCTCACTAGTTTGCTACCGTGCCGCGGTGACGGCTCCCGCGGAACAGGCCGGGCCCGCGCGCCAGCGCCTGAGCGCCGAGTCCCGGCGCGCCGCGATCATCGACGCCGCGCGGACGCTGTTCGCGTCCAACGGCTTCCGTGGCACGGGCACCAGCGACATCGCAGCCGCCGCGGGCTGCTCCGAGCCCGTCATCTACAAGCACTTCGCGTCCAAGCAGGCGCTCTTCGCCGCGGTGCTCGAGGACTGCGCGGGCTTCATGCGCGCGCGCTTCGCCGCCGCCGCGGACGGGGAGGGCGACCTCTTCGACGCCTACCTGCGCTTCGTGCGCGGCCACGCGGGCGACCCGCGCGTCGCCGAGCTCTCGCGGCTGCGCTACCTCGCCGTCACGCTCAGCGACGAGCCCGAGATCCGCGCGGGGCTGCAGGCGATGGTCGCGCACTGGCAGGCGGGCGTGCGCGTGGCCGTCGAGGTCGCCCAGGCCAACGGGCGCATCCGTGCCGACGTCGACGTGCGAGTCGGTCTCGATGCTGTTCTTCGGCCTCGCCCAGGCCGCCGGGTTCATGAGCGCGATCGAGGGCACGCAGGCGCTCGTGCCGTTCCCGCGCCACTTCGACGCGCTCGTCGAGCTTCTCACACCGATCCTGGAGGTACCGGATGAGTGAACGGATCCAGCGGGCCAATCACAAGTGGTGGACGCTCGCCGCAATGTGCTTCGCGCTCTTCATGATCATGCTCGACAACACGGTCGTGAACGTCGCGCTGCCGTCGATCCAGCACGACCTCGAGACCACGCCGGAGAACCTGGAGTGGACGATCAACGCCTACTTCCTCTCGTTCGCGGCGCTGATCCTGCTCGGGGGAAAGCTCGGCGACCGCTTCGGCCGCAAGCGGATCTTCCTCGTCGGCCTCGCCATCTTCACGCTCTCATCCGCGGCCTGCGCGCTCGCGACGAACGACACCGGCCTGATCTCGGCACGGGTCGTCCAGGGCGTCGGTGCGGCGCTCATGAACCCGCTCTCGCTCTCGATCATCGTCGACGCCTTCCCGCGCCACCAGATCCCGACGGCGATCGGCATCTGGGCCGGCATCTCGGGCCTGGGACTCGCCGTCGGGCCGCTGCTCGGCGGCTTCCTCGTCGAGCACGTGAGCTGGTCGGCGGTCTTCTGGATCAACGTTCCCGATCGGCGTGATCGCCGCCGGCGCCACGCTCTGGGCGGTCCACGAGTCACGAGACCCGAGGGCCCGCCGCTTCGACATCGTGGGCACGATCCTCGTCACCGGCGGGCTCGTTCTCGCTCGTCTGGGCGCTGATCCGCACGAACTCGCACAGCTGGTCATCGGGGCAGACGATCGGGTTCCTGGTCGCCGCCGTGGTGCTGCTCGCCGCGTTCATCCAGTGGGAGGCGCGCCACTCCGACCCGATGATCCCGCTCTCGTTCTTCCGCCGCCGCTCGTTCGACGTCGCGATCTCGTCGGTCGCCCTGGTCGGCTTCGCGATGTTCGGGATCATCTACTTCCTCACGCTCTACATGCAGAACGTGCGCGGCTACTCGGCGCTCGAGTCGGGCGTCCGCACCCTGCCGATGACGCTGATGGTCATGCTGATCGCCCCGATCGCCGGCAAGGTCAGCGGCCGCATCGGGCCGCGCCCGCTGATGGTCGGCGGGCATGCTCCTGATGTCGCTGGGACTCGCGTCGCTGACGCGGCTCTCGATCGACGCGTCGTACTGGACGGTCATCTTCCCGTCGTTCGTGTTCGTCGGCGCGGGCGTCTCGATGTCGATGCCGACGACGACGGGCGTCGCGATGGGCTCGGTCGATCCCGCGCGTGCGGGCATCGCCTCGGGCGTCGTCAACGCCTCGCGCCAGGTCGGCGGCGCGCTCGGCGTCGCGGTGCTCGGCTCGATCGCCGCGACCGTCGCGTCCTCGCACTGGGCCGACACGGCGCCGGCGGCGCTCACCGGCACCGTCGCCCGCTTCGATCCGCTGGTCGTCGGCGGCCAGGCCGAGCAGATCACCCGCGTCGCGGGGCCGGAGGCCGGGCTCGCCGCCAGCCACGCGTTCGTCGACGGCGTCACGACCGCGATGACGGTCGGCTCGCTGATCGCGCTCGCGGGCGCCGTGATCGCGTTCTTCGGCCTGCGCGGCTACCGCCCGGTGGCGGCGCCGGCCGGTGCGCCGCCCGTCGTCGCCGTCGAGGTCTGAGACCCGGAGCACGCCCTGGAGTGCACGGCTGCGCGTCCACCCCGGCCGGTAGGTTGCCGGGGTGGACGCGGCCGCACATCTGCAGCGCCTGTTCGGGCATCGGTCGTTCAGGCCCGGCCAGGAGGCGGCCGTCGAGGCGGCCTTCGCCGGGCGCGACGCACTCGTCGTGATGCCGACCGGCGCGGGCAAGTCGCTCTGCTACCAGCTCCCCGGCCTGGCGCTCGACGGGCTGGCGATCGTCGTCTCGCCGCTCGTCGCGCTGATGCGCGACCAGGGCGACGCGCTCGCGGCGGCCGGGCACGGCGCGGCGCGCGTGCTCAACGCGTCGCTGCCGCCGGGCGAGGCCGAATCGGTGCTCGCCGCGCTCGCCGACGGCACCTGCGGGCTCGTCCTGGTGGCGCCCGAGCGCTTCGGCGACCGCCGCTTCCGCGCCGCCATCGCCGATCGCGAGATCGCGCTCTTCGCCGTCGACGAGGCCCACTGCCTGAGCGAGTGGGGTCACGACTTCCGTCCCGACTACCTGCGCCTCGCCGACGCACGCGACGCCATCGGTGCGCGCTGCACGATGGCGCTCACCGCGACCGCGACCCCGCGCGTCGCGGCCGACATCGCGCGCGCGTTGCGCCTCCGCGACCCCGTCGAGGTGCGCACCGGCGTCGACCGCCCGAACCTGACCTTCGACGTCGCGGCCGTGCAGGGCGAGCGGGCACGGCTCGCCCTGCTCGCGGCCGGGCTCGCCGACCCCTCGGCGCGGCCGGCGATCGTCTACGCCGGCACGCGCGCCCGCTGCGAGGAGGTCGCCGAGCGGCTGCGCGAGGCCGGCCTGCCCGCCGACGCCTACCACGCGGGGCTCGGCGCGTCCGAGCGCGACGCGCGCCAGGCGCGCTTCATGGCCTCCGCCGACGGCGTGATCGTCGCGACCACCGCGTTCGGCATGGGCGTCGACAAGGCCGACGTGCGCTCGGTCTGGCACTGGTCGCTGCCCGCCTCGCTCGAGGGCTACTACCAGGAGTCGGGCCGCGCGGGCCGCGACGGCGGGCCGGCGCGCTGCGTGCTGCTGTACTCGCCCTCCGATCGCGGGCTCGTCGCGCATTTCATCCGCCAGTCCGAGGTGGGCCGCGACGACGTCAACGCGCTGCTCACGCTGATCGCGGGCCGCGCCGACTCCGAGGGGCGCTTCGCGGTCGCGCTGGACGGCCTCGGCGAGCGAGCGCGCGCGCTGGTGGCCGTCGCCGAGCGCATCGGTGCGGTGGTGCTCGAGCCGGGGCGCGTGGACGAGGCGCGCGGCGCGCTGCTCCTGCGCGCCGTCGGCCACCGCCGTGCGAGCGAGATCGAGCACGCATCCCGGCACTTCGCACGCCAGCGCTGGGACGCGCTGGCCGCGATCAGCGCCGTACGCGGCCGGTGACGCCTGTCGCCGCTCGGTGCTGCTGCGGCACTTCCGCGATCCCCACGAGCCGGCACCGGACGGGGCGCTGCTGCGACATCTGCGAGCCGCCGGGCGACCTCGCCACGGGCGGCATCGACCAGGCGGCGCTGCGCCAGGCCGTCGTGGGCGCGGCCGCGGCCGCGCGACCGGCCGTCGGCCGCACGGGGCTCGACCAGATCCTGCGCGGGCTCGACCGCGCGCGCGAGCGCTACGCGGCGGTTCCCGGCTTCGGCTGCGCGGTCGGGCTCGGCCGCGTCGCGGTGCTCGCAGCGATCGATGCCGCGGTCGCCGACGGAGCGCTCTGCCCGAGCTGCGGAGCTCGCCCGGTTTTGCTCCCGCCAGGTGGGGGAGAGGAGGCGGTGCCGACGACGTCCCCGGATGCGGATCTGGTCACGCGCGTGCGTGACTGGCGCCGCGAGCGCGCGCGGAAGGACGACGTCCCCGCCTACGTCGTGCTCACGAACGCGTGCCTCGACGAGGTCTGCCGGCGGCTTCCGGAGGATGCGGACGAGCTCCGCGAAGTGCCCGGAATGGGCCCCGCGCGCATCGCTCGCTACGGCTCCGACCTGCTCGAGCTCCTACGTGCGGCAAGGGAGGCGGGGGCTTCCCGGCCGCCGCTCCCCGTATGATGCCCGTCAGTGAGCGACAAGGAAGAGAAGATCGAGTTCGAGGGAGAGGTCACCGAAGCACTCCCCAACACAATGTTCCGCGTGCGACTCGACAACGATCACGAGGTGCTGACGCACATCTCGGGCAAGATGCGCCGGCACTACATCCGCATCCTGCCGGGCGACCGCGTGAAGGTCGAGCTGTCTCCGTACGACCTCACGCGCGGGCGCATCGTCTACCGGTACCGCTGACGGGAGCCCGGCCGTGGGCCTGATCGCGCGTACGGTCTCGTCGAAGCTCGTCGAGGAGCTTGCAGGACGCCTCGCCGGTGCGACCGAGACCGCGATCGACGAGATCGTGCGCCGGCGCAGCGATACCATCCGCAGGGCCGTCGAGGTCGAGCGCCTCAAGCACCCCGAGGCGTCGCCGCAGGACCTGGCGCGGCTGATCATGTACCACCGCTGCAAGGTCTCGGCTGCGGGCGGCGCGGTCTCCGCGCTCCCGGGCGCCTTCCCGGGCGTCGGCACGGCTGCCGAGATCGGCGTCGGCCTGGCCGACGCGGTCGCGCTCGTGTACGCGCAGGTCGCGCTCGTGATCGCCATCGCGGCGGCCTTCGACCATGATCTCGACGCCCACGATGCGCGTGCCGCCGACGTCCGCATCATCCTGGCGCTCGACGCGGGCGCGGCGAAGTTCGGCAAGCACGGCGTCGAGCTCTCCGGCGGCGACCCGCTCGACCCGAGCGGCCACGGGCTCGCTGCCGAGCTCAACAAGGAGCTGGGTGCGCTCGTCGTCAAGCGCACCGCGCGCCGGCGCGCACGCACGTTGCTCGGCCGCAAGATCCCGTTCGGCGTCGGCGTTGCGATCGGCGCGGGGGCGAACTTCAAGGTCATGCGCCACACCGGCCGCACGGCGCTGCGCTACTACGAGTTCACCGCGACCGTCGCTGCGAAGCCCTGAGCGTTCGCCGGTGCGCGCTTCCGGCACACGTGCCGGGCGTACGCTCGGTCGGTGAGTGACTCTTGAGACCACGCCGCGGCGCGCTGCGCGCCCCGTTGCTCTCGGCGGTCAGCCTCGTGCTGATCCTGGCGGTTGCGGGGCTCGCGCTGCTCGACGAGCGCGACTCCGGCTCCGGCTCCTCCCTGTCTGGGCGCGTCACGCGCGTGATCGACGGCGACACGGTCGTCGTGCGCATGGCGTCCGGCGGCGAGAGCGTGCACGTGCGGCTGATCGGCATCGACACCCCCGAGCTCGCGCACGACGGCAGCCCGAGCGAGTGCTACGGCCGCCGCGCAGCCGAGCTGACCCGCGCGCTCGCGCTCGGCCGCGAGGTCGAGCTGGAGCAGGGCCGGGAGGCGCGCGACCGCTACGGCCGCCTGCTCGCCTACGTGCGCGTGATCGGCGGCCCGGACGATCTCGAGGCAGAGATCCTCCGGCGCGGCGCCGCGCGCACGCTCGCGATCCGGCCCAACACCGATCGTGCGGCGACCTACTCCGCGCTCGCGAGCGCAGGCGCGCCGCGCCGGCGTGGGCCTGTGGGGCGCGTGCTCGAGGACGCCGGGCTGCAGTCCGAGCCGGCGCCGGCGCACGCCGACCGGGGGGCGGCCTGCGACGGAAGGGCCGCCCGCGCCCGGCCGGGCTTGACAGCCGGAGGCTGTCAATTCCGCAGCTCCAGTGTCGCCAGGTCACCGTGGCCGACCCTGCAGCGTTCCGGCTGCGACTATACCTCCCGATGAAGCGCTTGCAAAGAACTGCGGCCGCCACGGCCGCGCTCGGGCTCGCGGCGACCGGAGCTGAGGCGTTCGCGCTGCGGAAGCGCGTGCGCGACGTGACGCTCGCGGGCGTTCCCGTCCGACCTCGACGGCCTCACGATCCTCCACATCTCCGACGTGCACGCCGGCTATGGCCCCGGGCTCGGGCTGCTGCGGCGCACGCGCCGCCTGGGCGCGCGAGGTCGAGCCGGACATCGTCGCCGTCACGGGCGATCTCGTCGCGCGCCGACGAGCGGCCGCCGGCTTCGCGGCAGCCGCGGCCGAGCTCGTCGCGGCCGCGCGCCACGGCGCGTTCGCGTCGCTCGGCAACCACGACCTCGCGCGCGGGAACGATCCGTTCGCCCAGGGCTGGGACGCCACCGACCTCGGCGGCCTCGAGCTGCTCGACGGCGCGGCCGCCGAGCTCACCGTGAACGACCGCCGGATCTCGCTCGCGGGCGCCTCGGCAGCGCGCATGCTCGAGCGGCCGCGCGTACGACCCGGCGGTGCATCTCGACGTCGGTGCTGATCTGCGCATCCTGCTCTGCCACTACCCGAGCATGCTGCCCCGGCTGCGCTCGGGGTGGGCCCACCTCGTGCTCGCGGGGCACCTGCACGGCGGCCAGATCTGCCTGCCGTGGCCGGGTGGCCGCATCGGCCTGGCGCACCCGCAATCCAAAGCGATCACCTCGTTCGAGGCCTGCAACGGCACCGTGATGCACACCTCGCCGGGCATCGGCACCACGTTCGTCCCCCTGCGGCTGCTCGCGCGGCCCGAGGTCACGCTGCTCCGCCTGCGCGGGGCCTGAGCATGGCGGTGCTGCACCTCACCGGAGCGACGGAGCCGCGACGGCCGGGCGTCTGCCGGAGCTGCGCGTGGTGGCAGACGCAGGGGGCCCGCAGCATCGACAAGCGCCGCTGGATCGAGGACGTCGAGGACGAGTTCGGAGCGTGGGGCGAGGTCTACCTCGACGGCGACCGGCACGTCGCGTCGCTGCAGTACGGCCCGGCGCCGTTCTTCCCGCGCGCGCGGGCGCTGCCGGCGGGCCCGCCGTCCGACGATGCCGTGCTGATCACCTGCGCGTACCTCTCCGACCCGTCGAGCCCGTGGTCGCTGCAGAGCCTCTTCCTGGCCTGCATCGGCGCGTGTCACGAGCGCCACGTCACCGCGCTCGAGGCGTTCGGCGTGGTGCATCCCGCCGGAGCGGAGTTCTCCGAGCGCTTCCTGCAGCACCGGACGATCTTCCCGCGCGACTTCCTCGCCGACTACGGTTTCGCGACGCTGCGGAGCGCCGGGCGCGTCGAGCTGATGCGGCTCGAGCTGCGCGGCCTCGAGCCGATCGCCGAGGACGGGCGCGTCGCGCAGGCGGTCCGCCGGGCGGCCGGGCTGATCGCGGGCCAGCCGCCGCAGCCCGAGCCGGCGTGACGGCGTTTCGCCCCGCTCCGCTGCGGGGGAGAACGCGCACATGACTGATGCAGCCGAGGGACCGATCGTGAACGAGGACGACGTCAAGGCGCGCGAGCGCGAGCAGCTCGACATCGGCGACTCCCACCCCGAAGATCGCGAGATCAGGCCGCGGGAGGAGCGCCAGGGCGAGGGCCTCGACGTCGGCGACCGGCATCCCGCCGACCGCGACGCGTGAGCCCGGGGAGGGACGCCGATGACCGGCTACTCCATCGTCCGCGCCGACGACGTGGACGATCCCTACGCGGGCACCGACGTGCCGGGCGAGTTCCGCTCGCTGACCGGCGCCCTGCACAGCGAGCAGCTCGCCGCGACGCTGATCCGCATCCCGCCGCACTCCGACTTCGAGCAGGGGACGGGACACTTCCACGGCGAGCTCGAGGAGCTCTACATCGTGGGTCGCGGCACGCTGACGATGCGTCTCGGTGACGACGTGCGGAAGGTCGCCGCGGGCTCGGTCGTGCGCGTCGCGCCGGCGACTCCCCGCTCGCACCGCAACGAGGGCGACGAGCCGGTCGAGCTGTGGGCCGTCTCGCGGGCCGACGACCACTCGGACGCGACCAAGATCGACGACTTCTGGGAGGCCTCGCCCGACGCCGTGCAGCAGCGGGCGACGGGCCGCTGATGGACGACGGCGACGAGACCGTCGAGGCGCTCGTCGTGCTCGACATCGTCAGCACGTTCGAGCACGGCGGCGCCGAGCGCCTGCTGCGCTCCCTGCGCGCGCGGACGGCCTCGAGGCTGCGCTCGCGCACGCGCGGGCACGGGGAATCGCGGTGCTCTACGTGAACGACGCACACGGCCGCTGGGATGGCGACGCGCGGGGGCACGTGGCAAGCGCGCTCGCCGGCGCGGGTGGCGACGTCGTCGCGCGCGTGCGCCCCGAGCCGGGCGACCGTTTCCTCTTCAAGGGCGCCTACTCGGCGTTCCGCGGTACGCCGCTGTCGGACCTGCTCGACGAGCTCGGCGTCACGCGGATCGTCGTGGCGGGCGCCGCAACCGAGCTGTGCCTGGCGCAGACGGCGATCACCGCCCGCGAGCGTGGCGTGCAGGTCCCCGTGCTCCGCGACGCGTGCGCTTCCGTCGACGCCGCCGACGAGCGCATCGCCCTCGAGTACCTCGAGCGCGTCACCGGCAGCGTGATCATCTCCGTGGAGACCTGGCGCGGGCAGGGCTAGAGACGGCGTGCCGGTCCGGCTCGCCGCCTCTGCCAAGGGTGATGTCGCGCCTGAACGGCACCACCACAGCTCCGAGGAGCTGGCCTCCTGTACCGCTGGCTCGAGGCACGCCGCAAGGTGCGCCGTCAGATCGAGCTTCCCGGCTCCCGTCAGCCAGTCACCAGTGTAGATCGCAGATCGGACATAGGTCAATCCGCGAATCTCACCTGGGCGCCCGATGGTCGATTCCGCGGTTGCGGGTGTGTCGGTGCGCCCGGATCGCCTCGCTCTCGGCCGGACGCGCGCTGCGCGCGGGTCCGGCCAGATTGCGGACGACCCCGGGGCTGGGCGCTGCGCACCGTGCCCGCCGGCTGCGGCGCGCGTCGTGCCCGGCGCTTGCCACGGCCGAGCCGTGCCCGCGCGAGGCGGCGACGCACGCCCGCTCCAGCCACCCCGACACGACCCCGCACCCGCGGGATCACTCAGCTAGCGCTGCGCGATGATCTCGCCCGCCGCCCGCGCGCCGCTGCGCAGCGCTCCTTCGAGCGTTCCCGAGAACTCGGCCGCGGTGTGCTCGCCGGCGAGATGGATGCGGCCGTGCGGCGCCGCCATCTCCTCGTCGTCGCGGCGTGACCATCCCGGCGGGTGGCACGAGTAGGAGCCGCCCGCCAGCGCGTCGTCCCCCCAGCGCGTGAGCACGGGCTCGTTGATCGGCATGAGCTCGGGGCGGAGCGCCCGCAGCGCACCGAGCCAGGCGTCGGGCCCGGCCGCGATCGCGAGCGCCTCGTGTGCCTGCGCGCCGCCGGCGAACGAGGCGGCGAGCGTGCTCAGGGCGCTCCCGGCGTCGCGTGCCGTCCACGTCCAGAACGCGGCCTCGAGCGCCTGCACGCCGACGGGCGCGACCGGGGCCGCGAGCTGCACGTGCAGCTTGCTCGCGACGCCGAAGCCGGCCCGCGCGTAGCCCGCCCGTTCGCGCAGCGCCGGTACGACGGCGAGGGCGAGCGGCAGGGGGAGCGCCAGCACGGCGCGGTCGTAGCGCTCGGCGTCGAGCTCGCCGGCGCGCACGGTCACGCCGTCGTCCTCCTCGATCAGCGTGCGCACCGGGGCCCCCAGCCGCAGGCGCCCGTCGAGCGTCCGGGCGAGAGCGAGCGCCAGCGCGTCGTTGCCGGCCGCAAGCCGTGCCGAGGGCTCCGCGGCCACGCCGTCGCCGGCGCGCAGCTGCGCGCTCGCGAGCCACGCCGCGGAAACCTGGGCGAGCTCGACGGTGTAGGTGCCCTCGAGGCGTCGCGTGAGCGCCGTGCGCTGGATCGGCTCGAGCGGCGCGCGGCCGAGCGCCTCGGCCGCCGAGATGCCCGCGACGCGCTCGCCGAACGCGGCGAGCGTCTCGCCGAGCACGCGCCCCGCCTCGTGCAGGACGCCGGGGGCCAGCCGCCCACCCGAGCGCACCTCGCGCGCCGCGAACTCGAAGCCGTGCTCGGTGATCGCCAGCCCGTGCTCGTTCGCGCGCCGTCGGAAGTGGGTGTAGCCCGCCTCGATGAACTCGCCGCCGCGCTCGAAGCGGGTGCCGTCGGGCATGGCCTCCGACCACGCGCGACCGCCGACGCGGTCACGCGCCTCGCAGACCGTCACGTCCACGCCCGCGCGCACGAGGTCGACGGCGCAGGCGAGACCGGCGAGACCCGCGCCGACGACCGCGATCCGCATCAGCGGAGCACTAGGCCGCGGAGCGGAGCAGGCGCTCGCGCACGAGCAGCTCGGCGATCTGCACGGCGTTCGTGGCCGCGCCCTTGCGCAGGTTGTCGGCGACGACCCACAGCGCGAGCGCGTTCGGGATCGCCCACGTCGCGGCGGATGCGGCCGACGAGCACGCCGTCGAGGCCGTCCGCGTCGATCGCCATCGGATACTCGTTCGCGGCCGGGTCGTCGACGACCGTGATGCCGTCCTCGGCGGCCAGCAGCGCGCGCGCCTCGTCCGGGGCGATCGGCTCGCGCGTGCGCACCCAGACCGCCTCGGAATGCGAGTTCATGACCGGCACGCGCACGCAGGTCACGCTCACGCGCAGATCGGGCAGCTCGAGGATCTTGCGCGACTCGTTGACGAGCTTGAGCTCCTCGTCGGTGTAGCCGTCGTCGCCCGACAGCGCGCCGGCGAAGGGCAGGACGTTGAACGCGATGCGGTGCGGGTAGGGGCCCGCAGGCGGCTCGGTGCCCGCGCAGCACGGCGGCCGACTGCGCGCGCAGCGCCTCGACCGCGCTCTGGCCGGTGCCGGAGACCGACTGGTAGGTCGCAACGGTGACGTGCTCGAGCGGCGAGCGGCGGTGCAGGGCCGCGAGCACCGGCATCAGCTGCATCGTCGAGCAGTTCGGGTTGGCGACGAGGCCCGCGTGCGCGCGGGCGGCGTGGGGGTTCACGTCGGCGACGACGAGCGGCACGCCCTCGTCCATGCGGAACGCCGAGGAGTTGTCGACGACGACGGCGCCGGCGGCGATCGCCTGCGGGGCCCACTCGCGCGAGCGCGTCGCGCCGGCCGAGAAGATCGCGATGTCGATGCCGTCGAAGCTGCCCGGGCCGACGGCCTGCACCGTCAGCTCGCTGCCCGCGAACGAGCGGGTCTGACCGGCCGAGCGCTCGGAGGCGAGCAGGCGCAGCTCCTCGAGCGGGAACGGCCGCTCCTCGAGCAGGCGCAGGAGCGTGCTGCCGACCGCGCCGGTGGCGCCGAGAATTGCAAGACGAGTCATGGCTAGACCTCCACCGTGGGCGGCGTCTCGAGCTCGAAGGCGTCGTGCAGCGCGCGCACGGCGGTCGGGAGCTCGTCACGCGAGATCATGCAGCTGATCTTGATCGGCGACGTCGAGATCATGCGCAGGTTGATGCCGAGATCGGCGAGCGTGCGGAACATGCGCGCGGCGACGCCGGGGTGCGAGCGCATGCCGGCGCCGATCAGCGAGACCTTGCCCATGCTCGTCGTTCTCCTCGACCTGCAGCGGCCCGAGCGTCTGCTCGGCGAACGCGATCGCGCGGCGCGTGCCGGGCACGTCCTCGTGCGGCACCGAGAACGAGAGCTCGGCCACGCCGTGCACGACGTTCTGGATGATCGTGTCGACGTTGACGTGCTCGGCGGCGACCGAGTCGAAGACCGTCGCGGCGGCGCCGGGCCGGTCGGGGATGCCTGTCAGCGTGAAGATGACCTCGCTCTGCGAGTGCGTCACGCCGGAGATGATCGGATGTTCCATGACTTCCTCGGCGGGGACGATCCAGGTGCCTTCCTCCTGCGAGAACGTGGAGCGGGAGTGCACGCGGACGTGGTGGTTGCGGGCGAGCTCGACCGAGCGCAGCATCAGCACCTTCGCGCCGGAGGCCGACATCTCGAGCATCTCCTCGTACGAGATGCGGGGCAGCTTGCGCGCGCCGGGCACGACGCGCGGGTCGCTCGTGTAGACGCCGGCGACGTCGGAGTAGATCTCGCAGGCGGCGCCGAGCGCGGCCGCGAGCGCCACCGCGGTGGCATCGGTGCCGCCGCGGCCGAGCGTCGTGACGTCGTTGGTGCCGGTCGAGACGCCCTGGAAGCCGGCGACGAGCACGATCTTGCCGGCGTCGAGCGCCTCGACGACGCGCTGCGCGCGGATCTCGCGGATCTTCGCGCGGCCGTGCGCGTCGTCGGTGACGATGCCGGCCTGGCTGCCCGTGAACGACACGGCCTCGAAGCCGAGGTCGTGGATCGCCATCGCGACGAGCGCGCACGAGATGCGCTCGCCGGTCGAGAGCAGCATGTCGAGCTCGCGGCCGTCGGGCTGCGGCGAGACCTCGTGGGCGAGCGCGATCAGCGAGTCGGTCGTCTTGCCCATGGCCGAGACGGTGCCGACGACGCGCAGCCCGCTGCGCTTGGCGTCGACGAGGCGCTGCGCGACGCCGCGCACCTTGTCGGCGTCGGCCACCGACGACCCGCCGAACTTCATCACGACGGTGTCGAAGGTGATGTCGCCGCGCGCGGGCACGGCTGGATCGATGCGCGTCATGGCAGCCACCAGGGCAGTCTCGCAGCTAGAAAAGCGTCAGGCTGCCGCAGACCTGCTGAACGCGCCCCAGGTGTAATCCATCGCCGCGTCCCACAGCATCCAGCCGCGGAGCCCTGGCGATCGGCGGCGCGGTCTGCGCGCGCACCTGCGTCGAGCGTGTAGCCGCCGAAGTCCTGCAGCCAGGGCCGCAGCTTGACGTTCGGCGAGTCGATCAGCTGCTGGCGGAACGTGCCCATCGAGAGCGCGACGGTGCTGCTCGGATCGGCGTTCGGATCGGTCAGGCCGAGCTCGCCCGGGCCCGTAGTGGTTCGGGTAGAGCATCGGCGAGATCACGTCGACGTGCTTGCCGATGCGCGCGATGTCCTGGCCGATGCCGAGATCGTGGTCGGCGGCGAGGCCGAACACGTCGACGCCGATCTTCACGTCGTAGGCTTGAGCGCCTTGCGCGCCGCGGCGAGGAAGCGCGGGATCGTCGCGTTGAGCGGCTCGGCGACCGGCGCGGCTTGAAGCGCATGTCGGAGAGGTCGCCCTCGCTCGGGAAGCGCACGTAGTCGAACTGCACCTCGTCGACGCCCGAGCGCGCGGCGGCCTTGGCGAGGTCGATCAGGTACTTCCAGGCGGCGGGGTCGTACTGGTTGAGCCACGGCACGCCGCCGCCGTCCCGCCAGATGCCGCCGTCCACGTCCCGGATCGCGAGCTTGGGCGTCTTCTGCGCGACGATCGGATCCTTGAAGCTGACGATGCGCGCGACGACCCAGATGTTGCGGTCGTGGGCGAGCCGCGTCACGTGCGCGAGGTCGTAGTAGTCGCGGGCGGCACCGATGCGCTTCGCGAGCGCCGGGGCGCGATCGCCGAGCCCGGCGACCTCGCCGCTCTCGTCCTTGACGTCGAGCTGGATCAGATTGACGCCCCGGCGTGGCCAGCACCTGGTCGAGGAAGCCCGGGCTTGGCCGACCAGGCCGCGGAGATGTGCGGGCCGCGCGCCGAAGCGGGGATCGTGCGGGCGACCTTCTTGGCCGGCGCCGCGACCGTGCTCGGCGGAGCGACCGGCGCGCGCACCTTCGGCGTGTCGCTGCGCCAGACCCAGGCGCCGCTCGCGATGCCGATCGATGAGGCCGACGACGCCGAGGACGGTCAGACGGCGGCGGCGGTGCGCGGCGCGCAGCTGGGCGCGCTGGCGCTCGCGCGCACGGAGACGCCGCGCCTCGAGCTCAGCGAGCTCGCGGGCACGCCGTCGTTCGGTCGCCCTGAAGTCATAGTCGTCTGTCACGGTGTGTCTCCCCGCCCACGTCCCGGGCAGGTTCGCGATTGTACCCGCTGGCGCGTTTTCCGCGTGCAGGAATCGCGCAGCCGACGTCGAATGCGCGCGATCCGCTCGCGCACGGCGTGACCCACGCGAGCTGCCTCAGGCCTCTCGGCGCCCGGCGAACGCGCGGCCCGAGGGTCACCTCGTCGGCGTACTCGAGATCGCCGCCGACCGGGAGGCCGCTGGCGAGCCGGGTGATCCGCACGCGGCCGCGCAGCCGCTCGGCGACGTACTGCGCCGTGGCCTCGCCGGTCATCGTGGGGTTCGTCGCGAGCACGACCTCGCGCAGCTCGTCGCCCGCGCGCTCGACGCGCGCGAGCAGCTCGGCGATGCGCAGGTGCTCGGGGTCGATCGCCGTCGATCGGCGAGAGCGCGCCGCCGAGCACGTGGTAGAGGCCGCGATACTCGGCCGTGCGCTCGATCGGCACGACGTCCGAGGGCGCCTCGACGACGCAGATCAGCGAGCGATCGCGGCGTCCGTCCGAGCAGAAGCGGCAGAGCGGCTCCTCCGCTGAGGTTGAAGCACTCCGCTGCAGAAGCCGACGCGCTCCTTGACCACGCGGATCGCCTCGGCGAGCGCGAGCGCCTCCTCGGCGGGCACCCGCAGCAGGTGGAACGCGAGCCGCTGAGCCGTCCGCTGCCCGACCCCGGGCAGGCGCGCGAGCTGGGTGACCAGCGCGTCGACCGCCGGGGACAGCACGCTAGAGCTCTGCCCCGCAGCGCCCGCCGGCACGCTCACGACCGGGCTCGTTCCGGGACGGCGCACTAGAAGCCCGGCAGTCCGAGCCCGCCGAGGCCGCCCGTGATCGCGCCCATGCGCTCCTGCTGCAGCGCGGCGGCCTGGCGGAAGGCCTCGGTGACGGCCGCGAGCACCATGTCCTGGAGCAGCTCGACCTCGTCGGGGTCGACGGCCTGCGGGTCGATCTCGATGCCCACGAGGTCGCCGTTGCCCGAGGCGATCGGCCTTGACCATGCCGCCGCCGACGGTCGCCTCGACGCGCTCCTGCGCCAGCGCCTCCTGGGCGCTCGCCATGTCGGCCTGCATCTGGGCCGCCATCTTCATCATCTTCTGGGGATCGAGGCTCATCCGGCTTCCTCCGTTGCGTCCAGTCGGCGGCGCAGCTGATCGAGCAGCTCCACCTCGGAAATCGTGCCATCGCCGTCGGCCGGTGCCGGTGCGCCTGCGCCGACACCGCCGCGAAGCGCGGCTCGCAGGCGCAGTGCGAGCGCCGCGGCGATCGCCTCGGCGAGCTGATCGGCGTAGCGCTGCGAGCTCGCGAGCAGCGGCGCCGAGACCTCGACGACCACGCTCGAGCCCTCGACGGCGGTCGGCCGCGAGGCCGGCGAGCACGCCGCGCGCGGGTCCGGTGAGCTGCCCGAGCGCATCGCTCCAGCCTGCGGCCACGGTCTCGAGGCTCGGCGGCGGGAGCGCCGGCGGCGCGGCGGCGGGCTCGGGGGCGGGGGCGGTGGCTCGCGGCGCCGGGCTCTCGCTCGCGGCCGGCGCGGGCGGCGGCTGCGGTGCGCGACTCCGGCCTCCGGCGCGGGCGCGGCAGCGGGTTGCGCAGCCGGCGGGGGCGGCGCGGCAGCGGCCGGCGCGGCGGCCGCGGCGGGCGCGGCGACGGGAGCCGCAGCGGGAGTGGGCGGCAGCTGCGGGAGCGGGCGGCAGCTGCGGGAGCGGCGCCGGCGAGCGCGTGCTCGAGGCGCTCGACGCGCGCGAGCAGGGCGCCGGGCGCGCTGCTGGCGGCCGGCCGGGCGGCCGTCATCGAGCGCGACCTCCAGCGGCAGGCGCGCGTCGGAGCCGTCGCGGATGTCGCGCAGCGCGGTCGCCAGCAGGTCGATCGGCGCGCAGCGTCTCGGTCGGCGGCAGGGCGAGCGCCTGGCGCTGCAGCTCGGCGGTGCGATCGGGCGCGGCCGCCTCGGACTCCGGCAGCGACTCCGCGTGCTGCAGCAGGTAGATCAGGCGCAGGTGGCCGAGCAGCGAGTCGAGCAGGCCGTGCATGTCCTGGCCGCCCTCGGCGAGCGAGTCGATGCGGCGCAGCAGCTCGCCCGGCTCGCCCTGGGCGATCAGGTCGACGATGTCGACGAGCGCCTGCTCCGGGACGAGGCCGAGCAGGCGCACGGCGTCCTCGACGGTGATCGAGCTCTCGCCGGACGTCGCGAGCTGGTCGAGGATCGTGAGCGCGTCGCGGTAGGAGCCCGCGCCTGCGCGGGCGACGAGGTGCAGCACCGCCTCGGGCGCCTCGATCCTCTCGGCCTCGCACACGCGCGCCAGCACCTTGACGAGCTCGCCCGGCCCGGGCCGCCGGAACGCGAAGCGCTGGCAGCGCGAGCGGATCGTGCTCAGCAGCTTCGCGGGGTCGGTCGTGCAGAGCACGAAGACGACGTGGGGCGGGGGCTCCTCGAGCGTCTTCAGCAGCGCGTTCGACGCGTCCGCCGTGAGCGAGTGGGCCTCGTCCAGGATGTAGACCTTGTAGCGCCCCTCGGCCGGCTGCTGGGCGACGCGCTCCACGATCTCGCGGATGTCGTCGATGCCGCGGTGCGAGGCGGCGTCCATCTCGATCACGTCGAGCGCCGTCGCATCGTGGATGCGCAGGCAGATCGCGCACGTGCCGTCGGGCGTCGCGGTCGGGCCGTGCTCGCAGTTGAGCGCCTTCGCGAGGATCTTCGCGAGCGACGTCTTGCCCGTGCCGCGCGGCCCGGAGAAGAGGTAGGCATGCGCGATGCGGCCCTGCTCGACGGCGGCGCCGAGCGTGCGGACGATGTGATCCTGGCCCACCACGTCCTCGAACGTCCGCGGACGATAGGTGCGATAGAGCGAGGCCACGGCGGCAGTCTATTCGCGACTGCGAGCGCTCCCGGGAAGGCAGCGAGGTGACCGGCCCGGGAAGCGCCTCCTCCGGTCAGCGGCTGGACGGACGGCGACTCGTGCCAGGCCTGACCGCGTCGCCTGAACAAGATCGCTGAGTGCTGCTTCCTTCCGGACCTGACACGGTTCGCGACTGCTCAGCGCGCGGGACCTGGCCGTCAACGCCTCCGCCCGCAGCCCTTCTGGCGGCAGGTGCGCCCCCGGGCACGGTCGCGTCGCAGGCTACAGCAGGTCGCCCGCCGGGGCTTGCGGCTGCGGGGTCGCCTGCGGCTCCGGGCACGGTCTCCGCGCGGTCTCGGCCAATTGGCACTCGCTGCGAGTGTCATTTGGCCGCACGCCCGACGCGGACTCGCCCGATCTCCCGATCGAGCTGATCCGGCGGGATCTCCGGTCGTAGGCGGGTTCCGGGTGGCGCGCCCATGCAAGCGGTACTCGCGCAGCGCGGCCTCCGCCCGCCGGCACGAGGACGGCCGCTCCGGGTCGCAGGAGCCGCACGGGAGCCCCGCTCCGCAGACGCGAGCGGCGGCCCCGCCTGCGCCATCGGCCAATTGGCACTCGCCGCGAGTGTCATTTGGCCGCCCCCGCACCCGCCCCGCCCCCGCCCCACGAGCGCACGCAGACGGGCGCCCGGAACGGCGCCGTGCCATGCTGCCCGGCGTGGGGCCGTTGCCGTTCCCGTCGCTCGGGGTGCTCGCCGACGCGCTCGCGCCGCGTGCCCGCGCCCGAGCTCGAGGGCGCTGCCATCGAGGCGGCCGTGCTCGTCTGCCTGCAACGACGATGCGGTGCTGCTCGCGCGCCGCGCGCTGCATCCGGGCGATCCGTGGTCGGGGCACGTCGGGACTGCCCGGCGGGCGCTGGGAGCCGGGCGACGAGTCGTTGCTCGGCGACCGCCCTGCGGGAGGCGCACGAGGAGCTCGGCATCGACCCGCTCGCGCACGGCCGGGTGCTCGGGGCGCTCGGGACGCACATCGGGCGCGGCCGGCGGGTCAGCGGCGTTCGCATCGCCGTGTTCGTCGCGGCGCTCGACGAGCGGCCGCCGCTCGCGCTCTCGCCCGAGCTCGCGTCCGCGCACTGGGTGCCGTTGAGCGCGCTCGTCTCGGTCACCGTGCGCGTCCCCGAGTTGCCGGACACCGACGTGCCGGCCTACGCCATCGACGTCGAGCACGGTGAGCGGCTCGTCGTCTGGGGCATCACCTACGCGATCCTCGAGCGGCTCCGCGCGCTGCCCGCCGCGCCTGGCTGACCGCTAGCCGCGAACGGCCTCGAAGAAGCGCGGGCCGGCGGAGCCGGGGCGCCACTGCGCGACGCGGAACCCCTGCGCCATCAGCGGCCTGACGAGCGGGATCGCCGAGTTGCGCCACGAGTAGGCGAAGAGCGCGGCCGGTGAGATCTTCGGGATCAGCTCGCCCATCGCGGTCGCGAGCGTGCAGTCGTAGAGCAGATCGGCACCGAGCACGAGATCGAACGGCCCGCGGGCGAGCAGTGACGCCGGATCGTGGAGGTCGGCGCAGAGCGTCTCGAGCGGACGTCCGAGCGTCCGCCTGCCGCTCTCGGCGACCCGCTCGAGCGCGTCGGCGGAGACGTCGCTCGCGACCACGTCGGCGCCGCGCAGCGCGGCCACCAGCGAGGGCAGGGCGAGGCCGCAGCCGAGCTCCAGCACGCGCACACCGGTGAGGTCGAGCGACGCGAGGTGGGCCGCCAGCGCACGGGCGCACGGCCACAGCTCGGCCCAGTAGGGCGCGTCGCCGCGCTCGTCGGCGGCGACGGCGAACAGCTCCTCCGGCTCGCTCGGGCGCAGGAGCCGCACCCAGAGGTCGCCGACCGCGACCGCGTCCTCGTAGTCGGTCGTCATCGCGGCAGCCGGTCGAGCACCAGGGCCATGCGGATCAGCCCGAGGTGCGAGTACGCCTGCGGATGGTTGCCGAGCGCGCGCTCGGCGCGCGGGTCGTACTGCTCGGAGAGCAGGCCGGTCGGGCCGGCCAGCTCGAGCACCTGGTCGAAGAGCGCCTGCGCATCGCTCTGGCGGCCCACGAGCGCATAGGCCTGGGCGAGCCAGAGCGCGCACAGGTGGAAGCCGCCCTCGCTGCCCGGCAGGCCGTCGTCGCTGCGGTAGCGGTAGACCGTCGGGCCCCTCGCGCAGACGCAGCTCGACCGCCTCGACGGTCGCGGCGAAGCGCTCGTCGTCGGCCGGGAGCAGGCCGCAGAGCCCGACCTGCAGGGCCGCCGCGTCGAGGTCGAGGCCGTCGTAGGCGGCCGTGAACGCGCGCACCTCCGGCTTCCAGCCGTGCTCGAGCACGTCGGCGGCGATGCGGTCGGCGAGCGCCGACCAGCTGGCGGGCTCGGGCCTGCCGGTGAGGCGGGCGAGCCGCAGCGCGCGGTCGACGGCGAGCCAGCACATCGCGCGCGAGTGCACGTGGTGGCGCGGTGCCCGCCGCACCTCCCAGATGCCGTGATCGGGCTCGTTCCAGCGCCGCGCGACGGCGTCGACGATCTGCTCGACGAGCGTGTGGTGGGCCTCGGAGAGCTGCCCGCCGGCGACGGCGACCGAGTAGGCCAGCTCGACGATCGGGCCGAAGACGTCGAGCTGCACCTGCTGGGCGGCCGCATTGCCGACGCGCACCGGCCGGCTGCCCGCGTAGCCCGGGACGGCGTCGATCACGGCCTCCGTGCCCGCGTCGCCGCCGAGCACCGAGTAGAGCGGGCGCAGCCGCTCGGCGCCGTGCTCGGCCTTCGCGAGCCGCTCGATGTAGGCCAGCAGCGCATCGGCCTCGGCTCAGCGATCCGAGCTCGACCAGCGCGATCGCCGTGATCGCCGCGTCGCGCAGCCAGCAGTAGCGGTAGTCCCAGTTGCGGACGCCGCCGATCTCCTCCGGCAGGCTCGTGGTCGCGGCGGCCAGGATCGCGCCGCTCTGCTCGTGGCAGAGCCCGCGCAGGGTCAGCGCGCTGCGCGCGACCTCGCCGCGCGCGAGCGCGGGCAGGCGCAGGCCCTCGAGCCAGGTGCGCCAGGTGTGCTCGGTGCGCTCGCGGCGCTCGGGCTCGGGCGTCGGGTGCGGGGCGAGGCTGTCGCCGCCGCAGCGCAGCTCGAGCACGTACGGCCGCGGACCCGCGATGCGCGCGCGCGCCGTCGCCTGCACGCCGTCGTCGGTCGATCTCCCAGGTCGAGGCCGGGGGCGTAGAGCGCGACCGGATCGGCCGCGCCCAGCACGACGATGCCGTCGCGCTCGGCGCGCAGCGAGATCCGCGTGCGCCCGAAGTCGGGCCGCGGCGCGAACTCGACGATCGCGTCCTCCTTGCCCTCGAGCACGCGCACGAGGCCGCACGCGCCCGTAGGGATCGCCGCGATCGAGGTAGTCGCTGACGATCAGGCCCGCCCAGCGGGTCTCCAGCGTGAGCGTGCCCTCGATGTAGCGCTGCGCGGTGGGCGCGCCGTCGTGCGCCGGGCGCACGGCGAGGCAGCCGGCCGTGTGGCCGCCGACCAGCTCGGCGAAGATCGGCGCGCTGTCGGGCCGCGGGTGGCAGAGCCAGGTGACGCGGGCGTCGGGGGTCACGAGCGCGACCGTCTTGCCGTCGGAGAGCATCGCGTGGCGCTCGATCGGCACCGCATTGGCGCCGGCGAGCCACTCGCGCCGGATCTCGACGAGCCGCGCGAGCAGCCGGGCGACGTCCTCGGGGTCGTCGACGCGCAGCGCGGCGAAGCTCGCGCCCGGACCGACCTTGATGCCGAGATCGGGGCCGGTCAGCCGGCTGAACGCGTCCTCGTCGGTCACGTCGTCGCCGATGAACATCGCCGCCGTCGCCCCGACCTGGTGGCGCAGCGCGTCGAGCGCGTAGCCCTTGTCGGCGTCGACCACGGCGAGCTCGATCACGCGCTTGCCCTCGCGCGGGTGCACGCCGGGGAGGCGCGCCGGTCCCTCGCGCACGGCGGTCAGGGCCGCGGCGCCGTCGTCGTCGGAGGCCTGGCGGTAGTGCAGCGCCGCGCCGGCCGGCTTGAGCTCGACGGTGACGCCGGGGTGGGTCGCGGCGATCGCGTGCAGCTCATCGGTGAGCTGGTCGCGCAGCGCCACGGCGGCGGGCTCGAGCGCGCGCACGAAGCCGACGTCGAACTCGGTGCCGTGGCTCCCGACGAGGTGGATCTCCTCGGGCAGCCGCGAGAGCGCGGCGAGGTCGTGCAGGCCGCGGCCCGAGATCACGGCGACGCTCGTGTCGGGGAGCGCCGCCAGCGCGCGCAGGGCGGCGACGGACTCGCGCCGCGGGCGCGCCTCCTCCGGCACGTCGACGATCGGCGCCAGCGTGCCGTCGTAGTCGCAGGCAACGAGCAGGTGCGGCTCGCGGGCCAGCCGGGCGAGCGCCTGCTCGAGCGGGCGCCCGTTGCCGTCGACCGTCTCGGTCGTCACGGCGCGTCCGCCGACAGGGCCTCGACGAACGTGCGGGCGAAGCGGTGCACGTCGTGCGTGCGCACCTGGCGGCGCAGCTCGCGCATGCGCCGGCGCGCCTCGGCGTCGGGCAGCGCGAGCGCGCGCGCGATCGTCTCGCGCATGCCGACGACGTCGTGCGGGTTCACGAGCAGCGCCTGCCGCAGCTCGCCGGCGGCGCCCGCGAACTCCGACAGCACGAGCACGCCTCCGCCGCGGTGGCGCGCGGCCACGTACTCCTTGCAGACGAGGTTCATGCCGTCGCGCAGCGGGGTCACGAGCATCACATCGGCGGCGGCGTAGAGCGCGCACAGCTCCTCGCGCGGCAGGTTGTGGTGCAGGTAGTGGATCGCGGGATGGCCGAGGCGCCCGAACTCGCCGTTGATGCGCCCGACGGAGCGCTCGACGCGCTCGCGCAGCTGGCGGTAGGTCGTCACGCGCTCGCGGCTCGGCGTCGCGACCTGCACGAGCACCGTCTCGCCGGCGTGCGTCACGCCGCTCTCGAGCAGCTCGCGGAAGGCCTGCAGGCGCACGTCGATGCCCTTGGTGTAGTCGAGCCGGTCGACGCCGAGCAGGATGCGCTTCGGCGAGCCGAGCGCCTCGCGCAGCTCGGCGGCCGCCTTCGCGGTCTCGGGCAGCGCCGCGATCTCGTCGAACTCGGCGAAGTCGATCGAGACCGGGAACGCGCCGACCTTCACGCTGCGGCCCTGGTACGGCACGGTCGTGCGCGTCGGGTGAGACGTCGACGAGGCGCCGCGCGATCTGCAGGAAGTTCTGGGCCGCGACGGGCCGCTGGAAGCCGACGAGATCGGCGCCGAGCATGCCCTCGACGATCTGCTGGCGCCACGGCAGCTGCATGAACAGCTCCTGCGGCGGCAGCGGGATGTGCAGGAAGAAGCCGATGCGGAGATCGGGGCGCAGCGCGCGCAGCATCGCCGGGACGAGGTGCAGCTGGTAGTCGTGCACCCAGACGGTCGAGCTCTTCGAGGCGACCTTCGCGGTCAGGTCGGCGAAGCGCTCGTTGACCTCGACGTAGCTCTGCCACCACTCGCGCCGGAACTCGGGCGGGCGCACGGCGTCGTGGTAGAGCGGCCACAGCGTGCGGTTCGCGAAGCCCTCGTAGAAGCCCTCGATCTCGCGCGCGTTGAGCCCGAGCGGCGTGAGCCGCATGCTGCCGTGGTCGAACGCCTTGGGCGGCGGCCCGGGGATTCCGGCCCAGCCCACCCACGAGCCCCGGCCCGCCTGCACGATCGGCGCGAGAGCGCTCACGAGGCCGCCCGGGCTGACGTCCCAGGAGCCGTCGTCGGCGCGCACGACGGGCAGTCGATTGGCGACGATGACGATCTCGCCGGCCGCAGATTGCCTCGCACTCACCCCGCAACCGTAGCTCCGCTGCCCCCGCGCCGCGGACGCGCGGGTTGTTTGTGCGTCACACCGTGCGGTAGCGTCTCCCCGATGAGCGCTCAGCGGATTCTCGCCAGCGGGGCAGCAGCGCTGCTCGTGCTCATCGTGCTCGCGATCGTCTTCCACGACGAGGGCGGCTCTCCGCGCGGCCAGCAGACGACCACGCTGCCGCCGGCCGCGCCCGGCGAGTTGCGCGTCCACGTGGCCGCCGGCAACGTCACGCTCGACGGCCCCGTGCGCGAGGCCGACGAGAAGCGCGCGATCGAGGACGCCGCCGACGAGCGCTTCGGCGAGCGAGAACGTCGTCAGCAATCTCGTCGTCGATGCCACGCGCGATCCGGCCGGCTGGCTCGCCGACGTCATGCCGGTGCTCCCGCGCAAGGACAGCGGCTACGGCCCGATCGACGTCGTGGTCACGGAAGCCGCGATCACCGTGAGCGGCCGCGTACCGACTGCGGCCGCCGGGCAGGGCCTCCTGAAGGCGGTCAGAGACGCCTCCGAGCGCACGGTCTCCGACGAGCTCGAGATCGTCGTGCCCGGTGCCGGCGGCCTGCTCCAGAGCCGCATCGACCAGGCCATCAAGGGCCGCACGATCTCGTTCAACACCGGCAGCGCCGGCATCACCAAGACCGGGCAGACGGTGCTGCGCGCGCTCGCCGTGCCGCTCAAGACGGCGGGAACCTCCAAGGTCGTCGTCGGCGGCTACACCGACAGCGTCGGCGACGCCAAGGCCAACATGCGGCTGAGCCGGGCGCGCGCCAACTCGGTCAAGGTCTTCCTCGTCAAGCAGGGCGTGAGTGCCGCGCGGTTGATCGTGCGCGGGTACGGGGAGACCAAGCCGATTGCGAGCAACAACACCGAGGCCGGCCGCCGTGAGAACCGGCGCATCGAGTTCACCGTGCTGGGCGGATAGAGGAGCAGTATGGGAACGGCAGGCGAGATCGTCATCTGGATGGTGCTTGCGGCGCTGGTCGGGTTCGCGACCGGCTGGGCGCTGCGCAGCGTCGTCGCCAATCGCGCCCGCGCGCGCCTCAGCGAGCGGCTCGAGGAGAAGCGGCGCGAGGCGCAGGACCTGCGCGAGGAGCTGCGCCACCTGCGCGGCGACGCCGACGAGGACGTCGTCCGCGTGCCCACCGGGAGTCACGCGTGGGAGGTCGACGACGACGAGGCGGACGAGCTCTCCGAGCCGCACATGAGCCAGACGGCCGAGCACGACGAGATCGAGCTCGGCCCGCTCGACGAGCCGACGGCGGCCGAGGGCGACGATCCGGAGGCCGAGATCGGCGGGTCGACCCGCGCCATGCGCCTCGATGAGGTCGAGTGGCAGGACGCCGACGACGTGGAGGATCCGCCGCGCAAGCGCGACGACGACGCGTGACGGCAGGCCGGGCCGCAGCGCTCGCGACCCGGGCTCGCCCCCGCCCGTGAGCGCGAACCGCGACGAGCTCTCGCCGCTCGCCCTGCTGCGGCGCAGCGCTCTGGCGTATCCCGCGCACACGGCGGTGGCCGACGGCGACCGCAGCCTCTCGTTCGCCGCCTTCGCGGAGCGCGCGTGGCGACTCGGCACGGCGCTCGCGGGGCTCGGCGTGGGCGCCGAGGCGCGCGTTGCGATGCTCTCGCTCAACCGCCACGAGCTGCTGGAGGCGCACTTCGGAGTGCCCGCCGCCCGCGGCGCGCTGTGCGCGATCAACACCCGGCTCGCGCCGCCCGAGGTGCGCTTCATCGTCGAGCACTGCGACGCGCGGGTGCTGCTGCTCGACCCCGAGCTCGAGGCCTCGGCGAGCCAGGTGCTCGACCTGCGCGGGCTCCACGTCGTGCGCCTCGGCGCCGAGTACGAGGGCCTGCTGGCGGGCAGCCCGGCAACGCCGCCCGCCTGGCCCGACAGCGAGGACCGGCCGATCGCCGTCGACTACACGAGCGGCACGACCGGCACCCCGAAGGGCGTCGTCTACACGCATCGAGGCGCCTATCTGGGTGCGCTCGCGGGTCTCGTCGAGCTGCGCCTGGGAGCCGGCAGCCGCGTGCTCTGGACGCTGCCGATGTTCCACTGCAACGGCTGGTGCTTCAGCTGGGGCGTCGCCGGCGTGGGCGCGACGAGCGTCATCATCCCGCGGCCCGAGCCGGGTGCGGTGTGGCGTGAGCTGCGCGCCGGCGCGACCCACATGTGCGCCGCGCCGACCGTACTGATCGCGCTGCTGGCGCATGCCGATGCCGCTCCGCTCGACCATCCGGTGACCTGCGCGGTCGGTGGCGCGCCGCCCTCGCCGACGCTGATCGCCGGCTGCGAGGCGGTCGGCATCCGCCTCGTGCACCTGTACGGCCTGACCGAGACCTACGGTCCCGCGACGGTCGCGGCCTGGCCGCCCGCCTGGGACGCGTTGCCGGACGCGGAGCGGGCCGCGCTGCGCGCACGCCAGGGCGTGCCGACCGTGCTCGGCGGCGAGCTCGACGTGTGGGACGCAGCGGGCGCCCCCGTCCCGCGCGACGGGCAGACGATGGGGGAGGTCGTGCTGCGCGGCAACACCGTGATGGCCGGCTATCTCGAGGACCCCGAGGGCACGGAGGAGGCATTCCGGGGCGGCTGGTTCCACTCGGGCGATGCCGCGGTCATGCACGAGGACGGTCGCATCGAGGTGCGCGACCGCTTCAAGGACGTGATCATCTCGGGCGGCGAGAACATCTCGACGATCGAGGTCGAGCAGGTGCTCGCGCGGCACCCTGCCGTGCTCGAGTGCGCCGTCGTGGGCATCCCGGACGACCGCTGGGGCGAGCGGCCGAAGGCGTTCGTCGAGCTGCGCGAGGGCGTGGAGGTCGCTGCTGCTGCGCTCACGGCGTTCTGCCGCGAGCAGCTCGCCGGCTTCAAGTGCCCCGACGCGGTCGAGTTCGGCGAGCTCCCGCGCACCGCGACCGGGAAGGTGCAGAAGTACGTGCTGCGCGAACGCGAGTGGGCCGGCCGGGAGCGCCGCGTCAACTGAGCCGGGCCGGCGCTCCGGCCCGGCAACGCGTCGGTTCGGGGCCATCGGTATGGGGTCAGGCTCCGTTGAGATGGGTCGGGCCGCAGCTTTCGGGCCAGGTCTGAACGGTGCGGCTGCGGGCTCGCGCAGAATGCGGGGATGGGTCGTCTTCGCCTTGCCGCGCTCGCGCTTTCCGTGTGCGCGCTCGCCGGGCCGCCGGTGGCGGGCGCCGGCGACTCCGAGCTGCAGGGCGTGATCGCGAAGACGGAGCAGCTGCGCGGGCTGGCGGCGCCCGAGGCGCTCTCCGTCACGACCGTGAACGCCGCGGGCATGCGGCAGGCGGTGGAGCGCGAGCTGCGGCGCGAGCGCCTGCCGCGCGCCGACGCCGCCTGGGACGACGCCCTGCACCTGCTCGGCGTGCTCGCGCCCGGTCAGAGCCTCGCCGCCACCGAGCGGAAGGCGCTGACCGGTCAGGTCGCGGGCCTCTACGTGCCCGCCAACCGCCGGCTCTACGTGCTCGGCGCCCGCGGGAAGCCGCCGCGCTCGGTGATCGCCCACGAGGTCGTGCACGCGCTGCAGGACGCGCACTTCCGGCTCACGCGCGGCGCCTTCGCCCCGCGCCCGGCCGACCGCGACGGGATGCTCGCGGCCCAGGCGCTCGTCGAGGGCGACGCGACCGAGGTGCAGTCGCGCTACATCTCCGGCCTCTCGCCGCTCGACCTCGTCGGCGAGCTCGGCCGCACGCTCGGAGCGCTGCCCGCCGACGCCGCCGACGGCGTGCCGCCGTTCCTGCAGCGGGAGCTCATCTACCCGTACGCCGCGGGGCGGGAGTTCGTACGCGCCCTGCGCGAGCGCGGTGGCCAGCGGCTCGTCGATCGCGCCTTCCGGAACCCCCCGCGGACGAGCGCGGCAGTGCTCGATCCGGCCCGCTACCTGGCGGGCGATCCGCGTCCGCAGACGCTGCGCCTGCCGCCCGGGAAGTACGTCTTCGCGACGACCTTCGGAGCCGCCGATCTGATCGCGCTGACGGGCGAGGAGGGGCTCGCGCACGGTTGGCTCGGAGGCCGCCTCGGCGTCGGTCCCCGCGGGCTCGACCTGCGTCTCGCGACGCGTGGGGCCGGCGCGGCGGCAGCAGCGCTGAAGCGTGCCTTGCCGGCCTCGGCGGCGGTCGTGCAGCGCGGGCGGCTCGTCTGTCTCACGATCCTTCGCAAGAAGGCTTCAGGGCCGGTGCCTTCCTGCCGATAACCACGTCGTGAAGCCATCCCCAGGGCGCGGAGAGGCAGAGAGCGCTGCCGAACGGCGATTGCACGCAGTCGTCGACACGCTTGGCCTGCACGTGTACAGCGGCGAGACGCATCCGGACGACCGCTTCGTCACGAAGGTCTCGCTGACCCCTGCGCGCTCGCTGCTCGGCATGGTCACGGACGGCGCGGGCAGCGACGACGAGTGGCTCTCGGCGATCCACCCGGACGACCGCGAGCGCTATCGCGAGCTGTTCTGCTACGCCAACGAGCGCCTGCTGCACCCGCTCGAGCTCGAGTACCGCCTGTGCGGCCACGACGGCGTCGAGCGCTGGGTCTGGGAGCGCATCTTCCCGCACCGCCTGCGCGACGACGGCGTGGTCGACCTCGACGGCGTGGTCGCCGACGTGACGGCGCTGCACGAGGCGACGCACGAGCGCAACGACCTCTCGCGAGCGCCTCGAGCGCGTGCTCGGCGGCGTCGCCGAGTTCATCGTCTCGGCCGAGATCCAGCGCGACGGGCGCAGCATGTGGGTGCATCGCGGCCCGGGGATCGAGCGCATGCTCGGGGGCCCGCTACCCGGTTGGCGGCGATGGGCCGACCGTCTGGTACCAGGCCGTGCACCCCGACGACCGGCACCTGATGGACGCCTACCTCGAGCAGCTCGCGCGTGGCGAGCCCGCCGACGCGACCTACCGGCTGTGCGGCTTCGACGGCATCGAGCGCTGGGTCTGGTCGCGGGCGCGCCCGCATCGCGGCAGCGATCCGGTCGCCTACGACGCCGTGATCAGCGACGTGAGCGAGCGCGAGCGCGCGCGCATCGGGCTGCAGCTCGCACGGGAGGAGGCCGAGCGCCGCTCCCGCGTCGATCCGACGACCGGGCTCTTCAACCGCCTTCACCTGCTCGACGTCGCGCGCCGCGAGCTGGCGCGCTCGCAGCGCGAGAACACCAGCCCGGCGCTCGTGCTGCTCGACGTCGATCGCCTGCGCGAGCTCAACGAGCAGCGCGGCCACGCGGTCGCCGACGGCGTGCTGCGCGAGCTCGCGGGCCGGCTGTCCCACAGCGTGCGCACCTACGACACGATCTCGCACGTCGGCGGCGGGCGCTTCGCGGTGCTCGTGCCCGACCTCCGCGACGGCGACGCGCTGAGCCGGATCTGCGACGAGATCGTCACGGCGATGGCCGGCGAGCCCATGCGCTCGGGCGGGAACGAGCTGCGCGTGAACGTCTCGGCCGGCGCGGCGCGCGCGCATCCCGGCACGACCGTCGACGCCCTGCTGCACACCGCCGAGGCGGCGCTCGCCGCGACCAAGCGCAACGCCTCCTCGCGCCCGAGCTCGGCCGAGAGCGGTCGCGAGCCCGCCGCGGACGAGAGCGGGGAGGCTGCGCGCGTCGCCGCCACGCTCGCCCGGGCCGCGGCTGCGCGCGAGGGCGTTCCCGCACGAGCACGAGGTCGGCGTCGCCGAGCTCGCCGAGCTCGTCGGCCGCGAGCTCGGGCTGCCCGAGAGCCTGCAGGGCGACCTGCGCCTGGCCGGGCTGCTGCACGACGTCGGCACGATCGCCGTGGCCGGCGCCGTGCTCTCCAAGCCCGGTCCGCTCGACGAGGAGGAGTGGGTGATGCTGCGCGAGCACCCCAGCATCGGCGCCGACATGGTCGCGCGCATCCCGGGCCTCGCGCGCACGCAGCTCGCGATCCGCCACCACCACGAGCGCTTCGACGGCCAGGGCTACCCCGACCGGCTCGCCGGCGAGGCGATCCCGATGACCGCGCGCGTGCTCGCGGCCGTGGACGCCTACACCGCGATGACCGAGATCCGGCCCTACCGCGACGCGCGCGAGCGCGGACGAGGCGATGGAGGAGCTCCGCCGCAACTCCGGCACCCAGCTCGATCCGTGTCGTCGTCGACGCGCTCTGCCGCGTGCTCGCGGGCGAGAGCGCCGCCGCGCTCGCGGCGTAGCGGGAGGACCGGCGCACGAGCCGGCCGACCCGCCACGCGCCGGAGCGCGGGCGGATCGACCGCAGTGCCGTGCTCAGCCCGTCACGCCCGCGACGCCGCTGCGCACGCGCGGGATGGTGACGTTCGTCGAGGTGGACGCGCGCGAGGTCGGTGCGTCGCTGGCGGTCGCGACCGCCCGGTTCTTGATGCGCCCGCGCTGCGTGACATCGACCTTCACGACCAGGCTGAACTGCTTCGAGCGTCCCTTCGGCAGCAGCTGCAGCGTCCAGCAGACGACGCCGCCGGAGAGCTTGCCGCTGCCGGTCGAGGTGACCGTCACGCCGGCCGGGAGCGTGTCGCAGACCTCGCACGTCATGCGCGTTGGCCGTGCCCGTGTTCTTGACCACGAGCGTGTAGCGGACGGTGCCGCCGGCACGCACGCTGCCGGGCCGGCCGCCCTTCGTCAGCGCGCAGCTTGGGCTTGCCCGCTGCCGGCTTGGAAGGCTTCGAGGGCGTGCTGCCGCTGCTCGAGCGGCGGGGCGGAGGGGGGAGCCGCGACGAGCTTCCAGATGCCCGCGTCCCAGTCGAGGTCGCGCTGGCCGGGCGTCAGCGTCGTGCTGATCGCGCAGCCGTCCGCCGCGGCGTCGGAGCCGTTCGCGCGCGTCGCGCCGGTCGCGTTCATGATCGTCAGCGTGTAGCCGGCCGGGATCGTGCCGACGGTGAAGCAGACCCGGTAGGTGCCGGCATCGAGGCGGTCGAAGAGGTAGAGGCCGTCGGCGTCGGTCGTCGCGTTGCCGACGACGGTGCCCGAGGCGTTCCGTGAGCACCACGCCCACGCCGGGGACGCCCGGCTCGCCGGCGTCCTGGATGCCGTTGTGGTTGCCGTCGTCCCAGACGCGGTCGCCGATCGCCGCCGGCTTCCAGAAGCCGAAGTCGTAGGTCGGCACGAACGAGCTCGCCGGCCCGGTCGGGGCCGGGGTGATGCACGGCGCGCCGTTGCGCAGAGCCGCGTCGGAGTCGATCGCGTCATCCGCACCCGCGTTCGCGCCGGTCAGCTCGAAGCCGGAGAGCGGGCCGCCCGCGGCGAAGTCGGCCGGGTTGCCGAGGCACACGGTGTACGTCGTCGCGGGGCGCAGGCGGTCGAAGCGGTAGTAGCCGCTCGCGTCCGTCGCCGTGGTGCCGACGAGCGTCCCGGAGCCGTCGTAGAGATGGACCGTGACCCCGCCGAAGCCGGGCTCGCCGGCGGTCTGCAAGCCGTCGTGGTTCTGATCCCACCAGACGAAGTCGCCGAGGCCGGCGTCGCCGCACGACCGAGATCGCCGAGCCGTGGTTGTTCGTCGTCGGGCGATCGCCCGGCGCCGTCACGTCGGCGACGTTGACGAGATCGCCCGCCGGGACGTCGGCGTCGACGCGCACGACCACGGTGATCGTGACGGTCGCGCCGATCGCGACGGGCGCGAGCGGGCAGGTGATCACGCCGGCGGCGGCGGTGCAGCCGCCCGTGGCGCTCACGAACGTCGTGTGCGCCGGCAGCGTGTCGGTCACGCGGGCACCGCGCAGCGAGGCGTGGGTGCCGTGGTTCTCGATCTCGATCGTGTACGTGAGCAGGTCTCCGGGCGCAGCCTCGGCGTGGTCGACGACCTTGACGAGGCTCAGATCGGAGTGGGCGAATGCGAGCGCGGGCAGCGCCAGAAGGCTGCCCGTGGCAAGCAGAAGCATGAGGACGCGCCGTTTGGCGCGCCGGGAAATCAGGTGCATCGGCGTCTCCTGGTTGTCGCTCGTCCAGTTCCCGACGCGCGGGATCTGGCGGAGCCTAGCAATCCCTCCAACGGGTGCCGCTCGGGGGAATGTCCAGACCTCGGGAGGTTCCGAAACCTCCGGCCCGTCAGACCTTCGACAACCCCGGGCGGATCAGCTGGGCTGGGCGCGCCAACCCGTGGTCGTCGTAGGGCGGCGGATCGGCCGCCGCGAGCGGTGCCGCGGCGAACGACGCGGCCACCCGCTCGGGGCTCGCGGAGCCGTACAGGGTCGTGCGCTGGAGGGGCGTGCGGCCGGCCGCGCGGATGACCTCCTCCATGCGTTCCGGCGGGCACTCCTGGCCGTGGCTGGCACCGGCGGCGCGGCTGATCGACTCGTTCATCAGCGTCCCGCCGAGGTCGTTGACGCCGGCGTGGAGGAGCGCGCGCGCGCCGTCGGGGCCGAGCTTGACCCAGGAGGCCTGGATGCTCGGCACGTAGGGGTCGAGCACGAGCCGGGCGGCGGCGTGCAGCACCACGGCCTCGCGGAACGTCGGGCCGTGGCGGGCCAGGCCCTTGAGCGCGATCGGCGCCTCCTCGTGCACGAACGGCAGCGGCACGAACTCGGTGAAGCCGCCCGTGTCGCGCTGCAGGTCGCGGATCGCGAGGATGTGGCGGGCCTGGTTGATGGGCGCCTCGATGTGCCCGAACATGATCGTCGAGGTGGTGCGCAGGCCGACCGCGTGCGCGGTGCGCATGACCTCGAGCCACTGGTCGGTGCGCAGCTTGTCGGGGCAGAGGATCGCGCGGACCTCGTCGTCGAGGATCTCGGCGGCCGTCCCGGGCAGGCTGCCGAGCCCGGCGTCGCGCAGCTGCTCGAGGTAGTCGCGCAGCGCCCAGCCCTCGGTCGCCGCGCCCTGCCAGACCTCGAGCGGCGAGAAGGCGTGGATGTGCAGGTCGGGCAGCGCCGCGCGGATCGCGCGCACGAGATCGAGGTACCAGGTGCCGGTGAAGCCGGGGTGGATGCCGCCCTGCAGGCAGACCTCGGTGGCGCCGCGATCCCAGGCCTCGGCGCAGCGGCGCACGACCTCGTCGACGCCGAGCAGGTAGGCCGGGCCGCGCAGGTTCGCGGCCAGCCGGCCCTTCGAGAACGCGCAGAAGCCGCAGCGGAAGTAGCAGACGTTGGTGTAGTTGATGTTCCGGCAGACGACGTAGGTGACCGTGTCGCCGGAGCGCTGCTCGCGCCGGGCGTCGGCCGCGCGGCTGAGCAGCTCGACCTCGGGCCCGCGCGCGCTCAGCAGCGCCTCGGCGTCGGCCTCGTCGAGGTCGGCGCCCCGCTCGCTGCGCTCCAGCGCGCGGAAGAACGGCCGCGAGACGCTGCCGGCGAGGCGCGGGCCTGCGGCCCTGCCGCCAGGCGGCCGGCGGCTCCGGGCTCGTGCCCGCGAACCACGTGCCCTCGTCGCGCGCCAGCCCGTCGCCGTCGGAGGCGGCGAGCGCCGGGCCGCGCACGGCCGGCGCGAGCCAGCGCGCTGCGTCGCGCAGGTAGCGCGGGTAGATGCAGAGCCGCGGCACGAGCGTGCGGTCGGCCTCCGCCGTCGCCGCGGCGAGCAGCGAGCGCTCGGGCCACGGCGCCTCGGGGTTGACGTGGTCGGGCGTCACGGGCGAGACGCCGCCGAAGTCGTCGATGCCGGCCTCGAGCAGGCGCGGGAACTCGGCGTGCGCGAGGTTGGGCGGCGCCTGCACGGCGACGTCGAGCGGCATCAGCAGGCGCGCGACGGCGATCGTCCAGAGGTGATCGTCGAGCGTCGGCTCCGGCGCGTCGACCATCTTCGTGCCGGGCTTGGCGCGGAAGTTCTGGACGATGATCTCCTGCAGGTGCCCGTGGCGCTCGTGCAGCTCGCGCAGCGCGAGCAGGGCCTCGACGCGCTCGCGCCGGGTCTCGCCGATGCCGATCAGGATGCCGCTCGTGTACGGGATCGCGAGCCGCCCGGCTCGATCGATCGCGTCGAGCCGCAGCTCGGGCAGCTTGTCGGGCGAGCCGAAGTGGGGCATGCCGCGCTGCGACAGGCGCGCGCTCGCGGTCTCGAGCATGATCCCCTGCGAGGCGCAGACGTCGCGCAGGGCGAGCAGCTCGTCGTCGTCGAGGATGCCCGGATTGGCGTGCGGGAGCAGGCCCGTCTCGCGCAGCACGAGGCCCGCGCAGTGGGCCAGGTAGGCCGCCGTGGTCGGGAAGCCCAGCCGCTCGAGCTCCTCGCGCGCGGCGCGGTAGCGCAGCTCGGGCTTGTCGCCGAGCGTGAAGAGCGCCTCGTGGCAGCCCGCCTCGCGGCCCTGCACGGCGATCGCGAGCACCTCGTCCGGGGTCAGGTAGCAGCGCTCGCCGCGCCGCGGCGGCCGCGCGAACGTGCAGTAGTGGCAGACGTCGCGGCAGAGGTGCGTGAGCGGGATGAAGACCTTGGGCGAGAACGTCACGAACGGGCCGGGGGCGCGCTCGCGGGCGCGCTCGCAGAGCTCGGCCAGCGACGGCCCCTCGCCGTCGGCGTAGGCGAGCGCGGCGTCCGCGTCGAGCGGCCTGTCGAGGAGCGCGCGTCATGCGGCCACCCGGTCGCGCCACGCGCACAGCCGCTCGAGCTGGGCGAGGTCGTAGCGCGGCGCTGCGAGGGTCACGATCAGATGTGTCATTCCAGCCTTGTGGTAGCCGTCTGCGAGGGTCGCCTCGTCGTCTTCGAGCAGCACCGTGCGCTCGATCTCGGCCGGGTCGCGGCCGAGGCTCGCGCAGTGCTCGTCGAGGATGGCGCTCTTGTGCGCCAGCTCGGCGGGGGTGCCGTAGCAGTTCCAGAGATCGGCGTGCTCGGCGACCAGGCGCAGCAGCACGCGCTCGCCGCCGCCGGCGACGAGCAGCGGCAGGTGGCCGCGCACCGGCGGCGGAGCGAGCCGGCGCAGCCGCTCGCGCACGCCGCGGGAGCGCCTCCGCGAGCGCCTCGGCGCGATCGAGCCGGCTGCCGTAGCTCGTAGCCGTACTCGGCGTAGTCGGGCTCGAACCAGCCCGCCCCGATGCCGAGCACGAAGCGGCCGCCGCTGACGTGGTCGATCGTGCGCGCCATGTCGGCGTGCAGATCGGGGTTGCGGTACGAGTTGCAGGCGACGAGCGCACCGAGGCTCGCGCGGCTCGTCGCGGCGGCGAGCGCGCGAGCACCATCATGCACTCGAGGTTGGGCCCGGTGCGATCCTCGGAGGCGCCGCTCTGGAAGAAGTGATCCCACGTCCAGAGCGAGTCGGCGCCGGCCGCCTCGGCGGCCTGCGCAGCCCGCCGCACGTCCGCGTAGGTCGGGCCGTAGGGCGGAATCGCGGCGCCGATGCGCAGGGGGTGCGGCACGGGCTGGATCGTAGCCCCGATCACCCTGGCACCCCGACGCGGGCGCTCGCGGGCTAGTCTCGCGAGCCGGAAGCCCGGTGCTCGTGAGACGGCGCGATCACGTCTGCGAACGTCCGCCTCACGACGCGAGAGCGCGCAGGCGCGGCGCGAGCTCGGCGGCGAAGCGCTCGAGGAAGCCGAGCTGGTCGTGCGCCGGGCTGTGGAAGACGAGGTGGCGGAAGCCGAGCTCGAGGTACGGCGCGATGCGCTCGACGGCCTCGTCGGGATCGCCGGTGCAGATGAAGCGCGAGGCGGCCTGCTCGTCGTCGAGCTCGTCGGCCAGGCGCGCGAGCTCGCGCGGATCCTCGACGCCCTGCTTGGCCTCGGCCGGCAGCGCGAGCGGCGCCCAGAAGCGGCAGTCGGCGACAGCGGTCGCGCGGTCGGCCGCGTACGAGAGCTTGATCTCGATCATGCGCTCGACGCCGTCGGGGTCGTGACCGGTCTCGGTCGCACCGGCCACGGCGTTCGGCAGCAGCCGCTCGGCGTACAGCTCGCGGGGCTTGCCGGAGGTCGTGATCAGGCCGCCCTCGGCGCCGGCGAAGCGCGCGCCCTTCGGCCCGCCCGCGGCGATCCAGATCGGGATGCGCTGCTCGGGCAGGTCGTAGATCACGGCGCCGCCCGTGCGGTACCAGCGGCCCTCGAAGTGCACCTGCTCGCCGCTCCAGAGCTGATGGATCAGCGCCACGGCCTCCTTCAGCCGCTCGAGCCGCTCGCCCGCGCCGGGCCAGTCGACGCCGGTCGGCGCGACCTCGTTCATCGCCTCGCCGGAGCCGAGCCCGAGGAAGATGCGGCCCGGTGCGAGGCAGCCGAGCGTCGCGAAGGCCTGGGCGACGACCGCAGGGTGGTAGCGGTAGGTCGGCGTCAGGACGCTCGTCCCGATCAGGACGCGCGAGGTCGTCGCGGCGAGCGCGCCGAGCCACGGCAGCGACGCGGGCGAGTGGCCGCCCTCGTGCCGGAACGGCTGGAAGTGATCGGAGACGGCCACGCTGTCGAGGCCGAGGCGCTCGGCGGCGACGCCGAACGAGAGCAGCTCGGCGGGTGCGAACTGCTCGGCGGACGCCTTGTAACCGAGGCGCAGTGGGGTGAATGCCGGGGCAGGAGACATAGACTCGGCCCGATGGTAGCCCGTTCCCATGGCGGGTGGCTGGCCCTGGTGCCCGTGAAGGAGCTGCCCCGCGGCAAGTCGCGCCTGGCCGGCGTGCTCGACGGCGATGCGCGGGCCGATCTCGTGCTGTTCCTGCTGCGGCGCGTCGTCGGCGCCTGCCTCGAGGCGGGGCTCGAGGTATGCGTGGTCTCGCCGGACGCCGACGTCCACGCCGCCGCCCGCGCGCTCGGGGCCGGCGCGCTGGACGACGGCGGCGGCGATCTCACGGCCAGCGTGCGAGCTCGCGCTCGCCCGGCATGCGGGCGCCACCGGGATCGCCGTGCTCGCGGCCGACCTCCCGCACGTGACCGCCGACGACGTGCGCGAGCTGATCGCCCACGCCCGCCCGCTCGCCATCGCCGCGGCCGCCGATGGCACCACGAACGCGATCGCGGCCTCGCCGCCCACCGCCTTCCGGCCCAGCTACGGCCCCGGCAGCGCCGAGCGCCACGGTGGCACGCGCGTCCACCTGGCCGGGCTCGAGCGCGACATCGACACGCCCGGCGACCTCGGCCTCGCCCTCGCGCCGTGCCCCGCGTAACGCTGCTCGCGGGCGGCGTCGGCGGAGCGCGCTTCGCCCGCGGCCTGCTCGATGCGTGCCGCCGGCCGACGTCACGATCGTCGGCAACGTCGGCGACGACCTCGAGCACTGGGGCCTGCACGATCTCGCCCGACCTCGACACGCTGCCTCTACACGCTGACCGGGCGTGTCCACCCGGAGCAGGGCTGGGGCGTGGCGGGCGACACGCGCGAGGCGATCGGCGTCGTGGCCGAGCTCGGGCGGCGACGACTGGTTCATCCTCGGCGACCGCGACATCGGCCTGCACCTCGTGCGCAGCGAGCGCCTGCGCGCGGGCGAGCCGCTCTCGGCGGTCACCGCCGACCTCGCGCGCCGCTACGGGCTCGCGTGCGCGCTGCTGCCGGCGACCGACGATCGCCTGCGCACGCGCATCGTCACGGCCGACGGGGGAGCTCGGTTCCAGCAGTGGCTCGTCGGCCGCCGCGCGAGCGACCCCGTGCGCGCGCGTGCGCTTCGAGGGCGCGCCCGGCGCGCGCCCGGCGCCCGGCGTGCTCGAGGCGATCGCCGAGCGCCGACCGCATCGTGCTCGCGCCCTCCAACCCGTTCGTCTCGCTCGATCCGATCCTCGCCGTGGACGGCGTGCGCGCGGCCGTCGAGGCGCGCCGCGACGACGTCGTCGCGATCACGCCGATGATCGGCCGCCGGGCGGTCAAGGGGCCGCTGGCGGGCGATGCTCGACGACGCTCGGGCACGAGCCCTCGTCGGCGGTGCGTGGCGCGCGTCCTGGCGCCGCTCGCGCCCGCTTCGTGCTCGACGCCGCCGACGCGGCAGCTCGCGCCCGAGCTGCGCGCGCTCGGGGCTGCGCACGGCCTGCGTGCCCGACGCTGATGCGCGACGCCGCGCCGTCGCCGCCGACGCTCGCCCGGACGGCGCTCGCGCTGTGAGCGACGTCGCGGTCTTCGGGCTGCGCGGGCTGCCGGAGCTCGCACCCGGCGACGACCTCGCCGCGCTGCTGCTCGCGGCCGTCGGCGCCAGCGGCGCGGCGGCCTGCGCGACGGCGACGTCGTCTGCGTCGCCCAGAAGGCGGTCTCGAAGGTCGAGGGCCGCAGCGTCGCGCTCGACGACGTCGTGCCGCGCCGCGGAGGCGCGTGGAGATCGCCGGGGACGAGGGCGATCCGCGCCATGTCGAGGTCTGATCCTCGGCGAGAGCGTCCGCATCGTGCGCCGCCGCGGCTCGTTCCTGATCTGCGAGACGCGGCACGGCTTCGTCTGCGCCGCGGCCGGCGTCGACCGCTCCAACGCCTCGGCGGCGGGCGACGTCGCGGTGCTGCTGCCGCTCGACCCCGACGCCTCGGCGCGGCGCCTGCGCGACGCGTTCGCGGCGGCCGCGGACGTGCGGGGGTGATCGTCACCGACTCGTTCGGCCGGCCCGTTCCGGCTCGGCACGACCGGCGTCGCGATCGGCTGCGCCGGGCTCGCGCCGCTGCGCGTGCACACGGGCGAGAGCGACGATGCCGGGCGCGTGCTGACGGGCACCGAGCTGCACCTCGCCGACCAGGTCGCCATCGGCCGCGGAGCTCGTCGTCGGCGCCATTCGGCGGCGTGCCCGGCGGCGATCGTGCGCGGCGTCGCCTTCGCGCGCTCGGACGAGGGCGCCGGGGCGGGCGTGATGCCCGCCGAGCGCGACCTGTTCCGGGCCCCGGGCGACGCTGGATAGGCTGCGGCATGCCTCTCAGCGACAAGGCGAAGGCGCTCTTCGACAGCAAGGCTCTCGGCATGCTCGGACTCGTCAGCGAGGACGGAACGGCGCAGGTGACGCCCGTGTGGATCACGCGCGATGGCGACACGCCCGTCTTCACCGTCGTGGAGGGGCGGCCGAAGGCCCGGAACATCCGCCGCGACCCGCGCGTGACGCTCACCGTCGTCGATCCCGAGAACGCCTACAGCTACGTCGAGCTGCGGGGCCGGGTCGAGTTCGAGGAGGGCGCTCCCGCGAGCGCCACGATCGACCTGCTGGCCAGGAAGTACATCGGCCGCGACGTCTACCCGTGGCAGCAGCCGGGCGACGTGCGGGTCAACTGCCGCATGGTCGTCGAGCGCGAGCTGGGGATGTGATGGGCGACCAGGTGCGCATCGGCGTCCGCGTCGCACCTCAGCACTCCAGCTACGAGGCGATGCGCGACACCTGGCTGCGCGCCGAGGACGCCGGCGCGGACACGCTCTACACCTGGGATCACTTCTACCCGCTGTTCGGCGATCCCGACGGTGCTCACTTCGAGTGCTGGAGCCTGCTCGCCGCGATGGCCGAGGTCACCGAGCGCATCCACTTCGGCGCGATGGTGACCTGCAACTCCTACCGCAACCCGAATCTGCTCGCCGACATGGCCCGGACGGTCGACCAGATCTCGCGGCGGCCGGCTGATCCTCGGCCTCGGATCGGGCTGGTTCGAGCGCGACTACCGCGAGTACGGCTACGAGTTCGGCACGCCGATCACGCGGCTGCACGCGTTCCGTGACGCCCTGCCGGTGATCCACGAGCGGCTCGGGAAGCTCAACCCGCCGCCGGTGCGCGGGCATATCCCGGTGCTGATCGGCGGCGGCGGCGAGAAGGTGATGCTGCGGCTCGTCGCGCAGTGGGCGGCGACCTGGCACGCCTTCGGCGCGCCCGACGTGTTCGCGCACAAGAGCCGCGTGCTCGACGAGCACTGCGCCGCGATCGGCCGCGACCCGGCCGAGCTCGAGCGCTCGGTGACAGCTCACGCGCGAGGAGATCGCCGCCGGCCTGCTCGACCGCTACTACGAGATCGGCGCGCGGCAGTTCGTCGCGATCGCGTCGGAGCCGGATTTCGACCTCGCCGATCTGCGGCGTCTGCTGGCCTGGCGGGACTCGCTCGGCTGAGCGCGCGGTGCCGTCCGCGGCTGTTCGAACCCGCTCGAACGGGGGAGCCGCCGAACCGGTGCCCGACCGCCCCCGAACGACTCCCTGTGAGCACCATGGCCCTCGCCCCAGCCCCGGCGGTGTCCTCTCTTCCTGCGAAGAGGGAGCCGCGTCGCTACGCTTCCCGCGATGGAAGCAGCGCCTTCCGACGTCCTGCTCGTCGCGCGCTGCGCGAAGGGTGATGAGGGCGCGCTCTCTGAGCTCTACGACCTCTTCGGACGGGCGGCGTATGCGCTTGCCCTGAGGATCGTGCGCGACGCCTCCCAGGCCGAGGACGTCGTCCAGGAAGCCTTCCTCGACCTCTGGAAGAGCGCGGAGCGCTTCGATCCGAGCCGCTCGCGGCCGGCCAGCTACCTGCTCACGTTCGTGCACCGCCGCGCGGTCGACCTCGTGCGCCGCGAGCAGGCCCGGCCGCAGCGCGGGGCCGACGTCGACGACATCGCCGATCGGCCCGGCAACGACGACGTCGCGGCCGCGCTCGTCACGAGCGATCAGGGCGCGAGCGTGCGCCGCGCGCTCGCCGAGCTCTCGCCGTCGCAGCGCGAGGTGCTCGAGCTCGCCTACTTTGCCGGTCTCAGCCAGAGCGAGATCGCGGAGCGCCTGAACGAGCCGCTCGGGACCGTGAAATCGCGCACCCACGTTGCGCTGTCCCGCCTGCGCGAGCTGCTCGGCGAGGGCTTCCACACATGAGCATTCCTTCCCGCATCCCCGACGACGTCGCCGCGCTGATCACCGCGTACGCCCTCGGCGTGCTCGATTACGCCGAGGCGAGCGCGGCGGAGGCCCACATCGCCGCCAGCGACGACTGCCGGCGTGCCTACGAGGACGCCCTCGAGACGGCAGCCGCGCTCGCGCTCGCCGTCGGCGACAGCGAGCCGCCGGCCGGCCTGCGCGAGCGCATCGTCGCCGCGGCCGCCGCCGAGCCGGGCGCCGCGCCGCTGGTGCACGGCTCCGCTCGACCGGCGGCGTCAGGGCGCAGCTGGATGCAGCGTTTCGCCGGCCTGCTCACGCCCTCGGGCGGCTTCGCGCTGGCGGGCGTCGCCGCCGCGATCGTGCTCGCGCTCGTCGCCGTCGCCCAGCACGGATCGGCCGACCGGGCGCGCGACCGCCAGGCGGCGCTCGTGTCGATCCTCGCGCGCTCCGGATGCGCGGGTGGTCTCGCTCGCGCCGCTCGCCGGCGGCGATGCGGGCGGGCGCGTGGTCGTCTCGCAGAATCGCGCCGCGCTGATCAGCTCGCTCGGCCGGCCGGCCTCGGGCCGCACCTACCAGGCCTGGGGCATCCCGGCCGACGGCGGTGCGCCGGTGCCCCTGCCGACCTTCTCGCAGACGGGCGCACGTGCTGATCCTCGACGACGTCGGCAGCTACAAGCAGGTCGCGGTCACGCTCGAGCCGAGCGGCGGCTCGAAGGAGCCCACGACCACGCCGTTCGCCGCCGCGGCGATCTGACGCCCCAGGGCGCCAGCCCGGCCCGAGCGCACCCGTGGCGCGCAGCTCCGCGATCGTCTCCGGTGCGTAGCCGCGGAGCTCGGCCAGCACGGTCTCCGTGTGCTCCCCCCGGAACGCCCCGCGCGTTGCCTCGGGCACCGCGCCGTCCACCCGCAGCGGGCTCGCGACCTGGCGGACGAGCCGAGCACGGGGTGGTCGAGCTCGGCGAGCGCGCAGCGCGCGGCGACCTGCGGGTCGTCGAGCGCCTCGCGCACGCTGATAATCGGGGCGGCCGGAACCCCCGCCGCGGCGAGCAGCTCGAGCCACTCTGCCGAGCGCCGCGTCGTGAACGTGGCCGTGAGCTCGGACATCGGCGCCTCGCGGTTCGCGTTGCGCTCGCCGAACGAGGCGAAGCGCGGGTCGGCGGCGAGCTCGTCGCGCCCGATCGCGCCGCACAGCCGCCGCCACAGCGACTCCTTGGGGCAGTCGACGCGATCCAGCCGTCGCCCGTGCGGATGTTCGGGAACGGCACCATCGACTGGTGCGGCGGAGTCGGCGCGCCGCACGGGCTCGAACTCGCGCGACGCCGTCCAGGTCGCGAGCTACGTGAGCTCCGCGAGCGCGACCTCGAAGAGCGAGAGGTCGACGTCGGCGCCGGCGCCGACGCGGCGCGCGCGCAGGACGCGACCTTGACACGCGTGGAGTCGCTGCCAAGGGCCTCGAAGCGGCCGACGCCATCGTTGCGCTTGCCGCCCGTGGACTGCCCGGCGATCCGCTGACGGGAACCTGCTCAGTGGTCTGCGCGTCCCAATCGCGCCTTTCTCTTTCCGGCGACTGGGCTCGCCGGTGCAGGCGGTCGTCATCGAGCTGCTGCCATCAGGTAAGAGCGCCGCAGCGTGTGACGCCGGCATGACAGCCGATCTTGACTCAGTCGAGCAGCTCCTGCAGCGCCGCGTCGATGAATTGCTGCGACGCGGGCTCAACCGGCGCCATGTGGCCCCAGGACGACGGGATCGCGCGGCATTCGGCGTTCGGCATGTGCTGCACCTCGTACTCGGCGTCGACCGGCGGAAAGTAGCGGTCGAGCTCGGCCGGCAGGACGATCGCCCGCGCGCTGATGGCGCCCAGCGCCGCCTCGAAGTCGCCGCCGAAGCTCGCGTGGTCGCCGATGTCGTTGTGCCACCAGGTCGCCATCTGGGCCAGGAGGTCGTTGGCGTCGCACTTGCCAGGAAGAACGGCTCCCAGAAGATCTCGATGAACTCCGGCACGTCCTTGGCGCCGAAGAGCCGGTACTCCTTGAGGCGGTAGAACGGCTCGCTGAGCCCCCAGCCCGCGTAGATCGCGGCCATCGCGCGCAGGCCGGCGACGGGCGGGCGGTCGTAGAACCCCTCGTTCCATGCCGGGTCGCCGTTGATCGCGGCCATGTTGCCGGCGAGGAAGACCTTGTTGTAGTCGGCCGTGCGGGCCGAGCCGGCGATCGGCGCGATCGCGTCGACCATGTCTGGGTACGCCGCGGCCCACGCGTAGACCTGGCAGGCGCCCATCGACCAGCTCGTCGCCAGCCGAATCCGCTCGACGCCGAGGCCCTCGGTCAGCAGGCGGTGCTGCGCCCGCACGTTGTCGTAGGTCGTGACGCGCGGAAAGCGACCGCGCTCGAACGGCGGCGGCGTGTTGGACGGCGACGAGGACACCCCGCCGCCGAAGTGGTTCGGCACGACGATGAACCAGCGCTCCGGGTCGAGTGCGCGGCCCGGCCCGCGAGCATCTCGACGCCGTGTCGGCCGGCACGCCCGTGAACCAGGTCGGGCAAAGGACGACATTGTCGCGCGCGGCGTTCAACTCGCCGAGCGTCAGGTAGCCGATCCGCGCGTTCGGCAACACGGAGCCCTTCTGCAGGACGAAGTCGCCCAACTCAAAGATACGGTGCTCACTCATTGGGGTCTCCTTCCGAGGGCTGCGGCGGGCCAGACGATAGACCGTCTGATCCGCCGCGGGGAGGGTCGGCAGCGGACGCGGCGCCGACCGACGAGCGGATCCAGAGAAGCAGATGTTGGCACGAGCCAGCGCATGGGTGCCACGCCGTCGCCACCGGTGAGGCCAGCACAAGCGATGACGACGGATCCCGCCTTGCGCAGCCGCCCACGGTCACCTAGGTTCAGCCCTTGTCTGCGGTCAGCCTCTTCTTCATCGGCGCGGTTCTGATCGCCAATGGACTCGTCCTCCACGGCCGGGTCGAGCCGAAGGGGGCTGCGCCCATCAACGCGCTCGTCGGCATCGTGCTCGTCGCCGCCGCCGCGCGCCTCGCGCTTCCGACCGGCGCTGATGAGGCTGCGCTCGTCGGCGCGGCCGGCTTCCTGCTTTTCGGCATCACCTACCTCTGGGTCGCCCTGAACGCCTGGACAGACCATCAGGCCGGTGGGCTCGGGTGGTACTGCGCTTGGGCGGCCAGCGTCTCGGTCTTCTTCGGCCTCGTCAGCCTCGTCCACCAAGATGACCCCAAGTTCGCCCTTCTGTGGCTGCTCTGGGCCCTGCTGTTCGCGACGTTCTTCATCGTGCTCGCTCTCAATCAGTCGCGTCTCAGCCACGCAGCGGGCTGGCTCGCGATCATGGAGGCGATCGTCACCGCAAGCGTGCCCGGCGGGCTCCTGATGATCGGCCAATGGGAGAATCTCGCGACCGCGTGGGTCGCAGGCGCTACAGCCGGCGTGGTCGCAATCTTCTTCGTCCTCGCCTTCCGCCCACGACCTACAGGCGTGTGACCACCGGCTGCGCAGTACGTCCGTAGGCGGGCGCTGGCAGCCGCCGCCCGCAGAGACCAACGAGGGGCAGCCCGAGGGGCGACGACGGCTCTTTTGGAATGCCCCGCACCCGAATGACCCAGCCGAGGCTGCAGCGCGCTGCGTTCGGCTAGGTGCGATCGACGATGGTGTGCGCCAAACGTGTCCGGCATTCCTCGAAGCCTCGTGGTTGCACGCCACGGCGTGCGCGGCGTGCTCTCGGGCGCGTCCTCCCATCGCGGCGACAACGACGACCGGCAGCAGCTCGCGCTGCGCGCGATCGGCTCCGAGGGCCAGTCCACGTCGACCTCGACCGCGATCACGTGTCCTTCTACGGTCCCGACGGCGTCGGCGTCACGCTGCAGGTCACGCTCGGCGACGGGCTCTACGACTGCGTCGGGCCGATCGAGGCGCTGGTCGACGCGGGAGGGGGCGCCCGCTCGCCAACGAGTCGCCCGGCGAGCGCGGTGCGCGCACGGTCGAGGCGCTCGAGCTCGCCTACCGCAGCGCGCGCAGCGGCGTCCTCGAGACGCGTACCGCCTAGTGTCCTGAGTCGGAAGTTCCTCGTCACGATCACACCGTCTGGACGCCCTGGGACGACCCGGCGCCTTGCAAATGCTGACCCGCATGAGCGGCGACGCCGCGCCGCCCCCAGAACGCCCACCCGGCGCGCTCATGCCAAGGAACTTCCGACTCAGGACACTAGCTCCGCTCGGCGGTCGCGGCGGCGGCGCGCAGCAGCCCCGGCACGCCCTCGGCGAGCGCTGCGCGACCAGGCGTCGGCCGTCTCGCCGCGCAGGTGGCGGCCGTAGAAGGCCCTCGCAGAACACGGCGGCCTTCCAGAGCGCGAGCGTCTCGTACCAGGCGAGTGCGTCGACCTCGCGCCCGCTGCGCTCGGCGTAGCGGTCGACGAGCTCGCGCGCGACCGGGAAGCCCTCGCGCCGCGTCACCGGCGAGAGCTCGAGCACGGTGCCCGGCGAGCCGGCGTCGCTCCAGGTCGCGACGAGGTAGCCGAGATCGGCGAGCGGGTCGCCGAGCGTCGCGAGCTCCCAGTCGAGCAGCGCCAGCGACGCGCCGGCGCTCGCCTCGAGCATGACGTTGCCCAGGCGGTAGTCGCCGTGCACGATCGGCCGGCGCCGGCAGGACGGCAGGGAGCTCGGCGGTCAGCCCGCGCGCCGAGCTCGCCGACGAGCGGCAGCTCGCGCGTGGCGTTGAGCTCCCAGAGCGCCGTGAAGCGCCGTACCTGGCGCTCGAGATAGCCCTCGGGCCGGCCGAAGCCCTCCAGCCCCGCGGCGTCGCACGTCGACGGCGTGCAGCTCGACGAGCGCGTCGACGAGGTCGTGGCCCGCCAGCCGGCGCGCGCGCCGGATCGGCCAGCGCCGGCGGGCAGCGCGTCGGTGAGCACGTCGCCGTGCAGCTCCGGCATGCACGTAGAACGGCACGCCGAGCACCGCCTCGTCGCGGCACACGGCGAGCACCCGCGGGCACGCCGGGCGCGGCCCTGCAGCGCCGCCAGCACGCGCGCCTCGCGCAGCATGTCGTGGGCCGAGGGCGGCAGCGGCGGGCGCGGCGGGCGCCGCAGGACGAGGCGCGCTCGCTCGCGCTCCAGCAGGAAGGTCACGTTCGAGTGGCCCGTCGCCGATGCGCGTCGCGGACAGCGGGCCGCCGCCCGAGTCCCTCGCTCGTCGAGCCAGGCCTCGAGCGGCCTGCGCACGACGCAGCGGCGGCAGCGGCAGCGCGGCGCGCCTGCGCCGGCGTGTCGACGACGTCGACCGGGTCGCTCACCGCTCGCGGCCCGGGCGCGGCGCACGGCGCGGCGAGCGATCGACCAGCGGTGCGTCTCGCTCGGGCCGTCGTAGATGCGGAACGCCCGCACCTCGCGGGCATAGCGCGCGAGCGGCAGGTCGTCGCTGACACCGAGCGCCGCCGCAGATCTGCAGCGCGCGGTCGACGACGCGCCCGACGGCCTCGGACACGAAGACCTTGGTGACCGACGACTCGTGCGCGCCGCGCCCGCCGCGCGTCGAGCTCCTCGGCGCAGCGCTGCGATCATCAGCCCGCGGCTCGACTCGATGTCGATCACCGAGTCGGCGACCAGCGCCTGCACCATGCCCGTGCTCGTGCAGCGGCGCCGCCGAAGGCCTCGCGCTCGCCGGCGTGGTCGAGGGCGATGTCGAGCGCGCGCCGCGCGAGCCCGAGCCAGCGCATGCAGTGCGTCAGCCGGGCCGGCGCCAGGCGCACCTGGGCGTAGCGGTAGCCGAGGCCGACCTCGCCGAGCACGGCGTCGTCCGGCACGCGGCAGCCGTCGAAGGCGACGCCGGCGTGCCCGCCGGAGAACGAGCGGTCGATCGTCGGCATGAGCGCGCTCGACGCGCACGCCCGGGGTGTCGGCGTCGACGAGGAACATCGTCGCGCCCTCGTCCTGGCGGATCCGTCGCCGGTGCGCGCCATGCAGATGGCGAAGGCGCAGCCCTCGGCGCCGGTGATCAGCCGCTTGCGCCCGTCGATCACCCAGTCCGCCGCCGTCGCGGCGCGCCGTCGTCAGCAGCATCGAGGGGTCGGAGCCCGCGCCGGGCGCCGGCTCGGTCATCGCGAAGCACGAGCGCACGTCGCCGGCCGCGAGCGGCGCGCAGGTAGCGCTCCTGCTGCTCTCGGCGTCGCGACCTGCTCGAGCAGGTGCATGTTGCCCTCGTCCGGGGCCGCGCAGTTGAGCGCGAGCGGGCCGAGCAGGCTGTAGCCGGCCTCCTCGAAGACGACGCGCCTGGCCGCGCAGGTCGAGCCCGAGGCCGCCGAACTCGCGTGCCGACGTGCGGGGCGAGCAGGCCGGCGGCGCGCGCGGCCGCCTGCAGCTCGGCGCGCAGCTCCGTCGTCGAGGCCGTGCTCGGCCGCGGTCGCGCGGCTCGGCCGGGATCACGACGTCGCGCACGAACGCGCGCACGCGGTCGGCGATGGCCTCGGCGTCGCTCACGTCAGCTCGCGGCATGGCGTAGACGCCGTCGAGCAGCGTCGCGGGATCGGGCGCCGGCGACGGCCTCGGCCTCGGCGAGCCCGGCGGCGACCTCGTCGGCGGCGGCGGCGTCGCACGCGCCTCGCAGCTCCGCGGCCGGCAGGCCGTCCAGCAGCAGGCGGGCGGCGAGCCGCGCGATCGGGTCGCGCAGGCGGGTGTACTCGGCCAGCTGCTCCTGATCCATGTAGCTGCCGTCGTCGTGCGCGGCGTGGCCGTCGAGCCGCAGCGTGACGCGCCTCGACCGCGCGCGGCCCGCCGCCGGCGCGGGCTTCCTCGACGGCCGTGCGCACGGCTGCGAGCGTCGCGACCGCATCGCTGCCGTCGACGCGCGCGGCGGGGATGCCCCAGCCGCCCTCGATGCGCTCCGCCATGCACGGATTGACCATCTGGCGACTCGTCGGCGTGGAGTAGGCGTAGCCGTTGGACTGCAGGACGAACACTGCCGGCACCTTCAGCACGGCGGCGAGGTTGAGACCCTCGTGGACGTCGCCCGTGCTCATCGCGCCGTCGCCCCAGAACGTCAGCGCGACGCGCGGCTCGCGCCGGCGCTTGAACGCGAGCGCGGCCCCGACGACCAGCGGGCAGAGGTCGCCGAGCATCGAGACGAGCGGGAAGACGCCGCGCGCGGGCACGCCGAAGTGCATGTTGCCGTCGCGTCCGCGCGTGGGCGAGTCGCCCTTGCCGAGGAAGTTGCGAAACGCCTCGGCCGCCGTCGTGCCACGCGCGAGGTGGCAGGCCAGCTCGCGGTTGAGCGGCGCGCACACGTCGTCGGGGCCGAGCGCGTAGCCCGGCCGCCGCGGCGACGCCCTCCTGGCCGCGCCCGGTGTAGACCGAGCCGGAGACGCGACCCTGGCGGTAGAGCAGGCCGACGCGCTCCTCGATCAGGCGGTGCATCAGCACCAGGCGGAAGAGCGCGACGCGATCCGCGCGCGTGACGCTCGCGTCGTCCTCGCAGGGCAGCGTGCCCTCGGCGGCGTCGGTCAGTAGGCACTGAGCGTGCGCACCTCCTCGGCGCAGCCGCTCGAGCGACGGGATGTAGGCGTCCTCGAGCTCGGGCGCGAACGGCACGGGGGCGATCGGCGCGGCGACGAGGGCGGGCGGCGCGTCGAGCAGCTCGAAGCCCTCGCGGGCGATCAGCGAGAGCACGGCGCCGGCCGCGCCGAGCGACGAGCTCGCCTCCTGCAGCACGCAGACGCGCGAGGTGCGGGCGACCGAGGCCAGGATCGCCTCGTCGTCGAGCGGCCACACCGTGCGCAGGTCGAGCACCTCGAGCGAGGCCTCTCCGGCGAGCACCTCGGCGGCGCGCAGGGCGACGTCGACCATGGCGCCGTAGGCGATCACGCTGACGTCGGAGCCCGGGCGGGCGACGGCCGCGCGCCCGATCGGCGTGCGCGTGGCCGGGTCGGGCGCCTCCGCGCGCAGCCGGCGGTAGAGCGCCTTGTGCTCGAAGTAGAGCACCGGGTCGTCGTCCTCGATCGCGCTGCGCAGCAGGCCGTAGGCGTCCTCGACGCTCCCGGGGCAGACGACCTTGAGCCCGGCCGTGCCGATGAAGAAGCCCTCGGGGCAGCTCGCGTGGAACGGCCCGCCGCGCACGCCGCCGCCGAACGGCGCAGCGGATCACGACGGGCAGCTTGATGCCGCTGCGCCAGTGCGTCTTGGCGCCGACCGTCACGATCGGAGTCGAACGCGCACGAGATGAAGTCGGCGAACTGCAGCTCGGCGATCGGGCGCTCGCCCATCCAGGCCGCGCCGAAGGCGGCGCCGACGAAGCCCTCCTCGGCGATCGGCGTGTCGATCACGCGCTCCTCGCCGAACTCCTCGAGCAGCCCCTTGGAGACGCCGAACGGGCCGCCGAAGTGGCCGACGTCCTCGCCGATCAGGAACACGCGCTCGTCGGCGCGCATCGCGTCTGCCATCGCAGAGCGGATCGCCTCGAGGTAGGTGACCTCGGCCACGGGCGCCACAATACCCGTGCGGGCGCCGTCGTCGGGGATTGCGGGAGTAAACTGGGGCTCATGGCAAAGGCGCGATCCGACCAGCTCTCGCGCCGCGAGCTCGCGGCATGGCGGGGGCTCCTCCGCAGCCACGCGCGCGTGCTCGCAGGCCTCGACGCCGAGCTCGAGCAGGCGCACGGGCTCGCGGTGCCGGAGTACGAGGTGCTGCTCGTGCTCAGCGAGCGCGGCGATCAGCACCTGCGCATGAGCGAGCTGGCCGACGCGGCCCTGCTCACCCGCAGCGGCATGACGCGGCTCGTCGATCGGCTCGAGCGCCAGGGCCTCGTGCGGCGCGAGCGCTGCCCGGTCGACGGCCGCGGCACGTTCGCGGTGATCACCGAGGAGGGTGCGGCGCGCTTCGCGGAGGCCCGCCCGACGCACATCGCGGGCGTCCGGCGGCTGTTCCTCGACCCGATGCGCAAGAAGGATCAGCGCGCGCTCGCCGAGGCCTTCGACGCAGTGCTCGGCGAAACGGCCGGCTGACGTCGTCTACGCTCGCGGGGGGATGCGCCCCTCCCCGGATCTCCCAGGTGGGCGCTCGCCCCTGCAGACGGTGCTCGCGCGCCTGCGGCTGCCGGACGGCCCGCGCGCCGCCGAGCTCGCCGCCGTCGCGGTCTGCGCGCTCGTCGCGATGCTCGTGCTCGCGCCGCTGACGCTGCGGCACGATCTGCCCGAACGCCTACGACACCGACGCCTTCTACGCACCCTTCGCGGCGTTCCTGCACGAGCGCCTGAGCCATGGCGACATCCCGCTCTGGAACCCGTTCGCGTTCTCGGGCCAACCGTTTGCGGCCGATCCGCAGTCGGGCGCGCTGTACCCGCCGGCGCTGCTCGCCTACGGGCTGCTCGCTCCGGCGAGCGGGATGGTCGCGATCGTCACGTTCGACTACCTGCTCGCGACGCTCTCGTCGTACGCCTTCGCGCGGCTCGTCGGCGCCGGACGGCTCGGGGCCGTCTACGCGGGCGTCGCATTCGGCGCCGGCGGCTTCCTGCTCGCACGCTCGCAGGCGCTCGGCCTGCTCGCGGGTGCGGCCTGGCTCGCCGCCGCGGTGGCCGCCGCCCAGTACGCGGCGAGCCGCGAGGGCCGCGGCGCCTCGGCCCTGCCGCTGGCCGCCGCGCTCGCGCTCGCGATCCTCGGCGGCTCGCAGCAGCTGACCGCCGTCGCGGCCACCTCCGCGCTCGTGCTGCTCGTCGTGCAGCTGCGCTGGCGGGGCCTCGCGATCTTCGTCGGCGCCGGCAGCGCCGCCGTCGGCCTGGCGGCCGTCGCGCTGCTGCCCCGGCTCGAGCTCGTCTCGCTCTCGAGCGCGGCCGACGGCGTCAGGGACCCGCCCGGGGTCGGCAAGCTCAACTGGTCCGACACGCGGCTCGTCTTCGGCTCGTTCGGGACGCACGCGGGCGAGCTCGCCCCGCTCTACGCGGGCGCGCTCATGCCCGCGCTGGCCGTGCTCGCGATCGTGCGCCGCTGGCGCCACGCGCGCGTCCCGCTCGCGCTGGCGATCCTCGCGATCCTCTGGTCGGCGGGCCTCGCCGGCGTGCTCGCCGATCCGATCGAGCCGCTGCGCTCGATCACCGCGCACCAGGCCGTGCGCGCGCTGCCGCTGCTCGCGCTGGCGCTCGCCGCGCTCGCGGGCCTCGCCTTCGGGAGCCCGGGCTCGCGGCCGTCGCCCTGGCTCGTCGCGGCGCTCGCCGCCGTGCTCGCGCTGCTCTTCAAGCCCGACGTGCTGACCCACCCCTTCTACGTCGGGCCGGCGCTCGCGCTGGTCGCCGCGCTCGCGTTGCTGCGCTCACGGCGGATGCCGCTCGCGGTGCTCGCGTGCGCGCTCGTCCCGGCTGTGCTCGCGATCGATCTCGCCCGCCACGACTACCGCCAGCGCAATCCGCACCAACCCGCTGCCAACTGGGATGACGCGGGCGAGGCCTTCCCCGGCCCACCCGCGACGGCGCGCTTCCTGCTGGAGCGCCGTGCGGCAGAGGGGCCGACGCGCTTCGCGACGCTCGCGAACGACTTCACGCTGCGCAAGCAGCTGCGCTTCGGCCGCTCGCCGAAGCATCTCGATCTGCTGCTCAACATGGCCGGCACGCGCTACGGGCTCGAGGACGTGGCCGGTTACGATCCGCTGCAGCTGCTGACCTACCGCGACGCCATGACGGCGTCGAACGAGAACCCCCAGCCCGACCGCCACTTCCTCTGGGTCGAGGTGGGGCAGCGGCGGTTCCTGCGGCTGCTCGGCGTGCGCTACTACGTCGCCCAGGCCGGCGAGGTGCCTCGCAGGCTGCCGGTCGTGATGCGCACGCCGACGGCGACCGTCGTGCGCGACGACAAGGCGCTGCCGATCGCGCGCATCAACCGCCCGGGGCGCACCGTCGCCGCGCGGATCGTGGTGCGCGAGCCCGACCGCGTGGTCGTCGAGTCGCCGGCCGGGCCCGCCGGGCGGCTCGTGCTGGCCGATTCGCCGTACCCCGGCTGGCAGGTCTTCGTCGACGGGAAGCGCACGCCGACGAAGGTGCAGAACGGGCTCTTCCGCGCGGTCGACCTGCCGGCCGGAGCTCATCGCGTCGAGTGGCGTTTCGCGCCCCACAGCGTGCGCCTCGGCCTGGGGATCTCGCTCGTGACGCTGCTCGCGGCGACGGTCTACGGGCTCGGCATGTGGCGGCGAGAGCGCCGCCGAAGGCGTTAGCGCAGCGCGTCGACGAGCGGCGCGAGGCCCTCGGCGTCGAGCGCCGGCGGGGCGCTCGGGCAGACCGAGACGGCCACGACGCGGCCGCTCGCGGCGAGCGCGGCGAGCTCGTCGCGCATGCGCTCGACGCTCCAGCCGCCGGGCGCCGGGAAGCCCGCATCCGGCGTCAGCGACGGGTCGAGCACGTCGGTGTCGACGTGCACGTAGAGCGGGGCGGTGGGGGAGAGCAGCGCGAGCGCTCGCGCGGCGTCCCCGGCCTCGCGCAGCTGCGAGCCGTCGACGTTGTCGCGCTCCCCGGGGTCGAGGTCGCGGCCGCCGACGAGCACGGCGCGCTCCTCCTGCAGCGCCGGCTCGAGGCCCGCGCCGCGGCGCCAGTCGTCGCCCCACCAGCCGAGCAGCTGGGCGAACGGCATGCCGCCGATGAACCCGCTGGGCGTCGTGTCGGGCGTGTTGAGGTCGCCGTGGGCGTCGATCCACACGAGCTCGACGTCCGGGTGGCGCTCGCGCACCGCGGCGAGCACGGGCGGCACGAGCGTGCACTCGCTCATCAGCACGACCGGCGTCCCGGCGGCGACGGCCGTGCGGCCGAGCGCGTGCAGCTCGGGCAGGTACCGGGGCAGCGTCTGCTCGGGCGGCAGATCGCCGAAGGCGATCTCGGCGCGCTCGCCGAGCCCGAGCGCATCTCCGAGCGCATGCAGCTGGGCGGTCGTCTCGGCGGCCGGCATCCCGCGGCTCGTGAACTGGGCGACGATCGGCTGGAGCATGCCGCCCAGGCTAACGAAGGGGCGGGGCCGGGGGCGGCCGATTGGCACTCGCAGCGAGTGCCAATTGGCCGGCCGAGCAAGCGGAGCGCCGGCCGGCCCGCGGATCGCGGCTGCTGAGAGGCGTCGGGCGGGATGCGACCGCGGTCGCCGTGCCGGCGACCGGAGACCCCGCGCCGCGAGTGCCACTTCCAGGCGCGAGTCACCCGGAACCCGCCTACGGCCGCAGATCCCGCCTGATCGGGTCGATCGGGAGAGGCGGCCGAGTCCGCGTCCGCGAGCGCCGCCGATTGACACTCGCGGCGAGTGCCAATTGGCCGGATCGAAGCGGCCCGCCACGGCCCGCCCGCCCGCAGCGCCGCGTTACGCCAGGCCGGCGCTGCCGGCCGGCCCGCGGATCGCGGCTGCCTGAGAGGCGGCGGGCGGGATGCGACCGCGGTCGCCGTGCCGGCGACCGGAGACCCCGCGCCGCGAGTGCCACTTCCAGGCGCGAGTCACCCGGACACCCGCCTACGGCCGCAGATCCCGCCTGATCGGGTCGATCAGGAGAGGCGGCCGAGTCCGCGTCCGCGAGCGCCGCCGATTGACACTGGCAGCGAGTGTCAATTGGCCGGATCGAAGCGGCCCGCCGCGCCCCGCCCGCCCGCAGCGCCGCGTTACGCCAGGCCGGCGCTCTCGGCCAGCAGCGCGCTGGAGGCCGAGAGCGCGCGTAGCGTGGGTGCCGGCGTGCCCGTCAGGTCGGCGAGCTCGACGACCGCGACGATCAGCGCGTCGAGCTCGAGGCGCTTGCCGGCGTCGAGATCCTGCAGCGTCGAGGTGCGGTGCTCGCCGACGGCCTCGGCGCCCGCGATGCGGCGCTCGATCTCGATCGCCGGATGCGAGCCGAGCGCCCCGGCGATCGCGAGGCACTCCTCCATGCCCGCCCGCGCCAGCGCGCGCGTGCCGGCGTTGCGGCACATCGCCGCGAGCGTGGCACGCGTGAGCACGCTGAGCGGGTTGAAGACGGCGTTGCCGAGCAGCTTGATCCAGATCTCGTCGCGCAGGCCGGGCTCGACGGGCGCCTTGAGGCCGCCCGCGACCATCGCCTCGGAGAGCCGCAGGCAGCGCTCGGAGCGGCTGCGGTCGGGCTCGCCGAGCGAGAAGCGCGTGCCCTCGCCGTGCCGGATCACGCCGGGCTCCTCGAGCTCGGTCGAGCAGTAGACGACGCAGCCGATGGCGCGTTCGGGCGCGATCGCCGCCGACGTCGCGCCGCCCGGATCGACGGCCTCGATGCGGCGACCGTCGAACGGCCCGCCGTGGCGGTGGAAGTACCACCAGGGGATGCCGTTCTGCGCTGCGACGACGGCGGTGTCGTCGCCCAGCAGCGGCGCGAGCAGCGGCCCGGAGCCGGCGTAGGAGTAGGCCTTGAGGCCGAGGAAGACGACGTCGACCGGGCCGATCTCGGCGGGGTCGTCCGTCGCAAAGGGGTGGGCGCTGAAGTCGCCGCGCGGGCTCAGCACGGTCACGCCGCGCGCACGCAGCGCCGCGAGCTGCGCGCCGCGTGCGATCAGCGCGACCTCGCTGCCGCCGCGCGCGAGCGCCGCGCCCACGTAGGCGCCGATCGCCCCCGCGCCCAGGACCGCGACCCTCATGTCAGCTGCTGCGCCAGCAGGCGGCGCTGCACCTTGCCGGTCGGGCCCTTGGGGATCGCGTCGACGACGTGGATCCGCGCGGGCACCTTGAAGCTCGCGAGGCGCCCGTCGCAGTGCGCGCGCAGCGCGTCCTCGGCGACCGCCGAGCGTGTCGACGACGACCGCGCCGACGGCCTCGCCGTACTTGTCGTCCGGCACCGAGAAGGCTACCGCCTCGACGATCTCGGGGTGCGCGAGCAGCGCGTCCTCGACCTCGTGCGGCGAGATCTTCTCGCCGCCGCGGTTGATCAGCTCCTTGAGCCGCCCGGAAAGCGAGAGGTAGCCGTCCCCGGAGAGCTGTCCGGAGTCGCCCGTGCGGAACCAGCCGTCGCGGAAGCTCGCGGCCGTGGCCTCGGGATTCGCGCGATAGGCGTCGACGACGCCCGGGCCGCGCACGCAGACCTCGCCGACGGCGCCGGCGGGCAGGGGGCGCCAATCGTCGTCGAGGATCGCGATCTCCGTGCCGGTCGGCCGACCGACGGAGCCCGCGCGCCGGTCGCCGGGCGGGAGCGGGTTCGAGGCCATCTGGTGGGCCGCCTCGGTCATGCCGTAGGCCTCGACGAGCGGCAGGCCGAAGCGCTCCTCGAACGTCTCCATCAGCGGGCCGGGGAGCGCGGACGAGCAGGACCGCGCGAAGCGCAGCCGGTGGCCGGCGTGGTCGGTGGCGCCATCCTCGGCGCGCGACAGGAGGATGCGGTGGATCGTCGGCACGGCCGAGTACCAGGTCGCGGCATGGGCTGCGCAGTCGCGCCAGAACGCGCTCGCCGAGAACCGGCGCGGGGCGATCACGGAGCCACCCGAGGCGAGCGTCGCGAGCGTCGAGGCGACGAGCCCGTGGACGTGGAAGAGCGGCATGGAGCAGTGGCTCGCATCGTCGGGCGTGAGGCCGTAGGTGGCGGCGACGGCGCGCGCCGAGGCGGCCAGGTTGCGCTGCCGGATGGGCACGCCCTTGGGCTTGCTGGTCGTGCCGCTCGTGTGCAGGAGCAGCGCGACGGCCTCCGGATCGCGTGGCGGCAGCGCCCCGTCGGGCTCGAGGCCGTCCAGCGCGAGCTCGGCCGTGCTCGCGCCCACGAGCTCGAGCGGGCGGATGCCGAGGGTCGCGCAGGCCGCGCGCGCGGGGCTCCCCTCGCCGCGCAGGAAGAGCATCGCGCGGGGCTGCAGATCCTCGAGGTAGGAGTGGAACTCGTCCTCGGTGTACGCCTGGTTGAGCGGTGCGGCCGCCGCCCCGGCAGCCACGACGCCGAGGAACGCCGCGACGATCTCCGGCCCGTTCGGCAGGCTCAGCGCGACGGCGTCGCCGGGCGCGACGCCCGCCGCGCCGAGCGCGCGCCCGAGCCGATCCGCGGTCGCGCGCAGCTCGCCGTACGTCGTCCGCTCGCCGCTCGCCGGCTCGACCAGCGCGAGCGCGTCGTCGGGCGCGTCCGGCAGGTCGAGCAGCGCGCTCATGCGGAGAGCCCGTGCAGGCGCCGGCAGTTGCCGGCGAGCACGTCGAGGCCGATCCCGGTCGCCTGGGCCTCGGTCATCCAGCGGTGCTCGACGCCGCGCGCGAGCACGCGCTCGAGCGCCTCGCGCGCGACGAGCGCCGAGAACCACGCGACCTCGGGCTCGCTCGCCTCGTCGGAGCCGTAGAGCACCTTCGCGGGCGGCGCGACGCCGAGCGCCGTCTCGATCAGCCGGTCGATCGCCAGCGACGCCCAGGGGATCCCGATCGAGAGGTCGAGATGGACGTGGGGGAGGATCGAGGCCAGGAACGCCGCCTCGTCGGTCCACGGCCAGCCCGCGTGGATCAGCAGGACGGGCTGCTGCGGGTGGCGCTTGAGCAGATCGAAGAGGCCCGCGGGGCGGGCGTGCGCGACGAGGCTGTCGGGATCGCCGCCGCCCGAGTGGATGTGCACGGGCACGCCGCTCGCCGCGGCCACCTCGAGCGTGCGCTCGAGCAGCAGGTCGCGCACCGGCTTGGCGAGCGGGCGCGACTCGCGGAAGCCGTCGGCGCGCCAGCGCGTGTAGGCGGCGCGCGCGTCGTCGCGGGTCGGGTGCGTGATGTCGAGTCCCGTGCGGTAGGCGATGACCGACTTGAAGGCGACCGCGCCGGCCCGGGCCGCGGCCTCGAGGCGCGCGACGAGCGCATCCTCGAGCTCGTCGAAGTCGCTCGCCGTCTGACGATCCTCGGCGATCCAGGGCTCGATGCGGACGACGCGGTGCACGGGGATGCCGGCCTCGCGCTCGAGCTCGGCGGCCGGGATGATCGGGAGCGGAAAGCCCTCGTCGACGACCAGGCCCTCGAGCTTCGCGTCCTGCCACAGCCCCTTGAGGTACGCGGTCGGGTCGCTGCGCAGCCGCTCGAGGCGCGCCGCGCTCACGGCCGCGTCGGTGGGCTCGACGCCGAGGTGCGCTCCGAGGCGGGCCTGCATGGCGAGCGCGAGCGGCGTGCTGGCGGTCGCGGTCTCGAGCACGCCGGCGTAGGTGGCGGGATCGCCGCCGGAGGTGAGCACGCACATGCCGAGCATGGTCACGCGCTGCGAGAAGCCGCCGGCCGGCGCCGCGAGCAGGTCTGGCAGGCGCCAGCCGTGGAGGTGGGTGTCGATGACGGGCGCGTCGGAGAGATCGATCATGGCCCCGAGGCTACCGGCATTCGGCGCCCGGGCGATCAGCCCGCGCGCTGCAGCAGCCCGCCGTCGACCGCGGCCACGAGCCCGGCCAGCAGACCGCAGCGTGCTGCCACCGAGCCGATCTCGATGTACTCGTCGGGGGAATGGTCGAGCGCGCCGACCGGCCCCAGGCCGTCGAGCGTCGGCAGGCCGGCGCCGGCCGTCCAACAGCCGTCGGAGACGCCGCCCGTGGTCGTCTCCGGCACGGGGAAGCCGAGCGCTGCGCCGATCGCCGTCGCCTGCTCGGCGAGCGCGGCCACCGCGGGAGTGCGCTCGAGCGGCGGCGTCACGAGCCGCTCCTCGTCGGCCGTGAAGACGATGCCGCGGTGCTGATCGCAGCGCAGCAGGCTGCCCTCGGCCCAGTCGAGATCGGCCTCGTGCCACGCGCGCATGTCGATCGTCGCGCGTGCCTCGCCGGGAATCGAGTTGAGCACGTCGCCGCCGTGCATGCGCGTGACGTGCAGCGTCAGCCCCTCGCGCGCGCGGTCGAGCGCGGCGATGCGGGGGAGCTCGCGCGCCAGCGCGAGCACGGCGTTGCGGCCGTGCTCCGGCTCCGAGCCCGCGTGCGCCGAACGCCCGCGCGCGACGACGTCGAGCCAGCGCCCGCCCTTGCGCGCCGAGACGACGGCGCCGCCGGGGCGGCCGCACTCCATGCACAGGACGGCGTCGAAGCCGGCGAGCCGGGCCTGCGTCGCGATCGGCCGCGAGCGCACCTCCTCGTCGGGCGCGGACACGAGCTCGAGGCGGGCGAACGGTCGCTCCCCGCCGGCCAGCAGGCGCATGGCGTGCGCGGCGACCGCGATGCCGCCCTTCATGTCGGCCGTCCCGGGCCCGAGCAGCCGGTCGCCCTCGCGCCGCAGCGGACGCCGCGCCGCCGTGGCGAGCGGAAAGACGGTGTCGTGGTGGCAGAGCAGCGCGACGCGGGCACGCCCGGGCCCCTCGACCGCGGCGTGCACGTGGAGTCCGGCCGGCGAGGGCACGAGCTCGCTCGTCAGGCCGTAGCCCGTGAGCGTGTCCGCGATGTCGGCGGCGAGCGCGTCGAGCGCGGGGAGCGCGCCGCTCGGCGTGTCCTGCGCGACCCAGCGGGCGAGGTCGCCGAGGATCAGCTCCAGGTCGGCCGCGGCGGCGGCACGCACGCGCCCGGCGATCGCGATCGCGTCAGCCACCGTGCGAGCTGGTCTCCTAGAGGCCCTGGATGCGCGTCGGGGGCCAGTAGATCGCGAACGTGCGTCCGATGATCTGCGAGCGGCGGATCTGGCCCCAGCAGCGCGAGTCCTCGGAGAACTGGCGGTTGTCGCCGAGCATCAGATAGCGATCCTCGCCGAGACGGCGCGGGCCGAAATCGCCCGTGGTGCTGCTGCACTGGCCGGTCGCCGACGTCGCGTACGGCTCGTCGAGGAAGCGGCAGCCGGGGGTGTCGGTCGGCTTGAGCCGGCTCTGCGGCGCCCGCGTCTCGCACACGTAGACCTTGCCGCCCGACGACCCGACCCACTCGCCGGGCATCCCGACGAGGCGCTTGACGTAGTTCTGGCTCGAGGCGCTCTCGGTCTGGAAGACGTCGTTGCCATCGCCGTTCGGGTGGAAGACGATGATGTCGCCACGGCTCGGATCGGTGATGTGGTACAGGAAGCGCGCCGCCAGGATGCGGTCGCCGACGTGCAGCGTCTGCTCCATCGACTGGCTCGGCACGCGGTAGGGCTTCACGACCCAGAGCTGCACGGCATACGCGATCGCGATCGCCATCGTGACCGTGATGACCAGGTCGACGACGGGATTCTTCCGGAACTCCGCGAGCGCGCTCCGACGGCGCTCGGGCGCACCCGGCGCCGCTTCATGGTCGCTCATCGGAAATGAGAGTAGTTGATGCTCGCCGCGGCCGATCCCGCTGAGCGCTTCTAGCCCGCGCCGAGGGCGCGCAGGCCTGCGGCCGTGCCCGCCGCCGCGATCACGATCGCTGCGAACGGCGCCTTCAGCCAGCACGCCGCCGAGCGCGACCGCGAAGCCCGCGGCCCGCGCGTCGAGTGCGAGCGCCGCGCCCGTCGCCGAACGTGCTGATCGCGACCAGCGCGGAGAGCAGCGTGACCGAGAGCAGCGTGAGCGCCCGCTGCAGCGCCGGCGGCACGGTGCGCGCGCCGAGCGCGAGCGGCCCGGCGGCCTTGCACGCGTAGGTGCCGCCCGCGAGCACGATGATCGCCCACCAGGTCACTCGGGCGCCTCGCGCACGACCAGGACGGCGAGCGCGCCGAGCGCAGCGAGCAGGATCGGTATGCCCGGGGCGGTGAACGGCGTGGCGGCGAGCGCGATCGCGCCGCCGGCGAGCGCCGCGGCCCGCACGTCGCGCTTGCGCAGCCACGGGGCGAGCAGCGCCAGCATGCTCGCCGGGAAAGGCGGCGTCCAGGCCGAACGTGGCCGGGTCGCCGATCGCGCCTCCGGCCAGCGCGCCGGTCAGCGTGCCGAGGTTCCAGGCCACGAAGAGGCTGCAGCCGCAGGCGTAGAACGCGAGCCGCCCGAGCGGCGGCGTCGGCTGCGCGAGCGCCAGCGCCGTCGACTCGTCGAGCACGACCTGGCTCGAGAGCGCCCGCTTCCAGAACGGCCCGCGCAGCAGCGGCGCGACCGCGAGTCCGTAGGGGAGATGGCGCGCGTTCAGCACGACTCCGCCGAGCACGGCTGCGAGCGGCGTGCCGCCGGCGGCGATCGTCGCGATGACGAGGAACTGCGCGCCGCCCGCGAAGACCAGCAGCGAGAGCGCGCAGGTCATGGCCAGCGACAGCCCGCTCGTGCGCGCGAGCACGCCGAACGACATGCCGATCAGCCCCGAGGTGACCGTGAAGGTGAGCGCGGCGCGCCAGACGCTCGTGGTGGTCGCCGTCGACACGCCGCAATGGTGCCGGACGTGCGCAGGCCCCCATGCCGGGCCCGGCCGGACGCCGGTGCACGCCGGCTCGATAGGCTCGCTCCCGCATGCGCAGCTCTGCCGACACCGCCGTGCTCGGAGCGCGGATTCGCACGCTCGACGCCACGCAGCCGTGGGCCACCGCGGTCGCCTGGTGCGACGGGCAGATCGTCGCCGTCGGCGACGACGCCGCCGTGCGCGCGGCCTGCGACGGGCGCACCGAGACGATCGACGGGGCCGGGCTCTGCCTCGTGCCCGGGCTGGTCGACGCCCATCAGCACCCGCTGATGGGCGCGGACGAGACGGTCGGGGCCGACCTCTCGGGGCTCTCGACGCTCGCGGAGGTGCGCGCCGCGCTCGCTGCCGAGCAGCGCGCGCTGCGAGCCGGGCCAGTGGGTGCAGGGGTGGGGGCTCGAGTACGCGACGTTCGACGGCCGTGAGCTCGAGGGCTCGCTCGTGGCCGATGCCGTCGGCGGCGCGCCGGCGCTCCTGACGTTCTTCGACTACCACACGGCCCTGGCGACGCCGGCCGCGCTCGCGGCGGCCGGGATCGACGGCCCGCACCCGCTCGAGGGCAGCTCCGAGGTCGTCTGCAGGGACGGCCGGCCGACCGGCGCCCTGCTCGAGAGCGCGGCGGCGCTCGTCCGGCGGGTCATGCCCGAGCCGACGCACGAGCAGCGCCGCGCGCGCCGCGCCGAGGCCCTGCGGCGCATGGCCGCGACCGGGCTGACGGCGGTGCACGGCATGGACGGCTCGCCGGCGACGCACGACGAGCTGCGCGAGCTCGAGGCGCGCGGCGAGCTCGCCGTGCGCATCGTCGCGCCGCTGCACGTGCAGCCCGACGCGCCGTTCGAGGAGCTCGAGCGCTGGACGCTCCTGCGCGACGCCCACGGCGAGCGCTGGCGCGGGGGCGTGGCGAAGTTCTTCATCGACGGCGTGATCGAGCCCGGCACCGCGTGGCTCGAGGAGCCCGACGCCAGCGGTCTCGGCCTGCAGCCGCTGTGGCCCGATCCCGAGCGGTTCTCGCAGGCCGTCGCGCTGTTCGCCCGCGCGGGCTTCCAGTGCGCGACGCACGCGATCGGCGACCGCGCGGTGCGCCACACGCTCGACGCCTACCGCGCCGCCGGCGCCGCCGCCGGCGTCCGCCACCGCATCGAGCACATCGAGACGCTCGGCGACGAGCAGATCGCGCGCTTCGCGGCCGAGGGCGTGACCGCGTCGATGCAGGCGATCCACCTGCAGTGGATGCACGCCGACCGCTCCGATCCGTGGTCGCGCGCGCTCGGCCCCGAGCGCGCCGGGCGCGGCGTTCCGCTGCGCCGACCTCGTCGCGAGCGGCGCGCTGCTCGTGCTCGGATCGGACTGGCCCGTGGCGCACTTCGATCCGCGCGCAGGGCATGGCCTGGGCGCGGCTGCGGCGCGCGCCCGGCGAGCCACGCCCGCGCGCCGATCGGCCCGGGACAGGTGCTGACCGCCGAGCAGGCGCTGCGCGGCTACACGGCAGACGCGTGGCGAGCCGTCGGCGAGGCGGGCCACGCGGGCCGCATCGCGGTCGGCCAGCGCGCCGACCTGACGGCGTTCGCGGCCGACCCGGTCGAGTGCCCTGCCGACGACCTCCCCGAGCTCCCGGTGCGGCTGACGGTCGTCGCCGGGGAGCCCGCCCACGTAGCGTCATAGCCCTGCACAACCCTCGAGTAAGGGTAGAGGAATGTGCGCGACCGGCACTCCCCTCACCCTCGACGTAGACTCGAAGGTTCGAAGCTCAATCGAGCTTCAGGACTCGCTTCGCGTTGTCCCGGTAAAGCGCCGTCAGCACCTCGGGTGCGAGCTTCAGGGCGGAGACGGCCCAGCGGCCCTGCGGCGGCGCACCGTCGTCCGGCGAGTACGCGAAGTACTCGTCGTCGCTCTCGAGGAAGCGGTACCAGCGGCGGTAGAGCGCCGGCGCGGGCGGGAACGAGTCGATGCCGAAGAGCACGCGATCCGCGTACTTCGTGATCAGCCGCGCGGCGGCGCGCGGCTGGCGGCCGAGCTCGGCCATGCGCTGGGAGACGTCGATGATCATGTTCGGATAGGTCGCGAGCATGCGATCGACCCAGCCGAGGTTCTCGGGAAAGCAGCCGACGTGCGCGACGATGAAGGTCGTCGTCGGATGCGCCGCGACGAGGCCCTCGAGCGAGGTCATGAGGCGGTCGAAGCTCGGCAGGCCGCGGCCGTAGAACGACCACTCGGGCTTCGCCAGCACCTCCTCGAGGCGCTCGTTGCGAGCGTCGGCCGGCTCGAAGAACGCGACGGGGTCGGCGGTGTGGATCAGCACCGGCAGCCCGAGCTCGCCGGCGGCTGCGAAGCACGGCGCGCCAGGCGCTCGTCGTCCGGGAGCACGATTGCGCCCTGCTCGTCGTAGATCGAGAGGCCGAGGTCCTTCCAGACCTTGAGGCCGCGCGCACCGGCGACGTGCGACCGCCGCAGGCTCTCGACCAGGGCGTCCGCGGCGAAGCCCGGTCGCCCGATCGCACGCAGGTCGACGTGGCAGAACGTCGCGAAGCGGCCCGGGTAGGCACGGTCGTAGCGATCGAGGTTGCGCTCGAGCTCGGCGCCCCAGAGGCCGTCGAGGTTGACGATCGCCGTGATGTCGACCTCGTCGAGCGTTGCCAGCAGCGCGCCCACGTCGGCGATCGCCCACGGGCGCTCGGCGCCGGCCACGAGCTCGGCGGGGTCGAGCTCGAGCCAGTCGTCCCACAGACCGAGCCAGCGGCCGAGGTGGTTGTGCGCGTCGATCGCCGGCACGTGCGGCAGCGGGACGTCCGTCTGCGGCAGCACGAGCCGCGATTGCGGCAGCCAGTCGCCGAGCGGCCCGGTCACAGCTTGATGCAGGCGGCGCGGTGGCCGGGGCCGTCGACGGGCTCGAGCTGCGGATCGATCGCGCGGCAGGCGTCCTCGCCGATCGGGCAGCGCGGATGGAAGCGGCAGCCCTCGGGGATGTCGATCGGATTCGGCGTCTCGCCCTGCAAGATCTGCGGAGTGTGCCGGTCGTGGGGGTCGCGGCGCGGCACGACCGAGATCAGCGCGCGCGTGTACGGATGGCGCGGGTCGGCGACGACGGCGCGGGCCGGCCCCTGCCTCGACGATCCGCCCGAGGTACATGACGAGGATCCGGTCGGCGTAGTGGGCCGCGGTCGAGAGGTCGTGGGTGATCATCAGGATGCCGAGGCCACCGCGGCGAAGGCCGTCGAGCAGGTCGAGGATGCCGGCGCGCACGGACACGTCGAGCATCGAGACGGGCTCGTCGGCGATCAGCAGCTTGGGCTCCAGCACGAGCGCCGCGGCGATCGCGACGCGCTGCCGCTGGCCGCCCGAGAGCTCGTGCGGATAGCGGTCGAGGAAGAGCTCCGCGGGGGAGAGACCGGCACGCTCGAGCGCCTCGCGCACGCGCTCCCTGCGCTCGGCGCGCGTGCCGATGCGATGGATCACGAGCGGCTCGGCCACGGTGTCGCGCACGCGGTAGCGCGGATCGAGCGACTCGTACGGATCCTGGAACACGATCTGCGCCTCGCGCCGCAGCGGGCGCAGCGCGCGCTCCGAGAGCGGGGCGATGTCGCGCCCGTCGAGCTCGACCGAGCCGGAGCGCGGCACGAGCATGCGCATGACCGCCTGTGCCGTCGTCGTCTTGCCGCAGCCCGACTCGCCGACGAGCGCGACCAGCTCGCCCGGCCGCCACGCTCAGCGAGATGCCGTCGACGGCCCGCACCATGCGCTCCTCGCGGCGCGCCAGCGTGCCGATCAGGCCGCGTGCGAGCGGGTAGTGCACGACGAGGTCGTGCACGTCGAGCAGCGGCGCGGCGCTCACGCGGCCGAGCCCGCGGCGAGGTGGCAGGCGGCGAGATGCTCCTCGCCGACCGGGATCAGCGGCGGGCGGAGCTCGCGGCAGGTCTCGAAGGCCGAGTCGCAGCGCGGCGCGAACGGGCAGGCGACGAGCGGCCGGTCGAGGCGCGGGGGCGCTCCGGGGATCGACGCGACGCCGCCGCTGCCGGCGAGGTCGGGCGTGGCTGCGAAGAGCATGCGCGTGTACGGGTGCTGCGGCGCGTCGTGCAGAGCGGCCGTCGGGCCGCGCTCGGCGATCGCGCCCCGCATACATGACCGCGGCGCGACTGGCAGGTCTGCGCGACGATCGGCAGGTCGTGCGTGATCAGCACGATCGCGAGCCCGAGCTCGTCGGAGAGCGCGCTCGAGGAGCTGCAGGATCTGCGCCTGCACCATCACGTCGAGCGCGGTCGTCGGCTCGTCGGCGAGCAGCACCTGCGGCTCGCACGCGAGCGCCATCGCGATCGCGGCGCGCTGGCGCATGCCGCCGGAGAACTCGTGCGGGAACCGCCGCGCGCGATCGGCGCGGATGCCGACGAGCTCGAGCAGCTCGCCGCAGCGCGCGTGCGCCGCGCGGCCGCCGGCCTTGTCGTGCAGCTCCAACGCCTCGACGATCTGGTGCCCGATGCGCTGCACCGGGTTGAACGCGTTCATCGCGCCCTGGAAGACCATCGCGATGTCGCTCCAGCGGTGCGGCGCGCACCGATTCCTCGCCGCGGGCGAGGATGTCCTCGCCGTTCAGGAGCACGCGGCCCGCCACGCTCGCGGTGTGCGGCAGCAGCCCCATCAGCGCGAGGCTGAGCGTCGTCTTGCCGCAGCCCGACTCGCCCACGAGCCCCATGCGCTCGCTGCGGCGGAGCTCGAAGCCGGCGCCCTGCACGGCGTGCAGCTCGCGGCCGTGGCCGAGGTCGAACCAGACGTGCAGGTCCTCGACGGCGAGCACCGGCACGGCGGTCACCGGCCGTCCTCACGGGGCGGGGACGCGCGCATGCGGAAGCGGCGCACCGAGAGGTGGCTGACGCGCAGGCGCGGGTTGAGCACGTCCTCGATCGCCGTGCCCATCATCGTCAGGCTGACGACGACGATCGCCACGGCCACGCCGGGCGGCACGATCGCCCACCACGCGCCCACGCTGATCGCGTCGCGGGCGAACGCGTTCTGGATCAGCAGGCCCCACGAGGTGACGCTCGGGTCGCCGAGGCCGAGGAAGGCGATCGCGGTCTCGGCGAAGATCGCGTAGGCGACCATGATCACGGCCGTCGCGACGAGCAGGGGCGCGACCTGCGGCAGGACGTGGCGCAGGATCAGGCGGGTGTTGGAGGCGCCCACGACGCGCGTGCGGCGGATGTAGCCGCGCTCGCGGATGCTCTTGACCTGCGCGCGCACCACGCGGGCGGTCGTCGTCCAGTAGATCGCCCCGATGATCAGAATGATGTTGCGCAGGCTGCGTCCCCAGACGGCCGCGACGACGATCATCAGCGGCAGGTCGGGGATCGCCAGGAAGTAGTCGGTCAGGCGCATCAGCAGCGTGTCGATGCGCCCGCCGAAGTAGCCGGCGAGCACGCCGATCGCACCGCCGATGAACATCGCGACGAGCGCGGCCGAGAAGCCGACGATCAGCGACGACGCGCGTGCCGTACATCATCAGGCTGACCATGTCGAAGCCGCCGTCGTCGAGCCCGAGCCAGTGCGAGGACGACGGGCCGGCGAAGACGTCGCCGACGCGCTCGTGCTCGCCGTAGGGCGCGAGCACCGGCGCGAGCACGGCGATCAGGACGACGATCAGCAGCACGACGCCGCCGAACAGCGCCTGCGGCGCGTCGCGCAGCGCGAGCACGACCGGGTTGTTGCGCAGGCCGGGCCGGCGGGGCGAGCTCCTCGCTCGGGGTGATCGCGGGCGCGCTCACTCGACGATCCTCGGGTCGAGGCGCACGTACAGGAGGTCGGCGATCAGGTTCGCGATCACGATCGACGCGGTGATGATCAGGAACGCCCCCTGCAGCATCGGATAGTCCTTCTGGAAGACGCTCTGGTAGGCCAGGAGCCCGATGCCCGGATAGCTGAAGACGGCCTCGATCAGGATCGAGCCGGCGGCGATGAAGCCGAGCGAGAGGAACACGAGCGTCGTGATCGGCAGCAGCGAGTTGCGCAGCGCGTGCCGGCGCACGACCTGCCAGGTCGTCAGGCCCTTGGCGCGCGCGGTCAGCACGTAGTCCTCGCCGAACGTCTCGAGCAGCGCCGAGCGCGCGATCAGCGTGTACTCGCCGTAGAGCACGAGCCCGAGCGTCGCCGAGGGCAGCACCATGTGGCTGAGGCGGTCGGTGAACTCGGCCCACAGGCTCGGGTTGCTGAACGAGAGGTAGCGGGTCGCTGATCCCGTGCGTCGGCAGGCCGAGCGGGCCGGCGATGTAGAGGATCAGCATGATCGCGAGCCACTGCGTCGGCAGCGAGAAGAACGCGAGCCCCGTCCACACCGATAACTTCTCGAGCAGCGTGCCCCGCCGCCAGGCGGCCACGATGCCGGTCACGAGGCCGAGGACGATCGAAAAGAACGTCCCGAGGAGCAGCATCGGCAGCGTGTTCGCGAGCGGCTCCCAGAGCTGCGGCAGCACGGGCTGGCGGTTCTCGAAGGAGCGCCCGAAGTCACCCTGGGCGAGGCCCTTCAGGTAGATGCCGTACTGCTCCCACTTGGACTTGTCGAGCCCGAGCTCCTGCCGCACCTGCGCGCGCACCTCGTCGGTGCAGGAGAGGCAGCGCAGAGCCGTCGTCGCGTCGCCCGGGGCGGCGCGGAAGATCACGAAGTTGAGCGTGATCGCGACGAAGATCGTCGCGACCGCGAACGCGATCCGCTTGACGACGTAGTCGAAGCTGCGCATCGGGCGGTGTGCGCCGTCAGCTCTTCGCCAGGTTGATCCACGGGAGCTTGCCGAACCCGGTCAGGTACGGCGGCGTGATGTTCGTCCAGCCCTTCTGGAAGCCGAAGATGAGCTTGACCTGGACGAGCTGGATGTACGGCTTGTCGCGGTAGAGCATCTCCTGCATCTTCCACACGATCGCCTTGCGCTTGGCCAGGTCGGTGGTGACGCCCTGCTGCGCGTAGAGCTTGTCGTACTCCTTGTTGCAGTAGGCCGTGTCGCTCCACCCGCCGTACTGGTCGCAGCCCACGACCGAGAGCACGAAGTCGGGATCGGTGTAGCCGATCCAGTCCCACATGAAGAGGTCGTAGTCGAGGTACTGGTTCTTCGGCTTCGTGATCTCGGCGAACGCGGTCGTCGAGTCGTACGAGCGCTGCGTCAGCTTGACGCCGATCTTCTGGAAGGAGTCGCGCACGATCGCGAACTCGCGGTCGATGCCCGACAGGCTGTCCGGCGTGATCACGTCGTAGGCCATCGGATGCGAGTTGGCGCCCGGCGTGATGCGGATGCCGTTCGCCCCGCGCTTGTAGCCGAGCTTGTCGAGCTTCGAGTTGGCGAGTGCGAGGTCGAACTTCTCGGGCGGCAGGTCGGTGTGCATGTACGGCGCCGAGATCGGCGTCAGGAGGGTGCTGCGCGCCTCGGCGTGACCGCGGAAGACGACGTCGATGATCTGCTCGCGGTCGAAGGCGTGGGAGAGCGCCTCGCGGAGCTTCCGGTCGAGCAGCTCCTTGTTCTTCTTCTTCTTCGGGTTCGAGTTGAAGCCGAAGTTGCGGATCTCGGTGCCCTGGCCCGTGACGATCTGGATGTCGCCGGTCTTCTGGAGCTGGTCGGCGACCGTGAACGGCACCTCGTCGACGTAGTCGATGTCTCCGCCCTTGAGCGCGGCGAGCATCGCATCGGCGTTCGCGAACCAGGTGATGCCGACGGCGTCGAGGTGCGGCTTCGTGCCGTAGAAGCCGGGGTTCCGCTCGAGGATCGTCGTGCCCTTCTTGTCGTACTTCGTGACCTGGAACGAGCCGCCGCCGACGATCGGGAGCTTTGCGGCCGGGTTGTAGTTCTTGAGGCCCTTGCCGGCGTTGCCGACCTGGGGCGCCCAGACGTGCTGCGGGAGGACGAAGAACTGCTGCAGCTGCGGCAGCACGTTGGCGACGGCCTTGTCGTACTTGATCACGAGGGTCGTCGGGTCGGGCGCCGTCAGCCTGGTCGCGTGCGAGAGGAAGGGCGCGAGCTGCGAGGTCGTCGTCTTGGCGTACTTGATGATCAGGTTGCCCGTCCAGGCGCCGTCGGCGGCGGTCAGCGGCTTGCCGTCCGACCACGTGCCCGGCTTGACCTTGAACGTCCAGGTCAGTCCGTCCTTCGACTTCGTCCAGCTCTGCGCCCAGTCACCCTTGATCTTGAACTTCGCGTCGTACTCGACGAGCGTCGGATAGATGTTCGTGAAGACGACGTACGAGAGTGCCTGGAAAGCGACGAACGGGTTCATCGAGTCGAACTGGCTCGTCGTTCCCTGGCGCACGAGGCCTCCGTCTGCCGCCGGGCGCTGCGGCGCGGCGGGTGCCGCCGGCGCCGAGGCTGCGAGGGTCAGGATGCCGAGAGCGGTGAGGCAGAGCAGCCGGCGGGCGGTCATGCGATCTCCTGCTGGTACGGGGACGCGCCGGGGGCGGGTGCCACCGGAGCGGTGAGGATACGCGCTGCGCGGCCCGCCGACCAGGGAGCCCCGGGCTGCGTCCCTCGAGACGCAGGTGCGGCACGAGAAGCCGGGCCGCCGGCCGAAGCGGCCCGGAAGGAGTCGAGCAATGGGCGTACTTGGGATTGAACCAAGGACCTCCCGCGTGTGAAGCGGGCGCTCTCCCGCTGAGCTATACGCCCGGGAAACGCCCCGGAATGCTAGCGGACGAGCGCTGCGGGGCCGCTCGCCACGACGGAGTGGGAGGGATTCGAACCCTCGAGACGGGTTGACCCCGCCCACGCGATTTCCAATCGCGCTCCTTCAGCCGCTCGGACACCACTCCCTCGACGCAGTATCGCACGGAGGTGCGGGCAGGCTGCCCAGCGTTGATTTTCTCGCTCGGAGCGTGTTTTCGTCACATTCGGTCGCTTGCGTCCGGCGGGCTCGTTGCCGTAGCTTCCCCCTTGCACCGAGCGCCAGCCGAAGTAGGTTGAAGCTCCGCCGAGGTACTGAAGCCTTTCGAGGCCACGGTTCGTCGGCAGAGTGGACGAACCGGCAGGCGTTCGGTCATTTCGTTTTCGGCTCGAGCAGGCGGTTGCTGCCCTCGCCGTGTGCTTCGCGAGGGCCGAAGTCGCTTTTCCCGCTGCGAGCGGTTTTCCGTCGCGCAGGCGACTTGCGGGCTGCGCCGGCGTGGCCCTACTGTCCATCTCGCACCGGGTGCTGAGTCGAACGCAGACGAGGCTCCGCCGGGGTGCTGGAAGTCCTTCGGGACCACGGCACGCCAGCAGAGGCTACGAAGCGGACGAATCGCGCTCGGTGCGCTGCGTTTTCCGCCAGGTCAGCGGCGTGCGATCGTCACGGCGGTGCCGTAGGCGGCGACCTCGCTCATGACGCCGGCGATCTCGTTGCAGTCGAAGCGCATGGCGACGACGGCGTTGCCGCCGCGCTCGCGCGTCTCCTCGCGGAGTCGCTCGATCGCCTCGTTGCGGCTGTCGAGCAGCAGCTGGGTGTAGCCGCGAGCCTCGCCGCCGAAGACGGTGCGCATGCTCGCGCCGACGTTGGAGAAGACGTTGCGCGCGCGCACGATCAGGCCGCAGACCTCGCCGTGCACCTGCGTGATCTCGTAGCCTGGCACGTCGTTGGTCGTCACGATCAGGATGTCGTCCATGGCCAGAGCGTAGTCGGGGGCCAATCGCTTCCCCGTCGCGCCGACCGCTCTATGCTGGGACTTCGCTGGAGGGGTGGCTGAGTGGTTGAAAGCGACGGTCTCGAAAACCGTTAACGGCGGATTCGTCGTTCGAGGGTTCGAATCCCTCCCCCTCCGTTGTAGGACTCGAATTCCCTGCATGTGAGCGGTTTCTACAGGCATCTGATCCCCCCCGCGAGTCGCTGCAGAACCGCTCGAGACCGCCCAAATCCGCTCTTTTCAGTCGTCTACTGGCGCATTTACTGGCGCATTTCCGGAACCTGATTCCGCTTACGAAACCGCTCAACTGCGGGTATCTCGGGGCTAAGACCAGCGGGCGAAACCCGTCGTTGGGTTCGCAGGCGCGCGTCCGCCCGCTCGAGACCCTCGAGATCCAGGGGAGGGGCGCGCAAGCGAGACACGTGAGCCGGCCGCGCCTGAGCTTCTGACGGTCAGAGCAAACGGCGTGGGCAAGCGCTGGCGCTCGAGCGACCTCCAGTTGCTGGTGGTCGCGCAGACGGAGCATGAAGCCGCGCGCCTGCATACCGAGCTTCAGCGCGCCGTCTTTCTACGGCGTCGAGGAGTGGCGGCGGCGCCGGATCGGCTGTGCGTCCGGCTGCGCCTCGTTTTCTCTGACCGCAGAGCGCCGTCCCGGCATGAGTCCCGTGAATGGCTTCGTCGACCGCTGGATCGAGGTCATGTTCGCTCTCGTCCTCGCCTCCGGCTCGATCGTCATCCTCCTGCTGGCAGGCTGGCTCTAGCCCGGTAGGGATCGCGGGTTCAGGAAATTCACGCTGGACCCCTTCTACTAGCCTCGACCACCTCCCGCTCGGACGCACGCAGCGACCTCGTCGCAGACTTCCTGCGAATCCCTCACGCCTCGCCACGCCGATGCAACGGCCCCAGCCAACTAGCCAGAATCCCTCACCGCTGAGTGCTGCTTCTGCGTCTCGCTTGGTGCCCCGGAGGCGCCGGCCTACGCGCCACATGAGCAGGTAGGCGGGGCTGCCGTCTGCGAGTGGCCGCGGCGTAATGGTTCCGCCGCGGGCCGTCAGGTCGCGTCTCTGCCGAGGATGCTGTCGGTGCTGATGCCGAGTGCGCGGGAGAGCTTGACGATCGTCGCGACGCGCGGGGTGCTCTTACCGTTTTCGGCTTGGCGGATGGTCACAGCGCAGGCATCCCGAGCACGCGCTCGGGACCTGCTGCTGGCGCCGGCACCGGGGCACGGGCGGACTCCCGAATCACTTCGACCCGGGACGCAGCCCGCTAGCCTCCCTCCGGATGAAAGTCTTCGTAATCGGCGCCGGCCAGGTCGGTTTCACGATCGTCGAGGCGCTGCACTCCGAGCACGAGCTGACCGTGCGTCGACCTCGACGCGGGCCGACTGAACGCTGCAGCGCACCGCTTCGACGTGGTCACGGTCGAGGGCAACGGAGCGAGTCGCCGGAATCTGCAGGCGGCCGGGGTGGCCGCAGGCCGATCTCGTCATCGCCTGCACCTCGCGCGACGAGAGCAACATCATCGCGGCGATGCTGCGCCCGGAAGCTCGCCCCCGACGCGAAGACGATCGTCCGCACGACCAATCTCGAGTACCTCGAGGTCTGGCACGAGCGCCAGCTCGACGTCGACTTCGTCGTCTCCTCCGAGCTGGAGACAGCGCACGCGATCTCACGCCTGATCGGCGTGCCCGCGGCCCGTCAGACGGACGTCTTCGCCAACGGCCAGGTTCAGGTCGTCGAGTTCGACGTGGAGCCGGGGGCGAGCGCGAGCGACGTGGTCGGGCGGCCGCTCCGCGAGGCGACGCTACCGGCCGACTCGCGAGTGGCGAGCATCATCCGCGGCGGCGAGATGATTCTGCCGCTCGGGAGCGAATCCCTCCGGATCGGCGACCGGATCGTCGTGATCGGCTCTCCGCCCGCGGCGCGCGAATGGAGCGCGCTGATGTCCCGCGGCGAGCGCACGTGCAGGACGTCGTCGTCTTCGGCGCCGGCCGGATCGGCGTCGCCATCGCGCCGCATGCTCCTGGGCGAGGGGATCGGGGTGCGGCTCGTCGAGGCCGACCGCGAGCGTGCCCGGATCGTCTCGCAGCTGCTCCCGAAGGCGCGCGTGCTCCACGCCACCGGCACCGAGCCCGACTTCCTCGAGCGCGAGCGGGTCGCGCACGCGCAGGCGGCGATCGTGGCGATGCGCGACGACGCGAAGAACCTCTACGTCGCGACTCTGGCGCAAGCTGCACCGGCGTGCGCATGACGATCGCGATCGTCGCACGACACCGTCTCCGGCGAGTGTTCGAGGCGGCCGGCATCGACGTTGCGATCAACCCGCGGTCGCTGACGGCGGAGGAGATCGTGCGCTTCGCCCACGACCCGCGCACCCAGCAGGTGACGATGCTCGAGGGCGACCGCTTCGAGATCCTCGACATCACCGTCCGCGCCGGAGAGCTCCTTCGTCGGCCGCCCCTTCACGCGAGATGCCGATGACCGGAGCGCTGATCGGAGCGATCGTCCGCGACGGCAGGGCGATCTTTCCCCACGGCGACGACGTACTCGAAGCCGGCGACCGCGTCATCGTCTTCACCGAGTCGGAGCGGGTCGGCCAGGTCGAGCGGGCCCTTTGACCGCGGCCTCCGCGTGCGGCGCGGCCGCGGCTCCGCGCCGGCGGTCGACGTCTCGGGCGTACTCAGCCTCTGCGGCACGATCCTCCGCTACATGAGCGTCGCGGCGCTGCTGCCGGCCGCCGTCGCCGTCGGCTACTCGGAGCCGGTGTGGCCGTTCCTGCTGCGCAGGCCTGATCGCGGCCGCGGGTGGCTGGAGCTCGAGCGGGTCTCCCGGGGCGAGGAGCGGATCGGCGTCCGCGAGGGCTTCCTGGTCGTCGCCCTGACCTGGCTGCTGGCGGCCGGCTTCGGGGCGCTGCCGTACGTGTTCGCCCAGGAGGGTGCGCTGGGCCAGCCGCTGAACGCCTACTTCGAGGCGATGTCCGGCTTCACGACCACCGGCGCGTCCGTGGTCGCAGACCCGCAGGAGCTCGCCGCTCACTACTGATGTGGCGGCAGTTCACCCAGTGGCTCGGCGGCATGGGGATCATCGTCCTCGCGCTGGCGGTGCTCCCCCGCCTACGCGTGGGCGGGCGCCAGCTGCTGGAGCACGAGATGCCCGGGCCGGAGACCGAGCCGCTGACGGCGTCGATCCGGAAGACGGCACAGCGGCTCTGGCTCCTCTACGTCGGCCTCACGGCGCTCCTCGTAGCGATCCTGGCCGCCTTCGCCTGGACCGGTGTCGACGGCACGATGAGCCTTTACGACGCCGTCGCCCACGCCTTCACGACGATGCCCACGGGCGGCTTCGGCACGCGCGCGACTTCGGTCGAGCCCTACGCGGCAGCGTCGCAGTGGGTGCTCGTGCTCTTCATGCTGATCGCGGGCGCAAACTTCGCCCTCCTCTACCGGGCGTTCGCGCGCCGCTCTCCCGGAACCTTGGCCCGCGACGAGGAGTTCCGGGTCTACCTCGCCATCGTGGCGGTGGCGTCGCTCGTGCTCGTAGTCGAGCTGATCGCCGAGGGGATCTTCGCGGGCGAGGCAGCCGTGCGCCACGCCGTCTTCCAGACCGTGTCGATGATGACGACGACCGGTTTCGGCAGCGCCGACTTCACCCACTGGACGGCGCTGAGCGCGATGGCGCTCGTCGCCCTGATGTTCGTCGGCGGCTCCGCCGGCTCGACGTCCGGATCCGTGAAAGTCGTCCGGCACCTGCTGACCGGCAAGATGCTGCGCCGCGAGCTGGACAGCACCGTCCACCCAGAGCTCATCCAGACCGTGCGGTTGAACGGGGCGCCGGTCGAGGAGCGGACGCTGCGGGCGCTCACGACCTTCGTGCTGCTCTACCTCGCCTGCTTCGTCCTCGGAGCCGCCGGCCTTGCGATCGAGTCCGCGCCGGGCGAACGCCGGCGTCTCGCCCTTCGAGGCGATCGCCGCCGCCGCGAGCGCGCTCGGCAACGTCGGCCCGGCGCTCGGCTTCGCCGGCCCCTTCGGCTCGTACGAGCCGTTCAGCGACCTCTCGAAGCTGATCCTAATCAGCCTCATGTGGCTCGGGCGCCTGGAGATCATCCCGATCGTCGTGCTCTTCACCAGGAGTTACTGGCGCATGTAGAGCAGAGGGACCCACTGGTTCCCTCTGCTCCTCCTACCCGTGGATCGCCACGATCATCTCCCCGGAAAGGTAGGAATCGAGCATACGCGCAGACGCCGCGTGAGCGCTTGGAAACAGATGCCCATAGCGATCCAGAGTGATGGTGATGCTCGCGTGGCCCATGTAGGTCGCGAGCTCCTTGGCATTCACGCCGGCCGCAATCATCAGCGAGGCGTAGGTGTGCCGTGCTTCGTGCAGCGTGATCGCGCCGAGCTCGGCCTCGGCCCAGGCACGTCTCGCTCGGGTGTAGACGCCGTTGATGGTAAACGGGACGTTGTGACGACGGCCGAACACGAGCCCGTCTCGCCACGCGCAGCTCGAGCGGTGCCCGGCCAGCATCTCGCGGAGACGCTCCGGGATAGGCACGGTGCGGCGACCGGCGCGGCTCTTCGGCGCGATCGCGCCGGCATGCGGATCCATGAGCGATCGACGGAGATCACGCCGGCGGCGAGGTCAACATCACGCCACCGCAGTCCGCGCACCTCTCCCAAACGGAGGCCGGCATAGAACGCTGTCGCCCAGAGGGCGCGCTCGCGTTCGGGGGCCGCACCGATGAGCGCGTCGGCCTCCGCCGGCGGCGCGACGCGATCGCGCGTTCCCCGCACGGTCGAGAGCGCAAGGCCGACCGTCGGGTTGACGTGCACCCGTTCGAGCGCGAGCGCGTGCCGGTAGATCACGCGCAGCGGCAGCACGGCATTCCGGATGGTCGCTTCGTCGAGCGTCGCGCCCGGACGACGAGGGCTCGGCTTCTCGCGCAGCGTCACGAGCCACTGGTTCAAGTCGGATCGCGAGATCGCGCCCAGACGGAGAGCCCCTAGTTCCGGCAGGACGTGCCGCTCCAGCGCCTGCGAGTAGCTGCGGATCACGGAAGGCTTGTAGACGTCGCCGGAGCGATTCCGCACCGAGCCATTGCGCATGCCTGCTAGCAGCTCCTCGGCGGCCTCATGCAACTTCATGGGCTTCACCGCACGCAGGCGGCGCTGCCCTACCGCCGCGACCGCTTGCCGGCGCCAGCGCTTCGCCTCTGCCAGCGAATCGAACGTCCTGCGGATCTTGCGGTCATCACGCGGGCTGAACGCCCAGGCCTCGAACGCAGGGCTGCACGAGCAGCTGTCGCCACCGTGCCGGCCTGGGCAGGCGACGCGGTGCCGAGCGACGATGCCGGGTGCAGAGGCCATGGCGGCGACCGTACCAGCGGAACTGGCGCATTACTGGCGCATTTGATCCACAAACAGCTTGGTTAACACACATGATGCAAGTCTCGAAAACCGTTAACGGCGGATTCGTCGTTCGAGGGTTCGAATCCCTCCCCCTCCGTGAGGCCGCCACGGCGTTCTACGGACGATCACATGGCCGGTGGCTCGTGTGTCGTGTCGTCGAGGATCCCGAGCACCATCACGGTGGCGTCATCGTCGAGCGCCGACTCGTGCAGCCCGCCACGTACTGCAGGACGTGGGTCAGCAGCGACGCCGCGGACGGCCCGGTCACCGTCGTGAGGTGCCGGCGCAGGCCGGCGACGCCGAGCCGGTCTTCGCCGTGCCTGCGTTCGATCACGCCGTCGGAGTAGAAGACGATGCGGTCTCCCGGGCGGAGCGCGATCCTGGCCGGGACGAGCGGCTGTCCTGCGAGCAGCCCGAGCGGCGGCAAGACCGGGCCACGGAGCTCGTCGAGGCTGCCGTCAGCGGCGAGCCGGCACGGTTGCGGATGGCCGAAGGTCAACCACTCCAGCGTCGCGGGTGGCGTGCTCCCAGCGCGCGAGCAGTGCGGTGACGAACATCGAGGGGTCGCCGAAGCCGGCGATTGCCCGGTCCATCAGCAGCGCGGCATCGGTCGGAGTCGCACCCGCCTGGCGGGCAGCCCGCATCGCCGCGAGCGTCAGGGCGGAGAGCGCCGACGCGCGAGGGCCCTTGCCGGCCGCATCCGCGACGGCCAGCCAGGCGCCGGTGTGCTCGGCGGAGTGCTCGAACCAGTCGCCGCCGACGTCGTAGGCCGGGAGCACCGACCCGGCGACCTCGGCTCCGCGGAAGCCGGCCACGCGCGGCGGCAGCAGCGCTTCCTGCAGCTCTGCGCCCGCGGTCGCGCGCTGCCGATGACGCGCGGCCGCGAGGCGGTCGGTGTAGCGGAGCGACAGCTCGAGCGCCACGGCGGCGGACGTCGCGAACTCGTCCAGGTGCCGATCGGGAGCGCCCTCCACGAGCAGCACGGCGATCGCCCGATGCTCGCAACCACAGCGGCACGACCGATCCGAGCCCGCGTGCGGCGAACGTTCGCTGCAGCTCCTCCAGATGCCCGGCGGGAATCTCCGGTCCCGCCATCTGCGGAATGGGGATCTCCTCCGGCAACACGTCGCGACCCGCCAGGCGCCGCAGGGCGACGCCTTCGAGATCGACGACATACAGCCCGACCGCGCGCTCCCGCCAGATGCTCCGCGACCGTGACGACCGCTTCGGGGAGCCGGTCCATCGGCAGCGCCAGCAGCTCATCCGTCGTCGGCGCCCGGAATGCATCGCCGACCGGCATCACGACCGAGACTACCAACGGCCGGTCGATCCGCCCCGGCGGCAGGCGTCCTCGGCCAGGCCTTCACCTCCGGAAAGGCCACTAAGTCGATTGTCTTTGGTAGGTTGATGCCGGCGTTCGACCGCTGGTGCTCTTCGAGCACGATCACCTGCCCGTCTACCCCGACGGCTTCGATCCCGACGTGCCGCTGCCGCCGGAGCTCTACGACGCCGAGACCGCCCCGAGCAGCAGCGTGGAGCGCCTCTATGCGGCGGCGCGGGCGCAGCCGGACCTGCCGCTGCACGAGCTCGCCCAGGGGCTGACCCAGGGCGCGTCGCTGATCGGCTTCGCAGGCACGCCCGAGCAGCTGGCCGACCACATCATCGCCTGGCAGAACGCCGGCGCCGTCGACGGCTTCACGATCATGGGCTCGACGCTGCCGTACGAGCTGGCCGCATTCGCCGACCACGTCGTGCCGATCCTCCAGGCCCGCGGCCGCTTTCGCACGGAGTACACCGGCGAGACGCTGCGCGACCACCTCGGCCTCGTGCGTCCCGCGGGACGCACGGCGGCGGTCGCGCGGCAGAGCTGACCGGAGGGCCGGCAGTCGCCGGAGGCCGACATGTACGTGGCTCGGTGACGGCCGATCGGCTGGGCGGTGACCGCGCCTGATGCGAGTGAACCGCGTCGCGTCGGTGATCGCCGCGCGCCGCCGCGCGCCGCTCAGGCGCCCGCAGCCACCGGGAGCCCTGCGCGCCGCCACTCCGCGAGACCTGCATCGAGCTTGCGCGCAGTGCGCCCGTGCGCGCGCAGGAGGCGAACCGCGTCGTCCGCGTACACGCAGTAGGGCCCGCGGCAGTACGCGACGACCTCGCCCGGCGGCAGGCCGGCCAGGCGCGCCGCCGAGCTCGGCGATCGGAACGGAAACCGCAGCGGGAAGATGCGCGGCTCGGAATTCCACGTCCGGGCGCACGTCGAGCAGCACGACGGTGCCCTCGGCGAGGCGCGTGCAGAGCTCGTCGATCGTCGATCCGCTCGACCTCGGTGCGGTCGCCGAGATAGGCGTCCGCGAGCACCTCGACGGCGGCGACGTGCTCCGAGGCGACGTCGCGCACCGCGATCCAGAGATCGAGCACGCGCTCGCCGGCCAGCCGGTAGAAGATGCGTGCGCCGGCGCGGCGCGTCAGCGACCAGACCGGCGCGCGCGAGCACCTGGAGGTGCTGCGAGGTGTTGGCGACGCTCTGCCCGATCTCGCTGAGCGAGCTCGTCGACGGAGCGCTCGCCCTGGGCCAGCACGTCCACGATCTCGGCGCGCCGGCCGTTGCCGAGCGCCTTCGCCGTCGATGCGAACGCCGCGAACAGGTCGTCCTTTGCTTTCCTGCGCTCGCATGCACTCACGATTCCAACGGCGCAGCTCGGGTGTCAAGGGAGCGCACTCGCTTTCCGGCGCAGCTCCAGCACCATCGCCGATCGGCTGCAGCGCGCCGCTCCGGCGGCCGGTGGTCTGCGCGTCTCCCGTGCTCGGCAGTGGCGGGGGAACGTGGCGCAGTGCGCGCGACGGCCTCGACCCGCGCGCGCACTGCGCCCGCGGCGAGTCCGGCGGCGGCGTGCCGGGAGCCGCTGCTCGCTCGCGGCAGCGCAGCGTCCGCGTGTCTTCGCGAACGACGGTCGTCGCGCCGGCGCCGCGAGCCGAAGCCGCCCCAGCTCGACCAGAAGATGAACGACAGCACGAGGCCGACCGCGCCGACGACCATCAGGACGACGCCGACCGTGTTGAGGTTGATGCCCGACGTCGAGGCGGTGACCGCCCACTTCAGAATGGCCCCGACGGCGATGAGGACGAGGCTGGTGCTGATGCCCATGATATTCAAGCCTTTCCTTGAAGACGAGACGCCGGGATCAGTTCCCCTGACCGGGTGCTGCAAAACCTCCCGTCGCGAGAGGCCTGCGCGGGGCCGCGCCCGCCTGGGCTTGACAGTCACGTGAATGCTTGAGAACTTTGCCGCGATGCCGCGCTCGCACCAGCAACGTCGATCACCTGACGCTCGCCGGAAAGCTCCGGGCGTGAGCACCCGTATGCGTGCCCGGCGACAGATCTCCGTCAGCGGAACGGCGTCATGAAGGCCGAGGTGCCGCGCCTGGAGACCCGCAGGGTGCCTGGCGCGGTGATCCTGAGGCTGATCGGCGACCATGATCTCGCAACGCGGCCGCAGCTGCTCGCGATACTCGACGGACTGGCGTCCACCACCGACCTCGTCATCGACCTCTCGCGCCTGCACCTTCATCGACTCGACCATCATCGGCGCGATCCTCGGTGCGCGCTACCGAACGGCCGAGCGTCGCGCTCGTCCCCCCGGACGACGCCAGCTACGTCCACCGCGCGCTCTCGATGATCGGTCTGCGCGATCTGCTCCCCGTGCACGCTTCGGTGGAGGAGGCCCTCGAGTGGTTCGAGCGGCGGCGCGCCGGTTGATACCGCGTCGCTGAGCTCCGTCGCGGTCTGGCGACCGTGTTTCCCGTCGCTCGCGGCCGGCGAGCTCGTCATCCGGCGCCGCGCGGAGGTCGAGCGCCTCGCGACCAATCGAACCGGCGTCTGAATCTACGCGGCGCGGCGCAGCTCGGGCGGCGCGGAGCCCACCGGGCGGCGGATCACGGTGAAGCCGGCGTCGCGGCCTTCGACTCCGTGCGACGCGAGCGACCTGCGCCTCGAGGTGCTTGATCTTCGCGCTGACGGTCCAGAGGTGCAGCGGCTGGCGTCGCTCCGCGGCCGCTCGACCGCACAATCCACAGCTCGCGTGAGTCGTACACGCGCAGGAGCGAGTCCCACACCTGCCAGCTGGAGCGCGCGGCCCACCGCGCCGGCGGCGCCGACGACGACGCCGAGATCCGCGTGCCGGGTGCGTGCCGCCGCGGCGGCGCGCAGGATCGCACCGATCACCGACGAGTCGATGAAGGTGCTCCCGGACAGATCGACGAGGATGTTCGGGCTCCCGGCGGCGACCGCGAGCGCCGCGGCGATGTCGGCCGCCGAGTGCAGGTCGTGCTCGCCTCGCAGCGCCACGACGGACGCGTCCTCCGAGTAGACCTCGACCTCGATGTCGTGACCCTGCGCCATGCGTGCTCCTCGGGTGGTGCGGCACACGAGGCGCTGGGGCGCGCCGCGTGCGGCGGAAGCGGTCTCCGGGGGTCAGGGGAAGCCGCGGCGCGCTCGCAGGAGCGGCGCGCTGCAGCTTGTATCGCCTGCGGTGAGGGAGGCGAGATCCCTCGCCGGAGCGAATCCGGAATACCCCGATCGAGCGCAAGTGGCCGCGCGAGTGCCCAGGGACGGGTGCGCCGTGCAGGATCGCGCGCCGGCAGCGTGCGTGTAAACGCGCGCTCGCGGGGTACAGCGCGCCTCTGGACTCGAGGGGAGAGGAGCTCGGCCATGGCGAAGAAGCCGAACGTGCGGACCGTCCCGCACGGCGATGCGTGGGCGAAACGGCGCGAGGGCGGCCCCCGCGTGTCCAAGATCCTCGAGACGAAGGCCGATGCGCAGGCGGCCCGGCGGAAGACGGCGATGCGCGAGCGGAGTGAGCATCTCATCCACACGCGCGAGGGGAACGCCCGCAGCAGCTACGGCAACGATCCCGCGCGCTTCAAGGGCTAGGCGGATGTCCGGCGCGGGCGAGATGAACGAGATGCTCGCTCAGGTCATCTGGCTCGAGTCGTGCGGCTGGACGGCGGGGGAGGACGGTCTCTGGCGGCATCCGGCGAAGGCGCCGCAAGAGGGCCTCACGCATACCGCGGCGTTCGTCGTCGAGCGCCGCTTCCCGGGGACGCCACCCGACGACCCGGGTGCGCCCGTCAACTCGCTCTGAGCACGCGGGCGGCACTCACGCGTCGTCCGGCAGTCGCCCGACGAACTCGACGCCGAACTCCTCGCACGCCTTTGCGATCTGCTCGCCGTCGACCGACGCGAGCGGCGGCTTGCCTCCGGGGCGCGAGGGCAGCGTGATCTCCCGGTAGAAGCGCGCGTGGCCCAGGTAGAAGCGCGCGTGGCGCGGCGTCGTCAGGATGAGGTAGCGCGCGCTTCCGACACGACCCGGAAGCCGTGCACCGTCTACCGCCGCCGGGGATGTGCGCGAACGAGCCGCGCCGGCCCGGACTCCCGGCCTGCTCGCCGTTGAAGAGCATCATCTCGCCTCACCCGCCGGCGACTCGATGACCAGCCTGACGAACCCGCCGGACTGATCGACACCCATTAGGCTGTCGGCTCGTCCTGCTGCTCGACGCTCGGAGGGGAGGGGGAGATGGCGAACGCCGGCCTCCTCGAGGCGCTGCACATCGAGGGTCACGCGGGCCCGGACGCCGAGCGGCTGGCGCTCTACGGGCAGTTCATCGGCTCCTGGGACATCACCTGGGCGGGCCTCGGAGCCGACGGCCGCGCGGTCACGGCGCGGGGCGAGCTGCACTTCGGCTGGGTGCTCGGCGGTCGCGCCGTGCAGGACGTCTGGATCGTGCCCGGGCGCGGCGTGCGCGGCGAGCTGCCGGCCGCGCTCGCGTTCCACGGCTCGGCGGTCCGCTTCTACGACCCCGCGATCGCCGCCTCGCAGTGCACCTGGATCGACCCGCTCGATGAGCCGCGTGCGCCGCTTCATCAGCCGGGAGGTCGACGGCGACATCGTGATGCTCTGCGAGCGAAGACGAGCCGCAGCTGCGCTGGCAGCTTCACGGACATCACGAAGCGACGCGTTCAACTGGCGCGGCGAGATCTCGCACGACGGCGGCAGCGACCTTCCTGCCCGACGAGGAGATGCGGATCACCCGGCGCTAGCCGGAGCGGCGGCTCGGCTGCGCCCTCGTGGTCGGCTACTGTCGTCTCAGGGTGAGCAAGACCGAGACTCGTCACGACTTGTTCGTGTACGGCACGGACGCCACGTTCACGACGCAGCTCGTGCGCTATCTCGTGGCGGGCATCGACGCCGACGAGCACGTCGCGGTGGTCGTCAGCCCGTCGAAGCAGCTGCTGCTGCGCTACGCCCTCGGCTCCGCCGCCGAGCAGGTGACGTTCGCCGACCCAGCCGTCATCTACTCGCGCCCCGAGGCGACCATGGCCACCCTGGACGCCGCCGTGCGCGGATCGGCCGCGGGGCGGGAGGCCGGGATCCGCATGTACGGCGAGCTCCCGCTCTGCCGAACGCGGGCCGAATGGGATGCGTGGATGACCTACGAGGCGGTCGTCGACCACGTCTTCGCCGAGCGTGCGGCGGTGCTGATGTGCGGCTACGACACGCGCATCGTGCCGGATCACGTCATCCGCCAGGCCTGGCAGACCCATCGCGTCGTGCTCAGTGACGTCTGGCAGCTCAGCCGCGACTACGAGCGCCCTGAGAACGTCGTGCGCACGCTGGCTCCGCCGCTCGCAGATCTCGACCTGCGCTCGCTGATCGTCGGGCCGGGGCTGCAGGAGCGCATCGCCGCCGAGCTGGTCGCCGCGGTCGTGCCGCCGCGCCGCGCGCGCGATGCGGCCGTCGCCATCCGCGAGGTGCTCGCGAACGCCGAGCGCCACGGACTCGGCGTGCGCGCGGTGCGCGTCGGCCGCGTCGGCGAGCACGTCGTCTGCGAGGTCACCGATCGAGGGCCCGGCCTCGACGACCCGCTGGCCGGCTACGTCCCGCCGGTGCCGCTCGCCGCGAGCGGCGCAGGGCTGTGGATCGCGCGCCAGCTCACGGCGCGCCTCGAGCTGCAGTCCGGCGATGGGCTGACCGTGCGGCTCTGGATCTAGCTCAGGCGGCGTAGCCGGCGATCGTGCGCACCCGCGCGCGAACGTGCCGGTGACGAGCCGACGCCTGCCCGGCCGACGCTCCCGGTCGGCAGGCCGCGGCGCTCGTGGCTGCGCAGGAGCGGCCGCGGGGCGATCCGCAGCCCGACCTCGCCCCGGCGCGCACCGCGATCAGCGCCGGTCGCGTGCGCGTGGCCGGATACCGCGTCGTCGTCTTCCGCGCGACCGTGCCCGCCTAGCGCGTCGGGCTGCGGTCAGCCCGCGGGGCAGTCGGTGCAGCGCGCCTTCGGGTCGCTGCGGCCCTGCAGATAGCTCGTGACCGCGTCGCGGCTGAAGCCCGCCCGCTCGAGGACGTCGCTCGGGGGGTTGCCGCCGTGATGGACGAGCAATTCGCTGAGCACGAGCGCCGAAGGCCACGTCGCCATTCGCTTGTAGTCGGTGTCCACTGCGGTTCCGTTCCTTGTGATTTGTCGTACGTTCTCGAGTGCCAACGCATGCCGGGTGCGGCGCATTCCCGGCCTGCGATCACGGCGACCCGGGGCTCGCGCTGTCGAGCAGGCCGCCCGCGGCTCGGCGCTTGCGATACTCGGCGAGCGCGTCGTCGGCACGCATGGCGAGCGTCTCGAGCGGGACGTGCGGGCCCGCGGACAGGGTCGCTGCCATGAAGCGGATCCAGGCCTCGGCATCGTCCGGGGTCACGGGGTGGTCGGTCATGCCTCTTCACCTTCTCCTCGGATTGCACGCGCGCCGGGCGCGGCTCGGGCATTCTCGCCGGGATGCCGCCGCGCCGTGCCACTGGCTCGCGCGAGGGCTAGGAAACGGGCGCACGGGGAAGTGCCTGCTTCGCCGCAATGCAACCTGGGGGAGGTCGTGGCCGTGCGCGTCGGAGATGTGGCTGCCGCTGTGGGCAAGGGGCTGTTCGCCGGATTTGCGGGAACCGTCGCGATCACGGCCTCGAAGACGGTCGACGCGAAGCTGCGCGGGCTCGATCCGAGCGCGGCGCCGGTGGCCGTCGCCGGCAAGGTGCTCGGTGTGCAGCCGCGCAATCCGGAGGGCCGCGCGCGCTTCGCAAACGCCGTGCACTGGGGCTACGGCACCGGCTGGGGCGCCGCGCGCGGGCTCTTCGACGTCGCGGGCCTCGGCTCGCGCACGGCCACGCTGGCCCACTTCGTCGCCGTCTGGGGCTCCGCGCAGATCATCCTCCCGGCAGCGCATGCGGCGCCGCCGGTGCACGAGTCCGATTCGCGCGAGGTCGCGATCGACGCCCTGCACCATGCCGTCTACGCGCTGACGGCCGGCCTCGCCTACGTCGCGCTGAAGCAGACGCCACCGAGCCGCAGTGACGGCCTGCGCGAGCTCTGGAGCCGCGTCACCGGCTGACCGCGTCAGGCCTCGCCGGTCGCGACCGGGAGCTCGCGGGCGACCCAGTCGCTCCACGATCCGGCGTAGAGCCGCGCGTCGTCGCGGCCGGCGGCAGCCAGCCGCAGCACGGTCACGCAAGCCGAGATGCCCGAGCCGCAGGATGCGATCACGGGCCGCTGATCGGCCAGCAGCCAGGCCGGCAGCGGCGCGGCCGCCGGGGCGTTGCGCGCGCCCGGCATGTGGCCCGCCACGGGATCGACCGGCTCCTGCTCGCCGCGGAAGCGCTCGGGGGCGCGCGCATCCACGACGACGGCCGCGCCGCTCGCGGTCGCAGCGAGCACGTCGTCGTGATCGGCGAGCGCGCTGGCGGCGTACGCCGAGAGCTCGAGGTCGCCGGGCGCGACGGCGTGCTCGCCGGTGTCGAGCACACCCGGCCAGGCCGGGAGCCCGCCGTCGAGCACGTGCACCTCGCGCTTGCCGGCGGCGCGCAGGAGCCACCAGAGCCGCGCGGCGCCGCCCGTCATGCCCTGGTCGTAGGCGATCACGGTGCCCGCGCGCGTGACGCCCGCACGCCGTGCCGCCGCGCCGAGCGCCGCGGGCTCCGGCAGCGGATGGCGACCGAGGCCGTTCGGCCCCGCGGAGGCGGCTCCCGAGAGGTCGCGATCGAGATCCACGAACGACGCGCCGGGAATGTGCCCCTGCTCGTAGAGCGCACGTCCGGCGCCGGGGCGCCCGAGCTCCCAGCGGCAGTCGACGACGTGGATCCCGGGCTGTCCGAGACGCTCGGCGAGCCACGCGGGGGTGATGAGCGGCGTCATCGCGCGCCGCGCCGGATGCGCCGGGCCACGGCGAGCGCCTCGGGGCCGGCGAGCAGGGACACGCACTGGGGATTCGCAGAGGTCGCAGACATGCGGTCGGGGAGAGGTCGTGCTCTAGAGCACTGTCTCGACCGAATCATCCTCCATTGCCCAGCGCCTGTAGCCACCTACAGGTTCTGAACGTGCGCGTCCGTCGCGAAGCGCATGACGATGCGCGTGCCGTGGCCCGCTCGCGAGGTGATGTCGGTGCCGTCGGTCAGGCGCTCGATCAGCTGCAGGCCGAGGCCGAGGCCGGCGTTCGGGCTGCCGTGGCCCTCCGCCGTGCCGTCGCCGCAGTCGTTCACGATCACGAACAGCGCGTCGACTCCGAGCCGCGTCTCGAGCATGTAGGTGGAGCCGCGGCGGCCGGCGCCGTAGGCGTGCAGCACGCAGTTGGTGCAGGCCTCGGTCACGGCGATGCGCACGCGCTCGATCAGGTCGTCCTCGAGCGCCAGCCGCTCGCACAGCTCGGTCACGGCATGGCGCGCCCGCGGAAGCTCTTCCGGGACGGCCGGTAGCTCGAGTTCGAGGTGCGCGATCACGTGAAGCCGTTCCCATTCTCCGGACATCCAACCCTCGGGATCTTCCCAGACGGCGGGTGACGGCGATCCCGGGTAAGATCGTGCAGCGTTTTCACCGTGACCCCCGTGAGCGCGAAGTCAACCTCGGATCGGTGCTGCAGAGCCCCGGGAAGTCGTCGTGAACAGCGGGTGGGCATGAATCAGGAAGACACGGCAGCCGGGCCCCGCGCAGGAGCGCATCGGCATCAGCTTCCACCGGCTCGGCGTGGCCATCGTCGAGCTGCGGGGGGAGCACGATCTCAGCGGCAGGACCGCGCTCGCCGATGTGCTCGCAGGGGCCGGAGTGCAGCGCACCGTGATCGTCGACCTGTCCGAGTGCACGTTCATCGACTCGACGGTGCTGGCGGTGCTGCTCGGCGCCTGCAAGGAGCTGCGCGAGCGGGGCGGCGCGCTCTCGCTCGTGATCCCGGCCGAGGCGACCAGCGTGCGCCGCGTGGCCGAGCTCGCCTCGCTGTCCGGAGTCGTGGCCGTCCATTCCTCGCGCAGCGCGGCGCTCGCCGAGGTGCGTCACGCCGACCACGAGATCGAGATCAGGGATCTGCGCCGCCGATTCGGCGACCCCGAGGCGAACGCCGCGCAGTGCTCGTGCGGCTGGCATCGGCGAGACGCGCACGGGCCGCACCGCCGCCCGCCTCGCGCGGCGAGACGGCGTCGAGCACGCCGATGCCGAGCGCGCGGCCGCAGAGGGCCGCCTGCGCAAGGGCACGGCCGGCGGCATCCACCGCGGGCTGAAAAGGCCGTCAAGGCCCGCCGTCGGCCGGCCGATGTCGGCTGCCATGCAGACCGCGTCTGTCGGTTCCCGGCCGCTGCCGGACTTCGAGCGGGCCTCCGAGGCGGCGCTCGCCTAGCTCCACGACCAGCTGGACATGGGGCTCTGGGCGGCGACACGCGTTGCGGATGACGATGGATCGTGCTCTCGAGCAAGGCGCACGGCATCGAGATCACGCCGGCGACGTGTTCCGCTGGAGCGACTCTCTCTGCGTGCGCATGGTCCGAGGGTGCGGGCCCGCGGCTCGCGCCGGTGCTCGGCGATGTACCCGCCGATCGCGACGCGCCCGGCGCCCGCGAGGCCCAGGTTGGCGCCAACGTCGGCGCGCCGTTGCGCGGCCCCGGACGGGGCGCTCTTCGGCACGCTCTGCGCGATCGACGCCGAACGCGCGTCCCGATGCGACGCCCGAGCTGCTCGAGCTGGTGGAGCTGCTCGCGAGCCCGCCGGGCGGCATCCTCGCGCTGGAGCTGCGCGCGGCGGAGGCGGAGCGGGTGGCCGAGCGCCACCGCCAGGACGGCTCGAGCGACGAGCTGACCGGCCTCTACAACCGGCGCGGGTGGACGAACCTGCTCGCGATCGAGGAGGTTGCCGTCGCCGCACGCCTGCCGGCGAGTCGTGTCGATCGATCTCGACGGGCTCGAGGAAGTCAACGACAGCAAGGGCCATGGCGCCGGGGACGAGCTCCCGCGCCGCTGCGCGACGGCGATCCAGACGGTGGTGCGCGGACACGACGTCGCGGCCCGGCTCGGCGGTGACGAGTTCGCGGTGCTGGCCGTCAACGCGGACGACGACGGGCGTCAGCGCGCTCGTCCGGCGCCTCGCCGATTCGCTCGACTCCTTGGACGTCGCGGCCTCGATCGGCGCTGCCGTACGCAGAACGGGGACGGAGCGCGACGGCGCGCTGCACGTGGCCGACACGGCCATGTACGACGCCAAGCAGCAGCGCCGCCGGCGCACCTCGAGGCGCGCCGCCTAGTCGGACCAGAACTCGGCGATCGCCGCCGGGTCGTCGACGTGGATCTCGACGTCGACGACCGCCCCGTCCTCGACCCGGATCACGAGCAGCTGCAGCGAGTCGAGCTCGTCGCCGTCGCGCTCGCCGCGATTGCGCACCTGGGCGACCACCGCCCGTCCGTGCGTACGTACCGCGAGCGTCTCGGTGGTAAACCACTGCGTCTCGGCGTAGGCCTCGCCCGAGCGCCTCGCGAAAACCTTCGCGTCCGTGCTTGGCGGCGCCGACCGGGCTGTGCCAGATCGCCTGGTCGGCCACGAGGGCGACGCACGCGTCGACGTCGTCGGCCTCGCGCGCCGCCAGGAACCGCTCGGCGACCTCGAGCGCGGTGCCGCGCCGGGCGCCTGCGAGCTGCTCACCTAGATCGTCAACGGGCCTTCGGGAGACGGCACCGGCGCCGGAACCGGGTCGGGCGCGCCGGGCTCGCTCGGCGGCACCGGATCGGGCTCGGGGAGCGGCTCCGTCGGAGGGCGGGGGACGGGCGGCTCGGGTACGCGGTTGCTCATGCGCCGTCGTACCCACGTGGGCGCATTCGTAGACTTCGCCGTCGATGAACGACTCCCCCGACATTGCCGCGCCCCGCATCGAGCTGGCGGAGATCCTGCTCGAGCACGCCCCGACGCCGTTCTGGCGCGCGCTCCGCCAGGTGGGCATCGACCGCGCGGTGGGCGTGCTGCCGCGCCACCACGTCGACTGGCGCGAGGCGCGCGTCGAGATGCCCTGGGACTACGCGCCGCTGGCGGTCTACCAGCAGCTGCTCGCCGAGGAGGGCTTCAGCCTCGACGTGATCGAGGACAACCCGCCGATGGACGCGCTGCGCCTGGGCGGGCCGGGCCGCGACGAGGAGCTCGAGCAGTTCCTCCGGCTCGTGCGCACCATGGGCCGGCTGGGGATTCCGGTGCTCTGTTACAACTGGATGGCGGTCTTCGGCTGGACGCGCACGTCCTCGCGGATCCCGGGACGCGCGGGCGCCGCGGCCTCGGGCTTCGACGTCGCGCTCCTGCGCGACGCGCCGCCCGCCGCCCGTCGGGGTGGTTGCGGCCGACGATCTCGTGCGCAACCTCCGCTGGTTCCTCGAGCGCGCCGTGCCGGTCGCCGAGGAGGCGGGCGTGCTCCTCGCGCTGCACCCCGACGACCCGCCGCTGCCGTCGTATCGCGGCATCGACCGCATCTTCTCGAGCGTGGACGGCTTCCGCCGGCTGTTCGAGCTGCATCCGAGCCCCGGCCAACGGCATGACGCTGTGCCAGGGCAACTTCACGCTGATGACGGACGACCTGCCGTCGGTGATCCGCGAGTTCGGCGACGAGGGACGCATCCACTTCGTGCACTTCCGCGACGTGCGCGGCACGCCGGAGCGGTTCGTCGAGACGTTCCACGACGAGGGGCAGACTGACATGCACGCGTGCATGCGGGCCTACCGCGACGTCGGCTACGGCGGCGTGCTGCGCACCGACCACACGCCCGCGATCACGGGCGACAACGCGCGCTTCAGCGGGTACTCGGATCTCGCGCGGCTGCATGCGGTCGGGTACGTGCAGGGGCTGCGGGAGGCGGTCTACGGCCGCCGCTGAGGCGGCAGGACGTCGGTCAGGTGGGCGGGTCCGCTCAGTGAGTGGTTGGTGTGGGCGGCGGGGTGACCGCACGTTCAGGGCCAGGCCCTGAACGTGCGGCCCAGCGATGCCGCGCACGTTCAGGGCCAGGCCCTGAACGTGCGGCCCAGCGATGCCGCGACCAGCTCGAGACGGCTCCACAGTGGCGTCTCCGCGCCCGCACGTTTGGGGCCTGGCCCTGAACGTGCGGCCCTCGCGCCCGCACGTTTGGGGCCTGGCCCTGAGCGTGCGGCTTCCGCGCCCGCACGTTTGGGGCCTGGCCCTGAGCGTGCGGCTCCCGCGCCCGCACGTTTGGGGCCTGGCCCTGAGCGTGCGGCGCAGCCCGCCCGAGCTCGAGTGAGCACGGCGAGAGGCTCCCTGGCTTGAGGCGCGCAGCCGCCGAGCATCACGCGCTCATCGCGTCGCTGACCGCGCGTCCTCCCGGGGATCTGCTGAACGACGCACACGTCCGCGCCGGCGATGCGCTGGCGATCTTCACGCGGCCTTCACCGCCACCACCGGGCTGGGAGTTCGAGGACGGGGTGGTCTACGGCATGGGCGGCAGGCGCGAGCTCGACCTCCAGCTCTACCGGCCGTCGGATCCGTCCCAGCTGCGGCCGGGCGTCGTCTTCGTGCACGGCGGGGGATTTCGCGCGGGCTTCCCCGAGATGCACGCCTGGCAGGGGCACGCGCTCGCCGCTGCCGGCTACGTCACGGCGTCGATCGACTACCGCGTCTACCCGGAGACGCGCTGGCCCGGCCCGCTCGAGGACGTCAAGTGCGCGCTGCGCTGGATGCGCGCGAACGCGCCGGCGCTCGGCGTCGATCCCGAGCGCATCGCCCTCGTCGGCGGGTCATCGGGCGGCCACCTGTCGGCGCTGGCGGCCCTGACGCCGGGTCGCTTCGAGGGCTCGGGCGGGCACGCCCCGCACTCCAGCTCCGTGCGCGCCGCCGTGCTCTTCTATCCGCTCACGGACCTGCGCTGGCCGGGCCTCGCGCCGGACGTCCGGTCGCTGCTGCACGATTTCATGGGCGATGCGCCCGAGGCCGAATGGAACGAGGCCTCGCCGGTCACCCACGTGGCCGCCGGCGCGCCGCCCTTTTTGACGCTCACCGGCGATCGCGATCGCGAGATGCCGCTGGCGATGGTGCGCGCCTTCCACGAGCGCCTCGAGGCGGTCGCGGCGCGCCACGAGCTGGAGGTCTACCCGGGCCGGGCGCACGCGTTCGACTTCGTCCGCGCAGACTGGGATCTGACGTTCCGGCGGCTGCGCGCATTCCTCGACCGCGAGCTCGGCTGACGACTCGTGCGCTCAGCCCTCGCGAGTGCCCGCGGCCCGCGGTTCCGGCAGCGTTTCCCATCGCACGACGGGCGGGCACCCATCTGCGGCGTCCACGAAAGGGATCGGCGATGAGCGAGGTACAGCACCACGACGGCCGTTGAGCCAGGGGATCGAGACGCCGCGCGAGCGGACGCGCCGGCACACCCGCCGCGCCGGCCTCTACGTCCACGCCTTCGCGCTCGCCGCCCTGCTCGTCGTGCTCGTCGCACTGTTGCTCGCCAACAACCGCCGGGTCACCGTCAGCTGGGTGATCGGCGAGGACGAGCAGTCGCTCGTCTGGATCGTGCTCGTCACCGCAGTGCTCGGCTGGTTGCTCGGCCTCGTCACGAGCATCCTCTTCCGCCGCCGCACCCGCGCGCCCAGGCCATGACGACCGCCGAGCGGTTTCGGAAAGCGCTCGGCGCGGGACATCGCCGCATGCAGAATCCCATTCACGAGGTCCCGAACCCCGAGCCCCCGCCGCACCCGAGCCCGAACGATCCGCCGCCCACCGCGTAGCGCACGGCGCGAAGCGCGATCAGCGCTGCCGCCGGCGGTGCCCGAAGGCGCCGCCGCGCACGGCTAGCTGCGGCGAGACGAGCCCGCGCGCGCCTCCGCGAGCGGGCCGGACGGCACGATCAGGAGCGGTCGGTGCGCGTGATGCGCGACCGAGTGCGAGACCGAGCCCAGGAGCAGCGAGCGGATGCCGGTGTTGCCGCGCGTTCCCATCACGACGAGCAGCGCGTCGTGCTCGTCGGCGGTCGCGATGATCGCGTCGGCGACGCCGTGCTCGGCCTCCACGGCCACCGACAGCGCATCGAAGCCGGCGGCGATCGCGCGCTCCGCCCCGTCGGCGGCCATCTGCTCGGAGGCCTCCTGCATGAGCGAGTCGTCGACCCGCGGAATGCCCGAGAGCACGCCGTACTTCTCCCACACCGAGAGCACGAGCGCGCGCGCGCCGGGGAACAGCGACCCTGCGAGCTCGATCGCGCGGAACGCGTCGTCGGATCCGTCGTAGCACAGGAGGATCGGCTGGCTGGGCGCGTCAGGCATCGGGTTGCTCCACGTCGGGAAAGGCTCGGACGAGGGGATTGTTCCACGGCCGTGTGCCGGGACGCCCTCAGCGGCGGTACCCCCGATCGGGGGTCGGACGGCTCGATCCGGCGGGCGATGGTGACCTTCGTGAGCGCAGCCAGGAAACTCGGGCTCGGTCGAGGAAGCCGCAGTGCACCGCCGCTGAAAGCGTCCGACCAGGACTCCGGACACGATTCGCCACGGGCTGAGCGGCTCCACCCCGCACGGGGAAGCCTCTCCGCCGAGCGTGGTGGGTACGTCCGGGCAAGCGATCGGAAGCGACAAGGCAACGCAAGCTGCGGCTCCCCCGGCCGAGAGCGAGGCGGGCGCACGCTCACCCGCGTCGGCTTCCTCGGCTCAGGGCTGACCGCGGCGGTGGGCGCCCTCGGCGGCCACGCGGCGACGGCCCAGGCCGCCGAGACGTCCCAGCTCTGGCTGCTGAACCCGCGCGCCGGAACGCCGGGGTGCGGCTGCGCCGGCTGCGCCTCCTGCATCTCCCACGCCTCCAACAAGCTCTTCGCGAGCGCCGCGGCAGCCGATGCCGGGCGGGCGCACCCGTACTGCAAGTGCGCCGTGGTGCGTGGCCTGCAGATCGACGCCGACGTCTTCCGCGCGCTCTTCGTCGACGGTGGAGGACGCGACGCCGTCGACCGGCGCCACCAGTGGGTGCAGGCCGTGTACTCCGAGGATCTCAAGCCCGACCAAGGCGTTCAGCCGCCCGGCGGCTCGGGGCCGGCGACGCGCGTCGCGCCGGTCGTGCGCGCCGGGCTCGGCCGGGTGCGCGTGCGCCGGAATGCGGCCGGCCAGCGCGTGCTGTACGCCGAGATCGTCGCGGACGAGACCGTGACGGCCACGCTCGCGGTCACGCGCCGCGGCCCGACGGTCGCCCGCCGCGTCGTCGCCGGCGTCAGCGGCAGCCGCCGGCTGAAGCTCCCCATCCCGGCCGCGGCCAAGGCCGGGCCCGCACGGCTGCGGCTGCGCTTGCGCGACGCTCGGGAACGCTCAAGGTCGTCACCCGGGCGATCCACCTGCCGCCGCTCTAGCCCGCTTCACTCCGCCTGCGCCGCGAGCACCGCGTCGATCGGGTCGAGCGAGCGCCTCCCCGTCGCGGCCGAGCACGAGGTTGCGCGCGAGCGGGATCTGGTGCGAGGCGCTCTCGAGGATGTGCATGAGGTAGCCGGCCGTGTTCGGGAACACGACGATGTCGCCGATCGCGACCCCGTGCGGGAAGCGCAGGCGCCGCCAGGTCAGGAGCTCGCGCTCGATGCAGTAGGCGCCGACCAGGTAGCCCTCGATCGGGGCCGTTCGCGAGCCGCCGGGGTCGGGCTGCACGAGCAGCGGATCGACGAGGAAGTCGTCGGAGGTCGAGCGGCACTGCGTGCGGTTCATCGCGAGCCCGATCAGCCACGTGCCGTCGCGGCGCTGCTTGCGGAACTCGACGCGCGCGGCGGTGAGCCCGCAGCCGTCGACGAGCGAGCGCCCGGGCTCGCAGCGCAGCTGGAGGCCGCGGCTGCGCAGGGCCTCGGCCACCGTGTGACCAGCGGCTCCCGCGCTGACCGTCGCTCCGAGCACCTGTGCGAGCCACGCGCCGCGCGTCGGGCTCTGGTGGTACGGGTAGAGGTTCGGGCGGCCGAGCACCTCGCCCGCGTGCGCGATCAGGCCGAGGCCGTGGCCCTCGTAGGTCAGCGGCTCGCCGCGCCGAGCAGGCCCGCGCGGTGCTCGCTCCAGAAGCGCTCCCATGCAGCCCCGTCGTCGAGGTAGCTCATGGGGATGCCGCCGCCGATGTCGATGAAGGCCGAGCGGTGCCCGCGCTCGGCCAGCGCGTCGACGAGCACGAGGCTCTCGTTGAGCGCGGCGACGCGGTCGCCGGCCGCGTAGCCGTCGAGATGGAAGTGCACGCCCGCTGATCGACAGCGGCGTCGAGCCGCCCGGCGGCCACCAGCGCTCGAGCAGGACGAGGATCTCCGCGGGCGCGAGGCCGAACCGGGTGGCGGGTCGGTGGTCGAGCAGGGGCGCCAGACGGAACGCGACCGGGACGCGTGGCGAGCCCTCGCCGAGCTCGGCGAGCAGCCGCAGCTCATCCTCGTTGTCGAGCACGACGGTGGCGCCCGTGGCGGCGCACAGCTCGAGCAGCGAGCGTGGCTTGACGGCGGCGGTCACGACGACGTCGCTCGCGGGTACGCCGCGCTCGAGCACCTGGCGCAGCTCCCGCTCGCTCGCGACGTCGATGCCGAGGCCATGGCGGTGCGCGGCGTCGACCAGGGCGAGCGACTTGTTGGCCTTGCGGGCGAAGAAGGCCTTGAACTCGACGCCGGCGTCGTCGGCCGCGGAGGCCAGCTCGGCCGCGTTGCGGGCGAGCGGGCCGGGGTCGAGCACGTTGAGCGGCGAGCCGAGCTGCTCGATCCACTCGGCGAGCAGGTCGGGCTGCTCGCACAGCGCCTCGTGCCACGGCTCCAGGCGCGCCGTCAGCGGGACGACGCCGGCGCAGCCGCTGCGAATGCTCACGCGGGCGTCGGCGCGAGCCGGCGCGCGTGCCCGCTCGCAGCGTGGTGCTGCCGGCGCGCGACGACGCGGCGCGCCCACAGGTCGGTCTGGGGGTGCAGGCTGCGGCTGAGCGTGTCGTTGCCGATCACGGAGTCCTCGCTCGGGCGCCCGACGGCCGAGAGGCCGTGTCCGATGCGAGCCGTCGGCGGCGCGGCAGCTCCCGTCGGCAGCCACGTCGAGGCCGCGCCGGTCGGTCGCGATGCGCGCCTCGCCGCTCGCGACGAGCTCGCCGAGCAGCCTGTCGCCGAGCGCGCCGGGGCCGGGGAGCACCGCGTCGATCACGACGTCGACGGTCTGCTCGCCCGCCTCGGAGCGGATGCGCGTGCGGCCGGCCTCGTCGGCGAGGCGCGCGCCCTGCAGGTGCGAGAGGTCGATCCGCCGGGCCTCGATCAGCGCGAGCAGCTTGGCGGCGTTGATCGCAGGCGGGCCGAAGGCGACGCGCTCGCGCTCCGCTGCCAGACGCAGGAACGCCGGCCAGTCCGCGCTCGCGAGTCCCTGGTCGCCGAGCTGGGAGACGATCGCGGGGTAGAGCGCGCGCCAGACGTGGCCCCGTGCCCAGGCTGCGTCGGGCTCGGCTGCTGCCGACCGCGATCGCGAGCGACTGCTCGATCGCAGCGGCGGGGTCGAGTGCCCGCGAGGCGCGTGCGGCCGCCGACGGCGCGCAGCGACGCGGCCTCGATCTCGCGCAGGATCGGCTTGAGATCGTGCTTGAGATCGATCGGCTGCGCGAGCCGCGCGATGCGGGCGCGTCCCGCCTCCGCGATGTCGTGCAGCTCGGGGTGTCGCAGCGCGACGATCGGTCCCGGCTTCGCGAGCATCGGCTTGCCGCTGCGGGTGAACGGGATGATGGTGCCGACCTCGTCCCGCCCGGGCACGTAGCGCAGGCGGAAGGGGTGGTCGCCGAGCGGCTCGAACGAGCCGCCGCGGCCCTCGGTCAGCGCGAGCGCCGCGTCGATGAACGTCAGCGCGAAGCCGCGGATCGCGACCGTCGCGCCGGGCGCGACGCGCTCGCGGCCGAGCAGCGTCGTCCACCGGGAAGACCGCCGGCACGAGCGGGGCGACGTGCGCCCAGCCGTGCTCGAGTGCCGCCTCGGAGCGGCGCTGATGGCCGGTGGCGATCAGCACCTCGTCGTAGTGGCCGGCGATGCCCGCGGCGCCGACCTCCCAGCCGTCGCCCTCGGCGCGCAGCGTCTCGACGCGCGCGCGGTGCAGCCGGATGCCGACGCTCGGGGGCGCGCTGCCGAGCAGGGCGTCGAGGCCGTAGGCGAGGTAGTCGCCGACCTGCGCGCGCGGGGGATAGGCCTCCGCGGCGATGCCGAGCGCATCGCGCCACTCGACGAACGAGCGGCGATAGGCGGGCGGCACGGCCGCGCTGCCCGGCCACCACATGTCGAGCTGGTCGGCCGCGAAGTTCATCTTCAGGTACGCGGGCTGCCCGGGGTCGTAGACCGGCCCGGCACCGGGCACGGCGTGCGGCTCGAAGACGTCGATCGCGAGCCGCTCGGTGGGGAGGAGGACGCGGGCGTGGTCGAGCAGGCGCTCGAGCGCGAACAGGCCCTTGGGGCCGAGCCCGACGATGGCGACGCGCAGCGCGCGCTCTAGCGGCATGTCAGCGATGGGAGCCCTTCCTCCGCGACGAGCGCAGCGAGCCGCGCGGGGGTGCAGGCGAGCTCGCGCTCGACCCAGCCGTCGTCGAAGACGGTCTCGAGGTAGCCGGAGCCGCCGTCCGGGAAGATCGCGGCGCAGCGGCTGCCGGGCACCATCTGCGGGGCGAGCAGCTCCATCGCGTAGGCGACGCCGCCCGACGAGGCCCCGGCGAGGATCGCCTCGCGCTCGGCCAGCCGCCGGCAGCCGATCGACGCAGTCGAGGTCGCTGACGCGCACGAGCTCGTCGAAGTCGGCGGTCGCCGAGAGCTCCGTCTCGACGCCGGCGCCGAAGCCCGGCAGCCGGCGCGACGCCGCGGACGCCGCCGAAGAGCGCGCTCCCCGTCGAGTCGACCGCGACGAGCGCGGGTGGCGCGCCCGTGCTCGCGCAGGTAGTCGGCGCAGCCGCGCAGCGTGCCGGTCGTGCTCGTCGCGACGAACACGTAGTCGACCTGGCCGTCGAGCGCCTCGTCGATCTCGCGCATCGTCCCGCCGGCGTGCGCGGCCGGATTCGACTCGTTGGCGTACTGATCGGGCCAGAACGAGTTCGGGATCTCGGCGAGCAGCCGCTGCACGAGCGCGAGGCGCGCGACGAGCAGGTCGCCTGTCTCCGGATCGGGCTCCGTGACGACGCGCACGTCGGCCCCGAGCGCGCGCATCGTCTGCACGTTGCGCTCGTGCGCGCGGTCGTCGACCACGCAGATCAGCCGCATGCCGTGGTAGCGGCAGGCCTGGGCCAGGCCGACGCCCGTGTTGCCGGACGTCGACTCGATCACCGTCGTCCCGAAGTCGATCAGTCCGGCGTCGAGCGCATCCTGGAGCATGCGCGCGGCGGGGCGGTCCTTCGCGCTGCCGCCGGGGTTCGCCGACTCGAGCTTGGCGAAGACCTCGACGTCGGGCCGCGGCAGGTAGCGGTGCAGCGCGACGAGCGGCGTGTTGCCGATCGCGCCGAGGATGCCGTCGACCGGCGCCCGCCCGAACTCGGCCCGGACGGGCTGCGAGGCGATGCTCACCCGTCCTCCGGCTTCGGCAGCGGATGGGCGGCGAGCGCCTCGGCGACGGCGATCAGGTTGGCCGCGGCGGTGCGCGCCGTCTTCGCCGACCACTCGTGGCCCTCGTCGGTGTCGAGGTACTCCGGGCCGGGACCCGGGCCCTTGTTCCAGTACGTCCAGGCCTGTGCCGGGACGGTGTAGCCGATGTCGTTGACGGCCTGGGCGAGCTCGGCGATGACGTGGTGCGCGCCGTCCTCGTTGCCCGTGACGACGAACCCCGCGACGCGATTGAAGGCCACGGGCAGGCCGTCGTCGTCGGTCTCGGAGAGCATCGCGTCCATGCGCTCGAGCACGCGCTTGACGACGCTCGAGGGCTGGCCGAACCAGGTTGGCGTGGCGAGCACGAGGATCTCCGAGGCGAGCAGCTTCTCGTGCACGGGCGGCCACTCGTCGCCGATGCCCTCGTCGCTGGAGACGCCGGGGAGGAGGTTGAGGTCGACGGCGCGGATCATCTCGCAGGTGACGCCGCCCGCCTCGAGCGCATCGCTCATGACCTGCGCCAGCGCCTCGGTGTTGGAGGTGGCCGGCGACGGCTTGAGCGTGCAGTTGAGAATCGTTGCGCGGAGGGACATGCCGCGTTACTACCCAGCAGCCCGAGATTCAAGCGCGCCGCTCGTGTGGCCTGCCCGACCGTACAGGGCGGCCCGGACAGCCCGCGGTCAGGCGATGCGGCCGAGCCACTCGTCGGTCGAGACCACGTCGGCGAAGAACTGGCCCTGCGCGACGAGCGTCGAGCGGTGCAGCTCCTCGCCGCCTGCGCTACCGCCGCTGTTCTCCAGCGGCAGCGTGCCCGTGGCGTCGTTGAGGATCTCGACGGCGAGGCCGCGGTGCGCGGCCTGGCGCGAGGTCGTGTCGACGCACATGTGCGTCATGTAGCCGGTGATCGCGACGGTGTCGACGCCGTTGTCCTGCAGGACGCCCTCGAGCGACGTGCCCGTGAACGATCCCGGCAGGGTCTTCTCGATCAGGTAGTCATGGGGGCGCCGCTCGATCTCGGGGTGCAGCTCCCAGGCGTGCGAGCCCTCGGCGAAGATCGCCGCCTCGGGGTCGCTGTCGCCGTGGCGCACGACGATCACGGGCACGCCGGCGCTCGTCGCGGCGTCCATCGCGCGCCCGATGTTGGCGAGGCTCGTGGCGGACGGCGGGTCGCTGATCGGCAGCGCGCCGTCGAAGTACTCGTTCTGCACGTCGATCACGATCAGGGCGCGCTTCGGCATCGTGCTCTCCTCACGGTCAGCGCCGCACGAGGTTGCGCGCGACGAACAGGGCGTTCGCGGGCCGCTCGGCCAGGCGCCGCATGAGGTACGGGTACCACTTGGGCCCGAACGGCGTCGCCACGAGCACCTTGAAGCCGCACGCGGCGAGCTCGAGCTGCAGCGCAGAGCGCACGCCGTAGAGCATCTGGAACTCGAAGCGGTCGCGTGCGATGCCGGTGCGCTCGGCGTACGCGACCGCAGCCTCGATCAGGCGCTCGTCGTGGGTCGCGATCGCGGCATAGGCGCCGCCCGCGAGCGTCGCCTCCACGAGCCGCGCGAGCGCGTCGTCGACATCGGCCTTGCGCGGGTAGGCGACCTCGGGCGGCTCGAGGTAGGCGCCCTTGACGAGCCGGAGGTTGGGCTGCAGCGGGAGCAGGGCCGCGAGGTCGGCGGGCGTCCGGTAGAGGTAGGCCTGCAGCACGGTGCCCACCGCGTCGAGGCCCTCCTCGCGCAGCCGCCGGTAGATCGCGAGCGTCTGGTCGACGAGCTCGGCGTGCTCCATGTCGAGGCGGATGAACGAGCCGAGGCCCGCCGCGTGGCCGACCAGCCGGCGCGCGTGGCCGTAGGCGAGCTCCTCACCGAGCAGGAGGCCGAGGTGCGTCAGCTTGAGCGCCACGTTGCAGCGCAGGCCGCGCTCGGCGATCCCGTCCAGGATGCGCTCGTACTGGTCGGCCACCGCCTCGGCCTCCGCGGCCGAGAGGACGTCCTCGCCGAGCAGCGTCGTGTTGGCATGCAGACCCTGCGCGTTGAGGCGGGCGATCACCGCCGCGGCCTCGTCGAAGGTCTCGCCGGCGACGAAGCGCTGCGCTCCGAGGCGCATGCCGTGCCGGGTCGCGAAGCCGCCCAGCCGCTTGCTGCGCGCGGCGGCGAGGATGCCCTTCCGCAGCGTGCCGTTGGCACGCTCGGCGAGCGCGCCGGTGAGGCTCGCGGCGGGCCGTGCGCTCACGCCGGAGCCGTCGCCAGCAGGTCGCCCACGGCGGCCTCGAGCTCCCCGCGCTCGGCGGCGTCGAGCGTGCGCAGCGGCGCCCGCATGGTGCTGCCGATCGGGACTCCGCGAATGCCGCACACGACCTTCAGCGCGGCTGGCATGGGGAAGCGCTCGAGCGTCGCGCGTGCTGCCTGGGCGCGCGCGGTCGCCTCCGGCGTGCGCTCCGCCACGGCGGCGACGACGAGCTCGGGCAGGGCGGAGGCGAGCGCCGAGATCGCGCCGATCGCGCCGCCCGCAAGGCCCTGGGCGATCAGCGACTCGGGGCCGACGAAGATGTCGAGGCCATCCAGGAGGTAGGGCTCGAAGCGCTCCCACGGAGCCTCGGAGACCTTCAGACCGGCGAGGTTCGGGACGCGCTCGCCGAGCCGCGCGATCACCGGCAGGGGGATCGGATAGCCGCTGCGGGCGGTGAAGCAGTAGATGGAGAAGGGCAGGGGCGCGCAGGCCAGCGCGGCGGCTGTGAGGTGCTCGAGCAGCGCGCGCTCGTCGAGCGCGAAGTAGGGCGGCGCGATCACCGACACGCCGACCGCGCCGGCCTCGGCGGCGTGCGCCGAGAGCGCGACCGTGTCGGCGGTCGTCTGCGCCCCGCAGTGCGCCATCAGCGCGAGCCGCGAGCCGCCCGCGTCGATGTACGCCTCGAGCGCGCGCTTGCGCTCGGACAGCGTCAGCACCATGCCCTCGCCCGCGGTGCCGCAGACGAGCGCCCCGTCGACGCCGCCGTCGGCGAGGAACTCCGCCATCGCCCCGATGCCCGCCTCGTCGAGCCGGGCCCCGTCATCCAGCAGGGGGGTCACCGCTGCTGCGAACACGCCGCGCAATCCAGTCATGTCCGCCAGCATATGAGCCACCGCCCGGCGCAGAGACGAGGAGTGCCATGCCGACAATCCGAGCCAACGGCCTCGACCTGGCCTACCAGGTCGATGGCGATCACCCCGAGACGCTCGTGCTCGTGAACGGCCTCGCCGACGACAAGGAGTCGTGGGCTGCGCAGATCCCGGCGTTCGCCGAGCGCTACCGCGTCGTGAGCTACGACAACCGCGGCGTGGGGGAGTCGCCGACCCCGCCCGGCCCGTACAGCTCCGCGCTGATGGCCGACGACCTCGCCGGCCTCGTCGACGGCCTCGGCATCGAGCGGTTCCACGTGCTCGGCGTCTCGATGGGCGGGATGATCGCCCAGGAGTACGCGATCGCACACCCCGAGCGGCTGCTCTCGGCCTCGTTCTGCTGCACCTACTCGTACCCCGGGCCGTTCTGCCTGCGCATGTTCCAGTGCTGGCGGGATCTCGTGCCGACGCTGGGCGTCGGCTTCACGCAGCGCGAGGTGATGCTGTGGGGCTTCACGACCGAGTTCTTCGAGCAGCGCGAGGACGAGCTGATCGAGTTCGAGCGCGTGATGGCGGCGAACCCGCAGCCGCTCGAGTCCTACCTCGCGCAGCTCACGTCGATCGAGCAGCACGACACGCGCGGGCGCCTCGGCGCCGTGACCTGCCCGTCGCTGACGCTCGTGGGCGAGGAGGACATCCTGATCTACCCGAAGCTCTCGCGCCGCCTGCACGACGAGCTGCCCGACTCGCGCTGGGCCGAGGTGCCCGGCGGCCACGGCTGCCTCTGGGAGCATCCCGAGCCGTTCAACCAGGCGGTTCTGGAGTTCCTCGCGACGCTGTGAGCAGGTGCGCCAGCAGCTCGGTCTCGAGCTCCGCGATCCGCGGATCGGTGAGCGACCGGGGGCGGGGCAGCGGCACGGCGACCTCGGCCACGACCGTCCCCGGCCGCGGCGAGAGGACGTAGATCCGGTCGGCCAGGAAGATCGCCTCGCGCACGTCGTGGGTGACGAGCACGACGGTCCAGCGATAGCGCTCCCAGACCGACTCGAGCCAGCGCTGCAGCTCGCTGCGCGTGAGCGCGTCGAGCGCGCCGAAGGGCTCGTCGAGCAGCAGCACCTCGCATTCCTGGACGACGGTGCGCAGGAGCGCGGCGCGCTGGCGCATGCCGCCCGAGAGCTGGAACGGATAGTGCCGCTCGAAGCCCGCCGAGCCCGAAGGCGGGCACGAGCGGCGCGACGCGCTCGCGCGCCTCGCTCCGCGGCACGCCGCGCACCTCGAGGCCGAGCGTCGCGTTGTCGAGCACGCGCCGCCAGGGCAGGAGCGCGTCGGCCTGCGGCATGTAGGCGAAGCTGCCGAGCGCGCTGCCCGTCGCGGTGCCGTCGAGCAGCACCTCGCCCGCGCCGGCCGGCGTCTCGCCGATCAGGATCGAGAGCGCGGTCGACTTGCCGCTGCCGCTCGGGCCGAGGATGGCGACGAACTCGCCGGCGCTCGCCGTCAGCGAGAGCTCGCGCAGCACCTCGAGCTCGCCGTAGCGCTTGGCGAGGCCGCGGAGCTCGAGCTTCGGATCGCCCGCGCTCACGCGCGGCCGCTCCTGCGCGAGAGCCGGTACCACGGGATCGCGACGCGCTCGAGCGCGTAGGTGAGCGCGAAGAGCGCGAGCGTGAGCAGCGCGCTGACGAGCACCGCGGCCAGCACGAGGTCGGTGCGGAACGAGTTCTTGGCGTTCTGCATGTAGATGCCGAGGCCCTCGCTCGCGCCCGCGTACTCCGCGAAGATCGCGGCGACGACGGCGTACGTGATCGCGATCCGCAGGCCGGCGAAGAAGAACGGCAGCGAGGCGGGGAAGCGCACGCTGCGGAACACGCGCGCGCGGCTCGCGCCCATCGAGCGCAGCAGCGCCTCGGCGCCCGGCTCGGCCGACGCGAAGCCCTCTGCGAACGCGACCGTGATCGGGAAGAACGTCACGAGCGCGACGATCAGGACCTTGGGCGTCAGCCCGAACCCGAACCACAGCACCATCAGCGGCGCGATCGCGACGATCGGCAGGGTCTGCGTGGTCACGAGCACGGGCAGGAGCGCGCGCCGCAGGTGCGCGGAGGCGTCGATCAGCACGGCCAGCAGCAGGCCCGACGGCGAGCGAGAGCGCGAAGCCGAGCAGCGTCGCGCGCAGCGTCGGCAGCGCGTTCGCCCAGAGGTCGCCGCGGTTGTCCCAGGTCACCGCGAGCACGCGGCTCGGCGGCGGCAGCACGTCGTTGCCGATCGCGCTGAGCTCGGCGTAGAGCTGCCAGGCGGCGACCAGCGCGCCGGCGATCAGGAGCGGCGGCAGGACGGCGAGCGCACGGCTGCGTGCCGCCGCCATCAGCTCCGGCGCGGCATGTACGCCGACGTGAAGTACGACGAGTAGCCCGGCTCCTCCGTCAGCGGCTTGCCGTCGGCGTCCCTCAGCACGCCCGGACGCGAACAGGAAGTGCACGTAGCCCCGCCACGTCGCGAGCGATTGCGTGCCGACGCGGCCCCTCGAGTCCTTGTAGTAGCTCCTGGCCATCAGCGCGGCGCTCCGGTACACGAGCTCGGGCTGCTGCAGGACCTGCCGGTTGAGGTCGATCAGGATCTGCGCCGCGGCGCGCGGGTGATCGGCCGCGTACTGGTAGCCGCGCGTCGTGGCGGCCAGGAAGCGCCGCGCGACCGGGCCGTCCGACTTCAGGAACTTCCCGCTCGAGGCGATCACGGCGGAGTACTCCGGTGGCACGCCGTAGCGCGCGAGCTTGAACGTCTTGAGCGGCTTGCCGACGAGCTGCGCCTGGATGCCCTCCCAGGTCGCGAGCGGGAGGGTGAAGTCGGCCTTGCCGCGGTAGACGGCGTCGTAGGCCGACGTGTTGAGCGTGACGTTCCTGAACGTCCCCTTGCCGCCGGCGTTGCGGATCACGGTCTGCAGCAGCGGCTGCTCGTCGGGCGTCCCGAACCCCGCGTAGGTCTTGCCGTCGAGGTCCTTCGGCGTCTTGATGTCGGTGCGGTCGGCGCGGAAGCCGATCTCGAGCGCCGTGTGCTGGAGCACGGCGAACACCGAGGTGACGTCGGCGCCGGCAGCGCGCGCGAAGGCGACGCCGGCCGAGTACGAGAAGCCGAAGTCGGCCTTGCCGTTGCTGACGAGCGTCTCGGGGGCGGTACTGGCGTACGGCAGGATCTTCAGGTCGATGCCCGCGGCCTTGTAGTAGCCGAGCTTCTGCGCCACGTAGATGCCGGTGTGGTTCGTGTTCGGCGACCAGTCGAGCGCGATCGGACACGCGGTCGCGCTCCGGTCGCGCCTGCGCCGGCACCGCCGCCGCGGTCCACACCGACACGCACAGCACGATGGCGAGGATCGAACGTCGCATTCGAGCTACTCCCTCCGCTGGCATTACCCAGATCAGGTTCACGGGTCCCGAGCGTCGCTCGGTCTCAGCCATGGTGGGCACCCCGGTTTCTGCGTGCAGCCGATGATTGTTGCGTGGTGCGGCGACCACCGCACACGCGATCAATCATCTAGCGCGTCGAGCCGGGCACGTGCGCGAGGTCGTGCCGCCGCGCGTGCGCGCGGGACGCGCTCAGCAGGTCGGCGGGTCGCACTCCTCGGCTGCCTCGGCTGCCTCGCAGGCCGCCTCCTGCTCGCAGTCGAACGCGTCGCCGCGCCCGCGCGGGCGAGCAGGTCGTTGAGCGTCGTGCGCTCCTCGTCGGTCAGCGACGCGAGCATCTCGTCGTCGACGGCCGCGAGCGCGCGGTCGACCTCGGCGAGCATCCGCTCGCCCTCGGCCGAGAGCTCGATGATGCCGCGGCGCCGGTCGCTGCGATCGCGGCTGCGCACGATCAGCGACGCGTCCTCGAGCTCGTTCAGCAGCGCGACGAGATTCGAGGCGTCGAGACCGAGCACCTCGAGCAGCGTCTGCTGCGGCGAGGGCCCGTGATCGCTCAGATGCGTGAGCGCGACGAGGTGCCGCGCGCGCAGCCCGAGCGGGGCGATGGCCTGCTCGAACTGCCGCCGCATGGCACGCGCCATGCGCGTGATGAGCACGGTCGAGCGGGTGGCTCCGGGCGACTGCGGCGGTGGCGAGAACACGGGCTGAGTGTACGTAGCGGTCATGCGGCTCGTCTGTGCAAACGAATCCGCCTGCAATTCCGTCCCGGTGGGCGGTCTGAGGCGCTGCGACGTGGCGCGTGCACGTTTGGGGTCTGGCCCCAAACGTGCACGCCTCGGACGGAGCGGGACGCCGGACTCGTCGTCTGCACGTTTGGGGCCGACCCCGAACGTGCTCTGGCTCGGCGGCTCGACCAGACCCTCCGTGATTCTCCTCAGCGCGCGCCGTCTGCCACCGGCGCCTCGCCGTGACCCAGGGCGGGAAGGCGGCGGAGCCAGGTCTCCTCGCGCCACGCGTTCTCGCCCAGCAGTCGCAGAGCGGCGGGGAGGAGGACGCCGCGCACGATCGTCGCGTCGATCAGGACTGCGGCGGCGAGCCCGACGCCGAGCTGCTTCATGTCGATCGTCGAGAGCGTCGCGAAGATTCCGAAGGCGGCGACCATCACCGCCGCCGCGCTCGTGACCACGCCGGCCGTGCGCTCGACGCCGATCGCGATCGCATCGCTCGCCGAGGCCCCGGCCCGGAGCGCCTCGCGGATCCGCGAGAGCACGAACACGTGGTAGTCCATCGAGAGCCCGAACAGGATCACGAAGAGGAAGAGCGGCAGCCAGGCCACGATCGCGCCGTTCGTGCGGATGCCGAGCAGCGAGTCGAACCAGTGGTGCTGGAACACCACCACCAGCAGGCCCCAGGCGGCTGCCACCGAGAGCAGGTTGAGCGCGATCGTGGTCAGCGCGATGCGCAGGCTGCGGAAGCTCGCGAGCATCAGCAGCAGCGTCGAGCACCAGCACGAAGCCGATCACGAGCGGGAGCCGCTCCGCGACGAGCGCCTTGAAGTCGCGGGAGCCGGCGGCGTCGCCCGTCACGTGCGCCTCCGCGGCCCGCCCGACGGTCGCGGGGATGAGCGTGTCGCGCAGAGTCGCGAGGCCGTCGAGCGCGGCGGCGCCGTCGCTCGCGCCCGGATGGGCGAGCTCGATCGTCGCGACCGTGTGGTCGCGGGAGATCTCGACCGGCGGCGTGTCGCGCAGCGCGAAGTCGGCATCGGCCCGCAGCTTCGCCTCGAGGCTCGCGATCTGCGCCTGCACGTGGGGAGCGGTCACGTCCGCCGCCCTGAGCACGAGCTCGTGCGCCTCGCCCTGGGCGCGGGGAAGGCCTCGGTGAGCGCGTCGTAGCTGCGCATCACCGGGATCGAGCGCGGCAGATCGGTCGAGCTCGGCAGCGCGTGTCCATGCCGAGCGCGGGCAGCGCCAGCGCGACGAGCGCGCCGGCCGAGAGCGCCAGGGCAAGCCGCGGGCGGGCCAGCACGCGCGGCACGAGCGCGCCCCAGAAGCGGCTGCCCTCGCTGCGCCGCAGGCGGTGCAGGTACGGCACGCGCAGGAGATCGACGCGGTCGCCGATCAGCACGAGCAGCGCCGGCAGGGCCACGAGCGCTCCCAGCACCGCCACGCCGACGACGAGCATCGCTGCGATGCCGAGCGACTCGAACGTCGCGTCGCCGGCCAGCAGCATGCCCGGCCATGGCGACGATCACGGTCAGGCCCGAGATGACCACGGCCCGGCCCGAAGTGGCCGATGCGATCAGCACCGACTCCCGCACGCTCGCGCCGCGCAGCCGCTCGTCGCGGGCGCGCTTGAGCATGAAGAGCGCGTAGTCGACGCCCACCGCCATGCCGACGATCAGGAGGATGCTCGCCGTCGCTCGGTCTGCGGGAAGACGTGGCTGGCCACGGACGCGAGCCCGAACGACGCGAAGATCGACGTGAGCGCGAGGATCAGCGGCACGCCGGCCGCCACGAGCGCGCCGAAGACGACGATCAGGATCAGCAGCGTGAGCGGCAGCGAGAGCATCTCGGCCCGCTGGAAGTCGGCGCCCAGCGCGTCGTCGAGCGCCTTGTCGATGGATGCGCCGCCGACCTCCTCGAGGCGCAGGCCGGGCGTCGCGCGCTCGGCCCGCTCGACGGCGGCGAGCATCGGCGCGACCTTCTCGTCGGCCTGATTCGGGTTGCCGGCGATCGTGAACGTCGTGAGCGCGGCGCGGCCGTTCGCCGCGAGCTTCAGCGGCCGACAGGGGCCCGGCGCCGGGCACGCGGCCGAGCTCGTCCGCGACGGCGCGCGCGCGCGCCCCGCCGCGGCGAGCGAGAGCGCCGTGCCGTCGCTGCGCGCGGATCAGGACGTGCTCGGACTCGGGCGAGCTCCGGGAAGTCGGCCGCGTCGATCACGCGCTCGGCGGCGCCCGAGCCGCCGCTGCCGGCATCACCCGATTCCATCACCGTCCCGGTGGCGACACCGCCGCCGATGCACGCGACGACGAAGAGGAGCCAGAGCGCGAGCGCCCTCCACGGCGGTGCGCGCTCCAGTTGGCGAGGCGGGGCGGTGTGGGTGGTTCTGCATGCCAGGACTCTCGCGAGCTGCGGCGGCCGTGCCATCGGACGGGCGAGCGAAGCCGTCTCGCTCGCACGGATGCGCCGCCCTCGTTCGCTGGACGAGCAATCCGCGGGGGCGGCGGAGTGCCGGGTGGCCGACAGGCCCACGCGAAGCCCCCGCGATGCGGCCCGCAGCTCCCGGCACACGCGCCATCGGGCGTCGACCAGCTAGTCGCCGGGGCGTATGAAGCCGGTCTCGTAGGCCACGATCACGGCCTGCGTGCGGTCGCGGCTCTCGAGCTTGCCGAGCACGTGCGCCACGTGCGACTTGACGGTGTGCACGGCGACGACGAGGTCGTCCGCGATCTCCTGGTTCGAGAGCCCGCGTGCGACCAGGCGCAAAATCTCCGCCTCGCGCTCGGTCAGCGACGCGACCAGGCCGGCCCGGCGGTCGGACGGGTCGAGCTGGAGGCTGTGGCGCTCGACGAGCGCGCGCGTGAGCGCGGGGAAGACGAGCGACTCGCCCGTCGCGACGATGCGGATCGCCTGCGCCAGCTCCTCCGGCTGCACGCGCTTGAGCACGAAGCCGCTGGCCCCGGCGCGCAGGGCGTCGAAGACGTAGTCGTCGTGCTCGAACGTCGTCACCACCAGCACGCGCGGGCGCGCGGGCGAGCGCTCGACGATGCGCCGCGTGGCCTGGATGCCGTCGAGGTTCGGCATGCGCACGTCCATCAGCACGACGTCGGGGTCGAGCTCGGCCGTGCGCCGCACCGCCTCGAAGCCGTCGCTCGCCTCGCCGATCACGTCGATGTCGGGCTCGATCGAGAGGATCGTGCGCAGCCCTCCGCGCACGAGCCCGTCGTCGTCGGCGATCACGACGGTGATCGGCGGCGGGGCGTCGCTGCACTGCGCCCGTCCGCAGCGGCAGCTCGGCGCGCAGCGTGTAGCCGCCGTCGGCCGTCTCGGAGGTCGTCGAGCGTGCCGCCGAGCGCGCGCAGCCGCTCGCGCACGCCGCGCAGGCCGTTGCCGCCGCCCGCCCGGCCGGGGTGCGAGCGCGACGCCCGGGCCGTTGGCGACGGCGCAGCCTCGAGCGCGTCGCTCGCCGACCGCGAGCGAGACCGTCGTCGCCGCGCCGGATGCGTGTCGCATGCTGTTCGTCAGCGCCTCCTGCAGCACACGGTAGGCCTCGCGCCCGACGGCGGCGGGCACGCGCTCGAGGTCGCCGCTGCGCGTGATCGGCGAGCGGACTGGCCCGCCGCGCGCGTCCGCGCGACGCAGGGCGTCGACGTCGGCGAGGTCGGGGCGGGGCGCGTCTCGCCTCTGCTCGTCGCGCAGCACCGGCGAGCACGCGATCGAGCTCCTCGAGCGCATCGCGGCCCTGCACCTCGATCGCGCCGAGCGCCTCGTCGACGAAGGCCGGGTCGCTGCGCGAGGACGCGTCGCGCGGCGCTCGCCTGCAGCACCGCGGCCGTCACGGAGTGACCGACCGAGTCGTGCAGCTCGCGCGCCAGGTCGGCGCGCGCCGCGGCCTGCTCGGTGCGCACGGCCAGGCGCGCGAGCTCCTCGCGCGCGCGACGGGCCGAGCAGGGCGCGGGCGAGCGCGCCGTGGATCCAGGCGAGCGCTCGACGAGCGTGAGCGGTGAGCACCAGGAGCGCGAGGCCGCCGGCGACGCAGAGCGCCTCGCGTGGCGCCGGTCACCTCGATCGGCCGGTAGTCGTCGACGAACGCGCTCGCGAACGGCAGCGACCATCAGCGCCGAGGCCCGTGCCGGCGATCGCCGATCGGTGCGACGAAGCGGCCAGCCCGAGCGGGAAGCGCAGCGCCAGCCAGAGGATCGAGCGCCACGTCGTGCGCGAGCCGACGAGCGCCTTGACCCGCGACCAGAGCGAGCCGCCGCGCGAGCGCTGCGCCGCCGGCGCGGCGATGCCCGTGCCGAGCAGCCGGTTCGCGAGGCCGCGGTCGAAGGCGGCGAACGCGCGGCTCGTCGCGAGCAGCGCGAGCAGGATCGGGACGCCGACCCAGACGATCGACGAGCCGCCGCCCGACCGCGCCCGCCGACCACGAGCAGGAGGAACGCGGCGAGCCCGATCGGGAACGCGAGCAGGTCGTAGAGCGCGGCCGCGTAGGTGCGCGGGCGCCAGAGCGGCGCGAAGGTCTCGCTGACGAAGGGCGCGCGCTCATCCGTCCGACCGTCCGGATCGCGACGTCGCCCGAGCCTGGCGCGGGCGGTGATCGAGCGCGCGCTCGACTCGCTCCTCGGTGAGCCCGTCGATGGAGCGGTCGCCCGAGCCCGTCTTCGACGCGACGATCGCGGTAGTCGCTCGCGCGGCACGCGCAGCGAGACATCGCCCGAGCCCGCCGTCGCGCGCAGCGACGACGGGGCCTCGGCGAAGCCGCCCGAGACGTCGCCCGAGCCCGCCTCGAGCTCGGACGTTGCGCGGCGCGCAGTCCGCTGCGCCGACGACGTCGCCCGGAGCCGGCGCTCGCGGTGACCCGGCCGCCGAGGTCGTGCAGCTCGATGTCGCCCGAGCCCCCGACGACCGCGACCGCCTGCCGCCGGGCACCCGCACGCGGTAGGTGACCGAGCAGCCGTCGTCGAACGAGAACAGCGCAGCCGCGCGGCGATCCCGCCGGGGCAGCCGTCCTCGAGCACGATCGCCCGTCGGTGCCTTCGCGCGCGTCGCGCGGGCGGCTCGCCGACCCAGCGGCGGTCCCGCTCGATGCGGATCCCACGGGCCGGAGCCCGCGCGAGACGACGAGGTCGGCGCTGCCGGCGTTCAGCGACAGCAGCGCGTCGGCGCGGCGTGCAGCACGGAGGTCGCGGGTGGACGCGTGCTCGGAGCGATGCGCGGCCCAGATGCCGGCGCCGCCGAGCAGGGCGAGCGCGCAGACGCCCGGGACGCCGATACGCGGCCGATCGGCCGCGGCGGGGGGTGATGCTCATGCGTCCACGCTACGAGCGCATTCTGTCCCCGACCTCGGCTCCGGGTGCGAGCCGGTCTCGCTCTCGAGAGCGATCTCGGCAACGCCATTCACAGCGTGGATTCAGCTTCTCCCAGGGATGGCACAGCGGGCGCTGGTTGACTTGACTCGTGCGGACCACGCAGTTGAAGGGAGCGGCATGACCGAAGTTCACCGTCCGAGGAGCCGCAGGCTCCGTCTGATCGTCGGCGCTCTGGCCGTCACGGCCGTCGTCGCCGGCGGCGGCGCGTACGCGGCCACGCAGGACGACTCGCCCGCGGCGCGCAGCCAGGCGATCGTCGACGACGCCGCCGGCACGCTGGGCGTCGAGCCGAGCAAGCTGACCGAGGCGCTCGAGTCGGCCCTGCAGAAGCAGGTCGATGCGCAGGTGACCGCCGGCAGGCTCACGCAGGAGCAGGCGGAGGCGATCAAGCAGCGCATCGCCGACGGCACGCAGCCGATCTTCGGCGGCGGGCCCGGCGGCTTCGGCAGGCCGGAGAAGCACTTCCGGCACGGCCCGGGCTTCGGGCACGGCCCCCGCGGCGGTGCGCTCGCCGCCGGCGTCCAGGAGCTCGCCACCTATCTGGGGCTGACGTCGGACGAGCTGCGCACGCAGCTGCGCTCCGGCAAGTCCCTCGCCGAGATCGCCAAAACCCAGGGCAAGACAATCGACGGCCTCAAGACGGCGATCACCGCGGCCGTCACCAAGCGCCTCGATGCGGCAGTCACGGCCGGGAAGCTCACGGCGGAACGGAAGCAGAAGCTGCTCGATCGCCTCGGCGCGCGGCTCGACGACGTCGTCGACGGCGTTCACAAGCTGCGCGGCTTCGGCCATCACGGCAAGGGCGAGCGCGGCGCTCCGGGCCAGGCACCGGCGGCGCCCGCCGATCCTGCCGACCCGCCGCCCGCCGACCCGGCTTCCTGGTCGCCGGACGCTGCAGCAGCCTGATCGACGGCACGACCGCCTGACCCCGCCGGAGCGCTCCGGAAGACGCCTGGTGCGTCTTCCGGAGCCGGCCGATCAGGCCGCGGGCGGCTCGCCCGCGGCGCACTCGCCGCACAGGCCGACGATCGGAAAGTGGTTGAAGCGCGCGCGGAAGCCGGTCGCCGCCTCGACCGCGGCGCGCACGCCGTCGAGCTGCTCCGGCGTCACGGCGCGATTGCTCCCGCAGCGCTCGCAGACGAGGTACTCGCGTTCGCGCCCGGCGCGCACGTAGCGCCCGGCGCCGTGCCCGAGGTGCACGTGCTGCACCAGCCCGAGCCGCTCGAGCGTCTCGAGGTTCCGGTAGACGGAGGCGAGATCCGAGGCGGGCAGGCCGCCGATCCCCTCGGCGATCTGCTCGGCCGCGAGCGGCTGGTCGGTGGCGTAGAGCGCCTCGAGCACGACGCGCCGGGCACTGGAGAGCCGTAGCCCGCGGGCGCGCAGCGCCGCCACCGCCTCGGCGAGCGTCGCGGCCTCGAGGCGCGGGCCGGTGTGCGCGGTCGTCATGCCCGGCGAGCGTAGAGGATCCGCGCGCAGATCCGGGCCGGCCCCACCTGAGCGGGGCCTGACGCCGCGTCGGCGGGCCCTGACTCCGTATCGACGGCGGCCTGCCGGCCGGTACGATCGGTCGGTGGCCGTCGACCTCCCGAGGCTCACGCAGCGCGCCGCCGGAGGCGGCTGTGCCTGCAAGGTGCCGGCCGCGCGGCTGGCCGAGCTGCTCCAGGGCGTGCCGCGCTCGGCGGCGGGCGACGACCGCATCCTCGTCGGCAACGAGTCGCTCGACGACGCCGCGGTGTTCCGGATCGGCGACGAGCAGGCGATCGTGCAGACCGTCGACGTGTTCACGCCGATCGTGGACGATCCATACGACTTCGGGCGGATCGCCGCGACCAACGCCATCTCCGACGTCTTCGCGATGGGCGGCGAGCTGCTCTTCGCGCTCGCGATCGGCGGCTTCCCGGACGATCTGCCGGGCGACCAGGTGAGCGCGATCCTGCGTGGCGGGGCGGACGCCGCCGGCGCGCGCGGGCGCCCCGATCCTGGGCGGCCACACGATCACGGCAGCGGAGCCCCTGTACGGACTCGCGGTGACCGGGATCGTGCACCCGGAGCGCATCTGGCGCAACGCGGGCGCGAAGCCCGGCGACGTCCTCGTGCTGACGAAGCCGCTCGGCACGGGCATCGTCGCGAACGCGCTGCGCAAGGACAAGCTCGCCGACGGCGTGCTCGCGGCCGCCGTCGCGTCCATGACGACGCTCAACCGGGACGCGGCCGGCGCGCTGCGGGCGCTCGGGCCGCATGCGGTGACCGACGTGACCGGCTTCGGCCTGCTCGGGCACCTGCGCGAGCTGTGCGCCGCCTCGGGCGTGCACGCGCGCGTGCGCAGCGCCGATCTGCCGCTGCTGCCGGGCGTCGATGCGCTCGTGCGAGAGGGCATCGTACCGGGCGGCTCGCGGCGCAACCGCGCGGCCGCCGAGGCGTACGCCGACGTGGCGGCCGGCGTGGATCCGGCGCTCGCGCTCCTGGCCTGCGACGCGCAGACCTCGGGCGGGCTGCTCGCCGCGCTGCCGCCGGGCGCGGTGCCGACGGCCGGCTGGGTCATCGGCGAGATCGTCGCCGGCCCGCCCGGCCGCATCACGCTCGTCTAGCCGTTCCTATTCGGCGAGCACGGCTGCACCGGGCTCGGGCGGCAGCGTGCCCACGCGCCGGCACCAGGCGCCGGGCGCCTCGCCGACGATCTCGCCGATGCGCGCGATCATGCGGTCGCTGAGGTGATGCTCGAGCGTCCGCGCCTCCTCGGCCGCCTCGTCGGCCGGCAGGCCGATCGTGGTGGTGATGAAGCTCTCGATGACCGCGCGGCGCCGCTCCTGGCGGCGCGCGACGAGCACGCCGGAGCGCGTCAGCCGGGCGCCGCTGCCGCGCCGGTACTCGACCAGCCCGTGCGCATCCAGTCGCCGCAGCATCTCGGTGACCGACGGCGCCGCGATCCCGAGCTCGGAGGCGATCGCCTGCGTGCCGATGGCCGCGTCGTCGCGGGTCAGGGTGTAGATCGCGCTGAGATAGCCCTCGACGCTCGGAGTGAGCGCGCCGCGATCGATGGTGGAGGTGCGTTCGCTACTCGGTGTCATCCGCCACGAAATCTAGCGCGTCCCCCGCCGCCATGGGGTGCGCGGCCGAGCTTCGCGAGCAACCTCGCGCGGCGCGCCCGGAGCGGCGACGCCGCGCACCGCGCCTGCGCTCTAGAGTCCACGGCGGCCAGCGAGAGGGGGAGCGCGCGTGCGGATCACGGGGATCGATTGCCATGTCCTGCTGCAGCCCGACGTCGACGTCGGCGCCACGTCGTCCGCGCAGGACGACATCGTCGTCGAGATCCACACCGACGAGGGCGTCAGCGGGATCGGCGAGAGCGACGTCAACCCGTGGATCGCCCGCGCCTGCATCGACGCGCGCGGCACGCACACCATGGGCGTCGGCATGCGCGAGATCCTGATCGGCGCCGACCCCCTCGACGTCGAGGGCCTGTGGCAGCGGCTCTACGTCGGCACGGCCATGAACGGGCGGCGGGGCGCCGTGATCAACGCGATCGGCGCGATCGACATGGCGCTCCACGACCTGCGCGGCAAGGCGCTCGGCAAGCCCTGCCACGAGCTGCTCGGCGGCGCCCAGGTGGAGCACATCACGCCGTACGCGTCGCTGCAGCCCGAGGTCTCCGGCTTCGACGCCTACCGCGACTCGCTGTGCGCGTGGGCCGTGCGCGCGCGCGAGCTCGGCTTCCGCGCGATCAAGTCGGAGGTCACGCTCAACGGCCCCTACGCGCACGTCGGCCTGAGCGAGAGCTTCGAGCGCACGACCGAGGTCGTGGCCGCGGTGCGCCAGGCGGTCGGCCCCGAGATGACGCTGCTCGTCGACGTGCAGTACGCGTTCCCGGACGCCGACACCGCGCTGAGCGTGATCCGCGACTGGGCCGAGCTCGACGTCTGCTTCCTCGAGACGCCGCTCTGGCCGGACGACCTCGACGGCCACCGCCGGCTCGCGGAGGAGCAGCCGATCCCGATCGCGAGCGGCGAGTGGCTGACGACCCGACACGAGTTCGCGCAGCTGATGGATCACGGCAGGATCGGCGTCGCGCAGCCCGACATCGGGCGCGTCGGCGGGCTCAGCGAGGCGCTGCGCGTGTGCGAGATGGCCGCCGAGCGCGGCCTGCCGGTGGTGCCGCACCTCTGGAAGACCGGCATCTCGATCGCCGCCGCCGCGCACCTCGCGGCCGCGCGGCCCGAGATCCGCTTCATCGAGTTCCTGCCGCGCGAGCTCTGCGAGTCGGGCCTGCGGCGCGACCTCACGGGCGAGGAGGTCAAGATGGTCGACGGCCGCATCGCGATCCCGCGCGGCTCCCGGGCTCGGCGTCGAGATCGACCGCGACGCGCTCGCGCACTACCGCGTCGCGTGAGCACGGTCACCGCAGCGGACGCCCTGCGCTTCTCGCGCGCCGTCGCCGAGGCGATCGGCGCGCGCCCGGACGACGCCGCGCGGGTCGCCGAGCTGCTCGTGCGCGCCGAGGCCGGCGGGCCATCCGTCGCACGGCATGCGCCGCCTCGCGCAGTACGCGGAGGCCTCGCGCGAGGGCACGATCGTGCCCTCGGCGACGGCCGCGATCATCCGCGACGAGGGCTCGACGGCGACCGTCGACGGCCACCACGCGCTCGGCCAGGTGGTCTGCACCTACGCGACCGACCTCGCCGCCGAGCGCGCGCTCGCGTACGGCGTCGCCGCGATCGCGGTGCGCCACTCGGGCCACGCCGGGCGCCTCGCCGACTACGCGGATCGCGCCTGCGGGCACGGCGTCGCGCTGCTCGCCTTCGCCAACGACTCCGGTGCGGAGCAGACGGTCGCCCCGCCCGGCGGGCTCGCCGCGCGGCTCTCGACCAACCCGCTCGCCGCGGGCATCCCGCGGGCGGGGTTCCCGCACCTCGTGCTCGACCTCTCGACGAGCGTCGCGGCGTTCGGCAAGGTGCGCGTGCTCCAGGACGCGGGGCAGCCGGTGCCCGAGGAGTGGATGCGCGGCGGGCTGCTGCAGCCGCTCGGCGGCGCCAAGGGCTTCGCGCTCGCGCTGCTCGTGGAGGCCCTCGCGGGCGTCGTCTCGGGCGCCGGTGCGGTCTCGGCGGAGCCGGGGCCCGACGACCAGGGCGTCTTCCTGATCGCCTTCGACCCCGCGCGCTTCGGCGACCCCGGCGCGCTCGCCGAGCGCATGGAGGCGATGCTCGGCTACGTCATGGACGTGCCGCGCGAGGCCGGTGCGGATTCGCTGCGCATCCCCGGCAGCAGCCTGCCCCCGCTGCCACTCGACCCGGCCGCCCGGATCGAGCTCGCGCCCGCGCTGGCCGAGCGCCTGACGGCCCTGGCGGGCAAGCTCGGCATCGCCGCGCTTCCCGAGAGCGGCGCCGGCTCGTAGCTGAAGCAGCGCGCCATCGAGCCGCCGTCGACCGTGAGTCCGGTGCCGTTGACGTACGAGGCGTCGTCCGAGAGCAGGAACGCGACGGCGCCCGCGAGCTCCTCGGACTCGGCGACGCGGCCCATCGGCGCGAGCTCGCCCTCGACGCGCAGCGCCTCCTCACGGGTGACCCCCGCGGGCAGCAGCGAGTCGGTCATCGGCGTCGCGACCGTGCCCGGCAGCACCGTGTTGCAGCGGATGCCGTGATGCGCGTAGTCGATGCAGACGTTGCGCGCGATCTGCGCGACGCCCGCCTTCGCGACGCCGTAGACGTAGTAGCCGGGGAACGCGGCCACGCCCTGGATCGAGGCGATGTTGACGATCGAGCCGCCGCCGCCCGAGAGCATGCGCCGGACCGCGATCGCCGTGCCGTACATGGGGCCGTTGAGCAGCACGCGCAGGCCGCGGTCGATGTGCTCGGCATCGGCCTCGTGCGCGCGGGCGCTCCAGTCGATGCCGGCGTTGTTGACCCACGCCGCGAGCGTGCCGGCCGCCTCGGCGGCGTCGGCAGCGCGCTCGTGCGTGGCCCACTCGCCGATGTCGCCCTGCACGCCGGTGGCGTCGCCGAGCTCGCCGACGGCACGCTCCAGCGCCTCGGCGTTCCAGTCCACGCAGACGACGTGGTAGCCGTCCGCGACGAGGCGCTGCGCGACTGCGAGTCCGATGCCCATCGCCGCGCCGGTCACGACCGCGGTCTTCCCCATGACCCCTCCTGCCTGCTCGACACTAGTGCTGATGCCCGATCTCGTCGGGCTCGTCGTACCAGCGCTTGGAGTCGCCGATGCGGGCGCGCGAGCGCCAGCGCAGCCCTTTCGGCTCCTGCTCCACGCGCGCCCAGAGGCGGTCGATGCGCTCCACAACGCGTGCCTGCTCCTCGCCCGAGAGGTCGCTCGCCGCGACCGCCTCGCGCACGCTCTCGAGCGATCCGCGGCTCGTGCGCCAGAGGCCCCAGTCGCCGGCCAGGAGCCCCGCGAGGTAGGCCGCGTTGATCGCCTCGTCGTCGTGCTCGGCGATCTCGTGGTCGAGCAGCAGCGCGATCACGTCGTTGGCGTCCTTGGCGTTCAGCTGCACGACCTGCAGCTTCGTCAGCAGCAGCTCGGCGGGCGGCAGCGTGGGGGAGTCGCGCTCGAGGCGGGCGGCCAGCGGCAGCTCGTGGCACATGCGGAACGTGCCGACGAAGACGTCGATGTGGCGGCCGTACAGGCGGTCGTAGAAGATCATCCGCTCGGAGCCGTTCATCGCGTTGAAGCGCTCGTTGGCGTCGTAGCCGGCGGCGACGAGGAAGCGCCCGACGTCGCGGCCGGCCTTGCGGCTGCAGACGAGGTCGATGTCGGCGTACTCGCGTGCGAGCGCCGGGTGCATCTCACCGGTCGCGTGCAGGCGGATGCCGAGCCCCCCGAGCAGGCGCAGCGGCAGGCCCGATTCGCGGATGCCGTCCGCCAGTCGACGCGCCTCCGTCTCGATCTCCGCCTCGGTGCCCTCGGTCATGGGCGCGGACAGTAGCATCGGCCGATGCGCATCCTCGCGGCCATCTTCACGGCGCCCCACGAGCCCCTGATCGTCGACGACGTCGAGCTCGCGCCACCGCGCCGCGACGAGGTGCTCGTGCGCGTGCTCGCATCGGGCATCTGCCGCTCGGATCTCTCGTACATGGACGGCAAGTGGCCGACACCGGTGCCCGCGGTGCTCGGCCACGAGGGCGCCGGGATCATCGTGGACGTCGGCGAGGGCGTCGATCGCGCGCGCATCGGCGAGCCGGTGGTGCTGACGTTCGCGCCGAGCTGCGGCCGCTGCCGCTTCTGCCTCGAGGGGCGCGTGAACATCTGCTCGGAGGCCGCGGCCTGCATGGACGCGGGCGTCCTGCGCGACGGCACGACGCGCCTGAGCTGGCGCGGTGCGCCCGCCTACCACCTCGCGTTCGTCTCGAGCTTCGCGACCCACGCGGTGTGCCCCGCGAACGCCGCGATCCCGGTCACGGGGTCGATTCACGCCGATCTCGCCTGCCTGCTCGGCTGCGGCGTCACGACCGGGGTGCTGTCGGTCACCAGGCGGGCGAACGTGCGCCCCGGCGATGCCGTCGCGATCTTCGCCTGCGGCGGCGTCGGGCTCTCCGCGGTCCAGGGCGCGCGTCTCGTCTCGGCCGATCCGGTGATCGCGGTCGACCCGCTGCCGGCCAAGCGGGAGCTCGCGCTCGCGCTCGGAGCCACCCACGCCGTCGACCCGGCGGAGGGCGACCCGGCCGAGCAGATACGCGCGCTCGTGCCGGGCGGCGTCGATCACGCGTTCGAGGCGATCGGCAACCCCGAGGTCGCGGCCCAGGCGTTTGCCTCGGTGCGCGACGGCGGCACGACGGTGCTCATCGGGCAGCCCGCGCTGGGCGTGCGCGCGTCGTTCCCGGTCTATGACGTGACGCAGTTCGAGCACACGATCCTGGGCTCCAACCTGGGCGGCGCGAGCCCCGCGCTGCACGTGCCGCCGCTCGCCCGGCTGGCCGTCGCCGGGCACCTCGATCTCGGCACACTCGTGACCGATCGCTTCCCGCTCGAGCAGATCAACGACGCGGTCGCGCTGACGGCGTCCGGCACGGCCGGGCGGGTCGTCATCTCGATGCCTTGACCGGCGCGCGGGCGCGGCGTACAGTCGGCGGCGCCAGAGGGCGAGAGCGAGGCAGGAGAGCGGTGCTCGGAAGCTTGCGCAGGCGCGCCAAGGGCCGCGACGAGACGACCCAGACGATCGAGCTGTACTACGCGTCGGACGTGCACGGCTCCGACCAGTGCTGGCGCAAGTTCCTCGGCGCCGGCCGCTTCTACGGCGTCGGCGCGCTGATCATGGGCGGCGACCTCACGGGCAAGGCGATCGTGCCGATCGCGCGCGCCGCCGACGGCTCGTTCAGCGCCGAGTTCCTGGGCGAGACGCGCAGCGGTCGCAGCGAGACCGAGCTCGAGCAGCTCACCGAGGCGGTGCGCTACAACGGCATGTACCCCTGGATCGCCGGCGCCCAGGAGATCGCGCGCCACCAGGGCGACGCGGACGCCCGTCACGAGCTCTTCGAGCAGGTCATGCTCGACGAGCTGCGGCGCTGGATCGCGCTCGCCGACGAGCGCATGGCGCCGCTCGGCATCGAGGTGCACGTGATGCCGGGCAACGACGACCCCTGGAGCTGTGACGCGGTGCTCGCGGCGGCGACCCACGTCGTCTCCTCCGACGATCGCGTGACGATGGTCGGCCCGCACGAGATGATCTCGTGCTCGTACGCCAACCCGACGCCGTGGAGCAGCCCGCGCGAGCTCGACGAGGACGCGCTCTACGCCCGCATCAAGGCCATGGCGGAGCAGCTCGAGCATCCGGAGAGCGCGATCTTCAACCTCCACGTGCCGCCTCACGACTCAGGGCTCGACACGGCCTTCGAGATCGACGACCAGCTGCGCATCGTCGTGCGCGACGGTAAGCCGCACGAGCTGGCGGTCGGCTCGACGGCCGTGCGCCAGATCATCGAGGAGTACCAGCCCGTGCTCGCGCTGCACGGCCACATCCACGAATCTCGCGGAGCTGCGCAGATCGGTCGCACGCTCGCGCTCAACTCCGGATCCGAGTACGCCAGCGGTCGCATTCATGGCGTGACGGTTTCGCTCGCGGGCGATCGCATTCGCTCGCACCAGTTCACGATCGGCTAGGGAGAGGGGTGGGCATGGCAGACGACGTCTCCCGTACGGAGGCGACGGCGGTGACGGACTCGGGTCTCTTCGTCCGCAACGCAACGGGCCTCGTACGCGGAATGAGCCAGCGCGCCAGCGTTGCGCTCAACTTCATTCCCGGGCATCCGACGCAGACGCTGTCGGCCGTCCTGTTCTATTTCATCGCAGTCTTCGCAGGCGCGAACATGTACCTCGCGCTGCTGCTCGTGATCCCGATGACGCTCTCGTTCGCGTACGCATTCGGATTGCTCACGCAGATCATCCCGCGCTCCGGCGGCGACTACATGCTCGTCAGCCGCGTCATCCATCCGCTCGTCGGCATCGTCTCGTCGTTCTGCATGTCGATGGCGGGCTTCCTCTCGAACGCCTTCTTCGGTCTCGCGTTCACGATCTTCGCGGTCAGCCCCTCGGCGATCGCGATCGGCAACATCGGCGGCTACGGCTGGCTCACGGAGTGGGGCCAGGACATCGCCGCGAGCCGCTGGTGGCAGTTCTTCCTGGGCGCCGGCATGATCGCCGTCTCCTCGGCGGTGCACCTCGCGGGCTGGCGCTGGATGATCCGCTTCCTGTCGGGCCTCTTCTGGTTCGTCACCGGCGGCATGATCCTGACAGTGCTCGTCGTCGTGATCCGCGGGAAGGACACGTTCGCGAAGGGCTTCGACTCGTTCGCCGGCGCCGGGCAGTACCAGGGCACGATCGACCGCGCGGTCAAGGCCGGCGCCGATCTCTCCCCGGGCTTCTCGTTCACGCAGACGCTCGCGGTCGTGGCCGGTCTCGCGACGGTCTCGATCTACTGCTACTGGTCGACGTTCGTCGGCGGCGAGCTGCGCCAGGCGAGCACGCTCAAGACGGCCAACAACATGGCCCGCAGCGGCATCCTCGGCATCATCGCCGTGGCGCTGTTCGGCTGGCTCCTGCTCAGTGGGATCGGCGAGGAGTTCCTGCGGGCCGCGCAGTCGGGCGGCCTGCCCGAGGGCCTGCCGCTGACCAACCCGACGTACATCTTCCTGACCGCCGCGAGCATCAACAACGTGCTGATCGCGATCCTCCTGGCGCTCAGCTACGTCGTCTTCTGGCCGCTGATCTGCTGGCTCAGCCTGCTCCAGCCGACGCGGATGCTGTTCGCCTACTCGTTCGACGGCATGCTGCCGAAGTTCTTCTCGCTGACCACGCGCAGCGGCGCTCCCTGGGTCTGCGTCGTCGTCTCGGGCGCCGCCTCGATTCTCGTGCTGCTGTGGGCGACCTCGGACACGGGCGCACTCTTCAAGGTGCTCGCGTTCGCGACGCTGATCCAGCTGATCGCGATGTCGCTCGTCGGCCTCGCCGGCATCCTCGTGCCCAAGCTGCGGCCCGAGCTCTACCGCGCGTCGTCGTCGCAGAAGACGATCATGGGCATCCCGCTCGTGCAGATCGCGGGCGTCGGCTGCATCCTGACCGCGGCGTTCCTCTACTTCCAGTTCCTGAACGAGCCGGGGCTCGGCATCGTCAAGCGCGGCGAGTTCTTCATCTGGGCCGGCGGGACGATGCTGGCCGGCGTGATCTTCTACGTCGTCGCCCGCGCCATCCGCGCGAGCCAGGGCATCAACATCGACCGGGCGTTCGCCGAGATCCCGCCCGAGTGAGCCTGATCTGACCACGACCTGGCCGGGCCCGCGCACCTGCGGGCCCGGCCATTGCATGCAATCGAAGGAGAGCTCCATGGGACGCCTCGCAGGCAAGCGCGCGATCGTGACCGGGGCGTCGAGCGGCATCGGCCGCGCGATCGCCAACCGGTTCGCGGCGGAGGGCGCCGTCGTGGCCGCCTGCGGCCGCGACCCCGAGCGGGTGCACCGCACGGTCGAGGAGATTCGCGCGGCGGGCGGCACGGCGATCGGCGTGCTCGGCGACGTCGCGACCGTCGAGGGCGCGCAGTCGGTCGCCGACGGGGCCGCCGAGCAGCTCGGCGGGGTGGACGTGCTGATCAACAACGCCGGGGTGGACGCCAGCGAGTGGCGCGACCTGCACGAGTGGCCGGTCGAGGAGTTCGACCGCATCGTCGGCACCAACCTGCGCGGGCCGTTCCTCGTCAGCAAGTTCGCGATCCCGCACCTGCTCGCTGCCGGCGGAGGCTCGATCGTCCACATCTCGTCGGTCTGCGCGATCACCGTGTGGGCCGGCGACTGCGGCTACGACATCTCCAAGGCCGGCCTCAACATGCTCTCCGACCACATCGCCGTCGAGTACGGGGCGCGCGGCATCCGCTCCAACACGCTGCTGCCCGGCGTCGTCCGCACCGAGCTGCACGAGGGCGTCATGGAAGCCATGAACGACGGCCGTGCGTTCGAGCGCGAGCTGCTCACGCGCCACCCGATCGGCCGCTTCGGCACGACCGAGGAGTGCGCCGAGGCCGCGCTCTTCCTGAGCGAGGACGGCGCGCACTTCCTGACCGGCGCGAACATCTCGATCGACGGGGCCTACAGCCGCGTGTAGGCGCTCATGCTGCAGGGTCTCGACGACGCCGGCGTTCGCCGGCGTGCCGCTGACGACCACGAGATCCGTGCCGGGCACGGCCGCGGCGTCGTCTCGAGCGAGGTGCGCAGACGCGACCGCGCGCGGGTCGGCGCCACTCGGGAGCCGTCTGCTCCCGAGCGCACCCGATCAGACCTGCGAGTACTCCTGCTCGGAGCCGTGGGTCGCGCTCTCCAGGACGTCGCCGGGCGCGTGGCCGCTGATCTCGTCGTTGCCGCCCTCGGCGGCGTGCGCGTCGGCGGCGGCCTTCTGGGTGTGCAGCTCCCAGGCGCCCCACCAGATCGTGATCGTCGCGAGCACGCCGAGCGCGCCCGTCACGGCGTAGGCCGCGCGCGGGCCGGCCGCCTCGATCAGCGGCCCGCCGACGGCGATCGACGCCGACATCGCGATCACGACGATCGCCTCGCCCGCCGCGAACACGCGGCTGCGCAGCTCGTCGGGCGTGCGCTGCTGGCGCACGGTCTCCTCGGCCACGTTGACGAACGTGTCGAACACGCCGCCGATCAGCTGCGCGGCGCAGATCGCCCAGAAGAACGGGATCAATGCGACGCTGCCGAGCATCAGCGAGAGCCCGAGCGTGCCGATCACGAGCGACCAGTACGTCGACTTCCTGACGCCGCGCGCCGCGAAGACCGAGCCGATCAGGGTACCCGCGCCCCACGAGCTGATCAGCAGGCCATAGCCGAGCGAGCCCATGCCGAACAGCTCGGCGAGCGGGAACTCCGACACCAGCAGCGCGCCGACGCCGGCCAGGATGAGCACCCACGCGCTCGTGATCCAGCGCAGCACGCGGTCGTTCCAGAGGAACGCGAAGCCCGCGCCGAGGCCGCCGCGCAGCTTCTCGCCGGCGCTCGTCGAGAACGTGCCGACGACGCTCCAGGCGAGCGCGGCCGAGACGGCGAGGGCGAGCGCGTTGAACGCGAAGGCGTACGAGCCGCCGACGGTCGCGACGAGCACGCCGCCGGCGACCGGTCCGAGCATGAAGCCGAGGTTGCTGGCGCGCGAGCGCACGGCGTTCGCCCACGGGAGCTCGTCCGCCGGGCACGAGGTTCGGGATCGCCGCCTGCGACGACGAGAGGTACGGCGACTGCGCGACGGCGCCGAGCGCGGCGAGCGCGATCAGGATGGCCGGGGCGTGCGCGAAGACGAGCACGAGGTTGACGGCAGCGCCCGCGCCGTCCGAGCAGATCATGACCTTGCGGCGATCGAAGCGGTCGCCGAGCATGCCGGCGAACGGCGCGGCCAGGCCGTAGGTGCCGATCACCGCGAGCAGCGCGGCGGAGCCCCAGATGGCCGAGTGGGTCCGCTCGAAGACGAGCGCCATGAGCGCCACGAATGCGACCTCGCCGCCGGCCACGGACAGCATGCGGCCGATCGCGAGGCGGTGGACGGCGGACTTGTAGGGAGTCGTGGGACGTGCGTGCTGCATTGGCGGCCTTGCGGACAGGGGTGGAGCGGAGACGCCGGCGCTCGCCGGTACCTCGGCCCTGAAGGGAGTCGCAGTCGGTGGTGCTAGTACGCCGCGCGGGCAGCGACCGTACGCACTGCTACGCCGGCCCTCAGAGCCGGGGTAGGTGGCGTGGGTTCGGTCGGCATGCGCAAGATTCAGGCGTCTTCTCGAGTGCGAGCGGGACCGCGCGCAACGCGATTTCATGCTAGCAGGGGACGCCGACGGCGTGCCGGTTGGAGCTCGCTAGGCAGCGCGCGAGCGGCGCGCCTGCAGCGCGCGCTGGATGACCGTCTCGCTGTCGAGCAGGCCGTCCAGCTTGCCCTTGAACGCCCGCGCGTCGTCGGCGCCGTAGACGAGCGTGCGGCGCAACTCGAGCAGCTCGGAGCCGCCCGCGTTGACGCCGGGGTTCGTCGTCACCGCCGCCGCGTAGCCGGCCGCGCGCACGAGCTCGACCTCGCGCGGGCCGTACAGCCCGGCCGGGTAGCAGAAGCTCGTCAGGGCGTAGGGCACGTGGGCCTCGATCTCGCGCTTCGACTCGACGATCTCGGCCCGCGCCCGCTGCGGATCGACCTGCGGCAGCAGCGGGTGCGTGAGCGTGTGCGACTGCACGTCGACGAGGCCGCCCGCGACGAGCTCGCCGACCTCGTCCCACGAGAGCGCCGGGGGCGGGTCGTCGTACCAGTGGAACGGCACCTCGCCGTCGATGATCCTGCTCGGCAGGTAGATCGTGCCGGGGATGCCGAACTCCTTCAGCACCGGCGCCGCCTCGAGCAGGTTGTCGCGGTAGCCGTCGTCGAACGTCACGCAGACGTAGCGGCCACTGACGGGCCGCCGCATCAGCTCGAGCGCGTGATCGAGCCGGATCGGCTCCGCGCCGCTCTCGGCGACGGCGCGCATCTGCTCGCGGAAGCGCTCGGGCGAGACGGACAGCGAGTCGGGCGCGGCGGCGATGCGGTGATAGCCGAGGATGCGCACGCCGTTCCAGGTGGGCGGCGCCAGGCGCGGCCGGGCGAGGCGCGCGCGCTGGTAGGCGCGGGCGGCGAGGTACGCCGGGGCTGCACCGGAGGCGGGCGCGTGGCGGCGACCTCCTCGCAGAGCTCCTCGATGCGGTCGATCATCGCGCGCATGGAGTAGCCGGCGACCACGAGCGCGCGGCCCGCGGCCGCGCGTCGGGCGCACTCGGCCGGGTCGCGGAGCGCCTCGACGATCGCGGCGGCCAGGGCGGCGGGCTGCTCGGAGCGGCACGAGCCAGCCGGTCTCGTCCGGCCGCACGACGTCGGGCGTGCCGCCGACGGCGGTGGCGACGACCGCGCGCTCGAGCGCGAGCGCCTCGAGCGCGGCGACGGGCAGGCCCTCGCGGCGCGACGGCAGGACGACGAGGTCGGCGAGCCTGATGTACGGGGCGGCGCTGTGCACGAAGCCGGTGAAGTGCACGGCGTGCGCGATCCCGAGCTCGCCGGCGCGCGCGATCAGCGTCTCGTGCTCGGGACCGCCGCCGAGCAGCACGAGGCCGGCCTCGGGCACCGCCTCGAGCACCTGCGGGAACGCCTCGACGAGCACGTCGACGCCCTTGACCGGAAAGTGCCGGGCGACGCAGGCGACGAGCGGCCGGCGGCCGGGGACGGTGCGTCGCGGTCGGCTCGAGCGCGGCCGTCTCGAGCGCGTCGACGTCGACGCCGGGGGCGACGAGGTCGATGTGCGGTGCGAGATGGTGGCGCTGCACGCCGGCCGCCGAGGCCGCGGAGACCGCGGTCACGCGCGCCCGGCTGGCGCGCAGGACGAGCGCCGCGGCGCGCTCCTCCGACTCCTCGATGCCGTGCACCGTGGCGAGCAGCGGGGTGCGCGGCGTCGCGATCGCGACGAGCAGCGTCGAGCGGATCGACTGCGTGTGGATGACGTCGGGGGCGAACTGGCGCACGAGCGCGCGCAGCGTGCGGAACCAGTCCGCCGAACGGCGCGGGCGCCCGGCCGGCCCTCGACGCGGTGGAGCGCCGACGCCCGGCATGTCGTCCGGCCCGAAATCGACCGGTGGGCCGTGGGCGATGAGCACGTCGTGTCCGCGGTCGGCGAGACCGCGCGCATAGGCGACGGTCAGCCGTTCGCTGCCGCCGAGTCCGAGCCCTGGGGTGACGAGGAGAATCCGCACTCGTCTCACTATGGTCGAGCCGCGGCGACGTCTGCCAGAGGCGAACGCAACGGCGCTCTCGCGCGCGCTGACACTACGGTGAGAGGCGTGAGCGCACCTCCCATCCCGGCTCCGCGCACCTCGGTCGCGGCGAGCGCCGTCGGCATCATCGGCTCGACGGTCGTCTCGCTCGTGATCGGCTACATCGCGTCGATCGTGCTCGCCCGCTCGCTCGGCCCGGCCGGGCGCGGGCTGGTCGCGGTGATCCAGTCCGACGTCGTCATGGTGATCAGCATCGCCGGTCTCGGCACGCCCACGGCGATCACGTTCTTCGCGAGCCGGCGCACGCGCTTCCAGCCCGCCCTGAGCGGCTTCGCGCTGATCTACGCGGCCGCGCTCGGCGTGCTCGCGGCGCTCGCGGTGCTGTTCGGCGGCGGCTGGCTCGCCGAGCATCAGGGCAAGGGCTTCGATCGAGCGCCTGTGGTGGCTCGGGGCAGCGCTGATCCCGCTGATGTACTACGAGTACTTCGTCGCGAGCCTGCTCAACGCGCGCCGCGCCTACGGCATGCAGAACCGGCTCAACGTGCTCGGGCGCGTCGGCACGCTGGTCGCGACCGTCGGGCTCGTGACGGGCCTCGAGTGGGGCGTCGCCGGCGGCCTGATCGCGGCCTCGATGATCTCGATCGTGCGCATCGCCGGCTGCCTCCCGCTGCTCGCGCGGATCGGCATCAGCCTGCCACGCGCCCACGTCGTCGGGGCGACGCTGCACTACGGCTGGCGCGTCGCGATCGGTCAGATGTTCCGCTTCTTCTCGGGCCGCTTCGACGTGCTCGTGCTGTCGCTGCTCGCGCCGCTCTCCGTCGTCGGCAACTACGCCGTCGCGCAGACCGTCGCCGAGATCGTCCTGATCGTCCCGCAGTCGTTCGGCTTCGTCGTCATGCCGATGGTCGCCGCGGGCGAGGCGCATCGCGCGGCACCCGCCCTGCGCCTCGTCGGGCACGCTCGCGCTGGCCGGCGTGGCGGCCGTCGCGGTGATCGGGCCGGCGCTCGATCATCGTCGGCTTCGGCGAGGCCTTCCGGCCCGCGCTCGTGCCGTTCTTCATCCTGCTGCCCGGCATCTGGATGCTCGGCTGCGCCAACATCTGCGGCTCCGTGCTGTCGGGCAAGAAACGCCCGGGCGCCGCGTCGATGCTGGCCGGCGGAGCCGCGCGCGCTCACGCTCGTACTCGACCTCATCCTGATCCCGCCGTTCGGGGCCGAGGGTGCGGCGATCGCCTCGACCGCCGCCTACTCCCTGTTCGGCATCACGAGCCTCGTGCTCGTCTCGCGGATCGCTCGGCACCCCGGCCCTGCGGCTGCTGTTCGTCACGCTCGACGAGGCGCGCGGCTACTGGAAGATGGCGGCCACGCGGCTCGCGATCGCGCGCCACGAGTAGCGCTCGACGATCAGCGGGCGGCTTGCCGCGGCCAGCGCATCCGTGCCCTCGGGATCGGCGAGCAGCTCGCACAGCGCGTCGGCCATCGCAGCCGGGTCGTGCGGCCTGACGACCCTCCCGCCGCCGGTCTCGGCGAGCATGTCGGCGATGCCGGGAATCTCGGAGCCGACGACGGCGCGGCCCGCGGCGAGGTACTCGGCGAGCTTCATCGGGCGGCCGATCGCGAGCGACGCAGCACCGGGCGAGAGGCACACGCGCGAGGCGGTGACGTACTCGGCTACCTGCGCCCGGTCGTCGACGAAGCCGGCCATGTGCACGCGCCCGGCGAGACCGCGCCGCCGCACCAGGTCGTCGATCGCCGCCCGCTCGTCGCCGTCGCCGACGAACACGAGCATGGCGCGCGGCCGCCGGGCGGCGACCAGCGCGAACGCCTCGATCACGGTCGGGAAGTCGTTCCACCAGGCCAGCAGCCCCACGAACAGGACGTGCTCGTCGTCGGGGTCGAGGCCGAGACCGCGCGCGGCCTGAGCGCGGTCGCGCGGCGCGAAGAGCTCGGTGTCGGCGCCGTTGGCGACGATCTCGACGCGGTCGGAGGGCACGCCGAAGTCGTTCACGAGCCGGTCGCGCAGCCGCTCGGTGACCGGCAGCAGGCGGTGGGCCGAGCGCCAGGCGGCGCCGACCGCCGCGCGCTTGACGCGCTCGGCGCCCGCCTTCGCGAGGCCGAAGCGGACGCCGGGGACGTTGACGTCGACCGAGGTCAGGGCGTTGACCTCGAGCACGATGCGGTAGCCGAGCGCGCGGCCGGCGAGGATCGCCGGCAGGACGCCCCAGTCGTAGCGCACATAGAGCGAGCCGGCGCGGCGCCGGCGACGTGCGAGGCGCAGGATCGCCGCGGCGTTGACGCGCACGATCCGGCCGGCCTTGCCGCTCTCCGAGGGCGCCGCCTCGACGTAGCGCACGCCCTCGATCGCGGGGTTGCGGCCGCGCGAGACGAGCTCGACCGCGCAGCCGGCGGCCACGAGGCCGCGCGCGATCTCGGTCACGTGCACGCGGCGCGCGTCGGGATAGGCGAGATCGATGTCGGCCACCATGATCACGTGCTGCCGTGTGCGGGTCATGTCGTCTCTTCGAGCAGGCGCAGGAGCTCGCGCTCGACCGCTTGCCAGGACGCGGGGTTGTCGACGAACTTCGCCGTCTCGGGCAGCACGCGCCGCAGCTGGGCGCGAGCCTCGTCGCCGCGTCCGCGGCGCGCCAGCAGCGCCGCCTCGTCGACGATCTGCAGGCCGGCCGCCGTGAGCGCGATACGCAGTGAGGGAGTGGGCGCGGGGAGGCCGAGCCGCCGGCCCGGGTAGAGCAGGACGCCGTCGCCGTTGCTGATGTGGTCCCCCTGCTCGCCGTGGTTGCGTGCGTCGCGGTACGGATTCCCGGTGTAGTCGTTGACCGACCAGTAGAGCAACCCCTTCGCGCCCTGCAGCCAGGACGCGGGAGCGACCGCGAGGTTGCCGACGGCATGCTGATCGAGCAGCAGCGTGGGGCTGCCGGGCGTCTCGCAGCACGACGAGTAGATCCAGGCCTCGGCGCCCAGCTCGTGCGTCGTCGCGAGCACCTCGGGCGTGAGCGCGCCGAGATGCATCGACCACGCGCCGACCGTGCGTCCGAACGCCTCGTCGGTCGGTGCGGTCACGAGCTGCCGCACGCCGGGTGCCTCGGCGCGCAGCGCGGTACCCCAGCGGCGCACGGCGTCGGCCTGGCTCTCGGTCGGCTCGTCGTAGACGTACGAGTAGGGGATGGCGGCAGGCGCAATGCGCTTCAGCTGCGCCGTGGCCACGGCGGTCGTCCGCGCCAGGCGGCGCAGCTGCGCGTCGGACTTCTCGCCGGCGAGCGAATGCGGGCGCACGCCGACGGCTGCGTCCCCGCCCGCGAGCGTGCCGTCGCCGATGCCCCAGCGTCTGAGCAGCTGCGTGTGCTGCCTCCAGGCACCGGGCCGCCCCTCGGCGTCGTCGGCGTGCTGCTGCCAGTTCAGGAACCAGGTGTGCAGGGCGCGGCGCGCGGGCAGCGTGACGTCGGCGACGCGCAGGCGGTAGGCGACCGAGCGGCCAGCGATCCGCAGGCTGCCGCGATAGCTCCCCGCGGCCTGCCCGCGCGGCACCTGCACCGAGACCCAGAAGGCCTGGCGCGGACCCGCCTGCGGACGCACGGAGACGGGCACGAGCGGATCCGGCACCTCACCCATCAGCCCGTCTGCGACGGCGCTCGAGGGGTCGTTCACCGGCACCGTCAGCTGGCGCAGGACCGTGACGGCGCCCGCGATGCGCGCCCCGCCCGCGCCCAGCAGGGGCGTCGCCGTGGGCCGCGCCATCGCGCCGCCGTCGACGACGAGCTGGAACGAGGCGCGCCCGCCGCGCGGCGCGACCAGCAGGGGCTGCCAGCCCGCGGGCCGCGTCGTCGCCTGCAGCTTGACGAACGGCCCTGCCACCCAGATGCGCGGCTGTGCGCGGTCGGAGCTCGTCCAGCCGGCGGCGAGCGCGACCGCCGAGGCGAGCAGTGCGGCGAGCGCGACGCCGCGCAGCGCCGCGCCGCGGGCGGTGAGACGGCCATCACGCATGTGCGCTCGGCCCCTCGCCGCCGGTGTCGGGGAGGAAATCGTCCACTAGCCTGAGCCTATGCGCACCGCCGCCGCGACGTTCTGGGCGCCCGACCTGCGCGGGGGCGCACGCGTCGCCTGGATCCTCTCCGGACTCGCGGTGCTGCTGCTGGTCTACGAGGCGCCCAGGCAGCCCATGGTGCTCGCGCTGGCGGGCATCGTCTTCGTCGCCGTCGCGCTCGCCGTGCGCTCGCCCGCGCTGCCGCTCGGCATCGTCGTAGGCTCGACGCTGATCTCGCTGCTCGTGGCCGGGAACCTGCCCAAGGGCGGCACCATCGCGGCCTACACGGCGTGGCTGCTGCTCGGCTTCGCGATCACGCTCGTGCGCAGCGACCGGCTGCATCCGCCCCTGCGCCTGATGCTCGACTTCTCGGCCGCCGGGGTGATCGCGCTCGGCCTGCTGATGCTCGCCCGCCTGCCTGCCTCCGCCGACTACGAGTACGGCCTCAACAAGGTCGAGCTGTACGCGATCGTCTGCTTCGTCCCGTACCTCGTGGGCCTGCTCGTCGGCTTCACGCGGCGCGACCTGCGGCTGTTCTTCCGCGTGTACGTCGCCATGGTGGTGGCGGCCGCGCTCTACAACTCGTATCTGATCGCGAGCGGCGCGGCCAACAAGCAGTTCTCCGATCGCTACTCGCTCGACGAGTCGATCGACGTGATCGGCCTCGGGCGCACGATGGGCGAGGTCTCGCTGATCCTGCTCTTCCTGATCGTGCGCTCCGAGTCGGTGCGCACGCGCGCCTTGCTCGCGCTCGCGCTCGCGCCGTGCGCGATCACGTTCGTCAGCTCCGGCTCGCGCGGCCCCGTGATCGGCATGGTCGTGGCCTTGCCCTCGGTGCTGCTGTGGCGCGCGGCGAGCCCCGCGCTCGCCAAGCGGCTCGCGCTCTCGCTCGTCGCCGTCGGGGCGATGGCCGTGGTCGCGGTCGTGGCGCTCGTGCCGCCCGAGGCGACGCAGCGCTCGCTCTCGATCTTCGAGACCACCCACGAGGAGGGCGACACGTCGCGCTTCGTGCTCTGGGGCGAGGCCCTGCACGCCTTCTCCGACAACATCACGCACGCGCTCGTCGGCATCGGCACGGGCGGCTACGCGGCGATCTCGCAGAACGGCGCGCTGTATCCGCACAACATCGTGATGGAGGTCGGCTCCGAGCTCGGCGTGCTCGGTCTGATCGCGCTCGGCGCCTTCGTCCTCTCGGTGATCGCGCGGCTGCTCGGCCTGCTCGCGCGGCGCGGGGAGGATGCCGGCTGGGCGGGCCTCCTGCTGACGCTGTTCGTGTTCTCGCTCGTCAACGCGCAGTTCTCCGGCGACGTGCCGTACAACACCGGCCTCTTCCTCTGGGCCGGTCTCGCGAGCGGCCTCGTGGCGTCCACGCGCGCAGCCGCCTACCTGCGGCGGTAGGCACCGGGCGGCGCGGCCGGCCGGGCGTCGTCGTACGCACCGCCCGGGCACTGCGACGCCGGGCTACCGGCAGCGCTCGTAGAGCAGCTCGAGCTCGTCGCGCGCCGCCGTCGGATCGAAGCGCGTGCGCATGCGCTCGATCGCCGCGGCGCTGCGCTCCGGATAGGCGTCGCGCGTCTCGTAGGCGTGCGCCAGGATCTCCGCCAGGCTCGCCGCGATGCGCGCGGTCTCGGCCGCGTAGGCCTCGTCGTAGCTCGGGTCGGCGCGGCGGCTGATCCACGGCCAGCGGCCGACGACCGGATCGTTCTCGAATGGGATCAGGAAGCCGTTGCGACCGTGCTCGACGACCTCGGGCAGGGCGCACGTGTCGGTCGCGACGACGGGCGTGCCGCCCGCGAGCGCCTCCAGCGCGACGTAGCCGAAGGTGTCGTGGAAGGTCGGCAGGACGAGGTAGTCGGCCTCCTCCATCAGCTCGAGCACGCGCTCGTTCGGCACGTGGCCGAGGTGCGTGACCCCGGGCGCCGTGAGGCGCTTCTGCTCGTGCCGGACGTAGGCGTGCGAGCTCGGGCCGATGTAGTCGTCGGGCTCCCAGCCGAGCCCGGAGACGATGGTCGTCGTCACGGGCACGCCGGCGGCGCGCAGCAGCTCGTGCGCGCGCAGCAGGGCGGGCCCGCCCTTGCGCATGAAGGCGTAGCCCGTGAACAGCAGCTTGAGCTCCCCGGATCCGCTCTTCGGCGTCGTCCGGCGCACGGGCAGCACGGGATAGCGCACGCGCAGCTTGTCCTCGATCGCGGCCCTGTGGCGCGAGCCACCGGCCTGGTGGCCGAACTGGCGGCAGGCGTACTCCGAGAACGCCAGCGCCGCGATGCAGCGCTCGCTCGCGAGGCGGGCGCGCAGGTGCTCCTCGAGCAGCGCCAGCGGCCGTGTCAGGCGGCCGTGGTCGTGGTCGCTCGGGAAGCGCGGCAGAAAGCTCTCGAAGCTCACGATGAACGGGCGCCGGGTCATCGTCGGCACCGCGTTGAAGCTGTGCGTGAGGTCGTAGCCGGGCTCCGGCACGGGCGCGAGCGACTCGGCCCAGACTGCGAGCCGGCGGGCCGTCAGCGGGCGCTTCAGGAAGACGGCGTTGCGCTGCCCGAAGTCGATGCAGAAGCGCACGGGCAGCGCCCGCACGGTCTTGACGCGGAGCGGCGGCAGACCGGCCCCGGGGTGGCTCGGGGCCGAGCGCTCGGCCGCCTGCGGGGCGACGTGCCTAGCTGTAGTCATACGCGCGCTCGTCGCCGGCGCCGTAGACGACCTCGCCGAGCAGGCGGAACGACGGGCTCGAGAGCCGGTCGACGATCGCCGCGAGATCGTCGCGGCGCACGACGCCGAGCCGCACGACGAGGATCACCGCGTCGCACTTGGACGCGACGACGATGCCGTCGGCGATCTGCCGCGAGGGCGGCGTGTCGATCACGATCGAGTCGTAGCGGCGCCGCACGTTGTCGAGCAGCTCCTCGAACGCGAGCGAGTCGAGCAGCGTCGGCGGGCTCGAGTCGCCCTCGCCGGCAGGCAGCACGTCGGGGAGATCGCCGCCGCCGGGCACGATCGAGCTGGCGAAGTCGGAGTGGTCGCGCAGCACCTCGGTGAGGCCGCGCTGGCCCGTCACGCCGAGCTGGTGCGAGAGCCCGGCGCGCCGCAGGTCGGCGTCGATCAGCAGCACCCGCCGGCCGGAGCGCACGAGCGAGCGGCCGAGGCCGACGACCGTCGACGACTTGCCCTCGCCCTCGCGGGCCGACGTGACGGCCACCACCTGGGCCCGCGCCACGCCGTTGCCGGCGATGATCCCGGCGCTCACGCGCAGCACGTCGAACGCGTTCGCGAGCACGGCGTTGTCGGCGTTGAGCGGGTCGCGCACCAGCGGCACGGTTGCGAGCACCGGCTTGTGCGTGCCCTGCTCGACCTCGTCGAGATCGTGGATCGAGCGGTCGAGCTGGTCGCGGATCCAGGCCAGCAGCACGCCTGCGAAGAGCCCGACGATGATGCCGAGCACGACGTTGAAGGGGAGCTTCGGCGAGATCGGCGACGAGCCCGCCGTGGCGGGCGCGGCGAGCTGCACCGAGGTCGACTGGCGACCGCCGTCGGCGAGCGCGAGCGCGATCTGCTCGGCCAGCTGCGAGCGGCTGTTGCGCAGCGCGGCGATCTGGTCGTCGAGCTGCGCCGCGGTGGTCGCGTCGCTCATCGGCCCTCGCCGAGACGAGCTTGCGGATGCGCGCGCTGAGCGTGTTCGACTGCGCCTGCAGACCTCCGGCCTGCTCCTTCGCGTTGGCGAGGTACTGCGCCTTGATCGCCGAGACCGCGTAGACGGAGTACGACTGCGCGAGCGTGCGCGCCGCCTTCGGCGTGTCGCCGGTCACGTTGATGCGGATCAGCGGGGCGTCCGTGACGACGCCGGCCGAGACGCGCGAGCTGATGGTGAACTGCGTGGTCTTCAGCTTGACCGCGGCCTGCTGGATGAAGCCGCCGTTCGTGATCTCGACGACGAACGTCTTGGCGAGCGCGATCGACGCGTTGATCTGGTCGTTGTACGACGATCCCGCAGTGCCCGCCGTCTCGACCCGCAGGAGCGCGCTGGCCGAGTAGACGTTCTTCTGCAGCGAGGAGTAGGCGAACGCGTTGATGCCGCCGAGCAGCGTCACGATGATGACGATCCACTTGCGCCGCCGGAGCATCGTGGCGAACGCCAGGAACTCGTTGCTCTTGGGCGGTGGCTGCTGCTCACGCACGGGCGTCTGCTGGCCATTCATCGTCGGCGACTCTCTGTACGGGGTCTGCAAGCTCATGGCCGTCCTGCCCGGCGCAGCCAGCTGCCGCGCCGCGCCCTCGTGGGTGGCTGAAAGGGCGGCGCGTCGTGTCCGTCGCAGAGCGCCGTCGGATTGGAGTACATGAGCGCGTGGACGGCGTCCTCGTCCAGGCGCTTCGCGATCTGATCGGCCGCCTCCGCGAGCTGCGGCGGGCGCAGGCCGAGCGCGTGCGCATCGGAGGCGACGACGCTGACGAGGCCGTCGTCGACGAGCCGCCAGGCGAGCTTGCCGCGCGCGCCGGCGCCCCCGCACAGCGAGCGTGCGTTGACCTGCAGACGCGCACCGCGCCCGACCAGCGAGTGCCTGCGAGCCGGTCGTCGGCGTCGAGCGCGCGACAGCGCTCCGCATGGGCGAAGAGGGTGCGCACGCCGACGTGCTCGAGGCGGCGGAAGGCATGCTCGAGGACGCTCGCCGGGACGTCGCTCGTCGGCCTCGACGAGCAGCGTGCCGGCACCGCCGAGCGTGTAGCGCTCGACGCCTTCCTCCAGCACCTCGTCGAGCCGGCCGGGATGCACCTCGGCGCCGGCGAGCACGACCGGGCGGCCCGGACGCCGCTCGCGCAGCACTGCGCACGCTGCGCGGCGACCTCGTCGGCCCGCGGGGCGAAGCGCGCGTCGACGTGGGGGGTCGTGACGACCGTCGTCACGCCCTGCGCCGCGAGCTCGTCGAGCAGCGCGTCGCTCTCTGCGTCGTCGGCCGGTCCGTCGTCGATCCCCGGCACGACGTGCACGTGCACGTCGACGAAGGAGCGCGGGTGCGCATGATCGTCCACGAAGTCCCTATCGACGCCGAGCGCGGCGGACTTGAGCAGATCGCAATCGGTGCCGCGCCGACGCGCGCCCGGCTGCACGAAAGCGGTGTCCATCCGCGTCGTGGGTGGGGTGGAAGCGGGGTACGCTTGCGCCGGTGCGCACCCGGGTCATCGCTCACGATCGCCGCCGCGCTGATCGCGCCCGCGCCGGCGCAGGCAGTCGATCTCTACGTGGACCCCGGGCAGGCCGCGTGCTCGGATGCGGCCGCAGCCGACGTGGCGCGCAACCCCGCGACGCCGTGGTGCACCCCGGCGGCCGCCGCCGGTCTCGCAGCCCCGGGCGACACGGTGCACCTGGCGAGCACGACCTACCACGCGCAGCTCCGCCCGCTGAGCTCGGGCACGCCGTCAGCGCCGATCGTCTACGCCGCGGACGGCCCCGTCACGATCGTCGCGCCCGAGGGCTCGATCAGCGTGCATGCTGACCGGCGTGCACGACATCGTCGTGCGCGGCTTCACCGTGCGTGCGGCCGCGCCGCAGGCGATCTGGATCGACGAGGCGAGCAGGATCCTGCTCGATCGCGTGACCGTCGCGAACGAGCGCGGGGTCGGCGTGCAGATCAAGCGCGGCAGCGACGTCACGATCGCGCGCTCGCGGCTCATCAACAACGCGCGCGCGGGCCTCTTCGACATGACCCCGGCGCGCGGCACGACGCTGCGCGCGTCGCTCGTGGCCGCCAACGGCCGCGACGGCGAGCGCTACAACGGCGACGGCGTGGAGCTCAACAGCACGGGCGCGACCGTGACCGGCAGCCGCATCACCGGCAACGGCGACAGCCCCGGCTTCGAGCACGGCATCTACACGGGCGCGAGCGCGCGCGACTTCACGATCTCGGGCAACCTCATCGACGGCAACGCCGGCGCCGACGTGAAGGCCGCGGGCGGGCCCGGGCTCGTCGTCGGCAACCGTCTCAAGTCGGGGCTCTTCGGCCTCGTGCTGTCCGACAACCCCGCGCCGGTGACCGTGCAGTACAACCTCATCCAGGGCCGCTTCCAGCACGCCGTGATGCTGACGAGCGGGAAGGCTCCCGCGCGTGCGCGGCTGTGGAACAACACCGTGCGCCAGACCGGCCGCTCGACGAGCAGCGGCAACGCCTCGGCCGTGTTCGTCGCTGAGCGCGGCCCAGCTCGAGCTGCGCAACAACCTGATCGCGTACACGAACGCCGATGCGCTCGGCGCGGCGCTGATGATCAACGACCGCGCACGGCTCGGCTCGTTCGTCTCGAGCACGAACTGGTTCGCGAGCACCGACCGCGGACGGCGGCGGATGGCCTGGAACGGCTCGCGCGTGACGTTCGGCCAGTGGCGCAGCCTCTCGGGACAGGACGCCGCGAGCATCGACTCGCGGCCGCCGCGCTTCGCGGCGAGCGGGCGCGTCGCCTCGCGCAACATGGGCGCGGCGCGCGGCACGCGGCTGGGCCTCGCCCGCGATCTCGCGGGCACGGCGATCGACCCGCAGCGGCGGCCCGACATCGGCGCCTACCAGCGATCCTGACGCGGCCAGGCGTGCGCCGGCGGCGGCGACGAGGCCGGGCCGCAGCGCAGCTCGAGCGTGTCGGTCGTAGCGCGATCGAGCCCGAGCGCCCGAGGGCATGGGCCATGCGCGGGCGCTGCTCCGAGCAGCCACCGCCGCCCGGGCAGGCAGGACGCCGCGGGCGACCGCGGGGCGCGCCGGGAGGTTCCCCGGGACGCAGCGGGGCCGCCCCGCGTGGGACGGCCCCGGCGCACCGGAAACGACCGCTGGCGCTACTTGCTCAGCGGCGTCGGGTTCGAGATCGCCGTGTCGGCGCCCGGCACCGATGCGATGACCCGCAGGTTGCCGCGCTCGGCGGGCTTGAGGATGGTCTTCGAGAACGTGCCGCTCTTGGTCGCGTAGCCGCTCGCGAGCGTCTTCGTGCCGAGCCTGATCGCGACGCGCACGTGGTCGTCGGCGCCGGGGATCCGCACCGAGAAGTGCAGGAGCTTGCCGCCGGTCTTGCGCTGCAGGACGAAGCGCGGCTGCGCGAGGCTGACGCGCGTGTCCTGGCCGGCGATGCCGTAGACGGTGGCGTTGCCGCCCTCGACCGAGGCGACCGCGTAGCGGCCGCGGGCCGAGAGCGCGAGGTCGCCGTCGTCGGTGAAGACCGAGCGCAGGGTCGCGCGGATCACGAACGTGCCGTCGGGCTTGACCATCGTCGCGCCGCGTGCGGGTACGACGCCGTTGGTCGCGAGCGACTCCAGGCTGACCGCGTCGCCCGCGCGGCCGGTGCCGCCGATCGAGTAGCGGTAGCCGTAGGTGGCCGAGACCGGGGCGGCCAGCGTCACGGTCTTCGGCAGGTGCACCGTGGCGCTGCTCGAGGTGGTCGAGGTGCGCAGCGTCGTGCAGGCGGGCACGGCGCAGGCGCGCGCCGAGAACGAGTTCGTCATCGCCGTCTGGCTCGCCGGGTTGAGCGTGATGCCGCGGCTCTTGCCGCCGTAGACGATCGAGCTGCGCAGCGCGAACGTGACGTTCTGGAACGTCGCGGGTACGGCCCGGGCGGTCAGCTTGCCGACGGCGCTGTGCACGTCGAGCACGAACGTCAGGTGCCCGCCCGAGGCAGTGCGGCGGATCACCATGACGAGGTTGTCGTCACCGATGATCGAGGCGGTGCTGCCGGGCACGTCGATGCCGGCGCGCACGTACGAGCCGGTCGAGTCCTTGCCGTGCGAGAGCACGCGCACCGACGTGTAGCCGGTCAGCTCGCTCGTGAAGGTGCCGAGCTGCGTGCCCGCGGGTCGCCGCGCAGCATCGTCGACCAGGCCGACGACGTCAGATGATCGGTGTCGACGTTGAAGCGCATGACGCCGGTCGGCACCGGTGCACCGCCGCTGCCGTTGTCGAGCACTGCACGCAGCGTGATCGAGGGCCGCGCGGCGGCGAGGCCGCTGTTCAGGCTCTCGGAGAGCTGGGCGCGGTAGTCGGCGGCCTGCGCGGCGAGGGGCACCGCCAGCAGCGCCACGACGCCGAGGCCGGTGGTGCGGCGGAAGCGTCGGTGAAATTCGTGCCTCACGGTGTACCTCCCATGTCATCGAGGGTCGAGCCTTCTGATCGCAGGAGTACCACCGCGCGGCCGGGCCGTGTCGCTTGCGACCCCTTTGTTTACGGACACCTGACGCCGCCAACCGATCCTTCACCGATCCCGAACGTCTCGCCCGTCACAACGAGGGATGGAAGAGCGGCACGAGCGGCTTCCAGCCGGCGCGCAGAACCGCCACGAGCGACGGCGGCGTGACCAGCTCGGCGACGCCGCCGCGCGGTCGTGCGACGCGCTCGTCGTAGCCCGCGGGCGTCCAGCGCAGGAGCTGCGCGCCGCGCACGAGCCAGGGCTCGCCGCCGCGTGCGACGAACGCGCCGTCGGGGAGGTCGTCGAGCGGCGCCTCGCTGATGGCGCTGGGCGCGCGTCGCCGGCGCGACGCGCTCGGCGTGCAGCTGCAGATCGATCGCGTCGGCGCCGGTCTGCCCGGGGTGGAGCTCGCGCCAGAGCTCGGTCAGGCGCACGTAGTCGGCACGCCGGCAGAGCGCGCAGGGGCGGTGGCCGGCGGCGAAGGCGGTCGCCTCGTCGAGGAAGAAGAGCTCGGTGAAGCGGCCGGGCTGCAGCTTCGGCCCGCGCTGCCAGCCGCGGAACTCGAGCCGGCAGGCGATCCAGCGCCGCGTGCCCCAGCGCCTGCGGATGCGCCCGGCGTCGTCGTGCATGCACCCGCGATTGCCGTACAGCAGGCCGCGCGCGGGATGGGCGACGAGCTCGGAGAAGGGCGTGACGCGGTTCTGCAGCGGCATGTCGGCGACCGCTAGCCGACGAGCCGCAGCTGCGTGAACGCCTCGGGCGGCGGCGCGGGGCCGGCAGCGAGCGGCGGGGCCGTGCCGCGCGCGAGCCGCGGGCTGCGGCGAGCAGCCGCCGTGGCGCTCGACGAGCGCGCGCACGCGCGCGCTGATCCGTTGCTGGTGCTCGCGCGCGAGGTAGCCGTTGCGGCCGCTGTAGAGGCGCTCGTAGAGCGGCACGAGATCGGGCCGCTCGCGCGCGAGCCAGGGCATGAAGAGCTGGCGCACGCCGGGCCGCAGGTGCAGGCCGATGCTCGAGATCGAGACCGCGCCTGCATCGACGCAAGCCTTGACGACGGCCGACAGCTGCTCCTCGCCGTCGGACAGCCCGGGCAGGATCGGCGCGACCAGGACGCCGCAGGAGCAGCCCTGCCTCGCTCAGCCGCGCGAGCGCCTCGACCCGGCGCCAGGGCGGCGGGGTGCCGGGCTCGCTGATGCGCCAGACCTCCTCGTCGAGCGTCCCGATCGAGAAGCTCATGTGCACGTCGGTGCGCTCGGCCGCGGCCAGCAGCACGTCGAGATCGCGCACGACCATCGTCGACTTCGAGAGGATCGAGAACGGGTTGCGTGCGCGCCCCAGCGTCTCGATGATGCCGCGCGTGAGGCGGTAGCGCCCCTCGGCCTGCTGGTACGGATCGGTGTTCGTGCCCATCGCGATGTGCTCGCCGCGCCAGCTCGGCCGCGCGAGCTCGGCCGCGAGGCGCTCGACGGCGTTGACCTTGACGACGATGCGCTGCTCGAAGTCGTCCGCCGCCGTTGAGGCCGAGGTACTCGTGCGTCGGCCGCGCGAAGCAGTACGTGCAGGCGTGGCTGCAGCCGCGGTAGGGGTTGATCGTGAAGCGGAACGGCATGCGCGAGGCCGCCGGCACCTCGCTGATGATCGAGCGCGCGCGGACGTGCAGGTACTCCACCTCGCGCAGCTCGCGCGTGGGATCGACGTCGTCGTCGAGCAGCGACCCCTGCGGATCGGTGCCGGCGAGCGACCAGCGCAGCGAGCGGTCCGCGGTGCTCCATGCCCGCAGCATAGCGAACGTATGTTCGTAGTGCGAGCGGCTACGTGCGGATCGGCAGGTGGCGCTGGAACCACGCCACGACGCGCGTCGTGCAGTCGATCAGCGCCGGCAGCTCGTGCACGCTGTGCCCTTCCTGCGGATACACGACCACGTCGCTCGGCACGCCCTGCTCGACGAGCGCGTTGTGGTACTCGATCGCCTGGCCGGGCGGCGTCGCGCGGTCGTTCATGCCCGCGGTCAGCAGCGTGGGGGTGCGGTTGCGATGCGCGGCGAGCACGGGGCTGCGGTCGTAGTACTGGCCGCCGGCGGATACGGGCTCGCCGTCGAGGAAGTCGCCGACCCAGGCGCCGAGGTTGCTGCCGAAGCGCTCGCTGTACCAGTCGCATACGGGCGAGATCGCGACTGCCGCTCGGAAGCGCGGGTCCTGCGTCGGCAGCCAGGACGCCATGAAGCCGCCGTAGCTCACGCCCATGATGCCGAGCCGCGCCGGGTCGGCCAGGCCGGTGTCGACGAGGTGGTCGAGCCCGGAGAGCATGTCGCCGGTGTCGCCGCCGCCCATGTCGCCCACCACGAGCGCGGCGAACTCCTGCCCGCGCCCGGTGGAGCCGCGCACGTTGGGCTCGAAGATCGCGTAGCCGCGCGCGATCAGCGCGAGCTCGGGGTCGGCCGGCGGGTGATCCTGGAAGGCCCAGATCGGCCCGCCGTGGACGCACAGGATGGTCGCGAACGGACCCTCCCCGCGCGGGAGCGTCAGGAAGCCCTCGATCTCGAGGCCGTCGGGCGCCGTCCAGCGCACGCGGCGGCGCTCGCCGATCTGCTCGCGTCGCGCAGCGCTGCCGGCGTCGGCGAGGTCGGCCAGGGACACGCTCTCGCCGCCGTCGACGATCACGACCGACTGCGCGGCGTCCCAGGCGCCGACGACGGCCGCGAACGCCCGCCCGTCGCCGATCGGCGAGCCCATGGGGTAGAACGGCCCGCCGCAGGCGCCCGCGCCGACCCACAGCTCGACGGCCGTCGCGTCGGAGGCCCGCACCTCGAGCGCGACCGGCTCGAGCCCGCGCAGGCCGATCGCGAACAGCCGCTCGTCGTCGCGCCAGGCGCTCCACGTGACGTCCACGCCGCCGGTGTCCACGCTGCGCGCGTCGCCGCTCGACCGGATCGATCAGCAGCAGATCACCGGCCACGATCACGCGATCGCTGCAGACGGTCTCGATCACCGCCGCGTGCGAGCCGCCCGGGGAGCCGCAGGCCCAGCCGAGCTGCACGGCGGTCCGCCGCAGCGTGCGCGCGGTGTGCGCGACGGGATCGATCAGTGCGAGCTCGGCGCCGTACCAGGCGCCTTCGCCCGCGCCGGCCGAGACGATCGCCACGACCGCGGCGTCGCCGCACCAGGTCGCCTCCCACACGTTCAGCTCGGCGGGCGAGGCGTGCGTGAGCGCGCCGCTCGCGACGTCGAGCACGAACAGCGCCCGCCGGCCCTTCGCCGTCGCTCTCGTTCGAGTCGACCTGCGGCATCCAGGCCGGCAGCTCGGCCTCGGGGCCGAGCGTGCCCGACCCGAGCGCGTCCGTCTGCTCGGCGCCGTGGCCGGCCACCAGCAGCAGGATGCGCGTGCCGTCGGGCGACCACTCGTGGTGCTCGACGATGCCCGGCGCCTCCGCCAGCCGGCGCGCCTCGCCGAGCTCGCCGGCGGCGAGCGCGTAGAGCTGCGCGCTGCCGCGCTCGCGGCGGTCCGAGAGGAACGTCAGCGTCGCGCCGTCGGGCGACCAGCGCGGCCCGGAATCCTCGCCGGGGCCGTGCGTGATCTGGCGGTGACCGGAGCCGTCGGCGGCGGCCAGGCAGATGCGCCCGCTGGGATGCCCCTCGAGCGCGTCGAGCCGGGCGCCGCGGAAGGCCACGGCGCCGCCGTCCGGGCTTGCGCGCACGTCGCTCGCGGCCGTGATCCGGCCGAAGCCGGGCTCGGCGACACGGCGATACGCCGCCTCGATCTCCTGGTACAGCGGCGTCTCGCGCAGGTCTCGTTCCATCGGCGGAGGATAGGCTGCGCGCGGCTCAGCGCTTGACGGTCACCGGCACGCCGGCGCCGATGCGCTTCGCGAGCCACGTGATCGTGCTCGGGCTGAGCCGGATGCAGCCGTGCGAGGCCTCGCTGCCGAGCGGATCCGAGAGGCCGTTGGTGCCGTGGATCGCGATCTGCCCGGGGCCGCCGGCGAACTCCTGGAAGATGTCCGAGCGCGCGCTGATCGCCAGCGCGTAGGGGCCGCCGGCCTCGTCGCGCGAGATCTTCGACGGCCTCCTCGACGAAGAACTGGCCGTACGGCGTCGGCGTCGCGGGCTCCGGCACGACCGCGGGAACGCCGTCTTCACGAGCAGGCCGTCGCGGTAGACGGCGACGCGTGCGCTTCGAGACCGTCGACGACGAGGCGCCACTCGGTCGACGAGCGGATCGTCTGGTCGGCGAGGATCCAGCCGGTGTGGCCGCTCGGCCGGCCGGGCAGCCGGACGTGCACCCAGCGGTTGCCGTCCTTGCCCTTGACGTCGCCCATCACGGGCAGCACGGTGCGCACCTTCGTGAGCGGGCGCAGCGGCGGCCACGGCCTCGATCACGCGCGACTTCCGGTCGGCCGTGGCGTGGGCGACGTGATCCTGCAGCAGGATGACGAGCGGCTGGGTGACCGGGACGCCGGAGCGGAGCTTCGCCGCGAGGCGCGGCGACGGCGAGGCCGGCGCCGACGGCGACGAGCGCCGCGGCGAGCGGGATGAGGGCGAGGCGCGTCATCCGGTGAACTGCGACGGGCCGTCGGCGGGGCTGAGCACGGCATCCGCGCAGGCGCGGTAGCCGAGCGCGAGGGTCCTGGCCTTGGTGGCGTCCTTGAACGTCACGCGGGCGGTGACCTTGTGCTGCGCCGGGCATGCGCGCGCACGAACACGCGGTACGGCCGCTTCTTCAGGCTGGAGATCCGCTTGCCGTCGAGGCGGAAGACGACGTGCTTGATCAGCTTGCCGCGCACCGTGGCGCGGAAGCCCGAGGTGCAGGTCGCGTGCGGGGTGCGCTCGCAGCGTCGTCGTGCCGTTGCGGGTCGTGGTCGAGCGTCGGTTGATGGTCTGGTTCGCCTGCGTGTCGAGCAGCGCCTTCGCGGCCGCGGCCTTCGTCGGCTGCCTTGGCCGCGGCCGTCGAGTCGTTGCCCGAGCCGGTCCCGGGGTGCCGGGCGTGCCCGGCGTCGTCGTCGACGAGGATCCGGTCGCTGCAGCGCGTGGCGTCGAGCACGTTGTTGATCAGGCTGACCGCGCCGTTGCGGGCGAGCAGGCGGCCGATCACGGTGGCGCCGTTGTTGAGCGAGATGCTCGCGAGCGCCATCAGGTTGCCCTGGAACGCCGTGGTGGTGCCGAGCGTCGCCGAGCTGCCGACCTGCCAGTAGACGTTGCACGGGCTCGCGCCGTTGAGCAGCACGACCGAGCTGGCCGAGGCGGTGGTCAGCGACGAGCCGATCTCGAAGACGAACTGCGCGTTCGGATCACCCTCGGCATCGAGCGTCAGCGGGCCCGTGAGCTGGGCGGAGGAGCGTGTAGCGGTAGGCGCCGGCCTTGAGCGTCCGGTTGCCGAGGTCGGTGCCGGTCAGGTCGTTGGCCGGGGAGACGGGCTGCCCGGCCGCGACGTCGTAGGCCGTCGTGAGGTCGAGCTGCGCCTTCGCGGCGACCGCGTCGTGGCGTGCGTGGCGCCGTTGACGACCGCCGGGCAGGCCGAAGCCGACGAGCGCGGTGCCGGGGGCGACGCCGAGGTCGCCGTTGAGCACCGACGGGCCCGGTGTTCGTGGCCGTCGAGCCGGCGAGCACGACGAAGGGCTTGGCGGTGCCGAGATCGACCGGCGAGGCGTGCGCGGCCGCGGGCGCGGCGATGCACGCGAGGCCGAGGACGAGCACGGCGCCGCTGCGCCGACGGCGCGTGAGAGCTGGACGAACATGGAAGCGGACCTGACGTATCGGGCGAGCAGGCCCACCGCGGTTCTGGTCGACACGGACCGGTGACGGGAGATCGGCGTGGTGGCACTCATTCGGTAGCCCGGCCGACTCGCGTTGGGAGTCCCGTGGCTGGCGGACCCGCCTTGCGACGGGGGTGCCTGAAACCGAAAGATCTGCTCTGTGTATTGTGTGCATCGGCACACTCGGCGGAGCATGAGCAAGATGCCCCTTTGGGTGTGCCCGGTGCATGGCGCGCGCCGGCGAGTGCGCGCCGTCTTCCGTCGACGGCGACGCTGAAGATCGGTCAAGGGCGGCGCGTGACTTCTACGTCGCCGCGGCGCGAAGCGCGACGCTCCTGCCGTCGCGCCCGATCGCGACCTCGCGCTCGCCGTCGCCGAGCCCAGTCCGCCGGAGCCCCAGGCCGCTAACGTGCCGTCGTGCGCATCGCGACCTGGAACGTCAACTCGGTCAAGCAGCGCCTGCCGCGCCTGCTGCCGTGGCTCGACGAGCGGAAGCCGGACGTCGTCTGCCTGCAGGAGACGAAGCTCGCCGACGACAAGCTCGCGGAGCTCCTCGGCTGCGAGCTCGAGGACCGCGGCTACGCGATCGCGGCGCACGGCGAGGCCGCCTGGAACGGCGTGGCGATCCTCTCGCGCGTCGGGCTGGAGGACGTGGTCGCGGGACTGCCGGGCGGCCCGGGCTTCCCGCACCAGGAGGCGCGCGCGGTGGCAGCGACGTGCGCGGGCGTCCGGGTGGTCTCGGTGTACGTGCCGAACGGCCGCACCCCGGACTCGGATCACTACGTCTACAAGCTCGCCTGGCTGGCGGCGCTGCGCGACGTGGTCGCGGCCGGGCCGGAGGCGACGGTCGTGTGCGGCGACGTGAACATCGCGCCGGCCGACGAGGACGTGTTCGATCCCGATGCCTACGTCGGGCCAGACGCACGTCACGCCGCCCGAGCGGGCGGCGCTGGCGGCGCTTCAGGAGGCCGGGCTGCACGACGTCGTGCGCGACCGCTGGCCCGGCGAGCGGGTCTTCACCTACTGGGACTACCGCGCCGGCATGTTCCACCAGGACTGCGGGATGCGCATCGACCTCGTGCTCGCCGACGCGCCGGTCGCCGAGCGCGTCCGCGCCGCCTGGATCGACCGCCAGGCCCGCAAGGGCAAGGGCCCGAGCGATCACGCGCCGGTGATCGTCGACCTCGACGAGGCGCCGGACGGCGACATCGGGCCCGTCGTGCCGCCGCCGTCGGCTCCGGTGACCCGGCGCGGCGCGAAGAAGCTGCCGCAGTCGCGCTAGTCCTTGGGGCGATCGCGATCGCGTGACGGCTGGACGCGCTTCGGCTCGCCCGGCATCTTCGGGTAGTCGGGCGGGTACGGCATGTCGCCCACGCCCTCGTCTCGTCGCGTTCGTACAGGTCGAGCAGCGGCTGCAGCGAGTGGGCGACGTCGTCGATCGCCGCGTGGCGATCGCCGAGCTCGGCGAAGCGCGCCGGCATCGTGGCGACGGTGAAGTCCTCCGGCGCGACCTCCGGGAGCTCGTCCCACGTCACCGGCGCCGAGACCGGCGCGCCCGGCTTCGGCCGCACGCTGTAGGCCGACGCGATCGTGCGATCGCGGGCGTTCTGGTTGTAGTCGACGAAGATGCGCTCGCCGCGCTCCTCCTTCCACCAGTTCGTCGTCACCTCGCCCGGCAGGCGCCGCTCGAGCTCGCGCCCGAACGCGATCGCGGCGTGGCGCACGTCGGTGAACGTCCAGCGCGGCTCGATCCGGACGTAGATGTGGATGCCGCGGCCGCCGGAGGTCTTCGGGAAGCCCGCGTAGCCGAGGTCGTCGAGCAGGACGCGCGCCTCGGCGGCGACGCGCACGGCGTCGGCGAAGTCGGTGCCGGGCTGGGGGTCGAGGTCGATGCGCAGCTCGTCGGGATGGTCGACGTCGTCGTCGCGCACCGGCCACGGATGGAACGTGATGGTGCCCATCTGCGCGGCCCAGCCGACGACGGCGATCTCGGTCGGGCGGATCTCGTCGGCGTGCCGGCCCGAGGGGAACGCGATGCGGGTCGTCTCGACGTAGTCGGGGGCGCCGCGCGGGATGCGCTTCTGGAAGAACGCGTCGCCGCCGCCCTGCTCGCGCGTCGACAGCACGATGCCCGCGTGCACGCCCTTGGGCCAGCGCTCGAGCGTCGTCGGGCGCCGCGCGAGCGCGCGCATGATCCCGTCCTCGACCGAGAGGTAGTACTCGACGACCTCGAGCTTGGTGACCTCGGCCGTGCGCTCGGTCGCGGGGAAGATCACGCGGTCGGCGCTGCTCACGCGCAGCTCGCGCCCACCGGCGTCGATGGTCGTGCTCTCCTTCGGTGCCATGGTGGAGTTCTCCGACGAGTGCGCGCGCGGCCGCGCGGAAGCGGAGAAGGAGGGATTCGAACCCTCGATAGAGGTTGACCCCCTATAACGCCTTAGCAGGGCGCCGCCTTCAGCCACTCGGCCACTTCTCCCGCGCCTCAGGATACCGGCCGCGCGCCGCTCTGATGCGTCAGCCGAGCGGGCGGCGCACGGAGATCTCGGCGTGCAGGCCGCGGCTGGCGGCGCCGCGAGGAAGCGCGGCGACCGGCAGGATCACCTCGGGGCCGCCGACGCCGGTGCGCAGAGCCTGCCCACCGCCGGCAGCGGCGCGGCGATCGAGGGCGGCGCGCCGGTCGAGTACGTGCCCGAGTCGGTGCCCCACTCGGGGTGCTGCCGCGAGCGGCAGGTCGGCGTCGATCTCGACGCGAGCGCCGCGGCGCACGACAACGTCGAGGTGCGCGCGCCGGGCGAGCGTAGCGACGGGGCTGCGCGAAGCGCTCGGCGGGGAAGCGCCGCAGCACGCCGCCGTCGTAGCCGCGCAGCTCGCGCCCGGCGCAGAGCGCGTTCAGCGCTGCCTCCTCGGCGGCCTCCGCGCACGCGTCGAAGAGCTCGCTCAGCGGGTCGTCGCGCAGCATCCGCAGGGCCAGCTCGTCGCCGCCGTCGCGCGGCAGCAGGTTCGCGGTCGTCCACGCGAAGGCGATCTCACCCGAGCCGTGGGAGCCGTACGAGCCGTGCGCGCGAGCCCGACGAACGGACGCCGGGCGAGGCGCCTCGAGCTGGTGCGGGAGCAGCGGCGCGTCGGTCGCGACGAGGCAGAGGCACGAGCCCTCGCCGCTCGACGCGGTCTCGCCCGCCAGCGCGAGGCCGACCGGCTGGCCGCAGAGGACGAAGTCGCTCGGTCAGCCCGTAGTTCGCGAGCACGAGCACGCCGACGGTGTACTCGCCGGTCACGCGCGAGGACGTGCCGATCCCCGCCGCGTAGCCGAACGTCTCCATGCCGACACCCGCGCCGACCTGACCCTCGGCGACGGCGCCGGCCGCGCGCGCATCGAGCGCGTGGGCGACCAGCGCCGCATCGGGCTCGGGTCCCTCGCGCACGTCGCACCACGCCGACGGGTCGCACTCGCCGACGACCGGGATGATCACGTCGTCGCGGCCGATGCGCGGCTCGCGCGCGGTCAGCACGCGCGTCGCGCCCGCGTAGACGGCGCCCACGTAGGGCGTCGCCGTGAGGAAGACGGGCGTCTCCTCGTAGCCCCATTCCCGCGATCGTGTGCGTGCCGGTCAGCTCGCCCGAGCCGTTGAGCACCGCCGTGGCACAGAAGTACGAGCCGTGCCAGGGATCGCCCGCGTGCGGCCAGACCGCCGTCACGCCCGTGTGGCCGGGAACCGCATTGGCATGGCCGACGCGGACGCCGCTCACGTCGGTGATCGCGTTCGCCGCGCCGGTCGGCAGCTGTCCGACGACGAATCCGTGATCGCGTGCGCGCACCGCTCGAAGCTACCAGGAACGCACTAGGTTGAGAGACGTGGAGTACCTCGACACCGCCATCGTCGGCGCGGGGCCCTTCGGGCTCTCGATCGCCGCGCACCTCTCGCGCATCCTCGCCGTGTGACTGTTCGGCCAGCCCATGCGCACGTGGCGCACCCTGATGCCGCCGGACATGCTGCTGCGCTCGGACTGGGATCACACGAACCTGTCGGCGCCCGGTGGCGCGGGAACGCTCGAGGCGTGGGAGCGGAGCGGCGAGGGTGAACGCATCGAGCCGTTACCGCTGCAGCACTTCCTACGCTACGCCGAGTGGTTCCAGCGCCGTTCGTGCCCGAGAGCGACCCTACCGACGTCGGTCGGGTCGACCTCGCCGACGGCGGCGTGCGCGTGACCACGGTGGCCGGCGACGAGATCCAGGCCCGCTCCGCGGTGCTCGCGGTGGGCGTCACGCACTTCCCGCGCGTGCCCGCCGTGCTCGCCGCATCCGGCGATCCGCGCATCCGCATCGTGCTCGAGCGCAGTGGGTACCAGGATCTCGCCGGCACTTCGGCGTGGCGGTGATCGGCGCCGGCAACAACGGCGTCGAGAGCGCCCTGCTCGCCCACCGCGCAGAGGCCGCCGGCGTGGAGCTGCTCGTGCGCTCGCGCGTGCGCTGGTTCACCGAGCGCGAGCCGCACACGCCGCGCGGGCCCGTCCGCCAGAAGCTCTACGACCTGGCCTATCCCGTGGTCGGCTTCGGCCCGCCGCCGATCAACCGCTTCGCGATCCACCCCGATGCCTTCGCCCGCCTGCCGCACACCGCACGCATGAAGATCAACGCGCGGCTTCTGCGCCCCGGAGCCGCGCCCTGGCTGCGCGAGCACGTCGACGGCGTGATCCCGATCAGCGAGGGTGTCGAGGTCGTGCGCGTCGAGTCGCGGCCCGACGATCTCGTGCTCACGCTCAGCGACGGCACGACCCGCGAGGTCGACGCCTGCATCGTCGCCTGCGGCTTCGCCTTCGATCGCGAGGGGCTCACGCTGCTCGCGCCGGAGCTGCGCACGCGCATCGACGTGCTCGACGGCTGGCCCGTGCTCGACCGGTCGTTCCGCACGAGCGTGCCGCAGATCCAGCTCGTCGGGTTCCCGGCCGAGGGCCGCTTCGGCCCGCTCTCGCGCTTCGTCGAGGGCGCGGGCTTCGCCGCGCAGCGGGTGGCCGAGTCGCTCGGCGCTCGCTCGTCGCCTAGCCGCGCAATTGGGGCCAGGCCCCAATTGCACGGGCGCGCACAACCGTGCAATCGGGGCCAGGCCCCAATTGCACGGGCGCGCATTCGGGGCCTGGCCCCAGTTGCACGCTCAGAGCAGGGAGCGGAAGAGCGCGTCGTAGCGCGAGGCCATGCGCTCGCGCGAGAACGCCTCACGCGCGCGCGCGCGAGAAGCCGCTCCCAGCGGCGTCAGCTGCGCCGGATCGGCGGCCCAGGCTGCGAGCACGGCGCCCGCTGCCCCGGGATCGCGCGCGGGCACGAGCTCGCCCGTCTCCCCGGGCACGACGAGATCGCCGATGCCCCCGACGCGCGTCGCGAGGACGGGCAGCCCGGCGGCCATCGCCTCGAGGATCGAGTACGGGAGTCCCTCCCAGTCGCTGATCAGCGCGAAGGCATCGCAGTCGGCGAGCTGCTCGGGCACGTCGTCGCGATTGCCGAGCAGCGTCACGCGGTCGCCGAGGCCGAGCTCGTCGCGCCGCGCCTCGATCAGCGGCCGGTCCGGGCCGTCGCCGAAGACGCGGAGCTCCCAGCGCTCGCAGCCGGGGCGGGCGAGCGCCTCCTGCAGCGTGATCAGATCCTTGGGCGGCGCGAGCCGCGCGGTGCAGCCGAGCACGAGCCGCTCGCCGGCCGGGCGGCGATACGGCATCAGGCCCGAGACGTCGACGCCGTTGTGGATCACGTGGAGCTTGCCGCGCGGCTCGATGTGGCGGTCGTGGGCGAGCTGCAGATCGTGATTCGAGACGCACACGATGGCGTCGCTGAGCGGCGCGACCGCGCGCTCGGCGGTCGTGTAGACCGCGCCGGAGACGCCGCCGCGTCCCGAGAACGCCCAGCCGTGCGCGGTGAACACGGTCTTCACGCCGAGCCGCGCGACGGCGAGGCGTGCGAGCACGCCGGCCTTGGACGAGTTGATCTGCACGACGTCGGGCGCGATCCGCCTCGTCAGCGCCCGCAGCTCCCGCACGGCGGCCGCGTCGTGGTACGGATGCGGATCGCGCACGAGGTGGCGCACGTGGTGGAACGGCACGCCCATGGCGGCGCAGGCGTCGACCAGCGCGCCCCCGGGACCGTGGCCGGCGACCTCGACCTCGTACTCGCCCCGCAGGCCCGCGACGAGCGTCGAGACGAACGTCTGCGCTCCGCCCGCCTCGGCGAGCGTTATGACCACGAGCAGCCGCGGGCTCGTGCCGCCGGCTGGTCGCTGCAGCAGGTGCGGCGCCCGGGGGGCGGTGCGTCGGTCGCCCCGGTCAGGCGTGCGCGGAGCGGCCACCGCGAATCGGAGCGCTCGACGATCGTCCGGTTCGGCTCGGGGGTGCGCGGAGAGTGCGCCGTCGGCGCCGAACTCGCAGGTCACCGCGGCTCGGCGCAGCGTCCCGGCGAGCACGCGGCCGCGCGCCTCGGCGAGGCCGACGGCCCGGCGACGCCGGGCGAGGGGGGAGGCGTGGTCATCCCTCCTCATACTGGTCGAGAACTGGTCGAGAAATCGGCCTACGACAGGTTCGGGCTGGCACTAGGGTGAGATGGAGATGCCCAGTCTCTCCGTCACCCCAGCGCCCTCTTCCATCCGCAGCCTGACGGCGGCCGAGCAGCTCGCTCAGCTGGATTCCGCCGCGTGGGATCAGCTCGTCTCCGCTGCCGCCCGGCCGAGCCCGTACCTGCTCTCGACGTGGGTGCGCGGCTGGCTCGCGGAGCCGAGCTTCGAGTGCGAGCCGTGCATCGTCGTCGCCGAGCGCGACGGGGCGCTCGTCGGCGCCGCGCCGTTCATCGTGCGCAAGCAGGCGATGACGCGAGTCGCGAGCTTCGTCGGCGCCCACGAGTCGGCGCTCGGCGACATCCTGCTCGCTCCCGGTGAGCTTCCGCACACCGCGAAGCGCCTGCTCGACGGCGTCGTATCGTCGGCCAAGCCCGACGCGTTCGACGTCTTCGGCCTGCCGTCCGGCAGCCACCTCGCCGGCGTCGTCGGTGACCGCATGACGCTGATCGAGCGCGTCGAGTCGCCGGTGACCGAGATGCCCGACGGCTGGGAGGCCGCCTACGCGCGCCACGCGAGCGCGCGCCGCCGCAGCAACGACCGCCGCCGCGACCGCCAGCTCGGTGAGGTCGGCGAGGTGGACTACTCCTTCGCCTTCGACGGCGAGGCCGTGCTCGAGGATCTGCCGGCCGCGTTCGAGCTGCACCGCCTGCGCTGGGAGGGCCGCCCCGACGGGTCGTCCTTCGGCACGCCCGGCGGCCAGCGCTTCCAGCTGGACGTCCTGCCGCGGCTCGCCGACGAAGGCCATTTCTCGATGCTGACCGTGCGCATCGACGGCCGGCCCGCGGCGTTCCAGGCCTGGTTCCAGATCGGCACGTGCGTCTACCTGTACCGCAACGGCTACGCCGAGGAGGTCGGGCGCTTCGGCCCCGGCCTGATCGCGCTGCGCCGTGCGATGGCGGCGGCCTCCGAGGCCGGCGCGACGCGCATGGAGTACCTCGGAGGCAACGAGCGCTACAAGCAGGAGCTCTCGGACCGCCTCGACCCGCTCTACCAGGGCTACGGCCTCGCGCGCGGCCCGCTCGGCCACGCCTACGTCGCCCGCGCCCGCCTGTCCGTCGCGATCCGCAAGCGCCTCAAGCAGAACGAGCGCCTGCACCAGCTCTACACCTCCGGCGCGCTACGCGTTCGGGGACGCTCCTCCGGCCCGGCCTCGGCGAAGAAGGATGATCTCGCCGCCTGATCCGCGCGGCGGGCGCCGGGAGCGCCCGTCCTGCAACCTGCACGCACGTTCGGGGCCTGGCCCCGAACGTGCGTGTCCGGCCGCTCCGGCTCGGCCCCGTCTCAACCGGGCCTGACCCCACGGAGACGGGGTCTGACCCACGCAGACCGGGTCTGACCCCGTCCGAGCCCGGGCCGGGCCCGGTAGCGACGGGGGCCTGACCCTCGGACGACCTGACCCCAGGCCGACCGGTCGGGGTGCACGCACGTGCAGGGCGCGGCCCTGAAGGTGCGGTCACGGGCAGCGGGTCAGGCGGGGGTTCTCGGTGCGCGCCCGCGCGCACGCCGTCGCGACCAGCGCCTTGTCGCTGCCGGCCAGTTGGGCCACGAGCACCCACGAGCTCCACTCGCGCGGGCCGCGCCTCGTTGCCGCAAGGGCGTCCTCGAGGCCCTTCGCGGGCGGCCCCAGATGAGCGGCGAGCCGCAGGGGCGCTGGATCGAACGGCGCGATCGTCGCGGCGAGGCGCGCCGCCGACGGGTCGGCGTCGTCGATCGCGCGCTCGATCAGGCGCTGCGCGGCGAAGCCCGGCAGCACCCACAGCAGCCCGAGCGCGAGCACGAGCGCGCCGCTGACGCGCGCGACGCGCCGGGGCACGATCCCGCCGAGCGGGTGGAGAGCGGCGCCGCAGGCGAGCAGGGCGACCACCGGCAGCGCGACGGCGGGGACCTGCCAGTGCCAGTCGACCTGGGCATGGGCGAGCACGCACGCGGTGCCGACCGCGGCGCCCGCGAGCGCCGGGGAGGCGCCGCCACGCCGGCGGAGCAGCAGCCCGGCCAGGCCGATGACTCCGATCCCGACGCCGAGCAGCAGGCCGGGCAGGCCGAGCGTCGCGGCCCACTCCTGCACCTGGCCATGAGCCTGTGCGGGCATCTCGCTGCTGTTGCCGTCGCGCAGGTAGGTCGGGCCGAAGCTCCCCGCGCCGTAACCGGTCAGGGGCCGCGCCGCGAGATCGTCGGCGGCGATGCCCCAGAAGTCCCAGCGGTTGGAATCGACCGAGAGCAGGTGCGGGCCGCCGTCGTCGGTCGCATCGACCTGCGTGAACGACTCGAAGGCGTTGCCGATGCGCTGCGGAGCGTCCTGCTGCAGCGCGACGCCGGCCACGAGGACGGCGCCGATCGCCGTCGCCGCCAGGGCCCCGCGGCCGAGCAGCTTGCGCCGGACGGGGGAGATCGAGAGGCGCTGGTCGGCGATCGCGAGCGCCGTCGTGAGCACGGCGACCAGCACGCCGCCGAGCAGCAGGCGCGACGAGGCGGTGCCGGCCGCGACCGCCGTGCCCTCGTCGACCGCCGTACGCAGCGCGGCGAGCGCGGGGAGGAGGCCGGCGAGCGCCACGGCGAGGAACGTGACGAGCCGCAGGCGCTCGCGCACGAGCGCGATCGCGAGCGGCGAGATCAGGATCAGCGTGACGGCGGCACCGCGGCTCTGCGTGAGCACGGCGAAGCCGATCGCCGGCACCGCCACGGCCAGCGCGAGCGCGCGCACGGGCCACAGCAGGTGGCGCTCGGCGCCGACGCCGACGAGCGTCCAGAAGCCCAGCACGCCGAGCGCGGCGGACGTGTTCGGGTATCCAGTCGGCCAGCCGAGCCGGCCGTAGATCATCATCGACTCCGGCGCCTCCTGGGCGAGCCGCGCGCAGCCGTAGAGCGTGACGAGCCCGGTCGCTGCGGCGATCAGCCCGACCATGGTCGCGGCGTCGCGCTGCGTGCGCACGGCGAGCAGCACGATTGCGAACGCGGCGGCGTAGAAGAGCGTGCGCGAGGCCTCGGTCGCGGCGTCGCCCGGCAGCCAGGCCCACAGCGACGAGAGCCCGCTCCAGAGCGCAAGGCCGGTGAAGCAGCCGAGCGCCCCGAGGCCGAGGCCGCGGCGCAGGCGCATGACGTCGAAGGCGAGCATGCCGCCGGCGGCGATCACGGCCATCAGGGCCCACGGCATCCAATCGCCGGTCAGCGAGCCGCCGTCCTTCGCCGCGAGCACCAGGGTGGCGATCGCGGGGACGGCGAGCCAGACGATCCGGGCGAGCACGGCGGCGCGAGGCCGCGGCAGCGAGACGGCTGCGGGAAGACTCATGCACCTCACACTAGTGCCGAGCTTCAGGCCGTTCCGAGGCCCGTTGCAAACGTGGCGGCCGCCACTTGCAACCCCTCTCAGTGGTGGTCGACGGGCTGCGGATGCGCGCGGTCGCGCACCTCGCAGATGAAGCAGGCGATCTCGTCCTGGGCGCGCGCGAGCCAGCGGCTGCCCTTCTCGGCGGTCGCGAGCGTCGCATCGCCGGTCACGCCCGACTGCGACAGCGCGCTCCATGCAGGCATGTACGAGAGCGGCCCGTCGCTCCAGTCCATCCACGTGAACTCCGACTGCGGCGGGATCTCCTTCACGGCCCTCTGCATCTGCACGAGGCCCGGCTCGATCGCGAGGTAGAGCGACGTCTCGAGCTCGCAGGCGTGCGCCATGCCGCCGCGCCCGGACTCGCGCAGCTCGTCGAGCAGCGCCTTGGACTCGGGCGTCACGAGGTACCAGCAGGACGCGCAGATCGAAGCGGGGTGCTCGACGTTGACGAGCCGCGCGGCGATGTCGACGAGCGGCTGGTTGGAGCCGTGGCCGTTGACCATGAGGATGCGATCGAAGCCGTGATGGCAGAGCGAGCGGCCGATGTCGAGCAGGTACTCGACGAAGACGTTCCAGCGCAGCGTGACCGTGCCCGGGAAGTCGAGGTGGTGGGGCGTGTAGCCGTGCACGGCGGTCGGGAACAGGAGCGCCGTGCCGCCGCCGGCGTTGACGCGCTCGCAAGCACCGCGCGCGACCTCCTCGATCAGGCGCACGTCGGTGTCGATCGGCAGGTGGTGGCCGTGATCCTCGAGCGTGGCCGTCGGGATCACGACGACGACGTCGTCGCGCGCGGCGAGCTCGGCCAGCTCGGGCCAGGTGTGCTGCTCATAGCGGAGGTGGGGCAAGGCTCAGTCCTCGTGTCCGGGATACCAGCAGGCGGCCGTCTGCCCGGCCGCGCCGCTCGGGCGCAGGCCGACGTCCTCCTCGGCGCAGCGCTCGCGCGCGCGAGCGCAGCGCGGGTGGAAGCGGCAGCCGCCCGGCACCTGCGTGGCAGCCGGGGCGTCGCCGGCGAGGATCGGCCGGTCGCCGTCCGGCCGCGGGCGGGTGGTCGGCGCGACGGCGAGCAGCGCCTGGGTGTATGGATGCTGCGGGCGCTCGAGCACGTCGGCGGCGGTGCCGAGCTCGACGATGCGCCCGAGGTACATCACGGCCACGCGGTCGCAGAGCGTCCAGGCGAGCCCGAGGTCGTGGGTGATCAGCAGCAGCGCGAGCCCGCGCGAGCGCCGCAGGGCGAGCAACAGGTGGAGCACCTGCGAGCGGACCGAGACGTCGAGCGCCGAGCCGGGCTCGTCGCACACGAGGCCGGCCGGCTCGGGCGCGATCGCGCTCGCGATCGCGACGCGCTGCCGCTGGCCGCCCGAGAGCTGGTGCGGGAAGCAGTTCCAGTACCGCTCGGCCGGGGCGAGACCGGCGTCCTCGAGCGCGGTCGCGGCGCGCAGCACGCGATCGCTGCGCGCCATGCCCTGCATGCGCAGCGGCTCCTGCACGATGTCGCCCACGCGCATGCGCGGGTTGAGGGACTCGTCCGGATCCTGGAAGACCATCTGCAGCCGCCGGCGCAGCGTGCGCAGCCCGCCGCGGTCGAGCACCGCGCCCTCGAAGCGCAGCTCGCCGGCGCTTGGCTGCTCGAGCCCGAGCAGGGTGCGCGCCAGGGTCGTCTTGCCGCAGCCGGACTCGCCGACGATGCCCAGCACCTCGTTCTGCCGCCATTCGAGGTCGACGCCGTCGAGCGCGCGCACGGCGCGGCCGCGGGCGCTGAAGCGCACCTCGAGGCCGCGCGCCTCTGCGAGCGGGGTGACCGCGGTTGCGAGCGGCGTGACGCTCATCGCAGCGCTCCCGCGCCGGTGGGCGCCTGGGTGAGCGGCGCGAACAGGCAGGCCGACTCGTGCGCCTCGCCCACGGGGCGCAGCGCGACCTCGCCGCTCGCGCAGACCTCGCGCGCCAGGTGGCAGCGCGGGTGGAAGCGGCAGCCCGAGGGTGGATCGGCGGGATCGGGCGGCGTGCCCGGGATCGCCGGCGCGAGGACGCGCTCGCCCCCGACCTGCGGGAACGCGCCGAGCAGGCGCTGGGTGTAGGGGTGCTGCGGCGTCGCGAAGACGGTCTCGACCGGGCCGGTCTCGACGATGCCCCCGGCGTACATCACGGCGACGCGGTCGCAGGTCTCGGCGATCACGCCGAGGTCGTGCGTGATCAGCAGCAGCGCGAGACCGAGGTCGCGCCGCAGCTCCCCGAGCAGCGCGAGCACCTGGGCCTGGGTCACGATGTCGAGCGCCGTCGTCGGCTCGTCGGCGATCACGACGCGCGGGTCGCACGCGAGCGCGAGCGCGATCATCACGCGCTGGCGCATGCCGCCCGAGAGCTCGTGGGGAAAGCGGTCGGCAGCTGCCAAGCCGATGCCGACGCGGTCGAGCGACTCCCGCACGCGCGCGTGCACGGTCGCGCGATCGGCCTCGGGATCGTGCAGGCGGATGGCGGCGGCGATCTGGCGCGAGACCCGCCGCACCGGGTCGAGCGCGGTGAGCGAGCCCTGGAAGACGAGCGAGAGCTCCGAGTGGCGCAGGTCGCGCATGCCGCGCTCGCTGCGCCGGTGCAGGTGCACGATGCCGTCGCCGGTCGCGAGGCCGACGCTGCCGCCGAGCAGCTCGAGGCCCGGGTCGAGCAGTCGCATGATCGCGAGCGCCGTCGTCGTCTTGCCGCAGCCCGACTCGCCGGCGAGGCCGAGCGCCTCGCCGCGCGCGAGCTCGAGCGAGACGCCCGAGACGATCTCGACGGCCTCGCCGCCGAGGCGGTAGCCGACGCGCAGGTCGTCGACGCGGAGCACGGGGCTTGCGCTCATGCGTCCGGCTCCGCGCCCGGCTGCCCGGCGTCCTCGAGCGTCTGGCCGACGGCGAACAGCGCGAGCACGAAGAGCGTGATCGCCGCGCCGGGCGGCACGACGTACCACCACGCGCCCTGGTTGATCGCGCCGGCCTGGAAGCCGTTGTAGAGCAGCGTGCCCCACGAGAACGCGTCGGGATCACCGAGGCCGAAGTACGAGAGGCCCGCCTCGCCGAGCACGGCGAGCGCGATGATCAGCACGGTGTTCGCCCAGACGACGGGCAGCACGTTGGGAAGGATGTGGCGCCGCATGATCCAGGCGTGCGAGGCGCCCTGCGAGCGCGCGCGCTCGACGAACGGGCGCGCGCGCAGCGAGCGCACCTGCGCGCGCACGATGCGCGTCGTCCCCGCCCAGCCGGTGATCGCCAGCACGAGCACGATGATGCCCGTCCGGCCACCCGGGATCTCCCGGGCGTCATCCTGCAGCAGCACCGCCATGAGAGCGGCGAAGGGCACGAAGGGGATGACCAGGAACCAGTCGTCGAGGAACGTCAGCGCGCGGTCGGTCCAGCCGCCGAGGTAGCCGGCGCAGATGCCGACGACGGCGCCGATCAGCGCCGAGGCGATGCCGGCCGCGAGTCCGACGATCAGCGAGCTGCGGGCGCCCAGCAGGAACTGTGAGAAGAGGTCCCGGCCGCCCTCGTCGGTGCCCATCCAGTGCGAGCCCGACGGCGGCTGCATGCGCTGGGCGAAGTCGAGGCTCGCGCTCGCGAGCGGCTCCTGGGGGGCGAGCAGCGGGCCGAGCAGTGCCATCAGCACGACGATCGCGATGACGCCGAGCCCGAACGCGCCGAGCGGCCGGCGCCCGACGGCGCCGAGCACCCGCGTGACGCCCGCGAGGGCTCGGCGGAGCGGGGTGCGCTCGGTGCCGAGCAGGCGCGCGACCGTCTCGGTCGAGACCGGCATCAGCGTGCCCGCACGCGCGGGTCGAGGGCCATGATGACGAGATCGGCGAGCAGGTTGATGAGGATCACCGCGGCCGACGAGGCCAGGAAGACGCCCTGCAGCACCGGGAGGTCGCGGCTGACGAGCGCGTCGTAGGTCAGCTGCCCGAAGCCCGGCCACGAGAACACCGACTCGATCAAGATCACGCCGCCGACGACGTAGCCGAGCGACATGGCGGTGAGCGCGATCACCGGTGGGAGCGCGTTCGGGACGGCGTGCCGCAGCACCGCGCGCCGCGGCGAGAGGCCGATCGCCCGCGCGGTCGTCATGTACTCGGCGCGCAGCGTCTGCGAGAGCGACGCGCGCATGATCAGGCTCCAGCTCGCGAGCATGCTCGCCGTCAGCGTGAGCACCGGCAGCACGGCGTGCTGCGTCACGTCCCAGACGTGTGAGAGGCCCTGCGCCGTCGATCCCGGCTCCTCGGCGAGCTGGCTCGGGAACGCCTTCAGCCAGATCGAGAACACGAGTACGACCGCGATTGCCAGGAACTGCTCGGGCATGGAGGAGAGCGTGAGCGCGCCGCCGGTCAGTGCGCGGTCCGCCGTGCGTCCGCGCCGGCGGGCCGAGACGATGCCCATCCACGTGCCGAGCAGGGCCGCCAGCAGCGTCGCCGGGAGCGCGAGGATCAGCGTGTTGGGCAGCGCCTCGCCGAGCATGTCGGTGACCGGCCGGCCCGACTGGTAGCTCGTCTCGAGCTCGCCGCCGAGCGTGGTGCGCACGTAGATGCCGTACTGCTGCAGCAGCGAGTCGTCGAGGCCGCGCGCCTCGATCAGGTGCGCGCGCTGCGCGGCCGAGGTGTGCGGCACACGCAGGAGGTCGTCGCGGGGATCGCCGGCCGCGCGGAAGAGGAGGAAGGTGAACGTCAGCACGACCGCGAGCGTGAACGCCGCGAGCCCGAGCCTGCCTGCGATCAGGCGCGTCATGGCGCGTCCGGGAGCTCGCGCGGCTCCGCCAGCTCGCGGCGGCGCGCCAGCAGCGTGGATCCGACCGCCAGGGCGGCGAGCCCGCCGAGCCCGCCGAGCGCCCACGGCACGCCCGGATAGTCCGGCGTCGCAAGCCGCCCGGGGCGCAGCGCGATGATCGTCTCGTAGCCGTACGAGGTGATCGGCTGGCCGCCCGGCGAGGGCTGCGTCGTCCAGTTCGTCCACGTGCGCGTGTTGACGGCGCTGATCTCGTCGGCCTCGTAGAGCTCGATGTAGGGGAGCTTCTCGGTGGCGATGCGCTGGAGCTTGCGGATCGCGTTGAGGCGGGCCGACTCGTCGGTCGCCTCGAGAGCCTGCTGGTAGAGCGCGTCGTAGTCGGGGTCGGAGAAGCCCGAGTCGTTCCACTGGCCGATCTCGGCCGTCGTGAACAGCGAGAGCAGGAACTCGGGCGTGGGGTCGCCGCCGATCGACCACAGCTCCGTGTCGAAGTCGGGGACGAGCTTCCCGTCCTGCTCGTTCAGCTCCATCTCGATCAGCTCGGCCGTGGCGTAGACGCGCACGTCGATCGCGATGCCGATGTCCCGCGCCCAGGCGCGGATCAGCGTCGCCGCGCGCTGCTCGCTGGCCTCGCCGGCGTAGGCGAGCTCGAACTCGGCGCGCACGCCGTCCTTCCGGCGGATGCCGTCCGGCCCCGGTCGCCAGCCCGCGCCGTCGAGGATGCCGCGGGCGCGCGCCGGGTCGTAGCGGTAGCCGAGCTTGACGTCGCTGCTGAGATCGAGCGTGAAGTGCCCGTAGCTGCGCGAGAGCTGCGTGTTGCCTGGCACGCCGTAGCCGAAGAGCGAGGCCTCGACGAGCTTCGGGCGGTCGATCGCCCAGGCCAGCGCCGTGCGGATCGCCTGATCCTGCACGACGTCCTTGTTGACGCGGTCGGTCACGCGCTCCGCGAGGTTGAAGACCCAGTACTCGAGGCCGATGGCGGGCGACTGGAACACGCGCACGCCGCTCGTGCGCCGCAGGCGCCGGGCGTTCTGCACGTCGAGCGTGTCGCTCGGCATCACGTCGAGGCGGTTGCGCTCGAGGTCGGTGACGGCGGCGTCACCGCTCCCGTAGAACGTCATCAGCACCCGCTCGGGGCCTGCGGCGCGGCCCTTGAAGCGGAAGTAGGGGTTGCGCGTCATCACGGTCGTGCCGTTCGGGTTCCAGCGCGTGACGACGTAGGGGCCCGAGCCGACCAGCGGGAGCGGCGGCTGGAAGCTCTCCCAGGCGTCGCTGTCGGCCACGGCCCAGACGTGCTCGGGCAGGATGGAGATCCAGAGCGAGTCCAGCTCGACCGAGCGGCGCTTCAGCCGGGCGACCAGGGTCGTGCTGTCGACCGCCTCCCAGCTCTCGACGGCGGCGAGGCTCGACGGGGCGACGCGGCGCTTGACGAAATCCATCGTCCAGGCGGCGTCGTAGGCCGTGAGCGGCTGCCCGTCCGACCACTGCAGGCCGGGCCGGATGCGGTACGTCCAGGTGAGGCCGTCGGCTGAGAGCGTGCGCTCCGATGCCAGCGAGTTGCGGCGATCCGGCCGCATCGTCTTCGCGTCGAAGCCGATCAGGAGGTCGAAGTTGAGCGCCAACAGCCGGTACTCGGACGCGAGCTTGCCGCGCAGCGGGTTGAGCGTGTCGATCTTCGTCGTCGTCGCGACGCGCAGATCGCGGGAGCGCGTCTCCGCGAGCGCGGGCGCGGCCAGCAGGAGCATCGCGAGCACGCTCGCGACGATGGCTGGCACGCGGCGCATCGAGCGTGATTGTCCCGGATGGGGTACCGGTCGTCCAGCGCGCTGCCAGGATGGGGTGGATGCCGCGCCGCCTGCCTGGAGTGGTCGTTCTGCTCGTGGCGCTCGCGTCGGCTCCGGGCGCGCTCGCCGCCGGGCGCCCGACGGACGCGAGCGGCACCGCGTGCACCTTCGCCGTCCCCGAGGCGCGGCCCTACGACACGCCGGAGGGCCACGTGCGCGTGCACTACGTGGCCGACCCGGCGAGCCCGCACAGCCCGGCGCTCGGCTGGCACGCGCGTCGTGGGCGTACCCGACTGGATCGTTGGCACCGGTGAGGCGATGGAGCGGGCCTGGGCGCGCGAGACCGCGCTCGGGTTCGCCGCGCCGCCCGCCGACGACGGCGACGGGGTCGCGCGCGGCGGCGACGGCCGCTACGACGTCTACGTCTGCGATCTCGCCTCGCCGGGCCTCGGCGAGCTCGCCGCCACGGTCACCGATCCGGCCGGCGGCGGGCATCAGCCACATCGTCGTCGACGACGACTACTCCGCCGCCGAGGTCGCGCCGCTCGCGAACGCGGGCAGCGCGCAGCTGACGGTCAGCGCCGCGCACGAGCTCTTCCACGCGATCCAGATCGGCGCGGCGCGCGGGCGCCTGCCCGGCTGGCTCGCGGAAGCCACTGCGGTGTGGATGGAGGGGCAGGTGGTGCCACCCGACGGCGATCGCGAGATCTACCGGGTGGCCCTGGGCGGGGCCGGCACCGAGCGTGCCCTACTGGCAGGGTGGCGACCTGCACCAGTACGGCGCCTGGTGGCTCGTCGACGAGCTCGAGCGCGCGCGACCTGGCTTCGTGCGCCGCCTGCTCGCGCTCGCGGCGACGCGTGGCGACGACGATCCGGACGGGCTGCGCCTGGCGGCGCGCGCGTACGGCGGGCGGGCCGCGCTGGCCGCGGCGTTCGCGCGCTTCGGGCGCATGGCGCTCGGCGATCCGCTCGTCGGCCCGGCCCTGCGCGCGCGCCGCACGGCGAAGCTGCAGCCCGGCGGGCGGATCGTGCTGCGCGGAAGCGTGCCGCCGCTCGGGCTGCGCCTGTGGCGCGTGCCGGCGACGGCGAGGGCCGTGACGATCGTGCGGACGGACGCGCCCGGGCCCGCCGTCGTCGTGCGCCGGGGCTCGGCCGAGCGCGTGCTGGTGCGCGGAAGCCTGCGGCTCCAGGGCGGTCGCGGGGCGCTGCTCGTGCTCGTCGCCGGCGGTGCCGGCGGACGCGCTGGACGTTCGCCTCGTAGTCACAGGCTGAGTTTGTGACATGGGTGTTTCAGGCACCCATTTGGGGGATCTTCACGGTGGGGGTTGCAACCTGCAGAAACCTGCATATGCTCGTGCAGTACCTGCAAGACACCCGATCTGAGGTACAGGACGGGACCCACCCTGACCGAATAGATGGGTGTTCAGTCAACCCACGAGCATCGGAAGCCCCAATGGCAGCCACCCCCCGCACAGCGAACGTTGGATCGGTCACCCACCCGGTGGCCCTGCCGACGCGTTCGCTCGTACCGGGTCGGGATCGCGTCGCACAGATCGTCCTTGCCGTGATCACGTTGCTCGCCTGGGGATTTGCATTCGGCTTCACGCCGAAGGGTCTGATTGCCGCGGTCGCCTCCACCGGCGCCGCATGGATGGTTGGCACGTCCCTCCTGCGCGACCGCGGCGAGTATCACCGCGCGCTCGCCGTCCGCCTCGTCCGTCATGCCCAGGCCGCCACGCTCGTCACGGCGATCGTCGTCGCAACCGCTGCCCTTCTGGACACGGGCGCCGAGCCTCTCCGGCTCGTCGCCGCCTCCCTGCTCGGCTTCCTCGCGGTCGCCGGCTGGGACGTGCGCCGGCATCGCAGCACGTTCGACGGAGCGCCCGCTGCGGGTGCTGGGCCTGGGCGCGGGTGAGGAGGCTGCGAGCCTCTCCGCCGCCTTCGACAAGCGCGAGGCGCACGGCGTCGAGCTCGTCGGCTTCGTCGGCAACCACTCGCACGCGGTCGTGACGGTGCTGGGTGAGCTCGACGAGCTCTCCGAGGTCGTCCGCCGCTACGAGATCGACGCGATCGTCCTGACCGCCAACCGCCATCGCCTGCCGCTGCTCGAGCACCTGCTCGACGTCGACCGCACGCCGGCCGTGCTCGAGCTCAGCGACCTCTACGAGCGCGCCTTCGGCTGCGTCCCGGTCGAGGAGATCAACGCCGCCTGGTTCATCGAGGCGCTCACGCTGCATCGTCGCCTGCAGAGCTCGCCGGCCCGGCGCCTCGTCGACCTCAGCGTCTCGGCGCTCGCCGCCGTCGCGCTCGCGCCGGTCATGCTGATCGTCGCCGCTGCCATCAAGCTCGACTCGAGCGGCCCGGTCTTCTACCGCCAGGTGCGCGTCGGCGAGGGCGGCCGTCGCTTCACGATCATCAAGTTCCGCTCGATGCGCACCGACGCGGAGGCCTCCGGCGCCGCACAGTGGGCCTCCGAGCGCGACCCGCGCATCACCCGCGTCGGCGCCTTCATCCGCCGCTGCCGCCTCGACGAGCTGCCCCAGCTGTGGAACGTCCTGCGCGGTGAGATGGCCCTCGTCGGCCCCCGCCCGGAGCGCCCCGAGCTGGTCGCCGAGATCGCGCGGGCCCTGCCCTTCTACGAGCCGCGCCACCTCGTCCGTCCCGGCATCACCGGGTGGGCCCAGGTCTACGCGCCCTACGCCGCCTCGATCGAGGAGACCCTCGAGAAGCTGTCCTACGACCTCTACTACGTCAAGCACCAGTCGTTCGCCACGGACGCCGGAATCATGCTCAGCACGCTCGGAGTCATGGCCGGCGGACGCGGAGCGCGCTAGCCCACCCACTCGTCCATCCGCACGGCCGTTCATCCGTTCATAGCTGCAGGTAACCAGGAAAAGGGGAAAGTCCTCATGCGCAAGGTCCGTTTCATTCTTCCGCTCGTCGCGCTCGCGCTCTGCGCCATGCCGGCAGCATCGCTCGCCGCCGACGGCGACACCACCTCGGCGATCGTCCAGGACGTCGCCAAGGACGGCAAGGTCGACGGCAACTACACGCCGGCCCAGCTCAAGTCGGCCCTCAAGAGCCCGCTGCTCAAGCAGTACGGCGGCCAGGGCGCGGTCGAGTCGGTCCTGACCAAGATGAAGCCCGCCAAGACGGCGGCGACGACCCCGGCCGAGCCGGCCACGGGCGCCACCAACAACCTGCCGTTCACCGGCGCCGACGTGTTCCTCTTCGTGATCGTCGGTGGCGGCCTGCTCGCAGCCGGCCTCGTGCTCCGGCGCTTCGGCCGGCGCGACGACGGGGCATCCGCCTAGTCAGTCCCGCCTGCAGCTAGACCGGCCTTCGGCCGCGGCGCCCTCGTGGCGCCGCGGCCGGCGCCGTTTTCGGGCCGTTTCGCGCGCGCTCAGCCGCGCGCGAGCCGGCGGCGGTAGTCGCGCATCTCGCCGGCCGTCCAGTCGCCGTGGGTCTGCGTGCGCAGGCGCGGCACGAGCTCGTGGTGGTAGGGGCTCGAGAGGCTCTCGGCGTGGCCGATGACGTTGCGCTGCGTGACGCGGAAGCGCGCCATCAGCCAGCGCGTGAGCCGCAGCGAGGCGGACAGCTGACGCGCGTTGGCGAGCACCCCGGCGGCCGAGCGCCCGACGTGCTCGATGCCGATCGCCGTGTCGTTCAGCCCGACCGTGTGGCGGCAGCGGACCGTGAGCGGCACGAGCTGGTAGATCGTGCCGTCGGTGTCGATCACGAAGTGCGTGCAGACGCCCGGCAGCTCGTGCAGCTCGGAGTCCGGTCGGTCGGGCGCGAACGTGTTGTACGCGCTCGCGAACGTGTCGCTCACGGTGTAGTGCTCGACGATCACCCTGGGCGCGACGAGCCGCCACTGCGCCTTGCCGTAGTGCCGCTTGGAGTACGCGGCCATCTCGGCCTTGCGCGTCTGTCCGTAGGGGATCGGCTTCTGCACGATCGCCGGCCGCGGCGGCGCCGTCGCGAGCGCCACGGCGGCCAGCGCGACGGCGATCACCAGCCGAAGCCGGCGCGCCGGGGCGGCACCGGCAGCGGGCTCTGCGGCAGGCCCGCGACCGGGGCGGGAGCGTTGTAGGCGGGCGGGGCGACGTCGTTGGGCGTGCCGGCGTAGAAGAGGCTCGCGAGTCTCCTGGATCTGGCCGCGTCCGACGCCCAGCTCGAACTGCCCGCCGCCGTACAGCTCGACGCCGCGCTCGAGGCAGGCGTCGATGCACTCGAAGAGCCGCGAGAGCGGCCCGAAGCGCGAGGGCTTGATGTTGAGGTGGCGGATCGCGACCGGGAGCGCGTCGACGTCGGCGAGCGAGTGGATCGGCGCGTCGAACGAGAGGCGGTCGTGCGCGCCCTCGAGCGCGGCGAGCACGTCGGGCTTCAGCGACGCGTCCTCGAGCACGGCGTCGGGGAAGCGGTCGGCGATCAGCCGGTGGAAGGCGGCGTCCGGGACGACGTCGACCGGCGTGCCGACGTAGTGGGCCTTGAGGTCGCACACGCGCACGCGCCCGGTCGCGGCGAGCACATCCATGTGGGCCTCGTCCCACTCGCCGGGGATCGGGTCGACCTTGAACTCGAGGCCGGGGGCGACGGCCAGCCAGTCGCGCACGTCCATGCGCGTCGAGACGACGAAGCGCACGGGCTCGGGCTCGCGGCCGACGACCTCGCCGAGCGTCGCCCCGGCCTGGCGCAGCGCGAGGTCGAGCACGGCGCTCTCGAACGCCCAGCGGCGGTAGTCGCGCGAGGGCGGGACGCTCGGCTCGCCCGTGAACAGGTCCTGCGATCCGAGCCGCTCCGACGCCGAGGCGATCGTGTGCGAGCCCGCCAGGCCGAGCGAGGCCGGCTCGGGGAAGAGGTCGTGGTCGGCGGGGACGTAGCAGATGTCCTCGCCGCGGCCCTCGTGGCCGCCGCCGCGCATGACGATCGTCGTCGAGACGCGCTCGAAGCCGCTCGACACCGCCTGCGACTGCCGCTCGTAGGCGACGTCGTCGATGAGCACGTTGAGCGAGGCGATGCGGTCAGAGGTTCCCATGGGGCGTCATGCTACGCCGGACGTGAACGATCAGCCGCCCGCACGCGCCCGCGTCTGGCTCTCGCCCGGCGCTCCCGAGTCGCTCGCCGACGCCGTACGCGCGGGCGGGGGAGAGCTCGTGTCCGCCGAGCGTGCGAACGCCGTGCTCTGGTACGGGCTGCCGCGTTCCGGCGGGCCCGACGAGCTCGCCGTGGTGGGCGACGCGGTCGAATGGGTGCAGCTGATGACCGCGGGCGTGGAGGAGTGGTTCGCGCGCGGGCTGATCGACGACCGACGCGTCTGGACGTCGGCTGCCGGCGCCTACGCCGTGATCGTCGCCGAGCACGTCGTGGCCATGCTGCTGGCGTCGACGCGGCGCCTGGCCGAATGCGCGCGGGCCACGACCTGGCTCCGCTCCGAGCTCGAGGGCGTGACGCTCGCCGGGCGCACGGTCGGCATCGTCGGCGCGGGCGGCAGCGGCGCAGAGGCGATCAGGCGGCTCGAGCCGTTCGGCGTGCGCGTGATCGCGTCGACGCGCTCGGGCGCGCCCGTGCCCGGGGCAGACCGCTCGCTCGGCATGGACGACCTCGACGAGCTGCTCGCCGAGAGCGACCTCGTCGTCCTGTGCGCGCCGCTCACCCCGGCCACGCGCAATCTGATCGGCGCGCGCGAGCTCGACCTGATCGGCCCGGAGGGCGCGCTCGTCAACATCGCGCGCGGCGGCCTGGTCGACACGGATGCGCTCGTCGAGGCGCTGCGCACCGGCCGCATCGGCGGCGCCTTCCTCGACGTCACGGAGCCCGAGCCGCTGCCCGACGGCCACCCGCTCTGGAGCGAGCCGCGCGCCCTGATCACACCGCACATCGCGAACACGCGCGCACAACTCGACCTCGAGCTCGCGCGGCGCGTCGAGGAGAACGTGCGCCGCTTCGGCGCGGGCGAGCCGCTGCTCGGCGTGATCGATCCGGCTGCGGGGTACTGAGCGCGAGCGGCGGGGGAGGGATTCGAACCCTCGAGACAACCTCAGCGATTGTCTAGCTGCTTTCAAGGCAGCCACGTTAGACCGCTCCGTCACCCCGCCGAGAGCTTGTATAAGCCAAATTTCTAGTTCGACGACTCCCTGAACATACCGCTGAACATACCCGATGTCGTAGAGTGCCGTCCAGCAGAGGGGGCGAGCACGGCATGGCGGGGCAGTGGAGCGAGCGGCGAGCGGTGGGCATCTACAAGCGCCATGGGCGCCAGTGTGCCCGAAGCGCCGATCGCAAGCCGGGCGGTCGTTGCGCCTGCCCGCTGGTTGTGCAGGCGGCGCGCGGGCAGTGGCGCACGCTGCCGGCCGGTGCGAGTCTCGGCGAGGCCAAGCGCGCGCTCGCGAAGCTGCGAGCGGAGCGAAGTGCCCGCCCAGGGCCGCAGAGCACGGCGCCGCTCAGCGTGGGGGAGCTGGCGGCGGTCTACTTCGAGTCGCGCCTCCACCTCAAGCCCTCGACGCGGCGCGCCGACGCCCAGCTCTTTCTGTCCCATCTCGCCCCGGTCTTCGGAGATCTGCCGCTCAGGCAGGTGCGCGCTGACGACGTGCGGCGTTGGGAGACGAAGCTGCACGATGACGGCGTCGCGCATCGCTCCGTCAGCAAGTCCGTCTGGCTGCTGCGCAGGCTGCTCGCGTGGGCGGCAGACGACGAGCGCGGCTGGCTCGACTACTCGCCGCTTGCGACGTACACACCCGCTCGCGCCCGCACGCCGCAAGGCGAGGGCGTGCAGCGTGTCCTGAGCATCGCCGAGATCGACGAGGTGCTTGCCTCCGCCGGCTCGCTCGAGCGGCGCGCGCTGATTCGCACAGCGCTCGAGTTGCTGCTCCGCAAGGGCGAGCTGCTCGCGCTGCAGTGGGCCGACTTCGACCTCGAGCGCCGCAGGGTGCGTGTCGCGTGGAACCTCTGGCGGGCTCAGCCGAGGAGCGGGGAGGTCGAGCGGCAGATCGTCAAGGGACACCAGGCGCAGACGCTCCCACTGTCTCCTGCGCTCGCCGACGAACTCGCGGAGCTGCGGCTCAGCCGCGGCGATCGGGCGCCGGCGAATGGATACGTCTGGCACGGCAAGGGCGGGCCGCTCGTGCCGCTCGCGGAGTCCACGCCCAACGCATGGCTGCGTACCGCGATCGCGGAGGCCAACGCGCGACGCGAAGTGGCGGACGGTGCGAACCACGTCCCGCAGATCGTCTTCCACGGGCTCCGGCATACCGGCGTCACCGTGCTGCTCGAAGCCGGCATGCCGCTCGCACAGGTGTCGCAGTTCGCGCGCCACAAGGACGCGAGCATCACGGCAACGCTCTACGCCCATCTCTCGCAGGAGGGCTTGGTCGAGATCGCGGACTACTGGGAGCAGCACTCGGCTTGGCGGGAGTCGCATCCTGCCGTGCTCACCGTGCCGCAGCCTTGATCCGCGCGCGCCAGTCGGCAGGATTGGCGCGAGAGCGTTTGGCTCGGGTTTGCGCACCCGGCGCTGGGCGCTCGGCATCGAGCTCGCAGCTCTCGATCCAGGCGAGGAGCGCCTGGCGGCGGATGCGGTACTCGCGGCCGGGCCTGAAGCCGCCGGCGAGGTGCATGTATCGCCGCGCGGTGCGGAGATCGGCGACCTTCAGAATCGCCATGACGTCGGCGCCGTGATGGGTGAGACGGGGCCGTGGGCTGCTGGCTACGGATGAAACGGCGCGAAGGCGTCGCGGAGCTCTGCAGCGACGAGCGAGGCAGGCCCTCGCTAGGGTGCGTGAGTGGAGCTACGGATTGGGTGTAACCAGCCGCTTCTGCCGTTGATCGAGGATCGGAACGGTGAGCCCGCGGGGTTTGAGCCTGAGTTGGCGAGGCTGGCCTGCGAGCGTCTCGGGTGGCGGCCGCGCTGGCTGTATCGGCCGTTTCCTGCTCTGCCGGATTTGCTGGACGCCGGCGAGTTCGATTGCATCATGTGGAATTTCGCCGCTACCCGCGAGCGCGCCGCGCGCTTTGCGCTCTCGCGAGCGTACGGCGGCACCGACATGGCGCTGCTTGTTCGCGAGGACTCGGCGCTCAGGGGCATGAATGAGTTCGCGGGTCGCACCGTGGGAGCCGTGCTCGGCACGACCAACCTCGAACAGGCCCGACGATTGCCGCGCCGACCCGAGGTGCGCGTCTACGACCCCGGCTTGAAGGTACTCGGGCAACTGGTCGAAGACGTCCTCGATGGTGTGATCGACGCCGCGCTCGACGACGAGGTGCCGTTCCGCGCGATCGTCGCCCGCACGCCCGGGCTGCGCATCGCAAGCACCCTCCCGACACAAAGCCGCTACGTCGTCGCCTTCCGCGCAACCGACACAGCGCGGCGCGACGCGCTCAACGCCGCGCTCACTGGACTCATCGCCTCCGGCGACCTCGCACAGCTTTGGCGGCGCCACGTCGGCGCGCCGATGCCCAACGACGTGCTCACCGACCCAGCCGCCGGCAAGCCACCCCGTGCACGACCGCCGAGAGCGTAGGCAGCGACGCGCACCACTCGCGCCGCGCGAGTCCTACGCGCGATCGAGAAGAGAGACCAGGGGACGGAGCGCCCGCCGCGCGCTGCTCGCCGGGGGAGAAACCCCCCGGAATGTGCTGCGGATGGTTGGTCTCTCGCGAAAAGTGGAACAGCTTACGGCCGCCCTCCGCGCTGCTGAACGGGGCGCAGGGCGGGGAATCAGCCGGATTCCACGTGGCCTACTGTCCCAACCGAAAGAGGATGCATGTTTAGAGTCAGTCTCGGGGCCCGTCGAACGGGCCTGCGAGGAAGCGCGGCGGTGATTGTGGTAGCGCTCGCGGGTATCTTCGCGAGCGTCAGTCTCGCCGCGGCGGTCAATACCGTCGCGCCGGCCATCACTGGCACAGCTGCTCAGGGCCAGACGCTGACGGTCTCGACGGGCACCTGGACCGGGACGGGCGCGATCACCTACGCCTATCGCTGGCAGCGATGCAACACGGACGCGTCTGCTTGCGCGAACATCACGGGCGCCGTCGCCAACACGTACACGCTCGGCTCCGCGGACGTCGGCAACACGGTACGCGCCGTCGTGACCGCGACCGACACCACCGGGCCGCCTACGGACGCTGCCGCGCCGATCACCGCGCTGGTTACCCCCGGGGCACAGCCGACCGTCACGGGCACTCCTGCCGTCGGTCAAACGCTCACCGCTGTCGAAGGCACCTTCACTGGTGCCCCGCCGAGCACCTATGCCTACCAGTGGCAGCGCTGCGACGCAACGGGCGCTGCGTGTGTCGCCATCCCAACGGCCGTGAGCAAGACGTACGTGCTTGCGGCTGCCGACCTTGCTCGCTCGCTGCGCGTGCTCGTGACCGCCACAAACGCGACCGGGTCGAGCAGCGCCACGTCGGTACCCACTGCCGTGATCGCCGCCGGACCGCCGGCCAGCCTGATCAAGCTCGCCAACGGCACCATGTCGGTCGCCGCCGCTGACGTCACCGGCAGCGAACGCCTGATCCTCAGCAGCTTCAAGGTCAATACCCCCCAGCCGATCCGCTCGCGCAAGTCCTTCACGGTCACCTTCCAGGTCACCGATACGCGCGGGTATCGTGTGCGTGACGCGCTCGTGTACGTGATCGGCCTGCCCTACAACCGTATCGGCAGGGTGCCGGAGGGCAAGACCGGGCAAGACGGCACGGTCACGCTCAAGCTCGTCCCGACCAGACTGCAGCCGCTCAAGCTCGGCGCGCGGCTCGTGATCTTCGCCCGCGCCCGCGTTGCCGGCCAGAAGCTCCTCACCGGCGCATCCTCCCGTCGCCTCGTCGAAATCGTCTTCGGAAAAGCGACCTGACAGCGGGCTACCCCGCCTGCTCCGAGTCGACAGCCCAACGACACCTGGGGGCCGGCGCGTGACGCGCCGGCCCCCAGCTTCTTCGAGAGCTGAGACTCGACGCCAGGGTTGGTAGAAGAAGGCGCTCGAGGGGCCAGTGCCTCGTCGAGGGCGTGGATCTCGCCGGCGTCGAGGCGGCCCGCCGAGGGTCCCAGGCGCTGGGGGTCGACCACTGTGGTTTGCTCGACGAGGGCGCGCGGCTCCGCGCCTGCGATGGTGATGACGGGGCCGGAGGCTCGCCGCCAGCGCACTCTGAGACGTCGGGGTGACGATGAGCGTGCTCAGGCCCAGCAACTCGTCCGCTTGGACGACGACGGCGTAGCGCGCTCCGCGCTGCCCATGACCGCGCGCAGGTAGGCGGAACACCTCGCCGCGCACCATCTCAGATCCCGGGCGGGGCAAGTTCAGCGAGCTGATCGCGGATCGCGAGCATCTCCGCGCGGTCGGCCTCGTCGCTCGCGATGCGCTGCACTTCCTCGGCGAGCGCCGAGCGCGGCAGGCGCCTGGCCGCGCCCTCCCTCAGCGCGACGCGCACTGCTTCGGAGTCGCTGAGCCCCTGCGCGCGTAGCGTCCTCAGCGCGGCTTCGGAGGCGTCATCGAGTCGGACGTGGAGAGAGCGAGCCATGACCCACGTGTAGTACGATTCGTGCTACCTGATACTTGCCAGTGGGATCTCGACCCGACGTGCACTGAACATAACGTCGACGTCTTCCACACACGCCGGAGCCATCGAAGCGGGGCGCCCACTACTCTCGCAGCCGCGCTCGTGCGGCTGCGACCGTCGATGCAATGAACCGGATGCTCGTCGTGGACGAACACCTTGTATCACGGCGTTCCGGTAAGGGCATGGTTGATCCACGTGCATTCGTGGCATAGACCGTTAGGCCGGCGCCAGTCGTGGCGCCGGCTCTCCGAGCTTCCCCTGACCCCCGGGCGGCGTCTGAAGCCTGCGATCACGCAGGCCCCCCCAATGGAAGGTGCGGAAGATGACTGAAGCTATTGACGTGCTCGCGTTCGATCGTGACGGTGCTCTCGAGGAGACCGCCGAGGCTGCTGGTGTGAGCCGCGGCGACATGCTGCGGATGGCCGCGATCGGCGGCGGCGCCCTGCTCGGCAGCGCGGCGTTCCTCGGCACGCTCGCCGGGCCGGCTGGCGCCGTCTCGACGGCGACCACGGGCGACGTGGCGATCCTGAACTACGCGCTGACGCTCGAGTACCTCGAAGAGGCGTTCTACTCCGACGTCCAGAGCAACAACATCCTGAAGGGCCGCATGGCGACGTTCGCGGAGGTCGCCGGTCGCGATGAGGCTCAGCACCGCAAGTTCCTCGTCAAGGCGCTCGGTTCCAAGGCCGTCAAGAAGCCGTCGTTCGACTTCGGCTCGGCCACGCAGAGCACGGGTGCGTTCGCGAAGACCGCGGTCGTGCTCGAGGACACGGGCGTGTCGGCCTATGCCGGTCAGGGTCCGCGGATCAAGGACAAGAAGATCCTCGCCGCTGCGCTCTCGGTGCATTCGGTCGAGGCGCGTCACGCCGCCTGGATCCGCACGCTCGTGAACGCGTCGGGCCGTCAGGGCTCCCCCGCCCCGGCGCCGTTCGACCCCTCGCGCAACATGACGCAGGTGCTCGCGATCGTCAAGAGCACGAACTTCATCACCTCCTGAGCGTCATCGCCTGACCCCGGAACGGTCGGGCAGCGAGCACGCCGCGAGCGCGAGGCCGAGTCGAGCTGACTCGGGCGGTAACAGAGTCCTTTCGGTCCGTGGCGCGACGTCCACCTGCGGGGCCGAGCCGGTAGCTTCCGGCTCGGCCCCGCACGGACGTCCGCCCGCGGATACCCCGCGGATGGCGTGCGGGGTGAGGCACCGCCTTGGCCGAACCTGGTAGCGTCGACGCGGTCGGGCTCCCACACCTCGTGACCCGACGGCCTCCTCCCCTGACCCCCGGGCGGTTCCAAGCGTGTCGCTGCCGATGCGCCCGCCGGCAACGAGAGGGTCGAGATGAAGCTTCGAGGAGTCGCCTGCCCGGCGTCGCCGGCCCATGCAGGGCGGCGAGCATGACGTGGCTGGCCGTCGCGACGGGCTTCGCGCTTGCTGCCTTTGCGCTCCTGCTTCCCGTGCGCCGCTCGCGGCGTCACGGGTCGGTTCGCGACGCAAACGCCGAGCCGCCTGGAGAGCGAGACCCCCCTGCCGTCGGGTGATGCTGGAGCGCTCAGGGTGCCTCGCCGCGCGTCGTCTCTGCAGCCACGCCGCATCCCGGGCAGCGGTCAGAGCAGCGGACGCGTCGTCGGCCGGGGTCGCATGACCGTGGAGCAACACGCCTGCTCCGACGAGCCGGGTGCGCTGCGGCCTGCGCGGTGGTGATCGGGAACATCTTCACGTGCGATGGATTGCTGTGCTCGCCTCTGCTCCTGATCGTCGCGTCGAGCATCGCTCTCGCCGGCGTCACCTACGTCGCATCCGTCACCAAGGATTCCGTGACGCTCGCAATCCTCGTGCTGACCTTCGTGCTCGTTCTCGGCTGCTGGTGTTATCTCTATCTTCGTGATGACTGCATCAGCCGAGGCTCCTGCGTCTGAACCCGGTAGACGAGCCTTGGGCGCCGGCCGCCGGGGATGCCCTTCCTCGCTGAGCAGGTCGACGTCCTTGCGGAGCTGTGAGCAGTCACGCGAAGCGCGCGATGGCGTCGTGGCGTAGATCTCGATGCCGGCGCGTGCGCGGGGGCTCGCGCATCTCTGCCTCGCGCCGCTGTCCTCGATCCTGGACACGAGCGAGGCCGACTACGAGCCGGTCATGGCGTTCACCGGCGACGGAGACTTCTCGGAGCTCGCCGTCTCGGGTCTCGCCTCGAATGCGGGGCTCGCAGCGAGCCCCGCATTCGAGAGCGACGCATGGTCACTGCCGGGGCGATGCCGCCCGCTCGCGGCGGGGCGTCAGCTCGGCGCTCCGAAGACGACTTCGACGAGACGGCGTGTCGAAGCACCGGTGAGGAGCGTGTCGCCCTGGACGCGGGCGCGGGCGAAGATCACCACGCGGGCACCGAGCTTGAGGGGCTGCAGCCTCGTCGGGAGGATCGTGAAGGTGACGGTGCCGTCCTGCAGGGTCTTGTGCTCGGGCGTCCTGAGGATGCGGTTGTAGGGCAGCCCGACGAGGTAGACGAGCGCATTCCGGACCGCGTAGCCGCGAGTGTCGGTCACGCGGAAGCTGATCGTGAACGGCTTGCGCGAACGGATCGGCTGCGACGTACTGAGCTTGAAGCTGCTGAGAATCAGTCGCTCGGTGCCCTTGACATCGGCTGCGGCGACCGACGATGTGCCGTTGGCGAGCTTGATCAGGCTCGCTGGCGCTCCGCGGGCGATGAGGGCCGTCGGCACGGAGGTAGCACTGCCAGAGCCGCTGGCGTTGGTCGCCGTGACTCTGACGCGCAGCGTGGCGCCGACGTCGGGGGCGGTCAGCAGGAACGTCTTCGTGACGACCGCGGGAAGCGCCGTGCAGATGGCACCCGTCGCGTCGCAGCGCTGCCACTGGTAGGCGTACGTGACCGGCACGGCCCCGGCAAAGGTGCCTTCGACCGCGGTCAGGGTCTGACCCGTTGCCGGAGTGCCGGTGATCGTCGGCGGCACTGTCGAGGCAGGCGCAGCCGCGGCACGGGCCGTGATCACAGCGGTCGGGGCCGATGCTGCGTCCGTCGCGGGCGGGCCTGTGGTGTCGGTTGCGCTGACGACCGCTCGCACGGTGTTGCCGACGTCGGCCGAGCCGAGCGTGTAGGTGTTGACGACCGCGCCGGAGATGTCCGCGCAAGCCGATGCGTCGGCGTTGCAGCGTTGCCAGCGGTACGTGTACGTGATCGCTCCCGTTCCTGTCCATGTGCCCGTCGAGACGGTCACGGTCTGGCTCTCGATCGTTCCGCCGGCGAGCGTCGGGGCGGTCAGGGGCGCAGTCGCCGCGGCGCTCGTGCTCGCCAAAGGTCCCGCGATGGCGAGCGCCGCGATCGCGGCGCTCGCCGCGATGCTCCAGCGCGGCCTGTGATGGGTACGGCTCAACATGCGTGTGCCTCCTGGAGATTGGTGCGGATGGCCGTTCTGCGGGATGCCCGATGGCGGCGTCGAGGTGTCCTACGCGTGGCGCGGGTCTGCCACGCCATCGCGCCGGCGCAGCCGGTCGCGGTCTGCGCAGCGCCTCGCGGAGTCTCCTCGAGCGCTCCGTCCATCCTGCACGGAAGCAATTCGACAACCACAGCCATCGTCTCCGGCCTCGTGCGCGGGCGCGCGCTGCGTTCGCAGCTTGCGGGGAACACCGCCCATGGGTCGGGGGAGGCAGCGCCCGGTCTTGGGGTCAGAGCCCAGGCACGACGAGACCATACCGCACGGCGCGCGTCCTGCACGGGCACGACACGTGGACTGGGGCGGATCGCGCGGAGGGCGGAGCGCACGCAGTCACGGGCACGCGCTGCGCCCGGCGTCTCTCGGCCCGCCGAGCTTGCCGTCCCCGGGTGACAGCTGAGATCTTTGCCACGCCGCGGCCCGAGGCGCATCTTATGTGCGCCCGCCGCGCGACTGCGATCGTCGCTGGCGACGTCACTCGCAGTGGCTTCGACGGATCGAGCCAGCCGTGGCTCTCCTCCGGCCTGCCGGGGTGTGCGACGCGTGATCCGAGGTCATCCCGCACGCCATCGCGAGCGGCACCGATCAGGGCTGAGAGTGCGCAAGGGGCGGGCCGAGGACGTCCATGCCGACGGCGCTGCCGATGCTGCGGAAGGCGGCTGGATCGACCGGTCCGTCCGGAAGCTCTGCGAACCGGTCGAAGAACCGCTCCATGCCCGAGGGCGTGAAGATGACGAGGATCCGCGCCGGCTGGTCGCCGACATTCTGGAAGCAGTGCGGCACGCCGCGGGGGACGAACACGAACGTCCCGGCCGGTGCGTCGGTGACCTGCGCATCCAGGCGGAAGCGCAGCGTGCCGTCGAGGATGTACCAGGCCTCGTCCTCGTCCTGGTGACGGTGCAGCGGCGGACCGTCCTTCGGAGCGACGATGTTCTCGAACACGGTGAGGCTGCCGCCTGTCTGCTCGCCGCGCACCTTGAACGTGAGCGGGCCACCGGCCGGCCCCTGGATCGTGGTGCCTTCGCCGGGAGCGACACTCACAGGGATTCGATCGGGCACTCGGGCCTCCACGTCGAAGATGGACATTCCGGCGTGCCGCTCGATGCGGGTCAGCCGGGCCGTCTGGACGCACTGCCGAACATCGGGACGCTCTCCGTCTCGTCCCCCTCGGGGACGCGCCGGATGCCGAGGATGCGGTCGATCTCCATGTTCTGGAAGCGGTGCACCGACTCCTCGAAGCGGTAGCACATGCGCCCGCCCTCGTAGACGGGGTTCGAGAGCCCGTCCTGGACGCGCTCGACGATCGCGATGTCCTCGCGATTGACCTCGTCCCAGAACGTGACGAGCGCGTCGATGTCCGACTCGGTCGCGTGGCTGCGCGACTCGGGGTGCGTGAGCAGGTAGGCGGTCTCGACCGTGAGGTCCGGCCCGACCGGCCGCGGCAGCAGCAGGAACACGTGATTGGGCAGCACGTTCAGCGCGATGTTCGGGTAGAGCCACACGAAGCGGGCGCTGACCGAGTCGTCCTCCGAGAGGCCGGTGATGGCGGGGAGGCCGAGCCAGCCGCCGCTGTCGGTGTTCGCGGCGATCGGCGTCGTGCAGAAGCCGACGTACTTGCCCGTCCCCTGCCAGCGGTAGTGCGCGTCCATGGGCGAGACCTTGACGAGCGACGGGTGCACCCAGGGCAGGTGGTAGTACTCCATGAAGTTCTCGGCGATCAGCTTCCAGTTCGCCTCGATCCGGTACTCGAGCCGCCGCTCGAGCTGCCACTCGTCGGGTCGGAAGCCTGCGAGGCGCTCGGGCAGATCGCCGAGCTCCTCGTACAGAGCGGGCGCCTCCGGGTCGAGGCAGACGAAGATCAGGAAGCCCCACTGCTCGCAGCGCACGGGGTGGAGGCCGTAGTCGGCCTTGTCGAACGCCTTGACCTCCGCCATGTCGAAGATGCCGCGCTGATCCTCGGGTACCTCCGAGTCGGGCGTGAACAACGGCGTGCCGAGGCACTTCCCATCGAGGTCGTAGGCCCACGCGTGGTACGGGCACTGGAAGAAGCGATCGACGTGGCCGGGCCCCGCATCGCACAGCCGCGACCCGCGGTGGCGGCAGACGTTGTGGTGCGCCCTGAGGCTTCGCCTCGCGCGTTGCGGCACACGATCAGCGAGCGCCCGCCAGCTCGACGACGACGAAGTCGCCCGGCTCGGGCAGCTCGCCGGCGACGCCGACGGGCACCCACGATCCGGCGAACACCTGCTCGCGCTCGAGGTCGAAGAAGCTCTGCTCGGTGTAGGCGTCGGGAATCAGCGTCGAGGCGAGCTCCACCGGCAGCCGCGTGGCCGCGTAGGTGGCCTCGTCCGTGAAGGCCTCGGCCGGGAGCGGGCGCTTCACGGGATCACACGGTCGGCCGGCGGCGATCCCGGGGGCGTCGCCTGGATGCGGCGCAGCTCCTCGAGCGGGATGTGGCAGCGCATGAGTCGGCCGGCGCCGACGTCGGCGCGGGGGCGGCTCGATCTCCCTGCGGGTCGTGCGGGGCTCAATCCGGTGCGCACGTCGAACTCCCAGCCATGTTGAGGGCAGCGGATGACCGCCTGATCGTAGCCGTCGCAGGTGCCCGGCCGATCGCTCCGCTCGCGGAAGCGCACGGCACCGAGGCAGGCCTGCACGCCCTGATGGCGGCAGCGATTGCGGACAGCGCAGAGCTCGTCCGGGGCTCTCATCCGCGAGGGCATGGGCCATACTGCGCGCAGTGCAAGCGCGTAGCGGCCTTCCGGGCCGTCGTGCAGTCGCTGCGCCGCCGGTACCGTTCCCGCCGACGATCTGCCGCAGGAGACCGAGAGATGACGACCCCAGCCGAGCCGAGGAGAGGTCGGGACCCCAGCCTGATCGTCGACGGCGTGCCGGCGGCCGCGCTGGCGCAGCTCGAGGGGATCGTGGCGCCGACGAGCCTCGGCGAGGTCGTGTTCGCGCGCTTGCGCGACGCGATCATCGACAAGTCGCTCCCGCCCGGCGCGAGGATCGCGGAGTGGGCGCTCGCCGAGCAGCTCGGGGTCAGCCGCACGCCCGTGCGCGAGACGCTCTGGCGGCTGCGCCAGATGGGGCTGATCGAGGCGGCCGGTCGCAAGGGCTACCAGGTCGCCTACCCGTCGCGCGCCGCGATCGAGCAGGCCTACGAGGTGCACGAGGCACTGCAGGTGCTGGCGGCCGTGCTCGCCGTGCAGCGCGCGAGCGACGGCGAGCTCGCCGCGATTCACGTGGCCGCCGTCACGTCGCTCGCCGGCGCCACGAACGGCGACATGGACGAGTTCCTGCGCTGGGACGACGAGTTCCACGAGCGCATCACCCGTGCCGCGCAGAATCCCAGGCTGAAGCTCGTGATCGACGACACCGCGGCCCTGGTGCTGACGCTGCGCGCGCGCGACTTCCTCTACCAGAAGGCCTCGGTCGAGTGCGGGCGGGCGCACGTCGCGATCGGCGACGCCATGGTGCGCCGCGACCGCAGCGAGGCGGAGGCGCAGATGCGCACCGCACATCCAGCAGGTGCGCGACTACGTGCTCGAGGCGGACTCCGAGCGGTAGGGCGAGGTCGCGTCGCGGCCGGCAACGCGGCTCGCCCAGTCCGTTTGCGGTACCGTCGCTCGCACATGCCCCGCGATCGCGAGCTTGCGCCCGACCACCTCCTCGACGACCTGCCGGATCGCCCGGATCGGCGCGCGGCCGACTCCACGGCGGCAGCGCTGCAGCGCGCGGCGGGCAACCAGGCGGTCGGCCGGACGCTGGCCCGCAAGGGGTCGTCCAAGACCAAGGGCGGCCCGACCATCGCGCTCGGCAAGCACGCCATCGCGGTCGCCGGCGGCAACATCGCCGCCTGGGCGGCCAGCGAGGTGCCCGAGGCGCTGGAGGTCACCTCCCAGACGGGCAAGCACTCCCCCGAGCTCGAGCGCCTGTCGAAGGATCGCACCCGGATCCCGTCGCTCACGCTCACGGTCGCCGCGGTCAACGCGGCGGGGGAGGACCTCGATCTCGGGTCGCTGGCGATCGAGTTCACGAACGCCCGCATCAAGGGCTACGGGGTCAACGGCGACACCGAGACGTGGCAGGTAGGCGACTTCGACGGCGTCCACCGGACGAAGACGACGCGCAAGGTCTCCTAGCGCGGTTGCGGGTGTGTCGCACGCTCGCTCCAGCCACCCCGACACGACCCCGCACCCGCGCAATCGCTCATCCGGCGGGCGGGAGGCCCCGGGCGCTACTCGCCGGTGAGCGTGAGCGTCAGGCTGCGCTCGCCACCGTGGTCGCGGTGCTCGCAGAGGTAGATCCCCTGCCACGTGCCGAGGTGCGGCCGCCCGTCGCGCACGGGGATCGTCAGCGACGGCCCGAGCAGCGCCGCCTTGATGTGGGCGGGCATGTCGTCGGGGCCCTCGAGCGTGTGCGTCCAGCCGCCGAAGGCCTCGGGCACGGCGGCGCTGAACCAGGTCTCGAAGTCGCGGCGCACCTCGGGCGAGGCGTTCTCGCTGAGCGTGAGCGAGGCCGAGGTGTGCTGGATGTGGACGTGCAGCAGGCCGGCCGTCAGCCCGCCGAGCTCGGGCAACTCGCCGACGATCTCGCGCGTCACGAGGTGGAAGCCGCGCGGCCGCGGCCGGAGCGTGATGTCGCGCTGCACCCACATCGTCGGCAATCGTGACAGGCCGGCCCTGCGCCGCACCCGGGGTGCAGTCCGTACGCGTCAGGGCGCGGGTCACGGTGTCCCCCGATGACGGCGGCAGTGCGGCGAGGCGGGCTCTCTGCCCGTGCTCCACGACCGTCCGGATCAGGAGGCTCCCGTGAACGACGAATCCCCTGCCATCGACCCGAAGGTGCATGCACGCCGCTGGACGATCCTCTCGGTGGCCGGCGGATGTGCCTCGTCAGAATGTACGGTTTGCCTCAAGTGCAGCACGACAGCTGCCGATGGCTGTAACGACAGCATCGCCAACCGCCTGGCTCGGACAGCCGCATCCCCTGGAAGTGCTCATGTCCGATCAGCAGTCGTCGTCGCCTTCCGGCCGGCCCGTCATCGGCCGCAGCCCTCGGCCGCCCGCGCTGCGCCTCGCAGCGCTCGTCGGATGCCTCGCGATCGCGAGCTTCGGTCAGGCCGTGCCGTCCGCCGCCGCCACGCCCACGACCATGGTCGAGCTCGGCGATGCGGCCCCGTACGCGGTGCTGAGCGGTGCCTCGGTTGGCAACACGGTCAGCGCCGTCGGCGCACCGCATACCACGCTCCGTGGAGGTCTCGGCGTCAAGGCGAGCACGCAGCCGACCGGCTTCCCGCCCGGCGTCGTCCGAGGGTCGTTCGACATCGGCAACGCGGCTGCGATCGCGGCCCACGACGACCTCGTCTCCGCCTACACCGCGATCGTCGGACGGACCGGCGGCGACCCGCTGGCGGGTGCGCTGGCCGGCGCGACGATCCTGCCGGGGCTGCACACCGTTGCCGGTGCCGTGTCGAACACCGGAACGTTGACGCTCGACGCTGCGGGCGACACGAACGCCGTCTTCGTCTTCCAGGTCAATGGCGCCCTGGCCTTCGCCGCCGCAAGCCAGGTGGTCCTGGTCAACGGGGCCCGCGCGTCGCGGGTCTTCTGGCAGGTCAACGGTGCCGGCGCGATCGGCGCGGACGCGACCTTCGCGGGGACGCTGATCGCACTCGACGCAGTCGCCGTGGGGGCCGGGAGCATGGTCAACGGGCGCGCGTTCGCGCGCAACGGCGCCCTGACGCTCGACGCCAACGAGTTCTACAGCGCCCCGCCGGTCGTTGCGATCGCCGGCGGTGCCACCGCGATCACGACCGACACGACGCCGACGATCAGCGGCACGACCGACGTCGAGGCGCCGTCGCTCGTCACGGTCACGGTCGGCGGGCAGACCCTCACCGCGACGCCCTCGGCCGGTGCCTGGTCGGTGACCTCGGCGCTGCTCGTGAATGCCGCGTATCCGGTCGTCGCGTCGGTCGCCGACGGGGCGGGGAACCCCGGTGCGGCGTCCCAGCAGTTGACCGTCGACACCGTGCTGCCGCTCGTCAGCCTCGACGGCGGGCCCTCGGTGACCACGAACGACCCGACGCCGACGCTCACGGGGACGAGCGACGTCGCGCCCGGCACGCTCGTGCAGGTGGCCGTCGGCGCGCAATCGCTGACGGCGCTCGTGCAGAGCGGCGGAACATGGAACGCGACCCGCTCGCGCTCGGCGACGGCACCCGCACCGTGACCGTCGTCGTGCACGACCCTGTGGGCAACCCCGGCACCGCCGGCCAGCTGCTGACCGTCGACACCGTCGCGCCGTCCGTCGTGATCGCCGGCGGCGCGACCGCCTTGACGAGCGATGCGACGCCGGACATCTCCGGCAGCGCGGACGTCGCGCCCGGCACGAGCGTGACGGTCACGCTCGCCGACGAGACGCTCACCGCCCCGGTGCAGGGCAACGCCGCCTGGAGCGTGACCGCTGCCCGCCTCGCCGACGGCCCGCACCGCGTCGTGCTGACTGCCACCGACGAGGCCGGAAACCCGGCGAGCGCCACCCAGATGCTGACCGTGGACACGCGCGCACCGGCGATCGCGATCGACGGCGGCGCGATCGCGACGACGAGCGACGATTCGCCGACGATCACCGGAACGTCCGACGCCGCGGCCGGGACGGTCGTCGCCGTGACGATCGGCGACCGGACGCTGATGTCGTACCTCCAGGCGAACGGCACGTGGAGCGCGACCCTGGCGAGCCTCGGCCGCGGCGCGTGGACGGTCGTCGCCGTGGTCGCGGATCCCGCCGGCAACGCGGGCAGCGCGCGCCAGCTGCTCACCGTCGCCGCGGCCGTGGCCTCCGCACGGACGATCGACGCGGCGCGCGGCACCGCGGTGACGCGTGCGGGCAGGCAGAAGGTCACCGGCTCGTTGCTCTCGATCGCCGTCGCGGTGACCGCTCCCGCCGCAGGCGGCGTCGTCGCGACGGCGACGAGCCGGGTGAAGATCAAGGGCGGGAAGGGGGTGATCCGGCTCGCCAGGACGACCGCTGCGGTCGCTGCCGGTCAGCGCGTGACGATGCGCATCGGAGCGCCGGGCAGCAAGCGAGCGGCGCGGGCGGCGTTCGCGAGGATCAAGGCGGCGATCGCGCGGGGCACCCGCGTGACCGCGAAGGTCACCGTCACGGTCGTCGATGCCGCCGGGCACCGGCGCGTGTTCACCAAGACGGTGAACCTCGTCTGAGGGCAGGCAGCGCGGATCGCTGCTTCCGGGGTCGGCGGGGCGCCCTCAGAGCGCGCCATCGTGGTCGCGCGCCGCGGCCACGACGGCCTGCCCGTAGCTGATGCCTCCGTCGTTGGGCGGGACGGCGCGGTGCGTGAGCACGCGGAAGCCGCGCTGCTCGAGTCGCCGCTGCGTCGAGCCCGAGCAGACGGAGGTTCTGGAAGCTGCCGCCGGAGAGCGCCACCGTACGCGGCCCGTCCGCCTCCGCGCACGCGACCGCCGCGCCCTCGGCGATCGTCTCGTGGAAGGCCGCGGCGAGCACCGAGCGGTCGCCTCCGGCGAGCCGCGCCAGGTGGCAGTCGGTGACGAGTGCCGCCGCGTCGCCGAAGCGCCAGGGCCACGGCTCCGCGGCGACCGACCCGGCGAGCTGCTCGAGCTCCACCGCAGCCTGGCCCTCGTAGGTCGCCGTGTCGCGCACGCCGAGCACCGCGGCCGCTGCGTCGAACAGCCGCCCCATCCCGGACGCCAGCGGCGCGTTGACGCCGAGCGAGTGGCGGACGAGCTCCCAGCGCTCCCAGGGCACGGGCGTGCCGGTCTGCGCGAGGTACGACGCGGCGACGCGCCACGGCTCGCGGATCGCGGCCGCCCCGCCGGGCAGCGGCACCGGGTCGAGGTGTGCGATCCGCTCGTAGGCGGTCAGGTCGCAGCGCAGGAGCTCGCCGCCCCAGAGCGTCCCGTCGTCCCCGTAGCCCGTGCCGTCGAAGACGAGCGCGAGCGCCGGCGCACGCTCGCCGTGCTCGGCGAGGCAGGCCGCGGCGTGGGCGTGATGATGCTGCACGCCGGTCAGGGCGACGTCCTGCTCGAGCGCCCACTTCGTCGCGAGGTACTCGGGGTGGAGGTCGTGCGCGATCAGCTCGGGCCGCACGCCGAGCATCGCGAGGTAGAGCTCGAGGTCGGCGAGGAACGCCCGGTGGGCGGCCTCGGAATCGAGGTCGCCGAGATGGGGCGAGAGGAATGCCCGGTCGCCGCGGGCGACGCAGAACGTGCTCTTCTGCTCGGGGCCGGCGGCGACGATCACGCGGCGTGCGGCGAGCGGGAGCGGCAGGGCACCCGGCGCGTAGCCGCGCGAGCGGCGGATGCTGTGGGCCGCGCGCACGACCGAGTCCTCGCAGCGGCGGTGGATCGGGCGGTCGTGGCCGACGAACGCGTCGGCGATGCCGCCGAGCCGCGCGCGGGCCTCGTCGTCCTCGTAGGCGATCGGCTCGTCGGAGCGATTGCCGCTCGTCATCACGAGCCCGCCGCCGAAGCCCGCGAGCAGCAGGTGGTGGAGCGGGGTGTACGGCAGCAGCAGGCCGAGCCAGGGCGTGCCGGGCGCCACCGACGGCGCGACCGGCGCGCCGGGCCGGCGCGCAGCGAGCACGATCGGGCGCTCGCGCGAGCCGATCAGCGCGCGCTCCTGATCGCTCAGATCCGCATACAGGCGAGGGTGCGGGGTCATGATCGCGAACGGCTTGTGCTCTCGGTGCTTGCGCGCCCGCAGGCGCGCGACGGCAACCTCGTCGGCGGCGTCGCAGGCGAGGTGGTAGCCGCCGAGTCCCTTGACGGCGAGGATCGCGCCTGCGAGCAGGAGCTCGACGGCCCCCTCGATCGGCAGCGAGACCCGCGGGCCGCACGCCGGGCACGCGATCGGCTCGGCGTGGAAGCGCCGGTCGGCGGGATCCTCGTACTCGCGGCGGCACTGCGCACAGAGCGGAAAGCCCGCCATCGTCGTGAGCGGGCGGTCGTAGGGGACGCCGGTCACGATCGTGAAGCGCGGCCCGCACTGCGTGCAGTTGATGAACGGGTAGCGGTAGCGCCGGTCGGCCGGGTCGAAGAGCTCGGCGAGGCAGTCGTCGCAGGTGGCGACGTCGGCCGGGATCAGCGCCGTCCCCCCGCGACGGGTGCTGACCTCGATGCGGAAGCCGGACGCGCCGAGCGGCCGCAGGTGGCGCACGTCGACGCTCTCGATCGCGGCGAGCGCCGGCGGCTCGTCGACGAGCGCGCGTTCGAACGCCTCGAGTGCCTCGACGGGGCCCTCCGCCTCGATCACGACGCCGTCGCCGTCGTTCAGCACGAGCCCCGCAAGCCCGTGCCGGAGCGCGATCCCGTACACGAACGGCCGGAACCCGACGCCCTGCACGATCCCGCGGACGACGTAGGCGCGCCGCTCCATGGAGTGATTGTCGCGTTTGCAACGCAGCCGCGCACGCGCAATAGTGGTCGCTCCAGCCGAGGAGAGCCGATGGTGCAGGACTCCAGCACGGCGCAGGACGGCATCCGAGTGCCGGGCGAGGCGCTGCATCGCCTGGTCGTCGACAACATCGCCGAGCTCGTCGGGCTCGTCGATGCCCGCGGGGTCGTGCTCTACGCCTCGCCCGCGCACGAGGGCAAGCTGGGCTACGCGGCGGAGGATCTGGTCGGGGGCAGCCTCGCCTCGCTCGTGCATCCCGCCGACTTCGAGCACGTCGGCAAAGCGCTCGCGCAGTGCCGCGCGCTCGGCCGCGTGCCGTTCGGGGAGTTTCGCCTCCGCCACCGCGAGGGCCACTGGTTGCTGCTCGACGGGGCGCTGACGGCGATTCCGGGCGAGGCCGAGCTCGTGCTCATGACCGCGCGCGAGGTGACCGAGCGCGTGCGCGCCGAGCGCGATTTCGTCGCCAACGCCGCGCACGAGCTGCTGACGCCGCTCGCGGCCATGCACGCCGCGATCGACGTGCTCCAGGCCGGCGCCAAGGAGATTCCCGCCGACCGCGACGCGTTCCTCGACGACCTCGAGCGCGAGATCGGGCGGCTCGGTCGGCTCGCGCACGCGCTGCTCGTGCTCGCGCGCGTGCAGGCCACGGGGGAGGCGCCCAGCTCGAGCCGGTCGAGCTGGCGCCGCTCGTATACGAGATTGCGACCACGCTGCAGGCGGGCGAGGAGGTCACGGTCGACGTCGCCTGCAGCGACGGCCTGGCCGTGCTGGGCGAGCGCGACCTGCTCGAGCGGGCGCTCGTCAACCTCGCGGAGAACGCGGCCGCGCACACGCTGCGCGGCTGCATCGTGCTCGCGGCCCAGCTCGGGCGCGACGGCCGCGTCGAGATCGAGGTGCGCGACACGGGCAGCGGCATGCCGGCCGTGACGCGCGAGCGCGCCTTCGAGCGCTTCTACCGAACGGGTCTCGTGGGCGGGGGCTTCGGGCTCGGGCTCGCGATCGTCCACGAGGTCGTGCGCGTGCACGCCGGCAGCGTCGAGATCGAGTCGGAGCCGGGCGTCGGCACGTCGGTGCGCCTCAGGCTCCCGGCGGCGTCGCCGTGAGCGCGCGGGTGATGATCGTCGAGGACGAGCCCACGATCCGGCGCGCGGTGGGTTATGCGCTGCGTCAGGACGGCTTCGAGGTCACCGAGGTCGACGACGGCGCCGCCGCGCTCGTGGCGGCGGAGGAGCCCTTCGACGTCGTGATCCTCGATCTCGGCCTGCCGAGCGTGTCGGGCACGGAGGTGCTGCGCCGCCTGCGCACCGCGGGCACGGTGCCGGTCATCATCCTGACCGCGCTCGGCGGCGAGGCCGACCGCGTGCTGGGCCTCGAGCTCGGGGCCGACGACTACGTGACGAAGCCCTTCTCGATGGCCGAGCTGATGAGCCGCGTGCGCGCGATCCTGCGCCGCTGCGAGTTCGACGCCGCCCGCCGCGACCCCGTGCGCGTGGTCGGGGGGCTGCGCATCGACCTGGCGCGGCACCAGGTGGCGGTCGACGGCCGGACGGTCTACCTCACGGCCTCGCAGTTCAAGCTGCTCGCGCTGCTGGCGGAGGCCCCGGGCGACGTGATCACGCGCCAGTCGATCATGCACCGCCTCTGGGACAGCGAGTTCGTGGGCGACGAGCACGTCTGCGACGTGCACGTCTCGAACCTCCGCCACAAGATCGAGCGCGACCCCTCGCACCCGCAGCGGATCGTCACCATCCGCGGCGTCGGCTACAAGCTGCTCGCCCGCTGACGCGGCCCGGGCGCGCAACCTCAAGAGATCGAGAGGGAATCTTGCGGCTGCGCTGAGACTCGCGCCTCCCGCAGTGCCTAGCATCGATCGCCACATGTGTCTTGCGATCCCTGGGCGGGTGATCGAGTTCGTGGACGAGCCGAATCGGCTCGCTCGCGTCGACGTGGCCGGCGTGGTGCGGACCGTCAACGTCGGGCTCCTCGATCGCGACGGCGATGCGGCGGAGCCCGGCGATTGGGTGCTGATCCACGTCGGCTTCGCGCTCTCGAAGGTCGACGAGGCCGAGGCCGCGGCGACGCTGCGCATGCTCCAGGGCATGGGCACCGACTACGAGCAGGAGCTCGAGGAGCTCCGGGCGAGCGTGATCGAGTGAGCTGCGCCGCCGACGGGCACTGCATCACCTGCTCGGACGAGGGCGTGCCGATGCGCGTGCTCGAGGCGCGCGCCGGCGGGCTCGCGCTCTGCCGCGGCGACGACGGGGCGCTGCGCGAGGTCATGACGGAGCTCGTGGGCGCCGTCGCGCGCGGCGACGAGCTGCTCGTGCACGCGGACACGGCGCTCGTGAGGCTCGCATGAGGTTCGTCGACGAGTACCGCGACGCCGAGCTCGGCCGCGTCCTCGCGGGCGAGATCGTCGCGACCGTGGAGCCGGGTCGCGACTACAAGCTGATGGAGGTGTGCGGCGGCCACACGCACACGATCTACAAGTACGGCGTCGACGATCTGCTGCCCGCGAACGTCGAGCTCGTGCACGGGCCGGGCTGCCCCGTCTGCGTGATCCCGATGGGGCGCGTCGACGACGCGATCGCGGTGGCCCATGTCCCGGGGGTGATCTTCACCTGCTTCGGCGACATGATGCGCGTCCCCGGGGGCTCCGGCACCCTGCTCGACGCGAAGGCCGAGGGCGCGGACATCCGCATGGTCTACTCGCCGCTCGACGCCCTGCGCATCGCCCGCGAGAACCCCGGGCGCGAGGTCGTCTTCTTCGCCGTCGGCTTCGAGACGACGGCGCCCTCGACGGCGCTCACGCTCAAGCGCGCGAAGCTCGAGGGCATCCGCAACTTCACGTGCTTCTGCAACCACGTCACGATCGTGCCGCCGCTGCGCGCGCTGCTCGAGTCGCCGGACCTGCGGCTCGACGGCTTCATCGGCCCGGGGCACGTCTCGACGGTCGTCGGCGCGCGCCCGTTCGAGTTCATCCCGGCCGACTACCGCAAGCCCATCGTGATCTCCGGCTTCGAGCCGCTCGACCTCCTGCAGTCGGTCCACATGATCCTGCGCCAGCTGCGCGAGGGACGCTGCGAGGTCGAGAATCAGTACGCGCGCGTCGTGCCGGCCGACGGCAATCCGGCCGCGCTCGCGGTGCTCGAGGAGGTCTTCGAGCTGCGGCCGCACTTCGAGTGGCGCGGGCTCGGCTTCATCTCGCACAGCGGGCTCAAGCTCTCGCAGGCGTACGGCGAGCTCGACGCCGAGCTGCGCTTCGACGTGCCGAACGTGCGCGTCGCGGATCCGAAGGCGTGCCAGTGCGGCGAGGTGCTGAAGGGCGTGATCAGGCCGTGGGAGTGCAAGGTCTTCGGCACCGCCTGCACGCCCGAGCGGCCGATCGGAACCTGCATGGTGTCGTCGGAGGGCGCCTGCGCCGCGTACTACAACTACGGGCGCTTCGCGCGCGAGCGGGAGGTCGTGTGAGCGACACCGGCACCCGCGAGGCCGAGGCGCTGGCGCTGATCGAGCGCGTCCGCGCGCGCCCTGCGCGCTTCAGGGACGCCCAGATCACGATGGCGCACGGCGCCGGCGGCAAGGCCACGCAGACCCTCGTGACGGGCCTCTTCGTGCCGGCGTTCGGCGGCGCGGCGCTCGCCGAGCTCGGCGACGCGGGGGTGATCGAGGGGCTCGCGCTGACGACCGACAGCTTCGTCGTCAAGCCGATCCGCTTCCCCGGCGGCTCGATCGGCGAGCTCGCCGTCAACGGCACCGTCAACGACCTCGCCATGGCGGGTGCGCGCCCGCTCGCGCTGACGCTCTCGCTCGTGCTCGAGGAGGGCCTCGCCGCCGGCGACCTGCGCGCCGAGGTGGAGGCGATCGCGCGCGCGGCCGCGGCGGCCGGCGTCGAGATCGTCGCCGGCGACACGAAGGTCGTCGAGCGCGGGCGCTGCGACTCCATGTACGTCACGACGACCGGCCTCGGCCGCATCGATCCGCGCGCGTCCCTGTCGCCGTCCTCGCTCAGACCCGGCGACCGGATCCTGGTCTCGGGCCCGATCGGCGAGCACGGCACCGCGGTCATGCTCGCCCGCGGCGAGTTCGAGCTCGAGGCGCCGGTCGAGTCCGACACGCGCTCGCTGTGGCCTGCCGTCGATGCGATGCTCGAGGCCGTCGGGCCCTCGCTGCGCTGCCTGCGCGATGCGACGCGCGGCGGCGTGGCGTCCGCGCTCAACGAGCTCGCACAGGCCTCGTCGGTCGCGCTCGTCGTGCGTGAGGCGGCCGTGCCGCTGCGGCCGGCCGTGGCGGGCGCCTGCGAGATCCTCGGCATCGACCCGATGTACGTCGCGAACGAGGGCGTGCTCGTCGCGTTCGTCGCCCCCGAGGCGGTCGACGAGGCGCTGGCGGCACTCACCTCGGCGCCGGGCTGCTCCGAGGCGGCCGAGATCGGCGAGGTCAAGACCGACCCGCCCGGGATGGTGCTCGTCGAGACCGCCTTCGGCGGCCGGCGGGTGATGGACCTGCTCGTCGGAGATCCCCTGCCCCGCATCTGCTAGCCGAAGCCCAGCAAAGGAGCATCGCGCATGCCGAACACCGAGTTCATCCCGAACCAGAACGCCACCGAGGCGGTGACCGCGCACGTCATCTGGATGACATCGGGCCTCGGCTGCGACGGCGACTCGGTGGCGATGACGTCGGCGACGAACCCGTCGCTCGAGGACATCATCCAGGGTGTGATCCCGGGCATGCCCCGCGTCGTGATCCACACGCCGGTGCTGGCCTACGAGAACGGGGCCGAGTTCCTGCAGGCCTGGTATGACGCCGAGGCGGGCAAGCTCGACCCGTTCGTGCTGATCCTCGAGGGCTCGATCCCGAACGAGAAGATCAACGGCGACGGCCACTGGGCCGGCATGGGCGTGAACCCCGAGAACGGCCAGCCGATCACGACGAACGAGTGGATCGACCGGCTCGCGCCGAAGGCCGCCGCGGTCGTCGCGATCGGGACGTGCGCGACCTACGGCGGCATCCCGGCGATGAAGAACAACCCGACCGGCGCCATGGGGCTGCCCGACTACCTCGGCTGGAACTTCAAGTCGAAGGCCGGGCTGCCCGTCGTCTGCATCCCCGGCTGCCCCGCGCAGCCCGACAACACGACCGAGGTGCTGCTCTATCTCGTGCTGCACCTGGGCGGGCTCGCGCCGGCGCCGGAGCTCGACGACCAGCTGCGGCCGACCTGGCTCTTCGGGCGCACGGTGCGCGAGGGCTGCAACCGCGCCGGCTACACCGAGCAGGGCGACTTCGCGACCGAGTACGGCGACGACCCGCGCTGCCTCGTCAAGCTCGGCTGCAAGGGGCCCGTGGTCAAGTGCAACGTGCCCGTCCGCGGGTGGGTGAACGGCATGGGCGGGTGCCCGAACGTCGGCGGCATCTGCATGGCCTGCACCATGCCGGGCTTCCCGGACAAGTTCATGCCGTTCATGGACCCGGACGCATGGGGCAACACCGCGGCGAACTTCACGAAGTTCACCTACGGCCCGGTGCTGCACTTCTTCCGGCACCGCAACATCGACAACAAGTACGACAAGGAACCTGGCTGGCGCACTCCGAAGGCGAAGCTCGCGACGGGCTACACGCCGAGGAACTACGCCAAGGGAATGACATCCGCTTCGGAGGACAACTGACAATGGCGACCACCGAACGCACTCCGCAGCAGCGACAGGTCGTCGTCAAGGAGATGTCGTGGGACCCGATCACCCGGATCGTCGGGAGCCTCGGGATCCACACCGAGATCGACTTCACCAATCAGGAAGTCCTGAAGTGCTACTCGACGTCGATGATCTTCCGCGGCTTCGACATCTTCATGAAGGGCATCGACCCGCGCGACGCGCACTTCATCACGAGCCGGATCTGCGGGATCTGCGGTGACAATCACGCCACGTGCTCGTGCCTGAATCAGAACATGGCATACGGCGTGAAGCCCCCGAAGCTCGGTGACTACGCCTTCAATCTCGCCGAGTCGGCCGACTACATGTTCGACCACGCGATCTTCAACGACTGCATGGCGAACGTCGACTTCTGCGAGCAGATGGTCAAGGAGACCAATCCGAAGGTGCTGGCCAAGGCCGAGACGACGATGGCCGAGCACTCCGCGATCCACGGCTATCGCACGATCGCCGACATCATGCGCGCGCTCAATCCGTTCACCGGCGAGTTCTATCTCGAGACGCTGCACGTCGCCCGCTACACGCGCGAGATGTACTGCCTCTTCGGCGGGCGCCACACGCACCCCTCGACGATCATGCCGGGCGGATGCAGCGCGCACATCACGCACCAGACGATGACCGACTACTACGTGCGGCTGATGCGCTACTTCGAGTACGTCAAGCGCACGGTGCCGATGCACGACGACCTCTACGACTTCTTCTACGAGGCCCTGCCGGGCTACGAGAAGGTCGGCTTCCGCGAGACGAACCTCGTGTGCTGGGGCGCGTTCGACGACCCCGACTACGTGGACTACGACTACCGCACGATGACCGAGTGGGGCCGGCGGCGGATGGTCACGCCGGGCATCGTGATCAACGGCGAGCTCGTGACGACGGACCTCGTCGAGATCAACCTGATGCTGCGGATCCTGCTCGGCAGCTCCTACTTCGACGGCTGGGAGAACGAGAACACGTTCGTCAAGCAGGACCCGCTCGGCAATCCGGTCGACCAGAACCACCCCTGGAACAAGACGACGATCCCGAAGCCGCAGGCGCGCGACTTCACCGACAAGTACAGCTGGGTGACGTCGCCGCGGATCTACGACAAGCGCACCGACACGTACGTCTGCTGCGACACGGGCGGCGGGCCGTTCGCGCGCCAGTGGGTGACCGCCAAGGCGGGGCTCGTCGACCTCGGCTACCTCAAGGCCACCGGCGAGAGCATCCTGATGACGCTCCCGAAGACGCCGAGCATGCCCGAGATGGAGCTCGAGTGGAAGATCCCCAAGTGGTCGAACGCGATCGAGCGCGATCGCGCCCGCTCCTACCACCAGGCGTACTCGGCGCTCATCGGGCTCTACAACCTCGAGCAGGCGCTCGTCGAGGTGCGCGCGGGCCGCACCAAGAGCTGGACGAGCTTCAAGGTGCCGGACGAGGCCGTCAGCGTGGGCTTCCACGAGGCCGCCCGCGGCGTGCTCTCGCACCACATGGTGATCCGGGACGGCAAGATCGCGAACTACCAGCCGTATCCGCCGACGCCGTGGAACGCCAGCCCGCGCGACGCCTACGGCACGCCTGGCCCCTACGAGGACGCGGTGCAGAACACGCCGATCTTCGAGGAGAACGGGCCGGAGAACTTCAAGGGGATCGACATCATGCGCGCCGTTCGCAGCTTCGACCCGTGCCTGCCCTGCGGCGTCCACATGTACCTCGGCGAAGGGCCGCGTCAAGAAGGTGGTGCACACGCCCACCGGGCTCTCCTGATGGCGATCGCGCCCACCGACCCGGTCGCGCGCGTCGAGCAGCTGGGAGCCGCCTCGAGGCGATCGGCGACGAGCGCGCCCGGCGGCGGCCGAGGACGCGATCGCCGCCATGCTGGAGCTCTACGGGGAGGGCCTCGAGCGGATCTTCGCGGCGCTCGAGGCCGCGCCCGCGCTGCGCGACGCGCTCGCCGGCGACGGCGTGGTCGGCAGCCTGCTGCTGATCCACGGCCTCTACCCGGTGCCGCTCGAGCCGAGCGGGTCGAGCAGGCGCTCGAGGGCGTGCGGCCGTACATGGACTCGCACGGGGGCGAGGTCGAGCTCGCTCGGCCTCGAGGACGGCGTCGCCCATCTGCGCCTGCAGGGCAGCTGCGACGGCTGTCCCGCCTCGGCCTCGACGATCGAGCTCGCGATCCGCGAGGCGCTCGAGGAGGCGGCGCCCGACCTCCTCGGGATCGAGGTCGAGGGCCTCGTCGCGCCGGCGCGCATCGCGAAGCTGCTCCCGCTCGCCGGGCACGCGGCGCCCCCGCAGGCGTCGTGGGTCGAGCTCCGCGACGCCGCAGGCGCTCGGCATCGGGGCGATGACGGGCTCGCGGTGGGCGGCGTCCGCTCCTCGTCGCCAACGTCGGCGGGACGCTGCTCGCCTACCGCGACGCGCTGCGCGGGCTGCGGCGCGCCGCTGCGCCGACGCCGACGCTCGACGGCGGCGCTCCTGACCTGCCCGTCGCTGCGCGCGGCGCGTTCGAGCTGCCGCTGCGCCGGGCCGCGCGTCGGCGAGGACCTGCAGCTCGTGCCCGTGCCGCTGCTGCGAGGACGACGGCCGCGTCAAGGTCGCGGTCGCGTGAGCCAGGGCAGCGCGATCCGCGACCTGCGCCGCGCGTCGCCGGCCGGCGCGGCGGCGAGCGCCGCCGCCGCGGCGCCGGCGAGCGCTGCGATCTGTGCGCGGCCGCGATCCCGGCGCGACCACCGGCACCTGCTGCACCTCGACGAGCGGCGGATCGTCTGCGCGTGCGAGACGTGCTGGGCGCTGCGCTCGGGCGACGCCCGAGCTACCGGCCGACCGGGCACCGCGCACCGTCTGGCTCGACGACTTCGTGCTGCCCGACGACCTGTGGGCCGTCCTTCCGGATCCCGATCGGCCTCGCGTTCTTCATGTGCCGCGAGCGTCGGGCGAGGCGGCGTCGTCGCGATCTACCCGAGCCCGGCCGGCGCGACCGAGTGCGAGCTCGACCTGCGGGCCTGGGACGCGCTGGTCGCGGCGAACCCGATGCTCGGCGACGCTCGAGCCCGACGCCGAGGCGCTGATCGTCAACCGCATCGCCGAGCCGCCCCAGTACGCGATCGTGCCGATCGACCGCGTGCTACCGGCTCGTCGGGCTGATCAAGTCGCGCTGGGAGGGCATCTCCGGCGGCCGGCGATCGAGCGAGGCGATCGCCGGCTTCTTCGACGAGCTCGCGCGAAGGCGGGCGACGTGAGCGCGAGCTCGCAGCCGGGGCCGCCGCGGCACCGGCGCTCGACGTCTCGAGGTGCTCGGGCGTCGAGCCCGTCGCGCACGCGGCGACGCCGACGCTGCGCGTTCACGCTGCGCGTCGCCGAGCCGCCGGGGCGCGAGATCTACACGATCGCGCTCTACACGCAGATCCAGATCGACCCGGCGCGGCGCGCCTACGACGGCGACGACCGCGCGCGCGGCTGGTCGAGCTCTTCGGCGAGCCCGAGCGCTGGGCGGCGACGACCACGCAGGCCTTCCTGTGGGCGCACGTCGACGTGCTCGTGCCCGGCTTCACCGGGCGCGACGACGTTCGCGCTCGCCGTGCCGTGCACCTACGACCTCGAGGTGGCGGCCGCGCAAGTACTTCGACGCGCTGCCCGACGGCGAGGTGCCGCTCAGCCTTCCACTTCAACGGGCACGGTCCTCTACCGCGGCGAGGACGGCCGGCTGCAGATCGCGCTGGTCCCGTGGAGCTGCTCGGCGCAGCTGGCGGCTGCCGGTCGCGACGTGGCGGCGGATGATCGGCGCAGCACTACCCGGGCGGCGGCTGGGTGCGGCTGCACGACCGAGACGCTCGACGCGCTCGCCGCGCGCAAGGCGCAGCGCGGCGATCGCGACGTTCGATGCCGCGGTCGGCGCAGCTGCTCGAGGCGGCCGAGCCGTGATCGACGAGCTCGTCGACTCGCTGCTGTTCGAGGGCTACGCGCTCTATCCGTACACGCCGGGCGCCGGCAAGAACGCGACGCCGACGCCGTTCGGGATCGTCTACCCGCCCGCCTACGCGGCACGGCAGCTCGACCACCTCCGAGCTGCAGTGCGCTGCGTGCGTCGGCGACGGACGCCGGAGATCGACGTCGAGCGTGCGCTTCCTGCAGGCCAGCGGCGAGCGCCATCAGGCGGTCGCGCGCGCGCGCCGGCCTCGGGGACGTCGACGTCCCGCCGCTGCGGCGCCGAGGTCACGGCTCGCGCTCGAGCCTCGTCGAGCCGGGGCTCCGGCGCGCGACGCTGCGCATCGAGAACCGCACGAGCGTCGCCGGCGGCACGCGCACCGAGGCGCTCGAGCACTCGCTGATCTCGACGCATCCGCTGCTGCGCGTCGCGCGGCGGCCGCTTCGTCTCGCCGCTCGAGTCGCCAGCGTGCTGCAACGTGAACACCTGGCCGGTGCTCGCGAGCCGACGACGACAGCGTCCTGCTGGGCGCCGCGATCGTGCTGCCGGACCACCCGCAGATCGCGCCCGAGAGCCGCGGCAGCCTGTTCGACTCGACCGAGATCGAGGAGGCGCTGCTGCTGCACGTGCACGCGCTCTCGGACGGCCGAGCGCGAGGAGATCGCAGGCGGCGACCCGGCCGTGCGGGCGATGGTCGAGCGCGCGCTCGCATCGACGCCGGAGGACATCATGCGGCTGCACGGCCTGATGCAGCCCGTCGAGCAGCCGCCGGTGCCGCCGCGCCCGCGCGCGGAGCCCGCAGGCGAGCCGCAGACGCTCATCCGCGGCGCCATCGCGCGCCCCGGTGACAGGCTCGTGCTGCGGCTTCCCGACCGCGTCGACACCTATGACCGGATGCTCGACGGACGCACGGCCACGATCGAGCGCATCTACCTCGACTACGACGACCGCGCCTATCTCGGCGTGACGCTCGACGACGATCCCGGCCAGCAGCTGCATGCGCGAGACCGGCCGCTTCCTGTTCTTCAAGCCGACCGAGGTGGAGGCTCGTGAGCGGCCGCGTGAAGCAGATCCTCGTCGCCGGCGGTCGGCAACCTCTGGATGCGCGACGACGGCTTCGGCAGCGAGGTCGCGAGGCGGCTGCGCGAGGGCGCGATCCCGTCCGGCGTGACGCGTCGTCGACTTCGGCACGAGCGGCCTCGACCTCGCCTACGAGGTGATGCGCGGCTACGACGCGCTCGTGCTCGTCGACATCAGCCGGCAGGGCGGCGAGCCCGGGACGCTGTACGTGATGGAGGCCGAGCCCGCCGACGTCGCAGGGCGGCATCGAGGACGGCGACCTGATCGACCCGCACGAGATGGATCCCGCAGACCGTGCTGCGCTTCGTCAAGTCCGTCGGCGGCTGGCCCGGCAAGGTCGTCGTCATCGCCTGCGAGCCGGCCGAGGTCGAGCAGCCCGGCATCGGGCTCACCACCGCCGTCGCCGCCGCGGTCGAGACCGCGGTCGAGCGCTCGTCGCCGAGACGATCGAGGAGCTGCGGCGGGGTGCATGAGCTCTCGATCGCGAGCGCGATCGTCGACACCGCGGCGCGCCATGCCGACGGCTGCCGCGTGACGGCGATCACGCGTGCGCGTCGGGCCGGCTGCGCCAGGTCGTGCCGGACTCGCTGCGAGTTCTACTTCGGGATCGTGGCGCGCGAGACGCTCTGCGAGGGCGCGCGGCTCGAGCTGGAGATCGTGCCGGCGCGTGCTGCGCTGCAGCGACTGCGCGCACGAGTGGGAGATCGCGTCGCCGCCGTTCCGGTGCCCGCAGTGCGCGGGCGGCAGACGTCGCGTGCAGTGCGCGGCGAGGAGCTCGAGGTCGAGTCGATCGAGATCGAGGAGGAGCAGGCATGCATCGCATACACGTGAAGGTGCGTCGAGGACGTGCTCGACGCGAACGGGACGATCGCGCACGCCAACCGGGCCGACTTCGACCGCGACGGCGTCACGGTCGTGAACCTGATGAGCGCGCCGGGCGCCGGCAAGACGACGCTGCTCGAGCGCGTCGTCGCGCAGCCTGCCGGGCATCCGCGTCGGCGTGCTCGAGGGCGACGTCCGCGGCACCTTCGATGCCGATCGGCATCGCCGCGCTGCCACGTCCCGGTCACGCAGATCAACACCGACCCGAGCTTCGGCGGCGAGTGCCATCTCGACGCGAACATGGTGCGCTCGGCGATCCCGTCGCTGCCGCTCGCCGAGATCGACCTGCTGATCATCGAGAACGTCGGCAACCTCGTCTGCCCGGCCGAGTTCCGCGTCGGCGAGCACGCCCGCGTGATGGTCTCGTCGGTGACCGAGGGCGAGGACAAGCCGCTCAAGTACCCGCTCATGTTCCGGGCCTGCGAGCTCGTGCTGGTCAACAAGATCGATCTGCTGCCGCACCTCGACATCGATCTCGAGAAGCTCCTCTACCACCTCGACGGCGTCCACCCCGGGGTCGAGCACATCGAGCTGAGCGCCACGACCGGCGAGGGCGTCGAGCAGTGGCGCGACTGGCTGGTGCGGGCCGCCACGCGCGAGGCGGCTGCGGTCTGAGGTGACCGGCGCCCTGACCGCCCTGGGCGACGTCGAGGCCCTGCTCGAGCGCCGCACGCTGGCCGGCGAGCGCTTCTTCGCGGCCGAGGCCGCGCGCATCGCCGAGCTCTGCCGGCTGCTCGCCGAGCGCTTCCTGCGCCGGCGGGCGCCTGCTCGCCTGCGGAGCGGCGGCCCAGGATCGCTCGGATGCCCGTCACGTCGCCGTCGAGTTCGTCCATCCGGTGATCGTCGGCAAGCGCGCCCTGCCGGCGCTCGCCGTGGAGCCCGCGCAGCTCGACCTGCTGGCCGACGCCATGGACGCCGTGATGGCGTTCGGCGAGGCGGCCGAGCTGGCTCGCGTGCGGGCGCGCGGCTGCCTCACGATCGGGTTCGGGGCCGAGCTCTGCGGAATGGGCCTTCGCGCCGGACTCGGGCGATCCATTCGTCGATCAGGAGCTCGTCGAGTCGCTGTACCACATGCTCTGGGAGCTCGTGCACGTGTTCTTCGAGCACGCGGGCCGCGCGGGTCGCGACGGGGGCGCGTCGAGCTTCCTCTACCCGTTCCTGTCCGGGGCGCCGGTGGCTACGGCGTCCGTCCTCGCCGACGTCGAGGCGTCGATCCTGCTCAAGGCGAGCGAGATCGGGGCGCTGCGGCAGCGCACGCTGCGCGAGGGGCGCCCGGTGCTCGAGGCTGCCGCGAGCGCGCTGCGCGAGCAGCTCGGCGCCGGCGGGACGCTCCTGGCGTTCGGCAACGGCGGCTCTGCGACCGACGCCATGGATCTCGTCGCGGACTTCCGCGCGGCGCCGCACGGCTGGCCCGCCCGGCGCTGCATCGACCTGACCGCCGACCCGTCGGTCCTGACCGCGATCGCGAACGATGTCGGCGTCGCGGCGATCTACTCGCGCCAGCTGATCGCCCTCGCGCGCCCGGGCGACGTCGTACTGGCGCTCTCGACGAGCGGCGGCTCGGCGAACATCGTCGAGGGGCTCGCCGAGGCACGCTCGCGGGGGCTCGCCACGATCGCGCTGGTCGGCTATGACGGCGGGCGCATCGCAGCCGAGAGGCTCGCCGATCACGTCGTCTGCGTGTGCTCCGAGCACATCCCGCGCATCCAGGAGGCGCAGGCGAGCGCGTGCCACGTGCTCCGCGAGCTCGTTTGCTGAGCGCGCCTCAGGCACGGGCCTCGCGCGCGGCGAGGTCGCGGTAGACGAACTTGTGCACCTGCAGCTCGAGCATCGTCTCGGTCTCGAGCACGCCCGGCAGCGTGCGCAGGCGCGAGACGATCGCCCCGAGCGTCTCGTTGTCGGCGCAGATCACCTGCATGTAGACGTCGGTGCGCCCGAGCAGGCTCGACACGTAGGTCGTCTCGGGCCAGGCCGTGGCCGCGTTGATGACCCGCTCCTGATGCTCGGACTCGACGCGTGCGAGCACGAGCGCGAGCACGCGATGGCCCAGCTGCGAGGGGTCGACGAAGGCCAGGAAGCGCAGGACGCCGGCCGTCCGGAGGCGCCGGACGCGCGTTCGCACCGTGCCCTCCGAGACGCCGATCTCGCGCGCGATCTCGCGGAACGACCGGCGGCCGTCGTCCTGCAGCGCCTCGAGGATGCGCTCATCGGTGTCGTCGAGCGTGATCTGCGGCATGCGCAGATGATACGGGGCGGGCGCCGGTTCGCGAACTGCGGGCGCGCTTTTACTACGCAATGCGTAGGAGCGAGCGCTTCCCTTCTGGGGGCTCCGCTGCGACGATGCCCGGTGCCAACGAGCACTGGGAGTGGGCGATGGGCGACATGCGGGGACCGGTTTGCACGTGGGAGGACCGCGGCGTCGAGCGCTCCGGCACCTTGCCGAACGACTGGTACACCTCGCCCGAGCTGTACGAGCTCGAGCAGCGGACGCTCTTCCGCGAGGTCTGGACGTTCGCCGGCCGCACCGAGCAGGTCGCCGAGCCCGGCCAGTTCTTCACGACCGAGATCGCCGGCGAGGAGATCGTCGTCGCGCGCGGCCGCGACGGCGAGCTGCGCGCCATGTCGAACGTCTGCCTGCACCGCGGCGGCCCCGTGGCCGTGGGCTGCGGAAGCCGCAAGGCGTTCCAGTGCCCGTACCACGGCTGGACGTTCGAGCTCGACGGCCGCGTGCGCCGCACCCAGGGCATGGACGGCACGCTCGACTTCGACCCCTCGTCGATGCGCCTGCCGCAGTTCTCGGTCGGCACCTGGGGCCCGACGGTCTGGGTCGCGCTCGAGCCCGAGGTCTCGCTCGAGACCTGGCTCGCCGACATCACGCCGCGGCTCGCGAACTACGAGACCCAGGAGCTCGCGTTCGCCGGCGGCCGGCGCTGGGAGATCGGCTGCAACTGGAAGCTCTACGTGGACAACTTCATGGAGGGCTACCACATCCCGTTCATCCACCCGGGGCTCGCGCAGAGCCTCAGCCCGACGATCTACACCTACCGCCTGGGGGAGTACTCGAACGAGCAGTACGGCGGCGAGCCGCACCCGCGCGGGCCGGGCTCGCGGGTCGCCGGGATCCTCGGCGGCACGCAGGAGTTCCGCTCCCTGAAGCCGCCGCTGCCCGGCCTCGACGAGGCGGAGGCGACGGGCTACTTCTTCCACTGGGTGTTCCCGCTGACGACGATCAACTTCACGCCCGACGGCATCCTCATGTTCCGCGTGCGGCCGCTCGGGCCCGAGCGCACCGAGTCGCAGTTCATGTGGTGGTTCCCCGAGGCGAAGTCGTTCCAGGATCGCCTGCTGCAGGCCGCAGTCGTCAACTTCGGCCACCTCGTCAACACGGAGGACTACGAGATCTGCGAGCGCGCCCAGCGCGGCATGCGCTCCCAGGTCTACCGCCAGGGACGCTACGCCGCCGAGCAGGAGATCTGCCTGCATCACTTCCACACGCTGCTCGCGGAGGCGATGGGCCCGCACCTCGACGACTGGGACGCACGGCACGGGCGCGCTGCCGCGAACGGGAGCGGCAACGGCGCTCACGCCGGGATCGAGCAGGTGGCGCGATGAGCCCGTGGACGAGCGCTGACGAGCTGCAGGAGGACGTGACGGCGTTCGTCGAGCGCTTCGCCGCGACGCCGGAGGGCGCAGCCGCGGCCGCGCTCGCCGGCGCCCTGGGGGAGGGGCTGACGATCGAGCTCACGCTGTCTGACCCGGACGTCGTGCTGCAGCTGGACGTCGCCGGCGGGACGCATCGAGCGCGGGCCGCGCGAGGATGCCGCCGTGCGCGTCGCGCTGCCGGCCGCCGACATGCACGACCTGCTGCTCGACCGCCTCGGGCCGATCGAGATCTCGCGCCTGGTCGAGGAGGGGCGGCTGCACCTGAAGGGCTCGCCGCCCGTCCTGTGCGCGGCCGTCGCCGGCGTCGCGCGGCTCCAGCCGCACTACGAGGCGAGCCTGCGCGAGCGCGGGCGGCAGCAGCTGCTCGACACGCCGCTGCCTCCGACCAGGGAGATCTGGGAGAGCGACGGGCAGCCGCCGGCGATGTTCGGCGTGCGGCGGCCGTGGCAGGCGCCGAAGCGCGCGACTCCCGCGGAGGTCTGAGCGACGGGGGGAGCGCGGTCGTGCTCCCGCTCAGCGGCCAGGACGTGCTCATCGACGTGAGCGACCCCGGACCGGGACGCCGCGCTGCAGCCGATGCCCGCGACGTGACCTACGAGGGCAGCGGCCGAGGCAGCCCGCCTACATCCGCTGAGGCGCCTCGATGCCGAGCAGGTCGAGGCCCGTGGCGAGCGTCCGCGCGGTGACGTCGCAGAGCGCGAGCCGGCTCGCGCGCGTGGCCGGATCCACGTCGCTGCGCAGCACGGGACACGCGTCGTAGAACGACGTGAAGGCCTGCGCGAGCTCGTAGAGGTAGCCGCACAGGCGATGGGGCGCGAGCCGCTCGACCGTCTCGTGCACGGCTGCCGCGAAGCCCGCGAGCGCGAACGCGAGCGCGCGCTCCTCGGGCGTGTCGAGCACCGGCGTGACGGTGCCGTCCGGCTGCTCGCCCGCGCGCCGGAAGATCGAGCGGATGCGCGCGTGGGCGTACTGCAGGTAGGGCGCCGTGAAGCCGTCGAGCGCGAGCATGCGCTCCCAGCTGAAGACGTAGTCGCCGACGCGGTCGTTCGAGAGGTCGGCGAACTTGACGGCGCCGATGCCGACGGCGTGCGCGATCGCCGCGCGCTCGCTCTCGTCGAGTCCCTCGCTGCGCGCCTCGACGACGGCGCGCGCCCGCGTCACGGCCTCGTCGAGCAGATCGGCGAGGCGCAGCGTGCCGCCGGCGCGCGTGCGCAGCATCTTGCGGTCGTCGCCGAGCACGTTGCCGAACTGCACGTGCACGCAGCGGGCGGGCGGCGCGAGCCAGCCGGCCAGCTCGCAGACCTTCCAGGCCATCGCGAAGTGCTGTGCCTGGGGCGCGCCGACGACGTACACGAGCCACGTGGCGCCGACGCGCTCGATGCGGTCGCGCACCGTCGCGAGGTCGGTGGTCGTGTAGTTGTAGGCGCCGTCGGCCTTCTGCACGATGACCGGCATCGGCTCGCCGTCGCGACCCGCGAAGCCCGGCGGGAAGACGCACGCGCGCGCCGTCGCGACTCGCTCGAGCAGCCCCTTCGTGTCGAGCTCGGCGACGATGCCGGGCAGCAGCGGGTTGTAGAAGCTCTCGCCGACGATGTCGGCCGGCGTGAGCAGCACGCCGAGGCGGTCGTAGACGGCCTGGAACTCGCGCGCGGACTGATCGACGAGGCTCTGCCAGAGCGCGAGCGTCGCGGGATCGCCGGACTGCAGCAGGACGACGCGCCGGCGGCTGCGTTCCTGGAACTCCTCGTCTGCGTCGAAGACCGCGCGGGCCTCGCGGTAGAACGCCGTCAGGTCGCCCGCGCCGAGCTCGCCGACGCTCTCGGTGCCGCCGAGGTCGACGAGGTGCTCGATCAGCATCCCGAACGGCGTGCCCCAATCGCCGACGTGGTTCTCGCGGATCACGCGGTGCCCTGCGAAGGTCAGCAGGCGCACGATCGCATCGCCGATCACGGTCGAGCGCAGGTGCCCGACGTGCATCTCCTTGGCGACGTTCGGCGCCGAGTAGTCGACGACGACGCGCTCGGGCGTCGCGGCCTCCGGCACGCCGAGGCGCTCGCCGGCCGCCATCGCCGCGACGTGCGCGCCGAGGTAGGCGTCGCTGAAGGTGAGGTTGATGAACCCGGGGCCCGCGACCTCGACGAGCGAGCAGATGTCGGCCAGGTCGTCCTGCGCGACGATCGCCTCGGCGAGCTCGCGCGGCGAACGCCCGAGGCTCTTCGCGAGCGCAAGCGCGCCGTTGGCCTGGAGATCGCAGCGATCCGACGGCCGCACGACCGGGTCGGAGCCGGGTGCGACCGCCTCGAACATCGCCGCGAGGCGCTCGGTGAGGGTGGCGAAGGCGTCGGGCACGGCCGCATGATTCCACGCCGGGGGCGCTCGGCGGTCCTTGACGCCCGCGACCGCGGCGTGCAGCCTTCACTGCGACTGGATCAGGCGACGGGGGTGCGTACACATGGAGCGACTGCGAATCGGCGTGATCGGCCTCGGCTGGTTCGGCGAGATCCACTGCGAGACGATCGTCGGCGTCCCGAGCCTCGAGCTGGCCGCGCTGTGCACGCGCACGCCCGAGCGGCTCGCTGCGATGGCGGCCAAGTTCGGCGTCGCCAAGACCTACCGCGACTACCACGACCTGCTCGCCGATCCCGAGATCGACGCGGTCGCGATCGCGACGATGTGGGATCAGCACACGGAGCCCGCGCTCGCGGCGCTGGCAGCCGGCAAGCACGTCTTCCTCGAGAAGCCGATGGCCTCGACCGTGCCCGACTGCAAGGCGATCATCGCGGCGGCGGCAGATGCGAAGGGCATCCTGCAGATCGGCCACATCTGCCGCTTCAACCCGCGCTACCGGATGGCCAAGCAGGCGATCGAGCGCGGCGACATCGGGCGCATCGTCTCGCTCAGCTCGCGCCGCAACATCCCGGCCGCGTGGACGCCCGAGATCCTCAACAAGATCGGCCCGATCGTCGGCGACGCGATCCACGACACCGACCTGATGCTGTGGTTCACCGGCGACCGCATCGTCAGCACGTACGCGCAGACCGTCGACGTGCGCGGCCTCGTGAACCCCGACATCGGCCAGACGATGTACCGCTTCGCGGGCGGGGCATCGGCGACGCTCGAGACCGTCTGGTGCATGCCCGAGAAGACGCCGTTCGCGATCGACGAGCGCATGACGATCATCGGCACCGAGGGCTTCCTGCACATCCAGGACACGTTCCCGAACCTCGGCGTCGTCTCGTCCGAGGGCTTCTCCAGCCCCGACACGACCTACTGGCCCGAGTTCGACGGCGTGCGCGGCGGGGCGCTGCGCGAGGAGTTCGCCTACTTCGCGCAGTGTGCGCTGACGGGCGAGCAGCCCGCGATCGGCCGGCCCGAGGATGCGATGCGCGCGCTCGAGGCGACGCTCGCAGCCGAGGAATCGGCGCGCACCGGCGAGATCGTGCGGCTCGACCCGGAGTGACGCGCGCGGGCAGCTGAGAGCGACCGGCGGGCGGCGAGCGCCGCGGCCCGGCGGCCCGCTACCAGGGCTCGCCGTCGAGCCAGGTGAGCGCGCTCGAGCCGCCTTGCAGCGCGGCGATCGCGGAGGCGCTGCGGCCGTGGGCAACGGCGCGGGGGAGCGCCCGCAGGAGCGCGCCGCGGCGCAGCACCGCCTCCGAGATGTTCGCCTCGAGCCGGCCGTAGAGCGCTGCGGCGCCGCATGCGAATGCGTCGCGGTAGAGCTCGCCGACGACGAGATCGGCGTGGCGCTCGCGGGCCATCACCTGGAGCACGCGGCAGAGGCCCTTCGGGGCGAGGTAGTAGCCGTACCAGCCGACGACGGTGCCGCGCGCGTGCACGAGGCGGAAGCGCGGCTCGCCGCGCAGGCCGCCGTGCCCGAGCTCGGCGAGCATCCAGGTCAGGAACGCCTCGTCGTAGGCGGGCACGAGCCGCGCCGGCCGAGCCAGCTCGTCGAGGTGCTCGAGCATGCTCGCGACCGTCAGTTGCTCGTCGCCGACGGCTCCCGCGCGCTCCGCGCGGGCGTCGCCGGCGAGCCTCCGGCCGGCGCGGTCGAGCAGCGGCGCGAGCGCGCTGATGGCGCGGCTCGCGTGGGCGATGCGCCCGCCGTGGTTGCGGCCGAGCGTGACCATCGTGCGGGTCGGCCGCAGCGGCTGCAGCCAGCCGGTCGTGAGGTGGTGAACCGGGGTGCCGCCGAGCGCCGTCCACAGCGAGCGGGCCTGCACGGTCGCCGTGTCGGTCAGCGTCAGGTCCTGCGGGCCGCTCAGGAACGCGCGCAGGAGGAAGAGCCCGACCGTGCGGTTCGTGAAGTCGGGATCGGCCATCAGGTGCGAGGCGTAGGCCGCGCGCAGCGGCTCGCCGTCGAGCCGGAGGTGCCGCACGCTCGAGCCGATGAAGCCGATCACGGTGCCGTCCGGCGCCGTCGAGACGAGCGACGGAATCGCCGGATCGGCCCAGGGATCCTCGAGCAGGGTGCGGCGCAGGAGCTGGAGCGCGCGCCCGGCGCCGTCGTTGCCCGGCCGGGCCAGCCGGCGCTCCCAGAGCGCTGCCACGGCCGGCAGGTCGCCGGCCTCGAGCGGACGCGTCGTGACGCTCTGGGGAACGGTTGCGCGAACGGCCATCTTCTCTCACCGTAGTCCCGCGCAAGCCCGGCGACGTGCCCCGTGCGAAAACGCTGCGTATGGTGAGATGGATGCAGCAGCTGACCCCCCGGCGCGACCCGCAGGACGCCGCGTTCGACACCGAGCGCTACTGGCAGGAACGGCTCAGCGCGGACGACTCGCTCGTCGGAGTCGGCTACTCGACGCTCGGCCGCCGCTACAACGACTGGATCTACCGCATGCGGCGCGACGTCTTCATGGATCGCGTGCCCCGGCTGGGGATCGACTACGCGAGCGCCCACGTGCTCGAGATCGGGCCCGGCACGGGCTTCTACATCGATCTCTGGCACGAGCTCGGCGTGCGGACGGTGACGGGCGTCGACCTTGCGCCGGTCGTGGCGGAGCGCCTGGCGGCGCGCTATCCCCAGCACTCGTTCATGCACGCCGACATCGGCGCCGCCGACGCGCCGCTCGCGACCGGCGGCTACGACGTCGTGACGGCGTTCGACGTGCTGTACCACATCGTCGACGAGGCGGTCTTCGAGCAGGCGCTCGCCAACATCGCCCGCTCGCTCCGGCCCGGCGGGTACTTCATGGTGGCCGACAACTTCCTCCATCACGAGCAGTCGAACTCGCGCCTCGCCTCGCACTACGTCAACCGCACGCTCGCCCGCTACGAGGAGGCGCTCGCGCGGCACGGCTTCGAGATCGCGGAGCGCCGCCCGATGTTCGTGCTCATGAATACGGCGCCCGACTCGCGCAGCCGGCTGCGCCGGGCGTGGTGGCTGACCGTCGCCGGAACCGCGTCGCTGGCCGAGCCGCTCGGCTTCGCGCTCGGCGCCGCGCTCTATCCGATCGAGCGCCGGCTCGTGCGCCATCGCGCCGAGTCGGCCTCGACGGAGCTGATGATCTGCCGGCGGGTCGCCGGATAGCCGCGCCGCGCCGCGCCGCGGTCTAGAGGCCCGCGAAGCGGATGACGAGAATGACGACGTCGTCGCGCAGCTCGCGCGCGCCGCGGAACGCGTCCAGATCGGCGCTCACAGCAGCCACGATCGCCGCCGCGTCACCACCCGCGCGCGCCGCGCGGCGCACGCTCGCGTGCAGGCGCTCCTGGCCGAAGAACCCGCCGCTCTCGTTGCGCGCCTCCTCGACGCCGTCGGTCACGAACACGAGCGCGTCGCCGCGCCGCAGCTCGATCAGCGTCTCGTCGAGGCGGGGCGCCTCGGTCACGCCGAGCACCGTGCCGCGCGCCTCGACCGCGTCGACCTGCCCACCGGCCCGCGCCACCAGGGCCGCCGGATGGCCTGCGCTTGCCAGGGTCGCGCGCAGGACGTCGCGGCCGGCCGCTGCGAGGTCGACCGCGGCGACGCTGCAGAACTGCCCGCCGGGCGCCTGATCGAGGATCGCGCGATTCAGCAGCGCCAGCGTGCGGCCGGGGCCGGAGCCCTCGAAGAGCGCCGCGGCGCGCAGCGTGTGCCGGCAGAGCGCGGTCAGCCGCGCAGCCTCCGGGCCCTTGCCGCAGACGTCGCCGATCACCGCGGCGTGGCCGTCGTGCTTGCGGAAGACGTCGTAGAAGTCGCCCCCGACCTCGTTGCCCTCGCCCATCGCCGCGTAGGCGACCGCGAGGTCGAGGCCCGGCGCATGCGGCAGCGCGGCCGGCAGGAGGCCGTGCTGCAGGGTGTGCGCGATGTGGTGCTCGCGCTCGTAGAGCCGGGCGTTCTCGAGCGCGAGCGCCGCGCCGCGCCCGATCTCGGACAGCAGCGCGAGGTCGGGCCGCCGCTGCTCGCGCTGATGCCCGGCGGCGATGACCGCCAGCAGCACGTCGGCGGGCCGGCTCCCGACCGTCAGCGGCACCGCGACGCACGAGCCGTGGAGGTCGTCGGCCGCGCGCACGTCGATCGCCTCGGGCAGGCCCGAGCGGCGCACGCGCAGCAGCAGGTCGGAGGCCGCGGAGCGCAAGGCGGCCGCCTCCTCGCCGGCCCGGTCCTCGCTCTGCCGCGTCGCGAGCGGAGCCGGCTCGTCGTCCTCGAAGGTCTCGAGCGAGGCGAAGTCGGCCTGGCCGGGCACGAGCCCGGAGAGCAGCGCCGCGACGCGGTCGCGGTGGCTCGAGACGGCGTCGAGCGAGCTCGCGATGGCGAGCTGCAGGCGCGCGCGCTCGGCCCGGCGCTCCGAATCGGCGTGCAGCCGCGCGCGCTCGAGCGCCTGCGAGCAGTCGTCGGCGAGCGTGAGCAGGAAGCGGCGCTCGTCGGGGCCGAACGCGCGCTCGGTGGTGTAGCGCAGCACGAGCACGCCGAACGTATTCCCGGAGGCGATCAGCGGCAGGGCGGCGATCGCGACGGAGCCGTCGCCGAGCGCCTTCGGCAGGTCGGGGAACCGCCGTGTGCGTTCCTCGAGCGTGCCGACGAAGACCGGCTTCGACGTGCGGGCGGCGGCGGCGGCCGGGATGGGCGCGTCGAGGCCGAAGCGGCGCAGCAGCTCCAGGGCGCGCTCGGGGTAGTCGTCGTCGATCAGCAGCTCGACCTCGCGGCGCTCGTGGTCGATCAGGCCGACGGCCCCGGCCGACGCGCCGTGCTCGGCGATCGCCTCGCGCATCACGGTGGTCGCGACGTCGGTGGGCGTGAGCGAGCTCGCGAGCCGCATGCCGAGCGAGTAGAGGCTCGTCGCGTAGCGCGCGGCCTCCTCGGCGCGCTCGCGCGCCCGCGACTCGGCGTCCGCGAGCAGGGCGCGCTCGAGCGCGTGACCGCAGAGGCGCGCCATCGTCTCGAGGAACTCGGCGTCCGCGTGAGAGACCTCGTGCTCGCTCGCGAAGAACAGGTTGAAGGCACCGGCGGGTGCACCGTCGACCCACAGGGGCAGGGCATAGATCGCCTTCGAGCCCGGGTCCGAAGGTGCGCGCGCTGTCGGGGAAGCGGGCCTCGAGCTCGTCGTAGCTGCGGGCGCTGGCAGGCCGGCCCGAGGCGTAGGCGGCGGTCACGCCGAACCGCTGCTCGAGCGGGACGCGCTCGAGCAGGCGCGAGCGCGTGCCCGGGATCTCCCGGCCCGCGACGAGCTCGAGCGCCGTGCCGTCGGCGCTGCGCAGCGCCAGCGACCCGCCCTGGGCTCCGAGCTGCTCGACTGCCTGATCGAGGAACGCGCTCCCACGTCGCGCGGGCTGGCAGCGCGCGAGAGCGCCGCGGCGAGATGGTGCAGCCGCTCGGCGCGGTCGAGCGCGGGCGCGAGCCCCGACGTCGGCGGGGTCGTCCTCCGGCCGCCGCGCGTTGCGCCAGGGCAGAGCGCCGGCCGCGAGCGCGCCGGCGGCCGCGATCACGGCAGATGCGATCACGGGTGCGCTCCACGGTCGACGTCCGCCGACGGCTGCGATGTGCTCGAGCATGTCTCTTGAGATTCCGGAGGGAAGGGTGCCGCAGGTCGTGCGATCAGTCGCAGGTGGGCGCGGGGCAGGGCCAGTGGGCCGGTGACGCGTGCCGCACGAGCGGCGCCGGCGCGTGTCCGGTGCCACCTGGGCGGATACCTCCAGAGGACGCACCGCGCGCAGTGCCGCTCCCCGCGAACGCAATCATAATCCGAGCCTAGCCGCCCTCCGCGCGGCCGTCGGCGTCCGCGGCGGGAAGCGGCAGCAGCCGCTTGTTCGTGCAGCTCGAGATCGAGCGCCGGCTCGAGCCGGGCGATGCCGCCGATCGTGCGCACGTCGCAGTCGAGCAGCTCCAGGTCTTCCTCGACCGTCGACGACTGCGTTCCCGACCACCTCGGCGAGTACGGCGCCCGCGGGCGCTTCCGGCTCGCCGACCTGATCCGCGAAGGCTGGCTGCTGACCGGGCTCGAGCGACGTCTGGATCGGCTCCGAGCGCGAGGCCACCAACCCGCTCTTCTCGATCGGGTGCTGCGTGCGCCGGCAGACCTACGACGACCGTTTCATCGATCCGGAGCAGGCCGTGTCGATCGACGACGCCCTGCACATGCACACGATCAACGCCGCGATGGTGCTCGGCGAGGAGCGCGAGAAGGGCTCGCTCGATCCCGGCAAGCTCGCCGACCTCGTGTGCTCGAGCGTGGTCCACGCAGCTGCGCGGTCGACGACCTGCCGGACATCGGCGTCACGCCGTCCTCCTCGGCGGGCGCCGCATCCCACGGGCACCGGCGCGACCGCCCGATCCGCCCCGGCGCCTACGAACGGACCGGGGGAATGACCAGGACGGGGCAGGCGGCGTGCTCGACGACGCCGTGCGAGACCGATCCGAGCACGATCGAGCGGAACGTCGAGAGGCCGCGGGCGCCGATCGCGATCAGGCCGGCGCCATGCTCCTCGGCCGCCGCGATGATCGCGTGCCAGGTGCCCTCGTACGTGCTCTCGGCGGTCGCGGCGCGCGCAGCGAGGCCGGCCGCGCTGGCGATCGCGGCGCCCTCCTCGGCGAGCGTCAGCGCCGCGCGGCCGAGCTCGGCCGAGTCGTAGGCCGGGAGCGCCACCATGCCGGCGTAGGCGAAGGCGGTGAGCGCGATGGGGCTCCAGACGTGCAGCACGATGGCCTCGCGGCCGGGCAGCAGCGCGGCCGTGCACTCGATCGCGCGGCGGGCTCCGTCGGAGCGGTCGTAGCACAGCAGGATCGGGGCGTTCTCGGTCTGGGGCACCGGTTCCTCTCGTTTTCACCAACGCTAGGCACGGCCGACGGCACGGCCATCGGGGCCTGCACGCAGCGGTGCTGCGGGTTCCTACGCACCGTGCTCGCGGCGAACCGCCGATGCGCGCGCACGGGTGGGCGCCGACGATGTGAGAGGTGCGCAGCCTGCTCATCCCCTCGCTGATCGCGGCGGTGCTCGCGTGTGGCTTCGCCCTGCGCCTCGCGGGCCAGGGGCACGTGGCGCACGGTCTCTGGATCGCCGTGCTGGCCGTCGTCGTCGTGCCGCTCGCGTTCTCGGTGCTGCGGCGGATCCTGCGCGGCCAGCTGGGTGCCGACGTCATCGCGCTGCTCGCCGTGGCCGGATCGCTGGCCCTGGGCGAGCTCGCAGCGGGCCTCGTGGTGGCGTTGATGCTGTCGGGCGGCGAGCTGCTCGACGAGCGCGCGTTCGGCCGCGCGCGGCGCGAGCTCGCCGCCCTCGCGCAGCGCGCTCCCGCCGTGGCGCACCGCCAGGCGGGCGGCGGCCTGGTCGACGTTCCCGCGGAGAAGGTGCGCGCCGGCGACGAGCTCATGGTGCTGGCCGGCGAGATCGTCCCCGTGGACTGCATGCTGGTGAGCGGCCGTGCCGTGCTCGACGAGGCCGCGCTCACCGGAGAGCCGCTCCCCGTACGGCGCGAGACCGGCCAGGAGATCCGCAGCGGGGCGAGCGTCGCCGGCGAGGCGATCGCGGTGCGCGCCCTGCGCCCGGCGGCGGCGTCGACCTATGCGGGCATCGTGCGCCTGGTCGAGCAGGCCGAGTCCGATCGCCCGCGCACCGCCCGCCTGGCCGATCGCGCCGCGGTCGTCTTCCTCCCGATCACGCTCGTGGTCGCCGGTGCCGGCTGGATCGTCTCGGGCTCGCCGGTCGCGGCGCTCGCGGTGCTCGTCGTCGCCACGCCCTGCCCGCTCATCCTGGCAACGCCGATCGCCTTCGTCTCGGGTCTCGCACGCGCGGCCCGTCGCGGCATCGTCGTCAAGGGCGGGACACCGCTCGAGCGACTGGGCTCCGCGACCGTCGTCGTGTTCGACAAGACGGGCACGCTGACGACGGGCCATCCCGAGGTCGTGGAGGCGAGCGACGCCGTGCTCGCGCTGGCCGCTGCGGCCGAGCAGCGATCGCTGCACCCGCTCGCCGCGGCGATCCGCGCCGAGGCCGGCCGGCGGCGGCTGTCGCTCACCGCCGCACGCGACTTCAGCGAGGCCTACGGTGACGGCGTCGAGGCGCTCGTCGGCGCCCGGCGAGTGCGTGTCGGACGGGCGGCGTTCGCAGGCGCGCCCAGCGGGCAGGTGCCGCCGGCAGGCGTGGCCGAGGTCTGGGTCACGGTCGACGGGTCGGTCGCAGGCGTCATTCGCTGTGCCGATCCCCTGCGCGCCGATGCGGCCGCGGTCGTCGCGCGCGTGCGCCGCGCGGGCGCGCGTCCGCTGCTCCTGACGGGTGACGCCACGGCGGTCGCCGAGCAGGTCGCTCGCGCCACCGGGATCGGCGAGGTGCGCGGAGAGGCGACGCCGGAGGGCAAGGCCAGGGTCGTCGCGGAGCTGCGCCGCGCGGGCGCCACCGTCGTCATGGTCGGCGACGGCCTGAACGACGCACCCGCGCTCGCCATGGCCGACGTGGGCGTGGCGCTCGGCGCCACGGGCAGCACGATCTCCTCCGGCGCGGCCGACGCCGTCGTGCTCGTCGACGATCTCGGCCGGGTCGCAGAGGCGATCGAGATCGGCCGGGACACCGTGAGAGTCGCGCGCACGGGGATCGCGATCGGCATGGGCCTGAGCGCCGTGCTGATGGTCGTCGCCGCGCTCGGCGGCATCTCGCCCCTGCACGGGGCGATCGCGCAGGAGGCCATCGACGTCGCGGCCATCCTCAACGCGTTGCGCGCGCTCCGCGGCGGGGCGGCCCGCGTGCCGGCGGACGGCAGGCGGCCGTCGGCCCGGCCTGACGGCTCCGTGGGGGGCCGGCTGCGGATTTCCCGCATCCGGCGCGCGGGCCGATTCCGATGGCAGCGCGGCGGGCGCGGGCAAGAGTGCGGAGAACGGAGCCACGGCACACGTCGGGCATTCGCAACCACCACGACGGGAGCACCATGAGGCGCTGGCTTCAGTACGGAGGATTTGCCGCGGGGATCATCCTGATCGCCTTCGGCGCGGTGGCGATCTTCATGGGCGCGAGCGGCCGCTCGACGGTGCGCGACAACCTGCGCCAGGAGCAGATCGTCGGCTCGCCGGACATGACCCCGGCGCTGATCGCCGTCGGCGTCAAGGAGGCTGGTCTGAAGAACGTCGACCTGCCGACCTGCAGCGTGGCGGGCAAGGCCATCGCGACCGGCGCCGACGCGCGCTGCTTCGCGAGCTACATCCGCATCCACGCGCTCGAGTCGAGCGGCGGCGAGACCTACAGCACGATGGCGCGCTTACGCCTCGGCCGACGGCAAGGGCACGAGCGATCGAGCCGCGGCGCTCAAGAGCGACTCCGGACAGCCGCTCGACAATCCGGCGCGCTGCGGTCTGGATCAGCGAGACGGCCTTCAGCACCGCGCTCAACGTGAGCTACATGGCCGAGCAGCTCGCGCTCTTCGGCGTGATCGTCGGCATCGCCCTGCTGCTCAGCGGCATCGGCTTCATCGTGCTCGCCGCGTTCGGCATGGTGCGGCTCGCTGCGACCGCGGCGCAGCCGGTCACGGCGCGCGGGACGGGGCAGCCGTCACGGTCTAGCGGCCGGATGCGGCGACGGGGCGCGGGCTGCCGGCGGGCAGGCCGCGCCCCGTTCACGTTTTCTAGGTGAGGCCGATCTGGACGATGCCGTGCTCGAACGCGTAGCGCACGAGCTCGGCGCGCGAGCCGAGCCGCAGCTTGTCGAGGATGTGGCGGCGGTGCGCCTCGATCGTGCGCACGCTCAGGAAGAGCTGGCCGGCGATCTCCTGATTGGTGTAGCCGAGCGCGATCAGCCGCAGGATCTCGCGCTCGCGCTCGCTCAGATCGTCTTCCGGACGGGCCATCACGAGGCGCGCCGCGAGCGTTGGGTGGACGTAGAGGCGATCGGCCAGGACGGCGTCGATCGCCCCCGCGAGCTCCTCGTCCGCGGCGTCCTTGACGACGTAGCCCTGCGCGCCGAGCTCGAAGGCCTTGCGCGCATAGGCGGGCTCGTCCTGCATCGAGAGGATCACGACGCGCGCACCGCCCGCGCGCAGATCGGCGATCGCGTCGAGGCCCGAGCCGTCGCGCAGCGTGAGGTCGAGGACGACGACCTCGGGGCTCAGCCGGCGGGCCTGGTCGAGCGCCTCGGCGACGCCCGCCGCCTCGCCGATCACCTCGAAGCGACCGGTCTCCTCGAGCACGCGGCGGACGCCGCTGCGCACGATCCGGTGATCGTCGACGAGCAGGATGCGGATCATGGAGCCGCCTCCGCGCGGGTCTCGAAGCGCACCCGTGCGCCGCCGCCCTCCGGCTGCTCGAGCTCGACCCGCCCGGACACCATGCGCGCCCGCTCGATCATGCCCTCGATGCCGTAGCCGAGCGTGCCCGGGCCGAAGCCGCCGCCGTCGTCCTCGACCGTGACCACGAGCACGCCGCCCGAGAGTGCGGCGCTGACGACGGCGGTGGTCGCGCCGGCGTGCCGGGCGACGTTGCCGAGCGCCTCCTGGACGATGCGGTACGTGGCCGTCGCCACGTCCGGCGGCAGGGCGTCGAGGCCCTCGCCGAGCTCGCACCGCACGCCGAGGTCGCTGCGCCGGCCGATCGTCTCGCAGAGGCGCTCGAGCGCAGGCCCGAGGCCGAAGTCGTCGAGCACCTTCGGGCGCAGGTCGGCGATCAGGTCGCGCACGTCCTCGATCGCCACGGCGACGCCGAGACGCGCCTCCGCGAGCTGGGCGCGCTGCTCCTCGCCGACCGCATCGCGCTCCAGCCGGCGGAGCGCGAAGAGCACCGAGGTGAGGCCGCCGGCCGTGCGGTCGTGCAGATCCTGGGCGATGCGCCGCCGCTCGCGCTCCTGCGTCTCGATCACGCGCGCGAGCGTCTCGCGCCGCGACTCGGCGTCGGCCTGCGTCTGGCGGATGCGCGCCAGCGCCTCGGCGCGCGCGCGCTCGCGCCCGAGCCAGCGCGACGTGCGGATCGCGATCGCCGCGAAGGTGGCGAGCAGCGCCAGGAGCTCCTCGTCGTCGGCAGTCGAGCGGCTCGCCGTCGGTGCGATCGGCGGCGAGCAGCACGGCGGCCGGCCCGTCGCTCACGAGCACGGGCTGTGCGAGCACGTCGTGCCCGTCGAGCCGGCGCGCCGAGGCGAATCCGCTGACCGCGGGGGTCGTGCGCCCATCGACGCGGATCGCGACGCCGGCCAGCAGCACCGAGCCCGCGAAGGACTCGGCCAGCGGCACCGCCGAGGTGTCGAAGCCCGCCGCGGCCGGCCCCTCGGCGACCTCGTAGCGGATCACCCCGGCCGTCTCGTCCGGCACCGCGACGGCGACGAGCTCGACGCGCAGGAGCCGCACCGCCTCCCGCGCGACGAGCCGCAGGGCCTCGAGCGCATCCTGCTCGTTGAGCACGGCCGCGGCCGCCCCGATCAGGGCGACGCGCGCCTCGGCGCCGCGCCGCGCCTGCTCGGCCTGATCTTTCGAGTCCTGATAGAGCCGGGCGTTCTCGATCGCCACCGCGGCCATGCCGGCAAGCAGCAGCACGATGCGCTCGTCTTCGTCGGTGAACGCGCCATCCGGCGCCTCGGTCAGGTAGAGGTTCCCGAAGACCGCTCCGCGCCCCGCGACCGGGACGCCGAGGAAGGAGCGCATCGGCGGATGGTCGGGTGGGAAGCCCACCGAGCGCGGATCGTCCGAGAGGTCGCGAAGCCTGAGCGGGCGGGCGTCGTCGATCAGGGCGCCGAGCACCCCGCGGCCGGTCGGCGGCGCGCCCAGCAGGCGGCGCTGCTCGTCGTCGAGGCCGGTCGTGATGAAGCGGCTGATGCGGCGGTCCGGGCCCAGCACGCCGAGCGCCGCGTACCGTGCGCCGGTCACGCGTGTCGCCGCCTGCACGACCGCGCGCAGCGTCTCGTCGAGATCGAGCCCGCGGGCCACCGCGATGCCGGCCTCCGCGACCACCGCGAGCTTGCTGTGCTCTGCGGGGGCGGTTCCCATGACCCGTTCGAGGGTAGCGCACGTCGGCGGCTGCGGCTTTTCCGCACCGGCGCCACGAGCGTCCCCGGATGGCAGGCGCTCGACTGGGCGGCAAGCTGGGCAGGTGACGATCCCTGCCTCCCGACTCCGACGCAGGCGCACGCTGCTGGCATATGACGGCTCGCCTTCGGCGGGACGGGCCCTCCAGCGCATCGCGGCGATGCACCGCAACGGCGATGTCGTCGGCGTGATCCATGTGAGCGCCGCCGGCGACGATCCGGCCGGCCACCTGCCGGGGGCGCTGCGTCTGCTCGCCGGGCACGGGATCGACGCGACCGCCCTGTCGGGTCAGGGCGCCCCGGCGCATGCGATCTGCGTCGCCGCTGAGCGCGACGGCTACGACACGATCGTCGTGGGCCGGCGCAACCTCCGCGATGCCGGCCTGCTGCTCCTGCTCGGCTCGGTCGCCGCGCGCGTCGTCGCCGGCGCCGCCTGCGATGTCGTCGTCGTGGCCTGACGCGTTCCCGCGGCGCATGGCCCGGAGCGGCGGTTGCTGGCAGTCTTCGGAGCGGCATCCCCCCGGTGCCACCGAACACGGAGGAGGCGCGAGCATGCCCGTCCCGGTCGACAACCTCGGCATCATCCCGCTCGCGGGCGTCTGCTCCTACGAGCGAGCCGCGTCGCCGGGCGTGGGCGTCGAGACGACGGTTGCGCGGCTCAAGCGCCTCAACTACGTGCTCAAGCGGCTGCATCTGACGGGCGCCGCGCACCTGGCGCGCACGCCCGAGTGGGAGGTCAAGTGCGGCCTCGGCCTGCACCTCTGGCTCGACTCCGAGCAGTGCGCCGCGCTGCGCGCGCGTGTGGGGGAGATGCGCGAGCCGCCGCTCCACCTGGACGACGTGCCCGACGCCCGGCTCGAGGCGGCGATGGAGGAGGTCATCCGCGCCGGCGACTCGGCGGAGCTGCTCGCGGCCGTCTACGGCGCGGTGCGGCCGCCGTCGTCGCGGCGCTGCGGGCGCACCTCGAGCAGATGAACCCGCTCTTCGACCATCCCGGTCACCGCATGCTGCGCAGCATCCTGCGCGAGCAGGAGGAGATCTGCGAGTGGGGGGCGGCGGCCGCGGCCGCCGTCGCGCGCCGGGACGACCGGAGCGCGCCGAGCGCTTCCGCGCGCACCGGCGGCATCCTCGGCGACGACGCGCCCGCCCCCGCGCCCGCTGCTGCGCGCTGGGACGGCTCCGCCTACGCCATCGACCCGGTGCCGCGCCGCGACGAGCGCTTCACCGACGTGTTCAACGCGACGGCGCTGATCGATGACTACTACGCGGACGACGCCGTCGCACCCGACGAGCGCGCGCTCGCGCTCGCGTACAAGCGACTGCGCGAGATGGACGTCCCGGAGTGGATGGGGCCGATCGTCTTCGCGGCCGCCGGCAAGCCGTGGGGGTACCACCGCGAGCTCGGCCGCCAGCTCTGGGACGAGACGCGCCACGCGATGATGGGCGAGACCGCGCTCGTGGCCGCGGGCGTGCCGTTCTACGACTACCCGATCGACATGGCGGCCTCGGCGTCGCTGAACACCGAGTTCACGCCGCTCGAGGCGCACCTCCTGCTCTGGCACATCGAGCAGGGCCTGATGCCCGGCGCGACCGGCAAGCGCTTCGAGTGGGTCGTCGCGCAGCTCGGCGGCGACGCGTTCTTCACGTCGCTGCAGGACTACGACTGGGCCGACGAGGTGCTGCACGCGCAGATCGGCCGGCGCTGGCTGGCGGGCGACTTCGGCACGCCCGCGCAGCGCACGGCCGCTGCGGAGGCGGCCTGGGAGCGCTGGATGGAGACGCTCGAGCGCTACGCGGCGACGTCGTCGCAGGCGACGTGGTGGCCGCAGTTCGTCGAGCGCGCCCGCGCCGGGCGAGCAGCGGCGAGCGCCGCCGGCTACCCCGCGAGCGCCGTGTCGCCCCCGTAGCGCGCGAGCACCGGCCAGACGTCGGTCACGACGCCGTCCTCGACGACGTGGTAGATCGCATGCAGGTTGACGGTCGTCGGGGCATAGCTCGGCAGCAGCTCGACGGTGTCGCCGACGGCGAGGGCGCAGTCCTCGCCGACGTCGACCCCGGCGTGCTCCTCGCTGATCGAGACGGTCGTGGCCGCATGCCCGATCACCGCCGGGTGCCCCATCTCCACCGAGACGGCCTTGCGGCCCGCATCCAGGATGACCCGCGTGCCGTGCCGGCTGAGCACGGTGGCGAGCACCGTCAGCGCGACCGGGAAGCCGTCGGGCACGAGGTTGGCGTGGAACGTGTCCATGAAGACGTACGAGCCGGCCTGGACCTCGGTCACCCGCGGGTTCGCGCCCGTCAGGTCGTAGGTGCCGGTGCCGCCGGCCGAGACGACCTCGCACTCGACGCCGTGGCCGGCGAGGTGATCGACGACTTCGACCAGCTCGCGCATCGCGGTGCCCTGCCGCTCGACGCGGAGGGCGCGGTCGGCCATGCCCATGACGTGCCCCTCGTAGCCCATCACGCCGTGCCACGCGAGGCCCGGTAGCGCGAGCGCGTCGCGGGCCAGCGCGAGCGCCTCATCCCCCGAGCGGACGCCGCAGCGGCCCATGCCGACGTCGACCTCGGCGATCACGCCGATCGTCGTGCCCGCGGCGACCGCGCCCGCCGAGAGCCCGTCGAGGTGCGCGCGGCAGTCGACCGCGACCGTGATCCGGGTCAGGCGCGCGGCTGCGGCGAGCGCCCGCAGCTTGACCTGCCCGACGACGGGGCTCGCGATCAGGATGTTCGGGATTCCCGCCTCGGCCATCGTCACGGCCTCCCAGACGGTGGCGACCGTCACGCCGATGGCGCCCGCATCGACCTGCATGCGCGCCAGCAGCGGGCTCTTGTGCACCTTCGTGTGCGGGCGCAGGTCGGCGGGCAGGCCGGCGATGCGGTCGCCCATCGCCGCGATGTTGGCGCGCGCGACGGGGAGGTCGAGGATCAGCGCCGGCGTCGCCACCTCGCTGCGGCTGCGGCCGACCGCGGCCCGCTGACGCTCGGACACCGACATCCAGCTTCCTCCCGGGGTTCACTGCGATTCCGGGGCGAGCGTACCGGCCGGGTCGCTCCGGCCGCTCCGCCCCGGGTCAGGCCCGGGTACCCCGATCGGGTGAAGCTTCGCACGCCGTGTGCGCAGGCGACGAGCGCGAAGATTGCGTGGCGGCGACTGCACCCACGACGACCGCCGGCGGACGCGGGACGCCCGCGAACGCCGCTACGCGCGGCCGATGGCCCCGGCGGCGTGGCATCATCATCGGCCAAATGGCACTCGCGGCGAGTGTCATTCGGCCAAGCGCCCGTCAGCCTGGATCCGCGGGCACGCGCGCTCGCATCGGCGCGCCCCGACCAGTCACCCGGAGGAGTCACATGGAACGCGTTCTGATCCAGTCGGACGAGGTCCCCGCGAACACGCTGCCCTTCTCGCCCGCGCTGCGCGTGGGGGAGTGGGTCTTCGTCTCGGGTCAGGGCGGGTTCGGCACCGACGGGAAGATCGCCGGCGACACGATCGAGGTGCAGACCGAGGCCACGATGCGGAACATCGAGCGGCTGCTGCGCGTCGCCGGCTGCGAGCTCGCCGACGTCGTCACGGTGCTCGTGCATCTCTCCGATCTCAGCCTGTTCGATCGCTACAACGCGGTCTACGCGCCGTTCTTCTCCGATCCCAAGCCGACGCGCACGACCGTCGAGGCCAGGATCTTCCCGGGGCTGCTCGTCGAGATCACCGTCACCGCCGTCCGCCCAGGCTGAGCGGCGCGCTCATCGCCGTCGCCACGACGGGGCTCCGAGCGGGGCTCGCGATCGCGTCGGTGCCGACGGCCGCTGGGGGCCGTCGGCGGCTTGCCCGATCAGCGAGCCGCGCTCGATTCTGCGCCCGATGGCAGTGACACCTCAGCTTCGCTCGGCGATCGTCTGCGACGCGCTCGACGCGCTCGGGCTCCGCTCGCAGGCGCTCGGCGGCCTGCCGGCGCCGCTCGTGCCGGGCACCTGCGCCGCCGGACCCGCGCTGCCACTCGAAGTCGTGATCGTCGAGGCCGTGCCCGAGGTGCCCTACCGCGGCCTGCTCGCCGCGCTCGATGCCGTGCCGCGCGGGGCCGTCGTCGTGACGAGCGCCCACGGGCGGCAGGACGTCGCGCTCTGGGGCGAGCTGCTCTCGACGATCTGCCTCGCGCGCGGCGCGGCCGGGGTCGTCTGCGACGGACCCGTGCGCGACGTCGCGCAGATCCGCGAGCTCGGGCTCCCGGTCTTCGCGTCCGGGGCGGTCCCGTACGACATCAACGGGCGGCTCGAGGTGCTGGGGCACACGCGTCCGATCACCGCCGGCGGACTCGCGATCGCACCTGGCGACCTGGTCGTCGCCGACGACGACGGCGTGGTCGTCGTGCCGGTCGCGCTGATCGACGAGGTGCTCGCGCGCGTAGCCGCCAAGGCGCAGGGCGAGAGCGGGTTCCTCGACGCGATCCGCGCCGGCGCCCCGGCGTCGGAGGCGTTCGAGCGCTTCCGCGTGCTCTGACGCCCGGCGTCTGGTGCGCAGCAGCGAGTCGAGCCCGCGCACCACGCCGCTGGAGTCCTGGATGCAGCGGGCCGCGAGCAGGGTGCCGGCGACGAAGATCGAGGGCTGCCCGCCCTGCTCCTCGTGGCGGATCGTGAGCCGCTCACCCGGCGCGCCGAAGACCACCTCGACGCGCGGCTTCGTGCCGCAGGCGGAGCGAGCGCGCAAGGCGAGGAAGCGACGTCTCGATTAGGTCGACCTAAGTAGGGTACCCTAATGTACGTGTCCCGCGCGGCCCCATCCCCGACGACCGCGCATGCCGCGCTCTCCGATCGGATCGATCAGCGTCTCGCCGTGCTCGCGGATCGCTCGTTCGTCGCGCGCTGGACGACGCGGGACGCTGCCATCGCTGCCGAGGCGATCGCCGCCGGCCACGCGCAGATGCGCGCCGTCTACCGTGTCCTGGATGCGCGTGGATCGGCGCGGCAGCTGACGGGCTGGCTCGCCGGGCCGGTGGCCGGCGCCGTCGCGGCGTTTGCGGTCGCCGATCGCGTCGGCATCGATCTCGCGGCCTCACACGGCGTCGAGCTCGGACTCGCCCCCGAGGGCTACGTCTCCGGCCTGCGGGTCGGGCGGCCGAGCGTGCACGTGCTCGCCGGGCACGAGTGGGCGGCGGAGCGCGGGGTGGGGGTGGTGGCGAGCGAGGGGGAGCTCGACGAGCTGGTCGTCGCCGGCATCGTCGCCTGGTGCGCTCCGATCATCGCCGCGCTGGACGGCTCGGGCCGCGGCGCCACGCCGCTCTGGGCGCAGGTCACCGACGCGCTCGGCTCCGTCGCAGCTCGCCTCGGCGACGCCATTCCGGGCTCGGACCCCCGGCTCTGGATCGCGCGCACCGAGCGGCTGCTGGCGGCGCCTTCGCGGCCGAGCCGTCGTCTGCCGGCGCTGTGGACGGCCGAGACGAGCGGTGGGCCGGTCGCCGTCTGCCGGCGCGCCTCGTGCTGCATGTTCTATCGCTCGGAGCCGCCGCCGGAGGACGAGCTGGTGCTCGACCCCGGCTTCCACGCGCGGTTCGGCGACGACCCGCTGCGCTACTGCGGCACCTGCTGCCTGCGCAGCGCCGAGGACGTCGAGGCGCGCACGGTCTACTGGGCGGAGCGACTCGCGGAGCCGGCGTCGTCAGCCTGACGGCTCGACGTGCTCCTGCACGAGCATCGCGGGGATCAGCGCGACGGCCAGGATCGCCGCGAGCACGATCCAGATCGCGCGGTAGGTACCGGCCTGGTCGGCGACGAGCCCGTAGAGCGGCGGGCTCGCCGCGATCGCGCACGAGACGAACGTGATCGCGAACCCGGTCGCCGCGCCCACCTGCGCGGGCCCGGCCACCTCGGTGACCATCGTCACCCAGAGGCCCTGGTAGCCGATCAGCCCGAGCCCGGCGAAGGCCACGATCCCCGCGGTCAGCTCGATCGGCACGGAGCGCGGCACGGCGAACAGCAGCAGCGCGCCGATCAGCCCGACCGCGTTGATCGTGAGCAGCGAGCTCTTGCGGTTGCTCCCGGGGGCGCGGTCGCTGAAGAGCCCCCACGCGACGCGCCCGATGATGCCTGCGACGTTGGCGATCGCGAGCAGGATCGACCCCTCGGCGAGGGTGAGCCCGGCGTTCTGGTTGAGATCGAGCGCGAGGAAGGCCACGAGCGCGTACTGCCCGGTCACGATCAGGCAGCCCCACACCGTGAGCAGCAGGAGGTTGCGATTGCGGCTCACGTGCGGCAGGCGCTGCACGGGCCGCGGCGGTCGCGGCTCGGCGCGCAGGCTGAGCAGCGGCAGGGCCGTCAGCGCGGTGATGCACCCGGCGACCGCGAGCGCCCAGCGCCAGCTCGCGAAGTGCGCGATCCAGGGCAGCAGCAGGGCGGCGAGCAGGCCGGCGGCGGGGATCCCGGTCTGCCGGATGCCGAGGGCGACGCCGCGGCGGTTGCGCGGGAAGGCGAGCAGCACGAGCCGCCCGCCGGCCGGCGTCGAGCTCGCCCCGGCCGCGCCCGCGAGCACGAGCAGCGGGATCAGCACGGGCAGTGGCGAGACCGCCGCGACGAGCACGATGACGGCCGTTGCGACGCCGCCGGTAAGCAGCGTCTTGTGCTCGCCGAGACGGTCGGCCGCGAGCCCGGCGACGTACGCGCCGCCGATCCGACCGAGCGCGAACGACGCTACGATCAGCCCGGTCGCGAACGCCGAGAGCCCGAGATCGAGCTTGATGTAGCCCGTCAGCGTGAGGATGCCCTGGTCGATCAGCGACACGCCGAACTGCATCGCGACGGCCATCCCGAGGATTGCCCACGGGGAGCGATCGGACCTGCGCCTCAGCACCCGGGAAGCCGCCGGGATGCGGCGAGCGGCGAGATCGCGGCCGGGGGATGCACGCCCCGGATCCAATCAGGCTCCGGCGCGCGCCGCGCCGGACGATGATTTTCGCCGCGCCGCCGGGTCTCCTGCCATGCCAGTGTGTACGGCCTACTGGAAGGACATCGCATGAGCCTGCCCGAGATCGCATCCCGAGACGAATGGCTGGCGGCGCGCACGCAGCTGCTGCGCCGAGAGAAGGAGCTCACACGCGCGCGCGACGCGCTCAACGCCGATCGCCGCCGCCTGCCGATGGTGCGGATCGAGAAGGACTACCGCTTCGCAGGGCCGGACGGGGAGGTCGGCCTGGCCGAGCTCTTCGAGGGTCGCCGGCAGCTGGTCGTTCAGCACTTCATGTTCGACCCGTCGTGGGAGGACGGCTGCCCGAGCTGCTCGGCCGACGCCGACGAGCTGTCCGACGGCCTGCTCGCGCACCTCCACGTGCGCGACACGACGTACGCGGCGATCTCGCGCGCGCCGTACGCGAAGCTCGCCGACTACCGCGAGCGCAAGGGCTGGAAGTTCCCGTGGTACTCGTCGTTCGGGAGCGATTTCAACTACGACTTCCACACCACGATCGACGAGTCCGTCGCGCCGCTCGAGATCAACTACCGCTCGCGCGCCGAGATCGAGGCGCTCGAGGACGCGGCCGCCGCCTGGGTGCTGACCGCCGAGCAGCCGCTCGAGCTACCGGCCATCAGCTGCTTCTTGCGCCACGGCGATGCCGTCTTCCACACCTACACGACGACCGCGCGCGGCGCCGAGTCGCTCGGCGGCGCGTACGCCTACCTCGACATGACGGCGCTCGGCCGGCAGGAGACGTGGGAGGAGCCGAAGGGGCGCGCCGAGGACGCGCACGGCGCGGTGCCCGACTTCGCGAGCTGACCCGCGCTGTCAGCCGCGCGTGCGCAGGAAGCCGGCGACGCGCGCCCAGGCGTCGTCGGAGGCCGTCCGGTGCTCGTTCTGGCGACGGTCGAAGAAGCTGTGCGGCGTGCGCTCGTAGGTCACGACCTCGTGCTCGACGCCGGCCTTGGCGAGCGCTCGCTCGAGCGCCGCGTTGTCGGTCTCGCCGATGTGGTCGTCGTCGCCGGCCTGCAGCGCGAGGATCGGCGCGGCGATCTGGCTCGCGAGCTGGATCGGCCCGGGCTCGCCCTTGCGCTGGCCCGGCGTGCCGTAGAAGCCGATCGCGCCGGCCAGCTCGTGGCCGCCGGCTGCGGCGAGCCAGGAGTGGCTGCCGCCGAACGAGAAGCCGAGCGTGAAGATGCGCGTCCGCGAGCCGCCCGCCCGCGAGCGCAGCCAGGCGGCGGCGGCCGCGACGTCGGCCTGGATCGTCGCCGTTTCGGTGGCGCGCACGTGCTCCATGTGCGCAAACCCCTCGGGGCGCTCGGCGAGGCCGGCGGTGCGCCCGAAGTAGTCGATCGCCACGGCCGCGGCGCCGCGCTCGGCGAGCCGCCGCGTGAGCTCCTCGTAGAAGCGCTGCAGGCCGCGGACGTCCGGGAGCACGACGACGCCGATCCGCGCGCGCGCCTTCGGGGCGGCAGCGAACGCGGCGAAGCGCGTGCCGTCGGCGGACGTCAGGGTCATGGCGCTCTGCGTGATGCCCGCTCCCGTGGAGCGCGGACCGCGGGGCGAATGCACGGCAGAGGGCATGCCCGGAGTGTAGGAGTGCACCCGGGCCAGTCCGACCGGCGGTTCGCCTCAGATCTTGCGGTAACGGGCGTCGGCGACCGAGTAGACGCCGAAGGCGATCAGGCCCGGCGGCCACGATCAGCAGGGCGGTGGTGCCGTAGGCGTGCTGCGTGAGCCGCGCCAGCGCGCCGTCGATACCGACCGCATCGCGCGGGGTGTAGTCGATCGCGGCCTTGAGCACGAAGATGCCGATCAGCGCGAACGCGACAGCGCGGGCAACGTGGCCCACGATGCCGATCAGGGTGAAGGCCTTGAGCATCTGCCGCGACATCTGCCCGGTCTTCGAGTAGCTGAGAAACTTCTTGCTCAGCCCGAGATACGCCTGGAACAGGCCGATCCCGATGAAGAGCAGCCCGGCGGCGCCGACGAGCTCGCGCCCGGCCGGCCACTCGAGCACGCCCGCGGTGGTCTGCTTCGTCTGCGCGGACGAGTTGCCTCCCGTCCCGCGCAGGACCGAGATCGCGAGCGCGCAGAAGGCTGCGTAGGCGAGGCAGCTGCCCGCCGCGCCGAGACGGTCGAGCTTGCTGTGCTCGCCGTACTCGGGCGTGTGGCCGATGAGCGCCTGGGCGAGCCGCCAGAGCGAGTACCCTCCCAGCCCGATCGCGGTGAGCACGAGCAGGAGCTGCCCGAATCGTTGCTCGGCGATCTGCTGCATCGCACCCTGCTGGTTCGGCTTGTTGTCGGCGACGCCGTCTGCCAGGCGCAGTGCGAGCACGCCGATCAAGGCGTAGATCACCCCGCGGGCGGCGTAGCCTGCGCGGGCGAGGCCCTCGAACAGGCGCGTCTCGGTGAAATTCTCGGCGTGCCTCTCGGCGGCGTTGACATTCATGCGCCGCACTTCCCCGAGGTCTGGCGAAATTACACCTCTGCCGGCGGCCGCGGCCGTGGCACGGGCCGGGCGGCCTGTCCCGGGGGTTCATGGGAGCGCTCCATCGGATCGGCGAAGTGCAGGCGGCGGCCGCCGAACGCGACGGCGCAGAGGCAGAACCACGCCCAGCCCAGGAACACGCCGGCGATGACGTCGGAGAGCCAGTGCACGTCGAGCAGCACGCGGCTCGAGGCGACGGCCACCGCGATGCCGCCCGCCGCGCCCGCGAGCAGCGCGCGGACCCGCGCGCTGCGGCGGCGCGTGACGATCAGCGCGAGGCCGGCGTAGAAGGCCGCGGCGGTGGACGAGTGGCCGCTCGGGAAGGACGGCCCGAGCGTCTCGGCGATCGGGTTCAGCTCGGGGCGGGCGCGATCGACGAGTTGTTTGATCGCGGTCGTGATCAGCTTGTCGCCGAGCACGACGACGAGGATGAACGGCAGCAGGTAGCGGCTCGGCGCCCGCCGCCACTCGTAAAGCAGGATCGCGATGCCGAGCAACGACACGGTCGGCCAGTCGGCGAGATTCGTGACCCAGTAGATCGCGCGCGTCGACCAGTAGCTCGCGTGGTCGTGGCCCCACTGCGCCGCGCTCGAGTCGATCGAGCGGAGCGTCTCGTTGCCGCGGATCAGATAGGTCAGCGCGGCGATCACGACGCCGCCGGCGATCATCACGCCGACGGCGGCCGTGAGCGCGAGGCCCGTCGCCGTGCTCGGATCTGTGCGGCGCTGCACCCATGCGCGCCAGGCCGTGTGCTCGGCCATGTGCTCCAGCGCATCGGCGGTGGCGGCCGTGGCGCCCTCGGCGGGGGCGAGGCGGTCGAATGCGAACGCGAGCAGGAGGCCGGACGCGAGCGAGACGAGGAGGAGGACGAGGATCGGCATGGGTGGGGTGGAGCGGTGTGCCCGCCACGGCGAGGTTTCTCCGGAACGACTGCGGGAGAAACACCCGGCATGGGCCGTGCCGAAACCGCCGTGGCGCCTCCGGCTGAAGAGACGCGAACGTACCACGGCGGAACCGGCGGCGCGAAGCGCAGCTCCGGCTCCGCCACCGTGCTCGACCCCCTGCCGGCGAGTCGCGCCGTGCAGCTGGCGGGGCGCCATCGCGAGCGCTCGCCGATCCTGCTCTTCTGTCTCACGATCGTCGCGGGCTTCGCGCTGGTGGCGACGGTGATGATCGGCCTGGGCTTCCTGCTCGTCGACGTGATCCTGCCCGTCGACGCGATCCGCAACGCCGACGAGTCGGTCAACGAGTGGTTCGCCTCGAACCGCACGCCGACGCTCGACGACGTCTCGTTCGTCGGCTCGATGATCGGCGACATGCCCTTCATCCCGGCGCTCGTGATCCTCACGGCCCTGGGTGCCGCGGTGCTGCGCCGCTGGCGCGTCGGCGCGTTCATCGCCGGCGCGATCCTGATCGAGGTCGCCACCTACCGCGTGACGACCCTGATCGTGCAACGACAGCGCCCGGACGTGCCGCGGCTCGATCCCGACAAGCTGCCCGTCGATCAGAGCTATCCGTCTGGGCACGTCGCCGCCTCGTTCGTCGTCTACGTCGGGCTCGCGCTGCTGATCGCGTCGCGTGTGCAGAGCCGCGGGGCGAAGATCGCCGTGTGGGCGATCGCCCTCGCGCTGGCGCTCTCCGTGGCGCTCTCGCGGATGTACCGCGGCATGCACCATCCGCTCGATGCGAGCGCGGGGATTTTGCTCGGCATCGCGGCGCTCGCGATCGCGCTGTTCGCGACGCGCGCAGCGGTCGCCGCCGCCCGCATGCGCTCCGGAGCGGCACGATGAAGCGCGTCGCCGTGATCGCCCACCGCAAGAAGAGCCTCGGACGGCGGGCTGCCCGAGCTGCGGCGCGTGCTCGAGGAGCGAGGCCTGAAGGACATCTACTGGCGCGAGGTCGGGAAGAGCAAGTACGCCCCCGAGGAGGTCGAGAAGGCCCTGGCGCACAAGGCCGACCTGATCTTCGTGTGGGGCGGTGACGGCATGGTGCAGCGCTGCATCGACGTCGCCGCGGGCACCGACGCGACGCTCGCGATCATCCCCGCGGGCACGGCGAACCTGCTCGCCACCAACCTCGGGATCCCCAAGGATCTCGAGCAGGCGGTCGACATCGGGCTCGCTCGCAACGTCCGCCGCATCGACGTCGGGCGGCTCAACGGCGAATGCTTCGCGGTGATGGCCGGCGCGGGCTTCGACGCCGAGATGATCGGCGACGCCGACGGCGACCTCAAGGATCGCTTCGGCCGGCTCGCCTACGTCTGGACGGGCGCCAAGCACCTGCGCGAGAAGCCGTTCCACGCGAAGATCCGCGTCGACGGCGCGCGCTGGTACGACGGCGAGGCGAGCTGCATCCTGCTCGGCAACGTCGGCAAGCTGTTCGGCGGCGTCGAGGCATTCGAGGACGCGCATCCCGACGACGGCGTGCTCGAGCTCGGCGTGCGTCTCCGCCGAGGGCGTACGCGAGTGGGCGGGCACGGTCGCCCGCGCGGTCGTCGGCACGGCGAGCAAGTCGCCGCACGCGTTCACGACGAAGGCGCACTCGGTGCGCATCAAGCTCGACCGCAAGGTCGCCTACGAGATCGACGGCGGCGACCGCAAGAAGGTGCGCAAGATCCGCATCGACGTGCAGCCCGACGCCGTGTCGATCTGCGTGCCCGAGCCGAGCCCGATCCCGCCTAGCGCGCGGGCGTCAGATCGTGCTCGTGCAGGCGCTCGAGCGGCCAGCCGTCGTCCGCCCTCGGGGGCGCTGCGGCGGATCTCGACGCGGGCGCGCCGCTCGTCGAGCGTCAGCACGGCGACCGAGTTGTCGAACGTCACGGGCGTGACCAGGCGCCAGGTCGCATCCGGCCGGCGCACGCCCGCGCTCGCGCGCGAGTGCGCGTGCGGCGACGCCGGAGGCGCGTGAGCTCAGCAGCTTCACGACGCGCTGCTCGCGCGGTGCGAGCGGGTTGCGGAACGGCGAGCAGACGATCTGGAAGACGCGGCTCGTCTGGCGGGGGCCGAGCGAGACCTCGGCGATCGAGGCCGTGTGCACGTCGCCGCCGATGAACGAGATCGTCCCCGGCGCGTCCGGGCCCTCGGCGAGCTCGTGCAGCAGCTCGATCATCTTGCCGAACGAGCGCTGGAACGCCGGCCAGTGCTCGAGGTCGAGCGCGCGGCGCAGCTTCTCGCCGGCGCGCGCGGCGAGCCCGCCCCAGGCGCCGGCGCAGACGGCCTCGTTCCAGGCCTCGATGCCGTCGATGCCGGGTGCCATGAAGACGGGCAGGGTGCTCGCGATGATCAGGTGGTCGTACGCGCCGCGCGTGCTGCTCGGCGATCCACTTCCACTCCTCCTCGTCGACCATGTCGCGGCGCCCCTCCGTGAGGATGCGCGCGGCGCGCGCGTCGATCACGACGAGCCGCGAGCGCCCGAAGTCGCGGTGGAACGCGAAGCGGCTTGCGGCGGGCTCGCGGTCGATCGCCCGCGCGAAGGCGCGCAGGCGCGGCCCGCCGTCGCCGTCGCCGGCCTGAAGCTCGGCGAGCAAGGGCTCCTCGGCGAGCTCGGGCGGGCTGAGGTTGCCGATGTGCTGGTAGAGCCAGTACGTCATGAACGCGCCGGCGATGCGCTCGTCCCACCACGGCTGGGCGCGGATCTCGCGCACCCAGGCCTCCGAGCTGTTCCAGTCGTCGTGCACGTCGTGGTCGTCGAAGATCATCGTGCTCGGCACCGTCGCGAGCAGCCAGCGGATGTCCGGGTCGCTCCAGGCCTCGCGGTACAGCCGCGCGTACTCCTCGAAGTCGGCGACCTGCTCGCCGGGTGGCTGCGTCGTGTCGCGGCGGGCGCGGATGAACGCGCGCGTCTCGGCCGAGGTCTCGTCCGCGTAGACCTGATCGCCCAGCAGGAGCAGGCAGTCCGGCCACTCCTCCTGCCCCGACTGCAGGCGGCGCGAGAGCGCCCAGAGCGCATCGATGCCGAAGCCGAGCGGGTGCTCGGTGGGCGGCAGGGTGTATGGCGGCCGCTCGGGATCGCCGACGCGGCAGGAGCCGAAGACGAGGCGGGCGCGGCGTTCGTGCTCGCGCGTGTGGATTGCGGGCGCGGGCCGGCCGTCGTCCGGCGGCCAGGCGACCTCGCCGTCGAGCGCGACCTCGTAGGTGCGCACGGCGCCTGCCTCGAGGTCGCTCAGGACGACGAGGGCGTAGTGATGCCCCTCCACGCAGAACGTGCGGGTGCGGGTGCCGAGCACGGCGACCTCGCAAGCCGCATCGGTCTCGACCCAGACGGTCGCCTGCGTGCTGCCGGTGTAGCGCAGCAGAGGCCCTAGGAGCAGTTCAGCCATCGGCGTCGGACACTACCCGTCGCGGTGCTCGCACCGCAACGGCGGCCGCGTCGTGCGTCCCGGGCAGGTCGCACGGACACGCGCCCTCGGGCGGTGCGCGCGGGGTGCCGCCGCCCAGGCCTCAGCTCGCGCATCGGTGGCAAGATGTCCGGCATGCCGACCGACCAGTACCACGAGCCGCCGAATGAGCTGTCCCCGAGGTACGCACGTTCGCGCGCCTGTGCACGTCGCTGACCGAGGAAGCCGAGGCGATCGGCTGGTATCAGCAGCGCCTCGCCCTCGAGCCCGACCGCGAGGCCGCGGCGATCATGGCCGACGCGCAGGGCGAGGAGTTCAAGCACTTCTGCATGGACATGGAGTTCCTGCTGCGCCGCACGCCGCTGTGGCGTGAGATCGCGCGGGGGATCCTGTTCCAGGAGGGCGACATCGTCGAGCGCGGCGAGGCCGCAGAGGAAGCGGCCGTCGAGGGCGCCGCTGCTCGCGGCGCCACGGTCGGCGGCGGCAGCGCCTCGCTCGGAATCGGCAGCCTGAAGGGAACCGCATGAGCCATCTGCTGCGCGAGCACGCGCCGGTCTCGGCCGAGAGCTGGAAGCGCATCGACGACGAGGCGCGCGAGCGCCTCGAGCCCGCGCTCGCCGCACGCAGGCTGGTCGACTTCGAGGGGCCGAAGGGGTGGCAGCACTCGGCCACGAACCTCGGGCGCATCCGCTCCATCGATGCGCCGTTCACGGGTATCTCCGCGGCTCAGAGGCGCGTGCTCCCGCTCGTCGAGCTGCGCGCGCCCTTCGCCGTCACGCGCGCCGAGCTCGCCGACGCCGACCGCGGTGCCGCCGACACCGACTTCGACGCGCTCGACGCCGCTGCGCACAGCCTCGCCGTGGCAGAGAACGCCGCCGTCTTCCACGGCTGGGTATCGGCAGGCATCGAGGGCATCGCCCAGGTCACGCCGCACGAGGCGATCGCGCTGGGCGCCGACTGCGACCAGTACCCGAAGCACCTCGCGCGAGCGCTCGATCTCCTGCTCAACGCCGGCGTCGACGGGCCGTACGGCATGGCGCTCGGCCCCGCGGCCTACGCGCTCGTGCTCGAGAGCACCGAGGACGGTGGCTGGCTCTTGCTCGACCACCTGCGCAAGATCCTCGACGGCCCGCTCGTGTGGGCGCCGGGCGTGGAGGGCGCGGTCGTGCTGAGCATGCGCGGGGGAGACTTCCTCTTGACTCGGGGGAGGACATCTCGGTCGGCTACTTCAGCCACGACGCCGAGGCGGTAACCCTCTACCTCGAGGAGAGCTTCAGCTTCCGGGTCGCTCGCCCGAGGCTGCCGTCGCGCTCACGCCCTAGACCCTGCGCCGCCAGCGCGAGAAGACGTCCTCGACGTCGGGGCGGAGCTTGCGCGGCGCGAGCACGAAGAGGCGGTCGCCCGGCTCGATGATGGTGCTCCCGCGCGGCGGGATGGAGTTCTTGCCGCGCTCGACGACGGCGACGATCGCCGTCCGCGGCAGGCCGAGCTCGCGCACGGCCGCACCCGCGATCGCATGGTCGGTGGCGACGATGAAGTCGACCAGGTCGAGATCGCCGCGCTCGCCGATCGCGAGCGGCGCCTCGTGCGAGATCGGCGCGGGGGAGAGCAGGTTCAGCCGGCCCGCGAGCCACTCGAGCGTCGAGCCCTGCGCGATCGTCGAGATCAGCACGACGAAGAAGACGGCGTTGAAGATGACGTCCGCGTGGGGCACGTCCGAGGACAGCGCGAACGTCGCGAGCACGATCGGGACGGCGCCCCGCAAGCCCGCCCAGCCGAGCAGCATCCGCTCGGCCGACGTGTAGTCGCTGAACGCGGTGGAGGCCCACACGGCGGCCGGGCGCACCACGAGCACGAGCAGCAGCGCGAGCGCGAGGCCGGATGCCGCCACCGCCGGCAGCTGGCCCGGGAAGACGAGCAGCCCGAGCACGATGAACAGCGTGACCTGCGCGAGGAAGGCGATGCCCTCGTGGAAGGCGACGAGCTGGCGGCGGTAGCGCGACGGCGTGCTGCCGACGGCGAGGCCGACGAGGTAGACCGCGAGGAAGCCCGAGCCGCCGATCACGTCGGCGGCGCCGAAGGCGAGCGCAGCAGCGGCCAGCGAGGCGACGGGCGCGAACGCGCCGACCGAGCTCGGGAGGCGCGAGAAGACGCGCGTGGCCGCGGCGCCGAGCAGCACGCCCACGAGCAGGCCGAGCCCGAGCTGCTGGACCACGAGCAGCGAGAGGTTCGCGATGCCGTACTCGTCGGGGCGCTCGATCCAGGCGATCAGCCCCAGCGTGAGCGCGATCGCCATGGGGTCGTTGCCGCCCGACTCGGCCTCGAGCGTGCGCGCCAGGCGGCGGCGGATGTGCGTGAAGCGCAGCGTCGCGAAGACCGCCGCGGCGTCGGTCGACGAGACGACCGCGCCGAGCAGGAGGGCCTCGAGCCAGGAGAGGTCGAGCAGCGTGTGCGCGGCGGCGGCGGTCAGCACGGTGCTGACGATCACCCCGACGGTGCTCAGCAGGGACGCGGGCACGACCACCTGGCGCAGGCGGCGCCACGAGGTCTGGAGGCCGCCCTCGTAGAGGATCAGCGCGAGCCCGATGATGCCGACCTCGCGCGCCAGCTTCGCATCGTCGAACTCGATGCCGCCGGGCCCGTCGGAGCCGAGCAGCATGCCGAGCGCGAGGAACGCGACCAGCACCGGCAGTCCGGTCTTGGTCGCGCCGAGCGCGACCACGATGCTCGCGGCCAGCACGCCGCCGATCAGCAGGAGGAGGCTGCCTTCGTCCACGCGCCCATGATCGCGGACGATCGCTCCGCCGGGGGCGGCCGGCGCGGGGCCACGAGCCCCCGCGGCGAGCGGGCAAGCGGGGCCCGTAGGAGCAAACGCCCGAGCAGTCCGGCGGATTCGTCAGGCTGGTCTAGAGCGCGGGAGCGATGCGCGCCGAGGTGCCGAGCACCATCAGCGTCTTCGTGCCGGTGACCCGGCCGCTGCGGCGCAGGCCGTCGACCACGCGCTTGAGGTCGGCGACGTCCTTGACGCGGATCCAGACGAGCGCGTCCGGGTCGCCGGCCGTCGTGAAGACGGCCTGCACCTCGGGGATGTCCTCGGCGATGCCGGCGATCTCGTCGACCGGCGTCGTGCCCGCGAAGCGCAGCTCGGTGAACGCCTCGAGCGGCCGGCCGAGCTTGGCGTGGTCGACGCGCACGGTGTAGCCGAGGATCACCTCGAGGCGCTCGAGGCGGTCGATGCGCCGCTTCACGGCCGGCGAGGAGAGGCTGCACCTGCTGCGCGATGTCGACGAGCGGCCGGCGCGCGTCTGCGCGCAGCAGCTCGAGGATCTCGAGGTCGGTCTCGTCGAGCTCGGCGGGAAGGTCGGCCACGCAAGAAGCATATGCCGAATGCGCTCTGGCGTTCGATTCTTGCGTCGCATCGCCGATTCGCGCAGCTGGTGCCCGCACAGACGGCGCTGCAGCGCGTTCAATTCGGCCACGCCATGCCCGACCCGCGCCCCGACAGCCTCGCCCAGATCGCGCCGTCGTCGGCTCGACGTGCTCGACGGCCGTCGCAGCGGCGCGTGCTCTGGCTCGCGACGAGCATCGTCCACCACGCCAACAAGGTGCGCGCGACCGCCTCGGGCGTGAAGGTCGGCGGCCACCAGGCGTCGTCGGCGTCGATGGTCGCGATCATGACGGCGCTGTACTTCGAGCACCTGCGCGGCGCCCGACCGCGTCTCGGTCAAGCCGCACGCCGCGCCGGTGCTGCACGCGATCAACTACCTGCTCGGCACGCTCGACCGCGAGTACCTGACGACGCTGCGCGCGTTCGGCGGGCTGCAGAGCTACCCGAGCCGCACGCAAGGACCCCGACCCGGTCGACTTCTCGACCGGCTCGGTCGGCATCGGCGCGACGGCGACGATCTGGAGCGCGCTCGCGCACCGCTACGTCGCCGGCCACTTCGACGTGCCGCAGGGCGGCCGCCACGTCGCGCTGCTCGGCGACGCCGAGCTCGACGAGGGCGCGATCTGGGAGGCGCTCGTCGATCCGATGGTCGCCGCGCCTCGGCGAGGTGCTGTGGATCGTCGACCTCAACCGCCAGTCGCTCGACCGCGTCGTGCCCGACATCGCCGCCGGCCGGATCGGCGCGATGTTCGAGGCCGCCGGCTGGCAGACGATCACCGTCAAGTACGGGCGCCGGCTGCGCGAGCTGTTCGAGCGCGACGGCGGCGAGGCGCTGCGCGACGCGCATCGACGCGATGAGCAACGAGGAGTACCAGCGCCTGCTGCGCAGCGCCGCCGGCGAGCTGCGCGAGCGGCTGCCCGGCGACGGGCCGCGGGCGCCGCGACGATCGAGCGCCTGATCGCCGACCTCGACGACGCCGAGCTCGCGCGCGGCCGTCGCGCGACCTCGGCGGTCACGACCTCGCCGACCTGCTCGACGCGTTCCGCGCAGGCCGACGCGGCGACGCGACCGGCCGTCGGTCGATCTTCGCCTACACGATCAAGGCGCTGGCGGCTGCCGACCGAGGGCCACCCGGCCAACCACTCGGCGCTGCTCACCGCCGAGCAGTGGGCGCAGCTCGCCGGCGACCTCGGCGCCGACGCCGACGATCCGTGGGCGCGCTTCGCCGACGGCACGCGCCGAGGCCGAGCTGTGCCGGAGCGCGGCCGAGCGGCTGCGAGCGCGAGCCGCTCGCCCCGGGCACGCCGCCGCGCCGTCCCGCGCGACGTCGGCCGCGCGCACGCCGGCACGGCCTCGACGCAGCAGGCGTTCGGCCGCTTCTTCGTCGACCTCGCGCACGCCGCGCCGGAGGTCGCCGAGCGCGTCGTCACCGTCAGCCCGGACGTCGCCTCCTCGACGAACCTCGGCGGCTGGATCAACCGCGTCGGGCGTCTGGAACATGGGCGACCGCATCGACTGGTTCGCCGACGACACGGACACGCTCGTGCGCTGGCGCGAGTCCGACGCACGGCCAGCACATCGAGCTCGGGCATCGCCGAGGGCAACCTCGTCGGCCTGCTCGGCGAGCTCGGCGCGACGTGGTCGCGCGACGGGCCAGCCGCTGCTGCCGATCGGCGACGATCTACGACCCGTTCGTCAACCGCGCGCTCGAGCCGTGGTCGTTCGGCATGTACGCCGGCGGCCAGTCGATCCTCGTCGGCACGCCGTCGGGCGTGACGCTCGCGCCCGAGGGCGGCGCGCACCAGTCGATCATCACGCCGTCGGTCGGGCTCGAGCAGCCGCGCTGCGTCGCCTGGGAGCCGGCCTTCGGCCAGGACCTCGAGTGGACGCTGCTCGCACGCGCTCGGCCGCCTCGGCCGGCCCGACGGCACGTCGGCCTACTTCCGGCTGAGCACGCGGCCGATCGACCAGTCGCTCGCCGGCGCTGCCCGACGACGCCGCGGCGCGCGAGGAGCGCCGGCGCCAGGTGCTCGCCGGCGGCTACCTGCTGCGCGCGGCCGAGCGCGCCGCCGCGACGTCACGCTCGTCGGCATGGGCGCGGTGCTGCCGCGAGGTGCTCGCGGCCGCCGACGAGCTCGCCGCGACGGCGTCGGCGGTCGACGTCGTCTGCCTGACCTCGGCCGACCTCGTCTTCCGCGCGCTGCAGGCCCGGCAGGGCCTGCCGGCCGGCGACGACGGCATCCTCGACGCGCTCTTCCCGGCCGACCGCGCGCGCGCCGATCGTGACCGTGCTCGACGGCCACCCGCACACGCTCGCGTTCCTCGTCGGCCGTCCGCGGCATGCCGATCGCCTGCCTCGGCGTCGACGACTTCGGCCAGTCCGGCGACGTCCAGGACCTCTACCGCACTTCGGCATCGACGCCGAGACGATCGTCGGCGCGGCGCTCGACCTGACCGGCGCCTGACGTCTCCTTCACGACCGGGGCGGTGCGAGCCGTGCGAAGGTGCACGGGAGCCCGGCCATCGAGTGGGAGCGCGTCGTGCGCGTCGGGGCCGAGGTCGTCGTCAGGGACAACCGGGAGGCAGTCGTGAGGATCGCGAGAGCGGGGCGGGCGGGAGCGCCGTCGGAGGAGCGCGGGCCGACGTTCACCGGCCGGGTCTGGGCCGATCCGGTGTTCCCGGCCGAGGACGGGATCATGGTCGTGAACGTCTTCTTCGAGCCGGGCGCGCGCACGCACTGGCACACGCACGGTCACGCGCAGGTGTTGCACGTCGCGGCCGGGGAGGGACGCGTGCAGTCGCGCGACGGCTCCGGCTCGAGGCTCCAGGCCGGCGACACGGTGCACATCCCTGCGGGCGAGGAGCACTGGCACGGTGGGGCGCCGAGCAGCTTCCTGCTGCATCTGGCCGTTTCGGTCGGCGGGACGGAATGGCTCGACGCCGTCAGTGACGAGGACTACGCCGGCGCGTTCTGAGCCGTGTCGCTGAGGTGCCGCTGGGTGGTGTCGCCGTGCGTCGCGAACCGCTTGCGGCCGTCACCCGAACGGGGGACGAGACGGTCGCGATCAAGCGGCCGCAGAACCCAGGAGGGAACTGCACATGTCCGAGGATCTCACCCCGGTCTACGAAGCGGTCGAGAAGGCGCATGCGTCCGAGCCCGTTGCGACGCGGCGGGCCATCATCAACGGCGTGGCCGGCCTTGCCGGCGGCGTCGCAGTGCTCGGCGTGCTGGGTGGCGTGGCAGAGGCGAAGGGCACGTCGTCCGAGTGGTGGAACACGCCCAAGCCACAAGGGCGACGACCCGCAGACGATCCTGAACATCGCTGCGACGGCCGAGGTGCTGGCCACGATCGTCAACACGATCGGCTACCAGAAGGTCTCGCTCGATGCCGTCACGAAGCGCAACGTGGGTGCGGCTGCGCGCGAGGAGCTCATCCACTACAACGTGCTGACGAGCCTCGGCGGCGAGCCGCTGACGAAGAAGATCTGGGTACCGGACGCGGTCTTCAAGGACGCCAGTGGGCTGCTCAACACGCTGCAGGTCGGCGATCAGATCTTCGTCAACGCGTACCTGATCGCGACGAAGCGCTTCGCGCAGCTGCGCAAGCCCGACTTCGCCGTCATCGCCGCCGAGTTCATGGGCGTCGAGGCCGTGCACCGCGCGCTCGCCCGGCAGTCGCTCGGGCAGCTCGGCAACGACCGCGTGTTCATGAAGTACGAGCAGCCCGAGACGGCCGCCGGTGCCCCGAACGTCGGTCAGCCCGGCTTCGTGCGCATCGCGGACGCTGCGGCGCAGCTGCAGGCTGCGGGCTTCGGCTTCGGTGCCAAGGGCGCGATGCCCGGCGCGTTCTACGACTTCGACGCCGTGAGCGCGAACACCCCGAACGACCCGGACCTCAACACGCTCGCCCCCTCCGCGGGCTGAGGACACTCGGCAGGAGGGTGCCGCCGGATCGGCACCACCCTCCCCGCCGAACGTGCGGCCAGGTGGCACTCTCTGCGGAGTGCCACCTGGCCGTCCGGCGTTTTCGGGTGGGCGAACGATCGCGTGGCGAGTTCCGATCGCGCGGACGCTCGGCTATCCGGGTGGGGCGTGTGGTTGGTGGGTGGTGATCGGGCGTCCGGCGTCGTTCGTGAAGACCGGGTGCTTGGCGTCGCCGGTCGCCTGGATGTGATGGTCGTGGAGGTGTTTGTGGTGGTGGTGGCAGAGCAGGATCAGGTTGGCGAGGACGGTCAGGCCGCCGTGGTCGCGCGGGATCATGTGGTGGGCGTCGAGTGCGTGGCTGGCGGTGCAGCCGGGGAACTGGCAATGGTCGGAGCGGTGGAGCAGCGCGCGGAGTTGCGCGTAGGAGGCGCAGCGTCCGACGCGTGCGTGCACGAGGTCGCTGCCGGAGGGCTTGATCACGAGTCGGCGGGCGTCGCAGCCGAGCCGCTCGGCGGTCTCCGGGCTGATCGGCCCCGCGCCTTCGAGCATCGCCGGCGCGTCCGGGCTGAGGTGCACGATCAGCGTCGTGCGGCTGCGCTGCACGCCGGCGGTGTCGCTGGCGCCGCGGTGCTCGGCGAGGCTGACGAGCGCATCCGCGGTCGACTGCTGCCACTCCAAGACGACGCCGTCCCGCGCCTCGCAAGCGCGGCGCGACGTCGTCGTGTCCCAGATCGCTTGCTCGAACGCGCGTCCCTGCTCGAGCGGTAGGCGGCCGTGGATCAGGAGCTCGCGGTCACCGTTGACCCAGCTCGTGTGCAGCGCGCGCTTCTCATACAGCGCGGCGTCGTCCTCGACTCGTGGCGGCGCGAGCTTGCGCGCGGCACGCCCGATCTGACTGGGCGCCTGGCCGACCGCAAGCCGCGCGATCTCGGCGTCGCTCTCGGGAGTCGCGAACGGCGCAGCGGCGGCGACCTGGTCGAGCGTCAACACGCCCGTGGCGAGCGCCTCGTCGAGCGCCGGCAAGCTCCGCAGCGCCTCGCTCGTCGTCGTCACGCGCCTGGCGCCAGCGAAGTCCGTGCTCGTGATCCGCGCCAGCCACTGCGCGAGCGACGAGCACCCCTCGAGCTTCCAATACTCACGATCACCAGCAGCCCGCACAAGCTCGGTCTTACGCCGCTCCCGCCGCGCACCCTCGACCGTCATCGCCCGCAACTCGCCGACCAACTCCTCGTACTCCCGCGCGAGCGCCTCAGCCCGCGTCTCACGCGCACGCCGATACGCATCACGCGCAGCTCGTACAGCCTGGGCGAAGTGCTCCTCACGGGAGACGCTGGGAGGAGCGAACATCTGTTCGCATAGTACCAGCCCTGCGGCACCAGTGCGACTCGATAATGACTAATTTTGCAGGGTTTTTTACCACCCACAAGTGTGACGAGTCTCACACCGATGACGAACCCGCAGCTCCCAGCCGATGCACGCGAAACGCCCTCACTCACGTCCCACCGCCGCCGCCACCGCCACCGGCCAGACCACGAGCGACAACCCGACCACCCCTCAGTCGACGGCACGAAGCGCCGGCAGCTGCGACCACGCTCCCCGGCAAGCCGCAGACCACGCCACCAAGTTGCCCCGCAAGCCCGCAAGCCCGCAAGCCCGCAAGCCCGCAAGCCCCGCAAGCCCGCAAACCAGGCAAGCCCCGCAAGCCCCGCAAGCCCCACGAGCCCCAGCCCCTCCGCCATCGCCCCCGGGCTCCGTCCGATCGGCGTCGCTATGCTCCCTCCGCCTCCACCTGGGGGTGGCGAGAGGTCCTAGCGAAGTCCGGTGAGATCCCGGCGCTGTCCCGCAACGGTAGAGCCCATCTGGGCGAGCCCGGTCGACTGCCTCATCGTCGTCTAACGAGCCCTCGGGAGAAGGGCAGGCCGGCGCCCGATGCGCTCCTCGCACTCCTCCCCCGTCGAAGGAGCGGAGCATGAGCGCAAGCAGGAGATGGGCAGCGGCCCCGGGTGGCATCTGCGTGCGGCGAGATCCGTACGTTCAGGGCCAGGCCGTGAACGTGCAGGGTGCCCCGGCGAGCTGGGACGTCGTCGCCACGCGTCTCTGCGACGCCGTTCTCGCCGGACCGGCGGTGCCGCAGCGTGAGCGCGCGCTGCGTGCGCGGCCGGCCGCGAGCAGGGGGACGAGCGGTCCGGCGTGATCGCCGGCTTCCTGGAGGCCGCTCCGGCTCAGTCGGTGGCGGCGGTGGCCGCGCGGCTCGGGCGTCGCCGCGGAAGCATGGTCTGGCCGGACATGACGCGTTGCGCGGTGCCTGCGAAGACCAGGCCGAGCGTCGTCCAGAGCACGAGGTGCATGCCGATCGAGGCCTCGCGGAAGCGATACAGCGTCTCCGGCGGGAACGACGAGGGCACCTCGCGTACGGAGGGCAGGAGCAGGCCGGCGATCGCCACGACGATGAGGTAGACGGCTCCCGAGCCCAGCGTCGCGGTCGTGCCCGAGCGGTGCTCGGCCAGAATCGCCCGGAGCCGGACGGCCGCGATGGCGGCGAGCAGCGAGACCAGGATCATCACGAAGAAGGCGCCCGTGCGCGTGCCGATCGTCTCGGGATCGCCCACCGCCGGCGGGGTCGCCGGGTACTTGACGAACGGCACGAGGAAGAAGATCACGAACGCCCCTGCCGCAAGCCAGATCGCCGTGCGGGACGGGCTGGCTCGCCCGATCCGCCCGTATGCGGCGGCGAACGCCAGGGCGAACAGGCCGCCCACGGCGAGGCCGTAGACCAGGGTGGCGGTGAGCAGGCCGAGGCTGCGCTGCATCGTCCGCGAGACGGCCGGCGAGTCCGCCGCGTGCGTGTGGCCGGCCTCGCCCTCGGCCGGCGTGGCCGGCGCGTTGGCCCGCTCGTACGCGATCGACCGGTCGACTGCGGGCCCGCCGGCCACGCGCGCGAAGCCCGCTGCGATCAGGCCGCCGCACGCCCCGGCGATGAGGCCGCAGATCAGGAGGCTGCGCAGCACCGTGCTAGTGGCAGGGGAAGCCGAGGAGGTGGCGCCCGTCGTGAACCCACTCGTGCACCCACGTGCCCGGCACGACGGAGAGCGCGCCCTCGTCGGCTCCGACGAAGATGAGCAGGGCGAGCAGCGCAACGCCGAACAGCAGCCATGGCCACGCCGAACCGAGCGAGACGGCGGGCGGGTGAATGACCTCGGGGAGTGCAGCGGGATGTGCAGCGGTCTGGGGCATGGCGGGAATCTCCTGGGCTGCTTCCGATCCGCGTCGCGCTACCGGGTCGGCCGCGGTCGCGTGACGTGCGGGCGAGTCTAGCGCGCCCGCGGCCAGGCGACCAGAGCACCGGCGACGATGCGATCCGCTCGCTCGTGATCTCCTACACGCTGCTCGGCCCGAAAGAGTGGTTCGTCATCCACCACACCGCCTGCGGCATGGAGTTCTTCCCCGACGACGTCATACGCGGCTGCTCGAGTCCAGCCGGGAGGCCGCCGCGCTCGGCCCGGGCCTGAGCACCGGGGCTCGACCCCGGCCGCCGGCATCTGCGATCGAGAGACGGCATGCTACGGCCATGCCCACGACACCGCCGCTCGCCGGGCCGCGCGTGCAGCTGCGGCCGTTCGAGACCGCCGATCTCGCGGCCCTGCTGCGCATCCGCGCGGAGCCCGGGGTGCAGCGCTGGTGGGGCGCGCCGAGGAGCGACGACTTCGACGCGATCGAGGACGGCGACCTCCTGGTGATCGCGGTCGACGGCGAGCTCGCGGGCTCGCTGCAGTACCGGAGGAGACCGAACCGCAGTACCGCCATGCGGCGATCGACATCTACCTGGGCGCCGCGTGGCAGGGGCGGGGCATCGGGCGTGAGGCGATCGCGGTGCTCGTCCGCCACCTCTTCGAGGCGCGCGGCCACCACCGCCTGACGATCGACCCCGCCGCCGCCAACCTGCGCGCGATCCGCTGCTACGAGTCCGTCGGGTTCGTGCGGGTGGGGGTGATGCGCGAGTACGAGCGCGGCGACGACGGGACCTGGCACGACGGCCTGCTGATGGAGCTCCTGGCGGGCGACTGGCGGCCGGCGCTGGTGTAGGACGGCGCCGGGGCGAGCGAGGACGCGGCACGCGGCCGCGTCCTCGCGCCGCGCACGCGCCTACTTGCTGGGGTCGGGAACGATCCGGATGTACGGCTTGGGCGACTCCCAGCCGTCCGGGTACTGCTCCTTCGCGGCGTCGTCGCTGACCGAGCCGGCGATGATCACGTCGTCGCCCTTCTGCCAGTTCACGGGCGTCGCGACCTTGTGCTTCGCGGTCAGCTGCAGCGAGTCGACGACGCGCAGCACCTCGTCGAAGTTGCGGCCGGTCGTCATCGGATAGATGAGGATCAGCTTGACCTTCTTGTCCGGGCCGATCACGAAGACGTTGCGGACGGTCTGGTTGTCGGCGGGCGTGCGCGAGGTGGCCTCGCCCGAGACGTCGTCCGCGAGCATCCCGTAGAGCTTCGAGACGTTGAAGTCGGAGTCGCCGATCAGCGGGTAGTTGGGCGCCGTGCCCTGCGTCTCCTCGATGTCCTTCGACCACTGCTCGTGGTTCGTCGACGGGATCGACCGAGAGGCCGATGATCTTGACGCCGCGCTTCGCGAACTCCGGCTCGATGCTCGCCATGTAGCCGAGCTCCGTGGTGCAGACGGGCGTGAAGTTGCGCGGGTGCGAGAAGAGCACCGCCCACGAGTCCCCGAGCCACTCGTGGAACTTGATCGGGCCTTCGGTGGTCTCGGCCTCGAAATCAGGCGCGGTGTCACCCAGCTGCAGAGCCATGCGTTGCCTCCATCGATCGTCGACTGAACCCCGGGAGAATGAACGATGGCCGCCGCGCGGGCATTCCTACGACGGGCTTCGCGCCCATCGCCCAGACGGCGACCACGTAGGCCGCGACGAGCAGCGTGGCGATCACGCCGCTCGACTTGAGCAGCCCGCCGCCTCCACCGGTGCGCGCCTTGCGCAGTCCGATGCCGCCGAGGATCAGCGCGATCAGGAGCAGGAGCCCGCCGACGTCGGCGGTGATGTAGCCGATCCCGAGCCAGGCGTGCTCGCTGTCGCCGAGCTTCTCCTCGGACTCGACCCACTGCGCGCCGATGCGCATCACGATGTAGCCCGGGAAGGCGACCGCCAGCAGCGTCTTGTAGGAGAACCGCCGCAGCGTGACGGCCTCGTCCTTCCAGCCGATCAGCGCGGCCGCGGACGCCGTCAGCAGGCCGCCGACGAGCACCATCGCGCCGAGGACGTGGACGAGCAGCGCGATGTCGATGCTGTCGGACCGCATTGCTCAGGCTCCCGGCTTGAAGACCATGTCGAGGACGATCAGCACGAAGAGCGCGACGCTCGCGAGGTGCAGGGTGACTCCCGTCGGCGCGCGCAGCCGCGCGAGCACCTCGGCCTCGTTGCCGCCGCCGGGCGCCTCGGCCAGCTTCTGGACGTCGGTGTAGTAGGCGCCGCTGCGCCAGCCCACGCCTCCGAACGCGATCAGGAGCACGATCGCGACGATGATCCAGGGATCCCAGAGCTCGAAGCTGTCGGAGTCGAGCGAGAGGATCACCCCGAAGACGAGCACGAGCACGACGCCGGCCGTGATCAACGCGTTGCCCACGGGCGCGACGCGGAAGAGCGTGCGCGTCTCGCTCGAGCGTGCGTCATGCGCCGGCCGCTGTAGACGAGAACGCTGAAGAGCACGAGCGCAGCGGCGACCGCGAAGGCGGAGAGCAGATGCAGCGCGATCATCCAGTCGGTGAAATCCACGGCGCGAGGCTAACGCATTTCACGCGCGAGTTTGAAGGGTGGATCTACTCTGCGCGGGTGGCGCGCGCGCGTGAGGCGGCGTTCGGACGGTCAGCCGCCGTGCCAGACGGGCGCCTGGTAGTGGGCCGCGATGTGGCGGCCGAGCTCCGCGATCGCGGTATCGCCGGCCGGATCTCCGCCGTGCCACCGCGGCGGCGGCCGCCTCCGCGACCTCGCCCATCAGCGCAGCGCGGTCGAGGTGCTGGAGCGTGCGCTCGCGCATCAGCACGCGGCCGTCCACGACGGCGCTCTCGACGTGCAGCGCCTTGCCGCGCGCGAGCAGGAGCTCCCAGACGTCGGCGCCGGGATCGGCGTACGGCGCCCGCAGCGCCGCGAGGTCGACCACGATCACGTCGGCGCGGCGGCCGGGCTCGAGCCGGCCGATCGCCGCCGCGGCGCCGACGACCTGCGCGCCGCCGTCCCACATCAGGCCGTAGAGCTGCGCCGCGGTCAGCCGCGGATGGGCCTCCTCGCCGCGCACGCGCTGCAGGGCGTGCGCGACGCGCACCTCCGCGAGCATGTCGTCGTCGTCGGCGATGCCCATGTCGTCGAGCCCGAGCGCGACGCCGACCCCCGCCGCGACGAGGCTGCGCAGGGGCGCGATGCCGGCCGCGAGGCGAAGGTTCGACGAGGCGTTGTGCACGACGGTCGCGCCGCAGCGGGCGAGCGTCGTCGATGTCCGGCTCGCGCAGCCAGACGCCGTGCGCGAGCGCGCTGCGCTCGCCCGAGCACGCCGAGCCGCGACGAGCCGCTCGAGCTCGCGGCCGTCGCTGAAGCCGTCGCCCCAGGCGCGCTGCAGCCGGCTCTCGAGCGCGTGCAGGTGGATGCCGGCGCCGAGCTCGGCGGCGGCCGAGCCGACCGCGCCCGCGAGCTCGTCGCTCGCCCACTGGGGTGCCATGATCGCGAACTGGGCGCTCAGCAGGGGATCGTCGCCGAGGCTCCGTACGAGACGCGCCGATCGTCTCGATGTAGGCCTCGTTGGGCATGGCCGCGGCGGCGATGCCGCGCGCACGCTCGCGCAGGCCGGCCGGGAGCGCGGCGATGAAGCCCTCGTCGCCGTCGTAGGCGAGCCGCGAGCGGTCGCGCCAGTGCGGCGCGAGCGTCACGCGCTGGCCGGAGGCGCGATGAGCGCGCAGCGTCTCCTCGAGCTCGTGGGTGTAGGCCGCCTCGGGCGGGCCGCTGCCGATGCCCGACGGGAAGTGCATGTGCAGGTGCGACGTCACGCCGGACTCGAGCAGGAGGACGTCCTTCGCGAGCGTGCCGAGGTACGGGTCGACCGCGTCGAGCGCGAGCATCGACGCCATCCACGACTCGAACGGCGTGTCGCGCAGGCCCGGGCTCGGCCGGGCCGGGGTCGGGGAAGCCGAGCTGGACGGTCGAGATGCCATGCCGTGGTGGTGCGCGTTGATCAGACCCGGCAGCACGAGCTTGCCGTCGCCACCGAGCTCCTCGGCGCCGGGATCGGCGCGCCGCAGCTCGTCGCGCGGGCCGGTCGCGACGATGGCGCCGTCGCGGATCAGCACGGCGCCGCCGGCCAGCGGCGGCGCGTCGGCGGAGCGCAGCAGGACGTCGCCGTGGACGAGGAGGCCGGCCATCTGCGGGACGCTAGCGGCAGCAGCTAGTGTCCGGGGATGGATCCGACCCCAGAGGGCCCCGAGATCGCGATCTGGTCGGACTTCATCTGACCGTTCTGCCGCATCGCCGAGCCCCGGGCGGTGTGGCTCGAGCGCCGGTTCGGTGCTCGCGTGACCTGGTTGTCGTTCGACCTCCATCCCGAGTACCCGCCCGAGGGGATTCCGCGCGCCGAGCTCGACGCGCGCTACGGGCAGAGCTCGCGCGATCGCATCCGGGCGATGTTCGCGGAGGAGGACCTCGTCTATGCGCCGCCGCCCGACGTCGTCTCGAGCACGCGGCTCGCGCTCGAGCTGGGAGAGGGCGCGCGCGAGGAGGGCCTTCACCGCGCATTCCACGATCGCGCCATGGACGCCTACTGGGCGGAGGGCGTCGATCTCTCGCCGCGCAGCGCACTCGAGGCGATCGCACGCGAGCGTCGGCATGTCCGAGGCGGGCATCTCCCGCGCGCTCGACGACCGGGCCTGGGCGCCGGTGGTCGACGCGTCCACCGCGCGGGCGCAGGCGGCCGGCGCGACGGGCGTGCCGGCCTTCGTGGTCGACTGGCGCGTGCTGGTCGTCGGCGCGCAGCCCCGCGAGGTGCTCGCCCAGGCGATCGAGCAGGCGCGCGCAGCGGGCGAGTAGCACGAGGGCCGCGTCCTGCGAGGCGGCCCCCGGAAGTGCGCGAGAACACCTTGCGGAGCACGGTCGCGCACCCGATCACGGCAACGGACGATGATCGAGGACGAGCAGCCAGCTGCGAGCGTGCCACCGCCCAGCACGGGGCCGGGTAGTCGCCCGCCAGTGGGCCGGAGTGCCCGCGCTCCGGGGCTCCGAGACCTGCCGGCGCGGCTCGCTAGGCCGCGGCCTGGCTGCCCGGGGCGCGCGTCTGCATGACCCACTCGCGCAGCTCGTCGGCCGGCAGCGGGTGGCTCAGCCAGTAGCCCTGGATCGCGTCGCAGCCGAGCGCCGCGAGCTGGTCGCACGTCGACCTGCGTCTCGACGCCCTCGGCGACGACCTCGAGGCCGAGGTCGTGGCCGAGCGTGATGATCGAGCGGACGATCGCCGCGTCGTCGGCGTCGCGGTGCATGTCGAGCACGAACGAGCCGTCGATCTTGAGCTGCGTGATCGCGAGCCGCGCGAGGTAGCGCCAGCGAGGTGTAGCCGGTGCCGAAGTCGTCGACCGCGATCGCGATCCCGAGCGTCGCGCAGGCGGGCGACGATCGCGGCCGTCTTCGCGGGATCCGAGACGATCGCGCTCTCGGTGATCTCGACCGTCAGGCACGTGCCCGGCAGGCTCCACTTGGCGAGCAGCTCGGCGACCTGGTCGGGCAGCGTCGCGTCGTGCAGGTTGCGCATCGAGAGGTTGACGGCGACGTTGAGGTCGAGCCCGTCGGCGCGCCAGCGCACGACCTGCGCCGAGCGCCTCGTCGAGCACGTAGCGGGTGAACGGCTGGATCAGGCCCGTCTTCTCGGCGGCCGGCACGAACGCGCCCGGGGGGATGGGCCCGCGCGCGGGTGCAGCCAGCTCGTGAGCGCCTCGACGCCGGCGAGCTCGCCGGTGCGGATGTCGAGCTTGGGCTGGTACTGGAGCACGAGCTCGCGCTCGCGGATCGCGCGCGGCAGCTCCGAGAGCAGCGTCAGGCTCGCGGTGTCGTGATGGTCGAGCTCGGCCGCGTAGACGGCGTGCGTCATGCCCGCTTCCTTGGCGACGTACATGGCGACGTCGGCGCGCTTGAGCAGGAGGTCGACGTCGTCGCCGTGCGCCGGGATAGCGGGCGATGCCGACGCTGGCCTCGACGTGCAGCGGCAGCCCGTCCACGATGAACGGCTGCTCGAGCGCCGCGAGGATGCGCTCGAGCGCCTCGGTCGAGATCGCCCGGGGCGTCGCCGAGCTGGCGCACGAGGATGCCGAACTCGTCGCCGCCGAGGCGTGCCACGGTGTCGCTGCGGCGCAGCACCGACTGCAGCCGGCGTGCGAGCTCGACGAGCAGCAGGTCGCCGTAGCGATGGCCGAGCGTGTCGTTGATCTCCTTGAAGCGGTCGAGGTCCATCAGCAGCACCGCGATCTGCGACTCGTCCATGCGCGCGACCCCGATCGCGTGCTCGACCTGCTGGCCGAAGCACGAGCGGTTGGGCAGCCCGGTGAGGTCGTCGTGCAGCGCCTGGTGGCGGTTCAGGCGCGAGAGCCGGCGCAGCTCGACCTCGGCCGCCTTGCGGGCGGTGACGTCGCGGCAGATGCCCTGCACGCCGATCGGCCGCCCGTCCTCCTCGATCACGCGGCTCGAGACCTCGAGGATCACCGAGTGCCCGCCCTTGGCGATGAACTCCTGCTCGAACGTCGTGCCGGCGACGTCGCCGGACAGCTTGCGCTCGGTCTCGCGCCGGGACGATCTCCGTCCCTTCGGGCGTCACGTAGTCGCTCAGGTACGTGCCGATCAGCTCCTGCGCGGCTGTAGCCGAGCACGCGCTCGAAGGCGCCGTTGACCTCGAGGATGCGCTCGTCCATCGTCACGGTACGCGATCGGCTCGCTGGCGTTCTCGAAGAGGTCGCGGTAGCGCTCCTCGCTCTCGCGCGCCGCCTCCGCCGCGCGTGCGCGCTCGATCGCGATGCCCGCGACGTGCGTCGCCACCTCGACGAGCTCGATCTCGCCGGCCGCGGCGCCCGCCGGCCGCGGCTCGCGGTGATACAGCGCGAACGTCCCGAGCAGCGTGCTGTCGGTCGCGAAGATGGGCGTCGACCAGCACGCGCGCAGGCCCGAGTCGAGCGCGAGGTCGCGGAAGTCCGCCCACAGCGGGTCGTTCGCGATGTCCGCGACCCAGACGCGCTCGCGCAGGAAGGCGGCCGTGCCGCAGGAGCCGACCCGCGGGCCGATCTCCACGCCGTCGATCGCCTCGCAGTAGTGCTGCCGGCAGGCTCGGAGCCGCCCCGTGGCGGAGGTGCCGGCCGTCGCGGTCGAGCAGCAGGATCGAGGCGAGCACGCCCTCGGCGTGATCCTCGACGAAGCGCGTGAGCCGATCGAGCACGCTCGGCAGCGCGGCGCCCGTGGCGATGAACTCGAGCAGCGCGGCCTGGCCGGCGACGAGAGCCTGCGAGCGGGTGCGCTCGCTGATGTCGCGCGAGATCGCCGACACGCCGACGATCTCCCCCGACGGCCCGAAGAGCGGGGAGATCGGTCGCCTCGACCGTGATGCGCGTGCCGTCCTTGCGCATCCGCTCGGCCTCGAACGGCCCGACGGCCTGCCCGTTGCCGAGCTTCGCATTGACCTCGTCGAGGTACTCGCGGTGCTCGGGCGGCGTCAGCGCAGCGACCGAGCGGCCGAGCATCTCCTGCTCGCTGAAGCCGAAGATGCGCTCGGCGGCGGCGTTCCAGCTCGTCACGATGCCGTCGGTCGTGCGGCTGACGATCGCGTCGAACGACGAGTGGACGATCGCATCGCTCGCGCGCAGCGCCGACTCGCGCTCCTTCTGCTCGCTGATGTCGAGCAGGTAGCCCTCCATCCGCACGGGCGCGCCCGAGGCATCGCGGACGAGCACCGCCTCGTCGTGCAGCCAGGCGACGCTGCCGTCGCGCCGGAGCACCCGGAACTCCGTCTCCAGCCGGTCGCCCTGCGCGAGCATCGCGGTCGTCTCGGCGACCACGCGCTCGCGGTCGTCGGGGTGCAGGATGCTCTCGAAGAAGCCCGGGCTCGCCGTCCACTCCTCCGGCGTGTAGCCCAGCAGGGCGGTCGTCTGCGGGCTGATGTAGAGGTTCGGCGAGTGCGGGTCGGGCGCGTCGACGTAGACGATCAGCGGCAGCCGCTCGAGCAGTCCGCGGAGATCCCCGGCCGCAGGCAGGGGCAGGGCGTGCGAGAGCCCGTCCGATCCGGCGCCCGGAGCCGAGTGATCACCGGCAGTCATCGTGGGGTACATCGGCAGCGTGTGCGCATTGGTACAGCGGTTTTCGTTCGTGCGGCACGTCGGCTTCGCCGTCGTCGGGTCAATTGGCACTCGCTGCGAGTGTCATTTGGCCGCAGGCGACCGGAGCGGCCGATCCGGCGCAGGCAGCCGCCCGCGCTCGCGGCCGGCCGCCGGCGCGAAGTGACACTCGCGGCGCGGCCGGGCGATCCGCGGCCGGGCCCGCGGCGTAGGGAAGACGTGGACGACCGCCGCAGCGACCCTGCGCCCGCCGGCGCTCAGCGCGGCCGCTCCGTGGCGGCGCTCGCGGCCGTGCTGCTCGCGCTCGCCGTCGCTGCGGCCTGGATGGTCGCCGGGCGCGGCTCCCCGGGCGCGATCGGGGTGCCGGTGGTGGCGCCCGCGAAGGTGCGTGCCGGAACGCCGCCGCCGCCCCCGCGCGGGGCGCTCGTGCTGGCGCGCGGGCACGGCGCGCTCGCCGTCGCGCTCGCGGCGCGCCGCTCCGGGGCGACCGTGCGGCTCACGGCGACGGTCGTCTCGCCCGACGGCAGCGGCCGGCGCGGGCTGCCGCTGGAGTTCGTCGTGGACGGGCGGGCGCTGCCCGCCGCCCGGCCCTGCGGCGCCGGCTGCTACGCCTCCGCGACGCGGGCCGCCACCACGCCGCGGCGCGTCGCGATCGCGCTGCAGGGCGCCGGCCACGCCGCCGCCACGGTCACGTTCGCCCTGCCCGCCCGCTGGCCGGTCTCGGCTGCGCCGCTGCTGCGGCGTGCCGGGCGCGCGTTCGCGGCGCTGCAGAGCGTCGTCTACCGCGAGCGCCTGTCGACCGGGCGGCGTGCTGCGAGCACGAGCGTGTGGCGCAGCGAGGCACCCGACCGGTTCAGCTACCGCACCTCGGACGGCCACGCGGGCGTGGTGATCGGCTCAGCCCGCTGGGATCTCGTCGTCGGCGGCGGCTGGAAGCGGGGGCTCCAGAATCCGCCGCTTCCGATGCCCGCGATGCCCTGGGGAAGCGAGGTCTACGACGTGATGCTCCTGTCGCCTGGGCGCATCGACGGACGGGCCGTCGTGCGGCTCTCGCTCTACCGAGCCCGCGACGCCCGCCTGGTACACGGTGTCGCTCGATCGCGCGAGCCTGCGCCCGGTGCTCGTCGAGATGACTGCCGCGGCGCACTTCATGCAGCACCGGTTCGTGGCGTTCGATGCGCCGCGGCAGATCCGTCCTCCGCTCGGGGAGTGACCTCCGCTACCACTCGCCCCGGTTGCCGGCCGCGGCCGCGGCCTCGCGATAGGGCTGCTGCTCGCGCCGGATGAGGTCGGGGTTGCTGCCGACGAGGTGTGCGAGCTCGAGCGTGAGCAGCTGGAGGGTCAGCGCGCCCGCGAGCAGCGCGCCGGCGAGCGGCTCGCGCTCGCCGATCGGCACGACGAGCTGCTCGACGCTCGCCGGCAGGCCGGCGAGGGCGCTCTCGCCGCCGATCGCGACCGTCGGGATGCCGATGATCGCCGTGGCCTCCGCCGCGCCCTTCAGCCGGACGTCGCGGAGCGCGCCGGGATGCGGGTCGGCGGCGAGCAGGACGAGCCCCGTCGCAGCGCCGTCGCAGCCGGCCAGGTGCCCGTGCAGGAGCGTCTCGAGATGCAGCGCCGTGGTCGGGATGCGCGCGCCCTCCTCGATCTTGAGGTGGAGCTCGCGCGCGGTGATGTGATCGGCGCCGACCCCCGCCGCGAGGATCCGCGACGCGCCCTGGATGTGCGCGGCGAGCTGCGCGATCCGCGGCCTCAGCGCGAGCGTGCCGGCGATCGGCGCGCCGAGGTCGGCGGCCCGGCCGCCCGTGATCTGGCGAGCGATTGCGGCCCCCGCCAGGATCGCGCTCGAGTACGCCACGGTGTGGCAGAACGAGCCGTCGCGCACCGGCGTGACCATGACGTGATCCGAGAGCCGCGCGAGCGGCGAGTCGTCGCGGATGCCGATCGTCGCCGTCACGGCGCCGGCGGCGCGCGCCGCCTCGTGGGCGTGGATCGTGGCGCGGGTGGAGCCGTCGTGCGAGATCGCGAGGCAGATCCCGCCCGGCCGTGGATCGATCGCCGCGTCGAGCGACTGCCGCGTCTCCGGGCGCGCGGCGACCCCCGCAGTCCGCAGGGCTTCGTCGAGCAGCGCGGTCACGGCCAGCGCGCCGTGCTCGGAGGTGCCGCAGCCGGTCACGACGACGGGCTCGCCGGCGCGCGCGGCGGACACGATCGCAGCCGCGATCGCCTCCGCGCCGGGTGCCCCCGCGATCGGCTCGGCGAGGCCCGTCTGGGCCGCGATCATGTCGTCCATCACATACGGCGGGCCGTCGCGCAGCTCGGGGAAGCCCGGTCCGTACCAGCTGAGGTCGGCGGCGCTCATGCCGCCACCGCCGGCTGCAGCGCGGCGGCCACGTCATCCGGCACGCCCTGGAAGCAGAGTCGCGCCATCGCCTCCGTGAGCGCGAGCACGGCGCGCTCGCGCTCGTCGATGGGCGGGCTCTCGTGCCACGCCGCGAGCGCGACGATGCGCCGGTCGTCCTCGGCGGCTGTCTGCGGGCCGACGCAGCGCAGGTCGGCGCCGGAGGCTCGGATGCACACGAGCTCGCGCGGGCGCGGCTCGCGGGCGACGCTCGCGTCGAGCGCGCCGATGGCGCGGTAGACGTCGCGCGCCGCGGTGGGGAGGCTGATCCTGGGAGTGCTCATGGAGGTACCGTAAGGCTCAAGTGATCCATGCGTAAGAGCCATGTATATGCCACGTGATTGGACCACTTCTGGTCCGGATCTCCACCTCGCGCTCGCGGCGGCGGGCAACCGCCACGCCGCGCTCGAGGACGCGCTGCGCGCGGCGATCCGCGAGGGGCGCCTGACCGCGGGGACGCGGCTGCCGTCGACGCGCGCGCTCGCGGGCGATCTCGGCCTGGCGCGCGGCACCGTCGTCGAGGCCTTCGCCCAGCTCGTCGCGGAGGGCTATCTCGAGGCCCGCCACGGCTCAGGCACCTGGGTCGCGGAGCTCTCGCCGGCGGTGATCGGCCCGGCCCGCGCGCCCGCGGAGCCCGACCGAGACCTGCGCTTCAACTTCAGCCCGGGCATGCCCGACCTCACCTCGTTCCCGCAGTCGGCCTGGACGAGCGCGCTGCGCCAGGGGCTGCGCGGCCTCGCGGCTTCGAGCCTCGGCTACGGCGATCCGCGCGGCCGAGGCGATCTGCGCGAGCAGCTCGCCTCGTATCTCGCACGCGCGCGGGGGGTGCAGGCCGACCCCGAGCTCGTGATCGTGTGCGCCGGCTTCCGCCACGGCATGTCGCTGATCGCGCGTGCGCTGGCCGCCGGTGGTGCCCGCGTGGTCGCGATCGAGGATCCCTGCGCGCCGCAGATCCGGGCGACCGCGGCCGCCGCCGGGGTCGCGTTGGAGCTCCTGCCGGTCGACGAGCGCGGCGCGCGCACCGACCTGCTCGCCGCCGGCTCGGCGGCGGCCGCCGTGCTGTCGCCCGCCCACCAGTTCCCGACGGGCGTCGTCCTCCAGCGCGACCGCCGCGCCGCGGCGATCGAGTGGGCGAACGCGAGCGGCGGCGTGATCGTCGAGGACGACTACGACGGCGAGCTGCGCTACGACCGCCAGCCGGTCGGGGCGCTGCAGGCGCTGGCACCCGGCCGGGTCGCCTACGGCGGCACGGCGTCGAAGACGCTCGCCCCGGGGCTGCGGCTCGGCTGGCTGGTAGTCCCGCCGCAGCTGCTCGAGCGGATCGTCGCGCTGCGCTCGGGCGAGGACGTGCACGTCTCGGCGCTCGAGCAGGTCGCGCTCTGCGAGCTCCTGCGCTCAGGCGCCTACGAGCGCCACGTGCGGCGGATGCGCGCCCGCTACCGCGCACGGCGCGACCGCCTCGTCGCCCTGCTCGCCGAGCGCGCCCCGATGCTCACCCCGGTGGGCATCTCGGCCGGCCTCGGCGTGCTGCTCGAGCTGCCGGCCGCCGGCCCGAGCAGCGGCGAGCTGATCGCCGAGGCGGCGCGGCGCTCGCTCGGCCTGCATCCGCTCGACCCCCACTACGGCGACGGGCGGGCCCCACGCGATGGGATCGTCCTCGGCTACGGGGCGGTCCCGGAACACGACTTCGAGGGCGCGCTGGGCGCGCTCGGCGACCTGCTGACGGAGCTGCTGCGGGTCTGATGCGCGCGCGCCCGGGGGAGGGTGCCGACGGGGCCCGCTAGGTTGCGCGGCAACCACGGCCTTGGAGGCACGGCACCAGATGATCGAGTTCTTCCAGATCACCGGCAGCGCGTCGTTCGCCGCGCGCATCGCGCTCGAGGAAGCCGGCGCCGAGTACGAGCCGGTCAACGTCCACCCGCGCCGCCGCGACGAGCCCGCGAGCTTCGGCGAGGTCAATCCGCTGAAGCGCGTGCCGGCCCTGCGCGAGGGCGGCGTGCGGGTCTACGAGACCGGCGCGGTGCTGCTCTGGCTCGCCGACCGCTTTCCGCAGAGCGAGCTCGGCCCGGCCGTCGGCGACCCGGGTCGCGGCGATCTCTACCGCTGGATCGTCTGGCTCTCGAACACGCTGCATCCGGCCTGGTGGCCGGTCATGAAGTCGCCCGTGACCGATCCCGAGGAGGCCGCGCACGCGGCGATCCGCGCCCAGGGACGCGCGGCGATGGACGCGCACGGCGCCTACCTCGAGCGCGAGCTGGCGAAGGGCCCGTGGTGCCTCGGCGAGCGCTTCTCGGTCGCCGACGCCTATCTCTATATGCTCGTGGGCTGGGAGAACTACCTCTCCGCCCCCTTCCAGCTGGGCGGCGAGCGCGTGCGCGAGCACTACCGGCGGGTCGGCGAGCGCCCCTCGGTCGTGCGCGCGCGGGAGCTCGACGACCTCGACGAACGGCTCATCCGCCACCACCCGGAGCTGCGCGCCGGACAGCCCGTCTAGACGACGGCGCGCTATCGTCGCCGCATGGCGATCCGGGAATTCACGACGCACCCGCTGGAGCCGCTCGGCCCGGCCGAGATCGAGCGCGCCGCGGCGCTCGTGCGGGAGCGGGTCGCCGGTGCGCGCTTCATCTCGCTCGCGCTCGCCGAGCCGCCCAAGGCGCTCTACCTGGCGTGGCGCGAGGGCGGGGTGCGGCCCCCGCGCCAGGCGCTCGCGGTCGTCCTCGACCCCGAGCGCTGCGTGCGCGAGCTCGTGTGCGACCTCGCCGCGGACGGGGTCGTCTCGGAGCACGCGCTTCCGGGCGTGCGCTCGCCGATCACGCCCGAGGACTACGAGGCGGCGGCCGAGGCGGTGCGCGAGGACGCCGGCTGGCAGCAAGCGCTGCGGCGGCGCGGGGTGGAGGACGTCTCGCTCGTGCAGATCGACGTGCTCGCCTCGGGCGGCTTCGGCCTCCCGGTCGAGCAGGGCAGGCGTGTCGCGCGCGCCGTCGCGTACCTGCTGCCGGCGGCCGGCGGCAATGGCTACGCGCACCCGATCGAGAGCCTGATCGCCTACGTGGACGTCGACGAGTGCCGCGTGCTCGAGCTCGAGGAGCTCGACGTCAAGCCGATCCCGCGCGACGCCGACGGCGCCTATGCCGCCGGGACGGTGCCCGCGCGGGACGACCTGCGGCCGTTCAGCATCACGCAGCCCGAGGGCGTCAGCTTCGCGGTCGAGGGCAACGAGATCCGCTGGCACCGCTGGTCGCTGCGTGCCGCGCTCGACCCGCAGGAGGGGCTCGTGCTGCACGACGTGCGCTTCGACGGCCGCCCCGTGCTGCACCGCGCGTCGTGCGCCGAGATGATCGTCCCGTACGGCGAGCCCCACCCGATGCACGCCTGGCGCACCTACTTCGACGCCGGCGAGTACGGCCTCGGCGCATGTACGAACTCGCTCGCGCTGGGCTGCGACTGCGTCGGCGAGATCCGCTACCTGGATGCCCATCTCGTCGATCGCGCGGGCCGGCCGCGGGTCGTGGCCAACGCGATCTGCCTGCACGAGGAGGACGCCGGACTGCTCTGGAAGCACAGCGACGAGCTCGCCGGGCACGTCGAGGTGCGCCGCGCGCGCCGCTTCGTCGTCAACTCGATGGTCACGGTGGGCAACTACGACTACGCGTTCCGCTGGCAGCTCCACCTCGACGGCTCGATCGAGTGCGAGGTGCAGCTCCACGGCATCGTCTCGACGATGGCGCTCGCCCCGGGCGAGCAGCCCGCCGGCAGCTCGCTCGTCGACCGCGGGCTCGCGGCCCCGAACCACCAGCACTTCTTCTGCTTCCGCCTCGACCTCGACGTCGACGGCGTCGCCAACAGCGTGCGCGAGGTGGAGGCGGAGAGCGTCCCCACCGGGCCGGAGAATCCGCTCGGCAACGCGTTCCGTGCGCGCGTCACGCCGCTCGCGCGCGAGTCGGAGGCGCGCCGCGACAGCGATGAGCGCGCCGCCCGTGTGTGGCACGTCGTCAGCAGCGAGGCTCGCAACGGGCTCGGCGGCGAGACCGGCTATCGCCTGACGCCGCTGCACGGCGTCTCGACGCTGCTCGCGCAGCCCGATGCCCGCATCTCGCAGCGTGCGGGCTTCGCTCGGCACACGCTGTGGGTCACGCAGCACGACGAGGACGAGCGCTTCCCGTCGGGCCGCTACCCCTACGCGCAGCGCGAGACCGTCGGCCTACCGCAGTGGAGCGAGGCGGATCGCCCGCTCGAGGACAACGACGTCGTCCTCTGGTACACCGTCGGCACCACGCACTTCGTGCGACCCGAGGACTGGCCCGTGATGCCGGTCGCCCGTGCCGGCTTCAGGCTCGATCCCGTGGGGTTCTTCGACCGCAACCCGACGCTGGACGTCCCGCCGCCGCGTGCCTGCCACGGCGGGCGTCCAGGCGCCTAGATGTCTGCGGTGACCTTGCCGAGCGCACCGCCGATGGCACCGCGGAGGGTGCCGAGGGCGACGAAGATGCCGATCGCGATGACGGCGAGCACGACTGCATACTCAGCCATCGTCTGACCGCGATCACGCTGCGTCAGCAGGTAGAGCCGTACCGAGATGTCATGGAGCAACTGGGGGCCTCCCCCGGATCGTTGGGCCTCTCCCGAAGGTGCGCGGCGACGCGCCCATGTGCGTAGGAACGACGAAATCGCCCTCGTGCCACATCCCCCGATCGAGGGGCGCGGCAGTCCCCTCGCTACGGGAAGGGCGGGGGTGGCCGGTGCCGGCGATGAGCCAATTGGCACTCGCTGCGAGTGTCAATTGCCTCTGCGCACGTCGCGAGCCGCCTGAACGAGCGGGATCGCGCCAGCCCATGCGGGTCGCAGCGGCCGGTCGCGACCCTGCGCGCGAGCGCGCCCGGAGAGGCCGCGCCGCGAGTGCCACTCGGCCGCCCCGGCGCTGCGATGATCGGGGCATGGCCGAGCTCCCCGTGACGATCGACGACGTGCGGCGCGCGGCGCGCGTCGTCGAGGGGCACGTGCGGAGGACGCCGGTGTACAGCTGCGCGTCGCTCGGCGAGGGCGTCTGGCTCAAGGCCGAGCTGCTGCAGCGGACGGGGGCGTTCAAGGTGCGGGGGGCGTTCTCGCGCATTGCGGAGCTCACGGCCGAGGAGCGCTCGCGCGGCGTCGTGACGTGCTCGGCCGGCAATCACGCGGCGGCGGTCGCGCTGGCCGGCCGCGAGCTCGGCACGCACGCGCTCGTGATGATGCCGAGCTACGCGAGCCAGGCGAAGGTCGACGCGACGCGTGCCTATGGCGGCACCGCCGACCTCGAGTCGGCCGATGCGGCGGAGGCCTTCGCGCGGATGGATGCCGAGAGCGCGGCGACCGGTCGCGTGGTCGTGCACCCGTTCAACGACCCGGCCGTGATCGCGGGGCAGGGGACGCTCGGCCTCGAGCTCTGCGAGCAGGTCGACGAGATCACGCAGGTCGTCGTGCCGGTCGGCGGCGGCGGTCTGATCGCGGGCGTCGCGATCGCCGTCAAGGCCGTCTGCCCGGACGCGCGCATCATCGCCGTCGAGCCGGCGAGCATCGCGACCGTCGCGGCATCGATCGCGGCCGGCTCGCCCGTGCCTCGCCCCGCCGGCACGACGATCGCCGATGCGCTCGCGCCGCCGAGCGTCGGGCCCGGGCCGCTGGCGGTGCTCCGCGAGCTGCTGGACGAGGCGGTCGTGGTCGGCGAGGAGCAGATCGCGGCGGCGTTCCGGTTCCTCTACGCGCGCGCCAAGCTCGCCGTCGAGCCCGCGTCGGCGGCGCCCGTCGCCGCTCTGCTCGCAGGGCTCGTCGAGCCGTTGCCGGGCACCGTGCTCGTGCTCTCGGGTGGCAACGTCACGCCTGCGGTCGCCGCCGGCCTGCTCGCCGGCTGACGACGGCCGCTCAGCCCACGCGCTCGGCCAGGGCGCCGGCCGGGTCGGACGCCCAGTCGATCTCGACGAGCCGCAGCTCCGGCGCGCCGAGCTCGTGCGTACGCGCGATCAGCGCCTGCATCAGCGCCGTCGCACGCGCCACGGCCTCGCCGAGCGGCGTGCCGCCGAGCCGGAGGCCGGCGATGAGGCCGGTGAAAACGTCACCTGCGCCACCCCAGAACTGCGCGATGTGCGGCGCCCGCGCGACCCAGGCTCCGTCGGCATCGACGCCGATGACGTGCTGCGTCGGGCGGCCCGCATGCGCGAGCACGAGCCCCTTGACGACGACCTCGCGCGCGCCCGCCGTGCGCAGCTCGCGCGCTGCGGCCACCGCATCGGCGATGCTCGCGACCGGCCGCTCGACGAGCCACTCGAGCTCGAAGCGGTTCGGCACGAGCAGGTCGGCACGCGGCACCGCGTGCTCGCGGAACGTGCGCACGAGCTCGGGCGGCACGTACAGCTCGCCCTCGTCGCCGAGCACGGGATCGCAGATGTACCAGGCGTCCGGCCGCTGAGCGCGGACGGCCTCGAGCGCCTCGAGCACGAAGCGCCAGGCCTCTGGTCGTCCGAGATAGCCGCTCAGGACGGCCTCGCAGCGATCGAGCCGGCCGAGCGCCTCGAGCCCCGCGAGCAGCTCGCGCAGCGTCGAGATCGGCGTGCGGCGGCCGCGCACGCCCGGATAGCCGGCATGGCTCGAGTAGACGACCGTCGGCAGCGCCCAGACGTCGAAGCCGAGGCGCTGCAGTGGCAGCGTCGCGGCCGTCGACCCGACGTGCCCGTAGACGACGGACGACTGGATCGACATCACGGCTCGCACCGTGCGCATGGTGCCAGCGAATCAGGCCGGCGCGCGCTCCAGCGCGAGCAGCCGGCGCTTGGCCTCGAGCCCGCCGCCGTAGCCGGTGAGGCTCCCCGCCGAGCCGATCACGCGATGGCACGGGATGATGATCGAGATCGGGTTCGCGCCGTTCGCGGCGCCCACGGCGCGCGCGCTGCCCGGTCGCTCGATGCGCGCAGCGAGCTCACCGTAGGAGATCGTCTCGCCGTAGCCGACGCGCCGGAGCTCGTCCCAGACGAGCTCCTGGAACGGCGTTCCCGGTGCCGCCAGCGGCAGGTCGAAGGCCGTGCGCGCGCCGGCGAAGTACTCCTCGAGCTGTCGCCGGGCGTCGGCGAACGGGGCATCGTCCCGCCGGGCACCTGGCGTGGCGCCGGCCGGGCCTGCGCCGGGACCGAGCTCGGGGTGGCCTCGGCGCCCGCCGGGGTGGCGGTGTCCCGGCATGGAGACACCCGTGAGGCAGTCCCCGGTGCCGGTCAGGAGCAGCTCGCCGACGGGACTCGGCATCGTCGTGTACGCCGTCGTCATTCCGCGGCCGCGGTCTCGAGCGACTGCCACAGGTGCAGGACGGTGTACGCCCGGAACGGCCGCCAGGCCTGTGACCGGCGCTCGGCCTCGCGCGCGTCGGCCTGCACGCCGAGCGCGCGCAGGCCGTGCAGGACGCCGAGGTCGCCGGCCGGGAACGCGTCCGGATCGCCGAGCGCGCGCATCGCGATGTACTCGGCCGTCCACGGCCCGATGCCGGGCAGCGCCAGCAGCTCGCGCCGCGTGCGCTCCCACTCCGCGCCCGGATCCAGATCGATGCGGCCGTCGCGCAGCGCGGCGCACACCCCGCGCAGCGTGTCGCGCCGGCGACCGGGCATGGCAAGCACGTCGTCGTCGGCTTCCGCGACGGCGGCGGCCGACGGGAAGACGTGCGTGAGCGCCCCGACGGGCTCGGCCAGCGGCTCGCCGTGGCGGGCGACGAGCCGCGCGGCGTGCGTGCGCGCGGCTGCCACCGAGACCTGCTGGCCGAGCACCGCCCGCACCGCGATCTCCGCGCCGTCGACGCAGCCCGGCACGCGCAGCCCCGGGCGGGCGGCGAGCAGCGGCGCGAGCACGGGATCGCCGGCGAGCGCCGCGCCCACGGCGACGGGGTCGGCGTCGAGGTCGAGCAGGCGGCGGCAGCGCGCGACGCTCGCAGCGAGGTCGCGGAGGTCGGAGAGCTGCAGCGAGCACGCGACGGCCCCGTTGCCGGGAGCGAGCTGGGCGATCGCCGTGCCGTGCGGGAGGCGCAGCGTGCGCCGGTAGGCGCCCGCGGGCGTCGTCTCCTCGACGCCGGCAACCGAGCGCGGAGCGAAGAACCCGAACAGCGCGGCGACGTCGATCGGCGAGCGGTAGGGCAGCCGGAGCGCGATCGCGCCCGGCCCGGCGGGCCCGGGCCGCCCGCGGCGCGTGCGCAGCTCGCTCGGCGTCTGCGCGTAGACCTGGCGAACCGTGTCGTTGAACTGCCGGACGCTCGCGAACCCTGCCGCGAACGCGACCTCGGCGAACCCGAGCTCGGTCGTCTCGATCAGCGTCCGCGCGGCGTGCGCGCGCTGCGCGCGTGCGAGCGCGAGCGGGCCCGCGCCGAGCTCGTCCGAGACGACGCGGTTGAGCTGCCGGACGCTGTAGCCGAGCCGCGCGGCGAGCCCGGCGACGCCGTCGCGGTCGACGACGCCGTCGGCGATCAGTCGCATTGCGCGCGCCACGACGTCGGCCCGCGCGTTCCATTCGGGCGACCCGGGCGAGGCGTCCGGCCGGCAGCGCTTGCAGGCGCGGAAGCCCGCGCGCTGGGCAGCCGCGGAGCTGCGGTAGAAGCGCATGTTGATGCGCTTGGGTGAGACCGCCGGGCAGCTCGGGCGGCAGTACACGCCGGTCGTCGAGACGCCGAGGTAGATCCAGCCGTCGAAGCGCGCATCGCGGCTCTCGACCGCGCGATACCAGTGCTCCCCGGCGGCCGTCTCCACGCGCGCAGCATGCCATTCCGGCCGGCGCTCGACGAGCGGATTTCGGACAGCACGATAGAGGTATACGCGCTGAAGATCGCCCCGGTATATGTTGACCATGCACCGCGCCCTCGAACGCATTGCCACGTCGAGAGACCGCCTGCCCGGCCTGCGCGCCGAGCTCGAGGCCGCCGAGCGGGAGCACCATGATGCGATCCTCGCGGCGGTCGCACTCCGCTCCACCGCGACCCTGGGGGAGCCGGCGCTCAGCATCACGCAGATCGCCGCCGCCGCGGGCGTCTCTCGCACCCGCATCTACATGCGCATGAAGCAGCCGGTGTACGGCCGGCGCGACGCGACGCGGGTCGCCTAATGCGTGTTCGCGCGGGTGCGGGGGCGTGTCGAGGTGGCTGGAAAGAGCGTGCGTCGCGGCCGGCGCGCGGGCACGACACACCCGCAACCGCCTAGGAGCGCTTGAGCGCGCCGAACGAGCCCTGCGTGCGCTCCGGCACGGCGGGATCGCCCGACGGGAACGCGCCCTCGGCGAGGAAGCGCGCGTGGCAGCGCGCGAGCGCGACGGGATCGAGCGTGACGCCGAGCCCCGGGCCCTCGGGCAGCTGCACGACGCCGCGCAGCGGGCAGAACGGCCCCTCGGCGATGACGTCGTCGCCATACCAGTGGAAGAGCGCCTGGCTCGGCTCGCGGATCGGCTCGAGCGCGGCAGAGAGCTGCAGGTAGGCGGCGCTCGCGATCCCCGTGTCGCCCGAGTGGAACCAGAAGCCGATGCCGAACAGCTCGCACGCGCGCACGAACTCGACGGTGCGGCGGATGCCGCCGAGCTCGACGATGTTGAGCACGTAGAAGTCGGGCACGCCGAGCGCGACCGCGCGGCGGAGGTCGGGCGCGTGCGCGGAGAACGCGATGTCCGTGAACGGCCGCAGGCGCGCGAGCTCCTCGTGGGAGCCGACGGGCTCCTCGATGCAGCGGATGTCGTACGGCGCGAGCCGCCGCAGCACGTCGCGGGCCGTCGGCACCGTCCAGGCGTGGTTCGCGTCGAGCCGCAGCGGGCGGTCGCCGATCGCGGCGCGCACCTCGCGCACCATCTCGAGCTCCTCGCTCAGGCCGACGATCGCGAGCTTGCCCTCGAATGTCGGGGAGTCGTACTCCTCGATCATCTGCGCGCAGTAGCGGGCGACCGCGAGCGGCGTCGACTCGCCGGAGTGCGACGGCCCGGGGTGGCGCAGCGAGAAGTACTCGGTGAATGCGATCTCGCGTCGTACCGCGCCGCCGAGCAGGAGATGCAGCGGCTTCGCCTCGGCGCGTCCGCGGAGATCCCAGAGCGCCATCTCGATCGCGCCGAACGCGCGCCTGAGCGCCGTCACGTTCTCCCACAGCGAGTGCTCGAACGCGGGGACGCAGCGCCGCTCGCACTCGTTGAGGTCGAGCGGGTCGAGTCCGACGAGGCGATCCGCGAGCCGCGCGATGTCCGCGCTGCGGTCGCCGTCGGCGCACTCGCCGGCGCCCGTCACGCCCTCGTCGGTCTCGACCTCGACGATCGTCTTCGTGACCGACGCCGTGGATCCGAGCGAGAAGCGGTAGGGCGCGTGGAACGGGATGTTGACGGGCGTCGCCCGCACGGCGGTGATGCGCATGGGCCGACTCTAGGAGAGGACGGCGACGCGCTGCGCACCCGGTCAGGTGATCGATTGCGCTGGTGCGGGACCGACGCACCCGCAACCGCGGAAGCGACCATCTAGCCTTGAGGGCATGCGCATCACCCGCGTCGCCGCGTACCGGCAGCTGCAGCCGTTCCGCGACGGCCCGTACACCTGCCGCGGACACTCGGAGGACGGTACCGACTCGACGGTCGTCCTGCTGATGACCGACGAGGGCCTGACCGGCGCGGGTGAGATGGCGCCGCTCGGCGCGTTCTATGCGCCGGCGTTCGCCGCGGCGACGCGCGCGGGCGTCGCCGAGCTGGCACCGCTGCTGCTCGGCCTCGATCCGCGCGAGCCGGCGCGCCTGCGACGGGTGCTCGACCACGCGATGCTCGGCCAGCCCGCCGTCAAGTCGGCGCTCGACATGGCCGTCCACGACCTCGCCGCTCAGGCTGCGGGCGTGCCGCTGTGCTCGTATCTCGGAGGCCGCCACGGCAGCTCGGTCGAGCTCTACCGCTCGGTCTCGCAGGCCCCTGCCGAGGCCATGGCGCGCAGCGCCGCCGCCTACGTCGCGGCCGGCTATCGCCGCATCCAGGTCAAGGTCGGCGGCGACCCGGCCGAGGACGTCGAGCGCGTGCATGCGGTGCGCGCGGCGGTGCCCGCCGATGTCGTCCTGTTCTGCGACGCGAACGGCGCCTGGACGACGGGGCAGGCGCGCGCGTTCCTGCGCGACACCCGCGACCTGCAGATCACGGTCGAGCAGCCGTGCATGGCCTACGAGGACTGCCGCAGCGTGCGCGCGCAGTGCCCGCACCCGCTCGTCCTGGACGAGTGCATCGACTCGCTCGCGGCGCTCGTGACCGCCCAGCGCGAGGGCGTCGCCGACGGCGTCACGATCAAGATCGCGCGCGTCGGCGGCGTCGGCCCGGCTGCGCTGCTGCGCGACGTCGCCGTCGCCCTGGACCTGCCCGTCACCGTCGAGGACACCGGCGGCAGCGACATCGACACCGCCGCCATGGCCCACCTCTCGCTCTCGACGCCGGAGGAGCTGCGCATCCACACGGTCGACTTCAACGCCTGGGTCACCGTCGGCAACGCGACCGGGATGCCGCCCGCCGAGGGCGGCCGGCTGCGCGCGCCCGAGGGGCCGGGCCTCGGCGTCGAGGTGCAGCTCGAGCAGCTCGGCGAGCCGTTCGGCGTCTGGGGCTAGGCCGGCGCGGCGGGCCACCAGGCCCGCGCCGCAGCGGCGATCGTCCCCGCCGCCAGCCCGAGCCCGCCGACGACGAGGGCGCGGACGAGGTCGGGATCGAGCGTCGTCACGATCACGCCGTGCCGGAGCACCGCGAGCCGCCCGATCAGCGGCAGGACGAGCAGGATCGCCGCCACTGCGAGGACGCCCTGCTCGAGCGCCGCGTCGCGGCGCAGCCGCCACGCAGCCGCCAGCCCGGCGGCGCCCACGAGCGCGGCGACGAGCTCGCCCCAGGCGCGCGCGCCGGTCGCCTGGCTCTCGCCGTACGAGACTGCGACGACCGCCAGCGCGAGCCCGGCCACGCAGACGGACGCGACGCGCCTGCGGCCGCGGGCGAAGCGCAGGACGAGCGCGATGCCCATCGCCACGGCGACGATCGCGGCCGAGACCCAGACGAGCGGCGGCTTCGCGACGGGCCGCACCGCGCCGCGGATCGCGCCCGCGCGGCCGTCGACGCGCAGCGGCACGCTCCAGGCGTGCGCGACCGGGCCGTGCGTGCCGGGATAGTGGAAGCGCAGGAGGCTGCCGCCGGCATCCAGCCAGCGCGCGTCGCCGGGATCGGGCGCACCGGTCTCGACGTCCAGCACGGTGAGGATGGTCGCGCCCTTGCGCGCCCAGGCGCCGCGCTCGTCCAGCTTGAGCGCGGGCGCGCCCTGCAGGTCGAGCACCTCGACGACGCTCGCGCCGTCTCGCCGCAGTGCGACGTGCGTGCCCTCGGGCGTCACGGACGCGTGCGTGCCGGGCACCTGCACGAGCACCGTGTCGCGCTCGTCGTGGACGACGCCGTCGATGCCGTGGGCCGCGGCCGCTGCCGGCAGGATCAGCAGGGCGAGCAGCGCGGCGAGCGCGCTGCGGATCGTCATTCCCCGTCGTCCGCGCGCAGCCAGGCGGCCCCGGTCGTCACGGCGAGCGCGATCCAGATCACGGCGCTCGCGAGGCACCACGCGCAGTACGCGTCGATCTCGAAGGCCTGCAGCCCGGCGAGGTAGAGCGAGAACAGCCCGCCGGCGACGGCGAGCACGAACGCCACGGTGCGCGCGCGCGGGTCGCGCAGCAGCGTCGTCACGAGCACCGTTCCCGCGCCGATCAGGCCCAGGATCGGCAGCGGGATGCCGGCGAGCTCGCTGTAGCGGCTCTCCTGCACCGTCTCGCAGCCGCCTCCGCCGATCGGGCACGCGACGGAGTGCCCGCGAGCGCGCTGATACTCGAGGTAGATCGCGATGGCCAGCTCGAGGACTGCGAGCAGTGCGGCCAGGCGGCGCGCGCTCACCCGCCCGCGACGCTCACCTTCTGCACCCCGGCGGCGATCGCGTCGTAGGTGGCGTCGACCGTCTCCGTGCCGCCCGGCCCGACCACCTGGATCGTCGGCGTGCCCTGGAAGCCGGCCGCGGTCGCGTCGCTCGAGACCTTGGCGACGTACGCGCTCGCCGCCGCGCTCTCGCGATCCTTGTCGAACCGCTCGACGTCGAGCCCCACGGCCTCGGCGGCCGAGCGCGCGAACGCGGGCGTGAACCAGCTGATCGCCTCGTCGCCCTGGTTGAGATAGGTCAGCGTGGCGTAGCGCCAGAGCTTGTTCTGCTGCTGCGCCGCGTAGGCGGCCCGCGCCGCGGCCTCCGAGTTCGGGCCCGAGGATCGCCCAGGTGCGGAAGCGCAGCTTCGCCTTGCCGGTGCGCACGAGGTTCTCGACGATCGTCGGCACGACGTCGTTGTCGAACGTCTTGCAGATCGGGCAGCGCAGATCGCCGTACTCGACGATCGTCACCTTGGCGCTCGCCTGGCCGACCGTGCCGTTCGCCTCGGGCAGCCCGTCGAACTCGGCGTCGACCTCAGGGAGCCCGACGAGGTTGCTCGGGTCGGCGCCCGCTCGCGTCGTCCTTCGTCACCTGCTGGACGACGATCGCGGCGGCCACGAGCACGACGGCGACGCCGAGCCCGATCCAGAGCCGGCGCATGCGTGCGGCCCGGCGCTCCTGCTCGCGGCTCTGGCGGGTTCGGCGCGCTTTGCCCATGCGGGCAGCCTAACTGCACCACAATGGGTGCATGCGCCGACAGCTTGCAGCAGCCGTCACGACCGCGTTCCTGATCACGGCGGGCACCGCCGCCGCGGCCGGCGAGAAGGTGACGCTGACGCCCGCCTCGGGCAAGGCCGGTACCCGCATCGTGGTGCGCGGCACGGGCTGGGCGCAGATCGAGTTCTGCAAGCCGCGCGTCGTGCTCGCGGTGAACGACGTCGTCTTCGGCCGGGCGCTGCTCGACGGCAACGGGCGCTTCGCCGTGCGCTGGCGCATCCCCGACTTCGCCAAGGGCACGCACCGCATCCTCGCGACGCAGCACTGCGAGAGCGGCAAGGACGGCTCGCCGATCCTCGTCACGCGGCACGTCGACCTGCGCGTCACCGCGTAGGTCTCCGCCGGCGCCTACGACGCGGCTTCGAGCAGCTCGCGCGTGCGCCGCTGACGGCTCGCGAACGTCGCCCGCAGCACGTGGCGCACGGCGACGGCGTTCGCGAGGCGCCCGAGCGCTCCCGGCGGGCAGCTCGTACTCGACGTGGTCGGTCAGCTCGGTGCGCCCGCCCGGCAGCTCCGCGAAGCGGTGCTCGTGGCGCCACTGCGGAAACGGCCCGCGCAGCATCTCGTCGACGATCAGCGTGGGCTCGACGAGCTCGACGACGCGGATCAGCCAGGTCTGCGCGACCGGGATCGGGAGCTGGCGCACGCGCAGCCGCGCCTCGCTGCCGAGGCGCAGCGGGAACGTGCCCTCGACCGACAGCACCGTCTGGCCCGGCGGGACGATGCGCGCGGCGTTGCGCGTGTCGAGATGGAACGCGAAGACCCGCTCGATCGGTGCGTCGATGGTGCAGCTGCGTTCGCATGACCGGGCTCAGGCTGCGCATTGTGTCAGAGCGCCGCGATGCCGCAGACTCCGGCCGTGGACGACACCTCGCAGCCGTACGCGCGCGTGCGCGGCGAGCTTCGCGCGGCAGGGGCTCATGGCGCACCTCGGCGCCGAGCTCGCCGAGGTGGGCGAGGGCACGTGCACGATCACGTGCCGGCCGCGGCCCGAGCTCGGCCAGCAGCACGGCTTCGTGCACGCAGGCGCCGTCGCCGCGATCGCCGACAGCGCCGCGGGCTACGCCGCGCTCTCGCTGCAGCCGGAGGACAGCGAGGTGCTGACGGTGGAGTTCAAGCTCAACCTGCTGGCGCCGGCCGGCGGCGAGCTCCTGATCGCACGCGGCCGGGTCGTGCGCGCCGGGCCGCACGCTGAGCGTCTGCGAGGCGGTCGTGGCGCGCCGTGCGCGACGGCGTCGAGACCCCGTGCGCGCTGCTGCTCTCGACGATGATCCGCCGCCCGGCATCCGGGTAGCGGTTGCGCGACCGGCCGGCGTCGGCCACAGTGGGGAGCGTGAAAGCCACCCCTCCCGACCTGCCTGTCGCCTTCGTCGAGATCCCGAAGGGCAGCCGCAACAAGTACGAGTACGACGCGCGCCTCCAGCGCCTCGTGCTCGACCGCACCCTGTACGCGAGCGTCGTGTACCCGTGCGACTACGGCTTCCTGCTCGAGACGCTGGGCGAGGACGGCGATCCGCTCGACGCGCTGCTGCTCGTCACGTCGCCGACGTTCCCCGGCTGCCTCGTGCCCTGCCGGCCGATCGCGGTGCTCGAGATGCACGACGAGGCCGGCCAGGACGAGAAGATCCTCTGCGTGCCGCACGACGATCCCGACCTGGACGCGCGTCTCCGACGCCGGCGACGTGCGCTCCGAGCTGCTCGCCGAGATCAAGCACTTCTTCGAGGTCTACAAGGATCTCGAGGCCGGCAAGCACGTGACCGTCGGGGAGTGGGAGGGCCGGCAGCAGGCGATCGACGCCTGGGGTCGCGGCCACCAGCGCTGGCGCGAGCAGCGCGGCGTCACGCATGCAGGGCACCTAATGGGGCGATTGCGCGGGTGCGGAGGCGTGTCGGGGGTGGCTGGCGAAGCCCGCGCGGAATCGACCAGCCGGCCCGCGCGTCGCTAGCGAGCTTCCGAGCTCACGAGCTCGGGCTCGGGCTTCTTGTCGAGCCCGGTGAAGTGCGCGAGCCGCAGGCCGAGCGCGGCGATCGTGAAGAAGAAGATCGAGCACTGCACGAACGCGAAGGCGTCGAACGTCACCATCGCCATCGCGAAGCCGGCGACGGCCGCGGTGCAGGCGCTCAGCAACGGCAGGCTGCCGCGCGCCCGCCGCGATGCGCGCAGCAGGCGGAAGACGATCGCGCCGACGAGCCAGAGCACCGCGCCGAGGCCGATCACGCCGTGGCCGACGAGCGACGTCAGGTACTGGTCGTCGAAGATGATCGGATCCGGTGGCGTCGAGTCGGCGCTCTGGATCGGGCTCTCGGCGAGGTCGGGCGGCGGGGGCAGCGGGTCGCCGGTGCCGAAGAACGCGTTGCGCCTGCACCAGCTCGCAGGGCCGGATCGAAGTCGGCCAGCCGGCCGGAGCCCACGCCGCCGGCGCGCACGGACTGCTCGCTCGTGATGCCCGCCCTTCGGGAAGAACGAGTTGTAGAGCCGGCCCATGCCGCCCGGGAGCACGGTGTGGGCGCCGATCAGCAGGACGATCCCGAGCGGCCAGAGCCGCAGCAGCAGGCGCCGCTCGACGAACAGGCCGACGAGGATCATCACCGCGATCGCGAGGAACGCGGTGCGCGAGATCGTCGCGACCATGCCGATCACGAGCAGCAGGGCGCAGCTGCCGAAGATCAGGCGGCGCCGCCACTGTCGCGCACCCGCATCGCCATCGCGAGCGAGAGCGGCACGGCGAGCGAGAGCGCGACGCCGAGCGCGATCGGGTGCTGCGCGGAGGCCTCGGCGCGGATCGCGCCGTTGCGCACCTCGGCCGCGCGCTCGCCCGTGTCCTGCAGGAACGGGAACACGGTGCGCAGGTGGTTGAAGACGTTGTACTGCGTGCGCGTCTCGATGATCGCGGCGAGCGCGACGAGCGCGCCGCCGACCACGATCGCCTTGATGCAGCGCTCGACGTCGGCGCGCGAGCGCACGCCGGAGGCCACGAGCACGAACACGATCGGGAACGTCAGCAGGTACGTCGCGGCCTTCGTGGCCTCGGTGCCGAGCATGCGCTCGGTGAACGACGAGTAGTTGACCGCGAGTGAGATCACCGCCGAGGCCGAGAGCATGAGCAGCGCGCCGCCGAGGCCGCAGGTGCGGATGCGCCGGGCGCCCGAGAGCGCGCCGAGCAGCGAGCGCGATCGCGAGCAGGATGACCATCAGCCGGTAGGGCTCGAGCTTGACCGGGCCCGGTGCGGGCAGCGTGTAGACGCGGATCGGGATGAACCACACGATCGCGACGAACGCGACCATCGAGAGCGCGCGGGCGGGTGCCTCGACGACGTCCACCGCGCGGTCGAGCGCCCGCGTCAGCGGGGCCGGGACGGCGGCGACCGCGTCCGCTCCGGGCGCGGCGCGAGCAGCAGCCCGACGCGCGCACGTGCCGGCGAAGAGCGCGGCGCCCACCGCGATCGCGGCGCCGCCCACGGGCAGCGATGCGATCAGCGCGAGCACGCCGAGCACCGGGCAGCGCGAGCGCGACCGCGCGGCGGCGCGCCTCGCCCGCGGACGCGGGTCGCAGGTGGCCTGTGGAGGCGCTCACCGGTGCGGTCTAGCTGGCGTCGTCGGTGGAGGGTGCGATGCGCGGCGAGCTCGTGGTCGTGCGGCGGCGCTTGGGCGCCGTGCCGTTCGGCGGTCGCTCTTGCGCGGACGCGGTGCGGGCTTCGGCTTCTCGCCGCTGCCCGCCGTTCGCCCGTTCGTCGAGCCGTTCGTACCTCCGGCCGGCTCCTCGATCTGCGTGCCGAACGTCATGGTCGGCACCTCGAGCGCGGGAAGCTCGGGCTCGGTGGCCGTGACGGCGCGTGCTCGCCCTGACCGCGGGCCGGCGTCGCGGCGGCGGCGCGCGGGACGCGGCGGCGGCGCGGGATCAGGCGCTCGAGCGCGAGCGCGAAGCCGGAGGCGCCGACGCAGCACGAGCAGCGCGGCACCGACGCCGAGGAGCGGCTTGGCGCCGCCCTGTGCGAAGGCCTTGTCGGCGCTGTTGACCTGCTCGACGATCACGCGGTTCGGCGACCTTCGGTCCCGGTCGCGACCTGGCGCGCCTCGAACCACTTCTTGAACGCGAGCGCGGTCGTGTTCGTGATGTCCATCGCGTCCTGCTGCGTCTTCGCGGTGCCGGTGATCTTGATGAACGGCAGCGGGCCGGCGCGGAAGCCGCCGGCGCCGGAGAAGGCGTAGGGGTTGACGGCGGTCACGGTGCCGTCGATGCGGCGGTAGCTCCTTGTTGCGCAGGTTGATGACCGGGTCGCTGGTCACGCGCGGCGGCAGGCTGTTGGCGATCTCGACGAGGCGCTGGAGGTCGCCGTCGGCGCCCGAGTTGTCGTAGCCGTAGGTCTGCGACGGCGTCGTCTCGCCCGTCGTCCGGTCGGTCGTCGTGCCCGGTCGTCGGGTACGTGATGACCTGTTGTTGACGTTGTTCGGCCGACAGGTACGGATCCCTCTTGCTCGTGATCAGCAGCTGCGTCGAGGCGGTGTAGGTCGACTGTGCGCGGCGCCTCGAGCTTCGGCGGCAGGTCGAGCGTGACCTTGTAGGTCGCGAAGACGAAGACGAGCCCCGCCAGAACGAGTCCAACGATCGCCACCCACCAGAAGCGGACGAGGGCGCGCAGCAGCTGTTGGAGTGGCGTTTCGCTCGTCACGGCGGCGTCAGTCCTTTCGGGATCTGTCGGAATAGCGGAACTCGCACGGCGTGCGAGGGCACGAGCACGTGCTCGTCTGGCGCTCTCCGGTCATGCTACGGGGGGGTAGAGGGTGGCCTGTACCGGCGATCGTCCAGCCAGACCCCACCCGGTTGGGGAGGGAGGGCCGGAGACCGCCTGCGTTAGCTTGAGTGTGTGGCTTCGCCCACCCTCACCGTCATCGGCCTGGATGCCATGACACCCCTCGTGCTCGAGCCGCTGCGCGCCGCCGGGGCCGTTCCGCACCTCGACCGCCTGCTCGGGGAGGGTGCATCTGGGGTGCTTCGCTCGACCACCCACCCGCTCACGCCGCAGGCCTGGACGACGATGTTCACGGGCGTGGGGGCGGGCCGGCACGGCATCTGGGACTTCCACGAGCGCGACGAGAGCGGCTACGGCCTGCGCCCGGTCAACGGCTCGTACCGCCGCGAGCCCGCGGTCTGGCAGCGCCTCAGCGCCGCCGGCCGGCGCGTCGGCGTGATCAACGTGCCGTTCACGTGGCCGGTCGACGACGTCAACGGCTTCGCGCTCGCGGGCATGGACTCGTACGGCCGGCGCGAGGGCTACGCGACCCCGGCCGGGCTGCTCGACGAGCTCGAGGCGCGCTTCGGCGCGCTGCACCAGGATCACGCCTTCCCCGTCACGCCCGACGGCCGCATCGACCTCGACCAGGTGCGGCGTGTCGCCGAGCAGCGCGTCGAGCTGACGCTCTGGCTGGCCGAGCGCTTCGATCCCGAGCTCCTGATCGCCGTCTTCATGGCGGCCGACCACGCGCACCACCTGGGCTGGGACGAGTGGGTGCGGAGCGGCGTCGACAGCCCGCTCGCGCAGGTCTACGGCATCCTCGACGAGGCGGTCGGCGCGCTCGCGAGCGCCCTCGGCGGCGACATCATGCTCGTCTCCGACCACGGCAGCGGACCGCTCAACGGCGTCGTCAACCTCAACGCCTGGCTGGCCGAGCGCGGCCTGCTCGAGTACGCCGGCGCCGCCGAGCTGATGAAGGGCGGGCAGCTGCAGCGCATGGCCGCGGCGCGGGCGCTCGCGCTCTGGCGCAAGCTGCCCCTCGAGCTGCGCACGCGCGTCAAGCAGCGCCTCGGCGGGCTGCGCGAGCGCAGCTACGAGCTGCAGAACTTCAGCATCGTCGACTTCGAGCGGACCAAGGCGTTCGCCTACGGCACGTTCGGCAACATCGTGATCAACGTGCAGGGCCGCGAGCGCACCGGCATCGTCGCCCCCGGGGCCGAGTACGAGGCCGTGCGCGACGAGATCGCGAAGGCGCTGCGCGAGCTGCGCGACCCCGCGACGGGCCGCCCGATCGTCGCCGCCGTGCACAAGCGCGAGGAGCTCCACAGCGGGCCGCAGATCGAGCGCGTGCCGGACCTCGTCGTCGAGTTCGTCGACTACGAGTGGCTCGGCAAGGGCAATCTCAAGAGCCGCACCGAGACGATCTGGGACCGCGTCGAGATCTCCGGCACCTCCGCCGCCTACGTCGGCAGCCACCGCCACGAGGGCATCGTCGCGCTGTCCGGGCCGTCGGCCGCGCCCGGCGGGCTGTTCGCGTCGATCGAGGACATCGCGCCGACCATCCAGTATCTGCTCGGCGAGCCGATACCGGAGAGCATGGAAGGCCGGCTGATCGACGCGGCGATCGACCCGGACCTGCTCGAGCGCCGGCCGCCCGAGTACGCGGCCGACGACGTCGAGGTGTCCGCCGGCGTGCGTGCCTTCGAGGACAACGAAGCCGGTGACGTGCAGGAACGCCTGCGCGGCCTCGGATACATCGAATAGGGATAGAGCATGAGGATCGCTGTCTTCGGACTCGGCTATGTCGGGATCGTCTCGGCCGCCTGCCTCGCAGAGCGCGGGCACGAGGTCATCGGGGTCGATCGAGCCACGACAAGGTCGCGATGGTCGCGCAGGGCGCTCGACGATCGTCGAGGAGCGCATCGGCGATCTCGTCGCCGAGGCCGTGCGGCTCGGGCCGCCTGCGTGCGACGACCGACGCCACCGAGGCCGTGAACGCCACCGATCTCGCGCTGATCTGCGTGGGCACGCCCTCGGCCGGCAACGGCTCGCTCTCGACCATGTACCTCGAGCGCGTCGCCGACGAGCTCGGCGCCGCGATCGCGACGCTCGGGCGGCGCTACACCGTCGTCTTCCGCTCAACCATGCTGCCGGGCACGTGCGAGAGCGCGCTGATCCCGCGCCTCGAGGCCGCCTCGGGCCTGCGTGCCGGCGACGACTTCGGCGTCGCCGTCAACCCGGAGTTCCTGCGCGAGGGCACGTCGGTGCGCGACTTCAACGACCCGCCGAAGACGGTCGTCGGCGACGGGCGACCCGCTCACGGCGACACCGTGGCGTCGCTCTACGACGGGCCTCCCGGGCGAGGTGCACCGCGTGCCCGTCGCCGTCGCCGAGATGACGAAGTACGCCGACAACTCGTTCCACGCGCTCAAGATCGGCTTCGCCAACGAGATGGGCGCGATCTGCCAGGCCTACGGCGTCGACTCGCACGCCGTGATGGAGATCTTCGCCTCCGACACGAAGCTCAACATCTCGCGCGCCTACCTGCGCCCGGGCTTCGCGTTCGGCGGCTCGTGCCTGCCCAAGGACCTGCGCGCCATCGTCTACCACGCGCGCCGCGCCGACCTCTCGGTGCCGATCCTCGAGCACGTGATCACCTCGAACGAGGCTCACCTGCGCCGCGTCTACGACCGGCTGGTCGCGGGCTCCGGCGCGCCGCGTCGCCCTGCTCGGCCTCGCCTTCAAGCAGGGCACCGACGACCTCCGCGAGAGCCCGATGGTCGAGCTCGCCGAGCGCCTGCTCGGCCGCGGCTTCGACCTCAGCATCCACGACGCGCACGTGCGCATCTCGCACCTCACCGGCTCGAACCGCGCCTACGTCGACGCGCGCATCCCGCACCTCTCGCGGCTGATGGTCGCGACGCCGATGGCCGCGGTGTTCGGCGCCGAGGTCGTCGTGCTGGCGAGCACGGAGCCCGACTCGGTCGAGGCCGCGGCGGGCGCCGGCACGCGTTGCTGGTCGATCTCGTCCGCCGGCCGGAGCTGGTCGGGCACGCGGGCCGGCTATCTCGGCGCGGCCTGGTGAGCGGAGCCGCCTGGCGCGCATCCTGATCCTCGTCGAGAACCTCTCGGTGCCGTTCGACCGGCGCGTCTGGCAGGAGTGCCGCGCGCTCACCGAGGCGGGCCACGAGGTCGTCGTGATCTGCCCGCGCGGCGCGAAGCGCGACACCGAGCCGGTACGCGCTGATCGAGGGCGTCGAGATCCACCGCTACCCGCTGGAGGCCGCGACCGGCGGCCCGGCGGGCTACCTCAAGGAGTACGGCACGGCGCTCTGGCACTCGCTCCGGCTCGCGATCAAGCTCGATCGCGAGCGGCCGTTCGACGTCATCCAGGCCTGCAACCCGCCCGACCTGCTGTTCCTCGTGGCGCTGCCGTTCAAGCTGCGCGGCGCGCGCTTCGTGTTCGACCACCACGACCTCGTGCCCGAGCTGTTCCGCTCGCGCTTCGGCGCCGGCGGGACCGCTGCTGCGGCCACCGAGCTGCTCGAGCGCGTCACCTTCCGCATGGCCGACCACGTCATCTCGACGAACGAGAGCTACCGCCACGTCGCGCTCACGCGCGGGCGCAAGGCACCCGAGCGACGACGGTCGTGCGCAGCGCGCCCGACCTCACGCGCTTCGTGCCCGTGCCGCCGGACGACGACGCTGCGACGCGGCCGCGAGCACCTCGTCTGCTACCTCGGCGTGATGGGCCCGCAGGACGGGGTCGACTACGCGCTGCGCGCGCTCGCGAGCCTGCGCGACGACCTCGGGCGCAACGACATCCAGGCCGCGTTCCTCGGCCACGGCGACGCCTGGGACGACCTCGTCGCGCTGGCGCACGCAGCTCGGGCTCGACGATCGCGTCGAGTTCACCGGCCGCGTCTCCGGACGAGGACGTGGCGCGCTACCTCTCGACCGCCGACGTGTGCCTCGCGCCCGATCCCAAGAACCCGCTCAACGACGTCTCGACGATGAACAAGATCGTCGAGTACATGGCGATGTCGCGCCCGCTCGTCTCGTTCGACCTGATCGAGGCGCGCGTCTCGGCCGGCGACGCGGCCGTCTACGCCACGCCGAACGACGAGCGCGAGTTCGCCCGCCTCGTCGCCGAGCTGCTCGACGACCCGCAGCGCCGCGGCTACATGGGCGCGCTCGGCCGTCAGCGCGTCGAGCAGGAGCTGTCGTGGGAGCACTCGCGCGCCCAGCTCCTGAGCGCGTACGAGACGCTGCTGGCGCGCGGCGGGAAGCTGCGCAGCGCAGTCGCGCGAAGCGCCTCTAGCTGAATCTCCACTTGAGGTTGAGATCGGGCGCCCTCGTGGTGCCAGTCTCCGGACATCGGCGGTGGCCGGCCCGCGGCCGGCTGCTGCGAGCTCAGCGCGGACGCCGGCGGCGCCGCACGCGCGTCGCTCCCGGCCCGCGGCCCGGCCCGACGAGGGTCAGGCCCTTGGCGCCGGCGTCCGAGCCGTCACCGGCGAAGAGCGCTGCGCCGGGAACGAGCGGCAGTCGCTGCAGCGCTGCGCGCCTCGCGACTGCAGCGCGCCAGAGGTGCGGCGCCGCGCGCGGACTCGCTGCCCGCCCGGGGGCTCTAGTACGCGCCGCGGCCGCGCGTGACCGCGGGCAGCGTGCGGGCGAGCAGCTTCAGGTCGCCCCAGAGCGACCAGTTGGTCACGTAGAGGTAGTCGAGGGTGACCATCTCGGCGAACGGGATGTCGCTGCGGCCCATGACCTGCCAGAGGCCGGTGAGGCCGGGCGTGAGGTCGAGGCGGCGGCGGCCGTGGCCGACGATGTGCCGATCCTCCTCGATGATCAGGGGGCGCGGGCCGACCAGGCTCATCTCGCCGCGCACGACGTTGATCAGCTGGGGCAGCTCGTCGAGCGACCACTTGCGGAGCTTGCGGCCGAACGGCGTGATGCGCGGATCCTCGGGGATCTTGAACATCGTCGGGCCGTCTTCCTGGTGCTGGTTGAGGTGGCCGACGTCGTGCTTGCGCGCGTCCGCGTCCATGTACATCGAGCGGAACTTGTAGATCCGGAAGCGCCGCCCGCGGTTGCCGATGCGCTCCTGGCGGAAGAACACGGGGCCCGGTGCCTCGAGCTTGATGCGCAGCGCGATGTAGGCGAAGAGCGGGCTCAGCAGCGTCAGCATCACCACGGCGACCGCGAGGTCGAGCGCGCGCTTGACGACGCGGGCGCTGCGCGGCAGGCGCGGCGCGTGCAGCGAGACGAGCGGAAGTCCGTCGAGCTCGTGCACCTGCGTCTTCGAGCCGAGCACCTCGTAGAGGCGCGGCACCACGTCGACCTGGACGCCGACCTGGTTGCAGCGGCGCACGAGGTCGACGCCGCGGCTGTCGCCGGCGCGCGAGAAGGCGAGAATCACGCGGTGGACGCCGTGCAGCTCGACGATGCGCTCGAGCTCGTCGGTCTCGCCCAGGTACGGGGCCTCGCCGATGTGATCGGTGAGCGGGTCGTCGTCGACGAAGCCGACGACGCGGATGCCGTACTCGGGACGCGCCGCGAGCTTCTCGACGACGCGGCGCGCGATGCGGCCCGGTGCCGACGACGAGCGTGGGCTCCGTCGGCATCAGCCAGCGGCGGACGACCATGCGGGCGAACGCGCGCATCGTCGTGGCCAGGATCGACGAGCGCGACGAAGAAGACGGCGAGCTTGTCGGTCGGCGGCGGCCTTGACGCCGAGCGCGGCGTCGGCGAGCTGGCCGGCGAAGGTCGTGGCGGCCGCGAGCAGCACGAGCCCCGGGACGTCGTCGGCCGTGCTGTGCGCCATGCGCAGCTCGTCCTGCGTGTAGTAGCCGTAGAGCCACGAGAGCGTGATCCACGCGAACAGCCCGCCGAAGATCAGCGGCGGGATGCGAGAGCGTCTGCGCGCCGGTGTCGAGGGCGCCGACGCCGAGCGCGGCGATCAGGAACGCGACGCGTCGCCGACCGACCAGGCTGCGGCGGAGGAACCACCCGCGGCGCCGCGGCTGACGCGTGGCGCGTGCCCGCCGGCGTGTGATCGTGCTGGCTCGCATCAGGGTACGAGACCGCGTCGTCGGCGATCAGGGAGGTGACATCCGAACGAGCCTCGAGCGGCGTTGCCGACATGCGTTTCCGAGCCTCCCCATCCAAGTTGACCCGCGGTCGGTAATCCGCGGAAAGCTGCACCAATCTACGGCGGGGAGGGCCGGATCTGTAGGCCAGTATGGCGTCCGAGGGTGCGAACTCGACGAACGTGGAGGTAGGGGGCTAGCCACCCACCTCATGCCACCCGATGGCGCGCTGCGAGGCGATCGGCCGAGCGCCGGGCGATCATGTCACACGAGCCGGCAGGCGCCGTGCATGAGGGCCTCGCGGGCGTCCGCGTCGTAGCCGAGCTCGTCCAGCACCTCGGCGGTGTGCTGGCCGAGCAGCGGCGGGGCCGCCGCGGCCGTCGGGTAGCTCCCGTCGAAGCCGATCGGCGAGCGCACGGTGTGCACGGCGCCGAGCCGCGGGTGGGCGTGCTCGACGACCGCGTAGGGCGCGTGCGCGAAGGCCTCCGGGATGGTGCGCACCGGCCCGCCCGGCACGTTCGCCCCCTCGAGCACCGCGAGCCACTCGGCCGTGGGACGGAGGCGGATCGCCTCGGCCAGGCGCGCGGCGAGCTCGAGCCGGTGCTCGACGCGCTGGGCGTTCGTCGCGAAGCGCGCGTCGGCGGCCATGTCGGCGAGCCCGGCGGCCGTGCAGAAGCGCGTGAACTGCTCGTTCGTGCCGATCGCGACGATCACGTGGCCGTCGCTGCTCGCGAACGCCTCGTACGGGACGATCGCCGGATGCGCGTTGCCGAGCCGCTCGGGCTCCTCGCCCGCGATCAGCCAGTCCGACCCGCGGTTGGCGAGCCAGGCGAGCTGCGAGTCGAAGAGGCTGACCTGCACGTGGCGCCCGCGGCCGTCGCGCTCGGCCTCGCGCAGCGCGGCGAGCACGCCGATCGAGGCGAACATGCCGGTCGTGATGTCGGCGATCGCGACGCCGACCTTGAGCGGCGGGCCGCCGGCCTCCCCGGTGATCGACATGCCGCCGGCCTCGGCCTGGATCGCGAAGTCGAAGCCCGGCCGGTGCGCGTCGGGGCTCTCGGCCGAGTAGCCCGCGATCGACGCGTAGACGAGCTGCGGACGCGCCTCGGAGAGCGCCTGCGTAGCCGAGGCCGAGACGGTCGGCGCCGCCCGGCAGGAAGCTCTCGAGCACGACGTCGGAGCCGAGCGCGAGGCGCCGTGCGACCTCGACGCCGGCGGGGTCGCCGAGATCGATCGTGACCGAGCGCTTGCCGCGGTTGACGCACAGGTAGTAGGCCGACTCGCCGTCGCGGAACGGCGGCCCCCAGGCGCGCGTCGGATCGCCCGAGCCCGGGCGCTCGACCTTGACGACGTCGGCGCCGAGGTCGGCCAGGATCATCGAGCAGTACGGTCCCGCGAGCACGCGCGAGAGGTCGAGCACGCGGACGCCGGCGAGCGGCAGGGCCGTGCTCATGCCGAGAGCGCCGCCAGGGCCTCCGGGGTCGTGTCCTCGGGCTTCACGCCGTACGAGGCGGCCAGGAGGCGCCCGTCGGCGCCGACGGCGAACGAGGCGCGCACGATGCCCATGCTGCCGTTGGGCTTCTCGCCCCAGACGCCGTAGGCGTCCGCGACCGCGTGATCCTCGTCGACGAGCAGCGGGAAGGGCAGATCGAACTTCGCGCGGAAGGCGCGGTGCGAGTCGGCGTCGTCGGGCGAGATGCCGTAGAGCGCGGCTCCGGTCGCGTGGATGTCGGCGTAGCCGTCGCGCAGCGACGTGGCCTGCGATCGTGCAGCCCGGCGTGTCGTCCTTGGGATAGAAGTAGAAGACCACCGGGCGCCCGCGCAGGGCGGACAGCGTCACCGTCTCGCCCTCGTCGCTCACGAGCGAGAAGTCTGGTGCTTCGTCGCCGGCCTGCAGCATTCGCTCCTCCTAGGGAGTCGGTGGGTGGTCTGCGATGCCCGGCCGGACGGCCGGGCCCCGGTAGTCTATGACCGTGCTGGAAGCCCACATGGCCGTTGGTGGCCTCTTCATCGCCGTCAACGTCATCGTGGGCATCTGGGGCTTGCTGACCTGGCGCCGCTCGTGGCCCGTGCGGCCCGCGCTGAGCCAGCTGCTCGCGCTCTCGCACACGCTCGCGCTTCTCCAGGGCACGTTCGGCCTCTACCTGCTGGCCGGCGGCTACCGGGCCGCGATCGAGCTCCATTACGTCTACGGGCTGCTGCCCGCGGGCGCCGTGCTCTTCGGCTATTCGGCGCGCACTGCCGACGGACGGCGCAACCTCCTGCAATTCTCCATCATCGCCTTCGTGATCGCCGGCCTCGGGACGCGCGCGTTCATGACCGGGGAGGGAATGTGACCCTGCGCCACAACACGCTGCTCCGCAACCTCGTCATCATCGGCCTGGTCGCGGCCGCCCTGACGGCGGCGGGCGAGGGCGGGAGCCAGGTCACCGTCGATCCTCTTCCTGATCCTGCGGATCGTCTTCCTGATCGCGCTCGCCGCACTCGCGTGGACGGTCTGGCGCCAGAACCGCGGCACCTTCCGGCTGATGCCCGCGCGCTCGCAGGCGATGCTCTACGGCTCCGTGCTCGGGCTCGTCGTGCTGCTCGTGAGCGCCGATCTGTGGGCGAGCTCGTCGCCGCTCGCCTCGCTCGTCTTCTTCGCCGCGCTCGCCGGCTGCGGCTATCTGCTCTACCGCGGCTGGCAGGAATCGCGCCGCTACTACTACTAGGCGCCTGGGTGGGGTTGGGGCGGTTCGGCCGACTCCAGGCTAGGCTTCGCCGTGCGCGCTCGGACGCGTTCCGTGCACGCCGGCCGCCACCCATCGACGGAACCCATGCCACGCTGCATCCCCACCCGGCTCGTGCGACTGCTTGCGGTCGCCTGCGCCTGCGCCGTTCCGGTCGCGAGCGCGCAGGCCGCGCCGCCGGCGAACGACCTGCGGGCCGGCGCGACCGACGTCAGCCGTGGCCTGGCGGTCGCTCGCGGAGCCGCAGGACGTCGCCGTCGTCCAGGCGACGGAGTGGGGCGAGGCGACGACCGGGCCCCGAGGATGCCGCTCCGCTCCCGTCCTGCACTGGCACCACCGGCTTCCGCAGCATCTGGTACAGGCTCAAGCGTGCCGGAAGCGGCGGTGCTGCGCGTGACGGTCATCTCGACCGACCCCGTGCGCTACCAGCCGGTCGTCAGCGTGCTCGACCCGGCCTTGCAGGAGGTCGGCTGCGGCCTCGCCAACGACGTGCGCCAGGGCGCGACCGCGAATGCCACCGCGTACGTGACGCCGGCCGAGGGCGGGGATCCCGCGATCTATCTCGTCCGTGTCGCGGAGGTCGCGAACAACTCGCCGTCCGGCGGCCTGCCGACCCTGACCGTGCGCTTCGCCGCGCGCGACGTCACCGCACCGCACATCAAGGTCACCTCGAACACGAGGAAGGCTTCGCCGCTGGCGACGAGCTATGACGCCGTCGAGACGACCGACAAGGCGTCCGGGCTCGACATCTCCTCGGCGCGGTGGGAGTTCCACGATCGCCTCGCGGACAAGCGCGACGTGGTCTATACCGTCACCGGCAAGCTCCAGGCCACTCACGTGTGGCGGTCCCCGGGTGCACACGAGGTCACCTTCAGCATCAGGGACAACGCTCGCAACGAGAACATGTACCGCTTCACGACGCTCGCGCAGGACACCGTGCGGCCGGACGTGACCTTCAGCCTGAGGCCACCGGAGCCGGGGGCCCGTAGGCTGCGCGTCACCGTCAAGAGCTCCGAGTCGGTGAGCGTGCGGCTGCTCGTGACGCAGGTCGGACGCAAGAGCCCGCTGCTGCGCCGCAACGTCAAGTTCTGGGGCGACAAGACGCATTCACGCTCCGTGCCGTTGCGCGGCGGCGTGCGCAGGGGCCTGCTGGTGATCAGCGGGGTCGCGCGCGACCTCGCGGGCAACACGACGGCGCTGCCGCAGTGCGTCGTCGATCCCGTGACCGGCCAGGGCGCCTGCACCTCGCCGTGACGCTCTCGTCACGGTCCGGCACGGACACGTGACATCGCTCGCTCCTAGCCTCGTGCCATGGCCGGGGAGCGAGGACAGGCAGGGATCGAGCTGGTGGCGCTGCTGCCGTGCCTGCTGCTGCTCGTCGCCGCGCTCGCGCAGGCCTGCCTGTTCGCGCTCTGCGCCGTCGCGGCCGAGCGAGCGGCGAGCGCCGGCGCCCGTGCCGTCGTGCGCGGCGCGCCGGCCGGCGCGGCCGTGCGATCGGCGCTGCCGGGCGCGCTCGCGCGCAGCGTGACCGTGCGCGTCGCGGCCGACGGCACGGTGGCGGTCACGCTCGCGGTGCCGCGCGTCCTGCCGATCCCGGCGCTCAGCGTCGGCGCGGACGAGCGCTGATGGGGCGGGAGCGCGGCCAGGCGGCGATCGAGCTCGCGGTGCTCGCACCGCTGCTCGCGCTCGCGGTGCTCGTGTTCGCCCAGCTCGCGCTGGCCTTCCGCGCCGAGCTCGCCGGGGAGCGCGCCGCGGGCCGCGCCCAGGCCGCGGCCGTGCTCGGCCGGCCCGTGCTCGCCGCGGCGCGCGACGGTGCGCCGGCGGGCACGCGCGCGGAGATCCGCGGCGGGCGGCTCGTGCTCGACGTGCCGAGCGGGCTGCGGCTCCCAGTGCCGCTGCTCGCGCGCGTGCACCTCAGCCTGGCGCTCGCGCCGGGCCCCGCATGAGGCAGCGGGGCGAGCGCGGCAGCGTCGCGGTCGGGGCGGTCGCGCTGCTGCTCGTGCTCGCGCTCCTGGCCGGCGCGGGATTGACCGCGGGCCGCGCGCTCGTGCTCGACGAGCGCGCGCACGGCGCGGCCGACGCCGTCGCGCTCGCAGCGGCGGGGGCGCTCGAGCTGCGCTACGGCGACGCGGTCGACGCGGGTGGCGCGCCGCTCCCGGCGGTCGCCGCGGAGGCAGCGGCGCGGGTGGCCGCCGAGCGCGTCGCCGTGCGCCTCGGCGCGACGATCGTGGCGCTCGAGTTCGCGCGCGCGCCGCGGGAGCCCGCGCCGTCGTCCGTGCGGGTGCGCGTGCTGCTCGACGGCCGCGAGCGCCCGGTCGCCGCCCGGGCCGGCATCGCCTTCTCGCAGCCGGTCGCGCAGCCGGGCTTCCGCCTCGCCGACGTGCGCGGCCTCGATCCCGCGGGTGCCGTCGTCGCGGCCGCGCTCGCGCAGATCGGCTGGCCGTACGTGTGGGGCGGCGAGAGCCGCGCCGAGGGCGGTTTCGACTGCTCGGGGCTCGTCGCCTATGCCTATGCCGCGGCCGGCCTCCCGGTCGGGCGCCCGACCGCAGCGGGCCTGCAGGTGCTCGCCCGGCCGCTGCCTGCCGGCGCTCCGCTCCTGCCCGGCGACCTCGTGTTCGCGGGTGCGCCCGCCCGTCACGTCGGGCTGGTCGTGGCGGCCGGGCTCGCGGTGGAGGCGCCGCGCAGGGGCGCGCTCGTGCACGTCGAGCCGCTCACCGAGGGCGGCTGGACCGGCGCCGGCCGGATCCTGGCGGAACGCACCCTCGCGGCCGACGGCGCGGCCGGCGAGCTGGCGGTGCCGGCCTACGTCCCGGAGGCGCTGCGCGGCCCGCTCGCGCGCGCCGCGCGCGCCGAGCAGGTGCCGCCCGCCCTGCTCGCGGCGCAGCTCGAGGCCGAGAGCGGGTTCGACGCCGCGGCGCGCTCGCCGGCCGGCGCGGAGGGCATCGCCCAGTTCCTGCCGTCCACGTGGTCGGGCGCCTGGAATCCGCAGCGCGATCGGAGCCCCTTCGAGCCCGGCCCCGCGATCGCCGCGCAGGCACGGCTGATGCACGACCTGCTGGAGCGCTCGGGCGGCGACGTCGCGACCGCGCTGGCGGCCTACAACGCCGGCCCGGCCGTGCACCCGGATGCCTGGCCACGCGAGACGCGCGCCTACGTGGCGCGGATCCTGCGGCGCTTCGGCGGACCCGCGACGCTGGGCGCCGCCGTGCCGCCGTCGCTGGTTGCCGCGGGAGCCGCGCCGGGCGCCGGCCGAGCGGAGGTGAGGCTGCTGCCGTGACGCCCGCGAGCCGGGCGCGGGGCGCCCCGATCGCTACAATCGGCGCATGCGCGGGAATCGCCGTGGAATCGCGCGCGCGGAATGCGCCTGGAAGCTCGTCCGGTGAGGCGCATGGGGGTCATCCTCGCGCTCGAGCTGGCGCTGCTGTTGGCCGGCGTAACGATCTATCTCCAGAGCGAGAAGCAGGCCAGGTTTCCAGAATCGGTGCCGGTCGGCAATCCCGGGGCGACGAGCGTGCCGGTGGTCGTGCCCGTTTCCGTCACGGTGGGAGCGGTCGGGAGCACCGCGATCAAGGCGATCGCACGCGGCGGGCAGGCGACTCCGGGGGAGGCCGGTGTCCGGACGGCGACGACCCGCCCCGTCGATGCCGGCGGCGGCAACTCCTAGCCGGGGCGAAACCCCGAGCAGAGCAGGTCGGCGCGCTCGATCAGGCCGTCGCTCGTGATGCCGTAGAGGTGCTGCTCGACGAGGTACGGGGCGCCGTCCTCGCTGCCACCGAAGCGGTACCAGAGATGCAGACGGTCGCTGACGTGCTCGGAGCCCGTCTCGAGCAGGGCGAGCTCGGTCGAGTCCGTGAACCACGACCAGATCAGCGCGGCGATCTCGGCGGCGCCCCGACGCTCGCGCAGACCCGGGGGGATCAGCGCGCGGAGCTGCGCCTCGGCGGTGAAGCAGGCAGCGATCGCAGATGGATCGCGGGCGGCGATGGCGGCGGCCAGCTGGACGTGGCGCGTGGTCGTCACCGTCCGATCGTAGGCGGAGGACGTCGCCGCCGTCGCCTCGTGGCCGCCGCGGAGATCGCTCCAAAGGGGGAGGCGAAGCGCCCGGCGCATGCCGATGCCGCGGGAATGGAGTCGTCCATACGGGCGGCTCAGGGGAGCACGCAGGAGGACTGGCATGGCTGAGGACACCGGATCCGAAGACCCGAGGGAGCGCATCCCGGCGAAGCGCTCTGCCGGCGTTGCGGCGCTGGTCGCCGCGGGACTCGCCGCTGGTGCCCTCGCGGCAGGCTCCCTGGCGACCGGCGCGACCGCCGACGTCGGCGACCCGGCGACCACGACCGATCCCGGTGCCACCACCGTGACGGACACGACGACGACCGACGCGACGGCGACGACCACGACCGACACCACAGCGACGACCACGACGACCGACACCACGGCCACCACCACGACCGACCCGTCGACGACCACGGCCACGACGACCACCACCACGGCGCCCGAGCCCCCGGTCGACGACCACCGCGCCGCCGGCCGAGCCGCCGCCGGCCGTCGAGCCGGCTGCCCCCGAGGCCCCCGCGGCGGCCGAGGCGCCCGCCGCGGCCGAGGCGCCCGCCGCGCCGCCGGCGGCCCCCGAGGTCGCTCCTGCGGCTGCCTCCGAGGTCGCTCCTCCCGCCGAGCCCGCCGAGCCCGCCGGCGACAGCAGCACCGGAGGCGGACGCGAGCAGCCGGCCGACGCATCCCGGCTCGGGCCGGTCAGCGACCGTCGTCGCCCCGCCGCCCGCGCCCGTCACCCCGGCGCAGCCCGCGCTCAGCGCGCGCCTGCTGCCGACGCCCGCGCAGATCCGCTTCTACGTGCGCGCGACGAGCACGCCGCCGCTGCCGAAGCTGCGCACGATCGATCACGACCTCGCGCTGCGCGTCTCGACGATCGCCGCGGACGCGCAAGGTGCACTGGGCGCTGCTGGCGGCGATCGCGCGCGTCGAGTCGAGTCTCGGCGTCGCCGACGGCCCGATCGCCGGCAAGCGGCTCGGCGACGTGCCCGCCGGCGAGGCCGCACAGCTGCGCGCGCTCGCGGCGTTCCTGCGCGAACACGGCGCGAACCGCAGCCTCAGCGCCAAGGTCACCCAGGACGGCGCTCAAGGAGTACTTCGGCTCGGCCGAGACCGCGAAGCGCGTCGGTGCGCTCGCGGCCTTCTACGGCGCGCTCGGCCTCGGCCGCATGGAGCACGGCCTCGGCTGGCACGGCGGCCAGCTGCGCAAGCGCGTGCTCAAGGATCGCCGCGTGCACATCTACCCGGGCGGCCGCGCCGACATCCGCGGGCGCCGCGTCGACCCGCGCGTGCTGATCACGATCGAGTACCTCGCCAACGCGACCGGGTCGGTGCGCGTGTCGAGCCTCGTCAGCGGCCACCAGCTGTTCACGACGGCGGGCAGCGTGAGCGCCCACGTCTACGGCCGCGCGGTCGACATCACCGCCGTCGGCGGCAAGCGCATCAAGCACCACCAGGGTCCGGGCAGCGTCACCGAGGCGCACCGTGCGCCTCCTGCTGATGCTGCCGCAGCGCATGCGCCCGCGCCAGGTCGTCTCGCTGATGGACGTCGACGGGCCGACGGGCAACCGCGGCTCGTTCGCGCTGCCGGATCACGCGACCGCATCCAGATCGGCTACTAGACGCGAGGGCCGGCCGGCCCGGGGATCGGGTCGGAGCGGCCTAGCGGCCGACGCGCACGAGCACGCGAGCGCTGCAGCGACTTGCCGCCCGCCTGCACCCGTGCCTGCACGCGGATGACGACGAGACGCGTGTCGGCGAGGCGCGCCGGCCGGAACCTTGCAGGCGCACCGCCGCGCTGCCGGTGTGTGCCTTGAACCGCTTCTTGGCGAGCCGCCCGCCGGCCGTCTTGCAGGCGCGCGGCGGGGGCCTTGGCGGCCTTGCGCAGCGTCGCCGTGACCGTCCACGTCGCCGGGACGTTGCTGCGGAAGCGCACCTGCAGCCCGCGCTTGCGCACGCTCTTGAGCGTCTGTCCCTTCGGGACCGTGAGCGACGCCATGAGCCTGACGGCGGCGTCGGACGTGCCGGGCGGCGTCGTCTTGCCGCCGACGTACACGGCCTGCGTGCGCGACGACTTCGCGCCCAGGGCGTCCATCACGGTGAGCGTGATCGGGCGCGCGCCGGCGGTCGGGTAGCTGACGTCGAAGGTGATGCCCTTGCCGTCGACCTTGCCGTCGCCGTCGACGTCCCAGGAGTAGCTGAAGATCGGGCCGTCGGGATCGGTCGACGACGAGGCGTCGAGGTGCAGATTCGCGCCCACGGCGGGCGTCGTGCTCGACATGGTGAACGCCGCCACGGGCGCCTTGTCGGCCGCGCCGGTGCCGGTCACGCGCCACACGCCGCCGTCGAGCGACGTGACGTAGAGATGGCCGTCGGAGTCCGAGCCGAAGCCGGCGATGTGCCGCATCGTCCCGAACGTCGCGATGTCGGGCGGCGCGCCGACCGGCACGGCCAGCGCGCTGACGCCGGTGCCGCAGTAGTCCGAGAAGAGGTAGCGGCCGGCGAGCGTGGGCACCGTCGGGTCGCGGGCGATGAAGCCGCCGGTGATCGAGCACTGCGTCGCGCTGTGCGCGTACTCGTAGATCGGGAACACGGTGCCCGCGGCCTGGCAGTTGCCGTGCGGGTGCGTGCCTTCCCAGCACGCCCAGCCGAAGTTCGCGCCGGCCGGCGCGCCGGCCGGGAGCAGGTCGATCTCCTCCCAGCCCCTGTTGCCGACGTCGGCGATCAGGAGGTCGCCCGTGAGGCTGTCGAACGAGAAGCGCCAGGGGTTGCGCAGGCCGTAGGCGTAGATCTCGGGCGCGGCACCGGCGACGCGCGGGTCGGCGATGCGCAGGATCTTGCCGAGCAGCACGGCCGTGTTCTGGCCGTTCGACGAGTCGGCGTTGTCGCCGACGCCGATGTAGAGCGCGCCATCGGGCCCGAACTGCAGCTGCCCGCCGTTGTGGTTGCCGGCGTCGTGCGGGATGGTGAGCACATCGCGGTGCGCGGCGTCGGCGACGTCGGCACCCGTTGCGGCGTGGAACTCCCAGACGACGATCGCGCCGTTCGTGCGCGTCGCGAAGGCGTAGACGAGCCCGGAGACCGCGTAGTCGGGCGCGAACGCGATCGAGAGCAGGCCGCGCTCGCCGTTGCGTCGAGATCTCGGTCGAGACGTCGATGAACGGCGTGGGGAGGACGCTGCCGTTCTTGACGACGCGCACGCGGCCCTCGCGCTCGACCACGAAGATGCGCGTCGGGATCGCCGGGCGGCGAGGTGACGTAGAGCGGCGACGCGAACGTGCCGAGCGAGGTCAGCGCGACGTCGGGCACGTCCGCCTCGGCGCCGTCGGAGGGCAGATTGAGCAGCACGAGCGAGGCCGCCGCGACGACGAGGAGCACGAGGCCGGCGAGCTTGCGTCTGCCCATGCATGCTGGGGTCATGCGAGGCACGTCGGTCACCGTACCCGGCATCGAGCGCGGCCAACCGCCGCAGGTGGGGTGGTCATTGGGGTGGATGCACCCCATCCGACGGGGAGCCTTGCTTGACGGATTTTGCAACCGGCCATAGCTTGGAGCCAATGCCGACAGCCGCTTTCGCAGGAGATCCGCTCGCCCCCGTCTTCACCTACGGGGACGGGCCGGACGACGCCGCGCTCGCCCTGCTCGTGGTGTCGCCGCTCGCCAGCGAGGCGGTCGGCTCGCGGCGCGCGCTGGTGCAGCTCGTGCGCACGCTCGCCGCGCGCGGGCACGGTGCGCTGCTGATCGACCCGCGCGGCACGGGGGAGAGCGCCGGCGAGCCCGAGGACGCGACGTTCGAGGCGCTCTGCGAGGACCTCCGCACGGGCCTCGGCGAGCTGGGCCGCCGCTTTCCGGCCGCCGGCCGGCACGTGCTCGCGTTCCGCTACGCGTCGGGCGCCGCGCTCGCGGTCGCCGACGACGGCGAGGCGATCGCGCGCCTGCTGCTGATCGACCCGTGCCTCGATCCCCAGGCGGCCCTGCGCCAGGATCTGCGCCACGAGATCGCGCGCCGGGTCATGCGCCGCGGCAGCTCGGGAGAGAGCCGCGACGACATGCTCGCGCAGCTCGGCCGCGGCGAGGCGATCGTGGTCGACGGGCAGCGGCTCTCGCCTGCGCTCTTCGCCGGCCTCGTGGCGTCCGCGCCGGCCGAGGCGCTGGAGCGCCGCGGCGAGCGCGCGACCGTGCTCAAGAGCGGCCGCTCGACGTTCCCCGGCGTGCACGGGCACGCCAATCTCGGCGCGTTCTTCGACAAGGTGCCCGAGCTCGAGTCCGCCGTCGCCGACTGGCTCGAGCGGTGAGGCGCAGCGTCCTCAACCTGACCGGCGCCGACGGCGCCGAGCTGGTCGCAGTCGTGCACGAGCCCGACGGCCCGCCGCTCACCGTGACCGTGCTGCTGGCCGGCGGCGTGCTCCCGCGCATGGGCGTCAACCGCGTGCTCGTGCGCATGGCGGATCGTCTCGCCGCGGCCGGGCACCGCGTCGTGCGCGTCGATCCGCAGGGTCTCGGCGAGTCCGGCGGCGAGCTGCCCGAGGAGCCCTTCTTCGATCTCCTGCGGCGCGTCGAGTCGGGGGCCTTCGTCGACGACGTGCGGCGCACCGCCGAGGCCGTCGCGCCGGCCGACGCGAGCGTGCCGCTCGTGCTCTTCGGGACGTGCGGCGGCGGCATCACCGCGCTGCGCGTGGCCGAGCAGCTCGAGCGCGTGACGGGCGTGATCGCCGTGGGCGTGCCGCTCAAGCGCAGCGGCGCCCGCATCCCGCCCGGCTATCGCCCGCCGCACCGAGCGCCGGCGCGCGCTGCGCCAGCTCGCGCAGCTGCGCCACCGCACCGGCTCGGGCCGCATCCGCCGCGTCATCCGGCCGCTCGTGTGGTCGCTCCTGCCGCGCTTCTCGCGCGGCCTCCCGGCGGACGCCGACAGCTGGCTCAACACGCCGCTCCTGGGATCGCTGCGCGCGCTCTACGCGCGCCGCCTGCCGGTCTCGCTGCTGTACGGCGAGAACGACATCGTGCGCGACGAGATCGTCGAGCTGTTCCTCGGCCTCAGCCGGCTCGGCGAGAAGCCGTGGTTCGAGCTCGGCCTGATTCCCGCCGTCGGCCATCAGCTCGACGACCCGGACGAGGTCGACGCGGTCGCGGAGCGCATCCAGGCCTTCGCCGAGCGGCTGCGCACGCCGTCCGAGCGCTCCGTGAGCCCCGCCGGCGCGGTGCTGCGCCCTGCCGGTGACCCGGCTGCTTCGTAAGCGCCGCCTGGCGCGTCGCCGGCGCGCTCGCGCCTCGGCGTGCTCGCGACGAGCGCGTACGGCGCGCATCGCGTGCTCGAGCGCGGCAGCACTCGCAGCGGCGCGACGTCACGCTCTACACGTTCGCGAAGAACCCGGAGTGGTTCAAGGCCGAGCTCGACCGCGTCGCCGACGAGCGGCGGCACGATCCGCCTGCCCGCCGGCCGCGTGGCGTGGCTGCAGGTGCGCGGCGCTCACGCCGAGCTCGCCGATCCGGCTCGTCGGCCGGCCCTCGACGGTGCTCACCGGCCTCTCGATCCAGGACTCGCGGCGGATCGTCGCTGAGCGCGGTGCGCATCCGGCCCGCCGGCCGGCCGGCGATCGTCGACGTCAGCGAGTCGCGCGACGTCACCTTCCGCAACGTGCGCTTCCTCGGCGTCAACGAGGATCTCGGCGTCTCGCTGCAGCTCGACCCCGACGACCGCGACATCACCGTCGACCGACTCGGAGTTCGCGCACTGCCAGCACGCGCTCGCGTGCGTGCTCGCGCGCGGGCGCGGGCTGACGATCGACAACGTGCGCTTCCACGACGTGCGCGACGCCGACGTCATCCGCGGGGCGGCCGACGACGTGACGATCCGCGACTCCGACCTGCACGACGCGCTGCCCGGGACGCACGGCGACAACCACAACGACCTCATCCAGATCCTCGGCGGCGGGCCCTGGAAGATCGAGCGCAACCGCTTCGGCGTGCGCGCGAACGGCGCGGCGCAGGTCTACGTCGATCCGCGCACGGGGCCGGCCGGGCCCGTGCAGGGCGTGCGCGTCGCCTCGAACCTCTTCACGGGCTCGCACGAGGACATGTTCTTCGCCATCAACGTGCGCGAGCCGGCCGCAGTCCGCGATGCCGCTGGCGACCGGCGTCGAGATCGTCAACAACACGATCGTCTCGGCCAACATCGCCGCGGTCGTGCTGGCCGAGGAGTACGCCGACGAGCCCGCGGGCGAAGCGCCCGCTCGTCGAGAACAACATCCTCGGCCGCCAGAAGCACGACATCTGCGGCTCGGCGCGCATGCGCACGAACGTCGTGGTGAGCGGCAACGCCTGCCCGGGCGATCGCAGCGGCAATCCGCGAGCTCGGCCGCGGCCACCGGCCGGCGGGCGCGATCGGCGACGCTGCTCGCCGATGGCACCGGCGAGCGGCTCGCCGGCGACCGATCTGGCCGGCGCGAAGCGGGCCGATCCGCCCGCGATCGGCGCCTTCGAGCTCGACCGGAACTAGCCCGGGGCGGCCCTGACGGGTCCGACGCGCGCGATCGTCTAGCGTCTGCGCCATGGAGATCTCCAGCGGCGTCCGCGCGCTCACGCTCGCCGAGACGTTCACGATCGCGCGCGGCTCGACGGACGTCGAGCACGTCGTCTGGGCGGAGATCCGCCACGGCGGCCACGTCGGCCGCGGCGAGGGCGCGCCCGACGATCGCTACGGCGAGTCGGTGGACGCGGCATGCGCGTACATCGACGCCGCCGGCGAGGCGCTCGGCGACGATCCGTTCGCGCTCGAGGCGATCGAGGCGCGCCTGCGCGCGCGCGGCGGCTCGGTGGTGGGCTGCTGCGCGGTCGAGTGCGCGCTCCACGACCTCGTCGGCAAGCTCGTCGGCCAGCCGACCTGGCGGCTGCTCGGGCTCGCCGGCCGCACGCCCGAGACGACGTACACGATCGGCATCGACACGGTCGACGGCACGGCCGATCGCGCACGACGCGCGGCCGAGGCCGGCTTCCGGCGGCTCAAGATCAAGCTCGGTGCCGACGGCGACCTCGAGCGCCTCGAGGCGATCCGCGCGGTCTGCGACCTGCCCCTGCGCGTCGACGCCAACGAGGGCTGGAGCCTCGACCAGGCGCGCGGGCTGATGCCGCTCCTGCGCGAGCTCGGCGTCGAGCTGATCGAGCAGCCGTTCCCGGCCGCCGATCACGACGCGTTCCGCGAGCTGCGCGCGCTCGCGACCGGCATCCCGCTGGTCGTCGACGAGGGCTGCCACACGCTGCGCGACGTCGCCGAGGTCGCGACCTACGCGGACGGGGTCAACCTCAAGCTCGCCAAGACCGGCGGCATCCGCGAGGCGGTGCGCATGGTGCACGCGGCCCGCGCGCTCGGGCTCGTGGTCATGCTCGGGTGCATGATCGAGAGCTCCGTCGGCATCTCGGCCTCCGCGCAGTTCGCCTCGCTCTGCGACTTCGTCGACCTCGACGGCCACTTCCTGATCTCCGACGATCCCGCCGAGGGCCTCGGCTTCGAGGACGGGCACATCGTGCTCTCGCAACGGCCCGGCCTGGGCGTGGAGCCGATCGCGTGAGCGAGCGCGTCGCCGTCTTCGCCGAGGCCTGGCTGCACACGTCGAACGGCAAGGCCGCGCACGGCCTGATCCGCTACGGCGAGCGCGAGGTCGTGGCCGTCGTCGACTCGACGCACGCGGGCCGGCTCGTGAACGACGTCGTCCCGTACGCGAACAAGCCGGTGCCGATCGTCGCGACGGTCGCCGAGGCGGCCGCGCTGGGCGCGCAGTGCATCGCGATCGGCGTCGCCCCGGCCGGCGGCAAGCTGCCGCCCGAGTGGAAGCTCGTGCTGCTCGAGGCGCTCGCGCTCGGCCTGCACGTCGAGGCGGGCCTGCACGACGAGCTCGGCCGCGACCCCGAGCTTGTCGCGGCGGCCACGGCGCGCGGCCTCGAGCTGCGCGACGTCCGCCGCGTCCCGGCGGTGCTCTCGACCCCGAGCGGCGCCGGCCTCGGCGTCCCGGCGCGCATCGTGCACACCGTCGGCACGGACTGCGCGATCGGCAAGATGACGGTGACGCTCGAGCTGGCGGCCGCCGCGAAGGCCGCGGGCGAGCGCGCCGTCTTCGTGCCGACCGGTCAGATCGGGATCTCGATCGCGGGGTGGGGGACGGCCGTCGACCACGTGATCGCCGACTACATCGCCGGCGCCGCCGAGCAGCTCGTGCTCGAGGGCGCCGAGCGCGGCGACCTGCTCTTCGTCGAGGGCCAGGGCGCGATCCTGCACCCGCTCTACTCGGGCGTCACGCTCGGGCTGCTGCACGGCTCGACGCCGCACGCGCTCGTGCTCGTGCACGAGGCCGGGGCGGAGCGCATCGACCTCGAGGATCGCGGCGGGCCGCCCGGCCCCGTGATCCCGCCCCTGCTCGAGCTGGCCGACCTCTACCTGCGCCTGACGAGCCCCCTGCGGCCGGCCCCGGTCGTCGCGATCGCGCTCTCGACGCGGCCGCTCGCGAGCGACGACGAGGCGCGCGCGGCGATCGCGGCGGTCGAGGCCGAGACGGGCTCGTCTGCGACGACCCCGTGCGCTTCGGCGCCGAGCGCCTGTGGCGGGCGGTCGAGCGGGCCATCGTCTGAGCGATCCGCACCGATTCCGGTATGTCCAGCCGATCTGCGCGGGCTACGCCCGAACCTCGGAGGGGGCCGTCCGCCCGTACATGCTCTTGCTCTTCTTGTAGGCGCTCTCCTCCAACTTCAGCGCTCCGGTGCGGGCCTTCGCGAGGGCCCGCGCGCCGAGACGCCCATGGCTGACGAGGACCAGCGTCTCCTTGGTCGTCTCCTTCGCCCCCGACCATGCGACCCGGACGTTGCCGACGCCGCGTGCGTAGTACTTGAGCTGATGCTTGCCGGGCTCGTCCGGGTTGAACTCGTCGACCACCAGCACGTTCTTGAAACAGCGCGCGGGGGTGCAGGTCTTCCGGCCGAGCTCGAGGACGCGCGCGCGATCGGTGAAGCCGACTGCCGGGCCCCACCCGAGCGAGTAGCTCGGCGTCCCCGTTATCGGCGCCTCCTTCATCGTGTACCCGGCGCGCGCGCGGCGCAGGCCGTGGATCCACGCCGGCGCCTTGACGAGCTTGCCGCCCTCGTACTCCTCGGGATACTCGCCGAGCTCCCAGACGTTGCCCTCGTCGTCCTGCGCGAAGAACGCCAGCTCGGACTCGACCAGCTCGCCGGCGCTGAAGTCGCGGTCCCACAGCACGACGCTGCGCACGCCTGCCGATCTCCTTGGTCAGGTCGGTCACGATCGCAACACGAGGCGATGGGGGATCTTCTCCTTGCCCTCGGTGCCGTCGTGCCCTGCGATAACCGAGCTGCCGTCCCCGGCTTCATCGGCAGCCAGGAGTTGTCGATCGAGGTGGGCTCGCCGAACGTCGCCGTGTCGAACTCCGGCGCGGCGGCCGGCCGCGGCTTCGCCTCGCTGGCCCGGCGGCCTCATGGACGACTTGCCTCCGCAGGCCGGTGCCGCGATCAGCAGCGCCGCGCGCTGCGGCACGGCGGAGATGGGCAGACGTCGCATCGTCGACGTCCTCCCTTCCCAGTGAGTCTGTCGCAGCGACCCTACGGCCGCCTGCCGGTCGTCGCGGTCAGGCGCACCGGACCCTTGCCGAAGCGCAGGTAGAGCGCCGGCACGACGAACAGGTTGAGCAGCGTCGAGGTGACGAGGCCGCCCAGGATGACGATGGCCATCGGGTGCTCGATCTCGTGGCCGGGGATGCTCGCCGGCGACGACCAGGGGCACCAGCGCCAGCCCGGTCGTCAGCGCCGTCATCAGGATCGGCGACAGCCGTTCGCTGGCGCCGCGGAGGACGAGCGCCGGGCCGAACGGCTCGCCCTCCTCGCGCTCGAGGTGCTGGAAGTGGTTGATCATGCATGATGCCGTTGCGCGCCGCGATGCCGAAGCACGGTGAAGAAGCCGACCAGCGACCCGAGCGAGATGATCGCCGCCGCCGCAGATACGCAGCCAGCACGCCGCCGACGAGCGCCATCGGCAGGGTGAGGAAGGAGAGCGATCGCCAGCCGCCAGCTGCCGAACGACGCCTGCAGGAGCAGGAAGATCGCGATCGCGGCGCCGATGCCGAAGACGTCAGCAGCCGCTGCTGGGCCGCCTGCCGCTCCGTCGTACTCGCCGAGCAGCTCGGCGTGGTAGCCGAGCGGGAAGCTCGACACTCTCGAGTCGCTCCTCGACGTCGTCCGCCACCGAGCCGAGGTCGCGCCCGCTGACGTTGGCGCTGACGTCGATGCGCGCGTGACGCGTTCTCGCGCTCGATCGTGTTCGGGCGTCGGCCTCGATGCGGACGTCGGCCACGCTCGCCGAGTCGCACGATGCTCGCCGTCGGGGTGTCGATCGGGCAGCTCGCGGACGTCGGTCAGGCTGTTGCGCGACTCGGGCGTGCTCCAGACCTGCACGTCGTAGGCCTTGCCGCCGCGGAAGATGTCGCCGACCTCCTCGCCCGCGACCAGGTCGCGGACGCGCGGCGCACGTCGCCGGGCTTGACGCCGTAGCGCTCGCGCCGCGGCGAGGTCGACCTTGACGTCGACCTGCGGGATCGTCGGCCTGCAGCTCGACGTTCGGCTCGACGAGCCCGTCGACGCCTTCCATGACCGTCAGCACCTCCTCGGCCTTGCGCTCGAGGACCTCCAGGTCGTCGCCGTAGATGCGCACGACGATGGCGTCGCTCGCGCCGGTGAGCACCTCCCGGATCCGCTCCTTGAGGTAGGTCTGCACGTCGCGGTAGAGGCCCGGGTAGCCGTCGACGACCTCCTGGACGCTGCGCGAGGGTCTCGTCGTAGTCGACCTCGGGGTCGACGCTGATCCAGTTCTCGCCGAAGTTGATCCCGTACGGCTCGTCCGCCGAGGAAGGCCTGCCCGATGTGGGCGCCGAAGTTGCGCACGCCGGGGATGGTCCGCAGCTCCGTGCTGGCTCGGACCGTGATGCGCATCTCCTCGGGCCCGAGACGTGCCGGGCTGCGGTCACCCAGTGCATCAGGAAGTCCCGCTCCTTGAAGATCGGCAGCAGCGCCTGGCCGAGCGGCGGCGCCACCGCCGATGCCGGCGAGCACGACGGCAGCGACGACGGCGTAGGCCCGGCCGGGGCCGCGGATGATCCGGCACGAGCAGGCGCACGTAGCCGCGCTGCAGCCACGCGGACGAGCGGCGACTGCCGGCGCTCGAGCGGCGCGTTCCGCAGCAGGATCAGGCCAGCGCCGGCGTGACCGTCAGCGCGACGACCAGCGAGGCCAGCACGGCCAGCGCGTACGAGACCGCGAGCGGCTTGGAAGAAGGCGCCCGGACAGACCCGTCAGGAAGAAGACCGGCAGCAGCGCCGCGACGATGATCAGCGTCGCGTAGACGATCGCGCTCCGCACCTCGAGCGAGGCCTCGAGGATGACCGTGGCGGTCGACTGCGGGCTGCCCTCGGCGCCGGTGCTGGCGCAGGCGGCGGACGATGTTCTCGACGTCGATGATCGCGTCGTCGACCACCGCGCCGAGGGCGATCACGAAGCCCGCCAGGATCATCGTGTTGATCGTCGTGCCGCGCAGGTAGAGCACGAGCCCGGCGGCGATCGAGCGACAGCGGGATGGTGATGAGGCTGATCAGCGCGGCGCGCCACTCGAAGAGGAAGAAGCGCGAGCACGAGGACGACGAGCAGCGCAGCCGATGAGCAGCGCGTTCGTGAGGTTGTCGATCGACGTCTCGATGAAGCGTCGCCGGCCGGAAGATCGTGGTGTCGATCTCGATGCCGGGCAGGCCGGGCTGCAGCTCCTCGAGCGCCTCCTCGACCCCGCGGGTCACCTCGAGGGTGTTGGCCCAGGGGAGCTTCTCGACGATGAGCATCAGGCCGGGGCCGTCGTTGATGACCGCGTCGCCGATCAGCGGCTGGTGATCCTCGACGAGCGTTGGCGACGTCGCGCGAGGCGCACGCGGTCTTCCCGTCGCTGCTCCTCGATCGGCACCTGCGCCAGGTCGTCGGGCGTCGACGATCGGCAGGACGTGCTGGACGTTGAGCCGCTGGTTGGGCGTCTCGATGAAGCCGCCGGTGCCGATGACCGACCCGTCGCGAGAACTGCAGCAGCCCGGCGTCGAGCGCGTCGGCGGTGGTCTCCATGACCTGCGTCGAGCGAGACGCCGTGCTGCTCGCAGCCTCTCGGGATCGACCTGCACCTGCAGCATCTGCAGCCGCTCGCCCCAGATCGCCACGTTGGCGACGCCGGGGACCCGCAGCAGGCGCGCCCGGATCTTCCAGTAGGCGATCATCGACATCTCGATCAGGGAGACGGTCTTCGACGTGAGCCCGATCTTCATCACCCGGCTCGTCGACGACAGCGGCTGGATCATGACCGGCGGCGCTCGCCCAGGTCGGGCAGCGTCGGCGTGACCGTCGCGATGCGCTCCTGCGACCAGCTGCCGGGCCTTGAGGAGGTCGGTGCCGCGCTCGAAGATCAGCACGATCGGCGAGAGCGCGGGGACCGACTTCGAGCGGATCGTCGTCGAGGCCCGGGCAGCCCCGTTGAGCGCCTGCTCCATGGGCACGGTGACCAGTTCCTCGGTCTCCTCGGCGGAGAGGCCGAGGTCAGGGTCTGGATCTCGACCTTCGGCGGGGCGAACTCCGGGAAGACGTCGACCGGGGAGTCCCGCAGCTGCGCCGAGCCGAACGACCATCATCGCGCGCCGCGCCGCCACGACGAGGTAGCGGAACTTCAGGCTCGATCCGACGATCCAGCGCATCATGGTCGCAGGCGTCCTCTGCCCGCTCAGTGCCCGCCGCCGACCGGACTCGGCCCCGAACAGTTCCTGCACTCCCACCGTGGCGACCTTGGTGCCCGGCTGCGGGCCGTCCGAGAGGAGTCGCCTGGTCGCCGTCGATGCGGTCGACGACGATCGCCGCGCGCACGAACGTGAGGCCCTCGGAGCTGACGTACGCCCAGGTCTCGCCGTTCGGCGAGTAGAGCACGGCGGCGTACGGGATGACCGTGCCGCTCGCCGTCCTGCTCGACGGCGGCCGTCTGGATGTCGAGCCGCTGCGCGGCCTTCGGGGTCAGGGTGATGCGGTTGAGCCGGTCGCTGCCGACCACCTCTCGACGACCACCGCCTCCTGATCGCCTCCTCGGAGTCGCCTGCCGCACGCCGCGAGCGGCAGCGGGAGGACGAGCAGTACCGCCACGAGGGCCCAGCGCTTTCGGTGCTGCATCGTCACTTCCTCCAAGCCGTCGGATGTCATGCCGTCGGCTCCTGCGTCCTGCGCGTGGCCGGGCCTCGGGTGCGCGACGCACCGTCACCGCGCTGGCTCCCGGCGCCGGGCGCCGCGAGCGCTCCAGCGGCGGCCGGCGATCCGGCGCCGGCTCCTGGCTGCCGGCTGGAGCCGAAGCGCAGGTAGAGCACCGGCATGATCAGCAGGCGTCGAGCACGCGTCGACGTCACGAGCCCACCGAGCGAGCACGGCCGCGAGCGGCTGGAGCAGCTCGAAGCCCGCCCGGCCGCCGAGCGATCAGCACGGTGACGAACGATCGCGGCGTCGTCAGCGCGGTCGCGACGATCGGGCGCGACGCGCTCGCCGGCGCCGCGCAGGACGAGCGCCGGTCCGAACGGCTCGCCGTCCTCGCTGCTCGAGGCTGCCGGTAGCGATCGAGCAGGGCGACGCTGTTCCGGGCCGCGATGGCCGAGCACGGCGAAGAGCGCCGATGTACGAGCCGAACGAGAGCCCCCGCCGTTCAGGAGCGCCGCCAGCAGGCCGCCGGCCAGCGGCGAGCGGGAGGCCAGGAAGCACGAGCGCCGCCAGTCGCCAGCTGCCGAAGAAGGCCTGCAGCAGCAGGAGCATGCCGATCGCGGCGGCGACCGCGATCGCGAACAGCCGGCCGACGGGCTGCGTTCGCGCTCGGCGAGCACCTCGGCGTGGTACTCGAGCGGGAAGCTCTGAGCCCGCAGCGCCCGCGCTCGACGTCGCCGGCGACCGCGTCGTCGGCTCGCGGCCCGTCGACGCTCGCGGCGACGTCGACGTACCTCGAGACCGCCTCGCGCTCGATCACGGCCGGGGACTGGGCGCGATGCGGACGTCCGCGACGTCGCCGAGGCGACACGTGATCGCCGGCGGGCGTGTCGATCAGCAGGTTGCGAACGCTCGTCAGGCTGTGTGCGGATCTCGGGCGCGCCCCAGACGACGATCTCGAAGACCTTCTGCTCCTCGAAGAGGCTGCCTGCGTGGATGCCCGAGAGCAGCGTCGTCGGCGGCGCGGCGCACGTCGCCCGGCTTGATCCCGCTGCCGCTGCGCCCTGGCGAGGTCGACCTGGATCTGGAGCGTCGGCTCCTCGACCGGAGCGGTCGACCCGTGCGCCGACCACGCCGTCGATGCCGGCGATCGCCTTGCGCACCTTCTCGGCCTCGCTGCGCAGAACGGCCGGGTCCTCGCCGTAGACTCGGACGACGACGTCGTCGCTGCGTCCGGCTCAGGACCTCGCGCGACGCGTCCGTTCGAGTAGGTCTCGACGTTGCGCGGACAGCCCCGGATAGCCCGGCGACCGTGCTCCTGCACGGCGGCCACCGTCGCGTCGTAGTCGGCGTCCGGGTCGATGCTGACCCAGAGCTCCGCCGGCGTTGACGCTCACCACCTGGTCGCCCGTGACTGCGCGACCGACGTGAGCGCCGACGCTCGCGGACGCCCGGGATCGACCGCAGCTCGCGGGCCGCGAGTGCCGTGATCCGGCTCATCTCCGGCAGCGACGTTCCCGGAGGTCCGTCCCAGCGGATGAGGAGCTCGCTCTCCTTGAATCCGGCGGCAGCAGCGAGTTGCCGAGGAAGGGGACGGAAACCGCGCCGGCGACGACCAAGGCGGCGATGAGCGCCGTACGCCAGGCATCGGCGTGTCGGACCACTCGCTCGAAAGCCCGCGACCGTGCGCGATCCTGTAGCCATTGCACCGGACGAGACTCGTCCTCGCCGGGCATCCCTCGCGAGAGCAGCAGGGCGCTCAGGGCCGGTGTCAGCGTCAGCGCGACGACGCGTCGACGCAAGGACGGCGACCAGGTAGGCGCCGGCGATGTCCGGGAAGAATGCGCCCGAGAGGCCCTCCAGGAAGAAGAGCGGCACGACCGCGAGCGCGATCACGAGCGTGGCGTAGACGGCGGTGCTCCGCATCTCGAGCGATCGCGTCGACCACGACGGCGGCTGTCGACCTCCCGCTGCCGTCTCGGCGTCTCCTGCCGCAGCCGCCGCGCGATCGTTGTCGACGTCGACGATCGCGTCGTCGATCACGAGCAGGAGCGCCGGCTGCGAGTCCCGCCAGCACGATCGGCGTTGAGCGTCGCGCCGAGGGCGTGCAAGACCGCCGCCGCGACGACCAGGGACACGGGGATCACGACGATGCTCACGAGGGCGGTGCGGATGCGGAAGAAGAACGCTGCGAGCATCAGGGCGGCGAGGACCGCGGCGATGATGAGCACCAGGGTGAGGTTGTCCATCGACTGCTCGATGTACGACGCGGGCCGGTAGACGGTCGTGTCGAAATCGACGCCCTTCATGCCGGGCCCCATCGTGGCGATCGCACCCTCGACGGCACGGGTCACGTCGACGGCGTTCGCCTCGGGGAACTTCTCCACCACCAGCATGAGCCCGCCCCCGCCGTTGACGACGGCGTCGCCGATCAGCGGCTGGTGGTCCTCGACCACGTTCGCGACGTCGCCGAGACGAAGATTCCTCCCCTGCTCGTCCTCCAGCCGCACCCGGGCCAGGTCGGAAGCCGAGTTGACGGGTGAGCGGTGCTGGATTCCGAGCCGCTGATTCGGCGTGTCGATGAAGCCGCCGGTACCCGGCGTCGACGCCTCGACGAAGCTCAGCGGAGAGACCCACAACGCGTTGCCGGCGGTCGTGATCACCTGCAGCAGCGTGACGTCGCGGTCGCGCAGTCTCTGCGGGTCGACCTGCACCTGGAGCTGTCGCTCCCGCTGACCCCAGACCGCGACGTTCGAGACTCCCTGGACGCCGACCAGCCGAGGTGCGATCGTCCACTTTGCCAGCACCGACAGGTCGAGCGCGGACACGGTCTTCGAGGAGAGCGAGATCATCATGAGCCGGTTCGTCGAGGCCAGCGGCTGGAGCATTTGCGGCGGCTTCGACACCTGCGGCAGGGCGTGCGCCTGCGTCAGGCGCTCTGCCACGACCTGGCGGGCTCGGTAGACGTCGGTGCCGGGCTCGAAGATCAGCAGGATCCGCGAAAGGCCCGCGACCGACTCGGAGCGGATGTCGTCGAGGAATGCCACGCCGTTCAGCAGATCCTGCTCGAGCGGAACGGTGATCAGCTGCTCGACCTCGGACGCCGACAGGCCGAGCGCCTCCGTCTGGATCTCGACCGTCGCCGGGGTGAAGTCGGGCAGGACCTCCGTCGGCATCTCGCGCAGCTGCGAGACGCCCACGATCATCACCGCGGCTGCAGCTGCGACGACGAGCAGGCGGAACCTCACGCTTGTGTCGACGATCCAGCGCAACACCTAGAGCGACCTTCCCGAGCAGCCCACCGCGTCGCCTCGACCCGGCGCCGGCGTCGCGTTCGCCGCGTCAGGGATGCGGACTTGGTGCTCTCCCGGCTTTCGCAGGCGGAGTCGGCGGCGGTTTCCGATCCTTAGCCTCATAGTTCGTGCTGCTTTCTCGTGGAGTGTGGGTGCGTAAGTACCAGCGTGCACAAGGAAAAGTCAAGAGGTTGGTCACAGATGCCGGTAAATCCCCCCCAAGCGCAGTGACGCTCCTCCTCGCGAGTACACCTTTCGATGCAACGCAGGGAATGCGACCGCCCATTTCGGTAGTTACGACGGTCGCCGTTCATGCGACGTTCATGTACGAGGCCGACGATGGCTCGGGTGAGCACGCGCAAGCACCTTCATCTCCGTGTCATCTCGAGGCTTCACGATGGTCATCACACGTCCCAGCAGGCAGTCCGTCTGATCACCGATCCACCACGCGATTCGCCGCCGTCGGCGACGCGACGACTAGGAGGCCGCGAGCGATGCGTCCGCTGATTTCCCGAGCGCCCCAGCGCGTATTCGCCCTCACCGGGCTTGTGCTCGTGTCCGTGATCGGAGGCGGCATCTGGCTGACGCAGCGCGGGACGTCTGCAGGAGCCGCCCCGGGCCTGAGCGTCACGGCGAGTCGCGGGAATCTGGTCGTGTCCGTAGGGGGTGTGGGTCGCATCGTGACCGGCAACGGCGCCGCGGCGATCGACGTACCGGCTGCGGCCGTGAGCGGTTCCGGGAGCGGAGGCTCGAGCGTCGTACCGGCTGACGCCGTGTTCCCGCATACGAGCGGGCATCTCGAGCGGTTCCTCGTGAAGCCGGGACAGCATGTCGCCGCAGGCCAGCCGATCGCGGTCATCGGTGACAACGGCGCCGCGGCCTCGGCCGTGCGACAGGCCGAGTTCGATCTCGCGACGGCGCGCATCGAGCTGCGCCAGCGGCTGCGCAGCGATCCGGCCAAGGGCACACCGCCGACAGCCGCCGAGATCGCCGCGGCGAGCGCCTCCGTCAGGTCTGCGCGGGTGGACCTCGCCCAGGCGGTCGGCCCGGCATACCGTGCCGACCTGGCTGCAGCTCGCCTCGACCTCAGCCGTGCGCGGGCAGATCTCCAGACCCTCCGTGGCGGGAATCGCGCGGCGCGCACGCGCACGGCCAAGCTCGCGGTCGATCGCGTGACCGTCGCGCGCAAGCGCCTCGACCGCGCACTCGCACCCGCCAAACCGGCCGACGTCGGCGCCGCACAGGCCGAGGTCAGGAAGGCCGAGGCCGACCTGGCGCTGCTGCTCGAGCCGCGCCTCGCGCCCCTGCCCGCGGAGATCACCGCGGCTCGGAACGCGATCACTGTCTGGCAGCAGACGCTCGCCGCCGCGCAGGCCGCTTCGCCGCCCGACGCCGCGGCGGTCAGCGCCGCCCAGCTCGAGCTGGACAAGGCAGTCGCAGCGCTCGCGACGCTGCAGCGGCCGGCGCCGGTGCCGCTCGCACAGGAGATCGCCTCGGCGGAGGCCGCGCTGAACGCCGCGCGTGTGAAGCTGGCCGCGCTCCAGGGCTCGCCGGATGCCGCCGAAGTGGCCGCTGCGCGCCAGGAGCTGGCGCTTGCGCAGTCCGAGTTGCGCACGCTGCGGGCCGGGCCCAGCGCAGCCGGGCTCGGCGCCGCTCAGCGGGCGGTCGCGGCCGCGAGCGCGAAGCTCAGGCAGGTGCAGGCCCAGGCTCCGGCCGCGGCCGGAGCCGCACGCGTGGCGGTGCTCAAGGCCGAGGCGGATATGGCGGTGTTGCGCTCGCGCAGAGGGCCGGCATCCGCCAGCGAGATCACGCTGGCGCGGGTCAAGTACCGGGCGGCGAGCGCGCGGCTGATCACCGCGCGCCTCACGCTGCGTCAGCTCAGGGTTCGCGCGCCCGGCGCCGGGACGGTCACTGCACTGCTGACGGTGCGCGGCGCGCCCGTCGACGGATCGACGGCGATCGCCGCGGTCACGGATCTCGACCGGCTGGCAGTGCGGGTCGACCTGAGCGAGTTCGACGTCGCACGCGTGAAGCCAGGGCTGAAGTCGATCGTGAGCGTCGACGCGCTCGGGGGCGAGAGCTTCCGCGGCGCCGTGCTCTTCGCAGCCCTGGCGGGCACGGACACGAGCGGCGTCGTGACGTTCCCGGTCACCGTGAACCTGACCGATGCCGACGGGCCGCGGCCGGGCATGAACGTCAGCGTCCGCATCATCATCGAGGAGCGCCGGGACGTCGTCCAGGTGCCGATCGAGGCCGTGGCGCAGGATGGCGAGGAAGGTCCCATGGTGGCGGTCGTCGGCTCCGGCGGCGAGATCACCCCGCGCCGCGTGACGACCGGGCTCGCGAACAACAAGAGCATCGAGATCGTGCGCGGGCTGCGCGCCGGCGAGCGCGTCGCCGTCGAGGAGAGCGCGGGCGCCGCGGCGGAGGAGGAGTGATGGACGGTGACGCCGGCGCGACGGTCATCGAGCTCTCCGACGTGTGCAAGGTCTATCCGAGCGGGGAGCTCTCGATCGAGGCGCTGCGCTCCGTCAGTCTCGTGATCCGTACGGGCGAGTTCGTCGCGGTCATGGGACCGTCCGGCTCCGGCAAGACCACGCTGCTCGCGATCCTCGGCTGCCTCGATCGGCCCACGTCGGGCTCCTACCAGCTCGTCGGCGAGGAGGTTTCCGCGCTCGACGAGACGCGGCGGGCGCACGTCCGCGGCGCGAACATCGGCTTCGTGTTCCAGGCCTACAACCTGCTCCCGCGGACGACCGCCTACCGTAACGTCGAGCTCCCGCTCGTGTACGCCGGGGTACCGGCGCGGGAGCGTCGCGAGCGCGTGCTCGCCGGCCTCTCCGAGGTCGGTCTCTCCGACCGGGCCGATCACCTCCCGACGCAGCTGTCCGGCGGCCAGCAACAGCGTGTGGCGATCGCTCGCGCACTCGTGATGCACCCAAGCGTGCTGCTGCTCGACGAGCCCACCGGCAATCTCGACTCGAAGAGCGAGGAGGAGGTGCTCGCACTGCTCGAGCACGTCAATCGTCAGGGCGCCACGCTCGTGATGGTCACGCATTCGAACGAGGTCGCGCAGCGGGCATCGCGCATCGTGCGCTTCGGCGACGGCGCGGTCGTCTCGGACGAGCCCGTCGGCCGGCCCCTCGCACTCGGCGCCCGATGACGGGCGCGCGCGAATACTGGCGCATCGCACTCGCAGCGCTGCGGGCGAACTGGTTTCGCGCCGTTCTGACGGCGCTCGGCGTCGTCATCGGCGTGGCCTCGCTCATCACCGTGACTGCCGTCAGCGCGGGCGCCTCCGCCGAGATCTCGGCGAGCATCCAGCGGCTGGGGGCGAACGTCGTGGGCGTCGACGGCGAGTACATCAGCGTCGGCACCCGTCAGTCCGCGACCGACCGCACGCTCACGCCGGGCGACGTCGCCGAGATCGCGACGCTCCCGATGATCAGCCTGGTGGCGCCCCACCAGGACATCGAGGGTCTCGTCGTCTCCGCCGGGAGGTTCCGGACGAACACGTATCTCGTCGGCATGACTCCCGCCTACGCGTCGATCTACAACCAGCGCATCTCGCGTGGGCGCGGGATCACCGACGCCGACGTCAGCTTCGGCCGCAACGTGGTCGTGCTCGGCCTGAACGCGGCCGCGCGCATCTTCCCGAATCAGGATCCGATCGGCAAGACGGTGCGCGTGGGCAGCCACGAGTTCGAGGTCGTCGGTCTGCAGGCACGGCGCGGCCAGCTCGCAGACGAGGACCTCGACAACCGCATCTTCCTCCCGCTGCCGATCGTCACGCGCGTGCTGCTGGGCGGCCTGAACACCGCGACGCTCGCCGTACGCGTCACGAGCTCGTCCGAGATCGCAGCCGCTGAGGACGCGATGAGCGAGATGCTGATCCGCCGGCATGCGCTTCCGGAGGGCTATCCCGAGGACTTCTCGACGCAGGATCAGGCGAGCATCCTCAAGGAGGGGCAGGCCGCGACCACGACCTTCAAGGCGCTGACCTTCGCGCTCGGCGGCATCTCCCTGCTCGTCGGCGGGATCGGGATCATGAACATGATGCTGGTCTCGGTGCACGAGCGAACGCGCGAGATCGGCATTCGCAAGTCGGTCGGGGCCAGCCCGTTCATGGTGCAGGCGCAATTCCTCATCGAGGCGATCGTCCTGAGCACGCTCGGCGGCGTCGCCGGCGTGCTCGCGGGCGTCGGCGCGACGCGCGCCATCGGCGCGCTCGCCGGCTGGCAGACCCTGATCGCCGTCCCCTCGCTCGTCGTAGCGTTCGCGGTCGCGCTCGCGATCGGGCTCGTGTTCGGCTACTACCCGGCGCGGCGCGCATCCCGGCTGGACCCGATCACGGCGCTCCGCTATGAGTGACGGAGGTGATTGGTGACTCAGCCGGTCTCCCCCGAGCAGGTCAGCAGCGAGGCCGCGTTGCTGCCGATCCACGAGGTCACCGCGTTCCTCCAGGAGCATTTCGGGCAGCGGATGACGGCGTACATCGGCGGCATCAAGGACCCCAAGATGGTGGCTCGCTGGATCGCGGGCCAGAATCTGCCTCGCGACGAGCCGCAGATGCGGCTCCGGGAGGGGTACCAGGCCGCGCGGATGCTGATCGACGCCTACGGCGTCGAGACGGCGAAGGCATGGTTGTCCGGGTCCAACTCCGAGCTCGGGGATCAGGCGCCGGCCTACGTGCTGCGCCAGGCGCGCACGTGGGAGGAGCTCCGCTCGATCGTCCCGGCGGCGCGCGCCTTTGCACGGGCGACGCCCGGGCAGCCCACTCCGCCGCTGCGCGCCTAGACCGGCCCGCCTGGGACGGGTCGTGTGGGCCCGGCGGGAGGGAGCGCGAGCCAGACGTCGATCCCGCCGCCGGCGAGGTTGACCGCGTGTGCGCTCCCGTCGTGGGCCTCCGCGATCGTACGCACGATCGAGAGGCCGAGACCAGAGCCGGCGCGCGGGCGGCCCTGATCGGGACGCGAGAAGCGGGTGAACGCCTGCGCGATGAAGTCGGGCGGGAAGCCCCCGCCCTCGTCGCGGACGTGCAGCTCGACGAAGCCATCGACGAGCACCGCCGCCAGGCTCACGTCTCCACCGCCGTGCCGCAGCGCATTCTCGACGAGGTTCCCGAGCGCCTGCTCGAGGCGCAGACGGTCGCCTCGCAGTGTGAGCCCGGGCGCCCGCGCCGCCGAGACCCCTCGTCCGGCTTCCCTGGCCCGCCATTCGAAGCGCGTCACGATCGAGGCGAGCAGCTCGGCGGGCTCGAGCTCCTCGAGCTGCAACTGGAGGTGCCCGTCATCCGAGCGCGCCATCAGGAGCAAAGCCTCGGCGAGCTGCGCGAGCCGGTCGACTTCCTCCGACGATCGCCGCAGGGCTTCTCTCAGCTCCTCCGCGTCCTCCCCATGGCGCAGTGCGAGCTCGAGCTCTGTCCGGAGCAGCGCGAGCGGTGTCCGCAACTCGTGGCCGGCATCGGCGACGAAGGTGCGCTCGCGCTCGAGCGCGGCCTCCAGACGAGCGAGCATCGCGTTCAGCGTCTCGCCGAGTCGTTCGACCTCGTCGCGGGTCTGCGGGACGGGCAAGCGTTCGCCGGGCCTCTCTGCGGAGATCACTGCCGCCCGCCGGCGCATCGACTCGACGGGCCGGAGCGAGAGCCCGGCCAGGGCGTAGCCGGCGAGCGTGGCGAGCAGCAGCGCGATCGGGCCCGCGACGAGCAGTTCGTCGCGCAGGCTGTTCAGCGTCTCGGCACGATCCTCGCGCGTCACTCCGACCACGAGCACGAGCCTTCGTCCGCCATTCGTCACGTGCGTGGCGAAAATGCGCGACGGCTCGTCGAGACCCGGCACCGATGCGCGATTCGTCGAAGAACTCACCCGCCAGCGCGCGCCGCACCTCGCCTGCGTCGAGCAGCGACGAACCACCGAGCGGCTCGGTCGCGTCCATCACGCGCCCACGGCCATCGAGCAGCTGCGCGTAGGCCTCGCCGGTCTCGACGAAGCGGCTGCGGTGCTCGGCCGCGAGCGGAGACCCCGATTGGCGGGCGACCACCGCGAGATCGTTCGCGCGCAGCCGCAACTGCCGGTCGAGCGCGAGCGAGAGGTGCGAGCCGAGGCGGATGTAGACGATCGACCCGGAGAGCACGAGGACGACGGCCATCGCAACGGCGAACGCGGCCGACACGCGCAGCCGGATCGGTAGGCGCCTCACGGCCCGGCGTCCGCGCGCAGCCGGTAGCCGGCGCCGCGAACCGTCTCGAGCGACCGCCGGCCGAACGGTTCATCGATCTTGCTGCGCAGGTGCCTGACGTACACATCGATCACGTTCGAGCGGTTCTCGTAGGCGAAGTCCCACGCGTGCTCGAGCAGGTGCAGGCGCGATAGCACCTCGTCGGGCCGGCGCATGAACGTCTCGAGCAGCGAGAACTCCTTGGGCGAGAGCTGGATCGGGTGTGTCCCGCGCTTGACCCGGCGGGTCGCCGGGTCAAGCTGCAGATCGCCGACCTCGAGCACGCCCGGACGCTCGAGCTCGCCCCGCCGTGCGAGTGCGCGCAGACGCGCCAGCAGTTCCGCGAACGCGAACGGCTTGACGAGGTAGTCGTCTGCGCCCGAGTCGAGGCCGGCGACTCGATCGTCGACCGAATCGCGGGCGGTCAGCATCAACACGGGCGCCCGGATGCCCTTGGCGCGGATCTGGCGGCACGTCTCGAAGCCGTCGCATCCAGGCAGCGTGACGTCGAGCACGATCGCGTCGTAGTCGATTGCGGCGACCATCCAGAGCGATTCCTCGCCGCTCCCGGCGATGTCCACCGCGAGCCCCTCCTTGAGCAGGCCATGGCGGATCAGCGTCGCCATCTGCAATTCGTCCTCGATGACAAGAACACGCATGCAGTGATTCTCCCAGCCTTCGACGAAGCGTGCAGGTCGCTCATCCTCCCTTCACCTGGAGGCGGTAGCGTAGGAGCGTCCAGCTGGGAGGAGCGGTGGCGGTGGCACGGAGAACGCGGCGGTACCCTCGAGCGGGGCGGTCGGTGTGACGCCCGTGATCGAGGCGCATGGGATCGCAAAGAACTTCGGGTCGCTCGTCGCCGTCGACGATCTGAGCATCGCCGTTCAGGCCGGTGAAGTGCTCGGTATGCTCGGCCCGAACGGCGCGGGGAAGACGACCGCGGTACGCATGCTGACGACGATTCTCGCGCCGAGCCGCGGGAGCTTCTCGGTTGCGGGGATCCCGCACTCCCGGCCCCAGGAGATCCGGGGGCGGATCGGGGTGCTGCCCGAGAGCGCCGGGTATCCCGGCGGCCAGACCGCCGAGGAATATCTCGGCTACCACGCCCGGCTGTACGGTCACTCCCGCGCTCGCTCGCTCGAGATCGCGCGGTCGCTGCTCGGTGAGCTCGGCCTGCTCGAGCGGCGGCGATCGCCGATCGCGACGTACAGCCGCGGGATGCGGCAACGTCTCGGCATCGCCCGCGCCCTCGTCAACGATCCCATTGCCGTGTTCCTCGACGAGCCCACGCTCGGCCTTGACCCGGCCGGCCAGCGACAGGTGCTCGAGAGCGTCCGCGCGATCGCGAGGGAACGCGGAGCGGCGGTGATCCTGAGCACCCACCTCCTCAACGAGGTCGAGGAGAACTGCTCGCACGTGATGATTCTGAACCGCGGCCGTGTGATCGCGCAGGGCACCGTCGCGGAGATCGTCCGCCGCGCGGCCGCGCCGCGCCGGGTGCGGGTGCAGGTGGCGCACGAGGAGGCCGAGCGGGCGGTGGCGGCACTCGCAAGCGTACGCGGCGTCGAGCGCGTCGAGCTCCACGACGATCAGGCGGGCCGGCTCACCGTGGTGCTCGAGGCGCGCAGTGGCGACACGAGCGATCCCTCCCCGAACGATTCCATCCGCGCGCTGCTCGACTCCGGGATCGCGCTGCGGTCGTTCGAGATCGACGGCGCGCGCCTCAGCGACGCCTTCCTCGCGATGACCGGGGCGGCCTGATGCCGGTCGCGCAGGTCGACCGCGAGCCCGCGCACACCGACCGGCCGCGCGCGTGGGCGGTGGTGCTGGAGCGGGAATTGCGCGACCTCTGGACGGGTGGTCGCGCGCTGGTCATGTGTTTCGCCTTCAGCGTGCTGCTGAGCGTGATCGCCTATCTCGTCGCCACGAACACGGATCTCAATTTCCTCGAGCAGCGGGAGTCGGTCAGCCTCACCTTGCAGGTGGCGATCGCGGTCGGGGCGTTGCTCGCCCTGCTGGTCGCGGGCGATGCGATCAGCGGAGAGCGCGAGCGTGGAACGCTCGAGACGATGCTGCTCACGCCTGCGCCCCGGCGCCAGATCGTGACGGGCAAGCTGCTTGCTGCGCTCTCGCTCTGGCTCGGGGCGTTCGCGATCACGGTGCCGTACGTCTGGCGACTCGGCAGCGGCGTCGGAATCGTCCTCGACGCCCTCGCCGTCGGATTCGTCGTCGGGACGCTGCTCGCGGTCTTCCTCGCGTCGCTCGGCATCCTGATCAGCCTCTACAGCGGCTCCAACCGCCTCAGCCTCTCGCTCAGCCTGTTCATGCTGCTCGCGCTGTTCGCACCGTCGCAGTTGCCGACGAGCGCCGAGAAGGGCTGGGCCGGCGAGTTGCTGCTGCGCTTCAACCCGGTCACCGCCGGCGAGCATTTCGTCGGCCGGGTCGTGGTCAACGGCCATTCCTGGAGCGAGGACATCTCGTGGCTCATCTCGCCCGTGGCCGCGGCCGTGCTCCTCGCAGTCCTCGCGCCGCTCGCCGCAGGGCGCTCGCTGGAGCTTCGCCGAGGCGGCTCAGGATGACGCGTCGGTACGCTGGGCTGGGCGCTGTCGTGGCCGCTCTCGCGGTGCTCGCGCTCACAGCCGTGGCGCACGCCGAGCCCGGGCCGCCCGGGCTCTCCGCGACCGTCGACCGCTCGCGGATCGCCACCGAGCTCGGTCGCACGTTCGTCTTCCGCTCCACGATCGCGAACACCGGCTCGGCAGTGGCGGACGGGCTGATCGCGCACCTCAACGTCGTCAGCCTCACCGGCAGCGCCTACGTCGATCCCGAGGACTGGTCGACGCATCGCACCAGCTACCTCCGCCCGCTCGGGCCCGGTCGCTCGCAGACGATCACCTGGCGCGTGAAGGCCGTCAACTCGGGTGAGTTCGGCGTGTATGTCGCGGTTCTCCGCCGCACGGGCGACGAGCGCCCTCCGATCACGGCACCGCTGATCCCTGTGGCCGTGGCGGGGCGGACGACGCTCAACGCCGGTGGGATCCTGTCGGTCGCGCTCGCCGTGCCGGTGATCCTCGGTCTGCTCGCGATCGGGCTCCGGCTCAGGAGGCGCCGCGCATGATGTGCGTGCGCAGCGGGGCGGTCTTCGCCATCGCGCTGGCCGTGCTCGCGGCCGCGCCGGCCGCGATGCAGGGGGGCGCTGCCGCGGCGGGGACCGGCAGCCGCGCCGTGCCCGCGAATCCGTGGCAGCCGCTCACGCCCGGACTGCAGTCGGTCGCGCGGGGGTACGTGAACGCCGGCAGCAGGCGCCTGCCGCACATCCGCGTCTACACGGTCACCGACGTCGTCAAGGTGATCGACGGTGTCCGTTCCGTGGCAGTCCTCGATCAGGACATGGACGGCGGGCAGATCACCGAGCAGGCGATCGACTACCTCTCCGTCGACGCGCGGGGAACGGTCTGGTACCGCGGTTCCTACACGGAGGGGTATGAGGGAGGTCGCTTCCTGAGCGCGCTCGACGGGTGGCTGGCCGGCCGCCAGGGCGCCAGGGCCGGGATCCTCATGCCGGGCCGCCCGCGCGTGGGAATGCCTTCCTACTACCAGCAGCAGGTTCCCGGCCAGGAGGCGACGACCGCGCAGGTGGTCAGGACCCGCCAATCCACGTGCGTCCCCTTCCGGTGCTTCAAGAACGTGGTCGTGATCTTGGAAGGCGGCGCCGAGTACAAGTACTACGCGCCAGGTGTCGGCGGCATCCGCACCGAGCCGCGCTCCTCGGGTGGGCCGCAGGAGACCGAGGACCTGATCAATCTGCGTCAGCTCGGCGCGCGCGGGCTGGCCGAGATCAGCGCCGAGGTCATCAAGCTGGACAAGCGCGCCCGCACCACGATGCCCGACGCATTCGGCGCAGCGCCGGCCGCCGTCCGGAAGCCCTGAGCGCGCGCCTCCAGTCCGCAGGCGCGACGGCCATGGTGCTGCTGGACGGCGTCTCGAAGAGGTTTCGCGAGGGCGAGACCGAGAGCGACGTCCTGCGCGCCGTGGGCCTCGAGCTCGTGCGCGGCGAGACGACGAGCCTCGTCGGCCGCTCGGGCAGCGGTAAGACGACGCTGATCTCGGTGCTCGCGGGTCTGCTGCTGCCGGATGCCGGCAGCGTGATGTTCGATGGGTGCGAGATGACCGCCCTCGACGACACGGCGCGGGCGCGGCTGCGCGCGCGGCGGATCGGAGTGGTGCTTCAGCGCGGGAACCTCATCTCGTTCCTGACTGCAAGCGAGAACGTCGAGCTGGCGATCGGACTCGCGGGAGGCCGTCGCGGGCTCGCACGCTCGCGCGCCCTGCTCTCCGAGCTCGGCCTCGGCCGACGCCTCCACCACCGCCCCGGCGCGCTTTCGGGCGGCGAGGCGCAGCGTGTCGCAGTCGCAGTCGCACTCGCGAACGAGCCAGACCTCCTGCTCGCCGACGAGGTCACGGGTGAGCTCGACAGCGCCACGGCCGAACAGGTCATGGGGGTGATCTTCGAGGCCTGGCGAGCGCGCGGCCTGACCGTTCTGTACGTCACCCACAGCGACGAGCTCGCGGTGCGCGCCCAGCGCAGGCTTCACCTTTCGGACGGTGTCGTGCATCGGCGATGAGGCCAGTCGCGGGCATCAGGATCGAAGCGCTCACGAAGCACTACGCGACGAGCTCCGGAGTCGTCCGAGCCGTCGACGGCGTAACCGTGGACGTCGAGCCGGGCAGCAGCCTTGCGCTGACCGGGCCGAGCGGGTGTGGCAAGTCGACGCTGCTCGGCCTGATCGCCGGCATCGAGACCCCATCCGCGGGGAGCGTAGAGGTGGGCGGGCGGCGGATCTCGCACCTGCCCGCGCGCGAGCGCGCCCGGATCCGCCGCGAGGGAATCGGGCTGGTCTTCCAGGCGGACAATCTGCTGCCGTTCCTCACGGCCGCGGAGAATGTCGCGCTGCAACTGGCGATGCGCGGAGCCCCCGACGGGTACAAGGACAGTCGTGAGCTGCTCGGCCGGCTGGGGATGGCCGAGCACGCCGAGAAGCTGCCCGACCAGCTGTCCGGTGGACAGCGGCAGCGTGTCGCAGTGGCCCGAGCGCTGATCCATCGGCCGCGAACGATCCTCGCCGACGAGCCGACGGGCGCGCTCGACGAAGCGAGCGCGCTGGCCGTGATCGGCCTGCTGCAGGATGCACAGCGAGAGCTGGATGCGACCCTGATCGTCGTCACGCACGACGCCGGAGTGGCCGCCCGGCTCGACCTCAGCCTGAGGTTATGCGACGGACGCGCCGTCGGTGATCCACGCCCGTCCGGATCAGGGGCGGAGGACGCGCGTGCTTAGCTACGTCCTGCGCGATCTCGTGCGCAATCCACTCCGGATGCTCGCCTCGCTGGCGGGCGTCGCGCTGGGCGTCGGTCTGTTCTCAGCCGTGCTCTTCTTCATCGACGGCTCGGGCGCGACGATGACCGCGCGGGCCGTCGCCCCGCTCGCACTCGACATGCAGCGCGTCCTCACCGCGCCGCTCGGCAGCGGGCTGCGGCTGGAGCAGCGCCTCGGCGCCGCAGGGCAGCTCGCTGCCGGAGAGCCGGTGACGATCACGCTGAGCGTGACCAATGGCGGAGCCGATCCGGCGCACGACGTCGTCGTCGCAGACGACATTCCCGCGCCGCTCCGCTACGTCGCGGGGACGACGCGAGTGAACGGGGCTCCGCTGTCCGACGAGGGCGGGCGGAGCCCGCTCTCACAAGGGCTCGCCGGCCTCGGACAGAACATCGGAACGCTCGCCGCTGGAGCGACCGTCACGGTCACGTACGTGGCGCGTGCCACGCGCACCGTACGCCCGCGGGCGTCGCTGCTGCGGGCGCGCGTCTCGAGCCGCGAGAGCGTCGTGCCGATTCCGGCGAATGCTCCCCGGCCGTGGACGCTCGAGCGGGTGCGCGAGACTATCGCGTCGATACCCGGCGTGGCCTCGGCCGACGCTCTGGCGTTCGTCGATCTCCCACCCGCCTCGCTGCGTGCCGGCGGCGTGACGATCCGCGAGCCCGTGCGGGTGTTCGCGTTCGATCGGCGCTACCTCGATCACTACCCGTCGATTCGCATCGCAACCGGATCGTTCCGCACGGGGGCGGCGCTGCTCAGCGCCGAGGCGTCCCGCGCGCTCGGGATCCGTGCGGGCGGGAGGATCGAGCTGCGACTTCCGGCGGGCCGCAACCTCCGGCTCGCGGTCAGCGGGGTGGCGGACCTCGCCCGAGCTCGCCCGCTCTTCTCCAGCCGGCGATCGCGCAGCCTCGAGGATTTCCTGTATGTGCCTCAGGCGGTCGTCGTCAGCCCCGCGCTGTTCGCTCGCACCATTGTCCCGGCGCTCCGGGCCGGGAACGCGGCGTTCGGCGGCGCGTTCAAGAGCCTGCCGGTCGCGGAGGTCGACGTGCGCGTGGAGCGCGCGCGGCTCGACGCGAACCCCGCCGCCGCGCTCGCCCAGACGCAAGCCGTCGCTCGCTCGATCGAGCGGATCGCTCCGGGGCAGGACTACCTCATCGACAACATCTCGAACACGCTGATCGTGGCCAGGGACGACGCGGCAGTCGGCAAGCGGATGTTCCTCTTCCTCGGCCTGCCCGCGATCGTCCTGGCGGCCCTCGTGGCCGCGTACGCCGGAGGCGTCCTTGCCGCTGCGCAGCGCCGCGAGCAGGCAACCCTCCGCCTGCGCGGAGCGCATCGCGGCCACCTCATGCGGGTGCTCGCCTACCGCACGATCGCTGTCGCGGGTCTCGGATCCGTGATCGGCGGAGTGGCGGGGTTTCTCTCGGCGCTCGCCATCCTGGGGTCCGACGCGTTGCTGCAAGCCGCGTCCGCCGACCTTGCCCTGTCGGCGCTGGCCGGAATCGGCGGAGGCATGTTCGTCACGGCGCTCTCCCTGTTCGTGCCTGGCCGCCGAGCGCTTGCACGAGAGATCGGCCAGGAGCGCCGCGAGCTGGCTCAGGCGGGGCCGCAGACGCGGCGCTCCCTGCGCTTCGGACTCCTGCTACTCGGCGTGGCGGCGATCGCCGAGGTGATCGCCCTGCGGACGGGCTCGCTCGACGGCACGGCGGGCTCGGTATCCGAAGGGCGATCAGTCTCGCTCCCGTCCCACCTTCTTCTCATTCCACTGCTCGCCTGGGTCGGCGGCGTGCTGCTCTCGGTGCGCATCTTCCTCGCGCTCGTCGTGCGCCTCCCGTTGCCGGCTCCGTCTCGCTTCGGCGGGCTCGTGCCGGGGATGCTGATCAGAAGTCTGAGGCGGCGGGCATGGGAGCTCGCCGCGGCGACCGTCACACTCGGTCTCGTGATCGCGCTCGGTACGAGCCTGCGCGCCTTCGGCGCCGGCTACGAGGCAGCGAAGCGCGCCGACGCGCGCTTCACCACCGGCTCCGATCTTCGCATCACGCCCGGCGTTCTCGGCTCGGCGACGTACGGTGCCGGATACGCCTCGCGGTTGCACGTCGACGGTGTGTCCGGCGTGACACCGGTCGTCGCCGACCTCGACAACTCGGTGGTGATCGGACCGTTCGAGCGCAGCAGGACCGCGCTTGCGGCGATCGACCCGCTGACGTTCGGCCGAGTGGCTGCGCTCTCCGACTCGTTCTTCCCCGAGCGCAGCGCGAGGAGTGCCATGGCAGCCCTGCGCGCCGATCCGCGCGGCGTCCTCGTCAACGTGGCCACCGCCGAAGACATGTCGCTCGCGACCGGAGATCGCGTCCGCCTGGTGCTCGCTCTCGGAACGCCCCGCGAGACGGTTGCGACCTTCCGCGTGGCCGGGCTGTTCACACGTCTCGGCGGCTTCGCTCTGCACCCGGACCTGATCGTGAGCCTGGATGCGTACGCGGCGTCAACGACCGTTGAGAGCGTCGACTTCTTCCTCGCGCGCACGGAGGGCCACGACCATGCCGGCCTTGCACGAGCAGTCGCGGCGATCCGCTCGGGCCCGGGACGTCATGCTCCCTTGACGATCGCATCCACGGAGACGGCGCTCGACAAGGATCAATCGAGCCTGACCGCCCTTCATGTCCGCAGCCTCGTCCGCCTCGGCACGCTCTCAACCCTGCTGATGAGCATGACCGTGATCGTGATCTTCGCGTTCGGCCTGATCCTGGGACGCCGTCGCGAGTACGTGGCCATGCGCGCGCTCGGCATGGACGCGCGCGCGCTCGCCGTGCTCCTGCTCGGCGAGCTCGTGCTCCTCGCGATCGGCGGGCTGGCAGCAGGTGTGGTCGCGGGTACGGGCACGGCCTTCCTGCTCGTCGAGATCCTGCGCCCGTTGTTCATCCTCCCCGCGAGCGTCACCGTGCGGCCGAGCGCGCTGGTCGCGCCGGCTGCCGCGACCGCTGCGGCAGTGGTCGCCGCTGCCTTCGCCGCCGCGGTCATCCTGCGGCGCGTCAGGCCCACAGAGATCCTGCGCGATCAATGATACGCGTCCGCCGCCCGCCTCGATCTCTGCCCCGGGCGAAATTCTCCCTCCTTTCCTACGTGGTATGCCTGCCCATTTCTCCTTCGCATTTTCACAACCCGGGTGCAACGGTCTCATGCTCTCGTTCGGCATCCGTCGATCCGGCTAGCCGCAGATGCGAATCGCCTTCGACTTGGCTTTGAACGTCCGCGCTTGGACCGTCGTGTAGGGCTTCCGGTTGAGGTCGCGACTCATGCGGGTCACGGCGACGTGCGGGTGCGAGTCGAGATATCTGAGGTTCACGTGTGCAGCGTTGCGCGATGCCAGCCAGTAGACCCGGATGGCCTGCTTGCACGCAGCGCTCTGTCCGTGCGAGATGATCGCGATCTGCTTCTTCTGGGCCGCGAGCTCGACGCGGAGGTTCACGCGCGCAGCCTTCACGAAGCACGCGCCGACCTCGGCGTCGTCACGGCCGTGACGCCCTTCGCAGGCTCGTTCGATGCGCACGATGTCGCGCTGGACGCGTGCACTGAACTGCTTCCACCAGAGGGCGAAACTCGGCGCCTTCGCGAGCGCCGCCGGTGCACCCGCGAGGAGCGCCGTCACCACTACGGTCGCGAGCGCGAAGCGTCTCATGCCGGCAGCGTAGACCGTAGGGAAACTTCCGGCAATGGGTGGCAAGAACCCACTCGGGCGCCCGGGCCTCTGACGGACGGAACCGGACGCAGAACTACGGTTCTTGGACCGGAGCACCGAAGTCATCATGCGAATTCGGCGGAAACGCGGGATGCGGGTCGCCTGCGAAGCGCGAATGGATGCATCCCGCATACATCCGAATTGCCAAGAAGTGGAAATCAATAGCGCTTTGGATGTATTGTCCGCCGTGTCTCCGCGCTCGACAGTTGGCTATCGGGCTGGCGGACGCCATCTCGTCTGGTTCGGCAATGGCGGGGAGCATAAAGGGAAGAAGGGGGGCGTGGGTTGATCCAGGATCGCTCGTTGACCGTGATCGTCGCCGACGGGAACGGCGTGTTCCTGTCGGGCGCGGTCGCGCTGCTCGCGCGTGAGGCAGACATCCGAGCGGTTCCAGCCGTATCCACCGAGATGCTGGTCGCCCGCGTCGGCGATCTGCGGCCGGCGGTCGTGCTCGTCGACGTCGATCTCGCACCCGGTGGCGGATTCGACGCGATCGCGCGCGTCAAGCGGCGGGCGCCGGCAACCGAGGCTGTGGTGATCGCCACGGTCGCTGACCGCGATGTGGTGCTCGCCGCGGTCAGGGCGGGAGCGCGTGGCATCATCGAACGGAACGTCCGGTCGGGGAGCTTGGCGCGCATCGTGCGGCACGCGGCTGCCGGAGAGGTGACGCTTCCGCGTCACCTCCTCGGTCACGTCCTGGACGAGTTTGCTCGCGCCGAGCGCCGGTTCGACGCGAGTGCCGCGCTGACCCCGCTGTCCAGTCGTGAGCGCGAGGTGCTCGCGCTGATCGGCCAGGGGCGCCGCAATCGCGAGATCGCCGTGGTGCTCTCGATTTCCGAGCTCACCGTCAAGCGCCACGTGCACAACATGCTCGAGAAGCTCCGGGTTCCCACTCGCGCTGCTGCCGTCAGCCTCGCCGTCGCTGCCGAGCGCCGGCCGGCCGCAGAGGCCGAGCTGATCGTGAGTACGCGCTAGCGCCGCAACCAGATGAGAAGGCGCACGCCCGCCGTGGCAACGAGCTACGGGGAGGCAGCGTGCGAGAAGTACGAGACGAGGGAGTTCCAGAGACCGTGCACCCGCGGGTGCACGCCGCGCGCGCGCGGGCTCCCGAGTTGACGATCGTAGCGCCCACGCGCAACGAGGAGGCCGTCATCGGCGCCTTCATCGAGAGTCTCGAGGAGGCGCTCTCGGGCATTCACGCCGAGCTCATCGTGGTCGACGACTCGGACGACGCGACGCCTCAGGTCGTCGCCGAGAGGGCAGCCGGGGCAAGGCTCGAGGTCGCGCTCATCCATCGCGCGCCGGGAGAGCGGGACGGCGGCCTCGGCGGCGCGGTCGTGGCGGGAATCGCGGCAGCCCGCGCGCCCTGGGTGTGCGTAATGGATGCCGATCTTCAGCACCCGCCGGCGGCAATCGCCGCGCTGCGTGCGCAGGCAGAGGCCGCACAGAGCGACCTCGTCGTCGCGTCGCGCTTCCGCGGCGGCGGCTCGGTCGCAGGCCTGAGCGCCGCGCGCGCGCTGATCTCGCGCTCCCTCGTCGCGCTTGCACGCGTGGCGTTCCCGTCGCGCCTGCGCAACGTCAGCGACCCGCTCACGGGCTTCTTCCTGATCCGGCGTGATGCGCTCGATCTTGGCGCGCTCCGGCCCAATGGCTTCAAGATCCTGCTCGAGATCCTCGTCCGCTCGCCCAAGCTCGCGGTGTCCGAGATCGCGTTCCGCTTCGGCGTTCGGCCGGCGGGCGAGAGCAAGGCCTCGGTGCGGGAGTTCGCCCGCTTCCTCACGCTCGTCTGGCGCCTCCGTCTCGGCACGATGGGCGCGCGCTTCGGTCGCTTCGGCCTCATCGGCGTGAGCGGCATCGCGATCAACTCACTCGCACTTGGCGCGCTCCGCGGCAGCCTTGGCATCAGCCTGCTCGCGGCCGCCCTGCTCGCCACCCAGGTCTCCTCCGTCTGGAACTTCCTGCTCACGGAGCGCTTCGTCTTCCGCGACGTGGCCGCGCGCCGACCGCTGCGCGCGCGCGCGATCGCGTTCTTCGCCATGAACAACCTCGCGTTCGTAATGCGCGGGCCGCTCTTGCTCGCTCTCGTGAGCATCTTCGGCTTTCACTACCTCCTGGCGAACGTCCTCTCGCTGGGCTGCCTCACGGTCGCCCGCTTCGCGCTCGCCGACCGCTGGATCTGGGGAACCGAGCAGACGACGCGAGCGCTGTACGACATCCAGGGCATTGCCACCATCGATTCGGAGGTCGTGCTCCCCGAGCTTGCGCGATTCCGCGTAGCCGCGCTTGCGGGACCGCCGTCGATCCGCGTCAAGATTGCAGCGCTTGGAGGGATTGCGCGTCTCGGCCAGAGCGTGCGCGAGGACGGTGTCCAGGTCATCACCTACCGCGAGGCGGTCCCGGGCGGATTCGCGGTTCGCATCGAGCTGGGCGAGCGCGTCGTGATCACCGCAAGCCCGCTCGTGCGCCGTTCGCCTCACGTGCTCTACACCAACTGCGTCGAGCCGGTGTTGCGCTGGCATTTCGCCGAGTACGGCATCGCACTCGTGCACGCAGCATGTGTCGCCGTCGATCAGCGCGCGTTCCTGATCACCGCCCGCACCGACACCGGCAAGACGACGACGATCCTGCGGTTGCTCGACTCCTTCCCTCGGGCGGCGTTCATCTCCGACGACCTTACGCTCGTCGCCCCCGATGGCACCGTCGTCGCCTACCCGAAGCCGCTCACGATCAGCCAGCACACGCTGCATGCCGTGCGCACCCCGAACCTGACGCGGCGCGAGCGGCTCTGTCTCGTCGTGCAGGCGCGCCTGCATTCGCGCGAGGGTCGTTCGATCGGCATGCTGCTGGCGAGCAAGGGCTTGCCTGCGGCGAGCATGAACGCGGTCGTCCAGGCGCTGATACCACCGCCGAAGTACGACATCTCGAAGCTCGTACCCACTGCGCAGTTGTGCACCGAGGCGCGGCTCTCGGGTCTGGTCGTGATCGAGCGCGCCGACGATGACGTCACACGAGCGCTCGAGCAGGACGAGGCGATCGACACCCTGATGGCGAACTGCGACGACGCCTACGGGTTCCCGCCATATCCGCTGATCGCGGAGTTCCTCTCCACGCGCAACGGCGTCGACCTGCGCGAGGCCGAGCGCGCTACGGTCTGCAGCGCCCTCGAACGCGCTCCCGCGACGCTGCTACGCTCGACGACCATGGACTGGTGGCAGCGCGTTCCCTCCGTCATGGGAATCGCGGCCGAGGGGCAGTCGATGCACGTCAGCCTGCCGGTCGGCGTCGCGGTTCCGGCCGAGGGCATCGAGCAGGTCGCCGAGTGCTTCGTCCCGGGACGCAGCACTAGTGCCGGCTCGCGGCGCTGCTCGACGGGGCGATGTGTCGCTCTCACGCGGGGCGGTCCTGGTGGACTCTCGTGTCCGGGCAGCCGCTGTGCGCGTGCGGCGCTTGCGCCGCGTTGGCGACCGCTCCGGCATGCTCGCGCCCCCGGGCGCCGCGCTCCTTGCAATCGGCGCGTACGCGGTGGGCGCGCCCGTCTGGGTCGTCGCCACCCTCGGTGGTATCGTCGCGGGAGCCTCCGCCGCCCTGGCGGTGCCGCTGAAGTCGTCGTCTCCGCACACGCTCAAACGCGTGACTGTCACGTTCGCCTCGCTTCCCCTCGGGCGGTTCCGCGCCAGGCACTGGCTCACGGCGGCGATGCTCCTTGGCATCGTCGCCGTCTCGCTCCTCGTGCGCCTGTGGCATTTCAATGACGTGGGCTACAACAGCGACGAGGCCGTCTACGCGGGTCAGGGCGCAGCGATAGCGCACGATCCCCAGCTCGCCCCGTACTTCCCGGTCTTCCGGGCGCATCCGCTGCTTTTCCAGTCGGTCGTCGCGATCGGCTACGAGCTCGGCCAGGGCGACTGGTTCGGGCGCGCGGCGGCGATCGGCTTCGGCGGCCTCTGCGTGCTCGCGACGTTCGAGCTCGGGCGTCTGCTCTACGGAGCCCGCGTCGGTCTCGTCGCGGCGGCCGTACTCGCGCTGATGCCCTACCACGTGATCGTCACCCGCCAGATCCTGCTCGACGGGCCTCAGACCTTCTTCACGACCGTCACCCTCTGTCTCCTGATCCGCTTCGCACGCTCGGGGCGGACGTTCTGGCTGTGCGGCGCCGCTTCCATCATGGGGCTCTCCGTGCTCGCGAAGGAGCCGAGCGTGATCTTCCTCGGCGCCGTCTACGCGTTCTTCGCGCTCTCGCCCGAGATCCGCCTGCGGCTCCGGGCGGCTGTGATGTCGCTCGCCGTCTTCGCGGTCACGATCGCCCCCTACCCGCTTGCGCTGATGCTCTCCGGGCAGACGGGCACCGGTGGCAACTTCCTCGCGTGGCAGCTCGTACGCCAGCCGAACCACAGCTTCGGCTTCTACCTCAGCGAGGTGCCGGGATCGCTCGGGCTGGGCGTGTGCGCGCTCGCCGCCCTGAGCCTGATCGCACGTGCGCGCGGTCGTCGCTGGAGCTGGCGCGAGACGCTCGTCGCCTGCTGGATCGGCGTTCCCGTGGCGTTCCTCCAGCTTTGGCCCGTGAAGGGGTTCCAGTACCTGTTGCCGATCGCACCGGTGGTCGCGGTGCTCGCCGCGGACGGCCTCATGGTGGCCGCGCGCGCATATGCCAGGACGCACCGGGTTCCGGTCGTCTGGGTGCGCGGCGTCTTCGCAGTGCTGCTGCTCGGGACGCTTGCGTTCCCGACCTACGCAGCCGTCTCGCCATCGTCCAAGGTCGCGTTCCTGGCCGGATCCGGTGGCGTGCCTGGCGGTCGGGAGACCGGCCGCTACATCAAGGCGCACGTCCCGCGCGGTGCGACCCTGCTCGCCATCGGCCCGTCGATGGCCAACATCATCCAGTTCTACGGCCACCGCCGCACGTACGGGCTCTCGGTCAGCCCGAACCGCCTGCGGCGGAACCCGATCTATCAGGCCGTTCCCAACCCCGACCTCGCGCTGCGGCGCGGCGATATCCAGTATCTCGTCTGGGATGCGTTCTCGGCACGCAGGAGCGCGCACTTCGAACGCCGGCTGCTGAGCTACGTCTCGCGCTATCGCGGGCGGGCGGTCTACACGTACACGACGCAGGCCCGGGCCAAGAACGGCTCCCTCGCGCGCGTCCCGCTGATCATCGTATTCGCGGTGCGACCGTGAGGCGGGGGGCGTGCATGCTGCTCGCGCTCCTCGCCGCGACAGCGATGTCCCCGCCCGCATTCGCGGGAACGGTGCCGTCCACGCCGATCCGCCACCTCGTCGTACTCATGCAGGAGAACCACTCCTTCGACAATTACTTCGGCACGTATCCGGGCGCCGACGGGCCGCCCGCCGAGACCTGCCTGCCCAAGAGCTTTCAGGACGCGTCGCTCGGCTGCTCGCGCCCGTCCCACGTCGGCGGTCGCGCCGTGCTCGGACTCGGCAGCGATCCGACGCTCTTCGCCCGCCAGTACCGCGCGGGTCGCATGGATGGGTTCGTCGCCGCCTACCGCATCGGGCGAGGGCGCGGAGGGTTGCCCAACCCGCTCGGCTATTACGACGATCGCGACATCCCGTTCGCCTGGAACCTTGCCGACCGCTACGTCCTGTTCGACCGGTTCTTCTCGTCGGCGCGCGGGGGCAGTGTCTGGAACCACCTCTTCGCGGTGAGCGCCACGCCCGGCAATCGCGCCGCCGACGAGCTGCCGCCGGCGGGCTATCCGGATACGACGACGATCTTCGACCGGCTCGAGGACGCCGGAGTCCCGTGGCGGTTCTACGTCAAGGATTACGATCCCACGAACACGATCGACAGTCCCGTCGAGGGCGACCGTGCCTCGCAGCTCCTGCAGGTACCACTGCTTGCGATGCCGCGCGTCGTGCGCACGCCGCGGCTGATGTCGCGCATCGTCGACATGCAGGAGTTCTACCGAGATGCGCAGGCGGGCCGACTGCCGGCCGTCTCGTACATCGCGCCGGGCGGCCTCAACGAGCACCCGCCGGGCAAACTCATCGCAGGGCAGACGTTCGTGCGCACGATCGTGAACGAGTTGATGCGCAGCCCGCAGTGGAGCAGCACCGCGTTCCTGCTCACGTACGACAGCTGGGGAGGCTGGTACGACCACGTCCCACCGCCCAAGGTCGATCGCTACGGCTATGGATTCCGTGTCCCCGCGCTGCTCGTGAGCCCGTACGCGAAACGCGGCGTGATCAATCATGAGACCCTCGATTTCACCTCGATCCTGCGCTTCATCGAGGACAACTGGCGACTCGCCCCGCTGGCGCAGCGCGATGCCGCCGCGCGCAGCATCGCGTCGGCGTTCGACTTCTCCGCCCCTCCCCGCCCACCCGAGCTCATCTCGACGAGCCGGACGGTCGCACGGGCAGCCAGCGTGAACACGGAAGCCGTCTACTGGGCCTATGGCGGCGCGCTCCTGCTCGGGTTGGCGCTGGTCGCCGCGGCACCCGCGAGTACGAGGCTGCGTACCCGCTCGGCGGCGGCGGCGCTGTTGGTGACCAAGCCGGCGCCGGGCGCCTTCGGCGACGGCGCGCCGCGCGTCGACGGCGACGCGCCGCCCCATCCGTGGGATCGGCAGCCCGACGAAGGCGACCGGGCCTGGCGCGCGTTCATGCTGTACCGCGGCATGGAACCTGGCACACGGACGCAACGCGCCGTTCTCGCAGCGTTCGAGCCGGACGCGACGCACAGCGCGCCGACGAAGGCGAAGATCCGCCACTGGTCGGTCAAGTGGCAGTGGGTGGATCGCTGCAAGGCCTACGACGCGAACGGCAGGCGTGAGGAACCGCGATGAGGAGGATCGTCGCCACGCTCTTCTCGCTGCTGCTGGCGCTCGCCTGCGCGCCCAGCCTGGCCGCGGCGTCGAGCGTCGCCGCCCCGGTCGTCAGCGTCCGTACCGTGCCCGCGGTGTCGGGCATCACCCTGACCCTCGCGGGCCGCCGCTACGTGACCGACTCCGCGGGACGCGCGATCGTGCCCCGGGCGCCGGGCACGGCGAGCATCGACGTGCTCCCCCGCATCGCCGTGAGCTCGCGGCACCTCGGCGCCGACACGATTGCTCGCTTCGCGCGCTGGTTCACCGTCGGAGACGAATCGGTCGCGGCCTTCGACATCTTCAGACGGGTCGAATGGCGCTTCGTCGATTCGGACGGAGCAGCGGTGCCGCTCGGTCGGATCGAGCGGCTCGTCCTGCGCTCGAGCTCTGGAGAGATACGGGTCCTGCGCAGCGACCTCGGGCGGCCGCGCTGGCTCTACTCCCGCCGCGTCAGCTTGATCGGCGGGAAGCCCGTCCTCAAGGACGTCGGCTATGTGGTGCAGCGCATCAGGGTGCTCGGCGCCGACGTCGTGAACGCCGGGCAGCAGACGTTCTCGCCCGAGCGCGAGCGCAGCGTGCGCTTCAAGCTCGCATTCTTCACGCTGACGGTGCGCGGGGAGGACGCGCTGTTCGGATCGGCAGTCGGGACGCGCGCGCGTCTCGAGTTGCCGGACGGCGCCGTGCGCCGCCTGACACTCACGAACGGACGGGCCGTCGTGCGCTCGCTGCCTCGCGGCAACTACCGGATCACGGTCGAGGACGGGGTGTACCGGCTCCCGCAGCCGCTCGTACTCTCGCGCTCGCAGGTCGCAGTCGTCCCGGTCGTGACCCGGCTCGACCTCTTCGTCGTCGGCGGGGGCTTGCTGGCGCTCGCGATCGGGCTCGTGCTGGTCGGCCGCCCGTACCTCGCGAAGCGCGCGGGCGCCCGGATCGCGGCGCGCGGGCGCCGAGCACCGGGCGCTGAGGGGCGCTCGTGAGACGGCTGCTCGTCGCCCTCGCGCTCGTGGTCGCGAGCTGCGCATTCGCGCAGGCGTCGCCCGCTCAGCCATCCGATCGCGCGGCCGCGAGCCCCACGCCGCTGCTTGCCTACTACTACATCTGGTTCACGCCGTCGTCCTGGAACCGCGCCAAGCGCGACTTCCCGCTGCTCGGGCGCTACTCGAGCGACGACACCGGCGTGATGGGCCAACACGTGCGCTGGGCGAAGTCCGCGGGATTCACCGGCTTTCTCGTCAGCTGGAAGTCGACGCCCTCGCTCGATGACCGGCTCACGCGGCTCATCGAGGTCGCGAACGCCGAGCGGTTCCGTCTCGGCATCGTCTATCAGGGCCTCGACTTTCAGCGCCGGCCGCTCCCGATCGCGACGGTTCGGCACGACCTCGAGCGCTTCGCCGCCACGTTCGCGCGCGATCCGGCATTCGCGATCTTCGACCGCCCGCTGGTGATCTGGAGCGGGACGTGGCGCTACACGAATGCGGAGATCCGGCACGCGACGCAGAACGTGCGCGAAGACCTGTTCGTGCTCGCGTCGGCGAAGAACGCCAAGGACTACGCCCGCGTGGCGGCGCTCGTGGATGGCGACGCGTACTACTGGTCATCGGTGAACCCGGCCCGCCACCCGAGCTACCCCGCCAAGCTGCGTGGGCTCGCGTCGGCCGTCCACGCCCGCGGTGGCCTCTGGATCGCACCCGCCGCCCCGGGCTTCGATGCGCGCCAGGTCGGCGGCTCGAGTGTCGTCGAGCGCCACGGTGGCGAGACGCTGCGGCGCGAGCTGAACGTTGCTGCGTCCTCGTCGCCCGATGCCATCGGGGTCATCAGCTGGAACGAGTTCTCGGAGAACACCTTCGTCGAGCCGAGCCGCAAGCACGGCGCAACGGCCCTCGAGGTGATCGCGCAATTTCGCGGCGCGCGGCCTCCGGACATCGCGACCTTCGACTCCGAGGCGTCGGAGGTGAGCACGGGCCCGTTCGGGATCTCCTACGGCATCGCCGGGCTTCTGACGGGGTGCGTCGGTCTCGTCGCGCTGACGACGATCGCGCGCCGCCGGCGGCGGCGCGCGTACAGTCGCTGACGGGCGCCGCGGGCTCGGAGCGCTCACACTCAGTGGCAGGCGCCGCTGCCACTGTCGGCGAAGCCGCCGGGCGGATCGGAGACGAAATTCCAGGCGTAGGCGCCGTCTCCGAGGGTGAGCTCGAGGAACCCGAAGCTGCCGGTGTTCCGCACCTCGCTGTGTGCCTCGATCTCCCCGAACGCCATGTGGTTCTTCCCGCCCGTCCCGACGACGAACTGGCGAACGCCGTTGGCGTCGTCGCGGTCGCCCTCGGCGTTCTGCGGCGCGAAGCGCTCGTAATTGTGGTCGTGACCGGTCAGCACGAGTTCCACACCCGCGGCGTGGAGATCGCCCCAGATCGTGTCCATCGACCCGGTGCCGGCGCTCTGGCCCGAGGAGAACCGCGGGTGGTGCCAGTACGCGAGCGTGCAGCGCACCGGGTGGGCCGCGAGGTCGGCTCGCAGCCAGACTTCCTGGGACGACCCGGTCGCGCAGCCGCCGATCTGCGCGCAATTGGAGTTGAGCGCGATCAAATGCCAAGACCCCAGGTCGTATGAGTAGTACCCCTTGCCCGGCTCCCCGGCGGAGGCGCCGAAGTACTGGAAGTAGCCCGCAGCCCCGGGGCTGCCGTACTCGTGGTTGCCGACCACCGGGCGCGAGATCGCCTTGAGACGACCCCAGCTCGGTTCGTACGAGGCAGCGAACTCGCCGGCGGTGCCGCCGTTGTACTGGACGTCACCGAGCGGAAGCACCGCGTTGTAGCTGCCCGCAAGGATTGCGTCCGAGACCCCGCGCTGGTGACACTCGGTCGCCGTCCCGGCACCGTCGTTGAAGCTCCCCGAGTCGGGATCGCACGCGATGTCGCCGGCCGCCGCCACACGGACGGCCTGCGGGTCGGCGAGCGTGGTGAATGCCGAGTCGCGGCTGGCGACCCTGCCAACGGATGACGCGACGACGACGCGGGCATGGTAGGTCGTGGCGGCGGAGAGGCCCGTGAGCGGGACGGTCGCGACCTGACGGGAGCTCGTCGCAGCGAGCGTCACAGGCGCCGTCATCTGGCCGTACGCCGCTGTGGCGCCATACTCGATCCACCACGCCGCGCCCGCGCTGCCGGCCGAGATCGTCGTGGCGATCCTGGCCTCGTGCGCTGTCACGCCCGCGACCGTCACGCTCTCGACGCTCGGTCGCTCGGCGCGCGCGGCAACACCGGGCGGGCGTGCGTGGAGCGCGTCGAGATAGCTTCCGAAGCCACTTTCCGACGGCCAGGCCGCGCTCGGCCCGACTGCCGTCCCGCGCGCCCAGTCGTTGAGCGAGTCGACGATCTGCAGACGAGCGCCTGACGCGTTCATCCGCTCGATCGAGCGCTGCCACACGGCCGGCGAGCGCCGCAGTCTCGGAGCAGCCGAGCCCGCCGGCCAGAAGCCCGGCCGGATCAGGAACGAGCCGGGCGTGCGCGCGCTGCGGGCGTCCGGCGTGTCGCGGAACCAGGTGTCGGCTGCGCTGCGGCACCGGACGTGTCCCGGAAAGGTTGCCTGTGCCAGCCAGAACCCTCGCGCCGACGCTCGCCAGCGGCGCGCGCTGACGCAGCCTCGCAGGGGGTCCGGCTGGGCGACGAAGACCACAGGTTTCGAGCCGATGTGCAGGTAGCCGGGAGCCGCTACCCGCGACAGCGCGAGTGCCTGCATCTGGGAGGCCTCGCTGCCGTGCGGGCGATCCAGCAATGCAGCGGCGCGGACGTGCGATCGCGTCGACTCGATCGCCGTGAGCACGGCGGCGAACTTGCGATCGGCGGCGGAACCGGGCGGCAACCACGGAACGATCGCCGCGTCGGCCCGCGCCCATTCGAGCGCCGCGAGGTGGCGCTTGACCGCAGCCGTATTGTCGCGTGCGGTTCGAGGAGCCGGCCGGCCCGCGAGCGCGCTCACGCGGACGGGCACGGTGACGTAGACGACGACCCGCAGGGGGGCGCGGCTCGCGTCGCCGTGCTGGCCGGCGCGCGACCGCGCGCTGCCGCTGTCCGAGAGGAGCGCGATCGCAGCGAGCGCGGCGCCCGCCACGATCGAGCCATGGAGGGCCGTACGGCGCCATCTCAAGGCGTCCGCTCCTCGATGCTGCTCCTGACGTCCACCGGATCGACACGCGCCGAGTCGTGCCCGGGCCCGCCCGCGACCCGATCGCGAAGCCCGTCGGCTGCACGCAGGCGATCATCGCCCCGGCCGCCGCTGATTTCGTCGTGGCCACCGTCGCCGCTGATCTCGTCGTTGCCGGCATTGCCGCTCAGCGCGTCGCCCGACTCGCCGCCTGCGATCCGATCGCCGCCGCCGTCGCCGCGGATCCGGTCGACGCCCGGGCCGCCCAGCAGCCGGTCCGACCCGGCGCCGCCGCTCAGGCGATCTCGCCCGTTGCCTCCGGCGATCTGGTCGGCGCCCGCTCCCCCGCGGAGCGTGTCGTTTCCTGAGCCGCCCGTGATGCGGTCGTCCCCGGCGCCTCCGCGCACGCCGTCGTCGCCCGATCCCGCTTGCAGCACGTCGTTCCCGGAACCTCCATCGACAGTGTCATCCCCCTGACCCGAACGCACGGTGTCGTCCCCCTGACCGCCTGCGATGCGATCCGCGCCGGCGCCTCCCTCGATCACGTCGCGCCCGTCCCCGCCGACCATCACGTCCGTCCCGTCACCCCCGTGAATGCGATCGTTCCCGCCGCCGCCGCCATCGATCGCGTCGTCGCCCGCGCCGCCGTCGATGCGGTCGTTGCCGGCCCCGCCGTCCAGCCGGTCGCGCCCGTTCCCGCCCCGCAGCACGTCGTTGCCGCCGAGTCCGCAGAGCACGTCGGCTCCCGTCGTGCCCGTGAGGACGTCGTCGCCCTCGCTGCCGAGGATCGTGCAGCCGTCGGCGGCGGGCGCGACCGTGATTCGCCCCTCGGCCCGGTCGTTGGCGGCTCGGAAGTCGGTCGGCTGGGTCAGGGCACTCGCCGCGTTGACGAGCACGCCACTCGCCCGCGCCGTGAGTGTCACGACGACGGCGACCGTCTGGCCGACCGCGAGCCCGCCGAGGTCGCAGCTCAGCGTGGCCGAGCCGCTGCACGACCCGGCCTGCGGAGTCGCCGAGATGAGCGTCGAGAAGGCCGGCAGCTCGTCGGTCAGGATCACGCGGCTCGCCGCCGCAGTTCCGCGGTTCGTCACCGAGACCGTGACCGCGACCGCGCTGCCGACCTTCGTGTTGGTCGGCAGGACCGTCTGGCCGACCGCCACGTCGGGAGCGGGGAGCGGCTGCCACGAGGGCACGGCGTCGCTCAGCGGCGCGAACGCGATGCGCACGGCCGCCTTGCCGTCGGCGTTCGCGATCCAGAGGTCGGCGCCGCGCTGGAACGCGATCCGGTTGCCATCGGGCGAGTGCGCGGGAGCGTGGTCACCGGAGCTTCCGGGCATGAGCTGCGCCTGACCGCGGCCGGTGGCCGTCATCGTCCAGAGCGCGCTCCCGCCGGTGCGATCGGAGACGAACGCGATCGTCGTGCCGTCGGACGACCAGCTGGGCTGCCGGTCGTCCGCTGCGTCACGTGTGAGCCTGCGGAGCCCGGATCCGTCCGGATTCACCGTGACCACGTCGCTCCCGCCATAGCGGTTCGTGGTGAACGCGATCCGGGAGCCGTCGGGCGACCAGGCGGGCTCGGCGTCCGAGCCCGCGTGTGTCACGATGGAGCGCAAGCCGGTGCCCTCCGCACCGATCATCCAGAGGTCGCGACCGGTCGCGGCGCCGGCTCGGTCGAAGACGATGCGGGCTCCATCGGGCGACCAGCTCGGATGCCGCGCCGAGACGCCCCCGGGTGTGAGGGCGACGGCCCCCCCGCCGTCGGCGCGCATCGTCCACAGGGTGTACTCCCCGCCGTCGGTCTGGCGGATGAATGCGATCCGTGTCCCGTCGGGGGAGTAGGCGGGATCTGTGTCGGTGTGAGGGTCGTTCGTCAGCTGCGCCGGCGCGGATCCGTCGGGGGCGACGCTCGCGATCTCGTCGTTGCCCGAGGCGCCTGTGACGATCGCGATGCGGCCGTTCAGACCGGCCGCGCTCCCCGGCCCGGCCGCGAGCGCCACGAGCAGCGCCACGGCGATCGCGGTGGCCGCCGATGATGCAACGCCGAGAGGATTCCGCAGTAGCACGGCGGCGAGTATGACGGAAACGTTGTCGCAACGCCACGCGAAACTGAGAAAATCTCCCGGTGCAACGAAGGGAGCGAGGCAGCGGGTGCAGGTTTGCTACATCCGTGGGCGGCTCCACGCCCGGTAATGGACCGGACGGTGCATTGCCGCCTGAAACGCGGGCAGCCATCATGCACGCCATGCGGATGTTCACTGCGCTGGTGCTGGCTGCCCTGATCGCGACGGTGGCGCTCCCGGGTACGGCGGGCGCCGCGACGTACGACACACGTCTCACCCGCGCGCCGTATCTGACCGACCTCGTCGGGCTGCACGTGATCGTGAACTTCGCGACCGATACGTCGCGCACGACGGCGTCGGTGTCGTACGGGCCGTTCGACGGCACGTCCTGCTCGCTCACCTCGTCGCAGAGCGCGACGCGCACGACGGTCAAGGTCGGGACGTTGAGCCATTACCAGTGGAAGGCCTCGCTCACGCTCCCGAGCGCGGGCCGGTATTGCTACCGCCCGCTGCTCGCCACGACCGACCTGCTCGGCGCCGGCGCCTCGCCCGTGTTCACGACGCAGGCGACGGCGGGCTCGACCCAGCCGTTCTCGTTCGGCGTCTTCGGGGACTGGGGCCTCGTCGACAGCAGCGGCAACAACCCGGACCAGGAGAACCTGCTGGGACAGCTCGCCGCGAGCGGCGTGCGCTTCGCGGTCACGAGTGGCGACAACGGCTATCCCTCGGGCAGCCAGACCAACTACGGGGACCTGAAGCAGGTCGGAGCCGCCATGGGCGCGATCTTCGGCGCCCGCTTCTGGCCGGTGCCGGGCGCGACGGTGCCGCTCTTCACGGCGGCCGGCAACCACGGGCTCGCAGGCACTGCGCACGCCGACCTCACGAACTGGCCGCAGGACCTGGCGGTCTCGTCCTCTGGCGGCCGCTATGCGAACGACCTCTACTGCTGTGTCAACGGCACGACCGCGGCCAACTACGCGAGCTCGTGGTATGCCTTCGACGCCGGCCCCGCGCGCTTCTACGTGCTGACCTCGGCGTGGGGGGACACGAACAAGGGCACAGCGACTCCCTACGCCAACGACTACGCCGCGCATTTCGCGCCAGGCACGCCGCAGTACGCGTGGCTGGTCGCCGATCTGCAGGCGCACCCGGCCGCCGTCAAGTTCGCGTTCTCGCACTACCCCTTCTACTCGGACAGCAGCAGTCAGGGCTCCGACACCTTCCTCCAGGGGCCGAACTCGCTCGAGGGCCTGCTCGCGCAGTTCGGCGTCAACGTGGTGTTCAACGGCCACGCGCACCTCTACCAGCGCAATTTCCCGAGTGCGCCCGGATACCCGATCACGTACGTCACGGGCGGGGGCGGGGGCAAGCTCGAGCCGATCGGGCCGTGCAGCGCGCTCGACGCATATGGCATCGGCTGGTCGAACTCGAAGCAGAAGGGCTACAGGTGCGGCAGCGCGCCGGTGCCGACGTCCGCGACGCAGGTCTACCACTTCATCAAGGTGACCGTGGCAGGCACGACCGTGACGCTGACGCCGACCGACGAGCTCGGGCGGACGTTCGACGTCCAGACCTACTCGTTCGCGCCAACCGTCACCGACACCCTGATCGACAGCGCGCCGCCCGGCTCGTCGAACTCGAGCTCGGCAACATTCGCTTTCCACTCGACGATCGGCCCGGCGACGTTCGCGTGCTCGATCGACGGCGAATCGCCGGAGCCGTGCGCGAGCCCGATGACCTACACCGGGCTCGCAGACGGCAGCCACTCGTTCTCCGTCGCCGCCACCGCCGCCTCGGGAACGGACGCGTCGCCCGCCGCCCGCTCGTGGACGGTCGATACGGTCGCGCCGACCGATCCTGCGTCCGCGGTCGCCACGTCACTCGGTCCGAACGCCGTCGGAGTGAACTGGACGGCGTCGGGCGACGCCAATGGCGTAGCGGCGTACGACATCTCCCGCGGCGGCGTCGTGATCGGCTCGGCGGAGCCGACGCAGACGGTCTTCTCCGATACCACCACCGCGCCCGGGACTGCCTACCAGTACGCGGTTCGGGCGCGCGACGCCGCGGGGAACGTCTCCGGCTACTCCCCATCTGCAGGGACGACGACGACACTTCCCGTCGTGCCGTTCATCAACGGCTTCGAGACCGGCCTGAGCGGCTGGACATCATCGGCCGGCCTCACGATCCAGTCGCTCACGGTCTACAGCGGCGGCTTTGCGGCTGAAGGCAACACGACGACGGGCGCGACGTACGCGAAGAAGTCCGTCACGCCGGTGCGCGACGGGTTCGCCCGCGTCTACTTCTACCTCAAGAGCGCCTCCAGCCAGGTCAACCTGCTGCGCATGCGATCCTCCGCGGCCGTGTCGCTCGGCTACGTGTTCCTCTCTACCAGCGGACAGCTCGGGTGGCGGAACGACGTCATGGCCACGACGTCGACCAGTTCGACGATCGCGGGGCCGGGCTGGCATGCACTCGAGCTCCACGTGCTGACGAACGGCATGGCCAGCATCGGCGAGGTCTGGCTGGACGGCACGCGCGTGGCGGACATCTCGTTCGCCACGACGAACCTCGGCACCTCGACGATCAGCGAGTTCCAGATCGGCGAGGTACAGGCAGGGCGCACCTACGACGTCGTCTTCGACGACGCGGCGTTCGCCGATCAGCGCATCGGGCCGTAGCCACTGCGTGTCCATCGCCGGCATCGCCTGCCAGCGCGATACGATCTCGGCCGACGTGGAAGATGCAAATCGCGGAGCTGGTGCGGACGCCCTCGGCGCAGACGGCGGCGAGGGCGCACGGCGGGTGTGCACCGGGGATCGCGTCGCCTCCTGCCAGATCGCGTGACGCCGATCCGCATCGTCGTCACGGGCGATACGCACCTCGGGCCGCGGAGGTGCAAGCCGCTGCCGGCCGCCATGCTCGCCGCCTGCGGGGAGGCCGACCACATCCTCCACACCGGCGACGTGATCGACGTCGCGCTGCTCGACGAGCTCGCGGCGCTCGCGCCGCTCGACGGCGTGGCCGGCAACTGCGACGGCTGGGACGTGGCTGCGCGCCTGCCCGCCGAGCAGACGCTCGCGATCGGCGGCATGCAGGTCGCGATGCTGCACGACTCGGGGCTCGAGTCGGTGCGCCGGGAGCTCCTGCACAAGCGCTTCCCGGATGCGCGCATCGTCTGCTTCGGGCACTCGCACATGCCCGTGTGCGACGACCGGGACGGGCTGCTGCTGCTCAACCCGGGCTCGCCGACCGAGCGCCGCCGCGCGCCCTGGCGCTCCTATGCCGAGCTCACGATCGGCCCCGGCGATGCGGTCCGCGCCGAGATCGTGCGGGTCTAGAAGGGCCGCTCGGGGTCGCGCGCCCACCAGCCGGTGTCGTTGTCGATCGAGCGCTGGATCTCGGCCTCGATCGGATCGGGCGGCACGGGCGGCGGGTGCGCCGTATGCCAGCGCCGGGTCGCCTGGTTCCACAGCCTGGTCATCAGCTCGTCGCCGACCGAGAGCAGCGAGCGCCAGAAGATCATCACCCAGAGCACGGTCGAGAGCTTCTGCGGGACGATCACGAAGGCGTCGCGCGGCGGCACGTACTGCTCGGCGCCGCGCATCCGCGCGAGCCCGTACGGCACCGTCATCAGGAAGCCGATCAGGAGCAGCGCGATCACCCAGCCCGAGATCATCAGCTGAAAGGGTGCGGCGCCGCCCAGCAGCCAGAGCACGAAGCGCAGGCCGACCGCGACCGCGGCCAGGCCGATCAGCCAGCAGCCGACCCGCCAGAGCGGGCTCTTGGTGGCCGGGCCGCGACCGATGTGCCAGGCGTCCGTCGCCTCGGCAGCGTGTCCCGTGGCGTGTCCGAATGGACTCGCCACGCGGATCAGGGGGTCGTGGACGTGACCGTGCTCGGCGAGTGGAACGTGATCCCACCGCCGTTCGCGCCAACGCAACCGACGTTGGAGAGACAGGCGTCGCCCTTCATCACGCCTGTCGATGCGAGCAGGATCATGACCACCACGAACCCAACGAAAGAGAAGATCGTCTTCATCGGGAATGGCGTTCGCCTTCCGGCGGGGTTCTCCTTTCGGAGCGCCCCGGCGGAAGGCAGGCCGCCTCGTGCGGGGAGGGGGAGGGGAGGAGTCAGACGATCGCGGCGGGCGCCGGCTCGAGCGCGACCGCGAGGGCCTCGTCGACGTGGTCGACGAGGTGGAAGCGCACGGCCTCGAGCACGCTCTGGGGCAGCTCGTCGAGGTCGCCGCCGTTGCGGGCGGGCAGGATCACGTCGGTGAGCCCGGCCCGGTGCGCGGCCAGCACCTTCTGCTTGATGCCGCCGACCGGCAGCACGCGGCCCTGGAGGGTGACCTCGCCGGTCATGCCGACATCGGCCCGCACCGCCCGCCCGGAGATCAGCGACACGAGCGCGACGGTCAGCGTGACGCCCGCGGACGGCCCGTCCTTCGGGATCGCGCCGGCCGGCACGTGCACGTGCACCTCGCGCTCGGCGAGCCCGGCGACGTCGATGCCGAGCTCCTCGCCGTGCGAGCGCACGTACGAGAGGGCGATGGTCGCCGACTCGCTCATGACGTCGCCCAGCTGGCCGGTCAGGGTGAGCCCCTTGCCGGCCATCGAGGTGGCCTCGACGACGAGCACGTCGCCGCCCGAGCCGGTGACCGCGAGGCCCGTTGCGACGCCGGCGACCGGCTCGCGCGTGGCCATGTCCACGTCGGGCCGAGGGCGGCCCAGCAGCTCCCGCAGGTCGCCGGCGACGACGGTGATCGGCGTCTCGGCCCCCTCGGCGAGCTTCTTCGCGGACTTGCGCAGCACCTTCTGGATCAGGCGCTCGACGTTGCGGACGCCGGCCTCGCGCGTGTACTCGGTGACGATGCGGCGGAGCGCCTCGTCCTCGATCACGACCTCGTCGGCCTTGAGCCCGTTGCGGCGCTCGGCGCGCGGCACGAGGTAGCGGCCGGCGATGGCGACCTTCTCGTCCTCGGTGTAGCCGTCGATGCGGATGACCTCGAGGCGGTCGAGCAGGGCCTCGGGGATCTGCTCGGCGACGTTCGCCGTGGCGATGAAGAGCACCTTGGAGAGATCGACCTTGAGGTCGAGGTAGTGATCGCGGAACGTCGAGTTCTGCGCCGGGTCGAGCACCTCGAGCAGCGCGGACGACGGGTCTCCGCGCCAGTCGGCGCCGAGCTTGTCGACCTCGTCGAGCAGGATCACCGGGTTCATGGTGCCGGCGTCGCGCAGGGCCCGCACGAGGCGGCCCGGCAGGGCGCCGATGTAGGTGCGGCGGTGGCCGCGGATCTCGGCCTCGTCGCGGATCCCGCCGAGGCTCATGCGCACGAACTCGCGTCCGAGCGAGCGGGCGATCGACTCGCCCAGCGACGTCTTGCCGACGCCGGGGGGCCCGACGAGGCAGAGGATGGCGCCGCCGCCCTCGTCCTCGATCTCGCGCTTGCGGCGGAAGCTGCGCACCGCCAGGTACTCGAGGATGCGCTCCTTGACCTCCTCCAGGCCGGCGTGGTCGGCCTCGAGCACTGCGCCCGCGGCTGCGACGTCGTCCTGGTCGGCCGACTCCTTGCCCCACGGCAGCGAGAGCAGCCAGTCGAGGTAGGTGCGGATGGTCGAGGCCTCGGGGTGGCCGGGGCCGGTGCTCTGGAGGCGGCCCAGCTCGCGCTCGGCCTCCTTGCGCGCCTCGTCGGAGAGCGGGGTCTCGGCGATCCGCTCGCGGTAGCGCTCGGTGTCGTCGCCGCCGTCCTCGTCGCCGAGCTCCTTGCGGATGGCGTCCATCTGGCGCCGCAGCACGTACTCGCGCTGCGACTTGTCCATGTCCTCCGCGACGTCGTCGCGGATCTTGCGGCGCAGCTCGATCTCGGCCAGCGTGTCGCGTGCCCACGCCAGCGCGCGCTCGAGCCGGAGCTCGACGTCGAGCGTCTCGAGCAGCTCGATCTTGCGCTCGAGCGAGAGGTCGGGCGAGTAGCCCGCGGTGTCCGCGAGCGCGCCCGGGTGCTCGATCGTGCGCAGGAACGCGACGATGCCGCTGGCACCGCGGGCCTCGAGGATCTCCTCGATCACGATGCGGTACTCGCGGGCGAGCTCGTGCGCGTGCTCGCTGACCTCGTCGGAGTCGGGGTGCTCGGTGACGGCGATGCGGAACGCGCCGCCGACGCCCTCGCCCTGGCCCTGGCCGAGCTCGGCCCGGTGCAGTGCGCGGATCGTCGCGCCGCGGACGCCGCCCGGCAGCATGGCCGGCTGGCCGTCGAGCTCGGCGACGACGCCGATCGGCGAGAACTGCCCGTTGCGACGGGTTGCGATGACGACCCGGGTGGGGCCGTCCGTTGCCAATGCGTCATCGACGGCGGCACGCGCCTCGTCGCTGGTGATCGCAATCGCGATCGCCATGTTCGGGAGGATCACGCCGTCGTCGAGAGGGAGGAGGGGGAGGATGGTGGTGCTGATGTCTGTGCTCATGTCGAAGGTGATAACGCGCCGGCCGGCCGATCGCATTCCGCCCTTGACACGAACGCACGTTCGCCTATAGTCGAACACATGTTCGCATCGCCTCACATCCGACGCCGCGCCTCCGCGCTCACCGCACTCCTGTGCGTTCTCGCCCTCGCACTGCTCGTCCTGCCCGGCGCCTCCTCGGGCGCGCATCCCGCGCGCGAGCACGTCGTCCAGCCGGGCGAGACCCTGTGGGCGATCGCGAGCGCCGAGTACGGGGGCGATGCGCAGTCGCGCATCAGCGCGATCGCGAGCGCCAACCACCTCGAGAGCGCGCTGATCGTGCCCGGCCAGCGCCTGGTGCTGCCGTGAGCGCGCTGCGGGTTCTGACCGGTGGCGCCGAGGGCGGCGTCGCGCCGTGGACGGGACGGCTCGTCTCGCTCGACCTCGAGCAGGCGCTCGAGGAGACCGCCGGCAGCTACCGCGGCGACGTCGCCGGCTTCATCGGGCGCGCCCTGCCGATCGTCGCCGACGTGGTGCCCCTGCCGGCCTCGGCCGACTCGCTGCGCCGCGCGCGGCTGCACGCGCTCACGGGCGGGGGCGAGGTCACGGACGGTCGCGCCGTCCTGCGCGTCGCCGGCTGACCGCCCGGGGCTGACTCCGGCCGCCCGGGGCTGCGTCTCCGCCCCAGGGCAGAGCACTGGTGCCCTGAGTCGGACGTTCGCAGACGTGATTGCACCGTCTGGGCGCCCTGGGCACGACGCGGCGTCTTGCGCATGCCTCCGGCATGGGCGGCGAAGCCGCGCCGCGCCCAGACCACCCAGCCGGCCCACTCACGAGCACCGAACCTCCGACTCAGGACACTAGACTCGGGCCGGTGGACCTGGACGTCGTCTTCCTGGGCACCGCGGGCTCGACGCCTACGGCCCGCCGCGCGCCCGCCGCGACGCTGATCCGGCGCGGCGGCGATCGCATCCTGCTCGATTGCGGCGAGGGCACGCAGCGTCAGCTGCTGCGCTCGCAGATCGGGCTCGTCGATCTCGACGTCGTGCTCTTCAGCCACTACCACGCCGATCACGTGCTCGGGCTCCCCGGGCTGCTCAAGACGTACGACCTCCGCGGGCGTGAGCAGGGTCTCGAGCTGTACGGGCCGTCGGGCCTCGGCGACCTGCTGACGGTGTTCGCGCCGATCATCGGCCGGCTCGGCTTCCCGCTGCACGTGCGCGAGCTGGGCGACGGCGACGAGGTGCTCGGCGACGGCTTCCGGCTGATCGCGCACGCCGTCGACCACCGCGGGCCCGGGGTCGCGTGGGAGCTGCACGAGGACGAGCGCCCGGGCCAGTTCGACGTCGACGGAGGCGACGCGCCTGGGCGTGCGGCCAGGGCCCGGCGTTCGGCGAGCTCCAGCGCGGCAACCCGGTCGACCGCGGCCGACGGGTCGAGCGTGACGCCGGACGCCGTGCTCGGCCCGGCGCGACGCGGGCGCACCGTCGTCTTCAGCGGCGACACGCGCCCGTGCGCCGCCGTGCGCCGGGCCGCGCTCGGCGCCGATCTGCTCGTGCACGAGGCGAGCTTCTCGTCCGAGGATCACGCGCGTGCGAAGGAGACGCGGCACTCGACGGCCGCCGAGGCGGCCGAGCTCGCCGCGGCCAGCGAGGTGGGGATGCTCGCGCTCACGCACCTCGGCGCGCGCGCGATGCCGCGCGTCATCAAGGACGAGGCGCGCGGCCGTGTTCGCGAACACCGTCGTGCCGCGCGACTTCGATACGATCGAGCTCCCGCTGCCGGAGCGCGGAGCGCCGGAGCTGCGGCGCGGGGGTGCGCACCCGGACGAGGGGAGGACTGCATGAGCCACGGACTGGTGACCATCGCCGTCGCAGGCGACGGCGCAGAGGCCGACTCGATCCTGCGGACGCTGGCCGCGGCCGGCATCACGGCGCGCCTCGAAGGCGCGGAGGGGGAGCTCGGCGGCGCTCCGCACGACGGGCCGTCGCGCATCCTCGTGGAGTCGGAGCTGGTCGGCGCGGCGCAGGAGGCGCTGCTCGAGGACGATGAGGCGGACGACGACGACGCGTACTAGCCCGCGATGAGCGCGGACGATCGCAGCATGCCCGGCGCGATCTTCGATCGCATGGCGGAGCGCTACGACGCGCTGCGGGCGCCCGAGGAGCAGCTCGCCGAGCAGTTCGCGTTCACGATCGCCGCCGGTCTCGGCGGGGCCACGCGCCTGCTCGACGTCGGCTGCGGCACCGGCTCGCTGGTGGCGGCGGCAGTCGACCGGCTCGGGGTCAAGGCCTGGGGCGTCGACTCGTCGGAGCCGATGCTCGCGAAGGCGCGCGAGCGCGGCGTGCGCGGAGCGGCGTTCAAGCTCGCGCAGGCCGACAGCCTGCCGTTCAAGCGCGGGTGGTTCGACGCCGTGACGATGCGCCTCGTGGTGCACGCGCTCGGCGACCAGCGGCCGGCGGCGCTCGCCGAGGCGCGGCGGGTGCTCGCGACCGGCGGCCGGCTGTACATCTGGACGTTCGCGCCCGAGCACTTCACGGGCCATCACCTGCGCGAGTACCTGCCCGACCTGCCCGCCATCGACCTGGCGCGCTTCCCGGCGGCCGGCGACCTCACGCGGGAGCTCAGCGACGCCGGCTTCGGGGACGTGCAGCTGAAGCCCTTCGAGCAGGCCGGCTCGGTCACGCGCGAGCGCGCGGCCGAGCAGCTTCGCTCGCGCCATCTCTCGACGATCCACCTGCTGCCCGAGCAGCAGGTCGCGGCAGCGGCGGAGCGGCTCGAGCACGAGGCCGCGTCGTTCGCATCCGCCGCTCGCGACCATGCTGCGCTGGCAGCTCCTCGTCGCCCGCGCGGCGTAGGCCGCGCGCCGCTGGGAGGCGTCACGACGCGTGCTCGCGCGTCGTGCCTACTCTCCCGTCATGGAAACCCGCTCGCTCGACGCCGCCGAGGCGTTCACGACCAAGGACGGCTCGACGATCCGCGAGCTGTTCGGGCTGCCGACCGGCGGCACCGCGCTGCAGAGCCTCGCCGAGGCGCGGCTCGCGCCCGGCGGCAGCACCCAGCGCCACTACCACGCGCGCAGCGAGGAGATCTACTTCGTCACCCACGGCCGCGCGGCCATGGAGCTCGACGGGCGAGCACTGCGAGCTCGGGTCCGGGCGAGGCGGTCGCGATCCCGCCGGGCGCCTGGCACGAGGTCACGGCGCTGGGCGGCGACGAGCTGCGCTTCCTGTGCTGCTGCGCGCCGCCCTACGAGCACGACGACACCTACTTCGAGTAGCGGGCCAGACCCTTGCTCCGCGTACGCGGCGGGGTCGCGGTGGGGGGTGCTGATAGCCTCCTTGGGCGGCGCGATCGCGCCGCATGCCAGTCCCTTTAAAGCCGCGGCCCGAGAGCCCGGAAAGGAGCTGAACGAGTGTCTTCCCCTGCCTCCACGGCGCCGACGGTGCTGCTCGATGCCGAGCAGATCGGCCGCACGCTCCGTCGCATGGCACACGAGATCGTCGAGCGCGAGGGCGAGTCGCTCGACCGCCTGGTGCTCGTCGGCATCTACACGCGCGGCGTCACGCTCGCGCGCCGGCTGGCCACCCTGCTGGCCGAGATCGGCGGCGTCGAGGTGCCGGTCGGCGCGCTCGACATCACCTTCTACCGCGACGACATGAGCCTGCGCGGCGGCGAGACGCGCGCGCATCCGCAGCCGGTCGTCAAGGCGTCGTCGCTCGACTTCCCGCTCGACGGCGCGACGGTCGTGATCGTCGACGACGTGCTCTACACCGGCCGCACCGTGCGCGCCGCGATCGAGGCGGTCTTCGACTACGGCCGCCCGGCCCGCGTGCGACTCGCGGTGCTCTGCGACCGCGGGCACCGCGAGCTGCCGATCCGCGCCGACGTGGTCGGCAAGAACCTGCCGACCTCGCGCGCCGAGCGCGTGCACGTGCACCTCGGCGAGGACGACGCCGCCGACGAGGTCGTGCTCGAGCGGGCGGCCACGTGAGCGCCTCGCTGCTCGAGCCGGTCGCGATCGCGCAGCCCGGCACCCGCCACCTGCTCTCGAGCGAGGATCTCGACCGTCCCGCGGTCGAGCGGCTGCTCGAGCTCGCGGCGAGCTTCGAGGCCGTCGCCGAGCGCGAGGTCAAGAAGCTGCCGACGCTGCGCGGCCGCACCGTGCTGAGCGTCTTCTTCGAGGCCTCGACGCGCACCGCGTCGTCGTTCGAGCTGGCCGCCAAGCGGCTCTCGGCCGACACGATCTCGCTGAAGGCGAGCGGCTCGTCGGTCGAGAAGGGCGAGACGCTCAAGGACACGCTGCTGACGCTCGACGCCTACGGCCCCGACGTCGTCGTGATCCGCCACGCCCAGGTCGGCGCCGCCGCGCTCGCCACGCGCTACACGCGCGCCGCGGTCGTCAACGCCGGCGACGGGGCGCACCAGCACCCGACGCAGAGCCTGCTCGACCTCTACGCGATGCGCGGGGCGCTCGGCCGCGTCGAGGGCGTCCACGTCGCAATCGTCGGCGACGTCCTGCACTCGCGCGTCGCCCGCTCGAACATCGCGCTGCTCCTGGCCTGCGGCGCCCACGTCACGCTCGTCGGGCCGCCCTCGCTGATCCCGCGCGGAATCGAGGCCACGGGGGTCTCGGTCTCCCACGAGATCGCCGACATCGCGAGCGCCGACGTCGTCTACGTGCTGCGCATGCAGCGCGAGCGCATGCTGCCGGGCGAGGCCTACGTGCCGAGCCTGCGCGAGTACACGCTGCGCTACGGCGTCACCGCGGCGCGCCTGCGGCCGGGCCAGGTCGTCATGCACCCGGGCCCGATGAACCGCGGCGTCGAGATCAGCGACGAGGTGGCCGACTCGGTCGTCTCGCTGGTCACCGCGCAGGTGCGCGCAGGGCTCGTCGTGCGCATGGCCGTGCTCTACGACGTGCTCGCGGGCGGAGAGGCGGCGGCGTGAGCGGACGCGACGCAGGCCGCCTCGTGCAGGCCCACGCACCCGCGGCCGACGTGCTCGTGCGCGGCGCGCGCGTGCTCGACCCCGGCGAGCGCATCGACGGCCGGCTCGACGTGCTCGTGCGCGACGGCCGCATCGCGGCGATCGGCGAGGGCCTCGACGCGCCCGCGGGGGTCGAGGTGATCGACGCCGCCGGCGAGCACCCTGCTGCCCGCCTTCATCGACCCGCACGTGCATCTGCGCACGCCCGGGCAGGAGCACAAGGAGGATCTCGCGACCGGCACCGCGGCCGCCGCCGCCGGCGGCTACTGCAGCGTCCTCGCGATGCCCAACACCGACCCCGTGGTCGACACGCCGCAGGTGCTCGACTCGCTGCACGAGCGCGCCGCGCGCGACGCGCTCGTGCGCGTGGGCTTCCTGGCCGCGATCTCGGTGGGCCAGAACGGCGAGCAGCTCGCGCCGCTCGGCGAGCTCGCCGAGCACGGCGCCTGCGGCTACTCCGACGACGGCCGCCCGGTGCTCGCGGCCTCGCTCCTGCGCCGCGCCCTGCAGTACGCCGCGACCACCGGGCGCGTGCTCTCGCTGCACTGCGAGGACACGTCGCTCTCGCGCGCCGCCGACATGCACGAGGGCGCCGTCTGCGCGCGCCTCGGCCTCGTCGGCTACCCGTCCATCGCCGAGTCGACGATGATCGCCCGCGACCTCAGCATCGCCCGCTACGAAAGCCGCCCGTTGCACATCTGCCACCTGCACGTCGAGGAGTCCGTCGAGCAGGTGCGCCTGGCGCGCAGCCGGGGCGTGGACGTCTCCGCCGAGGTCTCGCCGCACCACCTCCTGCTGACCGACGCTGAGGTGCTCACGCTGGATGCAGCACGCTTCAAGATGAGCCCGCCGCTGGCCTCGGAGGCGCACCGCCAGGCGCTCATCGAGGGGCTGCGCGACGGCACGATCGACTGCATCGCGACCGACCACGCGCCGCACCACCCGGCCGAGAAGGAGGTGCCGTTCCCGGCCGCTCCGAACGGGGTGATCGGGCTCGAGACCGCCTTCCCGGCGCTCGTCCACGGGCTCGTCGAGCCCGGCATCGTCGCGCTCGAGCTGATCGTGGAGCGCATGACCGCCGGTCCGGCGCGCGCCTTCGGGCTCCCGCGGCCGCGGCTCGCGGTCGGCGCCGAGGCCGACCTCGCGCTGTGGGACCTGCGCGAGCGCTACACGGTGAGCGAGGCCGACATCCGCTCGCGCAGCCGCAACTGCGCGTTCCTCGGCCGCGAGGTGCAGGGGCGCTGCCTGCTGACGCTCGCCGGCGGCCGCACGGCGCACGCGGCGACGGCGCGGGTGGCGGCATGAGCGAGGTCGGCCTCTACCTCGCGGACGGCACGTCCTGGCCCGGCATCAGCGTCGGCGCGCCCGGCGCCGCGGTCGGCGAGGCCGTCTTCTCGACCGCGATGACCGGCTACCAGGAGGCGCTGACCGATCCCAGCTTCGCGCGCCAGATCCTGACGTTCACGGCGCCGATGATCGGCAACTACGGCGTCGAGGACGCGGCCTCGGAGTCGACGCCGCGTGCAGACGACCGCGATGATCTGCCACGAGGCGCGCAACTACGCGCCGAACGGCCGCACCGGCCTGCTCGACTGGCTGCGCGCGCAGGGCATCGTCGCGCTCTCGGGCCTCGACACCCGCGCGCTCGTGCGCCACCTGCGCGATCGCGGCGCGATGCTCGCCGTGGCCTGCGGCGAGGGCGTCGGCCGCGTGGCGGCGCTCGCGCTGCTCGCGGACGAGCCGCCGATGGCGGGCCGGCTGCTCGCCGACGAGGTCTCGGGCCAGCTCGACGGCGTGCCGCAGAGCGACGCGCGCTGCCACGTCGTCGTGCTCGACTACGGCGCCAAGTCGTCGATCGTGCGCCTGCTCGAGCAGGCCGGCGCGAACGTCACGGTGCTGCCGCACGACGCCACCGCCGCACAGGTCGACGAGCTCGCGCCCGACGGCGTGCTGCTCGCGAACGGCCCGGGCGACCCCGGCTCGATGCACGCGCACGTCGCCGAGGTGCGCGCGATGATCGACCAGGACCGCCCGCTCTACGGCATCTGCCTCGGCCATCAGCTGCTCGGCCGCGCGCTCGGGCTGGAGACGTTCAAGCTCCCGTTCGGGCACCGCGGCGCCAACCACCCGGTCTACGAGACCGCGTCGGGCCGCGTGCTCGTGACGAGCCAGAACCACGGCTTCGCGGTGCAGGCGCCGGACGGGGCGGACGGCGACCTCGAGGTCACGCACCGCTCGCTCTACGACGGCACCGTCGAGGGCCTGCGCCTGCGCGGCCGCCCCGTCTGGAGCATGCAGTTCCATCCCGAGGCCTCGCCGGGACCGCACGATGCGCGCGAGAAGCTGTCCGAGTTCGTCGAGGCCTGCGTCGCGCGGGCAGGGGGGAACGGCTGATGCCGCGGCGCGACGATCTCAAGACGATCGCGATCATCGGGTCCGGGCCGATCGTGATCGGCCAGGCCTGCGAGTTCGACTACTCCGGCGTGCAGGCGCTCAAGGTGCTGCGCGAGGAGGGCTATCGCACGGTCCTGATCAACTCCAACCCGGCGACGATCATGACCGACCCGGACTGGGCCGACGCGACCTACCTCGAGCCGCTCGACCTCGAGGGCGTGACCGCCGTGCTGCGCAAGGAGCGGCCCGACGCGCTGCTGCCGACGCTGGGCGGCCAGACCGCGCTCAACCTCGCGATGGAGCTCGAGCGAGCCGGCGTGCTCGAGGAGCTCGGGATCGAGCTGATCGGCGCCTCGGCGCACGCGATCCACACCGCCGAGGACCGCGAGGCGTTCGGCGAGGCGATGGCCTCGGTCGGCCTGCGCGTGCCGCAATCGGTGATCGTGCGCACGCCCGAGGAGGCGCGCGCCGCGCTCGACGGCGAGCTCGGCCTGCCCGTCGCGATCCGCCCGGCGTTCACGCTCGGCGGCCACGGCGGCGGCTTCGCGCGCACGGCCGAGGAGCTCGACGCGATCGTCCTGCGCGGGCTCAACGAGAGCCCGATCTCGCAGGTGCTGGTCGAGGAGTCGGTCGAGGGCTGGGGCGAGTTCGAGCTCGAGGTCATCCGCGACAAGCTCGACAACGTCGTGATCGTCTGCTCGATCGAGAACCTCGACCCGATGGGCGTGCACACCGGCGACTCGGTCTGCTGCGCGCCGGCGATGACGCTCTCGGACCGCGAGTACCAGACGCTGCGCGACGCCGCGGCCAAGGTGATCCGCGCGGTCGGCGTCGAGACGGGCGGCTCGAACGTGCAGTTCGGCGGTCAACCGCCACACCGGCGAGATCGTGGTGATCGAGATGAACCCGCGCGTCTCGCGCTCGTCCGCGCTGGCCTCGAAGGCGACCGGCTATCCGATCGCCAAGGTCGCGACGAGGCTCGCGATCGGCTACACGCTCGACGAGATCCCGAACGACATCACCGGCACGACGCCGGCCTCGTTCGAGCCGACGATCGACTACGTCGTCGTCAAGGCGCCGCGCTTCGCGTTCGAGAAGTTCGCCGGCTCCGACGAGACGCTGACGACGCAGATGAAGTCGGTGGGCGAGGCGATGGGCATCGGCCGCTGCTTCAACGAGGCCTACGGCAAGGCGATGCGCTCGCGCGAGCTCGACCGCGACCCGCGCGAGGCGGGCGACCTGGCGACGCCCGCCTGGGATCGCTTCGACGCGCTGCTCGGGCGGCTGCGCGAGGGCGAGCACGCCGACGCGCTCTCGCGACGAGAGCAGCGTGCACCCCTGGTTCTGCCACGAGCTCGCCCGCCGGGTGGCACGCGAGGACGACGCCGCGGCGCGCGGGCTCGCCGGCCTCGACGCCGAGGCGCTGCGCCTGCTCAAGCACGAGGGCGTCTCCGATGCGCGCATCGCGCGGCTGTGCGAGTGCGAGGAGACGGCGGTGCGCGCGCGGCGCGTCGAGCTCGGCGTGCGGCCGGTCTTCAAGACCGTCGACTCGTGCGGCGGCGAGGTCGCCGCCGAGACGTCGTACCTCTACTCGAGCTACGACCGCATCGACGAGCCGCTCGCGGACGACCGGCCGGCGGTGCTGATCCTCGGCTCCGGCCCGAACCGCATCGGCCAGGGCATCGAGTTCGACTACTGCTGCGTCCAGGCGGTGCGCAGCTATCGCGCGCAGGGCTACGCCGCGGTGATGATCAACTGCAACCCCGAGACCGTCTCGACCGACTACGACACGGCCGACCGCCTCTACTTCGAGCCGCTCACCGCCGAGGACGTGCTCGAGGTCGTGGAGCGGGAGAAGCCGATCGGCGTCGTCGTGCAGTTCGGCGGGCAGACGCCGCTCAAGCTCGCGCGCCGGCTCGTCGAGCTCGGCGTGCCGATCCTCGGCACGAGCCCCGCGGCGATCGATCTCGCGGAGGATCGCGAGCGCTTCGGCGAGCTGCTCGCCGAGCTCGGCCTGCGCGCCCCGGACTGGGCGATCGCGGGCGATGCGGAGGAGGCCGTGCTGGCGGCCGAGCGCATCGGCTACCCGGTGCTCGTGCGGCCGTCGTACGTGCTCGGCGGCCGCGCGATGCGCGTCTGCTACTCGGCCGACGACCTGCGCTCCGGCGCCTGTCGCGCCCAACACGCTCGTCGACCGCTTCGTCGAGGACGCCGTCGAGGTCGACGTCGACGCCGTCGGCGACGGCGACGAGCGCGATCGTCGCGGCCGTGATGGAGCACGTCGAGGAGGCCGGCGTGCACTCGGGCGACTCGGCCTGCGTGATCCCGCCGCTCTCGATCGGCCCGGAGCTGGAGGCCGAGATCCGCCGCCAGACCGAGCTGCTCGTGCGCGGCCTCGGCGTGCAGGGCCTCTGCAACGTGCAGTTCGCGCTGCACGAGGGCACGATCTACGTGCTCGAGGCGAACCCGCGCGCGAGCCGCACGGTGCCGTTCGTGTGCAAGGCGATGGGCATCGACCTCGTCGACCTGGCCTGCCGCGTGACGACGGGCTCGAAGCTCGCCGAGCTGAACGTCGTGATCCCCGAGCCGAAGGTCGTCGCGGTCAAGGAGGTCGTGCTCCCGTTCGCGCGCTTCCCGGGGTCGGATCCGGTGCTGGGCCCGGAGATGCGCTCGACCGGCGAGGTCATGGCGCTCGCGCCCGACTTCGCGACGACCTACGCCAAGGCCATGCGCGCCGCCGGCCTGCGCCTCCCGCCGCGCCCGCACGGTGCTCAGCGCGCCGTCGCGTTCCTCTCGGTCTGCGACCGCGACAAGCCGGCGGCGACCCTGCTCGCGCAGCGGCTCGCCGACCTCGGCTTCGACCTCGTCGCGACGCCGGGCACCGCGCGCCGCATCAAGCAGCTCGGGATCGAGGTCACCGAGGTCGCGAAGGTGGGGGAGGGCGACGGCAACTCCGTCGTCGACCTCGTGCGCGGCGGGCGCGTCGACCTGATCGTCAACACGCCCGTCGGCCGCGGCGCCCGCACCGACGGCTACCAGATCCGGCGTGCCGCGATCTCCGCGAAGGTGCCGTGCATCACGACGCTCGCGGGTGCGAGCGCGGCCGTGCAGGCGATCGCGCGGGCCTGGGAGGTCGAGCCCAAGAGCCTGCAGGAGCTGCACGCTTGACGCTCGCGCGCGTCGTCGCCTGCGATGCCGCTCGGGCCGTACGTGCAGGTGCGGCTCGAGCGGACGTTCGCGCCGGGCGAGCCCGGCCAGTTCCACATGCTGCGGGCGCTGCGCGCACGAGAGCTTCCTGGCGCGGCGCGCTGTGGCCGTGGAGGCCGACGACGCGACCGTCACGTTCCTCTGCCAGCCGCTCAGCCCCGCGGTCGCGGCGCTCGCGCCGCGGTCGCCGGCGGAGGTCGAGGTGCTCGGCCCGTTCGGGCGCGGCTTCGACGCGGCGCGCGCGGGCGCCGCGCCGCTGCTCGTGGGCGGCGGCTTCGGCGTCGCGCTGCTCGCGCCGCTCGCGCGCCGCCTGCCCGCGGCGGCGCTGCTCGCGGCCTTCCGCGACGCCTCGGCGGCGCGCGCGCCGCGGAGCTCGTCCCGGCGGCGGAGCGCGAGATCGTGCTGCCGCCGGGCAACGTCGTCGACGTGCTGATGCCGCGTCTCGCCCGCGCCACGAGCGTGCTCGCCGCGGGCCCGGACGGCCTCGTCCGCGCCGTCGCGGCCGCCTGCGCGGAGGCCGCGGTGCCGTGCCAGGTGGCGCTCGAGGCGCCGATGGCCTGCGGCTACGGCGCCTGCTACGGCTGCGCGGTGCGCCTCGACGGGCGGCCTCGTGCGCCTCTGCGTCGAGGGGCCGGTCGTCGCCGGCGCCCGCCTGGCGGCGGCGTGAGCGACGCGCTCGCGACCCGCGTCGGGGACGTCGAGCTCGAGCATCCGGTGATGAACGCGTCGGGCACGCTCGATCCGCGTGGCCGCACGCGCTGCGGGGCTCGCGATCGACCGCGAGCTCGCGCTGCTCGTGACGAAGACCGTCACGCCGCTCGCGCGCGGGGGCAACGAGGCGCCGCGCATCCGCGAGGTCGGACGGCGGCATGCTCAACTCGATCGGGCTGCCGAACCCCGGTCTCGAGGCAGTTCGCGGACACCGTGCTGCCCGCGGTGCGCGCGCTCGGGCGCCCGCTCGTCGTCTCGGTCGGCGGCTTCGAGCACGGCGACTACGAGCTGGCCTGCGCGCGCCTCGACGGCGAGCCGGGGATCGCGGCGCTCGAGCTCAACGTCTCGTGCCCGAACGTCAAGAGCGGCTGCATCTCGATCGGCAGCGATCCGGCCGAGACCGAGGCCGTCGTCCGCCTCTGCCGCGCCGCGACGCGGCTGCCGCTGTGGGTCAAGCTGTCACCCAACGTGGCCGACATCGCGGCGATCGCGCGGGCGGCCGAGCGCGGCGGCGCCGATGCGCTCGTGCTCACGAACACCCTGCGCGGGCTCGCGATCGACCGCTGGACGCTGGCGCCGCTGCTCGGCGGCGTGACGGGCGGCCTCTCCGGCCCGGCGCTCAAGCCGGTGGCGCTCGCGGCCGTGCACACGTGCCGCGAGGCGTGCTGCCCTGCCCATCGTCGGCGTCGGGGGCATCGCGAGCGGGTGGGACGCGCTCGAGTTCCTCGCGGCGGGTGCCAGCGCCGTCCAGGTCGGCAGCGCGGCGTTCCGCGAGCCGCTCCTGGCCCGGCGAGTCCGGGAGGAACTCGGCACCCTACTCGCTGAGCGGCGTCTGACGGCGGTTTCGCTCGCGAAAACAACAACACTCGACTAGAGCTTCACGTTTTTGCCGCTCACGAGCCGGTTTTCTTCCGGTTACCGCTTGCGCCACCCCTCATGGGGTGCCTACGATCAACCGACGATGACGACCGGCCAGAAGATTCCCACTCAGGCACCGCTCAGATCGCTCGACCAGCGCATGGAGGCGCTGCGCCGCGCGAACGCGGTGCGGGTGGAGCGCGCACGCCTCAAGCGCGAGTTGAAGGCCGGGGACGTGTCGGCGCGCGAGGTGCTGACGAGGCCGCCCGAGTACCTGATGACCGCGAAGGTCTTCGACGTGCTGCTCTCGCTGCCGAAGTTCGGCCGGGTCAAGGCGACCCGCTGCCTGAACCAGTGCCGCATCAGCCAGTCGAAGACGGTCGGCGGTCTCTCCGAGCGCCAGCGTGACGAGCTCGTCGCGTTGCTCGGGGCTCGCTGAGCAGGGACGCTCCGCTGCCGAGGCTGTTCGTCATCTCCGGCCCGTCGGGGGCCGGCAAGGGCACGCTCATCAGCGGCCTGCTCGCGCGCTCCGACCGCTACGTCGTCGCGATCTCGGCGACTACGCGGCCGCGGCGCCCGGGCGAGGAGCGACGGCCGGGAGTACCACTTCCTCGCCGACGCGGAGTTCCAGGCCCGCGTCAACAGCGGCGAGTTCCTCGAGCACGTGGGCTACGCGGGCGGCCGCTACGGCACGCTCGCGGGCGAGGTCGACCGCCTCCTGGCCACCGGGAAGGGCGTGATCCTCGAGCTCGAGATCGAGGGCGCGTTCGCCGTGCGCCGCCGCAGACCGGACGCCACGCTAGTCTTCGTCTGTCCCCCGTCGTTCGACGACCTCGAGCGGCGGCTGCGCGCGCGGGCGACCGATTCGGCCGGGGAGATCGAGATGCGGCTCGCGATCGCGCACGAGCAGCTGCGCGAGCGCGACCACTTCGACATCGCAATCATCAACGACGACGCTGACCGGGCGACCCGCGAGCTGCACGAGAAGCTCGACGCGCTGCTCGACGCCGACTCCGTGAAGGGCTCCGAATGATTCACCCGCCGATCGACAAGCTCCTCGAGCGCATCGACTCCAAGTACGCGCTCGTGATCGTCGCGGCGAAGCGCGCCCGGCAGCTCAACACGTATCACCACCAGCTCGGCGAGGGCAACATCGACACGTTCGCGCCGCCGATGGTGGAGTCGCGCTCGAAGAACTACCTGACGATGGCCCTCGAGGAGATCGCCCAGGGCAAGCTCCACTGGGAGCTCCCCGAGCGCACCACGTCCTAGCGCGCGGAGCGCTCCGGATCCGTGCGATGCAGGGTGCGCCGCCACTCGTTCTCGTTAGGCGTCACGGGCGGCGTCGCCGCCTACAAGACGTGCGAGGTCGTTCGGCGGCTCGTGAGCTCGGGGCGTGACGTCCGCTGCGCGCTCACGCCCGACGCGGCGCGCTTCATCGGGCCGCAGCTGCTCGCCGCGCTGACGCGCCGGCCGGTGCTCGACGACCGCCCGGTGCTCGACGGCACCTATCCGCACCTCGACGCCGCGCGCGACGCCGCGGTGATGTGCATCGCGCCGTGCACCGCCAACACGCTCGCGAAGCTGGCGCACGGCCTCGCCGACAACGTCGTCACGCAGAGCGCGCTCTCGACGGCGGCGCCGCTGCTCGTGGCGCCCGCGATGAACGTGCGCATGTGGGAGCACCCGGCGACGCAGGCGAGCGTCGCCAGTCCTGCGCGAGCGCGGCGTGCACGTCGTCGGGCCGGGCGGAGGGCGAGCTGGCCGAGGGCGAGCACGGCGCCGGGCGCATGGCCGAGCCGGCCGAGATCGTCGCTGCGATCGAGGCGCTGCTCGCGCCCGCGGCGGGTGCTCTGGCCGGCAGGCGCGTGCTCGTGACCGCGGGCGGCACGCGCGAGCCGCTCGACGACGTGCGCTTCCTCGGCAACCGCTCGTCGGGCCGCATGGGCGCGGCGCTGGCCGACGAGGCGGGTGCGCGTGGTGCCGAGGTGGTGACGCTGCTCGCCAACGCGCAGCGTGCGTCCGAACTCTGGATCTGTGGTCGAGGTTGAGACTACCGAGGAGCTGGAGCGCGAGGCGCTCGCGCGCGCCGGCTGGGCCGACGTCGTGCTGATGGCGGCTGCCGTCGCCGACTACCGGCCCGTGCAGCAGCAGGGCGGCAAGCGCGAGCGCAGCGGCTCCTGGTCGCTCGAGCTCGAGGCCGACCGCCGACGTGCTCGCTGCGGTCGCGGCGCGCTCGCCGGCCCGGCCAGGTGCTCGTCGGCTTCGCGGCGGAGGACGGGGCCGACATCGCCCGCGCCGAGGCGCAAGCGCGTGCGCAAGGGCGTCGACCTGATCGTGCTCAACGACGTCTCGCGCAGCGACATCGGCTTCGACGTGGATCACAACGAGGTCGTGCTCGTCGGCGCGGACGGCGTCACCCGGTGCCGCGCGCCTCCAAGCGCGCGATCGCGGGCGCGATCCTCGACCGGGTGCAGCTGCTCCTCTGAGCGGCTGCCTCGACCCGTAGGATGGGAGCGATGGAAGCCGCAGCACTCGCCGAGCAGCGGGGCCTCGAGGGCGCTCGCAGCGCCGCCCTGCGCGTGATCGCGAACGTGCGGCTCGCCGTGAGCGGCGAGCCCGCGCACGTCGAGCGCGCGGTCGTCGCGCTGCTCGCCGAGGGGCACGTGCTCGTCGAGGACGTGCCGGGCGTCGGCAAGACCACGCTCGCCCGCGCCCTGGCGCGCTCGCTCGACTGCGCCTTCGCGCGCATCCAGCTGACGCCCGACGTGCTGCCGAGCGACGTCACCGGCGTGAGCGTCTTCGACCAGGGCACCGGCGAGTTCGAGTTCCGGCCCGGCCCGGTGTTCGCGAACGTCGTGCTCGCCGACGAGCTCAACCGCGCGTCGCCGCGCACGCAGTCGGCGCTGCTCGAGTGCGATGCAGGAGCGCCAGGTCACGGTCGACGGCGTCGCGCGCCCGCTGGCCGCGCCGTTCTTCGTGATCGCGACCCAGAACCCGATCGAGCAGGACGGCACGTTCCCGCTGCCCGAGGCGCAGCTCGACCGCTTCGCGCTGCGGCTCGCGCTCGGCTACCCGGACGCCGGCGCCGAGGCGCGCATGCTCGCCGACCAGACGCGCCCGGACGGCTCGCCGCTGGAGACGCTGATCGCCGTCGCCGACGCCGCCGAGGTCGTCGCCGCGGTGCACGCCTGCCGCACGGTGCACGTCGCCCAGTCGCTGCACGACTACGTCGTCGCGCTCTGCGGGGCGACCCGCGACGACGCCCGCCTTGCGCTCGGAGCGAGCCCGCGCGCGGGCGTGACGCTCGTGCGGCTCGCGCGCGCGCACGCGCTCGTGCAGGGCCGCGACCACGTGCTGCCCGACGACGTCAAGGAGCTCGCGCGCGATGCGCTCGCGCACCGACTGCTGCCCGCTCCCGGAGCGCCGGCCGATGTCGCGTCGGTCGTCGACGAGCTGCTCGCGCGGGTGCCCGTGCCGCTGTGAACCGCGGCGGGCCCCGCTGCGCTGACCGCACGCGGGCGCGCCGCGCTCGCCTGCGGTCTCGCCGCCCTCGTCTACGGGCGGCTGTTCGGAACCGCCGACGTCGCGCTGCTCGGCGCGGCGCTGGTGGGCGCCGCCGCGCGGCGCGGACTGGGTGGGCTCGCGCGGCGGCCCGCACGTCGCGTGCGCAGCTGCCCGGCGTTCGCGCACGCGGGCGAGCGCGTGCGCGTCGAGGTCGAGCTGCGCCCGCTGGAGGGCGCGCGCCCCGGTCGTGCGGCGTTCCAGCGAGGCGGGCGGTACGGGGTCTGCGCGCTGCGTCCCGTTACGACGGGCGGCCTGCGCGTCCTGCGCGGCAGCTACGAGCTCGGCCCGCTCGAGCGCGGACTGCGCGAGCTGCGGCGCGGGCGCGCTCGTGCGCGAGGATCCGTTCGGCCTCGCCCGGCGGGTCGACGTGACGCGCGGCAGCACGGCGCTGACGGTGCTCGTCCCGTCGCTCGCAGCTCGAGGACGCAGTCCTCGCCGGCAGCGGCGACGTCCGGCCTTCACGCGGCGCAAGCTGCGCAGCGGCGGCCACGAGATGCACGGCGTGCGCGAGCACCAGCCCGGCGAGTCGCTGCGCGGCGTGCACTGGCCCGCGACGGCGCATCACGGCCGCCTGATGGTCAAGGAGCTCGACGATCCCGCCGGGGACGAGCTCGTCGTCGTGCTCGACGCACGCGCCTCCGGCGACGACGGCAGGGCGCCCGACTCCAGCTTCGAGCTGGCCGTCGCCGCGGCCGGGACGCTCGTGGCGCGCGCGTTCGCCGACGCGCGCAAGGTGCGGCTCGTGATCGCCGGCGGCGAGGGCGAGCCCCCGTCCGCGAGCGAGCGCAGCGCGGTCAACCGGCTGCTCGCGCGGGCCCGCACGACGGGCGAGCGGCCGCCCGGCGACCTGCTGCCGCGGCTCGCCGCCGACCGCATCGAGGTGGTCACGAGCCGGCCCGCCGCGCTCGTCGGCGCCGGTCGCGCGCGCCAGCTCGCCGTCGTCGCGATCGATCCCTCGGGCTTCGACCCGGCCGTGCCGCGGGATGCCGAGGCGCTCGCGGCACTGCGCCGCGGCCGGCACGCACGTGACCGAGCTGCGACGCACCGAGCCCGAGCGCCCGGCGGCCCTGCCACTGCGCCGCGCCCCCGGGCTCGCGCTGCGCGCGGGCCTGCTCGCGCTCGCGGCCGGCTACGGCCTGCTGCACGCGCGCGATCTGGCGGCGCCCGCGCTGTCGCTGGCCGCGCTCGCGGCGGTCGCCGCGCTGGCCGTGGCGCCCGCGCTGCTCGCGCTGCGCCTCGGGCGCCGGGCGGGCCTGCTCGCGCTCGCGCCGGCGGCGCTCGCGGCCGCCTGGATCGCCGCGGGCGACGGCCCGTCGCCGCGCGCGCCACTCGGCGGGCTCGGCGGCCTGCTCGCCGACGCGCCTGCGAGCTGGGTCGAGGTCGTGCTGCCGTTCGCGGGCGGCGAGCACCCCGAGCTGCGCGCGCTCGTGCTGAGCGCGCTCTTCGCCTGGCTCGCGGTGCTCGCCTGGCTCTGGATCGCCCGGCCGCGCCCGCTCGCGGCGGCGCTGGTCGCGCTGCTCCCGTTCGCGCTCAGCGCGACCGTCTACGGCCTCGGCCAGTCGCCCTGGCGCGCGCTTGCGGCCGGCGCCCTCCTGCTCGCCTTCCTGCTCACCGGTCGTGCGGCGGGCGGCGGGCGTCCGCTCGCGGCCGCGCTCGCGTCGCTCGCGCTCGCGCTCGGCGCGGCGTGGGCGGCCGTGCCCGCCGCGTCGCACCCGGCCGTGCTGCCGTGGACCGAGTGGACGTTCTCGCAGACCGCGGATGCGACGGCCGTCGGGCTCGCGTGGGACATGCGCTACCAGCCGCTCGTCTACCCGCCCGAGCCGGTTGAGGTGCTCGAGGTGCGGGCCCCGCGACCGTCCTACTGGCGCGCGCTCGTGCTGGAGCGCTTCGACGGCCTGCGCTTCACCCGCACGGCGCCGGAGGTCGTCGCCCGCAGCGAGCGCGGCGGGACCGTCGAGCTGCCGGCCGCACCGGTCTGGGCGCGCCTCGGGGCGGACGTGCACGTCGCGGCGCTCGCCGACTCGTACCTGGTCGCGCCCGGCCAGCCCGTGCGCTACGTGCTGCCGGCCGAGGCGGGCGCCGTCGATCTCGCCGCCGACGCGACGGCGGAGCTGCGCAGCGATCCCGAGCCCGGGCTCGACTACCGCTCCGAGGGCATCCAGCGCGATCCCGCGCCGGCGGCCCTGCGTGCGCTGCCGCCCGCCTATCCGCGAGGACGTCGAGCGTCCGGGCTGTCGCTTCGCGGGCGAGACCATCCCGGCCTTCGGCCTGGCCGGGCGCGAGCAGCAGCTCGCCGCGCTCTTCGCTGCGCATCGCGCCGATCCCGAGTGGCGGGCGTGGCGGACGGCCTACCGGAAGGCGCGCAGCGCGACGCGCGGCGCGGCCTCGCCGTACCAGGCCGTCGTGGCGCTGGAGGCCTGGCTGCGCACCACGCGTGCCTACGACGAGCACGCCGGCCTGCTCGTACGCGCCCGATGCGCTCGCGCGCTGGGCGGCCTCGGGCACGGCCGGCTACTGCCAGATGTTCGCCGCCTCGCTGGCCGCCCTCGTGCGCCTCTCGGGCGTACCCGCGCGGGTCGCCGAGGGCTTCACGACGGGCGACCGCCGCGACGGCGCGTACCGCGTGACCGACCGCGACGCGCACGCCTGGGTCGAGGCCTGGTTCCCCGGCTTCGGCTGGCTGCCGTTCGATGCGACGCCCGGGCCGCTCGCTGCCCGAGCGCGCCTCGTCGTCCTCGCTCGCCTTCGACGGGCAGGCGGCGCAGACGCGGCCGCTCGGCAGTGACGGCGGCCGCACGGGCCTCCCGGATCTGCAGCTGCCGCTCGGCAAGCTCCGCGCGACGGGCGCCCGCGCGCCGGCGGCCGCGCCCGGGCGCGCGTGGTGGGACACCGGCGCGGCGCTCTTCCCGGCGTTCGTGGCCGCCGCGCTCGCCGGGCTGCTGCTGGCCAAGCGCGGCCTGCTGCGCTCGCCGCTCGACGCGCCCACCCGCCGCGCCGCGCGCGAGCAGGTGCGCGCCTACGTCGCCGACCAGGGTCTCGAGCTCGCGCCGTCGCTGACGCCGCGGGAGCTCGCAGCCGAGCTGGAGCGGCGCTTCGGCGTCGAGGCGGGGGCCTTCGCCGGCGCGCTCGAGCGCGCGGCCTACGCGTCCCCGGGCGGCGCAGGACGGCCCGGCGCTGGCCGCCGAGACCGCCGCGCTGATCGCCGCGCTGCGGCGCGTCGCTCGGCCGCGTGCGCCGCATGCGCGGCGTGTTCTCGCTGCGCTCGCTCGGTGCCCGGCGCTCGCTGAGGAGCGCGCGCGACCCTACGCGCCCGCCGACCCTAGCGCCGCGCGAGATCGCGCGCGATGACGATGCGCTGGACCTCGGTGGTGCCGTCGACGACCTGCAGCATCTTTGCGTGCGCGAGGAAGCGCGCGAGCGGGTACTCGTGCAGCAGGCCGTAGGCGCCGAGCACCTCGCTGCAGGCGATCGCGGCGCGCAGCGCGGCGTCCGGGCAGAAGCGCTTGGCGTGCGCGGCGAGCACGGAGCCGCGCCCTTCGTCCAGCCCTGCGGCGGCGGCGCGGTAGAGCATCCGGCCGGCGACCACATCGGTCTCGACGTCGGCGAGCGCGAACTGGATCGACTGCAGATCGAGCAGCGTGCCGCCGAAGGCCTCGCGGCCCCTGGCGTAGTCGAGCGCGACGGTCAGTGCCTCGACGGCCAGGCCGACTGCGATCGCCGCGATGTCGACGCGTGCGACGTCGATCGCGCCGAGCGCGGCGCGCATGCCCTGTCCGGCCGGCGCGATCAGCGCGTACGAGGGGACGTGCACCTCGTCGTAGGAGACCTCGCCGATCGGCAGGAAGGCGCCCGCGGCCTTGTCGTAGAGCCGCTCGACGCGCACGCCGTCGCTGCGCGCGTCGACCGCGAGCATGAGCACGTCGCCCGGTGCCGCGCTCGGTGCCGGTGCGGCAGACCAGCAGGAAGACGTCGGCCTCGCCGGCCAGCGAGACCCAGGCCTTGCGCCCGGTCACGCGCCAGCCGTCCTCGACCGGGACGGCGCGCGTCGTGATCGCTGCGGCATCGGAGCCGGCGTGCGGCTCGGTCAGCGAGAAGCCGCCGAGCAACTCGCCGCGCACGAGGCCCGACGCATGGCGCTCGACCAGCTCGGGCGTGCCGAAGCGCGCGATCGCGTTCGCGACCGCGTTGTGCATCGAGAGCGCGAAGGCATAGGCGGCGTCGCCGCGGCCGAGCTCCTCGAACACGTCCATCGCCTCGGCGAGCGTCGCGCCCTGCCCGCCCACCGTGCCGGGCGCGAAGAGGCCGAGCAGCCCGTCGGCGGCCGCCGAGGCCGCGGCGTCGCGCGGGAAGGCCGCGGCCTGCTCCCAGTCGCGCACCTGGGGCTTGATCACGTCTTCGGCGTGGCGGCGCGCGGCGAGCGCGAGCGGCGAGCTGGGAGGGTCTGCATGCATCGCTCGCAATCTACCCTGGGGGTATGCGAGCGGTCGTTCAGCGCGTGACGCGCGCGGAGGTGCGCGTCGGCGGCGTCGTGGTCGGCGCGATCGGCGCGGGCCTCGCGATCCTGCTCGGCGTGGGGCAGGGCGACGCCGAGGCCGAGGCCGATCGCCTCGCCGCGCGCCTGGCGCGGCTGCGGATCTTCCCGGACGAGACGGGCCGCTTCGACCGCAGCCTGCTCGACACGGGCGGCGCGGCGCTCGTCGTCAGCCAGTTCACGCTCTACGGCGACACCGCGCGCGGCCACCGGCCGAGCTTCGGCCAGGCGGCCGATCCGGCGCTCGCCGAGCCGCTCTACGAGCGCGTCTGCGAGCGCCTCGGGAGCGAGGGCGTGCGGCTCCGTCGCGCGCGGCCGGTTCGGCGCTCACATGGAGGTCGAGCTGGTCAACGACGGTCCCGTTACGATCGTCGTCGAGGCCGCCCGGATCTGAGTCCGGGGCATTGCCCGGTCCGTCACGGCCTGCTACCGTGCAACGAGTCCGTTCGTGTCCGCAGTCGAGGTGCAGGTGCGTGAGAGGTGGGTTTCCGGACCCGCCTTTTTTGTGCTCCGGCCCGGTCATGACGGCCGGCCAGGAGGACACCGACATATGGCTGTACGGCATACAGAAGCGATCGCAGAGGACGTCGAGCGCGTGCTCGGCGCCGCCATGCCCGAGATCGACGTCGTCAGCGTCAAGCTGCTCCCCGGAGGAGTGCTGCGAGTCCTCATCGACTACCCCGGCGGGGTCGATCACGAGCGTTGCGTCGAGGCCGGGAAGGCCCTGATCGCGTTCCGCGAGCGCTACGCGCTCGAGGTCTCCTCCCCCGGCATTCCGCGCCCGCTGACCAAGCCGGCGCATTACGCACGTTTCATCGGCCGCGAGGCCGACTTGCGCTTCCACACCGTCTACGAGGGCCGCCGCCGCATCTGCGGCGTCCTGGTCGAGTCCGACGCGCAGCGCGTCGTCGTGCGCGACGTGGACGGCGCTCTTGAGATTCCGTTCGCGGCGATCAGCCGCGCTCATCTGGTTGAGGAGTTGTAGATGTCCAAGGAGATCCTCGACGCCATCGGCGTCGTCGCCTACGAGAAGGGGATCGATCCCGAGATCCTCTTCACCGCGCTCGAGGACGCGCTGCTCGCCGCGTACCGCAAGACGAACCACGCCAAGCCGTTCGCGCGCGTCGAGTTCGATCGCGAGTCGGGCGACATCCGCGTCTTCACGCTCATGCTCACGGCGCGGAGGAGCTCGAGGGCCATCCCGGCGTGTCCTATCCGGAGCCCGAGCCGCCGGCCGAGGGCGAGCCCGTCCCGCTCGAGCCGGTCGAGCCCGAGGCCGTGATCGACTGGTCGCAGTTCCCCGACAGCCAGATCGAGTCGGCCGACGTCACGACCGCCGACGACTTCGGCCGCATCGCCGCGCAGACCGCCAAGCAGGTCATCCTGCAGCGCATGCGCGAGGCCGAGCGCGAGATCATGTTCGAGGAGTACAAGGACCGCGTCGGCGACATCGTCACGGGCGTCGTCCAGCAGGCCGACTCGCGCGCCACGATCGTCGACCTCGGCCGCGGCGTCGAGGCGCTGCTGCCCGGCTCCGAGCAGGTGCCCGGCGAGCGCTACGAGCACGGCGCGCGCATCAAGGGCGTCATCATCGAGGTGCGCACCGGCACGCGCGGGCCGCAGATCGTGCTCTCGCGCCGCTCCGACGAGCTGATCCGCAAGCTCTTCGAGATGGAGGTGCCCGAGATCGAGGGCGGGCACGTCGAGATCCGCGCGGTCGCCCGCGAGCCCGGCTACCGCTCGAAGATCGCGGTCGAGTCGCACATCCACGGCGTCGATCCCGTGGGCGCCTGCGTCGGGCCCCGCGGCTCGCGCGTGCGCATGGTCGTCTCCGAGCTGCGCGGCGAGAAGATCGACATCATCCCGTGGAACAACGAGCCCGCCCGCTTCCTGGCCAAGGCGCTCTCGCCGGCGCGTGTGCGCGAGGTGCTCGTCGACGACGAGCACCAGCAGGCGACCGTCGTCGTGCCCGACGACCAGCTCTCGCTGGCGATCGGCCGCGAGGGCCAGAACGCCCGGCTCGCCGCGCGTCTCACGGGCTGGCGCGTCGAGATCAAGGGCGAGACCGAGTTCGCCGAGGAGGAGGCCGAGATCGCCTTCTCCGGCGGCGAGACCGACGACGTCCTCGGCGGCCGCTGCGCCGCCGTCATGGTCTCGGGCAAGCGCTGCCCGAACAACGCGATCCCGGGCTCGCGCTTCTGCGACCTGCCGGCGCACCAGGCCATGGCCGAGGTCGGCTAGTCAACGGTGTTCGCACGTGCTGCGGGTGCGCCACACGGCGCCCGCAGCACGAGCTCGTCCCGCTGCACGCCGACGCCGGCGGAATGCTCGCCGTCGGCCGCGCTCCCGGGCGTGGCGCATACGTCTGTGCCAGCGAGGCCTGCGTGGCCTCGGTGACGAGCCGCAGAGGCCTGCTCAGCAGGTCCCTACGCGCGCGCGTGACGATCCCCGACGGGCTTTGGCAAGCCGTCCGCAGCGCGGCGGGGGCCGCCGCGGCACCCTGATACAGTCCACTGCCAGATGCCCAGAAAGCGTGTAGCCGATATTGCCCGCGAGCGCGGGCTGGATCCCGGAGAGGTGGCCCGCCGCCTCGCCGAGGCCGGCGTGCGCCTGCAGGGAGACACCGTCGATGAGGCCGCCGCCGCGCGCGCCCTCGGCGGTGGCCGATCCAACCGCGCCGCGCGTCCCGCGCCCCCGGCGCCGACGCCCCCGGCGGCTCCCCGTCCGCCGGCACCGCCCGCAGGCGGCCCGCGCCCCGCACCGGCAGCCGCTGCCGGCTCCGGCGCGGCGCGCCCGCAGAGCGGCGGCCAGCGTCCCGCAGCCGGTGCCGGCCGCCCGCCCGCAGGCGGCGGTGGCGGAGCGGCCAACCCGCCCGGCGGCTCGCGCGTCGCCCGGCCCCAGCGCGGCCCGCAGCTCGGCGGCCGCCGTCGCGTCGTGATCGACACCGCGGCCTCGCGCCCGCAGCGCGACACCCGCCAGCGCGGCCGTCGCGGTCGCGGCGAGCACCGCACCGAGCGGCGTGAGGAGGTGCCGGCGCCCACGGGTCCCGCGACCGTCCGCTCCGGCGTCACGGTCAAGGATCTCGCGGCCGCCCTGGGCATCTCGACCGCCCAGATCCAGAAGATCATGATGGGCCTCGGCGAGCTCGTCGGAATCACGCAGACGCTCACCAACGAGGCCGTCGAGATGATCGGCGCCGAGCTCGAGCGCGAGATCACGATCACGAGCGCCGCCGACGAGGTCAAGACCGAGGAGACGTTCGACGACGCGCCCGAGGATCTCATCGCCCGCGCCCCGGTCGTCACGATCATGGGCCACGTCGACCACGGCAAGACGAGCCTGCTGGACGCGATCCGCGAGACGAACGTCGTCTCCGGCGAGGCCGGCGGCATCACGCAGCACATCGGCGCGTACCAGGTCGGTCGTCGGCGACGACGGCCGCGCGGTCACGTTCCTGGACACCCCGGGCCACGAGGCGTTCACCGCCATGCGTGCCCGCGCCGGTCGCGTGACCGACGTCGTGGTGCTGGTCGTGGCCGCCGACGACGGCGTCATGCCGCAGACGATCGAGGCGATCGACCACGCGAAGGCCGCCGAGGTGCCGATCGTCGTCGCGGTCAACAAGATCGACCGCCCCGACGCCAACCCCGAGCGCGTGCGCACCGAGCTGACGACGCTCGGGCTGCAGCCCGAGGAGTGGGGCGGCTCGACGATCTTCGTGGACGTCTCCGCCAAGGAGCGCACGGGTCTCGAGCAGCTGCTCGAGATGCTGCTGCTGCAGGCCGACATCCTCGAGCTCACGGCCAACCCGACCGCCGAGGCCCAGGGCGTCGTGATCGAGTCGCGGCTCGACATCGGTCGCGGCCCGATCGCCACGGTGCTCGTCCAGCGCGGCACGCTCAAGGCCGGGGTCGCGCTCGTCGCGGGCGACGCCTGGGGCAAGGTGCGCGCGCTCGAGGACGACCACGGCCGCAAGGCCAAGGAGGCCGGCCCGTCGGTCCCGGTCGAGGTGCTCGGCTTCGATCATCCGCCGCCCGCCGGCGAGCGCTTCCGCTTCGTCGAGTCCGAGCGCGTCGCGCGCCAGGAAGCCCAGCAGCGCGCACAACGCCTGCGCGAGGAGCAGCTCGCACGGCGCCAGAAGTCGGTGTCGCTCGAGCAGCTGTTCTCGCAGATCAAGGACGGCGGCGCGCGCGAGCTCAACCTCGTCATCAAGGCCGACGTGCAGGGCTCCGTCGAGGCGGCGATCGGCGAGGTCGAGAAGATCAAGCACTCCGAGGTCTCGGTGCGCGTCATCCGCACGGGCGTCGGCGGCATCGCCGAGTCCGACGTCATGCTCGCAGCCGCCTCCAAGGCGATCGTCGTCGGCTTCAACGTCCGGCCCAACGCCGAGGCGAAGGTCGCCGCCGAGCGCGAGGGCGTCGACGTGCGCACCTACCGCGTGATCTACCAGCTGACCGAGGACATCCAGAAGGCGCTCGTCGGCATGCTCACGCCCGACCAGGTCGAGGAAGTGCTCGGCGAGGCCGAGGTGCGGGCGACGTTCCGCGCCTCGCGGCTCGGCGTCATCTGCGGCTGCATGGTCACGAACGGCGTCATCCAGCGCAACGCCCGCGTGCGGCTCGTGCGCGAGGGCGCGGTCATCTGGGAGGGCGGCATCGCATCGCTGCGCCGTGTCCAGGAGGACGCCCGCGAGGTCGCGCAGGGTCTTGAGTGCGGCATCCTGCTCGAGAACTACAACGACGCCAAGGTCGGCGACACGATCGAGTGCTTCGTCACCCGGTCGGTCGAGCGCACGACGCTCGACGAGCCCGCCGCCGCGACGACCTAGGGACGACTCAGCTCGGAGCCGCGCGCGCGGCGAGCGTGACGCGGGTCGCGCCGTCGGCGCTCTCGCTCGTGTGCTTTTCGACGAGCGGGTGGCGATCGAGCTCCTCGCGCACGGCGAAGCGCACGACGCCGGTGCCGCGGCCGTGCACGATCTCGACCTCCGGCAGCCCCGCGAGGTAGGCGTCGTCGACGAGCCGGCGCACCGCCTCGCGGGCCTCGTCGGCGCGCTGCCCGCGCAGGTCGATCAGGCTCGGAGCGTGCGACATCGCGGCCGCGCGGACGCGCACGGCGGGCTCGTTCGAGCTCGCCGGACCGCCGCCCGGGTCGGGCTCGAGCTGCTCGAGCGCGACGTGCACGCGCATCGCGCCGCCCTGGACGAGGGCGATCCCGTCGGCGACCTCGGTGATCACGCCGCGCAGTCCGAGCGCGCGGGCGCGCACCGGGTCGCCGACCGCGAGTGGGCGGGTCTGCCGGATCGGGCGATCCAGCAGCTCGTCGATCGCGCGGCCGGCCGTGCGCGCGTGCTCGTCGGCCGCGCCCAGGCGGCGGTCGCGCTCGGCCTCCGCGGCGCGTGCGCCGGCGCTCGGGGCCGCGCGCCGCAGGCGCTCCTCGCGGCGGGCGGCGCGCAGCTCCTCGCGCAGCGCCTCGAGCTCGGCCCGGTGCGCCGCGAGGTCGCTCTGGGCCTCGGTGCGTGCACGCTCGCGCTCCTCGGCGACCGCCGCGGCGGCCTTCGCGGCCGCGGCGCGCTGCGCCGCTTCGTGCCGCGCCGCCTGCTCGCGCAGCGCCGCCGCCTCGGAGCGCTCGCCCTCGGCCTCCGCGCGGATGCCGGATCGCCGCCTGCTCGGAGCGAGCGGCCTCGCGCAGGAGCCGCTCGGTCTCGACGCGCACCGGTGCGAGGCCCTCGCGCGCCTGCTCGATCACGACGGCGTCGAGCCCGAGCCGGCGGGCGATCTCGAGCGCGTGGGAGGGACCGGGTCGCCCGAGCGTGAGCGTGTAGGTCGGCGCGAGCGTCTCGGCGTCGAAGCCGACGGCGCCGTTGATCGCGCCCTCGGTCGCGCTCGCCCACTGCTTGACCTCGGCGTAGTGCGTCGTCGTGATCGTCAGCGCGGCGCGCTGCGAGAGTCGGTCGAGCAGCGCGCGGGCGAGCGCGGCGCCTTCGATCGGGTCGGTGCCGGCGGCCACCTCGTCGAGCAGCACGAGCGTGCGCGGCGTGGCCGCCTCGAGCACGTGCACGAGGTTGCGGAGGTGTCCCGAGAACGTCGAGAGCGAGGCCGCGATCGACTGCTCGTCGCCGATGTCGGCGAGCACGTCGGCGAACACCGGCATGCGCGCGCGCTCCGCCGGCACGTGGAGGCCGCACTGGTGCAGCAGCGCGCACAGGCCGAGCGTCTTCAGCGCGACGGTCTTGCCGCCCGTGTTGGCGCCGCTCAGCACGAGCACGCGCACGCCCGAGAGCGGCAGGTCGACCGGCACGACCGTCGCCGGATCGAGCAGCGGATGGCGCGCGGCGATCAGATCGACGTCTTCGGCCGGCTCGATCGGGCAGCCGCGCCACTCGCGCGAGAGCGCGCCGCTCGCGAGCGCGAGGTCGACGCGCGCCAGCACCCCGACCGCGTGGTCCGAGCTCGCTCGCGTATGCGCCGACGTTGCGCGAGAGCTCCGCGAGGATGCGCGCCACCTCGTCGCGCTCGTCGCCCTCCAGCTCGCGCAGCCGGTTCGAGAGCTCGACGATCGCGAACGGCTCGACGAACAGCGTCTGGCCCGAGTTGCTCGTGTCGTGAACGATCCCCGGCACCGCGCTGCGGGCGCTGGCGCGCACCGCGATGACGGGCCGCCCGCCGCGCTCGGTGACGAAGTTCTCCTGCAGATGCGGCTGCAGATCGGGATCCGACGCGAGCGAGCGCAGGCGGTCGCTCGCCCGGCGCCGTGCGGTCGCGAGCTCCGAGCGCAGCGCCTTGAGCTTCGGCGAGGCCGAGTCCTTGACGCCCGGCGGGTCGAGCTCGAGCGCGCGCTCCAGCACGTCGGCGACGATCGCGAGCGTCTCGGCGATCCCGCCCGCCTCGCCGGCCAGCAGCGGCACCGAGTCCGCGCGCTCGGCCAGGTGGCCGCGCACGCCGAGCGCGGCGCGCGCCGTCTCGGCGATCGCGACGAGCCCCTCGGCGCCGAGCGCCCCGCCGCGGCCCGCGTGCTCGGCATCCTCGCGCACGTCGTGTGCGCCCGACATGCGCGGCGGACCATGCTCGACGAGCCGCATCGCCTCCGCGCACAGCGCCTGACGGGCCGCGACCTCGCCCGCGTCCGGCGAGGGCAGCAACGCCTCGGCGAGCGCCCGGCCCGCCGAGAAGGACGTGTGGTTCGCCAGCCGCTCGCGCACCGCGGCAAGCTCGAGCACGTCGAGCGCATGACCGTCCATCACGCCGGAGGATAGGCGCCGCGGCCCGCACGAACGGCCCGGCGCCTGTGGGTGGTGCGCCGACTGGCACTCGCTGCGAATGTCATTCGTCCCGATTCGCAGTCGAGTGCCGGTCCGGGCGGTGGATCCGACTGCCGCAGCGTGCCGTGCGACGAGCGGTCATCGTGGCGCGACGGCGTGCGAACGTCCATGCGCCGCGAGTGCCAGTTCCCGGCGTGCCACCGGGAACCCGCCTACGACTGCAGATTCCGCCTGATCAGCCTGATCCACGAGCCCTCGGCGAGCCGCGGCGCGAGTCGGCCAATTGACACTCGCAGCGAGTGCCAATTGGCCGATTCGGCAGGCGGCCCGCGCTCAGCAGCCCGTAGCCGACGCGAACGCGTCCCCCGCACGGCGCGACGCGAGGACGCCGAGTGACACTCGCTGACCCGGCAGCAGGCCGCACGGTCGCGACGTGGCCGGCCGTGCCTGAGACGGTCGCGCTCATCCGCTCGCCTGCGTCCTGGCGGCCGCGCTCGCGGCGGCGGTCGTGCGGCCGCGGCTGCTGCCCGAGGCGCTCGTCGCCACGGCGGGCGCGCTCCTGCTGATCACCGCGCGCGCAACCAGCGCCGACGCGGCGCGGCACGCGATCGACGAGCTGGGCGGACCGTCTTCCCCGCGAGCGGGCCCTCGTTCACGCGCTTCGGCCTGCTCATGGCGCTGCCCTGGCTCGCGGCCCTGGCGGTCGAGTGGGCGATCATCTCGCGCATCTTCGGTCGCACGGCACCGGGGAGCCCGGCTGGGGCGCGCGAGCGAGATCCCCGCCTGGCCGCGCCTCGCGCTCGCCGTCGTCGGGCTCACCCGCGTGGGCTTCGCGCTGAGCTCCGTGCGCGGGATCGAGCCGGTCCCGGTCGCCGTCGCCGGCGCGACCGCGATCAGCGTCCCGGAGCTGCTCCGCCGCCGCGCCACGCCGCTACGGCTCATACGCCGCGCGCCCGGCGTTCCTGCGCTTCGTGCGCGCGCGTGGGTGATCGTCGCGGCGGCCGGCGAGAACGGGCTCGAGTCAGGCGTGCGCCGCGTGTTGCCCGACGGCGCGGAGCTGCTCGACCTGCTCGCGATCGCGTCCGGCTGCGCGCTGCTCGCGAACACGGTCAACGACCTCCCGGCGATCCTGATCGCGATCCCCGCGCTGGCCGCGGCAGCGGGCCCCGGGCCGGTGCTCGCCGCGCTGATCGGCGTCAGCGTCGGCCCGAATCTGACCTACGTCGGCTCGCTCGCGACGCTGCTCTGGCGCCGGGTCCTGCACCGCGAGGACGCGCAGGTGGAGCTCGCGGAGTTCTCCGGCTCGGCGCTCTACGGTGCCGGCTGTGCTCGTCGCGTCGACCTGTGCGCTGGGTCGCACTGCGATTCCTCGCCTGAGGCTGCGCGACCCCCCGTGCGGTGGATGGCGTACCGGGGGCCGACCCGTCATCCTCAGCCAGCCGGCGGCGCCCGTCTCGTTCTTCCGGGACTCGGCGGGCGCCGCCGGTACCGGCAAGTGGCACGCGCGGCGTGTGGCAAGTGGCACTCTCCGAGAGTGACCGTCACTGCACCAGTCAGTACGGTCGATCCTCCTGACCTCAGCTTCGGCCCGACCGCGCGGCACCTCTCGCGCGAGTGGTGGGTGGAGCGTCGTCTCGTTGGCGTCGGCCTCCTGTGCGCGCTCGCGACCACCGCATTCGGCATCGCGATCCCCGTGCTGGTCCAGCGCGTGATCGACGAGTCGATCGTGGCGAAGGACCACTCGGAGCTCACGCTCTACCTCGTGCTGATCTCGCTCTGCGCGTGCCTGCGCTTCGCCAGCAACTCGGCGCGGCGCGCGATCACCTCGCGCATCGGCATCGTCATCGAGAACCGCCTGCGGGCCAAGCTCTACGACGCGTACCTGACCTATCCACGCGCGTTCTACGACCGCCACGCGACGGGGCAGGTGCTCTCGCGCGCGACCAACGACCTCTACCCGATCCGCTACTTCATCGGCTGGGGCGTGATCCAGGTCTGCTCGAGCGTGATGATGATCATCGGCGTCGCGATCGTGCTGCTCAGCGTGAACGTCCACCTGGCGCTCTACGCGAGCCTCGCGATGCCGCTGATCGCGTTGCTGACGTGGCGCTACGCGCGCCTCGTGACGCCGCTCTCGCGCGTCGTCCAGCAGCGCAAGGCCGACCTCACCGAGGCCGCCGACGAGTCGGTCGTCGGCATGGAGATGGTGCAGGCGTTCGGGCGCGAGGCGGAGGTGCGCGAGCGCTTCCGCGAGCGCGCCGAGGGCGTGCGCCAGAGCTCGCTGCGCGAGGCGCGCGTCGAGGCCCGCTACCTCCCGGGCCTGACGTTCCTGCCGTCGATGGCGATCGCGACGGTCGTGCTGCTGGGCGGCCGCGACGTGATCGCCGGCCGGCTCACGATCGGCGAGTTCGTGCTCTTCAACAGCCTCCTGCTGCAGCTCGTGTGGCCGCTCGAGGCGCTCGGCTGGATCCTCAACCTGGCGCAGCGCGCGATCGCCTCGGCGAGCCGCTCGTTCGCGTGGCTCGACGCCGTCGCGCCGCTGCCCGAGCCCGAGCAGCCGGCGACCCTGCCGGACGGCCCGCTCGGGGTGCGCTTCGAGGACGTCTGCTTCACCTACGCGGGCGGGTCGCCGGTGCTGCGCGACCTCGAGCTCGCGATCGCGCCGGGGACGATCGTGGCCGTCTGCGGCGAGACGGGATCGGGCAAGTCGACGATGCTCAACCTGCTCTCGCGCTTCTACGACCCCGACCGGGGCAGCGTGCGCGTCGGCGGCGTCGAGGCCTCCGCGCTGCTCAAGACCGAGCTGCGCCGCGCCGTGGCGCTCGTCACGCAGCGGCCCGTGCTGTTCTCGCTGCCGTTGCGCGACAACCTCTGTGCCGCGCGGCCGGAGGCCACCGAGGAGGAGATGCTCGCGGCCTGCGAGGTCGCCGGCGTGGCCGACTTCATCGACGACCTGCCGGCCGGCTACGACACGCTGATCGGCGAGCGCGGCGTCAACCTCTCGGGCGGTCAGCGCCAGCGCGTGGCGCTCGCCCGCGCGCTCATCTCGGACGCCCGCGTGCTCGTGCTCGACGACCCGCTCTCGGCCGTCGACACCGAGACCGAGGAGCAGATCCTGGACCGCCTGCGCCCGGCGCTGGCGGGTCGCACGGTGCTGCTCGCGAGCCAGCGCCTCTCGACCGTCTCGCTCGCCGACCGCGCCGTCGTGCTCGAGGACGGCGTGATCGTCGAGGACGCGCCGCCGAGCGCGCTGCTGACGGCGGGCGGGGCGTTCGAGCGGCTCTTCGGCGACGAGGTGCGCGTTGCGTAAGCGCCGCGTCGGGCTCACCCGCCTCTCGCTCTACGTCGGCGACCAGAAGCTGCGCATCGCGCTGCTCTCGCTGGCGGCGGCGTTCACCTCGGCCGTGCAGGTCGGCGGCTGGCTGCTCGTCGGCGACGCGATCGACAACGGCATCCGCGCCGGCGACACGCGGGCGCCTCGACCTCGACGTCGCGATCTACGTCGCGCTCAACGCCGGCCGCCTGGCTCGTCGGCTCGTTCCTGATCGTCGGCCTGGCCGAGCTCGGCCAGCTGATCGTGCTGCGCCTGCGCGAGCACCTCTTCGGGCACCTCACGACGCTCTCGCTGAGCTACTTCTCGGAGCAGCGCGCGGGCTGGATCATCTCGCGCATCACGAACGACGTGGACGCGCTCTCCGAGGTGCTCTCGGAGGGGCTCTCGACGCTCGTCGGCAACGTGCTCACGCTGACCGGCGCGCTGATCGCGCTCGCGATCCTCGACTGGCGCCTCGCGCTCGCGACGATGGTGATCCTGCCGCCGACGATGGTCGTCGCGCGCTGGTTCCAGACGCGCTCGCACACCGCCTTCGCCGACGTCCGCACGCGCATCTCGGCGCTCACCGCGCAGGTCGCCGAGTCGCTCGCCGGGATGGCCGTGATCCAGTCGTACAACCGCGAGGCGACGTTCCGCAAGCAGTTCTCCGAGCTCAACAAGGCGAACGAGAAGTCCAACCAGCACGCGCAGAACCTCTCGTCGATCTTCTTCCCGGCGATCGAGCTCTTCGGCGTGATCGCCACGGTCGCCGTGCTCGCCCTCGGCTCGCGGCTGTACGGCGACGGCACGCTCACGCTGGGCACGCTGATCGCGTTCATCGGCCTGCTGGCGCTGCTGTTCCAGCCGCTGCAGGAGCTCTCCGAGCTGTACGGTCAGGTGCAGTCGGCAGCGGCGGCGATGGAGAAGATCACGACGGTGCTCGACGTCGAGACGGAGATCGCGAGCCCGCTCGACGCGCGCCGCATCGAGCGCGTCGAGGGCCACGTCGCGCTCGCAGGCGTCACGTTCGCCTACGGGCGCGATCCGGTGCTGCACGGCATCGACCTCGACATCCCCGCGGGCACCTGCGTCGCACTGGTCGGCATGTCGGGCGGCGGCAAGTCGACCCTCGCGCGGCTCGTCGGCCGCTTCTACGACCCGCGCGAGGGCAGCGTGCGCGTCGACGGCGACGATCTGCGCGAGATCGACCTCGTGCACTACCGCCGGCAGCTCGGCGTGGTGCTGCAGGATCCATTCCTGTTCGCCGGCAGCATCGCCGACAACCTGCGCTTCGCCGCGCCGGGCGCGAGCGACGAGCTCGTCGCCGAGACGGCGCGGGCGATCGGCCTCGACCGCGTCGCCGCGCGCTTCTCCGAGGGCCTCGAGCACGCCGTGCGCGAGGGCGGCTCGGGCCTCTCCGCGGGCGAGCGCCAGCTGATCTCGATCGGGCGCGCCCTGCTCGCCGATCCGCGCATCCTGATCCTCGACGAGGCCACCTCGAACATCGACCGCCCGACCGAGGTGCTGATCGAGAAGGCGCTCGACCGGCTGCTGCACGGCCGCACCTCGATCGTGATCGCCCACCGGCTCGCGACGGTGCGCCGCGCCGACGAGATCGTCGTGCTCGAGCGCGGCCGCATCATCGAGCGCGGCACCGAGGCGCAGCTGATGGCCGCCAAGGGCCAGTTCGCCGCGCTCGCGCGCGAGCTCGCGGCGCCGGCCACCGCGGTCGTAGACTCTTGATCGCCGTGGCGTACGGGTATGTCGGCATCCTCTCGTTCGAACTGCACTTCCCGGGCGAACACTCCCTCAAAGGCAAGCGCAAGCATCTCCTGACCCTCAAGAGCCACCTGCAGCAGCGCGCCGGCGCATCCGTGGCCGAGGTCGATCATCACGACGTCTGGCAGCGTGCGCGCCTGACGGCCAGCCTGGTCGACCGCGAGGCTGCCGCGCTCGAGGAGCGGCTCGACCGCTGCGAGCGCATCGTCTACGCCACCGGTGCCGAGGTCGGGCACTTCACGCGCCTCGTCGTCACTCCCGAGGATCTCGAATGAGCGAACGAGTACGCCGCGTCAACGAGCTGATGCGCCAGATCATCAGCGAGGCGCTGACCGAGATGACCGATCCGGGCCTCGGCTTCGTGACGATCACGAGCGTCGACTGCTCGCGCGACTTCGAGCATGCGATCGTCTACGTCTCGGTGCTCGGCAACGACCTCAAGCGCAAGCGCTCGATGGAGGCGCTCGAGCGCGCGACGGGCCATCTGCAGGCGCGCGTCGGGCGCGAGGTCACGCTGCGGCGGACGCCGCGGCTGCGCTTCGCCTACGACCAGACCTTCGACAAGAGCGCCCGCATCGAGCAGCTGCTCGCCGAGCACGAGCCGATGCCCGACTACATCCCCGATCCCGACGCGGATCCCGACGAGACGGTCGAGCCGGACGACGCCGGCGCGACCCGTGACGAGGACGCGACGTGAGCCGCGCGGAGGTGCTCGACGAGCTGCCGCGGCCGGCCCCGTGTGCGTGTGTGCGCACGCGGCGCCCGACGGCGATGCGCTCGGCTCGCTGATCGGCCTCGGCCGCTCGCTCGCGGCCACCGGCCGCGACGTCGTGCTCTACCAGGACGGCGACGATCCGTTCCCGCGCGAGCTCGCGTTCCTCGGCCTCGAGGCGATCGAGCGGCGCGTGCCCGCCGATGCCGCGCAGCGCACGCTGATCGCGCTCGACTGCGGCTCGGCCCAGCGGATCGACCGCGCCGGCGCAGTCGCGGGCCGCTTCGCGCGCGTCGTCAACATCGACCACCACCACGACAACACGCGGTTCGGCGCCGTCAACCTCGTCGACGCCGAGGCGTCGTGCACCGCCGAGATCGTCGCGGGGCTGCTCGACGAGGCGGGCATCCCGCTCGCCGAGGGCGCGACCGCTCGCGCTCTACGTGGGTCTCGTGACCGACACCGGGCGCTTCCAGTACGCCAACACGACGGCGGCCGCGCACCGGCTCGCCGCACGGCTGCGTCGAGCACGGCGTGCAGCCCGCGCACGTGTTCGCGACGCTCTTCGAGTCGCTGCCGCTGGCGCGTCAGCGGCTGCTCGGGCTCGCGCTCGGCCGGGCGCAGGTGGCCGGCGGCGGACGGCTCGCGCTGACCTCGCTGGCACGCGCCGACTTCGACGCCACCGGCGCCGACGATGCCGCCTCCGACGGCGTCGTGGACGCCCTGCGCGCGATCGAGGGCGTCGAGCTGGCCGCGCTGGTGCGCGAGCCGCGCGATCGCAGCGGCCCGGCGCACAAGGTCTCGCTGCGCTCGCGCGCGGGCGGGCTCGACTGCTCGGCGATCGCCCGCGAGCGGGGCGGCGGCGGGCATCCCGGCGCCGCCGGCTTCTCGACGGACGAGTCGGTGGAGCAGATCGCGGCCTTCCTGGAAGCGGCGGTGGGCGCGTGAACGCGGCGATCCTGCTCGTCGACAAGCCGGCGGGGCCGACCTCGTTCGGCTGCGTGGCGCGCGTGCGCGGCGCGCTCGGCGGGCGCACGGTCAAGGTCGGGCACGCCGGCACGCTCGATCCGTTCGCGACCGGCCTGCTGGCCCTGCTGATCGGGCGCGCGACGAAGCTCGCGCCGTATCTGGTCGGCCTCGACAAGCGCTACCGCACGACCGTGCAGCTCGGCGTGCGCTCGGACACCGGCGATCCCGAGGGCGACGCTCGAGCAGGGCGACGGCCCGCTGCCGGACGGCGCCGCGCTGGCGCGCGCCTGCGCCGAGCTCACGGGCGTCATCTCGCAGGTGCCGCCCGCGACCTCCGCGATCAAGATCGACGGCAAGCGCGCGTACGCGCTCGCGCGCGCCGGCGTGGCGGTCGAGATGCCGCCGCGCGAGGTGCACGTGCACGCCCTCGACGTCGTCGGCTACGACGCCGCGCTCGGCCGCGCGGTGCTCGACGTGCACTGCTCGAAGGGCACCTACGTGCGCTCGCTGGCACGCGATCTCGGCGATGCGCTCGGCTGCGGCGGCTACTGCGCCGAGCTGCGGCGGCTCGCGATCGGCCACCTCGCGATCGAGCGCGCGGGCACGCTCGACGCCGTCGCGGGCGATCCGCTCGGCGGCGCGTGGCGGCTGACCCCGAACGAGGCGCTCGCGCACCTGCCGGCGCGCGCAGCTGGAGCCGGCCGAGCGGGACGCGCTGCTGCACGGCCGCGCGATCGCGCGGCGCGAGCGAGGACGCGCCGCTGCGCTGCACGTCGGACGGCCGCCTCGTCGCGCGTGGCCGGGCCCGACGGCGACGAGCTGCGCTCGCTGGTGCTGGTGGACGAGGCATGAAGATCGTCGAGGGACTCGAGAGCCTCGAGCCGGGCGCCGCGGGTGATCGCGCTCGGCACGTTCGACGGCGTCCACCTCGGCCACCGGCGGCTGATCCACGAGGCGCTCGAGCGCGCGGAGGCGCTCGGGGCGAGGAGCACGGTCGCGACGTTCGAGCCGATGCCGTCCGAGATCCTCCGGCCCGGCCAGGTGCCGCGCCGGCTCTCCGGCATCGACCGCCGCGCCGAGCTGATCGCCCAGGAGGGCGTCGACGAGCTGCTCGTGATCGCCTTCACGCACGAGCTCTCGCTGCTCTCGCCGGAGGCCTTCGCCGAGCAGGTGCTGGTCGCGCAGGCCGGTGCCGTGCACGTGATCGTCGGCGAGAACTACCGCTTCGGCCACGCCGCCGAGGGCGACGTCGCGACGCTCGAGGCGCTCGGCGAGCGGCTCGGCTTCGGCGTCACGGCCGTCTCGCTCGTGACCGCCGACGGCGATCGCGTGTCGTCCTCGTGGATCCGCGAGCTCGTGCGCCAGGGCGAGGTCATGCACGCGACGCGCCTGCTCGGCCGACCGCCCTGGCTCGACGGCCGGGTCGTGCGCGGCTTCGCGCGCGGCCGGGCGCTCGGCGTGCCCACCGCGAACCTGCGCTGGACGCCGGGCCGCGTGGTGCCGGCGCCCGGGATCTACGCCGGCTTCGGCGTGCTCGGACCGGGGGAGGAGGAGCGCTATCCCGCCGCCATCTCGGTCGGCGGCAACCCGACCTTCGGCGACGTCGAGGGCACGGTCGTCGAGGCCTATCTGATCGGCTTCGACGGCAACGCCTACGATCGCCCGATGCGCATCGAGTTCACGCGCTTCCTGCGCCACGAGCTGGCCTTCGAGAGCGTCGAGGAGCTGGTCGCGCAGATGTGGCGCGACATCGAGACGTCGAAGCGGCTCGCCGAGGAGTCCGGGGCGTCGTAGCGCCGGTCGCGCCGCCGGTCTCCGCAGAGCGCGCTGCACGATTGGGGCCTGACCCCAACGCGCAGTCAGCTCGGTCGGCGCCGGGCTCCTCGCGCTCCGCGAGGTAGCGCTCGATCTGCGCGGCGATGTCCTCGCCGCTCGCGAGCAGCGGGGGCGACTCCTCGTCGGCGTCGTCCTCGGCGCGCTCGTCGGCGCGGCTCTCCAGCTCGCGCACGTAGCGGCTGATCTTCTCGTCGCCCTGGACGGCGTGCGAGACCTCGCGCTCGAACGAGACGGCCTCCTGCGAGAGCGTCGTCGTGTCGAAGTGCGTGTCGAGCAGCAGCGCCAGGCGCGAGAGCAGCGCGAGCGCCGCCTTGGGGTTGGGCGACTGCGAGATGTAGTGCGGCACGGCGGCCCACAGGCTGGCCGACGGGATCCCGGCCTCCCTGGCCGCGTCGTGCACGACGCCGACGATGCCGGTCGGGCCCTCGTAGGCCGAGGGCGCGAGGCCGAGCTGGTCGGCGAGCTCGCCGTCGGCGGTGCCGGTCACCGGGACGGGGCGCGTGTGCGGCGTGTCGGCGAGGAAGCCGCCGAGCGTGACGACGAGCTCGGCGCCGCTCTCGCGCGCCACCTCGACGACGCTGCGCGAGTAGTGCTTCCAGCGGTTCTGCGGCTCGATGCCGATCATCACGGCGATGTCGTTGCCGCTCGGCAGCGATGCGTAGGCGAACGAGTTCTCGGGCCAGGCCAGCCGCCGCGTGTCGTCCTCGCCGAGCGAGACGATCGGGCGGACCTCCTGGAAATCGTAGAACTCGTCGGGGTCGAGCTCGCAGAACTGCGTCGCCGCGAGCTGCTTGCGCAGGAAGAGTGCGCTCGTGGTGGCGGCCTCGCCGCCGTCGTTCCAGCCGTAGAACGCGCACACGAGGACACCCTTGCGCAGGGTCGGCCGTGCGCTCCAGACGAGACTCTCCATCCCGGCAGTCTAGGTGCAGTCGAAAGCGATCCCGGCACGCGTCGTGCGCCGTGCCCGGGGGAGAGCGCCTACACTACGACCGTCCCCCGATTGGCGGCAGTGCGCTTGCCCGGCGCGCCGGCTGCTGCGGGTGGAGAAATCCCACAGGGGAGGAACCATGACGCTGACCAGCGAGGGCAAGCTCGAGATCGTGCGCAAGTTCGGCCGCGACGAGAAGGACACCGGCTCCACCGAGGTCCAGATCGCGCTCCTGACGACGCGCATCAACGAGCTCACAGAGCACCTGCGGTTCCACAAGAAGGATCACCACTCGCGGCGCGGTCTGCTGTCGCTCGTGGGGCGGCGCCGCCGCCTGCTGGCCTATCTGGCGAGCAACGATCTCGATTCGTACCGCAAGCTGATCGCCGAGCTCGGTCTCCGTCGCTGATCCCACCGGAGCGATTTCCGGCGAGCAAGTAGCACGACGGCCCCGGGACGGGGCCGCGAATCGCCGCGCACAGACGCGGCAGGGTTTGAGGAAGCAGGAAAGAGAATGAGCGAACTGCAGTTGCACGAGACCACCGTCACGGTCACCATCGGAGGCGATGAGATCGCCTTCACGACCGGAAAGCTGGCCCGTCAGGCCCACGGTGCGGTCACTGTGCGCAGCGGCTCCACGGTCGTGCTCGCCACGGCCGTCGGCCGCAGCGAGGCGCGTGAGGGCACGGACTTCTTCCCCCTCACCGTCGACGTCGAGGAGAAGATGTACGCCGCCGGCAAGATCCCGGGCGGCTTCTTCAAGCGCGAGGGCCGGCCTCCGAGAAGGCGACGCTCACCGCTCGCATGATCGACCGGCCGATCCGGCCGCTGTTGCCCAAGAACTTTCGCAACGACGTGCAGAGCATCTGCACCGTGCTCTCGATCGACGGCGAGCACAGCCACGACACGATGGCCATCAACGGCATCTCCGCCGCGCTGACGATCTGCCGCTGCCGTTCTTCGGTCCGGTCGGCGCGGTGCGCGTCGGCCTGATCGACGGTGCAGCTCGCGTCAACCCGCCGATGCCCGACATGGACGACTGCAAGCTCGACCTCATCGTCTGCGGCACGCCCGAGGCGATCACGATGGTCGAGGCCGGCGCCAAGGAAGTCGTCGACGAGGACACCCTCCTGGAGGCGCTCGACGCCGCCCACGGCGCGATCAAGGACGCTCTGCCGCGTGCAGTCCGAGCTGCGCCGAGAAGGTCGGCAAGACCAAGTGGACGACGCAGGACGTCATCGCCGACTTCCGCTCGCGCTACGCCGCGCGCGTCCGCGAGGTCGACAAGGCCTGACGGCCTCGCCGCCGCCGAGGGCGAGGACACGCTGACGACGAGCCTCGCCGGAGTCACCATCCAGTCCGAGCAGGCTGACATCGAGCGCACGCGTGCCGAGCTGCGCTCGCGATCATCGGCTCGCCGAGGTCCAGCGCGCCGCGACGCCCAAGGCGGCGATCGAGGACCAGTTCGGCGAGCCGCTGCGCGAGTTCTCGGACTTCGAGCAGGACTCCAAGGAGCTCAAGTCCGCCAAGCGCATCCGCGCCTCCAGCGCATCCTCGACGACATCGAGCTGCCGTTCCCGGGCGGCGGCGAGGGCGGGCCTCGACGCGACCGCGACCGAGCTAGTCAAGACAGCGTTCAGCGCCGCCTACAAGGCGCTCGTGCGCCACAAGATCGCCGTCGAGAAGAGCCGCCCCGACGGTCGCGCAGGAGACGGAGATCCGCGAGATCCGCACCGAGGTGGGCGTCACGCCCGCGCACGCACGGCTCCGGCCTGTTCACGCGCGGCGAGACGCAGATCCTCACGGTCGCGACGCTCGGCACCACCAAGGAAGAGCAGCGCATCGACGACCTGTCGCTCGAGAGCAACAAGTACTACATGCACCACTACAACTTCCCGCCCTTCTCGGTGGGGGAGACGGGCTTCATGCGCGGCCCGAAGCGTCGTGACATCGGTCACGGTGCGCTCGCCGAGCGCGCGCTCGTGCCGGTGCTGCCGGACCTCGAGGCGTTCCCGTACACGATCCGCCTCGTGTCCGAGACGCTGGAGTCGAACGGCTCCTCGTCGAGGGCTCGATCTGCGGCTCGAGCCTCGCGCTGATGGACGCGGGCGTGCCGATCAAGGCGCCGGTGGCCGGCATCGCGATGGGCCTGATCATGGAGGGCGACGACTACATCATCCTCACCGACATCCAGGGCGCCGAGGACCACCTCGGCGACATGGACTTCAAGGTCGCGGGCACCGAGCGACGGCATCACCGCCCTGCAGATGGACATCAAGATCACCGGCGTCACCACCGACCTGCTGCCGGCCGGCGCTGATGCAGGCCACGGAGGCACGGCTGTCGATCCTCGACAGCATGGCGAAGACGATCGCCGAGCCGCGCCCGGAGATCAACGAGAACGCCCCGAGGTCCAGGTCGTCAAGATCGACACCGATCAGATCGGCATGGTCATCGGCAAGGGCGGCGAGACGATCCGCGGGCTCGAGGAGGAGTACACGGTCTCGATCGACATCGACGAGGACGGCATCGTCCAGATCTACGGCTCAAGCGTCGGCGATGCGACGCGGCCGCAGCGCATCGAGAGCATGACGCGAGGCGATCGACGTCGGCACGGAGTTCGACCGCACGGTCGTCAAGACCGCCGAGTTCGGCGCCTTCGTCGAGCTCCGCAAGGGCACCGACGGCCTCCTGCACGCCTCGCGCATCTCGCCGGGCGTGCGCGTCGACTCGGTCGACCAGGTGCTGACCCGCGGCGACGTCGTCACGGTCGAGGTCACCGAGGTCGACACCGAGCGCGGCCGCGTCGGTCTCAAGCTCGTCTCCAAGACGGAGAACGGCGCCGAGATCACGGCCGAGGCGATCGGCGTGCGCTACAAGGAGCAGTTCCCGAACGCCGGCCAGGGCGGGGGCTCCCGCCCGCCGCGCGAGGGCGGCGACCGCTCCGGCGGCGGCCGCGAGCGCGGCGGCGATCGCCCGCGGCGCCACAGCGGCCCGCGCGGCAACGGCGGCGCGGAGTAGCTGATCTGAACGAGGTGCGCGCGGCGGGGCTGGCCGTCTCCCTCGCGGGAGACGAGTCGGCCCCGCCGCTCGTGCTGCTGCACGGCCTGGCCGAGCGACGCCAGGCCTTCGACCGCCTGCTCGGCGCTGCTGGCGCCGTCGCTGCGCGTCGCGGCGATCGACCTGCCGGGCTTCGGCGGCTCGCCGCCGCTCCCGGGCGGCGGCTTCGATCTCGGCCGGGTCTGCGAGCGCGTCGAGGCGGCGATCGCCGAGCTCGGCCTCGAGCGCCCGGCGCTGCTGGGCCACTCGCTGGGCGGTGGCGTCGCGGTGCGCTATGCCGCCGAGCGGCCCGGTGCCCTGCGCGCGCTCGTGCTGATCGCGCCCGCGGGACTGATCGCCACCGGCGCGGTGCGGCCCTCGTGGCGGCGGCCGCGGCTGCACGCGCTCGGCCGCCAGCTCGTGCGCGCGGCGACGCCGCTGATCGCGTCGCGGCGCGGCCTGCGCGAGCGCGCGTTCGCGCGCGTCCTGGGCGACCCGTCGAAGCTCGACGCCGCGCTCGCGCGCGAGCTGATGCTCGGCGCCGCGCAGGGCCGCTCGACGCCCGCCGCCGGCATCGAGATCGTCTACGCCGGTCTGCAGGACCGGCTCGACGAGCTCACGCTGCCGACGCTCGTGGTCTGGGGCGGGCGGGACACGGTCGTCTCGCCGCGCTACGGCGAGCTCCTGCGCGACGCGCTCCCCGACGGGCGGCTGCTGTTCCTGCCCGAGACCGGGCACGTGCCGATGTGCGAGGAGCCCGACGCGGTTGCTCGAGCGGTCCTGGAGATCGTCCAGGGCGCTTGAGGCAAACTGGACTAGGGTGAGATCATGTCCTCGCCCCGCCGACTCGCGTCGCAGGCGCCCTGGACGATCGCTCGTCCTGCTCACCGGAATCTGGGCGCTCGGCCTGCTCGCGCTCGTGGTGATCGTCGTCTTCCAGAACCGTGTCGACGAGACGCGGCGAGCCCAGGTCGTGATCGCCGACCTGCGCAACCAGCAGGGCACGCTCACATCGATCGCATTCAGCCCGGCGCTCGCCGGGGTCAACGACCTCGCGAGCAAGCAGCGCACGGCGCTCCAGCTGACCGCGGCGAAGCGCGGTTACACGACCAGGGTCGCCGACCTGAGCGGCTTCGGGCACGACGGGGCGCTCGCGCGCATCGAGAGCGCCGGCGCGCGGTACTTCACGCTCGTCGATCAGATCGCGGGGCTCGTCGCGAATGGCCCGCAGATCAAGGCCGCACGCGTGCTCGGCGCCGCCCAGCAGCCCGGCGGCGCCTATGCGGAGCTGACCCGGCAGCTCGATCGCGCCGACGCGCAGTTCGGTGCCGACGCCGCACGCTCGCGGCAGGTGGCGACCGCGGGCACCGCCGCCGCCGTGCTGTTCCTGCTGCTGGCGTTCTCGCTGGCGTTCCACTCCTCGGTGCGCGCGCGCAGGCGCAGCCAGCGCGACGCGACCATCGATGCCCTCACCGGGCTCGGCAATCGCCGCAAGCTCTTCGAGGACATGGACGAGCGGCTTCGCCGCGCTCGGCCGGCGCCGGCCGCTGGCGGTCGCGATGTTCGATCTCGACGGCTTCAAGGCGTTCAACGACACGTTCGGGCATCCCGCGGGCGACGCGCTGCTCGAGCGCCTTGGCAAGCGGCTGTCCGAGACCGTCGGGGCGACCGGCAGCGCGTATCGCATCGGCGGCGACGAGTTCGTCGTGATCACGCCCGCCGCCGAGGGCGAGCGCATGCTGGAGGCCGCACAGACCGCGCTCAGCGAGCAGGGCGCCGAGTACGCGATCGGATGCTCGCGGGGCGCGGCGCCGATGCGCGACGGGATCACGCTGGAGCAGGCGCTGCACGTCGCCGACCAGCGGCTGTACGCGGACAAGCGCTCGCGTCCGAAGCGCACGGCATCTCCCGGGTGAGCGTGGCCTGAGCGTCGGGGCGGCCCGGCGCCGGCTGCGCTGACGTACGCTCATGCCCGTGCACCAGCTGACGACGCTCCCCGACGGCCTGCGCGTGATCACCGAGACGATCGCCGGCGTGCGCTCGGTGGCGGTCGGCGTCTTCGTCGGCGTCGGCGCGCGCGACGAGCGCCCGCCCGAGGCCGGCGTCACGCATCTCATCGAGCACCTGCTGTTCAAGGGCAGCGAGCGCTTCGACCAGGTCGAGATCGCCCGCGTCTCCGATCGCCTCGGCTCCGAGCTGAACGCGTTCACGACGCGCGAGTCGACCGTCGTGCACGTGCGCGTGCTCGACGAGCACGTCCCGCTGGCGCTCGACGTCATGTGCGACATGGCGGCGCGCCCGCGCTTCGAGGCCGAGGCGCTCGAGTCGGAGCGCGAGGTGGTGCTCGAGGAGATCGCGATGATCGAGGACGACCCGTCCGACCTCGTGCACGACGTCGCCGCGCGCTGCGTGTTCGGCGCGCACGAGCTCGGCCGGCCGGTGATCGGCAGCGCCGCGACCGTCCGCGCGCTGACGAATGCGGGCATCGCGGGCTATCACGCGAGCCGCTACGGCGCCGGCAACGTGGTCGTCGCCGCCGCGGGCAACCTCGAGCACGACACGTTCTGCGCGCTCGTCGCCGAGCGTCTGCAGCTCGGTGCCGCGCGCGCGCCGAGCGCTCGACGCCCCCGCCGGCCGCCGGCCGCCGGCTGTTCCTCGCGCGCGACACCGAGCAGTACCACGTCTGCCTCTCCGCGCCGGGCATCCGCCGCGACGACGATCGGCGCTTCGCGCTCGCGCTGCTCGATCACGTGCTCGGCGGCGCGGCCTCGTCGCGGCTCGTGCAGCAGATCCGCGAGGAGCGCGGCATGGCCTACAGCGTCTACAGCTACACGTCGAGCTACGACGATGCCGGCCAGCTCGGCATCTACGTCGGCACGCGCGGCGAGAACGTGGGGGAGTGCGTCGAGATCGCGCGCGCCCAGATCGGCGAGCTGCGCGGCGGGGGCCTGACGGCGGACGAGCTCGAGCGTGCGAAGGAGAGCGTCAAGGGGCGCATGCTGCTGGCGCTCGAGTCGACCTCGTCGCGCATGTCCCGGCTCGGTCGCGCCGTGCTGAGCGGCAGCGAGATCCTCTCGCTCGACGAGGTCGCGGCGCGCGTCGACGCCGTGACCCACGAGGACGTGACGGCGATCGCGGCCGAGCTCTTCGCGCCCGAGCGCTTCTCGATCGCGGGCATCGGGCCCGACCACGACCGCTTCCGCACCGCCGTCGGCGGCGAGGTCGCGTTGCTCGAGGCGGTCGCATGACCCGCGTCATCCTGGCGGGCGCGAGCGGGCGCACCGGCACGCCCGTGGGCGCGAGCCTGGTCGCCGCGGACGACATCCATCTGGTTGCGCGCGTCGCGCCGAGCCTCGCCGGCTCCGGCCCGGGCTGCTACGGATCGCTCGCCGAGGCGCTCGTGGAGCAGCCCGCCGACGTCTTCGTCGACCTCACGCGGCCCGAGCTCGGCGAGGAGCACGCGCTCGCCGCCCTCGCGCGCCGGCCTCGCCGTCGTGCTCGGAACGACCGGTCTCGACGCCCAGGCGCGCGAGCGGCTGGACGCCGCCGCGCACGCGGCCGGGCTGCCCGGCGTTCTACGCCCCCAACTTCGCGCTCGGCGCGGTGCTCGCGATGCAGTTCGCCGAGCAGGCCGCGCAGCTCTTTCCGCACGTCGAGATCGTCGAGCTGCACTCGCACCACAAGCTGGACGCACCCTCGGGCACCGCCGAGGCGACGGCCGAGCGCATCCGCGCGGTCACCGGGCACGACGTCCCGATCCACTCGGTGCGGCTGCCGGGGCTGATCGCGCACCAGGAGACGATGCTCGGCGGCGAGGGTCAGGTGCTCACGATCCGCCACGACGCGACCTCGCGCGAGGCCTTCGCGCCGGGCGTCCTGCTCGCCGTCCGGCGGGTGCGCGAGCTGCCGCCCGGCCTCACCGAGGGGCTCGAGACGTTCCTCGCGGGCGAGCGATCCGCGTGACCCCGGCTATGATCGCAGCGTGAATCAGGAGCAACGACGTCCCGCAGGCGCGCCGGCCGGCCGCATCTGCACCGCCATGGCGACGCCGTTCGCCGCCGACGGCTCGCTCGACCTCGATGCGTCGCGCTCGCTCGCCCGCCATCTCGTGGAGCACGGCTCCGAGGGGCTCGTGCTCGCGGGGACGACCGGCGAGGGACCGACGCTGACCGACGGCGAGAAGCTCTCGCTGTTCGAGGCCGTCCTCGACGAGGTCGGTGCCGACGCCCGCGTGATCGCGAACACCGGCACCTACGACACGGCGCATTCGATCCACCTGACGCGCGAGGCGTGCCGGCTCGGGGTGCACGGCTTCCTGGCCGTCACGCCGTACTACAACAAGCCGCCGATCGAGGGCCTGGCGCGCCATTTCGCGGCCGTCGCCGAGGCCGCCGACGGCCTGCCGGTGATCGTCTACAACATCCCGCAGCGCGTGATCCTGAACCTCGAGCCCGACCTGCTCGCCCGCCTCGGCCGCGAGAGCGCGAACATCGTCGCGGTCAAGCAGGCGACGACCGACCTCGGCCAGGCGCAGGCGATCCTCGACGCCGGCCTCGCGCTCTACGCGGGCAACGACGACCTGCTCGCGCCGTTCCTCGAGCTCGGCGGCGTGGGGGGCATCTGCGTCGCGTCGCACATCGTCGGCAGCGAGATGCTGCGCATGTGCGAGCTCGCCGAGAGCGGCGACCGCGAGGGTCTGCGCGCGCTCGACGCCGAGCTGACGCCGGTCTACGAGGCGCTCTCGATCACCACGAACCCGATTCCGCTCAAGGCGGCGCTCGAGCTCCTCGGGCACCGCGCGGGTGCGCCCCGCCTGCCGCTCGTGGCTGCGACCGACGAGCAGTGCGACGTTCTGCGCTCCGCTCTCGCGGCGCGAGGCCTGACGGCCGCCGCGTGAGCGACGTCGTACGCATCATCCCGCTCGGTGGGCTCGGGCAGATCGGCAACAACCTGTGCGTGATCGAGCAGGGCGAGCGCCGCGTCCTGATCGACTGCGGGCTCTCGTTCCCGCGTGACGAGATGCCCGGCGTCGATCTCGTCCTGCCCGACTTCGCCTACCTGCGCGAGGCGCCGGGCGGCATCGACGCGGTCATTCTCACGCACGGCCACGAGGATCACATCGGCGCGCTGCCCTACGTGATGCGCGAGATCGGCGTGCGCGAGGTGTGGGGCACGCGCCTGACGCTCGGCATGGTCAAGTCGAAGCTCGACGAGCACGGCCTGCTGCGCGACGCCGAGTTCATCGAGATCGACAGCGAGGGCGACCCGGTCGCCTGCGGGCCGTTCGCCGCGGAGTTCGCGCGCGTCACGCACTCGGTGCCGGACGCCGTCGCCGTCGCGCTGCACACCCACCACGGCACGATCCTGCACACGGGCGACTACAAGATCGACCACACGCCGATCGACGGACGCCCGACCGATTTGGCCAAGCTCGCGCGCCTCGGCGCCGACGGCGTCGATCTGATGCTGGCCGACTCGACGAACGCGGAGCGGCCGGGCATCACGGAGTCCGAGCAGATCGTCGCGGCCGCGCTCAAGCGCATCATCCGCGACGCCCCGGCGCGCGTGATCGTGACGAGCTTCTCGTCGCACATCCATCGCCTGCAGGGCGTGATCGACGCCTCCGAGGCCTGTGGCCGCAAGGTCGCGGTCGTCGGGCGCTCGATGATCAAGAACCTCAACATCGCCCGCAACCTGGGCTACGCCGACGTCGAGGAGGGAACGCTGGTCAAGCCCTCCGAGATCGACGACCTGCCCGATCATGAGGTCACGGTGCTGTGCACGGGCTCGCAGGGCGAGCCGATGTCGGCGCTCACGCGCATGGCCTACAGCGACCACCGCCAGGTGCAGATCCGGCAGGGCGACACGGTGATCATGTCGGCCAAGCCGGTGCCCGGCAACGAGCTCGCCGTGCACGACACGATGAACGCGCTCTGCCGGCGCGGCGCGCGCGTCCTGCACCAGGACAACGAGGCGGTGCACGTCTCGGGCCACGGCTCGGCCGAGGAGCTCAAGATGATGCTCGCGCTCGTGCACCCGCGCTCCTTCATGCCGGTGCACGGCGAGCTGCGGATGCTCGCGGCGCATGCCGAGCTGGCCGAGTCCGTGGGCGTCCCGGGCGACCGCATCCACGTCTGCGACAACGGCGACGTGCTGGTGCTCGAGCGCGGCTCGGTGCGCCGCGAGGGCGAGGTCGAGGCGGGCGTCGTGTTCGTCGACGGCCTCGGCATCGGCGACCCCAAGGACGCCGTTCTGCGCGACCGCCGACAGCTCTCGGCCGACGGCACGCTGATCGTCGTCTGCCAGCTGCATCGCGGGCCCTCGCGCGTCGAGCCCGAGGTCATCGCGCGCGGCTTCGCGCCGGAGGGCGCCGCTGCGGGCGACGAGCTGCTCGACGAGGTGCGCGCCCACGCGAGCCGGATCCTCGACCGCCTCGACGCCGACGGCGTGCGCGAGCACAAGCTGCTCCAGACCCATATGCACGACGAGCTCGCCGAGCTCGTGTGGAACCGCGCGCGCAAGCGCCCGCTCGTGCTGCCCGTCGTCGTCGACGTGTAGGTCTCGCCGCGGCGCGGGCGAGGGACCGGTTCTGGCGGCGTTGCTGCGAGTTCCGGCAGCTGCCGGGAGCTCCCACCTGGCGCCGCTGAGCAGCGTTGCCGTTCTCCAGCTCCCGGGCCGGTATCTCCGTGTCAGTGGCGCGCCGGCCGCGCCGGCCTGCCGCTGCGGCGCAGCGCGATGCCGCCGAGCGCCTCCTGGATCACGCGCTGACCGGCGAGCGCGGTGATGCCGGCGACGTCGTAGGGCGGCGAGACCTCGACGAGGTCGACGCCGCAGAGATCCAGCTCGCAGCTGATCCGCCGCACGGCGCCGAGCAGCTCGCGCGAGGTCAGCCCGCCCGGCTCGGGCGTGCCCGTGCCGGGCGCGTACGCGGGATCCATCGAGTCGACGTCGACCGTGAGGTAGGTGCGCGGGGCGCGCTCGCGGACATGGGCGATGGCGTCGTCGAGCACGGCGCGCAGGCCGCGGTCGTCGATCTCGCCCATCGTGTGCCAGCGGAAGCCTTGGCTGCGCATCCGGTCGAAGTCCTCGGGAAACGGCCAGCAGCCGCGCAGGCCGATCTGCACGATGTTGCCGCCGAGCAGCACGCCCTCGTCGACCGCGCGCGAGAACGGCTCGCCGTGATTCGGGATCGGATCGTGAGGCACGCCGGTGTCGGCGTGCGTGTCGAAGTGGAGCACGCTGAAGCCGTCGGCTCCATGGTGTGCCGCGAGCGCGCGCAGGATCGGCAGCGTGATCGAGTGGTCGCCGCCGATCACGGCCGGGATCGCACCGGCGGCGAGGATCTCGCCGACGCGCGCCTGGATCGAGTCGTGCGCGGCGAGGATGTCGCTCGGCGGCGCGGCCGCGTCGCCGTAGTCGACGACCTTGAGGGCCTTGTAGGGGTCGATGCCGAGCTCGATGCCGGGCCGGTCGTCGACGCCGACGTCCTCGGCCTGGCGCACCGCACGCGGTCCGAAGCGCGTGCCCGGGCGGTAGGTCACGGCGAGGTCGAAGGGCGCGCCGAGCACGGCCACGTCGGCGCCGGCGAGGTCGTCCGGCGTGACCGCCATGGGCACGCGCGCGAACGTCAGCGCAACGCCGGCGAAGCCGAGGTCGGTGTCCCGCGAATGCTGGTGAGGAGGCATGCGCTGATCATGCCGGGTCGCGCCGCAGCTCGGTGGGCGCTGCGCCGCGCTGCTGCCCAGCGGTGCCGCGTGGGGCTGATCGCCGAGTTCATCGTGCAGCTGATCTCCGAGCCGGCGTCCGGGACCTCCGAGCACCGCGTCGCAGGCGCCGTCAGCGGCGCCGCCGGCGGCTCGCCCGCGTCCGGGAGTGGCTCGGGCGCCTCAGGCGGTAGCGGCGGCGAGGCGCTCGTTGGCCTCGGCGCTGAGCGTGAGCTTGTCGATCTTGCCGGCGGTCGAGCGCGGCAGCTCGTCGCGGATCTCGATGCGCTGCGGGACCATGTAGTCCTCGAGCTTCGCTGCGCAGGCGCGCTTGAGCGTGCGCTCGTCGAGCTCCGCATCCTCGAAGACCGAGACATAGGCGTGGATCGCCGAGCCGAGCAGCTTGTCGGGGACGCCGATCACGGCCGCGTCGCGCACGCCGGGGACGGCGTACAGCACCTCCTCGACCTCGCGCGGGGCGACCTTCTCGCCGCGCGACTTGATCATGTCGTCCTTGCGGCCCACGAAGTAGAGGTGCCCCTCGGCGTCGCGCTTGAAGAGGTCGCCCGTCATCAGCTCGCGCTCCCAGTGCCAGCGGCCGGGGCGGAGGCGCTTGGCGGTGGCCTCGGCGTCGTTCCAGTAGCCCTGCATGACGTGGGGCCCGCGCACCATCAGCTCGCCGACCTCGCCCGGGGCGCACTCGTTGCCCTCGGCGTCCTCGACCCACACCTCGGTGCCGGGGATGGCGATGCCGACCGAGGCCGGCTTGACGTCGATCAGGTGCGGCGGCAGGTAGGAGACGCGCTTGCACTCGGTGAGGCCGTACATCGAGTAGATGCGGGCCTTCGGGAAGGTCTCGCGCAGGCCGGCGATCGTCGTCACCGAGAGCGCCGCGCCGGTGTTCGAGAGGTAGCGCAGCGCCGGCAGCTCGCGGGCCTCGAGGCCGCGCAGGCCGAGCAGCACGCCGAACAGCGTGGGGACGCCGGGCAGGCCCGTCACGCCCTCGCTCTCGAGCAGCTGGACGACCTTGCCGGGGAAGGCGAAGCCCTTCTCGAGCACGAGCGTGCCGCCCACCATGATCGTCAGCAGCAGCTGGTAGAGGCCGTAGTCGAACGAGAGCGGCAGGCACAGCAGCACGACCTCGTCCTGCTGCATCTCGAGGTACTCCCCGAGCGACGCGGCGGCGAAGGTCATGTTCTGGTGCGTCAGCGTGACGCCCTTGGGCTTGCCGGTCGAGCCCGACGTGTAGATCAGCGCCGCGAGGTCGATGGCCGTCGCGCGCAGCGTCCGCGGTGCCTCGTGGGCGATCAGCTGGGCGAAGGGCACGTCGCCGGCCTGGCCGTCGCCCACGCAGACGACGGTGCGCAGGGCGGGGGCGAGCGCGGACGCATCGGCGATCACGCCGCGGTGCGACTGCTCGCAGATGATCCCGGTCGCGCCGGCGTCGGCCAGCACCTGGCCGAGCTTCTCGGCCTTCATCGTCGGGTTGAGCGGCGAGAAGGCCGCGCCCGCGCGCAGCACGCCGTAGATCGATGCGGCGCCCTCGACCGTGTTCGGGAGGAAGACGCCGACGCGGTCGCCACGCTCGATGCCCGCTGCGATCAGGCCGCCGGCGATGCCGTCGGCGAGACGGTCGAGCTCGCCGTAGCTGACGCGGCGATCGCCCGCGACGATCGCGGTCTTGTCGGGCGTGCGCGCCGCGGAGGCGCGCAGATGGTCGTCGAGCGTGCGCACGGCCATGGTTGCTAGACCGCCGCGGGGCGCTTGCTGGCGACGAACCGGACGAGGCCGGAGAGCGAGCCGAAGTTGTCCTCGGTGATCTCGTTGTCCTCGACCGTGATCCCGTAGCGCTCCTCGACCTCGCCGACCAGCTCGACGACGCCCGTCGAGTCGATCACGCCCAGCTCGAGGAAGCGGTCCTCGTCGCTCAGCTCGAGGTCGGGCTGGAGGTACAGGAAGTTCTCGTTGATGTACTCGTACAGCTCGTCGCGAACGGTCACTACGTACTCCTCGTTGTCTGGCCACTCCGGGGGTCCCATCTGCCCGCCGTCCACCATCGTCGGCGAAGCGGTGTGAAAAACCACCCCCCGGAAGGGCTAGGCGGCGCTCCCCACCCGTACGGGTAGGTCGAGCTCGAGCCGAACCCGGGGCTCGAGATCCTCCTCGGGGAAGCGCATCGCCGCCGGTGCAGAACGTCTCGTGCCAGACCTGGGTCGAGAGCACGCCCATCAGCGCCATGTTCTCGCGGAAGCCCGTGGCGCGGCCCGCGCGGCAGCGGCGCACGAGGCCCGCGACCGCGCGCTCGTCGTAGATGCCGACCGCGCGCACCGCCTCGGCGGAGAGGCGCTCGGTGACCCACTCGGGCTCGCTCGGCGAAGAACGCCGCGGCCTCGGGGGCGCGATACGGCTGCTTGGGCCGCTGCGCCACGATCGGCGGGACGACCTCGGCGGCCACGCGCGCGGATCGCGATCTTCTCGTGCAGCCCGGCGAGCTTGTCCTGCGGCCGGGTCGCGACCGAGTGCTCGAAGACGCGATGGTCGAGGAACGGGAAGCGCGCCCTCGATGCCGTGCGCCATGCCCACGCGATCGGCCTGCGCGGCCAGCAGGTGGTTGCCGAGCAGCGTCGTCAGCTCGAGGTAGGCGGCGCGCTCGAGCACGCTCATGCGGCCGAACTCCTCGGGCAGGTCGTCGCGCAGGCGCTCGAGCGGATCGACGCCGGCGAGCGCCGCGCGCGTGTCGCCGGAGTACAGCGACTTGACGCCGGAGGTCGGCCTGGATGCGCGTCTGGTGCGAGAACAGCGGATCGCTCGGCGGGCCCGGCGTCGAGGAAGAAGCGCCGCCAGGACTCGCCGCGGCGGCCGCCGGACGACGGCGAAGTACGGGTACATGCGGTCGAACAGCGACGCGCGCCAGGCGGCATCGGGGTCGCGGGCGCAGAACGCGCGGACCTTCGCCTCCTTGAAGAGGTCGTAGCCCCAGTACAGCTCGTCGGCGCCCTCGCCGGTCGCGACGACCGTGATGCCGCTGCTCGCGCGTCGACGCGCGCGAGCAGGTAGAGCGGCACGCCGGCCGAGCGGATCACGGGCGTCTCGAGGTGGCGCATCACGTCCTGGAAGGCGTCGGTGATCTCCTCGGGGCCGATCTCGATCACGTGGTGCTGCGTGCCCGAGCTCGCTCGGCGACCTGGCGCTGGAACGCGCGACTCGTCGAACAGCGGGTCGCGGAAGGCGAGCGAGAACGTGCGCAGCTGGTGCTCGGTCTGCTCGACCGCGAGCGCCGTCGTGAGGCTCGAGTCGAGGCCGCCCGAGAGGTAGCAGCCGACCGGGACGTCGGCGCGCAGCCGCAGCCGCACGCGAGTCGCGCAGCAGCTCGCCGAGCGCCTCGGGCGCGGGCGCCGGCGCGTCGGTCGCGTAGCGCGGCTCCCACCAGGGGCGCTCCTCCACGATCTCGCCGTCGCGCCACACGAGCAGGTGGCCGGGCGGGAGCAGGCGGATCGCCCTTGAAGGCGGTGCGCGGCGGGCGCGCGGCCCACAGCGTGAAGACCTCGTCGATGCCCTCGAGGTCGGGCGTCGCCTCGACGAGGCCGGAGGCGAGGATGCCCTTGACCTCGCTCGAGAAGACGATGCCGCCGTCCGGCAGGAGCGCGTAGTGCAGCGGGCGGACGCCGAAGCGGTCGCGCATCAGCGTGAGCGTGCGCGAGGGGCGGTCGACGTGCGCGATCGCCCACTGCCCGTTGCAGGCGTCGAGCGCCGCCGGGCCGTCGCGGTCGATCAGCCGCAGCAGGATCTCCGTGTCGCTGGTCGTGCGGAAGCGCTCGCCGCGGGCCTCGAGCTCCGTGCGCAGCTCGTAGTGGTTGAAGACCTCGCCGTTGTAGACCATCACCGTGTCGCGGTGGCGCCCTGCATCGGCTGCCAGCCCGACGGGATGTCGAAGATCGCCAGGCGCGTCGAGACGAGGCCCGTGCCGTCGCCCGAGGCGATGCCGTAGCCGTCGGGCCCGCGGTGGCGGATGGCGCGCGCCATCCGGCGCAGCGTCGGCTCGTCGACCGGCCGCGCGCCGGTCGGCGTGCAGGATGCCCGCGATGCCGCACACGTCAGCGGCCGGCCGGGTGGATCGATCCGTCGATGTCGATGATGCGCGCGCTGGCGTGCAGGTAGGCGGTGGCGGTGCGCACGCGCCGCGACCTCGTCGTAGGCGCTCGCGACGCCGTCGGCGTCCAGGCCCACGAGCGGCGCGAGGTCGGCGGGCGCGATGCCCTCCTCGACGCCGTGCACGAGCAGGTCCATGCGGTCGTACGGATGGCCGAAGTAGAACTCCTCCTGCGTCTGCGGGAGGCTGAAGGTCTCGGTCGTCGGGTCGCGCTCGGCGATCGCCGCGGGCAGGCCCGAGGTGCGCGCGAGCGCGTAGACCTGCGTCTTGTAGAGCTTGGCGATCGGCTTGACGTCGGCGAGGCCGTCGCCGCCCTTGACGAAGAAGCCCTGGTCGTACTCGAGCCGGTTGGGCGTGCCGATCACGGCGTAGCCGAGCGCGTCGGCCCAGGTGTACTCGATCAGCTTGCGCACGCGCTGCTTCATGTTCGTCGCGGCGATCAGCTTGCGGTACGTCGTCGCCGGGATGCGCTTCTCCTCGCGCGAGCCGTCGGGCTTCTCGATCACGAGCGCGAACAGGATCACGCCGCCGGGCGCGGAGCGCACGACCTTGTGCTTCCAGTGCGCCTCGTACTCGGGGAAGACCTCCTGGATCGCCTCGTCGCGGCGGCGGTAGCAGCCGAGGCCCTCGAGCGCGGCCGAGATCGACTCCTCGCGCTGCGGGGCGCCGAGGCTCTCCGCGAGCTCGAGGCCGAGGTCGGACGCGCCCTGGCCGATGTCGCGCTCGGGCATGCGCAGGAGCAGGACGTGCTTCGGGCCGAATGCGCGCACGGCGAGCGCGGCGCAGACGCCGGAGTCGACGCCGCCGGAGACACCGAGCACGGCGCCGCGCCGGCCGAGCTGGCGTACGGCGTCGCGGATGCCGGTGGCCAGGGCGGTCGTCGTGGCCTCGAGATCGAGGGCGAGGGGGTCGGTCGCGGTGGGAGCAGTCACACCTCCCACCCTACCCGCGACAACGGGCCGTGGGCACCCTGCGGCCGGGCAGGAGGCTCGGCGCGGTACCTATCCGTTCGGCCAGGGGTTCGGGGTGCGCCCGAGGCCCGGGTCAGGCTCCGCCACCCGGGGTCTCGGCCGCCAGGCGGAGCGAGAACCCGGGCGCCGGGACGCTCTCCGGCCGGGTCCCGCGCGTCCCGGCGTTGAAGGAGTGGCCGGAGCTCGCGTCGAAGCGCCAGTCCGATGGCAACCCGCCGCAAGACCGCGACGGCGCGGCGAGCGCCCGCTCGTACCTCTCGTCCTGCCCGCAAGCCCGCGCCCAAGCGCGCGCCCGCACGGCGCCGCAAGCAGGTGCGGGAGCCGCTGCTCGCGCCGCACCAGTACCGCGACCTGCTCGGGCTCGCGCTCGGCGCGCTGGCCGCGTTCTCCGTGCTCGTGCTGTGGGCCGGGGCGGGGGGCGGCGGGCTCGGCGGAGCGCTGCGCAGCGGCCTCGAGCTCAGCGGCCGGCCGCGGCGTCGCGCTCGCGCCGCTCGCGCTCGGCGCGATCGCCGCGCAGCCTGCTCCTGCGTGCCGATCCGCGCCGGCTGCGCCCGTTCCGCGTCGGGCGCCGTCGCGCTCGCGCTCGGCCTGCTCTCGCTGCTCGGCTCGGCCGGCCTCGACCGCGAGTCGCTGCGCGACGGCGGCGGCTACGCCGGCAACGGCCTCCACGCCGCGGCGGCCGCGGTCGCGGGGGAGCCCGGGCGCGCTCGTGCTCGCCGTGTTCGCGGTCGTCGCCGGGCTGCTCCTGCTCTCGGGCGCCTCCGCCTACGTGCTGCTCGGCCACAGCGCCACCGCCGCGCGTCGCTCGGCCCAGAGCGTCGTGCGCGTCGCCGCGACCGTGCGCAGCGTGCCGCTCTCGCGAGCTGCAGACCACGGTCCGTCCGCGCCGCAAGCGCGCGAGCGCCTCCGCCGCTCGACGTCGAGCAGCGCTTCCCGGACGTGTTCGAGCGCGCTCCCGAGCCGCTGCCGATGCCCATGCCGCCAGCCGGAGCCCGGACGCGTCGTTCGACACCGCGCCGCTCCCCGTCATGCCGCTGATGCCGCCGCCGCTACACGCCGGCCGAGCCCGAGAGCACCAACGAGTTCACCGACGCCTACGACCTGCCCGACCGGCGCCCGCGGAGCCGCCGGCAGGAGTCCGACGCCCACGAGCTGCCGGTGCCGCTGCCCGTCTCCAACTACCGCCTGCCCGATCCGCGCGTGCTCGCGCGCGGCACGCGCCCGACCGGCAAGGACGTGGACGTCGAGCGCGTCGGCGCGTCGCTGATCGCCGCGCTGACCGAGCACGGCGTCGACGCGCGGCTGATCGGCACGGTCTCCGGCCCGCGCGTCACGCGCTACGAGATGCAGCTCGCCGCGGGCACGAAGGTCTCGCGCGTGACGGCCCTGCGCGACGACCTCGCCTACGCGCTCGCGACGACGGAGATCCGCATCCTGGCGCCGATCCCGGGCAAGCAGGCGGTCGGCGTCGAGGTGCCCAACCGCTCGCCCAACCTCGTCTCGCTGGGCGATCTCGTCGACGAGCCCGCGACCGGCTCGCCGCTGACGGTGTGGCTCGGCAAGGACATCTCCGGCCAGACGGTCGTCGCCGACCTCGCGAAGATGCCGCACATGCTGATCGCCGGCACGACCGGCTCGGGCAAGTCCGGCTGCATCAACTCGATGCTCTGCTCGATCCTGCTGCGCGCGACGCCGGACGAGGTGCGGATGATCCTGATCGACCCGAAGAAGGTCGAGCTCAACCACTACGAGACGATCCCGCACCTGCTCACGCCGGTCGTCACGAACATGAAGAACGCGGCCGCCGTGCTCCAGAACGTCGTGCGCCAGATGGAGGAGCGCTACGAGCTGATGGGGCTCCACAAGGCGCGCAACCTCCCCGAGATGAACCGCGTGCGCCTCAAGGACGGCAAGCCGCCGCTGCCCTACATGCTGGTCGTGATCGACGAGCTCGCCGACCTCATGATGGTCTCGCCGGCCGAGGTCGAGGACGCGATCATCCGGCTCGCCCAGAAGTCGCGCGCGGTCGGCATCCACCTCCTGCTCGCCACGCAGCGCCCGTCGGTCGACGTGATCACGGGCATGATCAAGGCCAACGTGCCGAGCCGCATCGCCTTCGCCGTCTCGTCCCAGACCGACTCGCGCGTGATCCTCGACGTCGGCGGCGCCGAGGCGCTGCTCGGCTCCGGCGACATGCTCTACAAGCCGCTCGGCACCTCGCGCCTGCAGCGCGTGCAGGGCGGCTACATCTCCGAGGAGGAGATCGCGCTGCTCGTCCAGCAGTGCCGCGTCCAGGCCGAGCCGGAGTTCAGCGAGGAGCTGCTCGAGGCCGCGCCCGACGTGGAGTCCGAGGAGCTCGATCCCGACGAGGACGAGCTGCTCGACGACGCCATCCTGTGCGTCGCCCAGCACGAGACGGCCTCGGTCTCGCTGCTCCAGCGTCGCCTGCGCGTCGGCTACACCCGCGCCGGGCCGGCTCGTCGACATGCTCGAGCGCCGCGGCGTGATCTCGGGCTACGAGGGGTCGAAGCCGCGCCGCGTGCTCGTCTCCTACGACGAGGCCCTGCGCATGGTCGGTCGCGCCCCCGTCGAGGGGTGAACGGCACGACCTGGCAGTCGCGCACGGCGGTCGCGCTGCTCGTCGGCGCGCTCGGCGAGGGCATCTGCGCGCTGCTCGCCGTGTACGTCTCGAGCGCGTTCGCGGTCGCGACGATCCTCGTGGCCGTGGCGGTCGGCTGGCGCTTCGGGCCGATCTACGGCGGGGTCGGGGCGGGCTTTCCGCCGCTCGGCATCGCCTTCGCCCCGTCGGACGAGGTGCTCGGCCAGCGCATCTCCGCCGCGCTCGCCGTGATGCTGCTGCTGGGCGGGTGCCGCCTGGCTCGTCGGGCGCGTGCGCGAGCGCTACGGCACGCCCCCGTGGCCGCACTCCGCGGGGGCGTCGGAGTAGACTGCCCCCGCGCGTGCCACTGGGAGCCGCGGGAGATTGATGTTCGAGATCGGTGCCACTCTGCGCGAGGCGCGTGAACGCCGCCAGCTGACCTTCGAGCAGGTCGAGGCGGACACGAAGATCCGCGCCAAATATCTGCGCTCGCTCGAGGAAGAGGAGTTCGACAGCCTGCCTTCCGGGACGTACGTGCGCGGGTTCCTGCGCGCCTACGCGAGCTACCTCGGCCTCGACGGGCGGCTGTTCGTCGACGAGTACGCCTCGCGCTTCGGCACCCGCCACGACGACGAGCTGTTCCGCCGCCGGCGCGAGCGGCCGATGACGCAGCGCCGCGACTCCTCGAGCGCGGTGCTCGTCGCGCTGATCGCCGTGGTCGCGATCGGCGTGCTGTTCTTCGTCGCCTGGCGCTTCGGGCCCGGCGAGTCGGCGCTGCCGTCGATCAGCGTCCAGACCGAGACGACGAGCGGGCGCAACGCGAACCCGCAGAACGTCACGACGGCGACGACGACGGTCACGACCGAGCGCGCGCCGGTCACGCCGACGCGCGAGCCGGCGAGCCTGCGCGTCGACGTGGATGCCGACGCCGAGACGACCTGGGTCAAGATCTGGCGCATCTCGACCGGCAAGGTGATCGCCGAGAAGGAGGTCGAGGCCGGCGGCCGGCTCGGCGGCGGAGCGCTCAAGGACGCCTACGGCTTCGCGATCGAGACCGGCATCCCGGGCAACCTGCTGCTCGCCGTCAACGGCCACACCTTCACGCTGACCGGCAAGGGCCCGTGGCTCGTGACCGCCGACAGCGACGGCCCGCACGTCGAGCCGGGCAAGCGCCCGAAGCCGCCCGTCACCGAGCAGCCGTGACGCCCGCCCCGCCCGTCGGCGGCCCTGCTCGTGACCGGGCAGGAGCTCCTGCTCGGCCTCGTGGCCGACGCCAACACCCGCTTCCTCGCGCACGAGCTGGACGCGCTCGGCGTCGAGCTGCGGCGCGTGAGCATCGTCGGCGACGGGCACGACGAGATCGCAGCGGGCCTGCGCGAGCTGGCCGGCCACGATCTGGTGATCACCTCGGGCGGACTCGGGCCGACGCACGACGACCGCACCGTGGCGGCGGTCGCCGGGGTCGCCGGCGCCGAGCTCGAGCTCGACGAGCAGCTGCTCGCGGTGATCGCCGAGATCACGGCCGGCTACGCGCGGCGGCGCGGCAGCGACCCCGCGCTCAACCGCGACGGCGACCGCAAGCAGGCGCTCGTGCCGCGCGGAGCGACGGTCGTGCCGCCGGCCGGCACGGCGCCCGGCCTCCTGCTCGCGCTCGGCGGCGGTCACGTGCTCGTCCTGCCCGGGCCGCCGCGCGAGCTCGCCGCGGTCTGGCGGACGGCGCTCGAGCTCGCGCCGCTGGTCGCGCTGCGCGAGCGCGCGGGGACGCTCCTGCGCCGCACGCTGCGCGTCTACGCGATCGGCGAGCCGGCCGTGGCGCGCGCGTTCGCGGCCGCGGGCGGCGATGCCGAGGGCACGCGCACGACGATCTGCGCGCGCTCGCTCGAGGTCGAGGTCACGGTGCGCGCCGAGCCCGCCGCCGCAGCGCGCGCTGGAGCGTCTCGTCGCCAGGGCTGCGCGAGCAGCTCGGCGACGCGGTCTTCGCCGAGGACGAGCGCCCGCTCGCCGAGCTCGTGCTCGCGGGCCTGCGCGCGCGCGGCCTGCGGCTGGCGGTGGCCGAGTCGTGCACGGCGGGCCTCGTGGGCGCGAGCCTCGCCGCGATCCCCGGCTCCTCCGACGTGCTCATGGGCGGCGTGCTCGCCTATGCGAACTCGGTCAAGCAGCAGCTGCTCGGGGTCTCGGACGAGATCCTCGCGCGGCACGGCGCGGTCTCCGCCGAGTGCGCGGCGGCGATGGCCGCGGGCGCGCGCGCGGCGACCGGGGCCGGCGTCGGCATCTCGGTCACCGGCGTGGCCGGGCCGGGCGGCGGCACGCCGCAGAAGCCGGTCGGGCTGGTCTACCTGCACGTCTCGGGGCCGGGGGTGGAGGAGGGCCGCGAGCTGCATGCTGCCGGGCGACCGCTCGCAGGTGCGCGAGCTCGCAGCGGTCGCCGCGCTGCACCTCGTGCGCACCGGTTTGTCACTCTCGTGACACCGCGCGCGGTTGCGGCGTACCCCGCCCGCTAAGCTACCGGCAGAACATACGTTCGTATGCAATTCGGCGGAAGCATCGTCCGGGAGCGCTGTCAAGATGGCGAGCCCGGCTGGCGTGGAGGAGACGAGATGGCAGATACCAAGAACCAGGCGCTGACGGCGGCGCTGGGACAGATCGAGAAGGCGTTCGGCAAGGGCGCGATCATGCGGATGGGCGACGAGTCCAACATCCCGGTCGCCGCGATCTCGACGGGCTCGCTCTCGCTCGACCTCGCGCTCGGGGTCGGCGGCGTGCCGCGCGGGCGCATCGTCGAGATCTTCGGGCCGGAGGCCTCGGGCAAGACGACGCTCTGCTACCACATCCTCGCCGAGGCCCAGAAGGCCGGCGGGACGTGCGCGTTCATCGACGCGGAGCACTCGATGGATCCCGGCTACGCGGCCGCGATCGGCGTCGACATCGACGAGCTGCTCGTCTCGCAGCCCGACTCCGGCGAGCAGGCGCTCGAGATCTGCGAGCTGCTCGTGCGCTCGGGTGCGATCGACATCGTCTGCATCGACTCCGTCGCGGCGCTCGTGCCGAAGGCCGAGCTCGAGGGCGAGATCGGCGACTCGTTCGTCGGCATCCAGGCGCGGCTCATGAGCCAGGCGCTGCGCAAGCTCGCCGGCTCGCTCAACCGCAGCGGCACCGTGTGCGTGTTCACGAACCAGCTGCGCGAGAAGATCGGCGTGATGTTCGGCTCGCCCGAGACCACGCCGGGCGGTCGCGCGCTCAAGTTCTACGCCTCGGTGCGCCTCGACATCCGGCGCATCGAGACGCTCAAGGACGGCGCGGAGGCCTACGGCAACCGCGTGCGCGTCAAGGTCGTCAAGAACAAGGTCGCGCCGCCGTTCCGGCAGGCCGAGTTCGACGTGATCTACGGGCAGGGGATCTCGTGGGAGGGCACGGTGCTCGACGTGGGCATCGAGAAGGGCGTCGTGCAGAAGAGCGGCTCCTTCCTCTCGTTCGAGGAGGAGCGCATCGGCCAGGGCCGCGAGAAGGCCAAGGCGTTCCTGCGCGAGCACCCCGACGTCACCCAGCGCATCCTCAACCGCATCCAGGCGGTCACGGAGGGCTCGATCATCCCGGGCGCCACGGTGCCCGCCCCGGGCCTCGCGCTCGGCGAGGTCGTCGGCGAGGTGCCGCCGGTGACGGAGCCGCCCGCGAAGGCCAACGGCGTGCCGGTCGCGGCCGGCGCCTAGGTCAGGGCACGGAGCCTCGGCGGTAGCCCAGGTGGACGACGTGCGTGAGAAGGTGCTCGACGCAGCCGGCAAGGCGCTGGCGCGTCGGGCCCTCTCCCGCGCGGCGCTCGCCGAGCGGCTCGCCGACGTCGCGACGCCGGACGTCTGCCAGGCCGTGCTCGACGACCTCGAGCGGCTCGGCTACGTCGACGACGAGGCGCTGGCGCTCTCGCTCGCCGAGCAGCGGCTCGCGAGCGGCTGGGGGCCGGGGCGGGTCGAGGCCGACCTGGAGCGCCTGGCGGTCGGTGAGGCGGCGGCGCGTGCAGGTCTGCGCGCGGCCGAAGCGGGGGAGGTTGCTGCCGCGCGCGCCCTGCTGGCATCCCGCACGGCGGCCGGCCGGACGCCGGCGCAGCGGCTCGGGCTGCTCGCGAGGCGCGGCTTCAGCGCCGATGCGGCCGAGACCGTGCTCGGCGTCTTCGAGACGTGATGGAGGCCGCGGCCATCGACGCGTCGGCGGACGCGATGATCGCCATCTGGGACGGGGCCGGGCTGATGCCGCCGCCGAGCGCCCGCGACGGCGACCTCGACGTCGCCTCGGCGTACGCGATCGCGCGGGCCGTGCTGCGCTCGCCGGGAGGCCTCCGGATGGCGGCGCCTGGGTCGCAAGATCGGCTTCACGAACGGCGCGGTGATGCGCGAGTACGGCATGTCGATGCCGGTCTTCGGCTACCTGTACGACCGCACCGTCAGCCACGCGGGGGACGCCGAGGCGAGCCTCTCGACCGCGGGGCTCGTGCAGGCCAAGATCGAGCCCGAGATCGTCTTCAAGCTGCGCGAGCGCCCGCCGGCGACGCGCGATCCCGTCGCGCTGCTCGCGTCCGTCGAGTGGCTCGCGCAGGGCTTCGAGCTCGTCCAGTCGCATTACCCGGACTGGGTCTTCGCGGCGCCCGACGCGATCGCCGACTCCGGCTTCCACGCCCGCTACGTCGTCGGCCGGCCGACCGTCATCGAGCCCGGCGACGGCGCCGGCCTCGTCGCTGCGCTCGCGGACTTCCGCATCGAGCTGCTGCTGGACGGCGAGGTCGCGGCGGAGGGCGGGGGAGCGACCGTGCTCGGCAGCCCGCTGCAACGCGCTCGGCTACCTGATCGAGGTGCTGGCCGGCCTGCCCGGCCATCCGCCGCTCGCCGCCGGCGAGCTGATCACGACGGGCACGCTCACCGCGGCCCTGCCGGTCGCCGCCGGTCAGGTCTGGACGACGCGCATCTCCGGGCTGCCGGTCGCGCCCGTGACGCTCCGGCTGACCTGACGCGGAGTCCAGCGGCTACGGGCCCGCCGCGGCCGGCCCGATGCCGCCGCGCGAGACGAGGACGAGCGCCGCGAGCAGCGAGGCGCAGACGCCCGCGACGACGACGTAGGTGATCGTGTCGCCGTGGCCGTCGGCGAGGATCCCCGACGCGAGCGAGCCGATCGCGAACGCCGAGGCCCAGGTCACCGAGATGACGCCGTTGACGACGCCGTGCGAGACCCCGCGCGCATCGGCGCCGCGCGTCGAGAGCGGGTACATGGCGGTCGAGAGCACGGTGAACGCCGGTGCGACGGCGATCAGCACGGCGAGCTGCGCGTGGTCGGAGAGCTTGAAGATCAGCGCCGTCGGCAGGGCAACGAGCGCGATCGCCGCGACCACCCCCACGCGCATCGGGTCGAGGCGGTCGGCGCGCCGGCCGACGAGCGGGCCGGCGATGGCGCCGAGCGCGGCCCCGACCATCAGCGCGGCGCCGATGTGCCAGGTCGGCACGCCGTTGCCGTGCAGATGCCTGCGGCACGAGCAGGTCGATGGCGCCGAGCGAGATCGGGTCGATCACCGAGAGCAGGATCGCCGCGAGCACGAGGCGGTTGCGCAGCACCGAGCCGAGCGAGCGCAGGTAGCTGCGCTCGGTCGCGATCCTGACGCCCGCCGGCGCGCGCCAGGCCAGCGGGATCGTCAGCGCCGCGGCGACGGCGAGGCACGAGAACGCGAGCTCCGGCGAGGTGGCGTGGGCGAACGAGCCCACGCCGGGCCCGATCACCGCGCCCGTCGAGAAGAGCCCCATGACGATGCCCGCCTCGCGTCCGAGCCGGTCGCGCGGCGTGTTGGCCGAGAGCCACGCCATCGACGCCGCCCACGTGATGCCCGCGGCGCAGCCCTGCAGACCGCGCGCCAGGTCGAGCACGATCACGTTGGGCGCGAACGCGAACGCGATCGTCGAGACGGTCAGGAGCAGCGAGCCCGCGAGCGCCATCCGGCGGCCGCCGAAGCGCGGCGTGAGGAAGCCCGCCGCGAGCCCGATGATCGGCGTCGGCAGCGGATAGGCGGCGAGCACGATGCCGGCGCCGGTCTTCGAGAGGTCGAAGCGCTCCGAGTAGCTCGGGAGCAGCGGCACGACGGCCTGGTAGAGCGTCGACTCGACGAGCATCGTCAGCCCGACCGCGATCGTGATGCGCCGCGTGTTCACGGCTCGATTCTGCCCGCTGGACGCGCTGCGGGCACGCCACCGTGGCGCTCGCGGGGCGGATCGAAGCTCTACGATGTGGGCGCACTCTCATTCGATCATTCGCCGGACGCGACGCACGCGCCGGCAGCTCGCGACCACGACCCTCCGACTCGGCGCTCCAGCGCCTCTCATCAGCTCCCGCACGGGGAGCGCCCGGAAGCCCTTCACCCCCGCGATCTGCCTGCGTGCCTGGCTGAGGCACGACTGCACGGGGCCGCACGGCGCAGCTTGCCGGCCGGCCCGGGGAGACCGACATGCTCGACGCAGTACTCGCCCTTGCAGGACTGGCTGTCGGGGCCGTGCTCGCCTTCGTCGTCATGCGCAGCCGCGGCGGCTCCGGGGCCGCGGCGGCGGCACTCCGGGCCGACGCCGAGCGCGAGCTGACGAGCGCCCGGCGCGAGGCCGACGCCGTCCGCAAGGAGGCGGAGGTCGCCGCCAAGGAGCACATGCTCGCGGCGCGCAGCGAGGTCGAGGAGCAGCTCAAGGGCCGCGGCCTCGAGGTCGCGCGCTCCGAGGAGCGGCTCGGCGCTCGCGCGGCCCAGCTCGACCAGCTGGCCGCCGACGTGGCCGTCCGCGAGGGGCGCATCGCGGAGCGCGATGCCGGCCTCGCCGAGCGCGAGGCGCGTGCCGCCGAGCTGGTGGAGCAGCGCGAGCGCGAGCTCGAGCGCGTCGCGGCGATGACCCAGGCCCAGGCCCGCGAGGCGCTGCTCACGCGCGTCGAGGAGCAGGCGCGCCACGACGTCGCGCGGCGCATCCGCACGATCGAGGACGAGGCGCGCCACGAGGCCGACCGGCGCGTGCGCAACATCATCTCGATCGGCATCCAGCGCACCGCCTCGGCGCACGCCGCCTCGACGACCGTCTCGAGCGTGCAGCTGCCCTCGGACGAGATGAAGGGCCGGATCATCGGCCGCGAGGGCCGCAACATCCGCGCGCTCGAGAACCTCACCGGCGTCGACGTGATCATCGACGACACGCCCGGCGCGGTGCTGCTCTCGGGCTTCGACGGCATGCGGCGCGAGATCGCTCGGCTGACGCTGCAGCGGCTGATCGCCGACGGGCGCATCCACCCGGCGCGGATCGAGGAGTGCTACGGGCAGGCCAAGACCGAGGTCGAGGAGGAGATCGTCCGCGCCGGCGAGCAGGCGAGCTTCGACGCCAAGGTGCCGGGCCTGCATCCCGAGCTGCTCAAGGTGCTCGGGCGCCTCCGCTACCGCACGAGCTACGGCCAGAACGTGCTCAGCCACTCGGTCGAGGTCGCGCACGTCGCCGCGATCATGGCCGCCGAGCTCGGGCGCGTCGCAGAAGACCGCGCGCCGCGCCGCGCTGCTGCACGACGTCGGCAAGGCGCTGACGCACGAGGTCGAGGGCTCGCACGCGATCATCGGCGCCCAGCTCGCGCGCAAGCACCGCGAGTCGGCAGCGGTCGTGCACGCGATCGAGGCGCACCACTTCGAGGTCGAGCCGCAGACCATCGAGGCGGTGCTCGTGCAGGCCGCCGACGCGATCTCGGCCGCGCGCCCCGGCGCCCGCGGCGAGTCGATGGAGCACTACGCCAAGCGGCTCGAGGACCTCGAGCGCATCGCGACCTCCAAGCCCGGCGTCGAGCGGTGTTTCGCCATGCAGGCCGGGCGGGACGTACGCGTCATGGTCAAGCCGGACATGATCGACGACGACGCGGCGACGGTGCTCTCGCACGAGATCGCGCGCGAGATCGAGGACAGCCTCGAGTACCCGGGCCAGATCCGCGTGACCGTGATCCGCGAGCTGCGCGCGACGGACGTCGCGCGCTGAGCGGTGTCGTCGCATGACGTCGCCTGCGTCGGTGCAGCGAGCGTCGACGTCCTGCTCGGCGGCCTCGAGGCGCTGCCGGTGCACGGCGAGCTCGCGCACGCCGCGCGCTCCGAGGTCGCTCCGGGCGGCTCCTGCAACGTCGCCATCGCCTGCTCGCGCCTCGGCCTGCGCAGCGCGCTCGTCGCGCCCGTCTGCCAGGACGATCTCGGCTCGCTGCTGACCGCGCGGCTGGCCGGCGCGGGGGTCGACTGGGTCGGCCCGCCCGGCCTGCGCACGCCGGTCAGCGTGGCGCTCGCGACGACCGGCGAGCGCGCCTTCGTGGCCTCCGGCGACGCGCGGCCGCTGCTCGCAGAGGACGTCGCGCTGATCGCGCCGCGCGCCGTGATCGGCGACGTGGAGGGGATTCCCGGCGAGCCCGACGCGCCGCGCATGTACGCGACCTGCGACACCGTGCAGGCGCACGGGGCGGCCGGCCGGCCCGAGCAGCTGATCGGCGCGGCGCGCACGCTGATCGTGAACGCGGGGGAGGCCGCCCTGCTCACGGGGCATCGCCGACCCCGAGGAGGCGGCGGTCGCGCTGGCCCGCATCGCGGTCACCGTCGTCGTCACGCTCGGCGCCGACGGCGCGGTCGCCGCGAGCGGCGGCATCGTGGCGCACGCCGAGGCCCCGCGCCTGCAGACGCGCTCGCTGGTCGGCGCCGGCGACGTGTTCGCAGCGGCCTACGTCTGGGCCGACCTCGCGGGCTCGCCGCTGGCCGAGCGCCTCGCGCTCGCGTGCCTCTACGCGTCGCTCTCGCTGCGGGCGCCGAGCGTGCTGCGCGGCGCGCTCACGCTGCGCGAGCTGGTGCGCGCAGCGGACACCCACGGCGTGCCGCTGCCGCCCGTGAGCGACTCCTAGACTCCCGGCGAACCGGTCTCCTTCGCCCTGGAGGCACGCGCCCCATGAGCACGCCCGACGTCACGCCGTTCCACTCGCAGCTGCCCGTCAAGCTCAGCTTCGGCGACGGCGTGATCGCCGAGCTCGCCGACGTGCTCGCGTCGCTCGGCGCCGGCGAGCGCGTTCGTCGTGATCGAGGCCCCCGTCGTCGGCAACGCGAGCGTCGAGGCCGCGCTCGCGGCGTGCGCCGACGCGGGCGTGCGCATCGAGCGCTACCTCAAGCAGTCGGGCGAGCCGACGATCGCGATGGCCGACGACGGTCGCGCGCGCGATCTCCGAGGGGAGCTTCGAGGCGGTCGTCGGCATCGGCGGCGGCTCGGCGCTCGACCTCGCGAAGGCCGGGCGCCTGCTCGCCGACGCGGGCGGCAGCGGTCTGGGACTACCTCGAGGACGGGCGCGCCGTTCGCGCCGCCGACGCTGCCGCTCGTGCTCTGCCCGACGACCTCCGGCACGGGCGCCGAGGTCTCCGGCGCGTCCGTCCTGACCGACGCCGAGCGCGACCGCAAGGTCGGCATCGCGAACGGCCTGATGCGCGCCCAGCACGCGCTCGTCGACCCGCTGCTGACGCTCGGGCTGCCGCCGGCGCCGACCGCGCACTCCGGCGTGGACGCGCTGGCCCAGGCGATCGCCGCGTGCACGGTGCGCGACGGCAGCCCGCTCTCGGTCGCATTCGGGCTCGAGGCCGTGCACCACATCGGGCTCTCGCTCGAGCGCGCCGTCGAGGACGGCTCCGACGTCGACGCGCGCCGCCAGCTCGCGTGCGGCAGCCTCACGGCGGGCCTCTCGATGAACCTCTCCGACTGCGCCGCCGACCACGCGCTCGGCCAGGCGATCGGCTCGATGCTGCACCTCCCGCACGGCCTCACGGTCGGCCTCGTGCTGGCCGAGACGCTCGAGCGCTCGCGCGTCAGCTGCGCGGCGCGCCTCGAGCGCGTCGCCGACGCGCTCGACGAGCCCGACGACGGCTCGGGCGACGGCTCGCGCGCGGTCACGCGCGGTGCGCCGCGCTGCTCGCGGCGGTGGCGTTCCCGACGATGACCGAGGCCGGCGTGCGCGAGGAGCACGTCGAGCGGCTGACCGAGCTCACGCTCACCGAGCAGGCCTTCTTCTTCGACTACGACTGTCACGACTGGACGCGTGACGAGGTCGCCGGCGCCTTCCGTGAGGCGCTCGCCCTGGCCTCGCGGTGACGGGCGTCCACGACAACCACAACCATCTCGTCGCCAACGGCGACGCGGTCGCGATGGTGCGGGCGGCCGAGGCCGCCGGTCTCGCCGGCTTCGCGTTCACCGAGCACGTCTTCCACGTCGAGGAGGCGCGCGCTGCGAGCCGCTACCTCGGCACGCGCTGGAACGGCGAGCTCGAGGGCCCGCCGATCGGCGTCGAGCAGTACCTGAGCGAGATCGCGGACGCCGCCGACGCCGTGCCCGCCGTCGCCGTCACGGTCGGCCTCGAGCTCGAGCACTGGCCCGACGACCCGCTCGTGAGCCAGGCGCAGGACGGCGTTCGTCGCCGAGCTCTCGGACTCCTGGGACGTCGTGCTCGGCTCCGTGCACTGCCTGACCGGCGACCACTCGATCTTCGACCCGACGACGCCGATCACCGACACGAGGCCTGGGACGACTACCTCGGGCGCATGGCCGATGCGATCGAGCACGGCGGCTACGACGTGATCACGCACCCGATCCGCCTCGCCGTCAGCCGGCCCGGCGTGCCGGACGACCTCGCCGCGCGGCTCGACGCCGTGGCCGACCTGGCCGCGGCGAACGACGTCGGCGCTCGAGGTCAACGGCTCCGACGTGCGCGTCTATCCGCAGCTCGTCGAGCTGCTCTGCGCGTCGCTCGCGCGCACGGGCGCGAAGGTCAGCCTGGGCTCCGACGCGCACTACCCGCGCCGCGTCGGCGCGGTGCTCGCGCGGCCTCGAGCTCCTGCACGCGGCCGGCGTGCGCAGCGCGGTCGCGTTCACGCGCGGCGAGCGGCGCGACGTCCCGCTGTGACCGCGGCGCGCCGCCGCGCTCCGGCGCTCGCGCTGCTCGCCTTCGCGATGGCGCGTGTTCGTCGTCTCGTTCCCGCTGATGGTCGATCGCGCTGCGCGACTTCGGCCCGGCGACCGCGACGTTCACCGCATGCTCGCCGGCGGCGCGGTCCTCGCCGATCGCGGCGCGCGGGCGCTTCGGGGTGCTGCGCGGCTCGATCGGCGCATCGTCGCTGATCGTGGGGCGATCGGCCTCGGCATCCAGTCGTGGCTGCTCGCCTACGCGATGACCCGCGTCGGCGGCGCCCTGCCGGCGCTCGTGCTCGGGCTCGAGCCGATCGTGATCGGCCTCGTCGGCAGCCTCGTCGTGCGGGAGCACGTCAGCCCGCGGCTCTGCGTCGCGTTCGCGGTCGGCCTCGCGGGCGAGGTCGTGATCGCCGGCTTCGTGACGCGCCGGCCCCGGCGGAGCGGCCGCTGCTGCCGCTGCTCGCCCTGGTCGGCGTCGTCGCGCTGTTCTCGGCCTACAGCGTCTCGCTGCCGCCAGCTCGCCGCGCTGCCGTCGGCGCCGGTCGTGTGCGTGGCGCTCGCTCGCCGGCGCGGTCGCGGTCGTCGCCGATCGTGCTCGTCGAGATCGTGCGCGGCGATGCGGTGCGAGGCCCTCCATCCGGGCACGTCGAGCGCGCTCGCTGTTCGCGTCGCTCGTCGCGGCCGGGCTCGGCTCGCTGGCCTGGGCGCGCGGTGCTCTCGCGGGTGCGCGCGGCGGTCGCCGCGCTCGGCCTCTACCTCGTGCCGCTCGGCGGCGCGCTCGCGTCGCACATCGGCCTCGACGAGCCGCTCTACGCCCGCCACGCCGTCGGCGCGCTGATCGTGATCGCCGCGATCGTGCTCGGGCGCTCCGGCCGTCCGGCCGCGACTCCCCGCGGCGGCGCGCGCGCCGACGGCCGTGGGCCCGGGGTCGACCACCCGAACCGCGGTCAGCCACTAGGATCCCCTGCAATGCGCCGCTACAGCGTCACCACCTTCGGGTGCCAGATGAACGTCCACGACTCCGAGCGGATGAAGGGCCTGCTCGAGTCGCTCGGGCTCGGCGAGGCGACGACGCCCGAGGAGGCCGACGTGCTCGTGTTCAACACCTGCACGATCCGCGAGAAGGCCGACGAGCGCTTCCACTCGCGCCTGATGGACGCGCGCATGGCCAAGCAGCGCGACCCGTCCAAGGTGATCGTCGTCGGCGGCTGCTGGTCGGAGTCGATCAAGGACGAGCTGTTCGAGCTGTATCCCGTTCGTCGACCTCGCCTACGGCCCGGGCAACATCTCGCAGCTCGGCCGCTTCATCCAGGCCGGCGGCGACGTCGCGCGCGGGCACTTCTCGACGTTCGACGAGTTCTCGGGCGATCTGCCGATGCGCCGCGAGCGGCCGTTCCAGGCCTGGCTGCAGATCTCGCAGGGCTGCAACTCGACGTGCTCGTACTGCATCGTGCCGTCGGTGCGCGGCCGCGAGCAGTCGCGGCCCGCCGCCCAGCTGATCGCCGAGGCCGAGCGCTTCGCCGGCGAGGGCGTGCGCGAGCTGACGCTGCTCGGCCAGAACGTCAACTCGTGGGGCCGCGACCTGCCCGTGGCCGAGCGCCGGGGCTTCGGCGACCTGCTGCGCGCGCTCGACGCCGTGCCCGGCATCGAGCGCATCCGCTACACGAGCCCGCACCCGAAGGACATGCGCGACGACGTGATCGCCGCCCACCGCGAGTGCGCGTCGGTGTGCGAGCACGTGCACCTGCCGCTGCAGTCGGGCTCGACGCGCATCCTGCGCGCGATGCGCCGCACGTACTCGCGCGAGCGCTTCGTCACGCTCGCCCAGCGCCTGCGCGAGTCGGTGCCCGGCCTGGCGCTGACGACCGACGTCATCGTCGGCTTCCCGGGCGAGAGCGAGGCGGAGTTCGCCGAGACGCTCGCGGTCTGCGAGGAGGTCTCGTTCGACCACGCCTTCACGTTCATCTACTCGCCGCGGCGCGGCACGGACGCCGCGCGGATGGAGGAGCAGGTCGCCGAGGACGTCAAGCGCGAGCGGCTCGAGCGGCTCGTCGAGGTCATCCAGCGCCATGCGCACGCGCGCAACCAGGAGCTGATCGGCACGCTGCAGGAGGTGCTCGTCGAGGGCCCGTCGCGCACCGACGCCGAGGTCATGCGCGGTCGCACGCGCACCAACAAGACGGTGCTGCTCGGCAACGCCGAGCCCGGCGAGATCGTGCTCGGTGCGCATCGAGGCGGCGACCTCGCAGACGCTGCGCGGCGTGCGCGAGCGCGTCCCGCTCGCCGTCTGAGCCGATGAGTCAGTCGCGATCTTCGGCGCGACGGCCTCGGGCAAGTCGGCGCTCGCCCTCGCGCTCGCGCGGCGCACGGCCTGCGAGATCGTGAGCGTCGACGCGATGCAGGTGTACGCCGGCGTCGAGACGCTGACGAACCAGCCGACCCGCGCGGAGCGCGACGCGGTGCCGCACCACCTCGTCGGCTATCTCCCGCTCACGGCGGGGAGCTCGGTGGGCGCCCACACGCCGCTCGCCCACGCCGCGATCGACGCGATCGCCGAGCGCGGCGCCACGCCGCTCGTCGTCGGCGGCACGGGCCTCTACCTGCGCGCGGCGCTGACCGATCTCGCGCTGCCGCCGCCGGCCGTGCCGGGGGAGCGCGAGCGCTGGGAGCGCCACTACGACGAGCACGGCGGTTCCGCGGCGCTGGCCGAGCTCGCCGCCCGCGATCCGCGCGCCGCGGCCCGCCTGCACGCGAACGACCGCCGGCGCGTCGTGCGCGCGCTCGAGCTCGCCGGGCAGGGCGCGAGCCTCGCGCCGGACGAGGATCGCCTGTGGGGCGAGCGGCGTCCGGCGCCCGGCGGCCGTCGCGGTCGTCTCCTGGCCGCGCGCCGAGCTGCGGGCGCGCATCGCCGAGCGCACCGACGCGCTGCTCGCCGGCGGCGCGATCGAGGAGGTGCGCGCGCTGCGCGCGAGCGGCGCCGAGCCGTCGCCGACCGCGTCGCGCATCCTCGGCCTGGCGCAGATCGGGGCCCATCTGGACGGCGCGGCGACGCTCGCGGAGTGCTCCGCCGAGATCGCCCTGCGCACCGGCCAGTACGCCCGCAGGCAGGAGACGTGGGCGCGTAGGATCCCGGGGGTCATCGAGCTCGCAGGCGCCGACGGCCCGGAGCGCAACGCCGACCGCCTGCTGGAGCTGATCCCTTGACGTACGACCCCGAGGTGCTCGCGCGGCTCGCGCTCGAGCTCGTCGCCGTGCCGAGCGTGACCGGCGACGAGGCGGCGCTGTCCGTGCTCGTGGAGGCGCGCTGCCGCGCGCTGCCGGGCGTGGTCGTCGAGCGGCTCGGCAACGCGCTCGTGGCGCGGGTGGGCGAGCGCGACGACGCCGTCGCGCTCGTCGGGCACCTCGACACCGTGCCGCCCTGGGACGGCCACGAGCCCGCGGCTCGAGGGCACCCGCGTGATCGGCCGCGGCGCGGCCGACATGAAGGGCGGAGACGCGGCGATCCTGGCGGTGCTCGAGCGCTGCGCGCACGCGGGCGCGCCCGTCGTCTGCGTCTTCTACGACCGCGAGGAGGGGCCGAACCGCGACAACGGCATCCACGCGGTGCTCGCGGAGTCGCGCCTGCTCGGACGGCCCGCGTTCGCGTTCGTCGGCGAGCCGACGGGCTGCGACATCCACGCGGGCTGCGTCGGCGTCGTCAACGCCGACCTCGTCTTCGCCGGGCGCACGGCGCACAGCGCACGGCCCTGGGAGGGCGAGAGCGCCATCCTGCGCGCCGTGCCGTTCCTGCAGCGTGCCGCGCAGGTCGCGGAGCGGCCCGTCGAGGTCGAGGGCCTGACCTTCCACGACACGCTCTGCATCACGCAGATCACCGGCGGGGTGGCCCGCAACGTCGTGCCCGACCGCGTCGCGCTCGCGCTCAACGTGCGCTTCGCGCCGGGCCGCGAGGCGTCGGCGGCGCGCGCCGAGGTCGAGGCGCTCGTGGCCGGCGAGGGCGAGCTGATCTGGCTCGACGAGAGCCCCGCGGCGCCGCCCAACCTGTCCGAGCCGCTGCTCCGGCGCTTCCTCGCCGAGACCGGCGTCCGCGTGTTGCCCAAGCAGGCCTGGACGGACGTCGCATCGCTGCAGGCGCACGGCATCCCCGCCGTCAACTACGGCCCCGGCGAGGCGCACCAGGCCCACCAGCCGGGGGAGTGGGTCGACGGCGAGGCGATCGCGCGCGTGGCCACGACGCTCGCCGGCTTCCTGCAGGCGCGCTGAGGTCTACCGTTGTGCCCATGCGCATCGCGAAGTGGCAGGCGCTCGGGAATCACTTCCTGACCTGTCGAGGAGCCGCCCTGGCCGATCACGCCGGCGCGCGCGCGGCTGCTCTGCGACGCGTCGCTCGGCCTCGGCGCGGACGGCGTGCTCGAGCTCGCGCTGCGCGACGACGGCGTCGCGGTCGTCGTCCACAACCGCGACGGCTCGATCGCCGAGATCTCGGGCAACGGCACGCGCATCGCCGTCGCCTACGCGGCCGAGCGGCTCGGGCGCGACGAGCTGCTGCGTGCACACGGGCGCCGGCGCCGGCGAGGCCCGGGTGCTGCCCGACGGCCGCATCTCGGTGCGCCTCGGGCAGGCGTCGCTGGCCGGCCCGCAGGAGGATCTCGGCGCTGAGGATCCCGGCGTCGACTACCGCTTCGTCTCGGTCGGCAACCCGCACGCCGTGCTCACGGTCGCCGAGCCGGACGTCTTCCCGCTCGCCGAGGAGGGGCCGCGGCTCGAGGTCGCACCCGCGCTTCCCCGAGCGCACCAACGTCGAGGCGATCGTCGTCGTCGATCCCCATCGCGTGCGCATGCGCGTGTGGGAGCGCGGCGTGGGCGAGACGCAGGCCTGCGGCTCGGGCGCCTGCGCCACCGCCGTGGCCGCGATCGTCGACGGCGGCTGCGTCTCGCCCGTGCTCGGTCGAGATGCCCGGCGGCAGCGTCGAGGTGGGCGTCGACGACGAGCTCGCGCCTCACGCTCACCGGCACGGCCCAGCGCGTCTACGCCGCCGAGCTCGACGACGCGCTGCTGGCGCGGCTGGAGCGCGCCGGCTGATGCGCGGCTCGCATCGCCTCGACGGCGTCCCCGAGTACCTCTCGACGCGGCTGATGCGCACCGTCGCCGAGGCGCGGGCGCGCGGGGTGGACGTGATCTCGCTCGGCATCGGCGATCCCGACACCCCGCCGCCGCTCGCGCTGCGGCAGGCGATCGGCGCCCACGCGCTGCGCGACGAGCTGCACGTCTACCCGTCGAACCTCGGCATCGCGCCGCTGCGCGAGGCCGTCGCCGCGCACTACCGCGAGCGCTTCGGCGTCGAGCTCGATCCCGTGACCGAGGTGATGCCGCTGCTGGGCGCCAAGGAGGGGCTCGCGCATCTCTGCCTCGCGCAGCTCGATCCCGGCGACGTGGCGCTCGTCGCCGATCCCGGCTACCCCGTCTACTACGGCGGGCCGCGGCTCGCCGGGGCCGAGGCGGTCGGCATGCCGCTGCGCGCGGAGCACGCCTTCCTGCCCGATCTCGACGGCATCCCCGAGGCGACGAGCAGCCGGGCGGGCCTGCTGATCTGCGGCTATCCGAACAACCCCACCGGGGCGGTCGCCGACGCTCGCGTTCCTCGAGCGCCTGGCCGCGTGGGGCACCGAGCGCGGCGTGCCGATCTGCCACGACAACGCCTACGCCGAGCTGACCTACGACGGCGTCGTCGCGCCGAGCTTCCTGGCGGCGCCCGGCGCGCGCGCCGCGGGCATCGAGATCTACTCGCTCTCGAAGTCGCTCTCGATGCCCGGCTGGCGCATCGCGTTCGCGGTCGGCAACGCCGAGCTGATCGGGCGCCTGCGCACGCTCAAGACCAACCTCGACGCCGGCATGTGGCTCGCGCTGCAGCACACGGCGATCGAGGCCGTGCGAGCTGGTGCCCGTCGTTCACGGTGGGCCTGCGCGAGCTCTACGGGCGCCGCCGCGACCTGCTGTGCGACGGCCTCGAGCGGCTCGGGCTGGAGTTCGCGCGCCCCGGCGGCGCGCTCTACGTGTGGCTGCGCGTGCCGGGCGGCGGTGGCTCGGTCGCGTTCGCCGAGCGCCTGCTCGCCGAGGCGGCCGTCGTCGTCGGGCCCGGTCTCGCCTACGGCCCGGCGAGCGACGACCACGTGCGGCTCTCGCTGACGGTGCCCGACGAGCGGCTCGCCGAGGCGCTCGAGCGCATCGCCCGCGTGCTCTGATCGCCGGGTCGGACCGCCGCCCGTGGCTGTCACCCACAGCTCGCCGATCGCGCGCTCGGCGGCGGCGAGGCTCTCGGCGGCCTGCGGCGTGAGGCCGTCCATGCGCGGATGTACGTGTGCGAGCCTCGGCGGTGATGAAGCGGGGATCGCGGCCGGTCGGGTGGAGCCCAGGCGGCAGCCACTGCGCAGCGTGATTCCAGCCCTTACGCGCCTGCCGGGCGCGTAGCCGCCGCCGCGACGGAGGAGTCCGATCAGGCGGCGATCCCGGATCGCGGGCACTCGTGCGTATGCTCCAGCCGTGGGTGACGGCTCGAAGATGATCGAGTACGACGTGCGCAACGAGCGCGCGGTGCTCGTGGCCGTGCTCGCCCAGGGCGCCGACGAGGACCGCGAGCTGGCCGAGATGCGCGAGCTCCTGCGCACGGCGCAGGTCGACATCGTCGCGACCTGCGTGCAGCACCGCGCGACGATCCACCCGCGCACCTACGTCGGCAGCGGCAAGGTCAAGGAGCTCAAGGAGCTCGCGAAGGAGCTCGAGGCCGAGGTCATCGTGACCGAGGACGAGCTCTCGCCGAGCCAGCAGCGCGTGCTCGAGGACGAGCTCGGCATGCGCGTCGTCGACCGCACGCGCGTGATCCTCGACATCTTCGCGCTGCACGCGCACTCCGCCGCGGGCAAGCTCCAGGTCGAGCTCGCGCAGCTGGAGTACAACATGCAGCGCATGCGCGGCATGTGGAAGCACCTCGAGCGCCTCGGCGGCGGCGTCGGCACCCGCGGCCCGGGCGAGTCGCAGCTCGAGACCGACCGCCGGCTGGCGCGCACGCGCATCTCGCTGCTGCGCCGCCGCCTGCGCGAGCTGCGCAAGCAGCGCGCGACGATGCGCCGCCAGCGCGAGCGCAACGAGGTGCCGAGCGTCGCGCTCGCCGGCTACACGAACGTCGGCAAGTCGACGCTCCTGAACGTGCTCACCGGCTCCGAGGTCTCCTCCGCCGACCGCCTCTTCGAGACGCTCGACCCGACCACGCGCTCCTACGACTACCTCGGCCGCACCTATCTCCTGACCGACACCGTCGGCTTCGTGCGCAAGCTGCCGCACCAGCTCGTGGCCGCGTTCGCCTCGACGCTCGAGGAGACGCTGCTCGCCGACCTCGTGCTGCACGTCGCCGACGCCTCGGCCGACGAGGAGGAGCGCGAGCGCCAGATCAAGTCGGTCGAGACCGTGCTCGACGAGATCGGCGCGGCCGAGATGCCGCGCCTGCTCGTGCTCAACAAGATCGACCGCTGCAGCGAGGACGAGCGGCGCCGCCTGCAGAACCGCAATCCCGACGCGGTGCTCGTCTCGGCCGTGACCGGGGAGGGCGTGCTCGACGTCGAGCGGGCGATCGGCGAGCACTTCGCCGGCCGCTTCGAGCGCGTCGCGCTGCTCGTGCCGTTCGACCAGGGCGGCGTCCTCGCCGAGCTGTACGCGCTCGGCTCGCCGCTCGAGCGCGAGGACACGGCCGGACGGCGTGCTCATCCGCGCACACCTCCCGCACGCGCTCGCCGAGCGCTACGCCTCGTTCCGGCTCGTCCCGAGCGGTGCGTGAGAGGCTCGTGCTGGAGCTTCCCGTGCGTCTGCTGCACCCGGAAGCCCGCCCGCCGTCGCGGGCCTACGAGGGCGACGCGGGGTTCGACCTCGTCAGCGTCGAGGCGGCCGAGCTCGCGCCGGGCGCCCGCGCCTCGCTCGGCTGCGGGCTCGCGATCGAGCTGCCCGAGGGCACGTGCGGCCTCGTGCTCCCGCGCTCGGGCCTCGCGCGCGATCACGGCGTGACGGTCGTCAACTCGCCGGGCTCGTGGACAGCGGCTACCGCGGCGAGCTGCGCGTGACGCTGCGTCAACACGGATCGCGACGAGACGCTTCCAGGTCGAGCCGGGCATGCGCATCGCGCAGCTCGTGGTCGTCGCGCTGCCGCAGATCGCCGTCGCCGTGCGCGAGGAGCTGAGCACGAGCGCGCGCGGGGAGCAGGGCTTCGGATCGAGCGGCCGGGCGTGACGCACGAGCCGCCGCGGCTGCGCGTCAGCGGCCTGCTGCACTGCGGCGAGGACTCGCTCGTGCTCGTCCAGCACGAGAAGGCCGGGCGCGACGTACTGGCTGCTGCCGGGCGGCGGGGTCGAGGACGGCGAGACGATGGAGCAGGCGCTGCGCGCGCGAGCTCGAGGAGGAGTGCGGCCTGCGCGACCTCCCGCCGGCGACGCTGATCGCGCTCGCCGAGTCGATCGCGCCGCCCGCGCGACGACTCGCGCCGCCACGTCGTGCACGCGATCTACGCCGTCGTCCTGCCGGACGTCCCGGAGCTCCTGCCCTCGCAGGACGCCGCCGTGCGCGACGTGCGCGTCGTGCGCCGCCCGCAGCTGCCCGACTTCGACCTGCACCCGCCGATCGCCCGCTTCCTCGGCGACTGGCGGCCGGGCGACCCGTTCGTGCACCTCGGCGCGCTCTGGTCGCCCTGACGCCGGGGCGGCGGTGCGGCGAGTGTCACTTGGGCGCTCGCGCGCGACACGGCGCGCTGCCGTGCGGGATGCCCGTAGGCTGTGCCGATCGGTGGCGCCATGTGCGTCTTCGACGCCAATTGACACTCGCTGCGAGTGTCAATCGGCCGATTCCGGCACCAGCCGGAGCGCTCCCCGTGACCGCCATCGGCAGATCGCCTGCGCAAATCTCCCCCGTGCCGTTCCCAGAATCGGCGGATCATCCATTAGCGTCTGAGTTCATGCAGACGATGCAAACGGCAGTCGACGATTTCGAGCAGGAGCTCGAGCCCTTGGTGCAGGCGCAGATGCTCGCGGACTGGGACGCGGCCATCGATGCGAGCGACGAGCACGAGCAGCAGCTCGTGGATGCGTCGAAGCGCGTCGACGCGGTGCTCGCCGAGCGCGAGCGCTACGAGCAGCTGGTCGAGGCCGACGGCGGCGGGGCGACCGAGGGCGAGCTCGCGCGGCGCGTGCGCCTGGCGCGGCTCGCGAGCGAGGCGGGCCAGCGGGATCGCGCGCTCGCGAACCGCATCATCGAGTCGGAGGCGCGCCTCGGATCGCTGTTCTCGCGCCACCGCGGGCAGCTCGGCGGCCGCGGGGTCAACGACAACGAGATCGCCAAGGTGCTGCGCGAGTCGACCGACCGCGCCGTGCGCCGCGAGGCCTGGAACGCGTCCAAGTCGATCGGCCCGCAGGTGGCGCCGCACGTGCGCGAGCTGGCGCACCTGCGCAACGAGGCCGCGCGCGCGCTCGGCTACCGCGACCACTTCGAGCTCTCGCTGACGCTCGACGAGCTCGACGAGACCTGGCTCCTGAGCCTGCTGGACGATCTCGAGGGGCGCCTCGCGGCGACCTGGGAGCGCACCAAGGCAGCGATCGACGACGACCAGCGCGAGCGGCTCGGGCTCGGCGCGGGGGAGACCCTGCAGGCCTGGGACTACGCCGACGCCTTCTTCCAGGACGCGCCGGCGGCGAGCGACGACCCGCTCGAGGCCGTGCTCGAGCACCTCGACCCCGTCGAGGTCGCGCGCGCCTACTTCGTCGCGCTCGGTGACGACGTCGACGGCGTGATCCAGCGCAGCGACCTGTATCCGCGCGACGGCAAGAACCAGCACGCCTTCTGCGCCGACATCGACCGCCGCCACGACGTGCGCGTGCTCGCGAACTGCGAGCCGGGCGCCCGCTGGCTCGCGACGATGGTGCACGAGCTCGGGCACGCGGTCTACGACCTCGCGATCCAGCCCGACCTGCCGTGGCTGCTGCGCCAGCCCGCGCACACGTTCACGACCGAGGCGATCGCGATGCTGCACGGCCGCCTCGTGCGCGACGAGACCTTCCTCGAGCGCTTCGCGCAGGTCGATCCCGTGATCGCCCGCGATCCGCGCAACGTCGAGATGCAGCGCCGCGAGCTGCTCGTGTTCGCGCCCTGGGTGCAGGTCATGACGCGCTTCGAGCGCGAGCTCTACCGCGATCCCGACCAGGATCTCGGCGCCGTCTGGTGGCAGCTCGCCGAGCGCTACCAGCGCGTCACGCCGCCGGCGGGCCCGCGGCCCGACGACTGGGCCTGCAAGATCCACGTCGCCCTGGCGCCCGGTCTACTACCACAACTACCTGCTCGGCGAGGTGACGGCCTCGCAGCTCTCCTTCGCGCTGGCCCGCGAGACCGGCGCCTCGAGCCCGGCCGTGCATCCGGCCGCCGCGGGCGAGTTCCTGCGCGAGCGCTTCATGCGCCCGGGCTCCTCGCTGCGCTGGGATGCCCTGATCGCCCACGCCACCGGCGGGCCGCTGACCGTCGACCACCTCGCGAGCTGGCTCGGCAGCCGCTAGCGGCGTGTCCCGGCAGCCGCTAGGCTCGCCGCGTGCTGTTCATGGTGATCGAGCGGTTCAAGCATGCCGATCCGCTGCCGGTCTACCGCCATCTGCGCGACGCCGGCCGCGGTCTGCCCGAGGGCCTGCGCTACGTCGACAGCTGGATCGAGCCGGGCTTCGGCCGCTGCTTCCAGGTGATGGAGTGCGACGACGCCGCGCTGCTGCAGGAGTGGGTCCTGCACTGGGCGGGCCTCGCCGAGTTCGAGATCATCCCGGTCGTGCGCTCGGCCGAGACGCGCGCGCTCGTCGAGCCGCACCTGTAGGCGGCGCTAGCGGGACGAGCGCGAGGCCGCGGCCGCCGCGGCGGCCCGCTCGAGGCCGTCGTCGAGCGGCGCGAGCTCCACCGCGCCGTGGCGGCGCTCGAGCGCGCGGGCGATCAGCCAGTCGGCCAGCCACGGATTCTTGGGCAGCAGCGGGCCGTGCACGTAGGTGCCGAGCACCGTGCCCGAGCGCGCGCCCTCGTACCCCGAGGAGCCGTCGTTGCCGTGGCCGCTGACGACGCGTGCGAGCGGCTCGCTGCCGGGGCCGAGCGTCGTCTGGCCCGCGTGATTCTCGAAGCCCACGATCGTCTGCGGGCCGGCGCCGTCGCCGAGATCGCACTCGCACACGATGTCGCCGATCATGCGCGTCGCGCCGGCGCGCGTCTCGAGGTCGAGCAGGCCGATGCCGGGCATCTCGCCGCCGTCCTGGCCGATGTAGCGGTGGCCGGCGAGCTGGTAGCCGCCGCACACGGCGAGCACCGCAGCGCCGCCGGCGACCGAGGCGTGCAGGGCATCGCGGTGGCGCTGGAGGTCCTCGGCCACGAGCTGCTGGTCGCGATCCTGCCCGCCGCCGATCAGGTAGAGGTCGGCGGCCGCGGGGTCGAGCTCCTCGCCGACGCGCAGCGGCCGCTCCTCGAGCTCGAGGCCGCGCCACTCGAGCCGCCGCCGGATGACCTGCACGTTGCCGCGGTCGGCGTAGATCGAGAGGTGCTCGGGGTAGAGCTGGCAGAGCACGAGCCTCACGCCGCGGCCTCCTCCCAGTACGGCCGCGTGAGGCCGCGGCTCGCAGCCACGCGCTGCAGCTCGAGCATCGCCGTGTAGGTCGGCAGCACGTAGCCCGCGCCGCCCGCCGACGAGCTCCGCGACGCGGTCGAGGCCGTCGGCGACGTCGGCGACGACCGTCGATCGCCGCGGGGTCGACGCCCGCGTACTTGAGCCGCAGCGCGGCGTCGCCGGCGCGCGTGCCCGAGCACACGACGTGGCGCAGGCGCGGTGCGACGAGCTCCCAGTCGACGTCCCAGATCCACGAGACGTCGCGCCCGTCGGCGATGCGGTCGTTGAGCGCGAAGAGCAGCGTCGCGTCGCCCTCGGGCAGAATCCGCAGCACCTCGTTGGCGCCGGCCGGGTTCTTGATCAGCAGCATCACGAGCTCCGCGTCGGCGACGCGCAGCCGCTGGAAGCGGCCGAACGCGCCGTGGAAGCGCCCGAGCCCCGCGGCGATCACGTCGAGCGGCTCGCCCAGCACGCTCGCGAGCGCTGCGGCCGCGAGCGCGTTCTCGACGTTGTAGAGGCCGGGCAGCGCGAGCTCGACGCGCACGCGCTCGGCGCCCCGGCAGAGGTCGAACGCGGTGCCGTCGAGGCCGCGCAGCTCGATCGCGCGCGCCGCGAGGTCGAGCTCGGCTCGCTGGTTGCCGCAGCTCGGGCAGTGGTAGTCGCTGAGGTGGCCGACGTACGCTGCGCGGAAGTCGTAGGCGTGTCCGCAGCGCGTGCAGAAGCGCGCATCGGCGGCGTGCGGGGCGACGGGAAGGGCGACCGCGGGGTCGTCGATGCCGTAGCGGACGATCGCCGGATGCCCCTCCGCGAGCGACGCGGTGAGGGGGTCGTCGGCGGCCACGACGAGCGTCGTCGCGGGATCGAGGATCGCGACCAGGGCGCGCCAGCGGTCGGCCACGAGCTCGAGCTCGCCGTAGCGGTCGAGCTGGTCGCGGAAGAGGTTTCCGAGGGCGATCGCGCTCGGCCCGAGCTGTGCGGCGATCGCGGGCAGCGCGGCCTCGTCGCACTCGAACAGGCCGAGCTCGGCGTCGGCCACCTCACGAACCGCGAGCGCCGAGGCGATCCCGGAGGCGAGGTTCGCGCCCGCGCTGTTGCGCGCCAGCTGCACGCGCCCGCGCAGCACCTCCGCCAGCAGCGCGCAGGTCGTCGTCTTGCCGTTCGTGGCGGAGACCAGCACGCAGCCGCGCGGCAGCCGGGCCGCCAGGCGCCGGGGAGCGTCCGGCGCGAGCGCCGTGAGCACGCGGCCCGGCAGGGTCGTGCCGCCGCCGCGGCCGCTCGCCCGCGATGCGAACGCCGTCGCGCGAGCCGCGGCGAGCGCCAGCCTCATCACCGCCGCAGTCCTCTCACCCGCTGGAGTGTATGTGGGTTGCCAGGCGACCCCGGAGCCTCATCGCGCGTATACTCGCCCGCGGTTGCACCGCGTCCGAGACGATCGGCCCGGACAGAGGAAGGGACGCAGTGGTGGAGGGCAGCAGGTACTCGCAGATCGCCGGCATCGATCCGGAGCGCCTCGACGAGTTTCGCGCGGGCATCCGCAAGCGCTACTCGGACGAGCAGATCCTCGCGGAGCTGCGCGCGAGCGCCGAGCGGCTGGGTCGCTCGCCCACGATGCGCGAGTTCGCGGCCGATCCCGAGACCACGGTGCATCCACAGACCGTGATCGGCCACTTCGGCTCGTGGAACGCCGCCAAGCGGCAGGCCGGCCTCGTGCCGCGCCGCTTCGCGACGCGCGGCGAGCTGCTCGACCGGCTGCGCGAGCTGGGCGAGGAGCTCGGGCGCACGCCGACCGCGCGCGACCTCGAGACGCGGCGCGGCTCGATGCCCTCCAAGTCGCTCTACTGGCACACCTTCGGCTCGCTCACGAACGCGCTGCGCGAGGCCGGGTTCGACGTGCCCGTAGGCGAGGAGCGGCTGGCGCGCGCAATCGAGCAGGGCGTCTTCCTCGCGGTGCGCAGCGGCCGGCTGCCGAAGTTCGCCGACTGGGCCGAGGCCCGGCGCTCGGATCCGGGCATGCTCACCGAGTGGCAGGTCTACCGCATGTTCGAGGCGCGCCGCGGGGCGTGGTCGACGTTCCAGTTCCTCGTGCGCGAGCAGCTCGCGAACCAGGGCGTCGAGGTCGCGCCGGACGGCACGCTCGCGCCCGCGGAGTAGACCCTAGGCTGCGAGCTCGGAGCGCTCCGAGCACAGCGGGCAGGTGTCGAGCGCGAGCAGCGGGAGGCCGCTCAGCTCCGCCGCGAAAACCGCGAACGCGGGCCCATCGGCCACGATCAGCTTGCGGTTGAGCTCGCGCCAGGCGACGGTCGCGTTCTCGAGCGTGAGCACGGCGACCCACACGCTGCCGGGCCCGCAGGTCAGCTCGTGCACCGCATCGTCGCTCGTCGTGCAGCGATCGAGCACGCCGGCACCCGTCTCGGCGTCGATGCCGGCGACGAGGCTGACGGATGCACCGCGGCCGTCGGGGAGCGTGAAGCGGCGGGTGAAGAAGCCGCCGAGCTCGATCCCGACGCCGCGGTAGAAGCGGTAGCCGCGCCGCACGAACGCCGGATCGCCCGCGACGTGCCCGCAGGCGCGCCGGAGCGGCACGGGACTCACATCGGCCAGGGCCCTCAGATCGCCCGGGATTGCGCGGAGCCTCATTCCTGTGGCCATCGGCACGAGCGCGCCCGGGCATGAGCGCGATTCCGGCGGCGCGCGCCCGCAGCGGCGGTCTCGGCCTAGAATCGGGCTTCCATGCCCTCCGTCACGACCTCCGACGAGATCCGCCGCGCGTTCACCGACTTCTTCGTGGCGCGCGGGCATCAGGCCGTGCCGTCGGCTTCGCTCGTGCCGTCCGCGCTCGATCGGTCGGTGCTGCTGACGACCGCCGGCATGCAGCCGTTCAAGCCGTACTTCCTCGGCCAGGCCGCGCCCCCGAGTCCGCGTCTGACGACGATCCAGCGCTGCTTCCGCGCCGTCGACATCGACGTCGTCGGCTCGACCGAGCGGCACATGACGTTCTTCCAGATGATGGGCAACTTCTCGTTCGGCGACTACTTCAAGCCGGGTGCGGTGGAGATGGCCTACGAGCTCTCGACCGGGCCCTTCGGCCTCGATCCCGAGCGCATCTGGGCGACCGTCTACGAGGGCGACGAGCAGCTCGGACCCGGACGACGTCGCCCGCGACCTCTGGCTCGGCCAGGGCATCCCGGCGAGCCGCATCGTCAAGCTCGGCGAGGACAACTTCTGGAAGGCGGGGCCGACGGGGCCGTGCGGGCCGTGCTCGGAGCTCTACTACGACCGCGGGATCGAGCGCGGCTGCGGCGGCGCCGACTGCAAGCCCGGCTGCGACTGCGACCGCTTCCTCGAGTTCTGGAACCTCGTGTTCATGGAGTTCGACCGCGGCGGCGACGGCTCGCTGACCCCGCTGCCGGCCCAGAACATCGACACGGGCAGCGGCCTCGAGCGCGTGGCGATGCTGCTGCAGGACGCCGCCAGCATCTACGAGACCGACCAGACGACGCACGTGATCTCGGCGATCGAGCAGCTCTCCGGCAAGCGCTACGCCGACGGCGGCGACGCCGTGCGCTCGTTCCGCGTGCTCTGCGATCACGGGCGCGGGATGGCCGCGATCGCGACCGACGGCGTCACGCCCTCGAACGAGGGCCGCGGCTACGTGCTGCGCCGCATCCTCCGCCGCGCCGTGGTGCACGGCAGTCGTCTGGGACTGGAGGGCCCGTTCCTCGGGCAGCTCCATGAAACGGTGATCGAGTCACTCGAAGACGGGTATCCCGCACTCCGCGCGAACCGCGCTGACGTCCGGCGGTTGATCGAGGCCGAGGAGGACGCGCTTCTCGCGCACGCTCGTGACTGGCTCGCGCCTGCTCGCCGACCTGATCCAGGTCGCGAAGGAGCAGGGGGAACCGAGCCTGCTCGCAGCCGACGTCTTCGATCTCCACGACACCCATGGGTTCCCTGTCGAGCTGACGGCCGAGCTTGCGCGCGAGCAGAACCTCGGTATCGACATCGAGGGCTTCGAAGGACACATGCAGGCTCAGCGCGAGCGCGCTCGCGCGGCCTCGCGGCGCGGCGACCGCATCGACGACGAGCGCGTCGCGCGCTTCACGCGCTCGGCCGCGCGGACGGAGTTCGTGGGCTACGACGAGCTCGACGTCGAGACGGCGGTGCTGGCCGTCGAGCCGGTCGCCGAGGGGCTCACGCTCGTCAAGCTCGCGCGCTCGCCGTTCTATCCCGAGGGCGGCGGCCAGGTCTCCGACGGCGGCGAGCTCTCGGCGCACGCCGTGCGCGGGCAGATCGAGTCGGTCTACCGCCTCGAGGGCGACCAGGCCCTGCTCGTGCGGCTCGACGGCGAGCTCGCGGCCGGCGACACCGTCCACGCGCGCGTCGACCTCGCGCGCAGGCGCCCGACCGTGGCCAACCACACGGGCACCCACCTCCTGCAGCGCGCGCTCCGCAACCAGCTCGGCGAGCACGTGCGCCAGGCGGGCTCCGCGGTGCGCCCCGAGAGCCTGCGCTTCGACTTCACCCATCCCTCGCCGCTGACCGCCGACGAGCTGCGCGCCGTCGAGGACGAGGTCAACCGCGTCGTGCTCGAGGATCACGGTCTGCGCACCTTCGAGACCTCGCAGGACGAGGCGCGCGAGCTCGGCGCGACGATGCTGTTCGGCGAGAAGTACGGCGACGATCGTGCGCGTGGTCGACGATCACGGGCTACTCGATGGAGCTGTGCGGCGGCACCCATGCGCACTCGACGGCGGCCGTCGGGCCGTTCACGATCGTGCGCGAGTCGTCGGTCGGCCAGGGCGTGCGCCGCATCGAGGCGATCACGGGCGCGGCCGCCCTGCGCGCCCTGCGGACCGCCGACCGCGTCGTCAAGGAGGCCGCCGCGTCGCTGCGGACGCCGCCCGAGAAGCTGACCGAGACGGTCGCGAGCCTGAGCGAGCGCGTGCGCGAGCTCGAGCAGGCCGCCAAGGCCGGCGCTGGCGGCGGCGCGAGCGCCGGCGGGCCCGACCTCGCCGCGCTGGGTGCCGGCGCGGCCGAGCGCGGGCGGCTCAGGGTGCTGGCCGTCGAGGCGCCCGAGGGCATCCTCGGAGATGCGCTGCTCGAGCTCGCCGACCGTCTGCGCGGCTCGCTCGGACCGTCCGCGGTGGTGCTCGGCGCACGCGACGGCGAGCGCGTGCAGCTGGTCGCCAGCATGACTCCCGAGGCGGTCGAGGACGGTCTCGACGCGTCCGCCGTGATCAAGGCGATCGGGCCGATCGTGGGCGGGGGCGGCGGTGGCCGCCCGGCCATGGCCCGCGCCGGCGGCAAGGACGCGAGCCGCCTCGGCGAGGCGCTCGAGGCCGCCCGCGCGCTGCTCTCGGCGTGACCCCCGGGGCCAAGGCGCTGGCGCTCGACTACGGCAGCGCGCGCACCGGCGTCGCCGTGAGCGATCCGAGCGGCACGCTCGCGCGGCCGCTCTGCGTGGTCGCCGAGGTCGGCGGCAAGGGCGGCATGGCCGAGCTGTGTGCCATCATCGACCGCGAGGCGCCCGGGGTCATCGTCGTCGGACTGCCGCTCACGCTCCGCGGGGAGCGGGGGCCGCAGGCCGTCGAGACCGAGGCGTTCGTCACCCGACTGCGCAAACGATGCCGGATCCCGATCCTCACCGCGGACGAGCGCCTGACGACGTCGATAGCGCGGCGACAGATGCCTACGCCATCCCGGCGCCGGAAGGGCCCGACGACGACGAGCGACGACGCGCAGGCGGCGGCGGTGCTCCTCCAGACCTACCTGGACCGCCGCGCCGCGGAGTGAGACGGCGCGGCCGGCGCCGCACAGTCCTGCTGGGAGCGCTCGTCTTCCTGGTCGTGCTCGCGGCCGTCGTCTTCGCCGCCGACCGGGTGCTTTTCGGCGGGCCGTCGGGGCCGCCGGGGGCGCCCGTGCAGATCGTGATCCCGAACGGCTCCTCGGTCGAGGACATCGGCGACATCCTCGATCGCGAGGGCGTGGTCGGCAACGGGCGGCGCTGGGCGCTCGACGTGCGCCTGCACGGCGACGGCGGCGGGCTGCGCTCGGGCACCTACACGCTGCGCGAGAACGAGCGCTACTCGGTGATCCTCGACACGCTGCGGGTCGGGCCGACCGTCGCGCCCACGGTCAGGCTGACGATCCCGGAGGGCAAGGCGCTGCGCGACATCGCGAAGGACGACGCGCCGCGGGCCGGCATCTCGCCGAAGGCCTACCGCGCCGCCGCGCGCGCGGCGAAGATCCCGGCCGGCTACAAGGCCACGGGCAACGAGCGGCTCGTGATCGAGGGCTTCCTCTTCCCGGCCACCTACACGCTCGCGAAGCCGGTCTCGGCGAGCCGCCTCGTGGCGCAGCAGCTGAACGCCTACCAGCGCGCCGCCGCGAGGGTCGACTTCAGCGCGGCCGCGAAGAAGAACCTGACGCGCTACGACGTCCTGATCATCGCCTCGATGATCGAGCGCGAGGCCGCCTTCCCGGGCGATCGCGCCAAGATCGCCGGCGTGATCTACAACCGGCTCAAGGCCGGCATGCCGCTCGGCATCGACGCGACGATCCAGTACGGCGTCGGCTCGTGGCGGATGCTGACGGCGCGCGACCTCAAGCTCAAGGGCGGCTACAACACGCGCACCCATCGCGGGCTGCCGCCGACGCCGATCTGCAATCCCGGGCTGGCCTCGCTCAGGGCGGCCGCGAAGCCGGCGAAGGTCGACTTCCTCTACTACGTCGCGATCCCGGGGGACAAGCAGCGGCGGCATCACTTCTCGCGCACGTACGCGGACTTCCAGAAATTCCAGGAAACGCACCCGGCATGACCGTCGGTGGCGCGACGCGCGTCGCCTGCGTGATCGGCGACCCGGTCGAGCACTCGCGCTCGCCGCGCATGCACAACGCGGCCGCCCGTTCGCTCGGCCTCGACCGCGTGTACGTCGCTCTGCGTGTGGCGCCCGCCGGGCTGGCGGCGGCGGTGCGGGGGCTCGCCGCGCTCGGCTTCGACGGTGCCAACGTCACGATCCCGCACAAGGCGGCGGTCGTGGAGCTGTGCGACGAGCTCGGCGACGAGGCCCGCGACGCCGGCGCGGTCAACACGCTCAGCTTCGCGCCGGGCGGGGCGCTGCGCGGCGACCTCACCGACGGGCTCGGGCTGATCGCCGCGCTCGCGCAGATCCCCGAGACGGCCGTCGTGGCCGGGGCGGGCGGCAGCAGCCGCGCCGCCGCCGCCGCCCTGCTGCGCGCCGGGACGCGCCGCATCACGATCGTCGCCCGGCGGCCCGAGGCCGGCGCCGCGCTGGCGCGCGAGCTCGCGACGCTCGTGCCCGCAGCGGTCGTCGAGTCGGCGGCCGCCGTGCCCGCCGGACGGGCGGGCCTGCTCGTGAACTGCACCCCGATCGGTGGCCTCGCCGACCTCAAGGCGCTTCCCGTGCCTGCCGATGTGATCGAGCGAATGGACGCGGTCGCCGATTTCGCCTACCGCGCCGACGGCGCACCGACCCCGCTCGCCGCGGCCGCGGAGGCCGCGGGCGTGCCGCTCGCCGACGGCCTGGAGCTGCTCGTGCGCCAGGGCGCGCTGTCGTTCCGGCGCTGGACGGGCAGCGAGCCGCCGCTCGATGTCATGCGGCGCGCGGCGCGCGGCGGATGAGCCTCGCGGTCGCAGCGCTCGCCGCGGCCGGCGGCGGGCTCGGGGCGCTCGTCTGGGAGCCGCTCGAACCCCGTCTGATCGCGCGTTCCGAGGGCGATGACGAGCTGCTCGAGCAGCCACGCTGGACGCGCACCGTCACGAGCCGTCCCGCGCTGATGCTCGTCTCGGCGCTCGCCTGCGGCGCCGTCGGCTGGCGCTTCGGCGCGACGCGCGACCTGATCCCCGCGCTCGTGCTCGCGTTCGCGCTGGTCGGCATCAGCGCGATCGACCTGCGCTATCGCATCATCCCCGACCGCATCTCGCTGCCGCTCGGCGTCGCCGGCATCGCGCTCGGCGCGATCCTGCACGCCTCCGAGCTGCCCGAGCTCGGCCTCGCGGCGTTCGGCGCCGGGCTGTTCCTGCTGATCGCGGCGCTGCTCGCACCGTCGGGCATGGGCATGGGGGACGTGAAGCTCGTCTTCGTGCTCGGCCTCTTCCTCGGCCGCAACGTCATCGTGGCGGTCATCGTCGGCCTGCTCTCGGTGATCGTGCCGACGATCGCGGTGCTGCCGAGCAAGGGCCTGCGCGCCCGCAAGATGCACCTCGCGCTGGGGCCGTTCCTCGCGCTCGGCGGCCTCGTGGCGCTGCTCGCCGGCGACGAGATCGCCGACTGGTACACCGGCGGCTGAGACCGGGTCCGACCCTCGCGCGGTGTCGTTGTTCACCCGAGCGGCACCCGGAGGGGGGATGCGCGACCTGGGGTGCCCGGGCGCATGATTGACCGCATGAGCGCCGTGCAGAGAGAGGCCGTCGGGATGCCCGCCGCAGGCGCGAGCCTGACGCTCGCGACGCTCGTCGGCGCTGCCGACGCGCTCGTGATCGAGAGCGTCGAGGCCGACGTGGTCGTCCTCACGGACGGCTCCGGTCTGCCCGAGGGCGCCCGCGCGAGCACGCGCGTGTACGACGGCGAGCGCGTCTGGCACCTCACCTTCGGCGTGCGCGAGCGCCACGAGATCGCGCCCGGTCACGCGCAGGTCGCGCTCACCCTGGACGAGCGCCGCCTGCTCGGCGAGGAGCGCGGCGTGCCGCGCGCCGCCTGCCGCCTCGATGCCACCGCGCGCCGCTGCGGCGACCCCGCCGCCTCGGCCTGGGCGAGCGTGCTCGACGTCTCGCAGGGCGGCGTGGCGCTGCGCGCCGGCAGCACCTACGGCGCGGGCGATCTGGTCGACATCGAGCTGGACGACGGCACGGGCGCCGTGATCAGCGCCCGGCTCGAGATCGTGGAGCTGATCGCGGACTACGAGGGCGATGTCGCGCGCGGGCGCATCGTGGCCGTGGCCGACGGCGGTGCACGCAGGCTCGGCGCGCTCGTCGACCGGCTGCGCGACGCGCCCGGCGACGGCGAGCCCGACCCGGACCCGCTGCCGGCGTTGCGCGCGGCGCTCGCCGATGAGCGCCGCCCGCCGCACGCCTGAGCTGCGCCCGGGCCTCCGGCCCTCGCTACCCTCAGCGCAGTGGATCTGAGCTACGTCACGTCGGGGGAGTCGCACGGCCCCGGGATCACCGCGGTCGTGTCCGGCCTGCCCGCGGGGCTCGCGCTCGACCGCGAGGCGATCCGCCTCGACCTCGGCCGGCGGCAGGCGGGCTACGGCCGCAGCCCGCGCCAGAAGATCGAGACCGACGACGTCGAGATCCTCGGCGGCGTGCGCCACGGGCACACGCTCGGCGGGCCGCTCGCGCTGATCGTGCGCAACCGCGACCACGCCAACTGGGGCGCGGCGATGAGTGCCTGGCCGGTCACCGAGCAGCAGCTCGCCGAGGTCGCCGCGCGCCGCAGCCGCAAGGTGCAGCTGCCGCGGCCCGGCCACGCCGACCTCTCGGGCGTCATGAAGTACGAGCTCGACGACGTGCGCAACGTGCTCGAGCGCGCCTCGGCGCGCGAGACCTCGGCGCGCGTCGCCGTCGGTGCGATCGCCAAGGGCCTGCTCGGGCAGCTCGGGATCGAGGTGCTCGGCCGCGTGCTCTCGGTCGGCGACGTCGTCGCCGACGGGGACGACGGCGATGCGGCCGCGTTCGCGCGCGCCCGGAAGAGCGAGATCGGCTGCTCCGACGCGGGCGCCGAGAAGCGCATGCTGGCCGCCATCGACAAGGCCGCCGCCGATCGCGACACGCTCGGCGGGATCGTCGAGATCCGCGCCTTCGGCTGTCCGCCGGGACTCGGCTCGCACACCGAGCCGCGCCTGCGGCTCGACGCGCGCATCGCCGCGGCCGCGATGGGCATCCAGGCCATGAAGGGCGTCGAGATCGGCGACGGCTTCGCGAACGCGGCCCTGCCCGGCTCGGCCGTGCACGACGAGCTGCAGCACGACGAGGCGCGTGGCTACTGGCGCGAGACCAACCGCGCCGGCGGCATCGAGGGCGGCATGACGAACGGCGAGCCCGTGATCGTGCGCATCGCGATGAAGCCGCTGCCGACGCTGATGAAGCCGCTGCGCTCGGCGCGCCTCGACACGCACGAGCCCGCCGACGCGCTGGTCGAGCGCAGCGACACGACCGCGATCGCAGCCGCGGCGGTCGTCGGGGAGGCAGTCGTCGCCTTCGAGCTCGCGCGCTGCGTGCGCGAGAAGTACGGCGGCGACAGCGTCGGCGACGTCCTCGCCGCGCACGCGCACTATCTCGAGCGCATCCCGTGGCATCCCCGCTAGACCGGGCGATCGCCGTCGCCGGCTTCATGGGCGCCGGCAAGAGCACGGTCGGGCGCCTGCTCGCCCGCCGGCTCGGGCGTCCGTTCGCCGACGCCGACGCCGAGGTCGAGCGGCGCGCCGGGTGCTCCGTGCGGGCGCTCTGGGAGCGCGACGGCGAGGCCGCGTTCCGCGCGCTCGAGGAGCGCGTCACGAGCGATCTGCTCGCGCGTTCCGACGCGCCGGTGATCGCGCTCGGCGGCGGCGCGCTGACGGCGGCGGCGACGCGCGAGCTCGTGCGCGAGCGCGCCTTCTGCGCCTGGCTCGACGTGCCGTTCGCGGTTGCCTGGCAACGCGTCGAGGGCGCGCCGGGCGCGCGCCCGCTGGCCTCCGACCGCGAGTCGTTCGAGCGGCTCGGCGCCGCGCGCGCGGAGCTGTACCGTGCCTCGGCCGACGCGATCGTCGCCGGCGACGGGCCGGCCGCGGACGTCGCGGGCGCGCTCGCACAGCAGGTCTGGACGCGCGCCGGGATCGCGCAGGTCGCGCTCGCCGCCGGCGCGGTCGCCATCGTCGACGACGTGCTCGAGCTGGAGCACGAGGGCATGATCGCGGTCACGGGCGGCGAGGCGGCGAAGTCGCTCGCGGGCCTCGAGCGCGCTCTGGCGCGCGCTCGCTGCGCGCGAGCTCGAGCGCAGCGACGTCATCGTGTGCGCCGGCGGTGGCTCGGTGACCGACGTCGGCGGGTTCGCCGCGGCGACGTTCCGGCGCGGCCTGCCCTGGATCGCAGTGCCCTCGACGCTCGTCGGGCAGGTGGATGCGGCGATCGGCGGCAAGACCGCGATCAACGTCGCAGCCAAGAACGACGTGGGTGCGTTCTGGCAGCCGGCGGGGCGTGCTCTGCGATCCCGAGCTGCTCGCCACGCTGCCGCCGCGCGAGTGGGCGGGCGGCATGGCCGAGGTGGTCAAGACGGCGCTGCTCGCAGGCGGCCGCCTGTGGGAGCTCGTCGAGGGCTGGGGCGCGGGACCCGCGGAGATCGGCGCGCGCACCGAGCTCGTGCAGCGCTGTGCGGGCGTCAAGACGCTCGTCGTCGCGGGCGACCCGGAGGAGCGCGGCCGCCGCGCCATCCTCAACCTCGGGCACACGATCGGGCACGGCGTCGAGTCGGTGGCCGGCTACGGCGGGCTCTCGCACGGCGAGTGCGTCTCGATCGGCCTAATCGCCGCGCTGCGGCTCTCGGAGCAGCTCGCGGGCCTCGCGCCCGGCACCGCCGATCGCCTCGCCGAGCTGCTCGCCGGGCACGGGCTGCCCGTGCACGCGCCCGGGCTCGACCCGGACGCGGTCCTGCACGCGATGCGCCACGACAAGAAGCGCTCCGCCGGTGCGCACCGCATGGTGCTGCTCGAGGCGATCGGCCGGCCCGTGTACGGCGTCGCCGTGGATGACGGGGCACTCGCGCGCGCCGTACGTGCCGCAATCGCTGCCGACTAGACTGACGCGGTGAAGGTGACCGTCCTGAATGGCGTGAATCTCGGCATGCTCGGCGTCCGGGAGCCTGACGTGTACGGCACGCTGACGCACGCGGAGCTCGCCCAGCGCATCCGGGCCTGGGCCGGCGAGCGCGGGCAGCGGGCCGAGGTGCGGCAGACCGACTTCGAAGGGGAGTACGTGCAAGCGATTCATGCGGCCTGCGGCGAGGCCGACGCGGTGATCGTCAATCCGGGCGCCTGGACGCACTACTCCTGGGCGATCCGCGACGCGCTCGCGATCCTGCCGGTGCCGGTAGTCGAGGTGCATCTCTCCGAGCCGCTCGAGCGCGAGCCCTGGCGGCATCACTCGGTCGTCGCCGAGGTCGCGTCCGCGCGCTTCGCCGGCCTGGGAGCCGACGGCTATCGCGCGGCGCTCGACTGGCTGCAGGAGCGGGCCGCGTGAACCGCCTCCCGCGCCGCGAGCGCCTCCAGGCCGTGATCGCCGAGCGCGGCCTCGGCGGCTTCATCGTCAACTCGCCGTCGAACGTGCGCTACCTGACCGGCTACACGGGCTCCAACGGGCTCGTCTGCCTGGGCACCGCGCCGCGCTTCCTGACCGACTTCCGCTACGCGACCTCCGTCGCCGACCTTGCGGTCGACTGGGAGATCGAGATCGTCCCGCAGAGCCTCCTCGGCGACGTCGCCAAGCGCGTGCCCGCGCTGTTCGGCGCCGAGCGCATCGGCTTCGAGGCCTCCGCGCTCTCGTATTCCGCGTGGCAGGCGCTCGACGAGGCGGCGCGCGGAGCCGGCGCCGAGCTGGTGCCGTGCGAGGGCGTCGTCGAGGATCTGCGGGCCGTCAAGGACGCGGACGAGATCGCGCTGATCCGTGCGGGCGGCGAGCTCTGCGACGCGATCTACGCCTGGCTCGCCGACGAGGGCCTGGCCGGCCGCGAGGAGCGCGACGTCGCCTGGGCGATCGAGCGGCGCTGTCGCGAGCTCGGCGCGGAGGGCCCGTCGTTCCCGCCGATCGTGGCCTCGGGCGCCAACGGCGCGCTTCCGCACGCCGTGCCGGGCACGCTCGAGATCGAGCGCTCGGCACTCGTCGTGCTCGACCTGGGCGCGCTGGTCGACGGCTACTGCTCCGATTGCACGCGGACGTTCGCGACCGGGCCCGTGGAGGCCCAGGAGATGGACGTCTACGAGACGGTGCTGCGTGCCCAGGAGGCCGCGCTCGCGCTCGTCCGGCCCGGGCAGGACTGCCAGCAGGTGCACGAGACCGCGCGCAGCGTGATCGCCGACGGCGGCTACGGCGAGTACTTCAACCACGGCACCGGTCACGGCGTCGGCATCGACATGCACGAGGAGCCGCGCTTCCGCAACGGCCTCGGCGGCACGCTCGTTCCCGGAAATGTCGTTACCGTAGAGCCGGGCATCTACCTTCCAGGGCGCTTCGGCGTGCGCATCGAAGACCTCGTCCTCGTCACCGAGGGCGGTCACGAGGTGCTCACGAGGTTCCCCAAATCCCTCCTGTCTGTGTAGCCATGGCTGAAACGATCAACACGAGTCACTTCAAGAACGGCATGTGCATCGACCTCGACGGCGTCGTCTGGAAGATCATCGAGTTCCAGCACGTCAAGCCGGGCAAGGGCGGCGCGTTCGTGCGCACGCGGCTCAAGCAGATGGAGGGCGGCAAGGTCGTCGACAAGACCTTCCGCGCCGGCGAGTCGATGCCGCGCGTGCACACGACCGTCCAGGACATGCAGTTCCTGTTCGACGACGGCGCGAACGTGGTGCTGATGAACACCGACACCTACGAGCAGATCGGCCTGCCGCGCGACGGCGTGGCCGACGAGCTGCAGTACCTCAAGGAGGGCGACGTCGTGCAGCTGCTCTCGCTCGACGGCCGGCCGGCCTCGCTGCAGCTGCCCTCGTCGGTCGAGCTGCTCGTGCAGTCGACGGAGCCCGGCGTCAAGGGCGACACCGTGTCGAACGTGACCAAGCCCGCGACGCTCGAGACGGGCGCGACCGTTCAGGTGCCGCTGTTCGTGAACGAGGGCGAGCGCGTCAAGGTCGACACCCGCGACGGCCGCTACCTCGGGCGCGCCTAGTCCATGACCCGCTTCGTCGACACCACGCTGCGGCTGCTGTCCCAGGATCCCCTGGCGCGGACGCTCTCCAGCGCGACCGTGCTGCAGCTCGCCGAGAAGCTCGACGAGGTGGGATACAGCGCGCTCGAGGTCTCGGGCGGCGGGTGCTTCACGACGGCGGTCGAGCGCGGCCTGGAGAGCCCGTGGGAGCGCATCCGCGCGATCCGCGGGCGCACGCGCACGCCGCTGGCGATGGCGTTGCGCGGCACCTTCCTGGTCGGCGGGCGGCCCGCGACCGACGATCTCGTGCGCCGCTTCGTGCTGTGCGCGGCCGAGTCGGGCATCGACGTCTTCCGCATGCACGACCCGCTCAACGACATCGAAGACCTCGCCGTGCCGGCCGCCGCGGTGCGCGAGGCCGGTGCTCGTCTGTATGCCGGGCTCGTCTACTCGGACGGCCCCGAGGGCCACGACTACCTGCTCGAGCACGCGCGCCGGCTGTCCGACATGGGCGCCGACCGCATCCTCCTGATGGATCCCGCCGGCGCGCTCGATCCGGCCGGTGCCGGCGAGCTGATCCGCAAGCTGATCACGGCCTCCGGCGTGCCCGTCGGCCTCTACGCGCAGGGCCCCGGCGGCACCGCGCTCGCCGTCGCGATCGAGGCCGCCCGCGCGGGCGCCGATCCCATCGCGACCGCGTCATACCCCGTCGCGATGCTGACCACCCGCCCGGCCGCCGAGCTGCTCGGCCAGGCGCTCTCGGGCCTCGGCTTCGACGCCGGTCTCGACCGCGAGAAGGCCTGGGAGGCCGCGCGCGAGATCGAGTCGGCGCTCGGCGATGCCGCCACGAGCGCGCCGCCCGTCTCGCCGCACGTCGCCCTGCGCGCCGCGCTCTCGACCGTGCCGATCGGCGTCGTCGCGGGCATCGAGCGCAGCCTGCGCGCGGCCGGCGCCGAGGACCGCCTCGACGAGGTGCTCGACGAGCTGCTGCGCGTGCGGGCCGAGAGCGGCTATCCGCCGCCCGCCTCGCCCGTCGGCCGGATCCTCGCCGGCCAGGCGATCCGCCACGTCCTGCACGCCCGCCGCTGGACCGAGGTCGACGGCGACATGCGCAGCCTGCTGCTCGGAGAGTGGGGCCATGCTCCGGCGCCGGTCGATCCGACGGCGCTGGCCGCGGCCGAGCGCTCGCCCTCCTCGACGGCCACGGAGCCGTCGCTCGAGGAGGCGCGCGAGGAGGCCGGCAGCCTGGCGGCCTCCGAGGAGGACCTGTGCCTGGTCGCGCTCTTCGGCGAGCGTGCGCTGCCGCTGCTCCAGCGGCTGCGCGGGCGCGAGGCAGAGATCGCCGACGAGGACTCGCTCGACGACGGCGAGGCGCGCCGCGTGCGCCGACTGGTGCGGCTGCTCGAGGAGTCCGACGCCGGCGAGCTGACGGTCGAGGAGGACGGCGTGCGGATCACGGTGCGCCGTCGCGAGTCGGTCCGCCAGCAGGCGCCGCAGTACCTGGTTGCACCCCCCGCGGCCGGAGGCGCGCCCGAGCTGCCCGCGGCGCCGCCGTCGGACGTCGTGCTCGTCGAGAGCCCGATGGTCGGCAACTTCTACCGCTCGTCCTCGCCCGACTCGGATCCCTTCGTGCAGGAGGGCGACCGCGTCGAGGTGGGCCAGACGCTCTGCATCCTCGAGGCCATGAAGCTCTTCAACGAGTTCAAGAGCGATCACGCCGGCACGGTGCGCAAGGTGCTCGTGGACGACGCGCAGCCGGTCGAGTTCGGCCAGCCGCTGTTCGAGCTCGCGCCCCTGTGAAGCGAGTCCTCGTCGCCAACCGCGGCGAGATCGCGGTGCGCGTGATCCGCGCGTGCCACGAGCTCGGGCTCGAGGCCGTGGCCGTCTACTCGACGGCCGACCGCGAGGGCGCCTGGGTCAAGCTCGCCGATCGCGCCGTCTGCATCGGGCCGCCGTCGGCGCGCGAGAGCTATCTCGACCACAGCAACGTGATCGGCGCCGCCGAGACGACCGGCTGCGATGCGCTGCACCCCGGCTACGGCTTCCTCTCGGAGAGCCCGTCGTTCGTGCGGACGTGCGAGGACAACGACCTGATCTTCATCGGCCCGACCGCGGAGTCGATGGAGGTGCTCGGCGACAAGTCGCTCGCGAAGGGCGCGATGCGCGACGCCGGCATGCCGCTCGTCCCCGGCTCGCCCGGCCGTCTCTCGGGCATCGACGAGGCGCGGCGCGTGGCCGGCGAGGTCGGCTATCCGGTGCTGCTGAAGGCCGCCTCCGGGCGGCGGTGGGCGCGGCATGCGGCCCGTGGCGGATGCCTCCGAGCTCGAGCACGCGTATCAGCACGGCGACGGCCGAGGCCGAGGCCGCGTTCGGCGACGGCGGGCTCTACCTCGAGAAGATCGTCGTCGACGCGCACCACATCGAGGTGCAGGTGCTCGGCGACGGCGAGGGCGGCGCGCTCGTCGTCGGCGAGCGCGAGTGCAGCGTGCAGCGCCGCCACCAGAAGCTGCTCGAGGAGTCGCCGTCGCCGTTCCTGCACGCCGAGGCGCGCGGGCAGCTCTACGAGGCCGCGCTCGGCGCGGTGCGGGCGACGCGCTACCGCAACGCCGGCACGATCGAGTGCCTCGTCGGCGGCGATCAGTCGTTCTACTTCATGGAGATGAACACGCGCCTCCAGGTCGAGCACCCGGTCAGCGAGGAGGTCAGCGGCATCGACCTCGTGCGCTCGCAGCTGCGTCTCGCGATGGGCGAGCCGCTGCCGCTCCAGGGCATCGCGCCGACCCACGGGCATGCGATCGAGTTCCGCATCAACGCGGAGGATCCGGCGCGCGGCTTCATGCCGTCGCCGGGGCCGCTGCGGCGCTTCCGGCCGCCGCTCGGGCGCGGCGTGCGCGTCGACACCCACGGCTACGAGGGCTACACGGTGCCGCCGACCTACGACTCGCTCGTCGCCAAGCTGATCGTCTCCGACGACGACCGGCCCACGGCGCTGGCGCGCGCCGCGCAGGCGCTCGACGAGTTCGAGGTCGAGGGCATCTCGACCACGCTGCCGCTGTTCCGCGAGATGGTCGCGAGCGAGCCGCTCTTCCGCTCCGGCGTGTACACGACCGCCTATCTCGAAGAGGCGGCGGGGCGGCTATCCTCGCTGTCCGCGTGATGACGCCCACCGTCTCCCGGCGCCAGGCGCGGCGTGCGGCCTTCGTGCTGACCTATCAGCTCGACGTGCGGGCCGGCTCCGATCTCGAGGAGCTCGCCGTGCGCTATCGCGCCGACACGGGCATGGACGTCCCGTCCTACACGCGCGCGGCCGTCGAGGGCATCCTCGCCGACCAGAGCGCGATCGACGCGGCCGTCGACGGTGCCGCTGCCGGCTGGACGTCCGAGCGGCTGGGGGCGGTCGAGCGCGCGATCCTGCGGCTCGCGACCTGGGAGCTGCGCGGCGGCGAGCTGCCGGCGGCGATCGTGATCGACGAGGCCGTCGAGCTCACGAAGCGCTATGCCGGTGCCGAGGCCGCGCCGTTCGTGAACGGCGTCCTCGGCTCGATCGCGCGTGGTGAGGGAGCGGCGGCGTGAGCACGAATCCGGCGCTCGCGAGCCTGCTCGCGCGCATCGACTCGGCGCGGGCGCGGCTCGCGGAGGCCGCCGACGATCCGGATGCGGCGGTGGCGGCGCTGACGGAGATCAACGAGCTCGCCCTGGCGGCGGGCGAGGAGCTCGAGAGGCAGCGGCGTGCCGTGCGGGATGCACGCGTCGATGACTGACGGCGCGGCCGCGCTCGGGCGGCTGCGAGCGCAGGTCGAGGCCGCGCTGACGACGCTCGACTTCGGTGAGCCCGGGCGATGTCGCGCCGCTGGCCGGGGCGATGCGCTACTCGCTCCTGGCCGGCGGCAAGCGCGTGCGTCCGGTGCTCTGCCTGGCGGTCGCGGAGGGCTTCGGCAGCCGGGTCGGCGATGCGCTGCCGACCGCGCTGGCGCTCGAGCTGGTGCACACCTTCTCGCTGGTGCACGACGACCTCCCGGCGCTCGACGACGACGCGCTGAGGCGAGGGCGGCCCACCGCGCACGTCGTCTATGGCGAGGACATCGCGGTGCTCGCGGGCGATGCGCTGCTGAATCACGCCTTCGCGCTCGTGTGCGATCACCAGCCCGGTCCGGACGCTGCCCGCCGCGTCGCTGCCCTCAGCGAGCTCGTCGCGGCCGTCGGCCTGCTGCGGCATGATCGGCGGCCAGTATCGCGACGTGCGCCCCCATGAGGACATCGATGCTGACGGCCTCGAGCGCACGTCGCGCCTCAAGACCGGCGCGCTGCTGGGCTGCGTCCGCGGCCTGTGGGGCGATCGTGGCCGGAGCCGATCAGCGCGGTGTGGCGACGGCGCGGGCGTTCGGCGCCGAGCTCGGTCTCCTGTTCCAGATCGTGGACGACGTCCTCGACGAGACCGGCAGCGACGAGACCCTCGGCAAGCAGGCCGGCGCGGATGCCCGCAGGGGCCGCCGCACCTTCGCAAGCGAGCTCGGCCTGGCCGGCGCGCGCGAGCGAGCCGACGCAAGTGAGGCCGAGGCCCGCCAGCTCCTGGGGGAGCTGCCAGAGCCGGCGCATGCGCCGCTCGAGGCGCTCGTGAGCCTGGTCGCCACGAGGGATCGCTAGCCGCGCGTCCGGGGCCTGGCCCTGAACGCGCGGTCGGGAGAGCGATCCCCCGGCGTGCAAGTGGGGCCAGGCCCCAATTGCACGGCCTCTGGCGTGCAAGTGGGGCCTGGCCCCGATTGCACGGCCTCGCCCGCTGGTGCGTGCGGCTGGTGGGCGGTGGTCGGGGCCAACGCCTTCACCAAGCGTCCGCCCATCGGCAAGCCCGCTCCCGCCCGAACCCGCCGCTCTCCAGCCGAACAGCACGAGACGTCTGAACCCATACCATCCGCGAACCGGTCAGACCAGCCCGGGGAACACCATGCCCAGACGTGCCAGGACAGCCTCCAAAACGCCGGCCGAACCACCGCGACACCCACACCGCCCGCCCCATGACCGACAATGACGCCGTGACGCGACTCGATCAGCTGCTCCACGAGCGCGGGCTCGCCGAGACCCGCAGCCGCGCGCAGGCGCTCGTGATGGCCGGCCGCGTGCGCGTGGACGGCCGTGTCGTGACCAAGGCGGGCACGGCGATCACGCAGACGCGCCGAGCTGGAGGTCGAGCAGGGGCCGGCGTTCGTCTCGCGCGGCGGCGACAAGCTGGCGACCGCGCTCGACGCCTTCGGCATCGACGTCGCCGGGCTCGCGTGCGTCGACGTCGGCGCCTCCACCGGCGGCTTCACCGACTGCCTTCTGCAACGCGGTGCGGCGCACGTGACGGCGCTCGACGTCGGCCGCGGCCAGCTGCACCAGCGTCTCCGCGCCGACGACCGCGTGACCGTGCTGGAGGGCGTCAACGCCCGCCTCCTGGCGCCCGGCGACCTCCCCGGCCCGTCGGCCGCGCTGGCCGTCGTCGACGTCTCGTTCATCTCGCTCGCGCTCGTGCTGCCGCCGCTCGTCGAGCTGCTCGCGCGGCCGTACCGCCTGCTGCCGATGGTCAAGCCGCAGTTCGAGGCCGGCAAGGACGACGTGCGCAAGGGCGTCGTGCGCGACGCCCAGATCCACGCCGCGGTGCTCGAGCGCGTCGCCGGTGCCGCCACGGATGCGGGCGGCGTCGTGCTCGGCGCCTGCGAGACCGGACACCCCGGCCCTGCCGGCAACCGCGAGTTCTTCCTGCACGTCGTCTCCGCCGACCACCCGGACGCAGCGCAGCGCCCCCGCCGACCCGCTGCCGCTGCTGCGCGATGCCGTCGCCTGAGCGCCTCGACCGTGCGCCGCGTCGCGCTGCAGGCCCGCCGGAGCGCCGGCGACGCTGCGAGCCGCGTCGCCGAGCTCGCCGCCGAGGCGGGCGTCGAGCTGCTGCCGGAGGAGGCCGATCACGGACGCCGACCTCGTGATCGTGCTCGGCGGCGACGGCTCCGTGCTGCGCGCGCTGCAGCAGGTGACCGGGCGCGGCGTGCCCGTCTTCGGCGTCAACTACGGCCGCGTCGGCTTCCTCACCACTGCCGAGCCCGACGACCTCGACACCGCCGTGCGGCGCGCGCTCGCCGGCGAGCTGCGCGTCGTCCAGCTCGCGACCGTGCAGGTCGAGCGCGGGGGAGAGCGCGCCGGCTTCGCCGTCAACGACGTGGTCGTCGCGAGCGACGTCCAGGGCCGGATCGCACGGCTCGGCTGGAACGTCGACGGCGTCGATCTCGGCGAGCTCGCCTGCGACGCCGTGATCGTCTGCACGCCGGCCGGCTCGACCGGGTACGGGCTCTCCGCCGGCGGGCCGGTGCTCGACTGGGGCGTCGAGGCGCTCGGCGTCACGTTCGTCGCGCCGCACACGCTGACCGCGCGCCCGCTCGTGCTGCCGCGCGGCGTCGTGCGTCGAGGTCACGAACCGCGCCCGCGAGCTGACCGTGCGCGTGATCCTCGACGGCGTCCAGAGCGACCGCGTGCTCGCCCCGGGGGAGTCCGTGAGCATCTCGCTCGGCACCCGAGCGCACCGCGCTCGGGCTGCTGCCCGAGGTCGCCTTCCTGCAGCGCTACCGCGACGCGTTCACCGTCTGATGCTCGAGGAGCTCGTCGTCGAGAACCTCGTGCTCGTGCGCTCCGCGCGGCTCAACCTGCATCCCGGGCTGAACGTGCTGACGGGCGAGACCGGCGCCGGCAAGACGATCCTCGCCGAGGCCGTCGGCCTGCTGCTGGGCGGGCGCGCCGATGCGTCGCTCGTCGGCCCCGCGGCCTCCGAGGCCTACGTCGAGGCGACGTTCTCGGACGCCGAGCTGCCCGAGGAGCTGAGCGAGCTCGCGCCCGAGGGCGCCGAGGGCGTGACCGTGGCCCGCCGCGTCGGCCGTGAGGGGCGCTCCCGCGCGCTGCTCTACGGCCGCAGCTGCACGCGCGACGACCTCGAGCGCATCGGCCAGTCGCTGATCGAGATGGTCTCGCAGCACGAGGCGCGCCGGCTCGTGCGCCCCGCGGTGCAGCTCGACCTGCTCGACGCCTCGGGCGGCGACGCGCTCGGCTCCCTGCGTGCCGACATGGGCTGCGGCCTGGCGGGCGCTCGTGGCCGCGCGCAAGGCGCTCGCCGAGCGCCGAGGCCGGCGCCGCCGACGAGCAGGGCCGCCTGGCCGAGCTGCGCGCGCTCGCCGATGCCGTCGAGGAGGTCGATCCGCAGCCGGGCGAGGAGGACGACCTGGCCCGCGAGCGCAGCCGCCTGCGCCATCTCGACATCCTGCGCGAGGCCGCGCAGGAGGCCGCCGACCTGCTCAACCCCGAGGAGGGGCCGGGAGCCGTGACGCTGTCCGGCGAGGCCGCCCACGCGCTGGCCCGCGTGCGCGAGCACGATGCGGCGCTGGCCGGCCCGGGCGACGAGCTCGCGCGCATCGCCGAGGAGCTGCGCGAGGCCTCGATCGAGCTGCGCTCGTATCTGACGGGACTCGAGGCCGATCCCGCGGTGCTCGACTCGATCGAGCTGCGGCTCGAGCAGCTCGCCGAGCTGCGCCGCCGCTTCGGCGGCGTCGACGAGGCCGCCGAGCTGCGCCCGCGCGCCGAGGCCGCCGCGGCCGAGCTCTCCGAGGGCGAGCGCGCCGACGAGCGCATCGCCCGCGCCGCCGGCGAGGTGGCGAGCGCCGAGAAGGCCGCCGACCGCATCGCCGCCGCGCTGCGCACGCGCCGCGGGAAGGCCGCCAAGCCCTTCGCGAAGGGCGTCGAGGGCCACCTCGCCGACATGGGCATGGACGGCGCGCGGCTCGAGGTCGAGGTCGCCGACGCGCCGCTCGGCGCGCGCGGCCGCGACGCCGTCGAGCTGCGCCTGGCCGCCAACCCCGGCCTGCCCGCCGGGCCGCTCGGCAGCGTCGCCTCGGGCGGCGAGCTCTCGCGCATCGCGCTCGCCGTGCGGCTCGCGGCGCGCGACGGCGGGGCGACCGAGATGCTCGTCTTCGACGAGGTCGACGCCGGGATCGGCGGCCGCACGGCGCGCGTGCTGACCGACAAGCTGCGCGAGCTCGCGGCGACCGCGCAGGTGCTCTGCATCACGCACCTGCCGCAGATCGCGGCGGCCGCCGATCGCCACTTCCTGGTCGAGAAGACCCAGGGCGCGACGAGCGAGGCGCACGTCGCCGAGCTCGCGCCCGACGAGGCGCTCGAGGAGCTCGTGCGCATGCTCGGCGCCGATGCCGGCGACACGGATGCGCGCGCGCTCGCGGTCAGCCTGCGCGGCGCCGCGCACGGCGTCTGACCCGATCGAGGGATGCCCAGCGCGGCGCGCCGACCGATGGCGGTCCTATGCGCAGCCTCCGCAGCGGCCTGCTCGCCGTCCTCCTGCTCGCCACGGTCGCCGTCGCGAGCGCGACTGCGGCGCCGCGGCCGCAGGTCTTCCAGAACGGCCGCTACGTCGCCGTGGGCACGCATGGCGCGCTCAGCTTCGTCGTCGGCGGCACGCAGATCACGAAGCTCCAGGTGCGCATGCCCGTTGCCTGCCAGAACCGCAGCACCCACAGGAGCAGCGCGCCGACGCTGTCCTTCGGCGCCTCGCGGCGGCCGCCCGACGACCTACTCGCGCATCTACCTGCCCGCCGACGGGGCGACGAACGTCTCGTTCGTCGTCGACGACAACGCGCGCCGGCCCGAGATCTACCTCTCGCTGCAGGTGCACGGCAACATCGGCCACGTCAGCGTGCACGCGCGCAGCCGGGCTGCGAAGGAGTCGTGTGCGGGCGCGCTCGGCTTCGACGTCCGCCTGCGGTAGTCAGCCGAGCGCGAGGCAGACGGTGTGCGCCGCGCCGCCGGCGATGCCCATGAGCACGATCGCGAGCGAGACGCGGCCGTCGCCGTCGAGCCAGACTCCGGCGGCTGCGACGGGGAACAGCACCACGGATCCGGCGAGCGTGTACGCCCACACGAAGTCCGCGCCCCCGGGTGCGCGCTTGGACACGGCGTTCCAGCCGGCATGCGCGAAGACGGCGATCAGGACGGGCGCGAGGGCGAGCGGAGTCACCGCCCGCACGCTTGGGACCCACCCTCAAGCCCACCCTTACACCGTCTCCTTCAGTCCCGCCGATCGAGCATCTAGGATGCTTCGCGGGGTCTGGCAAGAGGGGTCGTCGGGAGGACGAGTTGGAGTCGAAATCCGCCAAGTACATCTTCATCACGGGCGGAGTGGTCTCCTCGCTCGGCAAGGGCATCACCGCCGCCTCCCTGGGCACGCTGCTGAAGGCGCGCGGCCTCAAGGTCGGCGTGCAGAAGCTCGACCCGTACATGAACGTCGACCCCGGGACGATGTCGCCGTACCAGCACGGTGAGGTCTTCGTCACGGAGGACGGCGCCGAGACCGATCTCGACCTCGGCCACTACGAGCGCTTCATCGACGAGAACACCTCGCGCGCCTCGAACTCGACGGCCGGCAGCGTCTACAACACCGTGATCCGCCGCGAGCGCAAGGGCGAGTACCTCGGCTCGACCGTCCAGGTGATCCCGCACATCACCGACGAGATCAAGAACCGCATCCTGCGCGTCTCGTCGTCGAGCGCCGTCGACATCGTGCTCGTCGAGATCGGCGGCACCGTCGGCGACATCGAGAGCCTCCCGTTCCTCGAGGCGATCCGCCAGCTGCGCACCCAGCTCGGCCGCGACAACGTGCTCTACCTGCACGTCACGCTGGTGCCGATGATCGAGGCGGCCGGCGAGCTCAAGACGAAGCCCACCCAGCACTCGGTCAACGAGCTGCGCCGCATCGGTATCTCGCCCGATGTCGTCGTCGCGCGCTCGTCGAGCCCGCTGCCGCGCGAGCTGCGCGCCAAGATCGCCCTCTTCGCCGACCTCGACGAGCGCGCCGTGATCGCCGCCGAGGACGTGCCGCACCTCTACACCGTGCCGCTGCGGCTGCGCGAGCAGAAGCTCGACGAGCTCGTGCTCGAGCACTTCGGCCTGCCCGTCGACCCGAGCCGCATGGACGAGTGGGAGGAGCTCTGCCGCAGCATCGACGAGCTCGAGGGCTCCGTGCGCATCGCGATCGTCGGCAAGTACGTGCAGCTCCAGGACGCCTACCTGTCGGTCGTCGAGGCGCTCAAGCACAGCGCGATCCACCACGGCTCGCACCTCGAGATCGAGTGGGTCGACGCCGAGCAGCTCGGCCCCGACGAGGCCGAATCGCAGCTGCGCGGGGTGGACGGCATCCTCATCCCCGGCGGCTTCGGGCCGCGCGCGATCGAGGGCAAGGTCGCGGCCGTGCAGTACGCCCGCGAGTCGGGCACGCCGTTCCTCGGCATCTGCCTCGGCATGCAGTGCGCCGTCGTCGAGTTCGCACGCAACGTCGTCGGCATGCACGGCGCGAACTCCACCGAGTTCGACCCGGACACGCTCTATCCGGTCGTCGCGCTGCTCCCCGAGCAGCAGGACGTGGAGGACATGGGCGGCACGATGCGCCTCGGTGCCGAGCCCGTCGAGCTGCGCAGCGGCACGCACGCGCACGACGCCTACGGCGAGACGCTCGTCTACGAGCGCCACCGCCACCGCTACGAGGTCAACAACCACCTGCGGCCGCGGCTCGAGGCCGCCGGCCTGCGCGTCTCGGGCAAGTTCGCCGCCAAGGATCTCGTCGAGGTCGTCGAGCTGCCCGACCACCCGTGGTTCTGCGCCTCGCAGTTCCATCCCGAGTTCAAGTCGCGCCCGACGCGGCCGCACCCGCTGTTCCGCGAGTTCGTCGGAGCCGCGATCGGGGTGCGCGCCGGGGGCGAGCGCACGGCGTGAGCGCGGTCGGGGCCGACGGGGCCCTCGGCCTGTTCCTCGAGCTGGCGGCGATCACGAGCCCGTCGCGGCGCGAGCGGACGGTCATGGACGTCTGCATCGCGTACCTGCGCGATCTCGGGCTGGAGCCGCACGAGGACGCGCCGCCGAAGCCGGGCGACGAGGCCGGCAACGTGATCGTGCGCATCCCGGCGACGCCCGGCGAGACGGGCGCGCCGATCCTGCTGTGCTCGCACGTCGACACCGTCGAGCCCACGCCGGGCATCGGCATCGAGCCCGTCGTCAGCGACGGCATCGTCACGAACCGGCTGAACACGATCCTCGGCGGCGACAACAAGGCCGCGGTCGCCTCGATGCTCGAGGGGGTGCGCCGGATCATCGCCGAGAACCGCCCGCACGCGGGCATCGAGCTGATCCTGAGCGTCCAGGAGGAGACCGGCCTGCAGGGCGTCAAGGCGCTCGACACCTCGCAGCTCCGGGCGCGCTTCGGCTACGTCTACGACCACGCGTGCGCGATCGGCGGCCTCGTGACGTCGTGCCCGTCGCAGTACTCGATCGACGCGACCTTCCTCGGCCGCTCGGCGCATGCCGGCATCGCGCCCGAGGAGGGCCGCAACGCGATCGCGGCGGCCGCGCACGCGCTCGCCGAGATGCGCTTCGGCCGCCTCGACGACGAGACGACCGCCAACGTCGGCACGATCAACGGCGGCGTCGTGCGCAACATCGTCGCCGACCGCTGCGACATCCGCCTCGAGGTGCGCTCGCGCGATCACGAGCGCGCGCTGCGGGAGAGCCAGCTGATGCTCGACGCGCTCGCCCACGCGGCGAACGCCGCCGAGTGCGAGCTCGAGACGGTCGTGACGCAGGAGTACCGCGCCTACAAGCTGCGGCGCGCCGATCCCGTCGTCCAGGTCGCCTGGGCCGCGCTCGAGCGCTGCGGCTTCACGCCGAGCCTGCTCGCGACCGGCGGCGGCGCCGACTCGCATCTCTTCAACGAGCGCGGCATCCCGTGCCTCAACATCGGCAACGGCATGGAGCTGATCCACACGCCCGACGAGCGCATCTCGGTGGCCGACGTCGAGGCGATGGTCGAGGTCACGCTCGCGCTCGTCGAGGGTGCGCGCAGCGTCGTCTGACGCGGGACTAGACTGGGTCGGAATTCCGACCCGGGGGTAGGCGTGAAGATCGGTGTGGTCAAGGAGATCAAGCCCCAGGAGGCGCGTGTCGCGCTGACTCCGGCGGGTGCCCGCGAGCTCGTCGTCCGCGGCCACGAGGTCACGGTCGAGTCGGGCGCCGGGGTCGGCTCGGGCTTCCTCGACGACGCCTACGTCTCAGCGGGCGCCACGCTCGCCCGCGTCGACGACGTCTGGGCGGGCAGCGAGCTGCTGCTCAAGGTCAAGGAGCCGCTCGCGGCCGAGTATCCGCAGCTGCGCCCGGGCCTCGTGCTCTTCACCTACCTCCACCTGGCGCCCGCGCCGGTGCTCGCGCAGGCGCTGATCGACTCGGGCGCGACCTGCGTCGCCTACGAGACGGTCGAGACCGACGATCACCGCCTGCCGCTGCTCGCTCCGATGAGCGAGGTCGCGGGGCGGCTCGCGCCGCAGATGGGCGCGCACGCGCTCGAGAAGGCGCACGGCGGCCGCGGCGTGCTGCTCGGCGGCGTCGCCGGCGTGCCGCCCGGCAAGGTCGCCGTGCTCGGCGGCGGCATCGTCGGCTACAACGCCGCGCTGATCGCGGTCGGCATGCAGGCCGACGTCTGGGTGCTCGACCGCTCGATCGACCGCATGCGCGAGCTCGACCCGATGCTCGACGGGCGCGCGACCGTCGCGATGTCGACGACGCAGCAGGTCGAGGAGGTCATCAGCGAGGCCGATCTCGTGATCGGCGCGGTGCTCGTGCACGGTGCGCGCGCGCCGAAGCTCGTGACGCGCGCCATGCTCAGCCTGATGAAGCCGGGCTCGGTGCTCGTCGACGTCGCGATCGATCAGGGCGGCTGCTTCGAGACCTCGCGGCCGACGACGCACCTCGAGCCGACCTACGAGGTCGACGGCATCGTCCACTACTGCGTCGCGAACATGCCCGGCGCCGTGCCGATGACCTCGACGCGCGCGCTCACGAACGCCACCCTGCCGTACGTCGAGGCGATCGCGGGCAAGGGGCTCGAGGGCGCGGTGCGCAGCGACCGCGTGCTGGCGCGCGGCGTCAACGTGATGGCCGGCAAGGTGACGTACGAGCCGGTGGCGCGCGACCTCGGCCACCCGTTCATCCCGCTCTCGGAGATCGTGGACGGCGCGCCGGTCTAGCGAGCCGTGCAATTGGGGCCTGGCCCCAATTGCACGGCATGGCCGCGGGCGCGCCGTCGGACGGCTCGCGGCAGCGGCCAGGGCGGCGACGCCCTCGTCGAACGAGCTGCGCAGCTCGGCGTCGGCCTGGGGGGTGACGGGCGTGCCGCCGATCTCGCGGACGCCGAAGGACGAGAAGACGTCGCGCTCAGCGACCACGTGCTGGCGCGCGGCGTCAACGTGATGGCCGGCAAGGTGACGTACGAGCCGGTGGCGTGCGACCTCGGCCACCCGTACATCCGCTCTCGGAGATCGTGGACGGCGCGCCGGTCGAGCGAGCCGTGCAATTGGGGCCTGGCCCCAATTGCACGGTATGGCCGCGATGCACGGCCCGATCCGGGGCATTCGGTTGCAGGCGGCTGCGGATAGGGTGCCCTCGATGTCTCGCCTGCGCATGCTCCCCGCCGCGCTCGCGCTGATGCTCGCGGGCACTGCCGGCGCGAGCGCCGCCGCGCCCGCCGGCCCGACGCCCGGCGTCGACCTCGTGATCACCGTGCGGTCGGTGCAGACCGGCTCGCTGCCGTCCGACGCACCGCCGCAGGGGCCGAGCAAGGGCGACCGCATCCTGATCCGCGACCGGCTGCTCAACGTGCGGCCGCAGTTCGGCAGACAGGCGGGCGCGCTCGTGGGCGGCGACAGCGTTCTGGTGACCTTCACGAGCAAGCTGGCCGGACGCGTCGTGGGTATCGCGACGCTCCCGGGCGGGCGCATCCGCTTCCAGGGCGTGCAGCGCTTCGACCGGCCGGCCGCGCGCCTCACCGTCGTCGGGGGCACGGGCCGCTACGCGCGCGTCACGGGCTTCCTGATCGTCGGCGAGGGCGACGATCCGCTCAACATCTACCACCTCGACCTGGCGTCCCGGGCGGACGAGGGCACCACGATCTGAGCCGGCGCTCACGAGTGATTCAGGTCGAGCAGCATGCGGTGGTTGCCGAGCGTGTTCGGCTTGACGCGCTCGAGGTCGAGGAACTCGGCGACGCCCTCGTCGAACGAGCTGCGCAGCTCGGCGTAGACCTCGGCGGTGACGGGCGTGCCTTCGATCTCGCGGAAGCCGAAGGACGAGAAGAAGTCGCGCTCGAACGTGAGCACGAAGACGCGCGCGATGCCGAGCTCGCGGACGGTCGCGATCAGGCGCTCGACGAGCAGGCGGCCGACGCCGCTGCCGCGCGCCGAGGGGTCGACCGCGACCGTGCGGATCTCGGCGATGTCCTCCCACAGCGGGTGCACCGCGCCGCAGCCGACGACGCGACCGGCCTGATCCGCGACCCAGAAATCCTGGATGTCCTCGTACAGCTGCACGCGCTCCTTGGCGAGCAGGATGCGGTCGGCCGCGTACACCTCGATGAGGTCGTGGATCGCGCGCACGTCGGGCGTGCGTGCACGCCGGAGGGTGATGCCACTCAAGCCGCGACCTGCATCCACGGGAGGGTACCGGCGCCGTCCCGCGAAGGATCCGCGGTGGATCCCGTCGCCGATTTCCTCACGCACATGGCGCTCGAGCGCGGCGCCTCGCGCCACACCGTCGCCGCCTATCGCGGCGACCTCGCGCAGCTCGGTGCATTCCTGCGCGAGCGCGGAGTGGGCGTCGACGACGCCTCCGCCGACGACCTCGAGGCCTTCGCCGGCTCGCTCGAGGCGGCCGGCCTCGCGCCCGCCACGCGCCGTCGCCGGCTCGCCGCCGCCCGCTCGCTCCTGCGCCACCGGGGCCGCATCGGCGCGCGCCCGACGGACGTCCGCGCCATCGTCGCCCTGCCACGCCTGCCCAAGCGCCTTCCGCGCGTGCTCTCGGCCGAGCAGTGCGAACGGCTCGTCGAGCATCCGGACGCCACGCCGCTCGGGCTGCGTGACCGCGCGGCGCTCGAGCTGCTCTACGGCGGCGGCCTGCGCGTCTCCGAGCTGACCGGGCTGCGGCCCGGCGACCTCGATCTCGAGCGCGGCATCGTGCGCGTGGAGGGCAAGGGCGGACGCCAGCGCATCGTCCCGATCGGCCGCCTCGCCACCGAGGCCGCGCTGCGCTACCTCGCTCGCGGGCGGCCGCTGCTCGGCAAGAGCCAGGAGGCCTCGGCCTTCCTGCTCAACGTGCGCGGACGGCGCATCTCGCGCCAGGGCGTCTTCCGCCTCGTGCGCAACCACGCGGCCGCCGTCGGCATCGAGCAGGCCGTCACGCCGCACGTCCTGCGGCACTCGTTCGCGACGCACCTGCTCGAGCGCGGGGCCGACCTGCGCGTCGTCCAGGAGCTGCTCGGGCACGCGTCGGTCGCGACCACGGAGATCTACACGCACCTCGGCGACGGGGCGCTGCGCACGGCGTTCGACGGCGCGCACCCACGTGCGCGCCTCCAGGGGTAGGCTCCTCGCGTGGGCCGGCGCGCGTTCATCGTGGTACTCGACGCGGTCGGCGCGGGCGCGCTGCCGGACGCCGCCGACTTCGGCGACGAGGGCTCGAACACGCTCGGCCACGTCGCCGACGCGGTCGGCGGCCTGGATCTCCCGAACCTGCAGGCGCTCGGCCTCGGCAACGTGCTGCCGCTCGCCGGCTGCCCGCCGCTCGCCTCGGCGCCCGTCGGTCGCGGGCCGCCTGCGCGAGCGCTCGCTCGGCAAGGACACGACCGTCGGCCACTGGGAGCTCGTCGGCGTGCTCACCGAGCGCGCCTTCCCGACCTACCCCGACGGCTTTCCCGCAAGACCTGATCGCGGCCTTCGCGGAGGCGACCGGGCGCGGCGTGATCGGCAACGTCGCCGCCTCCGGCACCGAGATCATCGAGCGCCTCGGCGAGGAGCACCAGCGCACGGGGAAGTGGATCGTCTACACGTCGGCCGACTCGGTCTTCCAGATCGCGGCGCACGAGACGACCGTCCCGCTCGAGGAGCTGTACGCCGCCTGCCGCACCGCGCGTGGCCTCCTGACGGGCGAGCACGCCGTCGCGCGCGTGATCGCGCGGCCCTTCGAGGGCGAGCCCGGCGTCTACCGCCGCACCCCCAACCGGCACGACTTCTCGCTCGAGCCGGCGCGGCCGAACTACCTCTCGCGCATCCGCGACGCCGGCGCGCGCGTCACGGGCGTCGGCAAGATCGCCGACATCTTCGCCGGCTGCGACGTCGACGACTCCAACCCGACGCGCTCGAACGCCGACGGCCTCGCGCGCACGATCGCGCTCGCCGCGGGAGGGCGCCGAGGGCCTCGTCTTCGTCAACCTCGTCGAGACCGACATGACCTACGGGCACCGCAACGACCCGGAGGGCTTCCACCGCTGCCTGCAGGAGATCGACGCCGCGCTCCCCGACCTGCTCGCGGCGCTCGGGCCGGACGACCTCCTGATCCTGACCTCGGATCACGGCTGCGACCCGACCACGCCCTCGACCGACCACTCGCGCGAGCACGCGCTGCTCGTCGCGCACGTGCCGGGGCAGGCGCCGGGCGGGCGCCACGACGGCGAGTTCGCCGACGTCGGCGCGACCGCGGCGGCGTGGCTCGGCGCCCGCGCGGGCGACGGCCTGCCGGGCACGCCGATCGACCTCGCGTGAGAGCGGTCGAGCTGATCGAGCGCAAGCGCGACGGCGCCGAGCACGCGCCGGGCGAGATCGCCTGGCTGCTCGACGGCTACGTGGCCGGGCGCGTGGCGCCGGAGCAGATGAGCGCGTGGGCGATGGCGGTCGTCCTGCGCGGCCTGAGCGACGCCGAGACGCACGAGCTGACGCAGACGATGGTCGCCTCCGGCGCGACGATCGACCTCTCCGTCGCTCGGCCGCACGGTCGTCGACAAGCACTCGACCGGCGGCGTGGGCGACAAGACGACGATCGCGCTCGCGCCGCTCGCCGCGGCGATGGGCATGCCGGTCGCGAAGCTCTCGGGCCGCGGGCTCGCGCACACGGGCGGCACGCTCGACAAGCTCGAGGCGATCCCCGGCTTCCGCGTCGGGCTGAGCGTCGCGGAGCTCGTCGCGCAGGTGGCGCGCATCGGCTGCGCGCTGGCGGCGCAGACCGACGACCTCGTGCCCGCCGACCGCCTGCTCTACGCGCTGCGCGACATCACGGGCACCGTGCCTGCGCCCGGGCTGATCGCCGCCTCGGTGATGTCGAAGAAGCTCGCAGCGGGGGCCGACGCGATCCTGCTCGACGTCAAGGTGGGGGAGGGCGCGTTCATGCCCGACCTGGACTCGGCGCGCGAGCTGGCCGTGCGCATGCGCGACATCGGCGTGCGCGCCGGCCGCCCGACCGTGTGCGAGCTGACGGCGATGGACGCGCCGCTCGGGTCGGCGGTCGGCAACGCGCTCGAGGTCGCGGAGGCCTGCGAGATGCTGGCGGGCCGCGGCCCGCTCGACTTCCGCGAGCTCGTGCTCGGCTCGGCCGCGCGCATGGCCGTGCTCTCCGATCTCGGCGTCGACCTCTACGAGGGCCGACGGCTCGCCGAGGAGGCGGTCGCGACGGGCGCCGGTCTGCGCGCCCTCGAGCAGCTGCTCGAGGCCCAGGGCGGCGATCCGCGGCTGGCCGAGCGACCCTGGGAGGTGCTCGAGATGGCGCCGGTCTCGCTCGCGGTGCCCGCGCCGCGCGCGGGCGTCGATCGCGCGCTGCGGGGCGCTCGCCGTCGGCCGCGCGGCGATGCGGCTCGGCGCGGGCCGCGAGCGCAAGGAGGATGCGATCGACCACGCCGTCGGCGTCGTCGTGCACGCCAAGCCGGGCGACGCCGTCGAGCGCGGCGAGCCGCTCGCCCACGTGCACGCGCGCGATCAGGCCGCCGCCGAGCGCGCCGCGGCCGAGCTGCTCGCGGCCTACGAGATCGCCGACGGCCCGATCGAGCGACCCGCGCTCCTGCTCGAGACGATCGGCTGATGCCCGAGCTGCCCGAGGTCGAGACGGTGCGCCGCCGGCTGCTGCCGCAGCTCGCGGGCCGCACGCTCGCGGAGGTCGAGATCCTCGACTTCCGGCTGACCGACCCCGAGCCCCCCGAGGTCGTGGCGGCGCGGCTGCAGGGCGTGCGCATCGAGACGCTCGGCCGCCGCGGCAAGTACCTGATCGCCGAGCTCGACGACGGCGCCGCGCTGCTCGTGCACCTGCGCATGACGGGCAACCTGCTGTGGCTCGCCGCCCCGCCGGAGGGCGATCCGCGCTTCCTGCGCGCCCGTGCGCTGCTCGACGACGGCTCGTACCTCGCCTACACGGACGCGCGCCGCTTCGGCACCTGGCGCGTGGCCGAGGACGGCGCCGAGGCGCTGCTCGCGGGCAAGCTCGGCCCCGAGCCGCTGGGCGACTGGAAGCCCGCCGACCTCGCGCGCTCGCTCAGCGGGCGCAAGGCCCCGGTCAAGGCCGCGCTGCTCGACCAGCGAGTCGTCGCCGGCGTCGGCAACATCTATGCGGACGAGGCGCTGTTCGCGGCCAGGATCCACCCGGCGTCACCCGCCGGCCGCCTCTCGCGGGCGCGCATCGCGCGCCTGCACGCCGCCGTCGTCGCCGCGCTCGAGACGGCGATCGAGGCGCAGGGCTCGTCGATCCGCGACTTCCGCACGCCCGACGGCGGCTACGGATCGGCGCAGGAGCGCCTCGTCGCCTACGGGCGCGGCGGGGAGCCGTGCGTCGCCTGCGGCACGCCGCTGCGGCGCACCGTGGTCGCCCAGCGTGGCACGGCGTACTGCCCCCGCTGCCAGCGCTTCTGAGGCGGCTCTAGGCCGCGACGAGCCTGGCGAGCTCGCCGCTCGAGTCGAGCGCGCGGAGCTGCTGGAAGCCGCCGATCGGCGTGCTCGCCGATCACGATCTGCGGGACGGTGTAGCCGCCCGTCAGATCGACGAGCTTCTGCCGGAAGTCCGGCTGCGTCTCGATGTTGACGTCGTCGTACGCGATTCCGCGCGTCTTCAAGAGCGCCTTGGCGCGATCGCACCAAGGGCACCAGGTCGTCGAATATACGGTTACGAGTGTCATTGGCATGGGAAACGTACCTGACCGGCCGGGCATTCCCGAGACGGTTCTGCGGAGCGCTGCGGCTGCGGCCCATCAACTACCCTGGGCGCCGCGGATGCACGGCTCCTACAAGACCGAGGCGGTGGTGCTGCGCTCCATGCGTTTGGGCGAGGCCGACCGCGTCCTGCACCTCTACACGCCCGCTCGCGGGCGCGTCGGCGCGGTCGCAAAGGGCGTGCGCCGCACCCGCTCGCGCGTGGGCGCCCGGCTCGAGCCGTTCAGCCACGTCGCGCTCGTCCTGCACGAGGGGCGGGGCGAGCTGCACACCATCTCGCACGTCGACACGGTCGCCACCCATCACGAGGTGCGCGAGCAGCCCGAGCGCGCCCGCATCGCGAGCGCGAGCGGCGAGGCGCTGCTGCAGATGTTCGCCGAGGGCGACCCCTCGCCGCGCGTGTTCGCCGCGCTCTGCCGCCTGCTCGAGGTGCTCGACGGCTACGACGCCGCGCCGGGCGACGTCGCGCTCGACCCGCTCCTGCTCGCCTTCCAGCTCAAGCTCCACGGCCTCGCGGGCTTCGCGCCGCGGCTCGCTGCGTGCGCGTCGTGCGGCGCCGAGGACGTGCCGCTCGTGCGCTTCTCGGCGGCTGCCGGCGGCGCCGTGTGCGGGCGCTGCCCCGGCTCGCTCGCGCTCCCGCCGGGAGCGCTCGAGGCGCTCGCCGGGCTGCTGCGCTCGCCGCTCGCCGAGCTGCCCGGGCTGACGCCGCAGGTGGCCGCGACCGTGGCCCGCTGCGCCTCCGACCTGAACGCCGAGCACGGCGGCTTCCGCCTGCGCTCGCTGGCGCTGACTCGGTGAGCCGCTTCGGGCAGCTCGTCCTCGTCGCCGCCGCCGCGACGCTGGCGACGGTGCTCGTGCGCGTGCTCGCCGGCGAGCCGCTCGGCAGCGACGCCTACTCGCACCTCGTGTGGGCGCGCGACGCCGTGCGCCACGGCACGACCGGGCACTCGCCGTTCGACTACACGGTGCCCAAGCCGTTCGCGCAGGGGGTGGCCGCGCTCGGCACGAAGCTCGGCGCGGCGACCTTCGTCGTCGAGTGGACGTCGCTCGCGGGCGCCTTCGCCTGCGCCGCGGCCGCGGCCGCGCTGGCGCGCCGGGTCGGCACCTATCCGGCGGCCCCGCTCGCCGCGCTCTTCGCGCTCTGCCTGCCCGTGCTCTGGCGCGGCGGGCCGCTCGGCGACTCGAACGTCACCTACGCGGCGCTCGTCGTGGCCGCGGCCGCATCGGGCATGGGGACGCGCGCGTGCGCCGTCTCGCTCGGGCTCGCGGGCACGCTGCGCCCCGAGGCCTGGGGGCTCGCGATCATCAACGCGGTGCTCGGCTGGCGCACGGCCGCGCTCGCAGGCGCGCATCCTCGCGATCGTCGCGGCGGTCGCCCCGCCGGCGCTCTGGATCAGCCTCGACAGCGCGTTCACGGGCGACTGGTGGTGGTCGAGCAACATCGTCGACGCCTACAACGCGCGCTTCCAGCCGCCGCTGCTCGACCTCGCGGGACTCCCGGACGCGATCTTCGAGCGCGTCGGCGACGTCTCGACCTGGCCGGTCGCGCTGCTCGCGGTCGCCGCGCTCGGGGTCGGGCGTCGCGCCGGCGGCCGTTCGACGCCGCCATCGTCTTCCCGGTCGCGCTGATCCTCGCGCTGCTGACGGTCGTCGTGCGCGGCCAGATCTCGGCCGACGACGTCGGGCGGATGCTCACCGCGCTCGCCGTGTTCGCCGCCGCCGGGGCGGCCGTGGCGCTGGCCGAGCACAACTCCGGCGCCGTGCGCGGCTCGCTCGCGATCGTCGCGGTCGCCGCCGTCCCGATCGCCGCCGCGCCGTGGCTCGCCGGCGCGGTGCGCGACGTGCGCGACCAGGGCCGCGAGGCGCGCTCGCTCGAGCAGGTCGTCGCGCCCGCGCTCGAGCGCGAGCAGCCGGCCGGCTACATCGCGCTGCCGCGCCAGTGGCAGGGCCAGCTCGCGCTCGCCTGGGATCGCCCGCGCAGCTCGTTCATCCCCGCCCGCGCGATCGGCGAGGGCAACGAGATCGACAAGTGCGAGGTCGGCGCGCTGATCGTGCCCGCCGACGGCAAGCTCCCGAAGTGGATCCGCCAGGTCGTCCTGACGCACGACTGGCGCGCGGGGCGTGCGTGCCAGGCCCTGCGTCAGGTGACCGGCGGCGGGGCGGCGGAGATCGACCAGTAGGCTGCGAGCCATGAGCGAAACGCCCGCCAAGAAGCCCGTCACGATGGACACGATCGTCTCGCTCTGCAAGCGCCGCGGCTTCGTCTTCGCCTCCTCGGAGATCTACGGCGGCCTCGGATCGGCCTACGACTACGCGCCACTACGGCGTGCTCATGAAGGGCAACGTCAAGGCCGCCTGGCTGCGAGCGATGGTGCAGGAGCGCGACGACGTCGTCGCGCTCGACTCGGCGCTGATGCTGCATCCGCGCGTCTGGGAGGCCTCCGGCCACGTCGGCGGCTTCTCCGATCCGATGGTCGACTGCCGCGTCTGCAAGCACCGCTTCCGCGCCGACGACCTCGCGAACACGCACTGCCCGCAGAAGCCGAGCAAGCACCCCGGCGAGGGCCCCAACTGCGATCTCACCGAGGCGCGCGACTTCAACCTCATGTTCGAGACGACGATCGGGCCGGTCAAGGAGAGCGGCACGAGCGTCTACCTCCGGCCCGAGACCGCGCAGGGCATCTTCATCAACTTCAAGAACGTGCTGCAGATCGCGCGGCGCGCCCGCCCTTCGGCATCGCCCAGGTCGGCAAGTCGTTCCGCAACGAGATCACGCCCGGCAACTTCCTCTTCCGCACGCGCGAGTTCGAGCAGATGGAGATGGAGTTCTTCGTGCCGCCCGGCACCGGCCGACGAGTGGTTCGCCTACTGGGTCGAAGGCGCGCATGGACTGGTACCACCGCTACGGCATCGAGCCCGAGAACCTGCGTGTGCGCGCGCACGACGCCTCCGAGCTGTCGCACTACTCGAGCGGCACGAGCGACCTCGAGTACCTGCTACCCGATCGGCTGGGGCGAGCTCGAGGGCATCGCCAACCGCGGCGACTACGACCTCACGCAGCACACCGAGTTCTCGGGCGCGAAGCTCGAGGTCGTCGAGCCCGACGGCGAGCGCTACGTGCCGCACGTGATCGAGCCGGCCGCCGGCGCCGACCGCGCGTTCCTGGCCTTCCTCTGCGACGCCTACGACGAGGAGGAGGTGGCCGGGCGCGAGCGCGTCGTGCTGCGCCTGCACCCGCAGATCGCGCCGGTCAAGGCCGCGATCCTGCCGCTGCTCGGCAACGACGCCGTCCAGGGTGAGCGCGCGGCCGCGCTCGCCGCCGAGCTGCGCCGGCACTTCCAGGTCGAGCTCGACACGAGCGGCGCGATCGGCCGGCGCTACCGCCGGCAGGACGAGATCGGCACGCCGTGGGCGATCACGATCGACCACGAGTCGGCCGAGGACGATGCGGTCACCGTGCGCGACCGCGACACCCTCGAGCAGGAGCGCGTTCCGATCGGCGATGTGCGCCGCCTGCTCAGCGAGCGCCTCGGTGGCTGATTGACGGGGCCCGCTCCGTCGTCGACCATTCGCCCATGGCATCGCCCGCCACGCCGATCGAGATCCACCTCATCTCCGACTCCACGGGAGATACGGCCGCGCGCGTCGCGCGTGCCGCGCAGACGCAGTTCTCCGGCCACCGCACGACGGTCGTCCGCCATCCGCGCGTGACGACGGTCGACGAGCTGGCCGCGCACTACGGCCGCGTCGCCTCGCGCACGGGCGTCGTGATCTTCTACACGCTCGTCGACCGCAACCTGCGGCGCGCGCTCGAGGAGCTCTGCATGCGCGACGACATGCCGTGCTGCGACCTGCTCGGGCCGCCGCTCGAGGCGCTCGCGCGCGCCGCCGGGCACGAGGCCGACCTCGCGCCCGGCCGGCCGATCGGCCTCGACGCCGACTACTTCCGGCGCATCGCCGCGATGGAGTTCGTCGTCAAGCACGACGACGGTCTCAACGGCGAGGGCCTCGAGGACGCCGACATCGTCCTGATCGGCGTCTCGCGCACCGGCAAGACCCCGCTCTCCATGTACCTCGGCTTCCAGGGCTACAAGACCGCGAACGTGCCGCTCGTGCGCGGCATCGAGCCCCCCGGCAAGCTCTTCCACATCGACCGTACGCACATCGTCGGCCTGACGATCGACGCGGAGCGCCTGGCGCAGATCCGCGGCCGCCGCATCGGCAACCTCGCCGGGGCGAAGGCACGCGACGGCTACGCCGAGTTGAACCGCATCCACGAGGAGCTCGATGAAGCAAATGCCCTGCAACGGCGGCTTTCCTGCCCCGTTCTCGACGTCTCCCACCTCGCGGTCGAGGAAGCCGCGGTGCGCGTGATCGAGCTCATCGAGGCCGCGCGGTATGAGCGACCACTACGTCTACGCCTTCGCCGATGCGACGGAGGTGCCGAAAGCGCTGCTCGGAGGCAAGGGCGCCGGGCTCGCGGAGATGACCCGCCTCGGGCTGCCGGTGCCCGACGGCTTCACGATCACGACCGCCGCGTGCGTGCACGCGATGCACGCCGAGGGCGCCTGGCCCGCAGGGGCTGCAGGAGCAGATCGACGCCGCCCTCGCCGCGCTCGAGGAGCGCTGCGGGCGCAGGCTCGGCGACACCGGCCGGCCCGCTGCTCGTGTCCGTGCGCAGCGGCGCGGCCGTCTCGATGCCGGGGATGATGGAGACGATCCTCAACCTCGGGCTGAACGACGCCGCCGCGGCCGCGCTCGCCGAGGAGACCGGCGACGCGCGCTTCGCCTACGACTCCTATCGCCGCCTGCTGCAGATGTTCGGCGAGGTCGTCGCCGGCGTCGGCTCGCACGTCTTCGAGAACGCGCTCTCGCGCCGCAAGGCCGAGCGGGGCGCGCGCCTCGACACCGACCTCACGGGCGACGACCTGAAGGCGCTCTGCGACGAGTTCAAGCAGCTCTACCGCGAGGGCTGCGGCGACGACTTCCCGCAGGATCCGCGCGAGCAGCTGCGGCTCGCGATCGCGGCCGTCTTCCACTCCTGGGGCGCGCCGCGGGCGCACGTCTATCGGCGTGCGCACGAGATCTCCGACGACCTCGGCACCGCGGCCAACATCTGCCAGATGGTGTTCGGCAACCGCGGCGAGGACTGCGGCACCGGCGTCTGCTTCTCGCGCGACCCCTCGACCGGCGAGCACGTGCTGTACGGCGAGTTCCTCCAGAACGCCCAGGGCGAGGACGTCGTCGCCGGCATCCGCACGCCCGAGCCGATCGAGCGCATGCGCGAGCTGATGCCCGAGGCCTACGACGAGCTCGTCGCCACGTCGAGCGGCTCGAGAAGCACCACCGCGAGGTGCAGGACATCGAGTTCACCGTCGAGCAGGGCACGCTCTACATGCTCCAGACGCGCACGGCCAAGCGCACGGCCGGGGCGGCGCTGCGGATCGTCCGCGAGCTCGTCGCCGAGGGCGTGATCACGCCCGACGAGGCCGTCCTGCGCATCGACCCGGCGCAGATCGAGCACCTGCTGCACCCGCGGCTCGACGCCTCGGTCGAGGCCGAGCCGATCGCACGCGGGCTCGGCGCCTCGCCCGGCGCCGCCGTCGGCGCCGCGGTCTTCGACGCCGACACGGCCGCGCGCATGGGCACCGCCGGCGAGGCGGTCGTGCTCGTCCGCTGGGAGACGACGCCCGACGACATCCACGGCCTGATCCAGGCCCAGGGCGTCGTCACCTCGCACGGCGGCATGACCTCGCACGCGGCCGTCGTCGCGCGCGGCATGGGCAAGCCCTGCGTGGCCGGCGTCGAGAGCGCGAAGATCGACGAGGCCGCGAAGACGATGACGATCGGCGACCTCGTCGTGCGCGAGGGCGACGTGATCACGATCGACGGCGCCGCCGGCACGCTCATGCTCGGCGCCCTGCCGCTCGTGGCCGCCGAGCTGGGGGAGGACTTCGACGCCATCGCGACCTGGGCCGACGAGCGCCGCCGCCTGCGCGTGCGCGCCAACGCCGACACGCCCGAGGACGCGCGCCGTGCGCGCGAGCTCGGCGCCGAGGGCATCGGCCTGTGCCGCACCGAGCACATGTTCATGGCCTCCGAGCGGCTGCCCGTCGTGCGCGAGATGATCCTCGCGACCGAGGACGACCGGCGCGAGCAGGCGCTCGCCAAGCTGCTGCCGATGCAGCAGTCCGACTTCGAGGCGATCTTCGCCGCGATGGCGGGCCTGCCGGTCACGGTGCGGCTGCTCGATCCGCCGCTGCACGAGTTCCTGCCGGATCGCACGGCGCTCGCCGTCGAGCTCGCGCTCGCCGCGCCGGGGCCGGAGCGCGATCGCCTCGAGCGGCTCGCGGAGCGCGTCCGCCAGCTCTCCGAGCAGAACCCGATGCTGGGCACGCGCGGCTGCCGGCTCGCGCTGCTCTACCCGGGCATCTACGCGATGCAGGTGCGGGCGATCGTGCGCGGCGCGCTCGCCGCGGCGGCGCGCGGGGAGGCCGCGATCGTCGAGGTCATGATCCCGCTCGTCGCCTACGCCGAGGAGCTGCGGCGCATGCGCGAGCTCGCCGAGGGCGTGATCGCCGAGGAGCTCGAGCAGTCGGGGCAGGAGCTCGAGATCACGATCGGCACGATGATCGAGCTGCCGCGCGCCGCGCTGCGCGCGGGTGAGATCGCCGAGTACGCCGACTTCTTCTCGTTCGGGACGAACGACCTCACGCAGACGGCCCTCGGGTTCTCGCGCGACGACGCCGAGTCGGCGTTCCTCGCGACCTATCTCGAGGCCGGCGTGGTCGAGCGCAACCCGTTCGCGAGCATCGACGTCGACGGCGTCGGCGAGCTCGTCAGGATCGGCACCGAGCGCGGCCGCGCCGCGCGCCCCGGGCTCAAGGTCGGCATCTGCGGCGAGCACGGCGGCGACCCCGCCTCCGTGGCGTTCTTCCACGGAGCCGGGCTCGACTACGTCTCGTGCTCGCCGTTCCGCGTGCCGATCGCCCGCCTCGCCGCGGCGCGGGCGGCGCTTCGCGAGCGCGGGTGAGCGAGCCCGCGATCGATGCCGCGCTGACCCCCGGGGAGGCGCTCCAGCCGTGTGACGTCGCGATCGTCGTCGACACCATCCGCGCGACGACGACGGCGCTGTACGCGCTGCGGCAGGGCTATGCCGAGGTGATCTGCTGCGGCAGCGTGGAGGACGCGCGTGCCGCCGCGGCCGAGCTCGGCGAGGGCGCGATCCTGGCCGGCGAGCGCGAGTGCGTGCGCATCGACGGCTTCCACCTCGGCAACTCCCCGCGCGAGTTCGACGCGGGCCAGCCGCTCGGCGACGTGCTCGTGCTGACGACGACGAACGGCACGCGGGCCGTCCTGCAGGCGCAGTCGGAGGCCTCGGTCGTGCTCGTCGCAGCGCTCGCGAACCTCTCGGCCACCGCCGCGCACGCCGCCCGCCAGACGCGCTCCGGGAAGGGCCGCGTCGCGGTCCGCTGCGCCGGCGTGCGCGGCTCGGTCGCGCTCGACGACGTCTACACCGCCGGCCGCATCGTCGACGCGCTGACGGCGTACCTGCCGGAGTGGCCGGTCGGCGACGGCGCCGCGCTGGCGCGTGCGAGCGCGGCCGCCTACAGCTCGGCCTACGGTGCGCTGACCGCGTCGCAGAGCGCCCGCGACCTCGTCCGCGCCGATCTCACCGAGGACGTGCGCATCTGCTCCCAGGTCGATGCGATCGACATCGTCGCGCAGGCGCATCCGCTCGCCGGCGGCCGCGCCCGCATCGTCGCGCTCGCCTGACGCCGGCCGCGCCGCCGCTCGGGGGTGAGAGGTCGGCCGGCCGCGAGCCACGTAGCATGCCGTTCCATGCTGCATGCCCTCGAAATCATCCGCTCCGGCATGCCGTCGGCGCGCCACGCCGTGTACCTCAACGCCGGCACCTGGGGGCCGCTGCCGACGCGCGCGGCCGACGCGATGCGCGCGCGCATCGACTCGGTCGAGGCGCCAGGGCAGGATCGGCTCGGCCGGCTACGCCGACTTCCAGACGATCCGCGAGGCCGCGCGCGCCGCGCTCGGCGAGGCCGTGACGAGCGCCGCCCGAGCGGATCGCGCTGACGCACTCGACGAGCGGCGGCATGAACCTCGTGCTCGGCGGCCTGGCGCTCGCGGAGGGCGACGAGGTCGTCACGACCGACAACGAGCACCCCGGGCCTGCTCGAGCCCCTGTGCGGCGCTGCAGCGCCGCTACGGGATCGTCGTGCGCGTCGCCGAGGTGCTGCACGGCGGCGACGCGCTCGATGCCGTCGGCTCGCTGATCGGGCCGCGCACGAAGCTCGTCGCGCTCTCGCACGTGCTCTGGGCCAACGGGCGGGTGCTGCCGATGCGCGCGATCTCCGAGGCCGCGCACGCCGTGGGCGCGCCGGTGCTGGCCGACGGCGCGCAGGGTGCGGGCGCGATCGACGTGGACCCCGCGGCGCTCGGCGTCGACGCCTATGCGGGCCCGGGCCAGAAGTGGCTGTGCGGGCCGAACGGCGTCGGCTTCCTGTGGGTCGCGGACGGCTTCGACGATCGCTTCGAGGTCGCTGCGCCGAGCTATTACACGCGCGACTTCCGCGGCGAGGGCCAGCCGTTCTGGCCCGGTGCCCGGCGCCACGACGGCGCCTCGCTGACGACATCCGCCCTGGCCGGCCTGACCGCCGCGGTCAGCTTCCGGCGCGAGCTCGTCGGCTGGAGCGAGGGCGCGGCGCAGATGGCGTCGCTGCGCGCGCGCTGCGTCGAGCTGCTCGGCGAGCTGCCCAACGTCACGATCCAGGCCGACAGCGCCGGTGCGGCGCCGCTCGTCGCCTTCACGGTCGCCGGCGTCACCGCCGAGGACGTCGTCAAGGCGCTCGAGGCCAAGGGCGTGCTGGCGCGCTCGCTGCCGGGGCTCGAGTGGGTGCGCGTCTCGCTCGGCTACTGGCTCACCGAGGGCGATCTCGAGCGCTTCAGCGCCGTGCTCCGCTCGCTCGGCTGATGCCCCCCGGCGATTTCACGCTCGACGCACGCGACGGCGAGGCGCGCGCCGGTCGCCTGACGACGGCACACGGAGTGATCGAGACGCCGGTCTTCATGCCCGTGGGCACACGCGCGACGGTCAAGGGCGTCGACCCGCGCGAGCTCGAGGAGCTCGGCGCACAGATCATCCTCGGCAACACCTATCACCTGCACTTCCGGCCCGGTGCGGAGCTGATCGAGGAGCTCGGCGGCCTGCACCGCTTCATGGGGTGGGATCGCGCGCTGCTCACCGACTCGGGCGGCTTCCAGGTCTTCTCGCTCGCCGAGACCCGGCGCATCGACGCCGACGGCGTCACGTTCCGCTCGGTCTACGACGGCTCGGTCGCCCGCTTCACCCCCGAGCTCGCGATGGCGGTGCAGGCCTCGCTCGGCTCGGACATCGCGATGGCCTTCGACGAGTGCCCGCCGGCCGGCGCCCCGCGCGCCGAGCTCGAGAGCGCCGTCGAGCGCACCGCGCGCTGGGCCGAGCGCTGCGTCGCTGCGCCGCGGCCGGAGGGCCAGCTGCGCTTCGGCATCGCGCAGGGCGGCACGGACACGGAGCTGCGCGCCCGCTCCGTCGGCCAGCTCACGGCGCTGCCGTTCGACGGCTATGCGATCGGCGGCCTGAGCGTGGGAGAGGAGCGCGAGCTGATGTTCGACGTCGCCGCGTCGACCGCCGCCCTGCTGCCCGCGCGGCGGCCGCGCTACTTCATGGGCATCGGCGACCCCGAGGGCATCCTGCGCGTGATCGGTGCCGGGATCGACATGTTCGACTGCGTGCTTCCCACGCGGCTCGGCCGCACCGGCTCGGCGACGACGTGGGAGGGCAGGCTCAACCTCCGCAACGCGCGCTTCGCACGGGATGACGGCCCGCTGCAGCAGGGCTGCGAGTGCCCGGCGTGCACGCGCTTCTCGCGCGCGTACATCCGTCACCTCGTCACGCAGGACGAGCTGCTCGGCCTGCGGTTGCTGACGCTGCACAACGTGCACTTCCTGCTCGAGTTGTGCCGCGAGGCGCGCCGTGCGATCATCGAGCGCCGCTTCCGGGATTTCTCCGGGGCGGCACTCGAGCGACTGGGCTCGGGGACGGCGCAGAGGGCGCCGCGAGACGCACGGGAGGCGTAGATGGGAGACGCGGGAATCACCGTCGTCTGGATCGTCGGCTTGGCAGCGCTGAGCTGGTTTCTGTTCATCCGCCCGCGGCGGCGCGTGATGGCGCGCCAGCGCGAGGTGCTGGATGCGCTCTCGAGCGGCGACCAGGTCGTCACCGTGGGCGGCATCTATGGCTCGATCGTCGCGCTCGACGGCGATGAGGTGCGGGTCGAGATCGCGCCCGACGTCGTCATCCGCGTCGCGCGACGGGCCGTCGCGGGCCGCGTCGACAAGGCCTCCGAGCCCGCGGCCGAGGAGCCCGAGGCCCCTGCGGAGGAGCCCGGCCCGACCGTCTAGCCCAGCGCGCGGAGCTTTTCGACCGCCCGGACCTCTGGGCCTGGCCGACTAGTATGGGTAGTCCCGTGTCCGATCGCACCAAGAATCATCTGATCCTGCTCGCCATGCTGGTCCTCCTGGGACTGACGGCGCTGGTCGCGGTCGTGAAGTCCCCGGTGCTCGGCCTCGACCTCAAGGGCGGCCTCGAGGTCGTGCTCAAGGCGGTGCCGAACGACCCGAAGAACCCGCCCACGGACGCGCAGATCGACCAGGCGATCTCGATCATCCGCTCGCGCGTCGACAAGCTCGGCGTGAGCGAGCCGGAGATCCGCAAGGAGGCCGGCAACGAGGTCTCGATCGCGCTCGCAGGGATCAAGGATCCGAAGGCCGCCGCGAGCATCATCGGCTCCACCGGCCAGCTCTTCATGATCGATTACACGGGCACGCTCGAGCCGATCGTGTCGAAGAGCGCGAGCGGCTCGGTCTCGTATCGCCCGACGCTCTACGCGCTCCTGAACGCGGCCGAGAACCGGCCCAACACGCGCTACTACGAAGGCTCGACGTCCGAGCAGTGGTTCGCGTTCGACGCCAAGACCAAGCGCCGCGTGCTGAACACGATCGGGCAGCCGTTCCCGCCGGGAGCGTCGAAGGCGCAGCTGCTCGCCGACCTCAAGACGAAGGCCGAGGGCACCGTGCTGCTGCGCGCGCCCGCCGGCACGCTGTGGGCGAACGACCCGGTGCCCGCGAGCGAGGGCACGCCCGAGCAGAACCGCTTCGTGATGTTCCGGCTGCCCAAGGAAAAGAACATGGTCGTGTTCGGGCGCGACGTGCGCGACGCGAGGTCCGACTACGACCCGCAGAGCGGCCCCGACGTGACGATGGGCTTCTCGTCGACCGGCACGAAGGCGTTCCGCGACATCACGGCGTCGCTCGCGACGCGCGGCCGGCTGACGCAGGACACCGAGGTGCCGTTCGCGGTGATCCTCGACAACAAGATCGAGGCCACGCCGACGATCTCGTACGAGCGCACGCCCGGCGGCATCGAGGGCAACGCCCAGATCACCGGCCTCACGAGCGCCGAGTCGAACCGCATCGCGCTCGTGCTGCAGTCGGGCTCGCTGCCGGTCACGTTCAACACGCTCTCGCAGTCGCAGGTCTCGGCGACGCTCGGCAAGGACTCGCTGCGCGAGGGTCTGATCGCCGGGATCATCGGCCTGCTCGTCGTGATGATCTACCTGGCGTTCTTCTACCGCCTGCTGGGCGTCATCGCCGACATCGCGCTGCTGATCTACGCCGCCTTCTTCTACGGGCTGATGCTGCTGATACCCATCACGCTGACGCTGCCGGGCATCGCGGGCATGATCCTGACCATCGGCGTGGCGGCAGATGCGAACGTCGTCATCTTCGAGCGCATCAAGGAAGAGGTGCGCCTCGGCAAGACCGTGCGCGCGGCCATCTCGTCGGGCTACGCGAAGGGCTTCCACACGATCGTGGACGCCAACGTCGTGACGCTGATCACCGCCGGCGTTCTGTTCATGGCCGGTACCGGCAGCGTCAAGGGCTTCGCCTTCACGCTCGCCGTCGGCGTGCTCGTGTCGATGTTCACGGCCGTGCTCGCGACCCGCGCGATGCTCGGCGTGCTCTCGGGCTTCAAGTGGTTCCACAACGCGGCCCTGATGGGCGCCTCGGGCCAGAAGGTGCGCTGGCGCGCCGACATCACGGGCCGCAAGAACGTCTGGTTCACGCTCTCCGCCGTGATCATCCTGATCGCCGCCGGCTCGCTCGCCACCAAGAGCCTCAATCTCGGGATCGACTTCAAGGGCGGCACCGCGATCGATGCGACGTTCGTGAAGTCGGCGACGCGCGAGCAGGTCATCGACGTGCTCTCGTCGGTCAACAGCGATCTGCGCAAGGACGCGGTCGTCCAGGGCCGCAGCGACCCCGACGCGCCCGCGCAGGGCGACCGCTACCGGCTGTTCGAGATCAAGGCCCCGGCCAAGGCGCTGCCAGCCGCAGGCGATCACGCGCGTCGAGCGGTTACTCGACCAGCAGTTCGGCATCGCCGTGGACCGAGACCGACCAGAGCCAGCTGTTCAACTCCAAATCGGTCTCGGCCTCGTTCGGCCGCACGATCCTGACGGGCGCGCTCTACGCGGTCATCTTCTCGATGCTGCTGATCATCGCGTACCTCACGATCCGCTTCGAGTTCAAGTACGCGCTGCCGACGATCGTCGCGCTGTTACACGACGTGATCATCACCGTCGGCGTGTACTCGCTGACCGGGCGGGTGGTCACGGCTGCGACCGTGGCCGCGATCCTGACGGTGCTCGGGTACTCGCTCTACGACACGATCATCGTCTTCGACCGCGTGCGCGAGAACACGCCGCTGCTGCGCAAGAACTCGTTCGCCCAGATCGTCAACGTGTCGGTCTGGGAGACCCTGACGCGCTCGCTCAACACCTCGCTGATCACGCTCTTCCCGATCCTCACGCTGCTGTTGTTCGGCGGCTCGACGCTCGAAGGACTTCGCGTTCGCGCTCCTGATCGGCATCGCCGCGGGCGCGTACTCGTCGATCTTCATCGCGGCGCCGCTGCTGAGCATGTGGAAGGGCAAGGAGCTCGAGTTCACCCGGCGCGACGCGATCGGCATCGAGAAGGCCACGCTGGGCACGGTCGCACCGGGCATGGCCGGCGGCACGGGCGGCGGCGGCATGCCGGTGCCGAGCACGGCGCCGGTCGCGAAGACGGCCGAGCGCGTCGAGGATGGCGCCGCCGCCGGTGAAGGCAACGGCGTCGCGGTGCCGTCGGATCTGACCGATGAGCAGCGCGCCGCTCGCGAAGCCGCGCGCCGCAGGCGCGAGGAGCGCCGCCGCAAGCCCGGTCGCGGCCACGGCCGCCGCACCTAGCGGCGTCTCCGCTCCGCCTCGCGGTGAGCCTTTGAGGTTCCAGGCGTGAGTGGCGTGCACGAGCGCATCGCGAACTTCGCGGCGCTGACCGACAGGTTCGGGCGCTGGCCGTCCTTCCACGACGCCGAGGTGCTGGCGCTGCGGCTCGACCGCGGGCCCGACGCGCAGCGGCTGCCGTCGCTCGAGCTCGACGTCCATCTCTGGGAGATCACGGACGAGGTCGATGCGATGGGCGGCGACGTCCTGCGCAAGCACACGCTCGCCACGCTCCGCTGCGAGGACATCCAGGAGCTGGAGCTGTTCGGCTTCAACCTGCAGAACGTGCTCAGCGATCTGCGCCTCGACGACCTCTCCGAGCTGCACGATCCGGCGATCCGCTGGGGCGTCACCCTGCGCTCGTCGTACGGCCTCGGCGGGAGCTTCGTGTGCAGGCGGATCGGCGTGACGGGCGTGCGTCCGTACGCCGAGGCCGACCGCCGCCCGGCCGCGCAGTAGGCTTGGAGCATGCCCTTGGCCCGTCGCGCGCGCCGGGTGCCCGGCCTCGCCCCCCGCGGCGGATCCCGCATACGCACGGGCGGCGATGCCCTCGCCGCGCTGGTCCTGGGCGCGCTCGCCGTCTCGATCTGCTCGGGCGTCATCGCCGTGCTGCACAGCTCGCTGGGCGCGAACTACGAGGCGCTCGGCCTGGTCTACCTACCCGCGGTGATCGGCGTGGCGTTCCTGTTCGGCCTGCGCGCCGGGATCCTGACCGCGACCGCGGCGGTCTCGATGTTCGATGCCGTGCTGCTGCCCCCGGCGCACTTCAAGACCCCCGACTCGCGTGTCTGGCTGCTGTTCGGCGCGCTCGTGCTCTCGGGCGCCGCGGTCGCCGAGCTGGCCGCGCGCGAGCGGCGCCGCTCGGAGCAGGCCTACGAGCGCGAGCGCGAGGCGGCCCTCCTGGCCGGGCTCTCGAGCGCGCTCGTCGGCGGCGCGAGCCTGGCGCTCGCGCAGGTCGACGCGGCGCGCGTGGCCGCGGCCGCGCTCGGCGTGCCCGCGGCGCGCATCGTGCTCGGCCGCGGGCCGCTGGCCGGGCAGATCGCGCTGCCGCTCGACGTCGACGGGCGCGTGATCGGCCGGCTCGAGCTGATGGGCACCGGCCAGGAGGCGCTCAACGACGAGATCGCACAGCGCGTGGCGCGCTCGCTGGCGGGCGTGCTGGCGCTCGCGCAGGAGCGCGAGCGGCTCGCGCACGCCGAGGTGGAGGCGCAGGCGCTGCGCGCGTCCGACGCACTCAAGACGGCGCTCTTGCGCGCCGTCTCGCACGAGCTGCGGACGCCGCTGACGGCGATCAAGGCCGCGGTCGGCGCGCTCCGCGGCGATCAGGTGCAGCTCGGCGAGGAGGCCGTGCGCGAGCTGCTCGAGGACGTCAGCGTCGAGACGGACCGCCTCGACCGGCTCGTCTCCGACCTGCTCGACGTCTCGCGCCTGCAGGCCGGTACGGCATCGACGGCACTCGACTGGTGCGAGGTCGACGACCTCGTGCGCGGCGCGGTGGCGGCCTCGCGCTCGCGTGCGCCCGGGGCGCGCCTCGAGATCGAGACCGAGGACGAGCTGCCGCTCGTGCGCTGCGACGCGACCCAGATCGAGCGCGTGCTCGTGAACCTGATCGAGAACGCCGCGAAGTTCTCGCCGCCGGACGAGCCCGTCGTCGTGCGGGCGCGCGCGACCGGCTCCGAGCACGTGGAGATCACCGTGCTCGACCACGGCCCGGGCATCGAGGTCGATCAGCGCGAGCGCGTCTTCGAGCCGTTCTACCGTGGGCGCGGGGGAGGAGCCGGCGGCACCGGCCTGGGGCTCGCGATCGCGCGCGGCTTCGTCGAGGCCAACGCGGGCACGCTCACGATCGACGATGCTCCAGGGGGCGGCACGTGCATGCGCATCGTGCTGCCGAGCATGCAGGTCACCGAGGAGGTTCGCGCGTGAGCGGCAGCGGCGCACGGGTGCTGGTGGTGGATGACGAGCGCGCGATCCAGCGCGCGCTCAAGGCCACGCTCGAGGCGGCCGGCTACCACGTGGACGTCGTCGGGACGTGCGCCGACGCGCTCGCGCAGGTCGCGCTCAAGCCGCCCGACCTCGTGCTGCTCGATCTGCTGCTGCCGGACGGCACCGGCGACGAGGTCGCGCGCGAGATCCGCACCTGGTCGAACGTGCCGATCCTGCTCGTCTCGGCGGTCGGCGACGAGCGCGAGAAGGTCAAGGCGCTCGACGCGGGCGCCGACGACTACGTGACCAAGCCGTTCGGGATCGACGAGCTGCTGGCGCGCGTGCGGGCGATGCTGCGCCGCGCGGTCGACCGGCCGACGGCCGACGCCGTCGTCGAGCTCGGCGAGCTGCGCGTCGACCTCGCGCGCCGGCGCGTGACCCGGAGCGGCGCCGAGATCCACCTCACGCCGATCGAGTACGACCTCCTGCGCACGCTCGTCGCGCACCCCGGCAAGGTGCTCACGCACAAGGCGATCATCGTGGAGGTGTGGGGGCCCGGCTATGGCGAGAGCCACCTGCTGCGCGTCCACATCGCCGCGCTGCGCCGCAAGATCGAGCTCAATCCGCGCGAGCCGGAGGTCATCGAGACGGTCACGGGCGTCGGCTACCGGATCCGCGAGCCCGAGCCGCGCGAGGCCGCCGCGCCCGCGTCGTAGCTCCGTCTTGATGCGGTCTTTGCGCCGGGCGGCACGGACATTGACGCGGCGTTGAGCCGTCCGCGACCAGTCTGAGGTCATGGGCGCATCCACGCTGCTCGGTCCCGACCACCCGCTCGCGCTCGCCGAGGCGCGCGAGCGCATGCTGCGCGCGCAGTTCCTCGTGACCGCGCTGTTCGGCCTCCTGATGGCCGCTGTGGCGCCGTGGCTGGGCGCTCCGGCGCTGCAGCTGTCGCTCGGGTCGGCCGCCGTGGCGGCCTGCTTGCTGCTCGCCGCCTGGATCGCGCGCCTGCGGGCACGGGCGCGCGCCTTCGAGCTGATCGCCGTCGGCCGCGAGGATCTGCCGCTCGAGACCGTCGCGAGCGAGCGCTCCCGCCTGCGCGACCGCCGCTACCGGCGCAAGCTCGCGAGCACGCTCGAGGGCATCCGCCGCCAGCCCGACAGCCGTGACTGGTGGACGCCGGTCGCCGGCGACCACGACGCGGTGCGGGCGACTCAGGACGAGCTGCGCGAGGTCGCGACCCTCCTGCGCGACCTGCCGATCGTCCGCGCCCGCGGCGTCGCCCTCGTCACCCGGCTCGTGCGTGAGGCCGGCACCTCGCCGCTCTACCACGGCCCCGCACCCGGCTCCGCGAGGAGCTCGGCCGCATCCGCCACGTCCTCGCCGAGGGCTGACTGCGCTCGGGGCGGGGCTGACGCGATCGTTGCCGATCCCGCCGCACGTCGTTGACATCGGCAACCAGCCGGCGACGCGTCGTAGCTGCGGTGGCCGCCCCGGGCGCCTCCGAGGCGCGCTTCCCGTCCCGATCGGCCACGGGCGGCGGCCCCGGAGCGAGCGATCAGGACGGCCACTTGGCACTCGCAGCGAGCGCCAATTGGCCGCAGACCGCCGCCCTGGCGCACCGAGTCTCCGCCGGCGCGCCCCCGGGGATCTGCGAGATCACGCCGGTCGGCGACGTGCGTGCGGTCGAGCCCGGCGGCGCGAGCGTCGCGTTCGAGACGCCGGCGCCGGCCGACGGCGGGCCGTCATCCTCGGCGCGCAGCCCGGCCGTGGCCGGGGAGCGCCGGCCAGAGACGGCCGATCGACACTCGCAGCGAGTGCCAATTGGCAGCCGGCCGACGGCGGGCCGTCATCCCCGGCGCGCAGCCCGGCCGTGGCCGGGGAGCGCCGGCCAGAGACGGCCGATTGACACTCGCAGCGAGTGCCAATTGGCCGAGACCCCCGCCGGGCCCCGCCGCCGCGCCCGCCCGGCGCCCGGCGTCCCGCCACCCCGCCGCGACGGGCGGCGTCCGGCCCGAGGCCTAGATTGGCTGGGTGCCCGCGACGCTCTCGATCCCTGCCTGCTGTCCCGACCGCGTGCGCGACCTCGCGGACGAGCTCGGCGTGCAGCGCGTCACGGCGGAGGTGCTCGTGCGGCGCGGGCTCGGCGATGCCGAGGCCGCGCGTGCGTTCCTCGACAGCGACGGGCCGCTGCACGATCCGTTCGCGCTCGGTGACATGGCCGAGGCCTGTGCGCTGATCGAGGCGGCCATCGCGGGCGGGCGCAAGATCGTCGTGCACGGCGACTACGACGTCGACGGGGTGTGCGCCACCGCGCTCGGCGTCGAGGTGCTGCGGCTGCTGGGCGCCGAGGTCGAGCCGTTCCTGCCGAGCCGCTTCAAGCACGGCTACGGCGTTGCGGTCGCGAGCGTCGAGGAGCTCGCCCTGGGCGGCGCCGGCCTGCTGCTGACGGTCGACTGCGGCATCGCCGCGCCCGAGGCGGTCGCCCGGGCGCGCGAGCTCGGGATGGACGTCGTCGTGACCGACCACCACCGGCCGGGCGAAGTCCTGCCGGACGCGCCGATCGTCGCCTCGCGCGTGCCGAGCGGCGCGGGCTATCCGTTCGCCGACCTCTGCGGCACGGGCGTCGTGCTCAAGCTCGCGCAGGCGTTGTGGTCGCGCCGGCATGGGGGCGATCCCGCCGCGCTGCCGCCGGCGCTCGATCAGCTCTCCGATCTCGTCGCGCTCGCGACGGTCGCCGACGTCGTGCCGCTGGCCGACGAGAACCGCGCGCTCGTGCGGCGCGGCATGCGCCGCCTCGCCGAGGCCGACCGGCCAGGACTGCGCGCCCTGATGTCGAGCGCGAACATCGATCCGGCGCGCCTGCGCACGTCCGATCTCAGCTTCCGCCTCGCGCCGCGCATCAACGCCGCGGGCCGCCTCGGCGATCCGGGCCTCGCGCTCGACCTCCTGCTCTGCACCTCGCGCAAGGAGGCGCAGCCGCTGGCCGAGCAGCTCGAGGGCCGCAACCGCGAGCGCCAGCAGGTGGAGGACACGATCCTGCGCGCCGCCGGTGCCGAGATCGAGCGCAGCGGCGCGCTCGCACGCGGCGATCGCGTGCTCGTCGCCGCGGGCGAGGGCTGGCACGAGGGCGTGATCGGCATCGTCGCCTCGCGGCTCGTCGACAAACACGCCCGCCCCGTCGTCCTGATCGCGCTCGACGGCGAGCGCGGCAAGGGCAGCGGACGGTCGGTGCCGGCCTACGATCTGCACGCCGGGCTGCACGCCTCGAGCGGCCACCTCGAGCGCTTCGGCGGCCACCGCGCAGCCGCGGGCCTGAGCATCGCGGCCGGTTCCGTCGAGGCCTTCGCCGCGGCCATGCGCGCACACGCCGCCGAGCACCTGCCCGAGACCGGCCTCGTGCGCCGCTCCGTCGTGGACGCGGTCGTCGCGGTCGGCGAGGTGTCGATCGAGCTCGCACGCGAGCTGACCCGCTTCGAGCCCTGCGGCTACGGCAATCCCGGCGTCAGCCTGCTCGTCCCGGGCGCGCAGCTGCTCGGCATGCAGGGCATGGGGGAGGGCGGCAAGCACCTGCGCCTGCAGGTCTCGGACGCCTCGGCGCACTGCGGCGCGGTCGCCTGGGGCCGCGGCGGCGACGCCGAGTCGCTCCACGTCGGCGTGCGCCACGACGTCGTCTGCCGGCTCGAGATCAACGACTGGCGGGGCGCCCTCGCGCCGCGCCTCGTGCTGCGCGAGATCGTGCCGTGGCCCGAGCGCGAGCCCGTGGAGCCGGCTCCGGCCGCCCGGCTCGGCGCGCTCTGGCCCGCCGTCGCGGCGGGTGAGCCGGTGCCGCTCGCGCTCGCCGAGCGCCCCGGTCGCGGCGAGGCCGCGCTGGCCGCGCTCGCAGGCAGCGGACAGCCGGTCGTCGTGCTCGTCGCCGACGTCGAGCGCCGGCTCGCGACGCTGCCCGATCCGCGCCGCTACGGCGCCAAGGCGCTCGTGATCTGCTCGCGCCGCGGCGACCCGGCGGTGCTCGCCGCAGCGCTCGAGGACTTCGGCGACGGCGTCGTCGCGCTCGCCGACCACCACACCTTCGCCCGGCTCGGCGTGCTGCGCGAGCGCGCCGCCCACGTGCTCGTGCTCGATCCGCCGGCCCATCCCGAGGAGCTCGCGGCGCTCGCTGTGGCCGACGGGCGCGTGCACGTCGCCGCGCACGAGTCGGAGGCCGTCTTCGCACGTGCGTGCGTCGAGGCCGACGCGCTGCGCGCGGTCATGGCCGTGCTCTGGCGCGCCGCCGCGAAGGATGCCGCGACGCCGCTCGAGGAGCTGCGTGCCCGCGCGGCCTGGCCCGACGTCCCGCCCCCGGCCGATCTGGTCGAAGCAGCCGTCGCGGCGCTCGCCGAGAGCGGCGTGGTGGAGGTCGGCGAGCACGGCCTGCGCCAGCTCGCCGTGACCGGCAAGAGCGACCTCGCGGCGTCGCCCGCCTACGCCCTGCACGAGGACCGGCGCACCCGCGCGCTGGCCTGGCTGGACGCGCTGCTGGCCGGCCGGCCGGCGCATCCGGCAGCCGCCGCGTAAGCACTCCGTAAACCCTGAGCGGGGCCGCGCTCCGGCGGCGGTACGATGGGATCTCAGATGTCGCTTCCGGCCCGCACCCATCCGTACGACGAGCAGCTCCAGCCCCTCGTCGACGATCTCCTCGCGGTCCTGCAGGAGGCCGGAGACGACGTCGACACCGCCGCGATCGAGCGCGCGGTGGCCTTCGCGGCCGAGCGCCATGCCGACCAGGTGCGCAAGTCGGGCGAGCCGTACGTCGTCCACCCGCTCGGCGTCGCGCGCATCTGCGCCGAGCTGCGCGCCGAGACGCCGGTGATCGTGGCCGCGCTGCTGCACGACACGGTCGAGGACACCGAGACCTCGGTCGAGGAGATCGCCGCCGAGTTCGGCGACGACGTCGCGCTGCTGGTCGACGGCGTCACCAAGCTCTCGCGCATCCACTTCGACTCGCGCGAGCAGGCGCAGGCCGAGAGCTACCGCAAGATGGTGCTCTCGATGGCGCGCGACGTGCGCGTCGTGATCGTCAAGCTCGCCGACCGCCTCCACAACATGCGCACGCTCGGCCCGCTTGCGAAGCAGAAGCAGCTCCAGAACGCGCGCGAGACGCTCGAGGTGTACGCACCGATCGCGCACCGCCTGGGCATCCACCAGATGAAGTGGGAGCTCGAGGACCTCGCGTTCGCGACGCTGCACCCGCGCCGCTACGCCGAGATCGAGGCGCTCGTCAGCCAGCGCCGCGCCGACCGCGAGGAGGACGTCGCGGAGGCCGCCCGCATCCTCGGCGAGGCGCTCGGCGACGTCGCGATCACCGCCGAGATCCTCGGCCGCGCCAAGCACTTCTATTCGATCTACCAGAAGATGGCGCGCGGCGGCAAGGAGTTCAACGAGATCCTCGACCTGACCGCGATGCGCGTCCTGGTCGACTCCGTGAAGGACTGCTACGGCGCGATCGGCGTGCTGCACGCGCTCTGGAAGCCGATCCCGGGGCGCTTCAAGGACTACGTCGCGATGCCGAAGTCGAACGGCTACCAGTCGCTGCACACGACCGTGATCGGGCCCAAGGGACAGCCGCTCGAGATCCAGGTGCGCACGCACGCGATGCACCAGACCGCCGAGTACGGCGTCGCCGCGCACTGGATCTACAAGCACCGCGGCGAGCAGCGCCAGCTGGCCTGGCTCGGGCGCGTCGTCGATGCCGCCGGCCTCGCCGACCCGGCCGAGTTCATGGACTCGCTGATGGGCGAGATGTTCGACGACGAGGTCTTCGTCTTCACGCCGCAGGGCGAGGTCAAGGCGCTGCCGGCCGGCGCGACGCCGCTCGACTTCGCCTACGCCGTGCACACCGACGTCGGCCACCGCTGCGTGGGCGCCAAGGTCAACGGGCGCATCGTGCCGCTGCACTCCGAACTCGGCTCGGGCGACATCGTCGAGATCCTCACCTCGAACCGCGAGCGCGGCCCGTCGCGCGACTGGCTCACGCTCGTGCGCACCTCGCGTGCCCGCAACAAGATCCGCCAGTTCTTCGCGCACCAGCAGCGCGAGGATCTCGAGCAGAAGGGCCGCGACTCGCTCGCGCAGGCCTTCCGCTCGAATGGGCTGCCGAGCCAGAAGCTCTCGTCGGCGCCGCTGCTCGCGCAGCTGATCCGCGAGCTCGGCTTCAAGAAGGCCGACGACTTCTACGTCGCGATCGGCGGCGGCAAGGTGCCCGTCGGCCAGGTCGTCAACAAGGTGCTGCAGCGCCTCAAGACGAGCGAGGTGGCCGAGGAGCAGACGCCCGCGACGCGCCGGCACACGCGCGCGCGCGTCGGCTCGTCGGCCCAGTACGGCGTCGTCGTCGACGGCACGACCGATCCGAACGTGCTCGTGCGCATGGCCAAGTGCTGCACGCCGGTGCCGGGCGACCCGATCACCGGCTACATCTCGGTCGGCCGCGGCATCACGATCCACCGCGAGGACTGCCCCAACGTGCGCGCGCTGATGCGCTCGCCCGAGCGCTTCAGCCCGGTCAGCTGGGACGGCGAGGCGAGCCAGTCGTTCCGCGTCGAGTGCGCGATCGAGGCCTGGGACCGCCCGCGGCTGATGGAGGACATCGGGCGCACCTTCGCCGAGAACGGCTGCAACATCGTCGAGTACGGCGGCGTGACCCAGGATCAGATGTGCAAGAACTGGTACGTCGCCGAGGTCGGCGACGTCCGCGAGCTGAAGAGCCTGCTCTCGGCGCTGCGCAACGTGGAGTCGGTGTTCGACGCCTACCGCGTCACGCCGCGCGCCGGCCCGGTCGACTGACGCTCGATGGGTGCTTCCACGATTGCGGGGGTGTCGGGGGCCTTGGATCGCCTCCACCCGGCCGGACGCGCGCTCCGCGCGGATCCCGTCGGACTCCAGCCACCCCGGCACGAGTCCGCACTCGCGGCTTCGACCATCTAGTGCCGATCCTGGAGTGCGACGACCTGCGCAAGACCTTCGCAGGCGGATTCGAGGCGGTGCGGGGGATCGCGTTCGAGATCGCCGAGGGCGAGGCGTTCGGCCTGCTCGGCCCGAACGGCGCCGGCAAGACGACGACGATGCGCATGCTCGGCACGCTGCTCACGCCGAGCGGCGGCAGCGCCACGGTGGCGGGCCACGACGTCGTGCGCGAGGCGGGCGCCGTGCGCCGCGCGATCGGCTTCGCGATGCAGGAGGCAGGGCTCGCGCGCTACGCGACGGGGCGCGAGCACCTCCTGATGATGGGCCGCCTGTACGGCCTCTCGCGCGCGCAGGCGCGCTCGCGCAGCGACGAGCTGCTCACGCTCTTCGGGCTCGAGGAGGCCGCCGACCGCCAGGTGCGCACGTACTCGGGCGGCATGCGCCGGCGCATCGACCTGGCCTGCGGCCTCGTGCACCGGCCGCGGCTGCTGTTCCTCGACGAGCCCACGACGGGCGTCGACCCGACCTCGCGCGCCGCGCTCTGGGACGAGCTGCGCCGGCTGCAGGGCGAGGGCGTCTCGCTGTTCCTGACGACCCACTACCTCGAGGAGGCCGATCGGCTCTGCGACCGCCTCGCGATCGTCGACCGCGGCGTGATCGTCGTGCGCGGCACCCCCGACGAGCTCAAGGCCGAGGTCGGCGCGGACGTCGTCACGGTCGGCCTGGGGGAGGGCGAGGCGGAGCGCGCCGCGCGGCGTGCTCGCGATGCTCGGCCGCGTGCGCATCGCGGGCGGCGGCCGCAGCGTCTCGCTCGAGCTGACCGACGGCGCCGCCGCCGTCGCGGGAATCGTCGAGCGCCTGCGCGGCGCGTCCATCGTGCCCGCGACGATCACCGTCGCGCGGCCGACGCTCGACGACGTGTTCCTGCGCCACACGGGCGCGACGATCTCCGAGCACGACGAGCAGCACGAGCCGGCGGGGCGGCGCTGATGCGGCTGCTGGTCGAGTCGGGCGTGCTCTTCCAGCGCGCCCTGCGCGAGATCCCGCGCGTGCCGACGCGCATCGCGTTTCCCGTGATCGGCCCCGTCATGCAGCTCGTGCTGCTGACCGCCGTGCTCTCGCGCGTGACGCAGCTGCCCGGCTATCCGGCGAGCTCGTCGGTGCAGTTCATGACCGCGGGCGTGCTCGCGCTGACCGTGCTCGCAGGCGCGGGCGGCGCGGGCTTCCAGATGGTGCAGGACATCGACACCGGCTTCTTCGACAAGCTGCGCGTCGCGCCGATCAGCCGCGCGGCGATCGTGCTCGGCCTCCTGCTCACCGATGCGACGCGCCTCGCCGTGCAGTCGCTGATCGTGATCCTGCTCGCGCTTGCGCTCGGTGCGCACATCGCGACCGGCATCCTCGGCCTGCTCGGGATGCTGCTGCTGGCGGCGGTCTTCGGCGCCGCCTGGTCGGGCATCTCGCTCAACGTCGCGCTGCGCACGCGCAATCCGGAGGTCACGGCCGCGGCCGGCATCCTCACGTTCCCGCTCTACTTCGGCTCGACGGCGTTCATGCCCCACGACCTCCTGCCGGGCTGGCTGCAGTGGTTCAACGTCTTCAACCCGGTCGACTACCTGATCCAGGCCGACCGCGCGCTGATGTCGGATCGCTGGGACTGGGGCGCGATCGGCGGGGCGCTGCTCGCGGCGGCGATCATCGGGGCGATCACCATGCCGCTCGCCACGCGCGCGTTCCGGCGCGCCGTCTCGGGCTGAGATCCCATCGGGCTCGCGCCCGAGGATCGCGCTGGTAGTGTCGGATGCATGGAATTGCTTGACGGCGAACAGATCGTGTGGGCCGGACGCCCGTCGTGGCGCTCGATGCTCGCCTTCTACATCAAGTGGGGCATCCTGGCGCTCGTGCCGGGCGTGGCGGGGCAGATCGTCGCGAGCACGACGAACGCCGACGGGCTCCGATGGTGGCTGTGGCTGGCGACCATCGTCCTGCTGCTGCTCGTGCTGCTCGCGGGCTGGATCCAGCGCGTCGACACGCACTACGCGGTCACCAATCAGCGCATCAACATCCGCACCGGCATCCTCTCGCGCTCCGACCACTCGACGTCGTACGAGCGCCTCCAGAACGTCACGACGTACCAGAGCTTCCTCGAGCGCATGCTCGGCGTCGGGCTCGTCGACTTCGACACCGCGGCCGGCGACGACTTCGAGTTCAAGTTCGCGGGCATCGACGCGCCCGCGGAGCTTGCGAAGCAGGTCGCCGAGCTGCAGCGTGCGGCGATCGGCGCGCAGACAGGCGTGCAGCGCGGCGCCTCCGGCGGCCTCTAGCCCGCGCGAGATGGCGCTCCGCCCGCGGAGGGCGTGGCCGTGCAATCAGGCCAGGCCCATTGCACGCGCTCGCAGCGAAGCTCGTGCAATCGGGGCCAGGCCCGATTGCACGCGCTCGCAGCGACGCCTACGGCAGCCATTCCTCGCCGCCGGTGTCCCAGCCGACGAGGCAGAAGGGCGCGAGCAGCGTGGCGGCGCGGTCGAGCTCGGCAACGACGGCGGGAGCGAGGCGCGCTGCCGAGCCAGCAGCGCGGCGACCGTGTCGCCGCGGTAGACGATCGGCACCGTGAGCGCGGGCGCCGGCGTGTCGTCGGGCGCGCTCCCAGCGACCGGGCCGATCGCCATGCGGCCTTCCTCGACGAACGCGATCGCGCTCCAGGGCGCCCCGGTGCCTCGTGCACGGCGGCGAGCGCGGCGCGCAGGATCTCGTCGGCCTCCTCGCCGCCGTCGATCAGCGCCTGCACCTGCCCGTCGATGCTCACGCCGCGCCCTCGAAGGCGACCGACGGCGTCGCGCATGTGCGCCGGGCACCGGCTCGGGCTTGCGGGCTGCGCGGTCGATCAGCACCATCACCTGCTCGGCGTGGGCCAGCAGCGCGCCCGACTCGCACTGGTGCACGGCCATCTCCCAGCGCCACGACGTGCGGCCGATCGACGCGGTGCGGATGAAGACCTCGATCTCGTCGTCGAAGCGCGCCGGCGCCTCGTACTCGCACGACACGTGGCGCATCACGAACTCGAGCCCGGGAGCGAGCGAGTGCAGGAGCCCGAGGTGGCGCTGGTACTCGACGCGCGCGCGGTCGAAGTAGGGGAAGTAGCGCCCGTAGTAGACGACGGCCTGGGCGTCGGTCTCGTCGAAGCCCACGCGCTGGCGCGCCGAGAAGCGGTAAGGCGGCCGCGCACTCGTCGGTCCGTCGCTCACGAGCGGATCAGTGCCAGCACCTCGTCGCGGCGTCGTTCCATCTCGGCGGCGCTGTAGGCCTCGAGGTTGAGCCGCAGGAGCGGCTCGGTGTTCGACGGCCGCACGTTGAAGTGCCAGTCGTCGAAGTCGACGGAGACGCCGTCGAGGTGCGTGATGCGCCCGCCCTCGCCGCGGTCGCCGTAGCGCTCCTTGAGCTCCTGCAGCTTGAGCGGGACGTCGGCGACGGTCGAGTTGATCTCGCCGGAGAGGTGGTAGCGCTCGTGCAGCGGCGCGAGCAGCTCGGACAGCCGCTTGCCGGAGCGCGAGATCAGCTCGAGCACGACCAGCGCGGGCACGATGCCCGTGTCCACGCCGTAGAAGTCGCGGAAGTAGTAGTGGCCCGAGACCTCGCCCGCGAAGAGCGCGTTCTCCTTGCGCAGACGGTGCTTGATGAAGGCGTGGCCGACGCGGCTCGCGATCGCGGTGCCGCCGGCGCGCTCGACGACGTCGGGCACGGCGCGCGAGGCGCGCAGGTCGTAGAGGATCGTCTCGCCCGGGTGCTTGGCGAGCATCGACTCGGCGACGAGCGCGGTGATGAAGTCGCCGGGCACGAACTCGCCCGTGTCGTCGATGAAGAAGCAGCGGTCGGCGTCGCCGTCCCAGGCGATGCCGAGGTCGGCGCCCGTGCGCTTGACCTCGCCGATGATGAACTGGCGGTTCTCCTCGAGCAGCGGGTTCGGCTGGTAGTTCGGGAACGTGCCGTCGGGCTCGAAGTTGCAGCGCTCCGCGTCGAGCGGGAGGCGCTCGAGGATCGGCTCCATCATCGTCCCGGCCATGCCGTTGGCGCCGTCGAGCACGACCTTGAGCGGCTTGATCGCGCTCGCGTCGACGATCGCCAGGCAGCGCTCCGCGAAGGCCTGCAGCACGTCGCGCCGCCGTGCTTCCCCGTCGCCGCGGGCGTCCGGAACTCGCCTGCCAGCGCGCGGTCGCGCACCTTCTCGATGCCGCCGTCGCCGCCCAGCGGCAGCGCCGCGCGGCGCACGATCTTCATGCCGTTGTACTGCTTGGGGTTGTGCGAGGCGGTCACGATCAGGCCGCCCTCGTAGCCGTACTCGCAGACCGCGAAATACAGCATCTCGGTGCCCACGAGGCCGAGCTCGTCGACGTCGCTGCCGGCGTCGAGCGCGCCCTGGATCGCGGCCTCGCAGAGCTCCGGCGAGGTCAGCCGCATGTCGCGGCCGATCGCCATGCTGCGCGGCTCGAACTCGTCCACGTAGGCGCGGACGGTGCGGTACACGCCGTCGGCGTCGAGCTCGTCCGGGACGATGCCGCGGACGTCGTAGGCCTTGAAGACCGAAGGATCGAGCGTCATGCGCTCAATGGTAGGCCGGCGGCGAGGGTCAGGCGGGCCAGGCCGCGACGAGCGCGGCGCGCGTCTCCTCGAGGTGCTGCGGCATCACGCGCACGTCGGCCAGCACCGGCATGAAGTTGTAGTCGCCCGTCCAGCGCGGCACGACGTGCATGTGCAGGTGGTCGGCGATGCCCGCACCGGCCGCTGCGCCGAGGTTGAAGCCGACGTTGTGGCCCTGCGCCCCGAGCGCGCTCTCGATCGCCGTGAGCGACGCGTCGAGCAGCTCCCAGAGCTCGGCGCGCTCGGCGGCGCTGAGATCGCCGGGCCCCGCGACGTGGCGGTGCGGCACGATCATCAGATGGCCGCTGCCGAACGGGTAGAGGTTGAGGCAGACGTAGCACGTCTCGCCCCGATGGACGATCAGGGCCTCCTCGTCGCTCTGCGCCGCGTGGTTGCAGAACACGCAGCCCTCCGGGCGCGCGCCCGTGACGTAGCTCATCCGCCACGGTGCCCAGAGTCGCTCCATGGGACGGCAGGCTACACCGCAACGACCACGGGGCCGGCCTCTCGGCCGGCCCCGTGGCGGGGTGGGGTGCACGGCTGACGGGCCGTGGCTGACAGGTGCGGGGTGAGGGGGCCCCGCTGTGGGTGGACGATCAGGTGCCGGGGAGCTCCGCGCCGTCGCGCAGCGCCAGCTTCATCGGCTCACCGAGCTTGACGCGCCAGAGCGGCGTGGCGAGCAGGGTGGTGAGGGGCGTGTTCCAGGTTGCGCCGAAGCCGCGCAGCGTGAGCGGGTCGCCGGGGTGGATCACGCTGGGGTCGACGCCGATCGGCACGCCGTTGCGCCACTTGAGGAACACGGTCGAGGCGTCGTAGCTGAAGGTCTGGCGGACGGGCTGGCCGAGCAGCGAGTAGAGCCCGCGCCAGTTGCCGAAGTTCACGTCGACCGTGATCTTGTGGTTGACCGTGTCGATCGCGGCGGCGGTCGCGCCGTAGAGGAAGAGCCGGCCGGCCGGGCGCGTGCGGGCCGAGAGGTCGGTGACGCTCGCGGCCGGCGTCGCGACGAGCTGCGCGAGCGGCGTGTGCCGGCGGAGCGCGGACGACGACGCGGACGACGTCGCCGGCGAGCACCGTGTCGGAGGCGGCGAGCACCGGCGTGTTGCCGTTGAGCGCGATCCAGCGCGTCTTCGCGCTCGTCGTGAAGGTCGTGGGCTGGCCTGCACCGAGCAGCGCCTTGAGCGCCGGCTTGTTGCCGCCCGTGACCTGGATCTGGAACTGCGTCGCGTTCGTGCCCGGGGCGGTGACGGCGGTGCCCCTGAACTCGTAGGCGACGCCCTTCATGGGGGCTGCAGCCGCGGTGCCGGCGAGGCTGAGGCCGGCGATGGCGACTGCGAGTGCAGCTGCGGTCGAGCGGATCGAGCGGAACATGGTCTCCCTTTCCCTGAGGACGTCGGCGCCGGTGGTTCGGTGCCTGAGTCCCACGCTCGCACCCGGAGGTGAGGGATCAAGGGGCCGCGCGTAAGCATTCACAACGCATTTGTGATGACCGGCCGCCATCTGTATGGAATCCGTGAGGCGATGCCCCGTCTCTGTCCGCAGCGGAGGATGCTACGGTCCCGGCGTCGCGCCCGTAGCTCAGGGGATAGAGCGTTCGCCTCCGGAGCGAAAGGTCGTAGGTTCGATTCCTACCGGGCGCACTGACAAGCGCGTCCCTCATTGCGATCGCAGTTCTCGTGCTGGTCAACGGCTTCTTCGTGGCTGCCGAGTTCGCCCTGGTCTCGCTCCGCCCCGAGCAGCAACTGCCACGCAGCCGGGCCGGCGCCGTCGTGCGCCGGCAGGCGGAGCGGCTCGACGAGTACCTCTCGGCCTGCCAGCTGGGCATCACGATCGCCTCGCTGGCGCTCGGCGCGCTCGGCGAGCCGACGATCGCACACCTGATCGAGCCGCTCTTCGGCAGCTTCGCGGACGCGGGCGCGATCATCGGCACGGTGCTCGCCCTGCTGATCATGACCGGGCTGCACATCACGGTCGGGGAGCAGGCGCCCAAGAGCTTCGCGATCGGCTCGGCGCCGCGCGTCGCGACGATCTGCGCGCTGCCGCTGGAGGTCTTCTACCGCCTCTTCCGGCCGCTCGTGCGCGTGCTCAACACCGCCTCGAACGCGCTCGTGCGCATGTTCGGCGGCACGCCGACCTCGAGCCACGCCGGCACGGCGAGCCTCGAGGAGCTGCGGCGCTTCATCACCAACGCGTCGTCGAGCGACGAGCTCGACGCGTCCGACCGCCAGCTGCTCCAGGGCGTCTTCACGCTCGACGAGCGGACGGCCGCCGACGTGATGACGCCGCGGCCGCGGGTCGTCACGCTCGACGCCACGGCGACGGTGGCCGAGGCGCTGGCGGCGACGCGCAGCTCCGGGCACAGCCGGCTTCCCGCTGCTCGGCGGCGGACGACCGCCTCGTCGGCCTCGTGCTCGGCCGCGATCTCACGCACGCGCTGCTCGACGGCCGGCGCGACGCGCAGCTCCAGGAGTTGCGGCGCGAGATCCTCGTCGCGCCGTCCGCCCAGCCGCTCGACACGCTGCTCGGGCGCCTGCGCGCCGAGCACACGTCGATCGCGGCGGTGCTCGACGAGTACGGCGTGCTCGACGGCGTCGTCACGGTCGAGGACATCGTCGAGGAGCTCGTGGGCGAGATCTGGGACGAGGACGACCGGCTCCCGGGCGTGCGGCGCCTGGCCGACGGCACGCTCGTCGTCGCGGGCGACGGCTCGCTCGCCGACCTCGCGCTCGAGGGCATCCTCATCGACGGCGGCTCGAGCATGTCGATCGGCGGACTGATCCAGGACCGCCTCGGACGCGTGCCGCAGCGCGGCGACAGCGTGACGGCGGGCGATCGGGTGCTCAAGGTGCTCTCGACCGAGGGCCAGCGGGTGCGCCGGGTGGCGATTCGGCCGCTACGGCCACCGCCCGCCTGAAAGCGCCGTCGGCGCGGCTCGGGCGCGCACGATGCGCCCTGACCCGCGCCGACCGGGCGCGGAGATTCTCGCCGCTCAGCGCTTGGCGGTCGTGCGCGACTTGGGCGCGTCGGTCGCCTTCGCCGCGCTCGCGGCGGCGCTCTTCTCGGTGCGAGCGCGATCGTCGACGAGGTGGCCGCCGGCGTCCTCGAGATGTGCGCGCACGAACCAGTGGAACTGCTCGAGCGCGTCGGTCTGCTCGATCAGCATGTCCTGCGTGACCGGATCGAGCTCCTCGGTGGAGGCGATGGCGTCGCGATGCGACGTGATCACGCCGATGTAGACCTGGTCGAGCGCGGCCAGGTGGGCGTCCACGAGATCGCGGCCGAGGCTGTAGTCGTCCCAGGTGCGCTGCTTGACGAGCGTGCCGGGGCGGCCGTCGGGGCTGCCGCCGAGGGTCGTGATGCGCTCGGCGGTCTGGTCGATCAGCGCCGTCACGGCCTCGGCCTGGGGGTCGAGCATCGTGTGCACGCCGATGAAGTGCGGACCGACGACGTTCCAGTGGATGTGCTTGAGCGTGAGCTGGAGGTCGAGCAGCCCGACCAGGCGGGCCTGGAGGATGTCGACGAGCTTCTCGCTGGTGGCCTGATCCAGCCCCGCGGGGAGGAACGTGACCTTCTTGGATCTCTTGCCGTTGCCCTGCGCCATGTTCGTGAACCTTTCGGCGTTCGCGAGTGTGCGGAGTCCTCTGCGAGTCCCTACCCCGGCTGCACCGCGTCAAACGGCACGCGGCACCGCAGGACTCGCCCTCCCGAACGCGAAAGGCGCGCGGTGGCACGAGAGCTGCAGAGAGCATGAGCGCGAGCCGTCCGCTCGAGATTCCCGAGCGCGTCGTCCGCGTGCACCTGCGCACCGCGCTGCTGCTCACGGCCGCGCTGATCGGCGTGTTCGCAGGCCTCTACGTGCTCTACCTCACGCGCCAGATCATCATCTGGCTGCTGATCGCGATCTTCCTCGCCGTCGCGCTCGATCCGCTCGTGGCCTGGTTCCAGCGCCACGTCTTCGCGTCGCGCGGACTCGCGGTGCTCGCGGCGCTCGTCGTCGTGACGACGGCGCTGACCGGTATCGGGTTCCTGCTGTTACCGCCGCTCGTGTCGCAGATCGACGACCTCACGACGCACGCTGCCGACCTACGTGGACGACCTCACGAGCGGGCGCGGGCCGTTCGGCTTCCTCGAGCGCGACTACCAGATCGTGGAGCGCGTGCGCGAGCGCATCGAGGGCGGGGGCTCGGGCGGTCTCGTGGTCGGCGTCGCCGGCGGCGCGGTCAGCGTCGCCGCCGGCGTGCTCTCGGCGATCGCCGCGATCGCGACGATCACCGTCATGGTCATCTTCCTCCTGCTCGGCGGGCCGCGCTGGGTCGAGTCGTTCCTCGGCTCGCTGCCCGATCCGCAGCGCGAGCGCTGGAGCCGCGTCGGCTTCGACCTCTACCGCTCGGTCGGCGGCTACGTGCGCGGCAACCTCGCGATCAGCCTGATCGCCGGCATCTCCGCGGCCTTCGTGCTGCTGCTGCTCGGCGTGCCCGTACGCGCTCGCGCTCGCGCTGGTGATCGCCATCCTCGATCTCGTGCCGCTCGTCGGCGCCACCATCGGCGCCACGGTCTGTGTTCGGCGTCGTCGTCTTCCACTCGACGACGGCCGCGGTCGTCTGGCTGATCTTCGCGGTCATCTACCAGCAGATCGAGAACCACCTGATCCAGCCCGTCGTCTACGGCCGCATGGTGATGCTGCCCGCGTTCGCCGGTGCTGGTCGCGGTGCTGTTCGGCGCCAAGCTCGGCGGCGTCGTCGGAGCGCTCGGCGCGATTCCGGTCGCGAGCGCGATCCAGATCATCACGGCGGACCTGCTGCGCGCGCGCCGCGAGCCGGGCCTGATGCCCGAGGAGCCGCTCTAGCGGCACGGCCGGCGGCCGTGCCGCGCCAGGGTGCCCTGCGGCCCGGCCTATCATCGGGGCAGGTGAACGCCCCCCGCACAATCCTGCTCGTCGAGGACGAGGACTCGATCTCGGCGCCGCTCGCCGCGGCGCTCGAGCGCGAGGGCTACGCGACGCGCATCACCCGCTCGGTGCCCGCGGCGATCGCCCTCGCGGCCGAGCTGAAGCCCGATCTGATCCTGCTCGACGTGATGCTCGAGGACGGCTCGGGGCTCGACGTCTGCCGGGAGATCCGCCGCGGCTCGCGCGTGCCGATCATCATGCTCACGGCGCGCGGCGACGAGACCGACCGTGTCGTCGGCCTCGAGCTCGGCGCCGACGACTACGTCGTCAAGCCGTTCTCCGCGCGCGAGCTGGTCGCCCGCATCCGCGCCGTGCTGCGCCGCGTGCCGGATGAGGCGGAGCCGGCCGCCGGAGGCGAGCACCGCGTCGGCGGCCTCGTCGTGGACACGGCGATGCGGCGCGTCGAGCTCGACGGCGAGGAGCTGCCGCTGACGCGCAGGGAGTTCGACCTGCTGGCGCTGCTCGTGGCCAATGCGGACACGGTGCTGACGCGCGAGCGCCTGATCGACGAGGTCTGGGACACGAACTGGTTCGGCTCGACGAAGACGCTCGACGTGCACGTCTCGAGCCTGCGCCGCAAGCTCGGCGACGACGCGGCCGACTCGCGCTACCTGCACACGGTGCGCGGTGTGGGCTTCCGCTTCTCCGCTCCCGCCCCGCCGGCCTGATGACGTATCGCCGACGGCTGCTCGCCGCCTTCGCCTACGTGCTCGTGCTCGTGATCGTGGCGCTCACGGTGCCGCTCGCGCTCTCGACGCAGCGCCGTATCGACCGCGAGGTGCGCGCGCAGGCAGCCGACGGCGCCCAGCTGGTCGCAGCCAGCGCCTCGGGGCGGCTCGAGCGCACGGGAGAGCTCGATCAGCTCGTGCGCAGGGTGGACAGCGAGCTCGGCGCACGCGTGATCGTGGTCGGGCGCACGGGGACGCTGCTGACCGATTCCGAGCGTCCGGGCACGCGCGGCGTCGCCTACGGGAACCGCGCCGAGGTGGGCGCCGCGCTCGCCGGGCGAACCGTGCAGGGGCGCCGGCGCTCGGAGACGCTGAACGAGGAGCTGCTCTACACCGCGGTGCCGATCTTCAGGGCGGGCCGCGTCGACGGTGCCGTGCGGGTGACGCAGAGCGTCGAGGCGATCGATCGCGAGGTGCGGCGCGACCAGCTCGCGCTGGTCGGCGTCGGCCTGCTCGCGCTGCTCTTCGGGCTCGTCGTCACGTGGTTCGTCGCCGGATCGCTGGCGCGACCGCTGCGGCGGCTCGCCGGGACGGCGCGGGCGGTGGGCGGAGGCGACCTTCAGGCTCGAGCCGAGGTTGAGGGTTCGGCAGAGCAGCAGGACGTGGCGCGCGCATTCAACCTCATGGCCGACCGCCTGACGCAGTCGCTCGACGCGCAGCGCGAGTTCGTGGCGAACGCCTCCCACCAGCTGCGCACGCCGCTGACGGGTCTGCGCCTGCGCGTCGAGGCGGCCTCGCTGGCGAGCGACGACCCTGCGGTGCACGCCGAGCTGGCCGCCGCGGAAGCGGAGACGCTGCGGCTCGCCCGGCTGATCGCGAACCTGCTGGCGCTGGCCTCGGCCGACGCCCCGGCGCCGCCGAGCGAGCCGGTGGACCTGGCGACGGCCGCGAGCGAGGCGCAGGAGCGCTGGCGCGCTCGCGCCCACGACGAGGGCCGCGGCCTGGCGCTCGCGGAGTGCGCTCCGGCGAGCGGCCAGGGCAACGGCGACGACCTCGCCACGAGCCTCGACAACCTGATCGAGAACGCGCTCGTGTACGCGCCCGCGGGGGGCGTCGTCACGCTGGAGTGGGGCCGCGACGGCGATCAGGCCTTGATCGCCGTGCTCGACGACGGCCCCGGCGTCAGCGAGGCCGATGCCGCTGCCGCGTTCGAGCGCTTCCGACGGGGGGCGACGCGCCCGCTCGGGCGCGGGGGCACAGGTCTCGGCCTGGCGATCGTCGGCGCGCTCGCGGCGCGCTGGGGCGGCTCCGCCTCGTTGCGGCCGCGGCCCGGGGGCGGGACGCGCGCGGAGATCCGCCTGCCGGCCTCGGGCGACGACGACCCGCCCTTTACCCTCCCCTAACCCTGTCCGCGGTACGGTGGGATCGATGCGCACCCGTCTGACGTCCCTGCTGCTCGCGCTCGCCGGCCTCGTGGTCGCCGTCGGCGTGGGCCTGGCCGCCAACGCGATCGCGAGCCGGTCGTTCACGCCCGGCGCCGACGCGCTGTCGTCGGCGGGCAGCCTCGCCCCGCCCGTGCAGGCGACGACCACCGCGAGCACGCAGCCGTCGTCCACGCCCGAGACGCCGACCACCACGACGACGACGACGTCGGCGGACGACCGCGGGGGCGCGAGCACGAGGAGCGGCCGGGACGACCGTCCGTCGGCCACGAGCACGAGCGGCTCGGACGACGGCTCCTCCGGGAAGGGCTCGCGCGGCTCGGACGACGATTCCTCGGGAAAGGGCAAGAGCGGCTCGGACGACGACTCGTCCGGTAAGGGCAAGAGCGGCTCGCACGGCGATTCCTCGGGCAAGGGCTCGGACGACGACTGAGCGGCGGTTTCCCTGACCGCCCCGTGAGGCGCGCGGCTCGCCCGCCGCTGACCGGCGGGTCGGCACGCTGGTCATGCCAACCGAGGCGCGAGGTTCAGCATGCTCGGCAAGCTCGTCGCAACGCAGGTGCCGCGCTCGGCGATTGCCGCAGCGCTCGCCGCCACCGGCGTGTCGGCCGCCTCCGCGAGGACGACGAGGGCGTCACCGCGGCCGCCGGCATCGGGCTCCGACCCGTCCGGGGATCGACCGAACCGGTGCCCAGCCGGTCGCGAACGTGCTGCAACGGGTTTCGCAAACGCCGCCTCAGAGCGGAAATCCGCGAGACGTTCCCTCGGTCGGAAGGACCACCTGATATGAACAACGACGCTCTTACCTTCGGTGATATCGATCGCGACGGCGCGCTGGCGGAGACCGCCGAGCGCGCCGGTGTGACCCGCGGTGACGCCCTGCGCCGCGCGGTGCTCGGCGGCAGCGCGCTCGTCGGCGCCTCGGCCCTGCTCGGCGGCATGTCCGGCTCGGCCTTCGCCTCCTCGGGCTCCGCGTCGCGTGCTTCGGCCGGCGACGTCGACATCCTCAACTTCGCGCTCACGCTCGAGTACCTCGAGGCTGCCTTCTACGCCGAGGCGATCGCGGGCGGCAAGCTGTCCGGCGAGGCCGCGAGGTTCGCCAGGGCCGTCGGCAAGGACGAGGCCGCGCACGTGACGTTCCTCAAGGGCGCGCTCGGCTCCAAGGCCGTCGCCAAGCCGATGTTCGACTTCAAGGGCACCACGGGCAAGCAGGCCACGTTCCTCAAGACCGCCATGGTGCTCGAGGACACGGGCGTGTCGGCCTATGCCGGCGCCGCGCCGAAGATCGCCAACAAGAAGACCCTGTCGGCGGCCCTCTCGGTGCACTCCGTCGAGGCGCGTCACGCCGCGTGGGTGCGCACCATCATCGGCAAGGGTGGCAAGCCGCTGCCCGCCCCGGCCGCGTTCGATCCGTCGCTGACCGACGCGCAGGTCCTCAAGATCGTCAAGGGCACCGGCTTCATCACCGGTTAGTTGACGACGCGCGGGCCGGGACACCCCGCCGGCCCGCGCGGGAACTCCCCCCGGGAACGCCAGCGGCCGCGCAAGCGGCCGCTGGTCGTTTTCCGCGGCCGTCGTGGCTACGGCAGCTCGACCACGACCGGCTGGTGGGCCGGGCGGTAGTCCATGCCGCAGTACGCGGCGTTGACGAGCGCTGTCTCGCCGCGCTGCCACTGGCCGTAGCCCTGGTGCAGGTGACCGAACACGCAGAGCTGCGGGGCCCGCTCGTCGATCGCGGCGAGCAGCGACGGCGAGCCGATCTCGGACTCGCCGATGCGGTCGCCGTAGCCGAGCGGGGGGGAGTGCACGCAGAGCACGTCGATCGCAGCCGGGATGCGGCTCCAGCGCTCGGCGAGGCCATCCTCGCTGAGCATGAAGGCCCAGTCCTGGAAGCGGCTCGTCCAGGGCGAGCCGAAGAACGTCAGCCCGCCGATCTCGACGGTCTCGTCCTGCAGGTACTCCCAGTCGAGCTCGCGCAGCGCGCCCGGATCGGTCTCGCCGACGAAGTCGTGGTTGCCCGCGACGCCCACGATCGCCTCGGCCGGCACCTCGGCCAGCCAGCGCGCGAACGTCGTGCCGAGCCAGCGCCGCTGCGTCGCCGGGCTCTCGTCCCCGGTGGGGCAGATGTCACCGGCCACGAGCAGGACGTCGCAGGGCGGCACGGGCGGGAGGTAGCCGTGGAGGTCGGCCAGGCAGACGAGTCGCACCCGCTCAGTCCGCCTCGGCGGCGCCGAGCTCCTGGAAGAGCGTCAGCTGGCAGCCCGCCCGGAGCGTCCAGCCGGGCGTTGAGCGAGTTCCACGGCGTGACCGTGGGCTCGGCGATGACCGTCGCGCCCGCGCCGGCGAGCGCGCGCGTGGCGGCTCGCGAGTCGGCGACCTCGAAGGCGACGCGGATCTGGCCCGCGACGCGCCGCCCGACCTCGACCTCGTCGATGAAGGCGGCGTGGCTCGGATCGGTCAGCTCGAGCGTGGCCTGGCCCGCCTCGAGGATCACGACGCGGCCGTCTTCCGAGCTGAAGGCCGCTCGCTCGCGCAGGCCGAGCACGTCGCGGTAGAAGCGCAGGGCGTCGTCGAAGTCGGGCGCGGTGACCACGAGCCGCAACTCGCGTACCTCCGGTGTCTCGCTCATGCCCGAACGCTAGCCGTCCAGGCGGGCCAGGTGGCCCCCCGTGTGCGCGCCGGGATCGGCCGCCGGCGCGCCGGGGATCGTCGGCGACGCGCGCGATCAGGATCGCGACGTCGTCGTCGGGAAGCCCCGGAGCAAAGGCGACGACCGCCTCGTCGATGATCCGCGCGACGTCGCTCGCCGGCCGGTTGGCGAGGCCGCTGAGCAGGTGGCGCAGCCGCTCCTCGCCGAACATGTCGCCGCGGTGGCGCCGCTCGGTCACGCCGTCCGTCCAGAACGCCACGAGGTCGCCGAGCCCGAGCGAGCTCGGCATGTCGTCGTAGGCTCGCGCCCGGCGAGCACGCCGAGCAGCGGCCCGCACTCGCCGATCTCCTCGACCACGCCGCCCGCGGCACGCACCACGACGGGCGGCGGATGGCCGGCGCACGCGATCGCGAGCGCAGTACCCGTCGGCGGTCGGGCGCAGGACGGCCAGCGCCGCCGTGCAGAACTGCTCGGGCGCGCTCTGGGCGCGGATCGTGTCGTTGACGACGGCGAGGATGCGGCCGGGCGACTGCTCGTAGCGGCTCACGACGCGCATGGTCTGGCGCGTCAGGCTGGTCAGCGCAGCCGCCGCCGGCCCGTGGCCGGCGACGTCGCCGATCGCCAGGAAGTAGCGGTCGCCGGTCTGCCAGGACGTCGTAGAAGTCGCCGCCGACCTCGGCGCCCTCGCCGGCGGGCCGGTAGCGAGCGACGACCTCCGTGCCGGGCGGCTGCGTCAGCGTCGCCGGGAGGAGGCTCTGCTGCAGCGCGTGCGCGATGTCGTGCTCGGCGCCGTAGAGCCGCGCGTTCTCGATCGCGAGCGCGGCGCGGCGCGCGAGATCCTCGGCGACCGCCAGATCCTGCTCGGTGAAGCGCCGCCCGGAGTCGGTCGGTCGCGAGCGTGAGCGCGCCGAAGACGCGGCCGCGTCCGCCGAGCGGGGCGACGATCGACGAGCGCACGCCGAGCACGCGCGCCAGCGTCAGCAGCTCCTCGTCGGGGTCTCCTGCCCGGCGAGCCAGGCGCGGCACGTCGCTGATCAGCTGCGAGCGCCCGCTCGCGAGCGCCGCCGAGACGCCGCTCGAGGCCTGTGCGCGCAGCGGGCCGCCGGGCGTGCAGCCGGCGCGCCAGCCGCGCCATGTCGGGATCGGCGTGCGCGACGCCCACGTTGCGGATCTCGCCGTGGTCGAGCATGTCGATCGTGCACCAGTCGGCGAGCCGCGGCACGGCCAGCTCGACGAGGTCGGTGAGCGTCTGCTGCAGGTCGAGCGTCTCGGCGAGCACGACGCTGGCCTCGGCCAGGAACGCGAGCGCCTCCTCGCGCTGACGGTGCTCGGTGAGGTCGAAGAGCGTCGCGACGGCCGCGACGATCTCGCCGTCGGCGTCGCGCACCGGCTCGGCGCTGAGCGAGACGAGGCCGCGCGAGCCGTCGGCGCGGATCACGTCGATCTCGCGGTCTGAGGTCGACTCGCCGGCGAGCGCGAGGTGGATGAGCTCGGCGTGCGGTCCCGCGATCGAGCGCTCGGACGCGCCTGCGCCGAGCAGCTCCTGCGCGCGCTGGTTCGTGAACAGCAGCTTGCGCGACTGGGTCTCGGCGATGATCACGCCGAGCGGCAGCTGGCGCATCAGCGCCGCGAGCCGCTCGCGCTCGCCGTGCGCCTCCTGGTAGAGCGCGCTGTTGTCGAGCGCGAGCGCGACGCGCCGGGCGATCTGCGCCGCCAGCTGCGGAGACGTCGGCGTCGGGCGGCGTGCGGCTCTGCCAGCCGTACGTGAGCGCGCCGATCGTGCGCCCGCGCACGATCATCGGCACGGCCAGCAGCGTGCGGATGCCGACCGTCTGCACGGCCACGCGGTGCTCGGGGCTGCGGTACGCCGTGTCCGGGCAGATCCTCGGTCGCCACGACCACCTGCGGCACGCCCGTGCGGATCGCGACCGCCACGGGCGTATCGCTGCCGAGCGCCGGCGGATGGCCCTCCATCACACGCGCGGCCTCCTGCACTTCGGGATCGGCGTTGACGACGACGAGCCGCCGCACGCTCTCGCCCGAGACGAGGTCGACGACGCACTGGTCGGCGAGCGTCGGCACGACGAGGTCGGCGAGCGTCCGCAGCGCCTCATCGGGGTCGAGCGAGCGCGCGAGCTGCTCGCCGATCGCCGCGAGCAGACCGAGCGCGCTGCGCGCGCGGCGCTCCGCGTCGTACACGCGCGCGCGCTCGAGGGCGTAGGCGCACTGCTCGCCCAGCGTGATCGCGAACGCGCGCTGGGCGTCGTCGAAGACGTGGCCGCGCTCGAAGCGGAAGCCGAGCGCCCCGAGCACGCGGTCGCCGGCGCGCAGGGGCACCGACGCAGTCGGCGCGCCACGGCCTCCGCTCCCGGGAAGGCGCAGCTCGCGCCGGCCATCGTCGAGGAAGACGGGGACGGCGAGCTGGATCGCCTCGCCCAGCGGCGTCGCCTGCGAGCGCGGAAAGCGCCGCCGGCCGGCGAGCTCCTCGTCGCTGAAGCCGTAGCGTGGCCGCGAGCTCGATCGACGCGCCGTCGTCGCTGGGAACCGCGACCATTCCCGCATCGGCGCGCAGGAGCTCGCGGCCCTCGCCCAGCGCGACCTCGTGCACCGCCTCGGCCGTGAGCGCGCGCGAGAGCGAGGCCGTGAAGTCCTGCAGGCGCCTCGCGCTGTCGCCGGCGAGCTCGGCGCGGGAGCGCGTGTCGCGCTGCGCGGCCCCGACCAGGCACACGATCAGCGTGGCGAGCGCGAACGCACCGAGGCTGACGCCGTTGCGCGTGTCCTGGATCGCGAGCTCGTGGTCGGGCGGGACGAAGTAGTAGAGCTGTGCGGCGAAGGCGAGCGCGGCCGTGGCGAGTCCCGCGGCGCGACCGCCGGCGAGCGCGGCGGCCAGAACGACCAGCAGGAAGGCCATCGCCGGCGTGGTCGTCGCGACCGCGCCGCCGGAGTGCGGCGACAGCAGGGCGGTCGCGATCACGACGCCGAGGATCCCGGCAGCCGCGACGAACAGCTCCCGCTGCCGGATCGGGGGCGTTCGTGTCCGCTCCACGAATCCAACCGTACTGCGTGTGGGAGGGCCTGCCAAGCTTGATCGAGCGTGTCGCCGGGAGCGCGCGACGGCCGGGCGAACCGGCTCTCAGGCGGTGGCTTCGGGCTCCAGCTGCAGCGAGAGCGAGTTGATGCAGTAGCGCATGCCGCCGGCCTCGCGCGGGCCGTCGGGGAAGACGTGGCCGAGGTGGGAGCCGCAGCGCTTGCAGGTGACCTCGGTGCGGATCATCCCGTGGGAGCTGTCGTCGACGAGCTCGACGGCGGCGGCCGTGGCCGGCTCGGTGAAGCTCGGCCAGCCCGTGCCGGAGTCGAACTTCGTCTCGGACGAGAACAGCTCGGCGTCGCAGGCGGCGCAGTGGTACATCCCGCTCTCCTTGGAATGCACGTACGCGCCGCTGAACGGGCGCTCCGTGCCGCGCCGGCGTAGGATGTCGTATTGCTCGGGCGTCAGCTTGCTCCGGAACCCGGCTTCGGTGTCGACGTCTGCGTCGCTCATGCGCGCCGCCTTCCTGGTCGTTGAGTGCGTGTCCGCAGGCTACCCGTGGCGCGTGATCCTCGCGATCAGCCGCGTGATCCCGGGGTAGTCGCGCACGAAGCCGTCGCCCGTGAGCTCGAGCACGCGCTCGAACCCGGCTTCCGGGCTGCGGAAGCGCACCCGGCGCTCGTCGAGCGACTCGTAGATCTGGTGGTCGCGATGCACCTTCAGGTCGGGCACCGAAACCCAGGCGACGTCGATCTCGCGTGCCTCGCCCGTGCCCTCGTGGAGGCGGTCGCGCAGCACGGGCATCGCATTCGTGAGCGGCGAGAAGGAGAGGTCGCAGTCACGCACGCCCTCGAGCTCGGGGCTCTGCCCGCGGGTGAGCGTCAGCGACGTGCCCCCTGCGATGCGCAGGTCGAAGCGCTCCGTCACGTAGCCGGGGCTCGTCGCGAGCGCGTACTCGAGCAGGTAGGGCTCCTCGCCCGTGCACCACTGGCGCCCGCGCGCGGTCAGCGCGTGGTCGGGGCGGAGCGCGATCCAGGCGACCTCGCTCCGCTGCTCCTCGGGCAGGCCCCAGTGCAGGCCGAACGCGCCGAACGGCCGCCCGTCGAGCCTCCCGGGAAAGGGCGTCGCCATGCCTCAGCCCGGCTGGGCATCCGGCCCCTTCCCGGCCGGCGGCGCCGGTACGACGACGACCGGGATGTGCGCGTGGCGGGCGCACTGGTCGCTGACCGACCCCAGGACGAGCCCGATGAAGCCACCGTGGCCGCGCGCTCCGACGACCAGCATGTCCGCGTCCGCGGACCGCTCGAGCAGCACCTGCGTGCTGCCGCCCTCGATCGCCTCGCAGCGGACGTCGATGCCGGGCGCGATCGCCGCGGCCTGCTCGCGCGCGCCCTGGCAGATGCGCTCGGCGATCGTCTGGGACGCCGCGGAGGAGGCCTCGATGCCGACGTCGCTCGGCGTGTACCACGGCGACGGATAGGCGGCGAGCCCCGGCGTCCAGGCGTGGATGACGTGCAGCTCGGCGTTGCGCAGCAGCGCCTCGCGCGCGGCCCATGTGACCGCGGCGCAGGCGCTCCGCGAGCCATCGGTGCCGACCACGATTCGTCCCATCGGGCGCTCCCATCCGGTCGAGTGCGGAGCTCAATCATCGCGCGTCGGGCGCGCGGATGCCAGGACCGGAGCGCACGCGCGCGCCGTCGTCCGGCAGGACCCGCCGTCAGCTCCTCGGCGCCGCGGCCGCCGGGCCGGCCGCCCTCGCCTGCCTGCGGGAGCCGGCGCCGCCGTGCGCGGCTGCGCGCCCGCGGCTCACGAGCGGTGCTCGCGGCCGAGCAGCTCGGGCTGCCAGGGCAGGTACTGGCCCTCGCTGCGGTAGCGCCCGGCGGCCTCGGCGACGGCCACCTCGTCGACCTCGACGCCGAGGCCGGGCCCGTTGATCAGGCCCCAGTGCGCGCCCGTCGTGATCGGCAGCTCCTCGGTGAGGACGTCGTGCACCATCATCTGCGCGGTCTGCTGGTGGCCCTCGCCGATGTTCGGCAGGGTCAGGAGGATGTGCTGCGCGGCGGCCGCCGTGATGCCGAGCTCGCCGTGGGTGTGCTTGCAGATCTGCAGCCCCTCGAGCTCGGCGACGTGCGCGAGCCGCGAGAACGCGGCCAGCGATCCGACCCAGCCCGGCGAGAAGCAGAAGACGTCGGCCTCGCGCGCGCGGATGCGCGCGTACGCGTCATCCTCGGACCACAGGCCCTCGTTGGAGCAGATCGCGATCGGCGATCGCCGGCGCAGCTCTGCCAGTTGCCCGCGCGGCGTCTCGCGCACGGGCTGCTCGACGAAGTCGATGTCGTACTGCGCGAGCCGGTCGAGCATGCGCAGCGCCTGCGGTACCGACCAGGCGGCGTTGACGTCGATGCGCAGCCGCGGCCCGTCGCCGAGCGCGTCGCGCAGCGTCGCGAGCATGCGCTCGTCCTCGCGGTCGTCGATCCCGGCCTTGAGGTAGAAGACCTCGTAGCCGGCGGCGAGCCCCGCCGCGACCTGCGCGCGCAGGTCGTCGTCGTCGCCGCGCGAGAGGTAGTCGAAGTAGCTGACGTCGTTGCGCACCGCGCCGCCGAGCAGCTTCCAGAGCGGCTCGCCCACCGCCCGGCCGCAGATGTCGGCGAGCGCCGTGTCGATCGCCGACCATGCGAAGTTGCCCGTCCCGGCGACGAACTTCCACAGCCCGAAGCCCCAGGCATCGGCGCGCATCGCCTCGCGGTTCCAGGGGTCGCGCCCGATCACGAACGGCGCCATCGCGGTGATCGCAGCCTCGACGGAGGCGGCGTCCGGCCCGCTCGTGGCCTCGCCCCAGCCGATCAGCCCGTCGTCGGTCGTGATCTTCACGAGCACGTCGGTCACACCGTCGCGGGCGACGATCGAGCTCACCTCGCGATGGCTGTACGGGACGTTGACGACGATCGGTTCGACGAGTGCGACCTTCACGGTGTGATCTCGAATCTTGGATGGATTTCCGGGCCGCGCGGCGTCTGGCCGGACGGCCGGCGCCTGCACGGCGGCAAGCGTAGGGCGTGCGGTGCCGATCGGCCTGCGCAGCGTGTGCCACTTGGGGCGCCGCAGGCGGGCCGTGCGGGACCGTTGCAGCCGTTGGGCGGCGTCCGGCGCATTCAGGCGCTCTCCGGATTCGCCCGGTTGTGCGCCGGCTGGCAGGGAACGGGATCGGCCGATTGACACTCGCAGCGAGTGCCAATTGGCCGGATCGCCGCCGAACGCACCGCCGCCGGCTCCCGTACCCGTCCGCGGCGCGGGAGCCCAAGTGACACGCGCGGCGTGTGCCACTCGGCTTCCTCGACCCGACGAGACCTCAGTCCGGCAGGCCGCGCTTCGACCGCGCGCTCGTAGCTGGGGCGCAGCAGCGCGATCGCGTCGCGCACGTCGTCGGCGCTCTCGATGCGCCGCGCGGCGTGGCCCGGCTGCCCGGGAAGACGGGGTGGGGGTCGATCCGGCCGGCGGCGTGCAGCTCGTGCGAGACGGCCTCGCACGCCCACGGCCCGCCGGTGCCACGGTCCTCGCCGGCGCGACGCGAGCCGCCGACCACGCGCTCTGCGCGCCGACGCCGCGGGAAGCCGCCGAGAGCGCGCCGGCCTGCACCGCGGTCACCCCGGAAGCGAGCTGCGCGAAGGCGAGCATGCCTGGCAGGGTGATGGCCTCGACTCGTACCGCGGTGCGGCCACCGCCTGAGCCTCTCGTACCCTGCGGAGGTGGCAACGCACGCTCCAGCCGCCGACCTGCGCGAGCAGGCGCGGGCGCTCCCCGATGCCTCCGGCGTCTACGTCTGGCGGAGCGCCGAGGGTACCGTGCTCTACGTCGGCAAGGCGACCTCGCTGAAGAAGCGCGTGGCGTCCTACTTCGCGACCGTCAACCGCGATCGCAAGAGCGCCGAGCTCGTCAGCCGCGCGGCGTCGATCGAGCCGATCGTGGTCGCGAGCGCGAGCGAGGCGCTGCTGCTCGAGCAGCAGCTGATCAAGCGCCACCGCCCGCCGCTCAACGTGCGCCTGCGCGACGACAAGTCGTATCCGTACATCGCCGTGACGCTCGCCGACGAGTACCCGCGCGTGCTCTTCACGCGCGAGCGGCACCGCAGCAACGTGCGCTACTTCGGTCCGTACGCGTCGGCGCAGAAGGTGCGCACGACGCTCGAGACGCTCAACAAGATCTTCCCGTACCGGCCGTGCGAGGGCCCGGCGCCCGGCCGCCGCTCGGGCGTGCCGTGCCTCGATTACCACATCGGGCGCTGCGGGGCGCCCTGCGTCGGGCTGATCACGCGCGAGCAGTACCGCGCCGTGATCCTCGACGTGATCGCCTTCCTCGAGGGCCGCACCAACAAGATCGAGCGCGACCTCGAGCGGCGCATGCGCGACGCCTCCGACCACCACCAGTTCGAGGAGGCGGCGCGCACCCGCAACCGCCTGATGGCCGTGCGCCACCTCAGCGAGCGGCAGGCGGTCTCGGTCGGCACCGGCACCTACGACGCCGTCGCGCTCGCGGTCGAGGCCGACGTCGCCAACGTGCAGCTGCTGGCCGTGCGCGGCGGGCGCATCGAGGAGCGCCGCTCGCACTACCTGGAGAACGCGGCGGGCGAGAGCGAGGACGAGCTGCTCGCGCGCTTCCTGCTCGACTACTACGACACCCAGGTCGGCATCCCGCCGCTGATCTGCACGCACGCGAACGTGGCCGACGAGGATCTGATCGCCGGGTTCCTGACGCAGCGGCGCGGCGCGGCGGTCGAGCTGCGCGTCGCCGAGCGCGGCGACAAGCGGCGCGTCGTCGCGATGGCGCTGCGCAATGCCGAGCTCGGCGTGCGCCACGACGTGCTGCGCGCGCAGCGCACGAAGACGCGGCGCATCGAGGCGCTCGAGGAGCTGCGCGAGAGCCTCAACCTCGAGGCCCTGCCGATCCGCATCGAGTGCTTCGACATCTCCAACCTGCAGGACACGAACGCGGTGGCCTCGATGGTCGTCTTCGAGGACGGCACCGCCAAGCGCTCCGACTACCGCCGCTTCGGCATCCGCCACGGCGCGCGGACAGGACGACTTCCGCTCGCTCGCGGAGGCGGTCTCGCGCCGCTTCGAGCGCCACCGCCGCGTCGACGACGACGGCTACGACCGCAGCTTCGCGACGCTCCCGAACCTGCTCGTGATCGACGGCGGCAAGGGCCAGCTCGGCGCCGCGCTCGACGCGATGCGGACGTTCGACCTGCCGCGCGTCGCGGTCGTCTCGCTGGCCAAGCGCGAGGAGGAGGTCTACCTCCCGGGCCGCGGCCAACCGGTCGTCCTGCCGCGCGAGTCGCCGGCGCCTGCAGCTGCTGCAGCAGGTGCGCGACGAGGCCCATCGCTTCGCGCTGCGCGGCCACCGCACGCGCCGCGCCGCCGGGCAGACGGCCTCGCTGCTCGACACCCTGCCGGGCGTCGGCGCCGTGCGCCGCAAGGCGCTGATCGCGCACTTCGGCGACGTCGGCCGCCTGCTCGAGGCCTCGCGCTCCGAGCTCGAGGCCGTTCCGGGCCTGCCGGCGGCCGTCGGCCGCAAGGTCTACGACCATCTGCACCGCGTCGGTGGCGACGGCCCAGCAGCGGAGTAGAGTGCTCGCGATCCATGGCCGTCCAGATCCCCTTCCCAGCGTCTCGTCCAGGTGACCTACGGCGTCGCCGGCTGGGGGACGGGCGAGCTCGTCCTGCGCGGCGAGCGCCCCGTGCACCACGCGCTGCCATGGCCGGCGCGCGAGCCCTCGCGCGTCGACCACATCGAGCTACGGCGAGCTGCAGGGACGCCGCTGCGCGCACGACCGCCGAGCGCTGGGTCAAGCGCTTCGCGCGCTATCTCGGCGGCCGCCGCGTCGACTTCGAGCCCGAGGAATTCGCGCTCGCGGAGACCTGCGAGGAGCTCGGGCTGACAGAGCTCGAGCGCGCCATCGCGTTCGCGCTCGCGGGCGTCCGCTGGGGCGAGCGCGTGTCCTACGGCGAGCTCGCCGCGCGCGCGGGCCGGCCGGGCGCGCCGCGCGCGGCCGGCGCGTTCTGCGCGCGCTGCCCGCTCGACCTGCTGCTGCCGGCGCACCGCGTCGTGCGCAGCGACGGCTCGCTCGGCGAGTACGGCTCGCACGGCGTGCGCTGCAAGCAGCGCCTGCTCGACCTGGAGCGCGCCGCGTGAATCCGCGCAAGCAGCTCCGGATCGTCTGCCTCGGCGGCGGCACGGGGCTCTCGACGCTCCTGCGCGGCATCAAGCTGACGGGCGCGCAGGTCACGGCGATCGTGACGCTGACCGACGACGGCGGCTCGAGCGGGCGTCTGCGGCGCGATCTCGCGATGCCGCCGCCCGGCGACATCCGCAACTGCCTGATCGCGCTGGCCGAGGACGAGTCGCTGATGAACCGGCTGTTCCGGCACCGCTTCGACCGCGGCGAGCTGGCCGGCCACGCGTTCGGCAACATCTTCCTGGCCGCGCTGACCGAGGTCGTCGGCTCGTTCGACGCAGCGGTCGCCGAGGTCGGCCGCGTGCTCGCCGTCGAGGGCAGCGTCGTGCCGGCGACGACGCACCCGGCCGCGCTGCTCGCCGAGATGGACGACGGCCGCTACGTCGCGGGCGAGACGGCGGTGGCGCGCGACCGCCAGGGCGTGCGCCGCCTCTTCCTCAGCCCGGCGGACGCCGTGGCGAACCCGCAGGCGCTGGCGGCGGTGGAGCGCGCCGACCTGATCGTGCTCGGGCCGGGATCGCTCTTCACCTCGACGCTGCCGCCGCTGCTCGTGCCCGGGCTCGGGCGCGCCGTGCTGCACGCGCGCGGCCTGCGCGTCTACGTCTGCAACCTGCTCCAGCAGCCCGGCGAGACGATCGGCTACAAGGCGTCGCACCACGTCGAGCGGCTGCACCAGCACGTCGGCGCGCGCGTGATCGACACCGTCATGATCCCGCGCCGCGCGATCGCGACCGAGAAGATCCCGGTCGAGTTCGACCGCGCCCGCCTGGCCGAGCTCGGCGTGCGCGTCGTCGCCGCCCAGATCGTCGCGCCCGACGGCTACCACCACGATCCCGAGGCGCTCGCACGCGCGCTCGTGCGGGCCGCCCAGCGCCGCGTGCGCAACGGCCGTGCCGTTCGCTGAAGACGTCCGCGCGGAGCTCGCCGAGGTGCTGCCGGCGCAGTCGCACTGCCGCGTGGCGCAGCTCGCCGGCGTCGTGCGCCACGCCGGGACGTTCCACCTGCTCGCCGGCGGCACATGTCGAGGTGCACGTCGACCTCGCCTCCTCGCTGGCGGCGCGGCGCACGGTCGAGCTGCTGCGCACGCGCGGCGCGACCTGCGAGATCCGCACCTACCGCGCGCACCGCTTCGAGCAGGGCACGCGCTTCCTGATCGCCGTCGCGGGCGATGCGCGCTCGCTGCAGGCGCTGCACGAGGCGGGCGTCATCGGCACGAGCCTCGCGACCGATCGAGCGCGTGCCGGCGCGCGTCGTCGCGCGCGGCTGCTGCCGCCGCTCGTACCTGCGCGGCGCGTTCATCGGCTGCGGCTCGCTCTCGCGGCCGCGCAGCCAGGCGCATCTCGAGTGGCGCGTCACGACCGACGCGGCGGCCTACCAGCTGCAGGAGCTGGCCGAGCGCGAGGGCTTCGCGCTCGGCGTCCACGAGACGCCAGCGCCACTGGATGGTCTACGCCAAGAGCCGCGAGACGATCCGCGGCCTGCTCGCAGCGCTCGGCGCGCACGGCGCCGAGCTGCGGCTCGAGGAGGAGGGCGTGTTCGCGTGGGCCCGCGACGAGGCCAACCGGCTCGCCAACGCCGACGCCGGCAACCTCCGCCGCCAGGCCACGGCCTCGGCCCGGCACGCCGACGCGATCGAGCAGCTCGGCGGTCCCGACGCGCTGCCGCCCGACCTGCGGCTCGTCGCCGAGCTGCGCCTGCGGCTGCCCGACGCGACGCTGGCCGAGCTGGGAGAGGCGGCGATCCCGCGCCTGACCAAGTGGACGGTCGCAGCGCGGCTGCGCCGCATCGTCCAGCGGGCGGAACGCAGCGGGTCTGGCGTGACTGCGCCGTCTGGACGCCCTGGGGGCGACCTGGCGCGTGCAAGTGCCGAGCCGTGCGGCGACGCCGGTTCGCCCCAGAACGCCCGGCCGGCACACTCACGCCCAGCGACATGCGGGTCGAGCGCCCCCGGCGCCTGGCTAGAATCGAGGACAGGGAGCCGGGGGCGCATCCGCGCATCGGCATGGACAGACGAGGGGAGCGCATGCCCGTTCGCGTCGGTATCAACGGCTTCGGCCGCATCGGCCGCAACTTCTTCCGCGCCGCGAACGAGGCGGGTGCGGACATCGAGTTCGTGGCGGTCAACGATCTCACGGACGCCGCGACGCTCGCGCACCTGCTCAAGTACGACTCGGTGCTGGGCCGCTATCCGGGGGTCGTCGAGGCCACCAGCGACGGCATGACCGTCGACGGCAAGGCGCTCAAGGTCGTCTCGCACCGCAACCCCGCCGAGCTGCCGTGGGCCGATCTCGGCGCCGACGTCGTGCTCGAGTCGACCGGCTTCTTCGCCGACCGCAGCGCCGAGGCGCACATCACGGCCGGCGCCAAGAAGGTCGTCATCTCCGCGCCCGCCAAGGATCCCGACGTGACGCTCGTGCTCGGCGTCAACGAGGACACCTACGACCGCGCCTCGCACAGCCTGATCTCGATGGCGTCCTGCACGACCAACTGCCTGGCGCCCGTCGTCCGCGTGCTGCTCGACGAGTTCGGCATCGAGCAGGGCTTCATGACGACGACGCACGCCTACACGGGCGACCAGCGGCTGCACGACATGCCGCACTCCGATCTCCGCCGCGCCCGCGCGGCGGCGCTCTCGATCATCCCGACCTCGACCGGCGCCGCGCGCGCGATCGGCCTCGTGATCCCCGAGATGAAGGGCAAGCTCGACGGCATGGCCATGCGCGTCCCGGTGCCGGACGGCTCGGTCGTCGACCTCGTCTGCACGCTCGGCCGCGAGGCGAGCGTCGAGGAGATCAACGCCGCCGTCAAGGCCAAGGCCGACACCGGCCGGCTCGAGGGCATCCTCGCCTACACCGAGGACGAGATCGTCTCGCAGGACATCGTGGGCAACCCGTACTCGTCGATCTTCGACTCGAAGCTGACGATGGCGCACGGCCGCCAGGCCAAGGTCATCGCCTGGTACGACAACGAGTGGGGCTTCTCGAACCGCCTCGTCGATCTGATCACCAAGGTCCTGTGACCCGGGCGCTGCCGCGCGGCCTGGACGCGCTGGACGTCGCCGGGCGGCGCGTGCTCTGCCGCGTCGACTTCAACGTGCCGCTGCGCGACGGCGCCATCACCGACGACACGCGCATCCGCGCGGCGCTGCCGACCATCGCAGCGCTGCGCGAGCGCGGTGCGCGCGTGATCCTGTGCGCGCACCTCGGCCGCCCCAAGGGGGCGCCCGATCCCGAAGCCTCGCTCGCGGCCGGTGCGCGACCACCTCGCCGGGCTGCTCGGCGGGCCGGTGGCGTTCGCCGGCGACTGCATCGGCGAGGTCGCCGAGCACGCGGCGGCCGAGCTCCGCGACGGCGACGTCCTGCTGCTCGAGAACGTGCGCTTCCACGCCGGCGAGACGGCCAACGACCCGGCCTTCGCCGCTGCGCTCGCGCAGCTCGCCGACGTCTACGTCAACGACGCGTTCGGGGCCGCCCACCGCGCGCACGCCTCGACCGAGGGCGTGGCGCACCTGCTGCCCGGCGGCCGCGGGGCTCCTGCTGCGGCGCGAGCTGGAGGCGCTCGGCGGCCTGCTCGACTGCGCCCGAGCGCCCGTTCGTCGTGATCTCCGGCGGCGTCAAGGTGGCCGACAAGATCGGCGTGCTCGAGTCGCTCGCGGCCACCGCGGACGCGATCCTGATCGGCGGCGCGATGGCCTTCACGTTCGCGGCCGCCGACGGCCTCGCGATCGGCGACTCGCTGCACGAGGGCGAGGAGGGCCAGGCCGAGGCGCGCAGGGCGCGCGAGGCCTGCGCGCGAGCACGGCTGCGAGCTCGCGCTGCCGGTCGACGTGGTCGCCGGCCGCTCGTTCGCGGCCGACACCGAGGTCGACGTGCAGCCCTTCGGCTGGCAGCAGCCCGGCTGGATGGGCCTCGACATCGGGCCGCAGAGCGCCGAGATCTACGCCCAGCGCATCGCGACCGCGCGCACCGTGTTCTGGAACGGCCCGATGGGCGCGTTCGAGCTGGCGCCCTTCGCCGGCGGCACGACCGCGGTGGCCGAGGCCGTCGCGGCCTGCCAGGGGCACACCGTCGTCGGCGGCGGCGACTCGGTCGCCGCGATCACGCAGGCCGGGCTCGCCGACCGCATCGACCACGTCTCGACCGGCGGCGGCGCCGGGCTCGAGCTGCTGGAGGGCCGCGTGCTCCCGGGCGTGGCCGCCATTCCCTCCGAGGCTAGGACCCTGATGGAGCGCACGCCGCTCGTTGCCGGCAACTGGAAGATGTTCAAGACGCGCGCCGAGGCCGCCGCGTTCTGCAGCGCGCTGCTGCCGCTCGTCGACGAGCTCGACGAGGTCGATCTCGCCGTGTGCCCGCCGTTCACCGCGCTCGACCTGGTCGCCGAGCGCCTCGGCGACGGCGGCATCGGCGTGTGGGGCCAGAACGTCCACGACGCCGTCGACGGCGCGTTCACGGGCGAGATCTCGTGCGGCGATGCTGATCGACGCGGGCGCGACCGGCGTCCTGCTCGGCCACTCCGAGCGGCGCGCGCTCTTCGGCGAGACGGACGAGGCGCTCGCGCGCAAGCTCGCGGCCGCGCTCGCGCGCCGGGCTCGAGCCGGTGCTGTGCATCGGCGAGAGCGAGGCCGAGCGCGACGGCGGCGCGACCGAGAGCCGCCTGCGCGCCCAGCTCGACGGCGCGCTGGCGGGCATCAGCGCCTCGCAGGCGCTGCAGGTCACGGTCGCCTACGAGCCCGTGTGGGCGATCGGCACCGGCCGCAGCGCGACGCCGGAGCTCGCGCAGGAGACGCACGCCTTCATCCGCGGCGTGCTCGGCGAGCGCTTCGGCGAGGAGTGCGCCGCGACGCTGCGCATCCTCTACGGCGGCTCGGTCAAGGCCGACAACGCCGGCACGCTGCTCGCGCAGCCCGACGTCGACGGCGCGCTCGTGGGCGGTGCGAGCCTCGACGCGCAGAGCTTCGCCGCGATCGCGCGCGCAGCCGCCGGCGGCTGATGCCCCGGCCCGTCGCGCTCGTCGTGCTCGACGGCTTCGGGCTCGCGCCCCCGGGGCCGGGCAACGCCGTGGAGCTCGCACGCACGCCGGTCTTCGACGCGCTCTGGGCCGGCTCGCCGCACACCCGGCTCGTCGCCTCCGGGCGCGCCGTCGGGCCTGCCCGACGGCCAGATGGGGAACTCCGAGGTCGGCCACCTCAACATCGGCGCCGGGCGCGTCGTCGCCCAGGACCTCGTGCGCGTGAGCGACGCCGTCGCCGACGGCAGCATCGGCGCGAATCCCGCCCTGGTCGCGGCCTTCGCAGCGGCGCGCACCGGGCGCGGGGTGCTCCACGTCGCGGGCCTCGTCTCGGACGGCGGGGTGCACTCGCACGTCGACCACCTGCGCGCGCTCGCGGGCGCCGCGCTGGCGGCCGGCGTGCGCGCGCGTCGCGGTGCACGCGTTCACCGACGGACGCGACGTCTCCCCGCACCAGGCGGCCGGGCTGCTCGCGCAGCTCGAGCGCGAGTGGGCGGGCACCACGGCGCGAGATCGCGACCGTCGTCGGGCGCTACTACGGCATGGATCGCGACCAGCGGAGCGAGCGCACCGAGCTCGCGCGCGCGGCGATGGTCGATGGCGTGGGGGCGTCCGCGACCTCCGCCTCGGCGGCCGTCGAGGCGAGCTACGCCGCGGGCTTCACCGACGAGTTCGTCAAGCCGGTCGTGCTCGGCGGCACCGGGCTGCGCGTACAGCAGGGCGATCCGCTCGTGTTCTTCAACTTCCGGCCCGACCGCGCGCGCCAGATCTGCCGCGCGCTCGCGCCGGCGCTCGGGCTGCTCGTGACGATGACGGGCTACGACGACACGCTGACGGCGCTCGTGGCGTTCGACGACGAGCCGCTGCACGGCACGCTCGCCGACGCGCTGGCGGCCGCGGGGCTGCGGCAGCTGCACGTCGCCGAGACCGAGAAGTACGCGCACGTGACGTACTTCTTCGGCGGCGGGCGCGAGCAGAAGCACGTGGGCGAGGACTGGGATCTCGTGCCCTCGCGGCGCGACGTGGCGACCTACGACCACGCACCCGGGATGTCGGCCGAGGGCATCGGCAGGCTCTTCGCCGAGCGCTTTCCGCGACGGCTACGCCTTCGCCGTCGTCAACCTCGCGAATCCCGACATGGTCGGCCACTCGGGCGTCCTGCCCGCCGTGATCGAGGGCGTCGAGGCGGCGGACACGGCGCTCGGGGTGATCCTCGCGGCCGTCGAGCGGGTCGGCGGCGTCGCGCTCGTGACGGCCGACCACGGCAACGCCGAGCACATGCTCGAGCCCGACGGCCGGCCGCACACCGCGCACACCACCAACCCGGTGCCGCTCGTCGTCACGCTCCCGGGAGCGCAGCTGCGCGACGGCGGCAAGCTCGGCGACATCGCGCCGACGGTGCTCGGCCTGCTCGGCCTCGCGCCGCCGCCGGAGATGACCGGCCAGAACCTGCTCTCCTAGCCGCCCCGATGCGGAACCGGCGTCCCCCGGGCGAGCGCGAGTGCTCGTTCCTCTGGGTCGGCCGTCTCGATCCCGGCGACGGTAGCTTCCCGATCGCCGTGGCGTTCGCCGTGCCGGCGGTGGACGCCGCGCGACCGCGGCGGCGTTCTCCATGCGGCGGCGACGGCCCCGCCACGCTCGTCGGCGTCGCCTGCGCCGCGCTCCTGCCGCCTCTTTGCCGATCCGGAACTTGCGGGAATTGCGCAGAGGTCCGGCTTCTGTAAAGCCGCTTGGAGTTCCGGGCCCCTAGCGTGTATCGTCACGACCTCATGGCGATCCCCCAGCCGGATCCAGAACGGCTGCGGCGCGCGCGGAGGGGAGACCCCGAGGCGTTCCGTCAGCTCATGGCGACCTACCAGGCGCCGATCTACAACTACGTGCTCCGGCTCGTGGGCGGAGACGCAGCCCTGGCCGAGGATCTCTGCCAGGAGATCTTCATGAAGGTGCATCAGGGCCTCAAGGGGTTCAACATGCAGTGCCGCTTCACGACCTGGCTGTTCCAGATCGCGAAGTACCGCGTGCTCGACGAGCTGCGGGCGCGCGAGCGCCGCGTGCAGACGCCGATCGAGCTCGATCGCGTGCCGCCGGGCGCCATCGCGGCCGCGCCCGAGGTCGGGTTCGAGCAGATGGACGCGGTCTTCCGCGCGATCGGCGAGCTCAACGTCGACATGCGCGCCGCGCTGCTGCTGCGCGACGTCGTCGGGCTCTCCTACAACGAGATCGCCGAGGCGCTCGAGATCTCGCTCGCGACCACCAAGTGGCGCATCTTCAAGGCGCGCGAGCTGACCGCCGCGCGCCTGGTCGCCGAGGGCGTGCTCACGCCGCCCAGCACGACCACCTCGCTCGCCTCCTAGCTCTCGACTAGAGGCCGCGCGAGAGGCGGTCGGCGAGGCGCGCCGGCAGTCCGGCCGCGCGGATGTCCGACTGCGCCTGCTCGATCGCGTACTCGCTGCGCATGAAGCGCGCCCATTCGGCCTCGCCGTCGAGCAGCACCCAGGCCGCGCGCGGATCGCGATCGCGCGGCTGGCCGACCGAGCCGGGGTTGATCAGCCGGGTGGTGCCGTCGAGCTGCACCTCCTGGCCGGGCTCGGCCTTGCCGCCCTCGAGCCCGATCTTACCGAGCGCGAGCGCGAGCTGGACGTGGCTGTGGCCCACGAGCGCGAGGTCGGTCGTCTGCTCGCGCAGCGCGGCGTCGGCGACGTCGGCGGTCAGCACGTACTCCCACACGGGGTCGCGGATCGAGCCGTGGAAGAGCGAGACGCCGGAGCGCTCGCCCTTGGGGTGGAGGTTCGCGAGCACCTCGAGCTCGTCGGGCGTCAGGACGCTGCGCGTCCAGCGCGCCGCGACGCCCGCGTCCGAGGTGAACTGGTCGATGTCGAGGACGCCCGAGACGACGAGGTCGTGATTGCCGCCCAGGCAGATCGCGGAGCGCTCGCGCACGAGCGCGAGGCACTCGCTCGGCCGCCCGCCGTAGCCGACGATGTCACCCAGGCACCACAGCTCGTCGAAGCCCTCCCGGCCGGCGTGCTCGAGCACGGCCTCCAGCGCCTGCAGGTTGCTGTGGACGTCCGATATGACCGCGACGCGCAAGAGCGCCGGGTTACGCGGCGTCGGGGTCGTCGTCGCCGTCGTACTCCGGCAGGAGCTTGATGCCCTGGCGGGTCGACCACTTGGAGTAGTTGTCCTGCAGCGCGTCGATCAGCTGGCGCATGAAGAGCGGGGCGACGTTGACGCGCACGACGGCGACGCCCGGCACCTCGGAGCCCTCGACGTCGTGGTCGACGCGCGCGAACGTGATCGTGAACTCGTAGTCCGAGTGGCTGACGTTGGCGAAGTTGGAGTACACCCCGGCCAGTGCCTGCGGCTCGATCTGGATGTTGAAATGTCGTTCCTGCGGCTCGGGTTCCACGCCTGCTCCTCTTCCTCGCTCGTCGAGGCGGAGTCTAGTGGTGCCGGTCGTGGGGCAGACTGCCCGTGTGATCCGCGTCATCTGCGTCGGCCGCGCGCGCGGCCCGCTGGCCGAGGCCTCGAAGGAGTACGAGGAGCGACTCGCGCGCGCCTGCAAGTTCGAGCTGCACGAGCTGCGCGAGGAGGGCACGCCCTCGCTCGAGCCGCGCGAGGCGATGCTGCGCGAGCGCGCGCGCATCCAGCCCCTGCTCGCCGGCTACTGGGTGGTCGCGCTCGACCGCACCGGGGTGCAGCGCACGTCGAAGCAGATCGCCGAGCTCGTGCGCGACCGCGAGGAGCGCCCGCCGCAGCGCACGGCGTTCGTGCTCGGCGGCCCGCACGGGATCGACGAGACGCTGCTCGCCGAGGCCGAGCTGACCTGGAGCCTCGGCAAGGGCACGCTGCCGCACCAGCTCGCGCGCGTCGTCGTGCTCGAGCAGCTGTACCGCGCGTTCACGATCCTGCGCGGCGAGCCGTACCACCGCTGAGGCGGCCCGCGCCGGGGCGTGGCTATCCTCGAACGCGTGCCCGACGCGCTCACGCTGCTCGCCGCCCCGCTGAACGAGGCCGCCGCCCGCCTCGGCGCGCCGACGCCGATGCGGCGCTCGAGCGCCCTGCCGATCCGGCGCACGGCGACTACGCGACGACGCTCGCGCTGCGGCTCGCCAAGCCGCTGCGCCGCCCGCCGCGCGAGCTCGCCGAGGAGCTGGCCGCCGCCGCCCGGGCGAGCGAGTGGATCGCGAGCGCCGACGTCGCCGGGCCGGGCTTCGTCAACGTGCGCGTCTCGCCGGCCTGGTACGCAGAGGCGGTCGCAGAGCGCGCGCGAGCCGGGCTTCGGCGGCGGCACGGCGTCGCCGCCCCTGCGCGTCAACGTCGAGTACGTCTCGGCCAACCCGACGGGCCCGCTGCCGGTCTCGGCCGGGCGCAACGCGGCCTACGGCGACTCGCTCGCGCGGCTCTTCGCGTTCGCGGGCCACGACGTGACGCGCGAGTACTACTTCAACGACGCCGGCGCGCAGATCGAGCGCTTCGGGCTCTCCTGCGCGCACGCGCGCGTGACGAGCCCGTGCCGGAGGACGGCTACCAGGGCGAGTGGCTGATCGCCGTCGCGCAAGGCGACGCGGGCTGCCGCCGGATGCGTCGGCCGCGGAGTTCGGACGCGCCGGCGTGGAGCTGATGTTCGCGGCGCATCCGGGCGACCCTCCAGCGCTTCCGGGTGCAGATGGACGTGTTCACGAACGAGGTCGACCTGCACGCGCGCGGGCGGCGTCGAGCGCGCGCTCGAGCGCGCGCGGGCGGCCGACCATCTCTTCGAGCAGGACGGCGCGACCTGGCTGCGCGCGAGCGACGTTCGGCGACGACAAGGATCGCGCGCGTCGTCAAGTCGGACGGCGTCGCCGACCTATCTCGCGGGCGACGTGGCCTACCTCGTCGACAAGCTCGAGCGCGGCTTCGATCTCGTCGATCTACGTGCTCGGCGCCGATCACCACGGCTACTCGGCGCGGCTCAAGGCGGCCGCGCAGGCGCTCGGCTACGACGCCGCCCGCATCGAGATCGCGCTGTACCAGATGGTGCATCTGATCGAGGACGGCGAGCAGAAGCGCATGTCGAAGCGGCGCGGCGACGTCGTGCTGCTCGACGAGCTGATGGACGGCATCGGCGTGGACGCGGCGCGCCTCTACCTCGTCCAGCGCTCGCACGACGCGACGATCGACATCGATCTCGCGCAGGCCGTCGAGCAGGGCCCCGAGAACCCCGTCTACTACGTGCAGTACGCGCACGCGCGCATCTGCTCGATCCTGCGCCGCGCCGGCGAGGGCGCGCCGGTGGCCGCGACGATGCGCGCGAGCGCGAGCCGAGCGAGGCCGCGCTGGTGCGCGCGCTGGTCGAGTTCCCCGAGGTCTGCCGCGCCGCCGTCGAGCTGCGCGCGCCGCATCGCGTGGTGGCCTACGCGCGCGATCTGGCCTCGGCGTTCTCGGCGTTCTACCGCGACTGCCCGGTGCTCGAGGCCGAGACGCCCGAGCGCAGGGCGTCGCGTCTCGCGCTCTGCGATGCAACGCGGCAGGTGCTTGCCCGCTCGCTCGACCTCGTCGGCGTGAAGGCGCCGGAGGAGCTGTAGCGGCCGGCTGCCGGCGAGACGGAGTTGGGGTTGGGCCCGCCACCAAAGGACGAATGATGGCGGGCCCTGCAGGGAATGCACGGGTTTCCGGGCCCGACCTGGAGTCGAATGACGCGGAATTGCCCGGCGCCAAGATGCCTCCGTTCCTCACGGGCGCCTATCCCCCGATCGAGCGGTACTGCGCGACGCGCGTCACGATCCGTGCGCGCCCGCGCTTCCGATCCCCCGCAGCCGCTTCCGGCCGGCGCGCTCGCATACCGGCTGAGGCATCGGCGCGCCCGCGCCATGGGTGGATATGCCCACCCAAAGGGTGGTCCTCGTCACCAGTACGAACCCACTCCGCCGGAATCTGCGAATCCCTCGATAGGGTGACCAACGCCGCCGGCTGACGGCCGCCCGGACAGGCGGCATTCGGAGGGAAAGCAGTGCATCGTCGTTCCATTCTCGTAGCCATGGCCATCGCGCTCGCGGCGGGCCTGCCCGCCGGCGCATCGGCTGCCACGGCTCCGGCGTGCACCGGGGCTCATCTCGGTGCCCATCGCTCGCCCGCCGTCTTCTCGTGGACGCCGGCCGAGGACATCCTGAACATCTCGCAGACCGTGTTCCGGGCCCCGGGCCTGTGCGCGAGCCCGCTCGCGACCGGTCAGGCCGTGGCCGTCTACGGGCCGACGACGAACACGCACTACGCCGTCCCGGGCGACGGCGCGTACTGCTTCTACGTCCAGGCCGCCGATCTCGCCGGCGGCACGGCGGCCGGCCCGGGCATCTCGCTCACCGTCGACACGACGCCGCCGACCTCGACGGTCGCCGTCACCGGCCAGGTGGACGGCGTCGTCCGCGGCACGGTGACCATCAACCGCACGAGCGGCGATGCGACGTCGGGCGTGGCCACCGAGGTGCGCCGCGTCGGCGCGGTCGGCGACTGCGACGAGGGCCGCGCGGTGCCGCGCAGCTGGAACACCACGACGCTCCCCGACGGCCGCTACGACGTCTGCAACATCGTCACCGACCGGGCGGGCCTCGTCACGCAGGCGACGGTCACGGTGACGGTGACGAACGCCGTGCCGGTCGTGCCGACGCCCACGCCGATCCCGAGCCCGATCCCGTCCGAGCCCGCCGCCGCGCCGACCGCCGGCGCGGCCGCGCCGGCCGTCACGCCCACCGCGGGGACGACGACCGACAAGACCGCGCCCGGCAAGCCCTCGAAGCTGGCGGTCGTCCAGCCGCGCGCTCGCACGCCCAAGGGCAAGGTGCCGCTGACGCTGCGCTGGGTCAACCCGAAGGCGACGACCTCGCGCGCGTCGTCGCGGTGCTCAACCTCAAGCACAAGCCGGCGCAGCCGCACCGACGGCAGGGTCATCTTCAGCGGCCTGCGCACCTCGGCGGCCTTCAAGCTGCAGGCCGGAACGCGCGGCCACGTGGCGCTGTTCGCGATCGACAGCAGCGGCAACGTCTCGAAGCCCGCGCTGCGCACCGTCTCGCTGGCCTCGCTGATCCCGCTGCGCCCGCTGACGGGCTCAACCGTCGTGACCGCGCCGCGCCTGACGTGGACGGCGACGGTGGGCACGGCGTACTACAACGTGCAGATCTTCCGCGACGGCAAGCGCGTCCTCACCGACTGGCCCGCGCAGGCGTCCTTCAAGCTGCCGACCGCGCTGCTCGAGCCCGGCACGTACACGTGGTTCGTGTGGCCGGCGCTCAAGGGCAAGGGCTCCGCGGCGACGTTCGGCGAGCTGATCGGCCGCGCGACCTTCAAGTACGACGGCTGACCGCGAGCGCGGCGGTCGCTCCGGCTCGGCCCGCCGTTGCTAGCATCAAGCCGGTTGCGGACGTAGCTCAGTTGGTAGAGCATCAGCTTCCCAAGCTGAGGGTCGCGAGTTCGAATCTCGTCGTCCGCTTCGGGTCCACCGACCGAAAGCCTTCTTATGACGCCGTAGCCCAGGGCTGCGCGAGGCACAGGATGCAACATGCCCAGCCGACTACCCACCGCCATCGTCTTCAACAGCCACTACAACGGACTGAGCATCATCCAGGAACTCGGCGCGATAGGAATCCCCTGTGTCGCCATGGACAGCACGCGCTCGATCGGAACGTATTCCAAGTATGCACACTACGTACGATGTCCGGATCCTTCCGATAGTGAATCCGACTTCGTAAATTTTTTGTACGACTACTGTTCCACTCTCGATCTGAAACCAGTTCTCTTCCCGACGAACGATGAATGGGCCGTCGCGGTATCACGGAGTAAGGCGCGTCTCGCCGAAGTCGCGATCCCGTGCGTCGCCGACTGGTCGGTAGTCGACCTCGTGATCGACAAGTCGAAGTTCTACCAAGTCGCGCAGCAGCGCTCCTACCCCGTTCCCTCAACCTGGAACTGGGACGAACTCGCAGGTTTAATGCCGCCGAGTTTCCCGATCGTAGCCAAGCCCCGCACGAGACGAGAAAAACGCGTCGGACGACAGACGTACAGTCTTTGCAGCGGACGCTGGAGCGGCTACGACTCACCGTCCTTCATGATCAGTGCGAACTCCAGGGCTTCTTGAAAGACGCAGGAGAACATCGTTCCCGATCCTGCGATTTCAGGAACTGATCCCCGGCATGTCGGACAGTATGTACACCGTTGGTATGTACATCACGGAGAATGGTGAGCCGCGCGGTGGTGTCCACCGGGAGAAAGGTGCGCGCGGCTACCCTGGAGATCGGCGGACCCGCATGGTGGGAGAAGTGGGCGGGGTTCCCGAGGGATCGTCGACCTCTCGCTTAGGGCGGCAGCCGAGCTCGGGCTCACTGGCATCATGGAGTTCGAGTACAAGCTTGACGTCCGAAGCGGAGCATTTCGGCTCATCGAGATCATCCCCGCGCCTGGTCATGGATTGGCATAACAGGTGCCTGCGGCGTCAGCCTGCCCCTCATCGCCTACAAAGATCTCGCGCTACCAGACCTATGCACTCACCACACCGAGCGCGCCACCCAGGCCGATGGAGCAGTCAGGTACTACAAGGCTCTTCCGGACTTCATCAATTCAACAACCGCTACCGGAGGGACTTTCCGTGCTGGCGCCGTCCGCCACGATCGTGGTGGCGGGAGCTGCGCTCGACGCCGAAGATCGTGGTGGCAGAGTTTCGCGCGGGGGAGACTACAGGGTCGGCCTCATGGCTGTAGTGATGGAAGCTCGATCCCTGGTACGCCAGTCGCTGGATCGCCGCGCGGACTCCGAGCGGGCGACGTAGCAGCGCGAACGCGCGACACGCTGTACACGAAGGCGCGCGCTTGGTCAGATCCCACCTCGGCGGATGCCGGCGTCGGTGCTCGGCTACGCTCGTAGCTGGCGAGTTGGGCGACGCCGCTCGCCTACCGTACCGCGCGATGAGAGAGGGCGCCCGCCCGCTCACGTGTTCAGGGCGCAGCTGATGGAGAGAGGTCATCGGCCCTGCGACGCCCCGAACGCGTAGCAATCGTTACGTGAACACTGTACGGTCGGCGCGCCGTTGTACGCTCCCGCGCTTGGCCGTGCCCGGCTGGAAGCCGACGGCCCGCAACCGGTCGGCGCGCCGCGTCGGCGAAACCGGACACAAGGCTTCATGACACTCGCTCGAGTCGTCGGGTTCGACGGCGTCACGAAGGATCGCATCGAGCAGCTGCGCAAGGAGATCGGCGAGGTTGGCCGGCCCGACGAGATCGCGGCGACCGAGATCTTCATGCTGCACGACGCGGATACGGAAAAGTCGCTCGCGATCCTGTTCTTCGACAACGGGGACGATTACAACGAGGTGACGCCGTCTTGAGCGGGATGCCGGCGGATGCGACCCCGGGCAGTCGGAGTGACGTCATGAAGTACGCCGTCGCCATCGGCGTGGTGGCCTAGCTAGCCCGGCGGATCGGGCGCGACAGCCTCGACGTGTTCCGCAAGCGCGACCCGAGGCGGCCGATTGCGTAGCCGCGAAGGCCTGCTGCAGGCCGACCTCAGCCGCTCGCTGTGCATCGTCAAGCTGGTGCTCGTGGTCCGGCACTTCGTCTGCCTCGCCGTGCTCTGTGTCGCGTTCGTCGCAACGACCGTCTTCGCGTTCGTGGCAGTGCTGTTCACCGGCCGCTATCCACGCGCGCTCTACGAGAGTTCATCGTGGGCGTCCTGCGCTGGTCGTGGCGGGTCTCGTACTCCACGGTTGGGGCTCCGCGACGGATCGGTATCCGCCGTTCACGTTGCGCGACGTGAACGAATATCCGGCCCGGCTCGAGATCGCCTATCCGGACACCTCACGCGCGGTTGGCGGTTGATCGGGCGCTGGCTGCTCGGAGTGCCGCACTACCTGATCGCCGGCGTCTTCGCGGGTAGCGGCTGGCTTGCATGGAACGAGGCTCCCGGCCTGATCGGGACGCTCGCGGTGATGATTCCCCGGCGCCCCGGCCGGTAGTATCGCCGCGTGGCCGAGCGCGCAGACGTCGTCGTGATCGGTGGTGGCCTCTTCGGCACCTCGATCGCGTACCAGCTGTGCCGCGGCGGCGCCGGGCGCGTCGTCCTGCTCGAGCGCGACGGCCTCGGCCGCGGCGATTCCGGGCGCACGTTCGGGATGGTGCGGCGCCATTACTCGAACGACGTCACGGCGCGGCTCGCACTGCGCGGCTCGAACACGATCATGCGCTGGGCCGAGGAAGTCGGCGTCGGTACATCCGGGTACGTGGAGACCGGCTACCTGCTGCCCGTGCCCGAGACGCTCGTGGACGCCGGCCGCGCCAACGTCGCCCGCCTCGCAGCGCTCGGGCTGGAGACCTCGTTCGTCTCGCCCGGCGAGATCGCCGCGATCGAGCCGCTGCTCTCGCTCGGCGGCATCGCGGGGGCGGCCTACGAGCCCGACGGCGGATTCGCCGACGCCCACGCGATGATCCTCAGCTGGTTCGCCGCCGGCTGCGCGCTCGGCCTCGTGCCGCTGCTCGGGCGCGAAGCGACCGGCTTGCTCGTCGAAGGCGGCCGCGTGCGCGGCGTGCGGACGCCGGAGGGCGACATCGCCTGCGATCGCGTCATCGTCGCGACGGGTGCGTGGGGACGTGAGTTGCTCGCACGCGTCGGCGTCGACGTCCCCATCGCGCTCAAGCGCGTGCAGGTCGCCGTGCTGCGCCAGCCTGCCGGAGCACCGCGGCCGAACGTCGTCTGCTCCGACGCCGTCTCGAATGTCGTCGTACGGCCTGACCGCGGCGCGCTGTTCTGCGCCGTCGCGTACTTCGGCGACGAGCCGCTGGCGAATGCAGACGAGTGCGACCACGACGCCTCGGCGGGCTACGAGGACGTGATCCGCCGGTCGCTCGGCCAGCGCTTCCCCGCACTGGCCGGCGCGGCCTGGGAGCGGGCATGGGCCGGCGTCTACGACTACTCGCCGGACTGGAACCCGATCATCGGCGAGGCGCCTGGCGTCGCCGGCCTGCAGCTCGCGCTGGCCTGGAGTGGGCATGGGTTCAAGCTCTCGCCCGCGGTCGGCGAGGTCGTCGCGGCCGAGGTGCTCGGTGCCACGCCGCCGATCGACGTCACCGCCTTGCGCCCGGAGCGCTTTGCCGAGGGCCGGCTGCTGCCGCTCGCCTACGGGCCCGGCGCGCGGGCCTGACGCGCCGAGATTCGCCGCAGGACGAGCGGTGGCTGACCAGGGGCGTCTTCTAGGCCGCGCGGGCGTCCGCGCCATGCCGCCATCGTGCGGCGCGCCGACCTCGTGCGCGACGCCCGCGCCGTTCCGATCCGGCAGCGTCGCCTAGCCGGGGCAGTCGCGATCGAGCGTGGCGATGAAGTCGGCGAACGCCTGGTTCGCACGCGTGTCGTCGCCGGTCGCATCGAGATCCATGAGCAGCCCCCGGATGACCGCGAGCACGACGGTCGCCAACTCGGGCCGGCCGAGGCTGCGCATGCCCCCTCGAGCGGCGCGAGCCAGTCGGTGGTCGCGATTCGCTGGAAGCCGGGCCAGAGCGGCCCTCCCGCGCTGTCGTGCAGGCGGCCGAACATGCGCAGATAGGGCGCGCCCCGCGGCCCGGAGATCGCCGGCCAGGCGCGTGCCAGGGTCTCCGTGTAGGGCTCGCCGGCGCCGTAGCCGCACGAGTTCCGTGAACGCCTCGACCTGGCGCTCCCGGGCCTGTCCGAGGATCGCGCGGAGCAAGCCGTCGCGAGCCTCGAAGTGGTAGATCAGCACCCGGCTCGAGGTGCCGGTGGCGGCGGCCAGCGGCGCCGAGCCGATCGGGCAGCCCGTGCTCGAGGGCGGCACGTTCACGGTCCGGCCCGAGAGCCTGGCCGGGACGTTCCTGCAGGACTGCGTTCCGGAGATCCAGCGACGGGCCATGAACAGGACGGCCAGGCAGCTGGTGCTGCGCGTGGATCTCGTTGACCAGCACCACCACCTACTGCTCCTTCTGATCTTGGATCGAGACTTGCCGGCGTGCGCGACGCCCGGTAGAAGCAGGACGGCGAGCGTGGCGATGAGCGAGCGGAGGGTCACGGCGGTGCCCTCTACGGATCGACGGAAGAAGGGCGCCACTCTCCGGCGATCGCGATTCCGGCCATGCCTGATCCGGGGGACTTCACGCCGCGCTCCCGCGGCGGATGGCTCAGCCGGTGCGTGCGTCGCGAGCGCCCGGCGGTGCCATGGGCAGCTCGGGAAGGCGCAGCGCGGCGCCGCGGGCGCCGGGCGCGAGCGCCTGCAAGGCGCCGTGCAGAAGCAGCATGACCTCTGCCCGCGGAGCCGTCGTCGCGACCGAGATCTCGTCCATCGACAGGCGCGCGACGAGCGCGAGGCCGATGACCGCGCGTTGCGGAGCGGTGAGGGCGGCGACGGCCTCGAGCATGGTCGACGCGACGGCCGGTGGGCCGGCCGCCTCGCTCCGGGGGAGCGCGGCGCGCGCCTGCAGCGCCCGCAGATGCACCTCGCCGAGCAGGCTGACGTCGCTACGCGACGCGCCCGCCTCGTCCACGGGGCAGGCGAAGGTCTCGCTCACGACCTGTGCGGCGACGCCCTCCTGCCCGACGATCCACAGCGCCAGGCTCCACGCCCGTGCGCCCACGCGATCGAAGGCCTCACCCGCCGCCTCCCCGGCGGCGTCGGCCCGCCGCGGTGCACCGCACTGCCGGCCGGCGAGCGCGGCGGTTCGGGTAGGCGGGTCTAGACGAGCGAGGGACGAGCGGAACAGAGAGGCGCCTTCGGATGACCGGGGTGAGGACCGTGCCCCAGCCAAGTGCTTCGGGGGCCGCGCGATGACATACCACTATTGACGCTCTTGCAAACGCATGGGCGTGAAAAATCCTCCGAAAGCTGCGGTCCAGCGTGCGTCGGGGTCAGAGCGCGGCGACGCGTGCGCGAAGCGCCGTGAGTCGCGGGCCGCAGACCTCCGCGCCCTCGATCGCGTCGCCCCAGGTCGCGACGTTGCCGAGCAGCAGGTCGGGCATCGTCGGCCCGTCGCCGAGCAGCCACTCGCGGTCGCCGAGCTCGGACTCGATGCGCCGGCCGATCGCATTCACGTCGCGCACCGCAGCGCGCTTGAGCGCCTCCTGGTGCTCCTCGCCGTCGATCAGCCGATCGACGTGGTACCAGCGGTAGAACGCACCCATGAAGTTGACCGAGATGTAGGCCAGCCAGCGGTCGTAGAGCGCGTGCTCGGGCGTGCCCGGAGGCGGGGCGAGATGCGCTTCCGGGTGGCGGTCGGCGAGGTACGACAGGATCGCGATCGACTCGAAGAGCACGAGCTCGCCGTCGACGAGCGTCGGCACCGTACCGCTCGGATTGAGCGCGCGGTACTCCTCTTCGCTGACGTCGGCGCCGACCTCGACGACGCGATGCTCGACGCCGCAGAGGCGCAGCGCCATCGCGACGACGTCGGCGACGGTCTCGGACTGGCAGTAGAGATCGACCACTCGGTGCCTCGCGTTCGACGGGCCGTGCGACCGGTGCACGGCGGCGATTTTCCGGCTCCGCGCCGGGCCGCGCTCCCGGCGGCACGGCGCATCATGGCCGTCCTTGTCGCGGAGCGCGAGCAGAGCCGGTGAGCGCCGGCGTCGGGCATCGTTCACGGACTGGAGTTCCCGCGCCCGTGCGACGACCCGGAGAGCCGAGCGATCACCGCCTACGACCAGCTCCTGAACGACGTCATCTGCGAGGCGGAGGCGTGCTCGCCGCGTGCGCTCGCGGCGCTCTTCGCGGCCTGTGCGCAGGGCCTCGAGCCGGCCTACCGAGAATGGGCGAGCCTGCGTGGTGCCGACGGCGGAGCGCTGCTCGCCGAGTCCATCGACGCCGCGCTGGCCTACGCGAGGGCAGGGGAGGGCGAGCACGATCTCGCCGGCCTGCTGGGCCGCCTCGAGCTCGGAATCCCGCCGGGCGACTCGCCGGACGGTCATTCACCGACGGGCGCGCAGGACTGCTGGATCTGCGCGGACACGGCGATCCGCCTCGTCGTCTACCCGCCGTTCCGTTCCGCCCCGATCATCGAGTACGCGCTGGAGCCGGTCATCCAGGCCGCCGGCGAGCGGCTGCTCGGCGTTTCCGACGTCGGCAGCGAGGCGGCGGAGAGCGGCGAGGGCGACGCCGTGCTGCAGGATCCGCAGGCGCTGGCGGCGATCGCCTTCATCCGCAGCTCGATCGACCGGCTCGCCGGTGTGGCAGCCCCGGACACCGCGCTGATCTCGGAGCTGACGGAGGGCGCGCGGGTGCTCGCACCGTGACCCGCTGAAGGCGCGGGTCCGGGCCGCGCAGCGGGCGTCACTCCGCGAGGTCGCGGAAGAAGTACGTCGTCGAGGTCATGGCGCCGTCCGGCATGAGGGAGTAGCGCGGGATCTCGCCGACGCGCTGCCAGCCGAGTCCGGCATACAGCCGCTCGGCGTCGCTGCCCGTGACCGTGTCCAGCACGAGCAGCGTCTTGCCGCACCCGGCCGCCACGTCCTCGGCGGCGTGCATCAGCGCGGCACCGAGGCCGCGCCGCCGCGCGCGGCGGTGCACGAGCATCTTCGCGACGTCGGCGCGGTGGGGCTGATTCTCGGGCTGGGCGAGGATGAGCTGCACCGTGCCGATGATGCCGTCGTCGTCCTCGGCGACGAGCAGGGCGCGCTCGCCGCGCTCCACGCCGCCCGCCACATCGCGCCAGAACGCCTCGCCCGCCGCGGCTGCGACCGGGTGCATGAAGGAGACTCCGGCGCCGCCCGCGACGCAGTCGGCGAGCAGCTCGTGCAGGCTCCGGATCTGTGCGTCGGAGACGCTGCCGAGCCGGCGGATCGCGGGGCATCTCCGCAGCAGCCACGTCACGACCTCCGGGGATCGCCGGCGATCACGACGGCATAGCGCGCGGTCGCGCGCGTGGGGTTGTGGTACATCAGCGGCCGGTCGAGCACGAGCGCGAGGCAGTCTCCGGCGTCGAGCCGGTGCAGGTCGTCGCCGGCGGTGATCTCGATCGTCCCGTCCAGCACCCACACCTGCTGGTGCAGGACGGCGTCGCGCCCGCCGGTCTCGAAGGCGACGCGCGCCTGCGCCGGAAAGGACACCTCGACGATCTGGATCGCCGAGCCCGTGCCGCTCGGCGAGACGTTGCGGCGCACGTAGCCGGACTGCGGATCGCGCCAGGCGAGCTGCTCGGCTCCGCGTGCGACCGGGCTCGCCGGGATGGCCTGGGCGTCGAACAGCGACGCCGGCGAGACGCCGAGCCCGGCGGCGAGCTTCTCGAGCAGCACGGCCGTCGGATTGCTCTCGCCGCGCTCGATCAGCGAGATCATCGAGCGGCTGACGCCGCAGTGCCGTGCGAGCGCAGCGAGCGAGAGGCCCCGATCGGCTCGCAGCTCACGCACGCGCCGGGCGATGCGGTCGTTGAGGCTCGGGAGGTCTCGAACGCTCATACTGGAGGAAGCATCCAATATGTTGGAAGCGATGTCAACCGGGACGGGATGCGATCAGACTCGGTCGGCCGCGGCGTAGATCTCGGCGATGTCGAGCTTCCGCATCTCGAGCATCGCGGCCATGCCGCGTGCGGCGCGCGCCTGGTCGGGGTCGTGCAACAGATCCAGCAGGCCGACCGTGCAGACCTGCCAGGAGAGGCCGTAGCGATCCTTCAGCCAGCCGCACGGGCCTTCCTCGCCGCCGCCCGTGAGCTTGCTCCAGTAGTAGTCGACCTCGCCCTGGTCGGCGCATTCGATCAGCAGCGAGAGCGCCTCCGTGAAACGGAACTGCGGGCCGCCGTCGATCGCCGTGTAGGGCTGGCCGTCGAGCTCGAAGTCGACCGTCAGGACGGTGCCGGCCGGGCGCGGGCCCGCGTCGTTGTAGTACGAGACGTTGGTGATGCGCGAGTTCGGGAAGATCGAGACGTAGTACTCCGACGCCTCCTGGGACTGCGCTGTCGAACCACAGGTTCGGGATGATCCGGGGCATGGCGCGTGCTCCTCTGTCGTGCGTCGCTGACCGTCGGCAGATGGGACCGGAGGGCGGGCGGAGAATCATCGGGCCGCGGTGGGCGCGGTGCCCGCCCGCGGCTCAGACCGTGGCCGGCAGGACGGTGAGGCCGACGTACGACGGCGTGGCGCCGCCGGCGGCGAGCGTCTGCCGTGCCGGCTGCACCGCGGTCGCGTCCCAGGGGTTCTCGACCGTGCCGGGGTGGGGGAGGAAGACCGGGAAGTCGCTGGCGGCGACGTGCAGCCGCAGGCGGTGCCCCGGCTCGACGCGGTAGCCGGTGTGGCCGAGGTAGACCTCGGCGAGCGCCCCCCGGCCGCGGCACGTGGACGATCGGGCCGAAGAGCAGCGCGTATCGTAGGGCAGGCGCACGAGCACCGCGGGGAACGGCCCCGGGCCCTCCGGCAGGTAGACGTCGGTCGCGAGCCGCACGCCGTCGCGCATGGGCACGAGCTCCTGGCGGGCGCGCGGGTCGCCGGGCGCGGGGCCGAGCGTCTCGATCTGCAGCGTCACGCCGGCAGCTCGCAGGCGGCGCCGGCGGGCGTCCAGTAGCAGTCGGCGCCGGCGGGATGCGCCCGTCCCACGCGGCTGAGCTCGTTGCGCGCCCGCGCCGGGTCGAGCTCGGCGATCAGCGCGACCTCCGCCGTCGCGAGCGGCTCGCCGGCCCAGGCCAGAACCTCGGCGACCGACTCGGGCTTGCCGCGCCGCTCGAGTCCGGGCGCCGAGGTTCGCGATCGCCGCCTCGTAGGCCTCGACCGGGTTGAAGCCCGGCAACGCGAGCACCCGGCCATCGTCGTGCGCGATCTCGTAGCTCGGCGCCGTGTAGCGTCGCTGCTCGTCGCGGGCCGCCGAGCTTGTGGTTCAGCGCGTGTGCGGCCGGGAGCGGGTCGCGGGCCGCGCGACGTCGGCCGCCAGCGCCGCCTCGGCGCCGGGCTCGGCGCACCAGGCTGCGAGCCGGCCGGGATCGAGGCCGGCGTCACGGGCCGCGCCGGCGATCAGCTCGGGGTCGTCGAGCAGGCCGCCGAGCATCACGCGCATGCGCAGCCGCCGCAGCAGCCGCTCCTGCTGACCCGGCGCGTGCAGCCCGGCCGCGACGACGGCGCGGCAGGCGGGCTCCGAGGACGCGGGCCGCGCGTACGGCCGCGGGTCGATCGGCATCCCGTAGCGCGCGCTGCAGCGAGCCCGGCGCCGGCCGCGAGCTTCTCGGCCTCACCGGGCTCGAGCGTGAGCACGATCATGCGCAGCTGCCAGCTCAGCTGATCGCCGTAGTGCCAGCGCAGGCGCATGCGCGCGGGCTCGGCGGAGAACGCGAACGGGCAGCGCCGGGATCCGTGAAGAGCGTGATCGCGAGCGGCACGGGGCTAGCGTAAAGCAGACGTGAAGGCTGACTGGTGGCTATTGACGCCAACGACGCCAACGCCGATGATCCGTGTCTGTCCACGGCCGAAAGGGAGTCATGGGGCGCGAGTCGGAGTCCGGGATCATGCACCTGCATGCGCGAACGGGTGCACGCGTGAGGCTCGTCACCTTTGAGCACGAGAACCGCCGGTCGCTGGGCGTGATGGACGGCGAGAACGTCGTCGATTTGCGCTTTCCGGGAGACATGGTCGCGTTCGTCGCGGGCGGCGACCAGGCGCTGGCGTGGGCCGCGAGCAAGCTCGCAGCGCCCGGCGACGACAGCGTCCCGCTGAGCGACGTGCGCCTGCTGGCGCCGCTCGTGCCGCCGGTCATCCTCAACTCCGGCCAGAACTACTGGGACCACCGGGACGAGAAGCCCGAGGTCGACCAGAAGGAGCCCGAGTTCTTCCTCAAGACGCCGTTCGCGGTGATCGGGCCCGACGAGCCGGTGCTCTACGACACCATCGTCACGAAGAAGCTCGACTACGAGGTCGAGCTCGCCGTGATCATCGGCAAGCCGGGCCGTCACATCCCGGCCGAGCGCGCGCTCGACCACGTCTTCGGCTACACGATCGCGAACGACGTGACGGCGCGCGATCGCCAGGCCGTCCCGCACCCGCAGGGCGGCTTCGAGTACGCCCTCGGGCCGGGCAAGAACTTCGACACCTCGGCGCCGCTCGGGCCCTGGATCGTGACGCGGGACGAGATCCCCGACCCCCAGAACCTGCAGCTGAGGACGTACGTCAACGACGAGATCCGCCAGTCGAACTCGACCGCCAAGATGATCTGGAGCGTCGCCGAGATCGTCGCGTTCTTCTCGCACTTCTACACCCTGCAGCCCGGCTTCCTGCTCGAGACCGGCACGCCGGGCGGAACCGCATGGGCCACCGATCCCGAGATCGGCGGCAAGCCGTTCGATCGCGACGACGTCGTCCGCAAGGGCTACATGCAGGTCGGCGACGTCGTCCGCGTGGAGATCGAGGGCATCGGATCCCTCTCGAACCCGATCGTCGCGGCACCCCAGCCGCAAGCCTAAGGAGCCCACATGAGCCTGCTCATCCCGGACCCGCCCACGCTCTTCCTGAACGCCCGCCTGATCGACGGCCACGGTGGCCCGCCGATCGAGAACGCCGCCGTCAGGGTCGAGGGCAACCTGATCACCGAGGTCGGCCGCACCGACGACTTCGGCGCCAACCCGAACGGCAACCAGCGCGTCGTCGACCTCGAGGGCAAGACGCTCATGCCCGGCCTGATCGAGGGCCACTTCCACATCTCGTTCTGGGGCGTGCGCGAGCTGCAGGACCTCGACCTCAAGCTGCCGGCCGAGCGCACGACGGTCTATGCGGTCAAGAACGCCGAGCTCGCGCTGCGCTGCGGCTACACGGGCGTGGCGAGTGCGGGCGCCCTGCACCGCATCGACGTGACGATCCGCGACATGGTCAAGGAAGGCATCATCGCCGGGCCGCGCATGGCGGCCTCGGGTCGCGACATCTGCGCGACCTCGGGCATGCTCGATTGGAACCCGGCGTTCTGGAAGCTCGGCATGGACGGGCTCTCGATCTTCGCCGACGGCGTCGACGAGTGCCGCAAGGCGACGCGCATCAACATCAACGAGGGCGCCGACGTCATCAAGGTGTACGTCAGCGGCGAGGGCCTGCTGCGGCCGAACACGCCGCCGGAGGAGACGATGTACTCCTACGACGAGATCGCGGTCGTCGTCGAGGAGGCGCACAAGCGCAACCGCCAGGTCGCTGCGCACGTGCGCGGCAACGACGGCGTCAAGCTCTGCGTCAAGGCCGGCGTCGACGTGCTGGAGCACGCGACCTACGCCGACGACGAGGCCGTCGCGATGATCGCGGAGCGCAAGGACGACATCTTCGTCGTCCCCGGCCTCGGCTACCACTGGGGCATCCTCGTCAACGGCCCGGCCTGCGGCATCACCGAGGAGCACCTCGCCGCGACCGAGTACCAGGACGAGTGGGAGAAGGGCTGCATCGCGATGGACAAGCTGCGCAAGGCCGGCGTGCGCGTCGTGCCCGGCGGCGACTACGGCTTCGTCTGGTGCCCGCACGGCCAGTACGCCAAGGACATCGAGCTGTTCGTGACCGACATGGGCTTCTCGCCGATGGAGGCGATCGTCGCCGCCACCAAGCACGGCAGCGAGCTGCTCCGCCTCGACCACGAGTGCGGGACGATCGAGGCCGGCAAGTGCGGCGACATCCTCGTCGTCGACGGCGATCCGCTCGCGGACATCAAGATCCTGCAGGACCGCTCGAAGCTCGCCATGGTGATGGCGAACGGCAAGGTCATGGTGAACCAGCTCGGCCTCAAGCAGGAGCTCACGCACATCCCGGACTACCTCATGGACATCGAGCACATCCAGAACGCCAAGGCCGCCGTCCCGACGATGCCCTCCGCGGCCGAGGTACAGCACTGAACCACGATCTGAACGGCCACCGCGCGCAGGTCGAGGAGTTCGGCTCCGGCCCGCCGGTCGTGCTCGTGCACGGCCTCGGCGGGACGGGGGCGAGCGTCTGGAGGCGCCAGATCGGCGATCTGGCGGACAGCTTCCGGGTGATCTCCTACGACCTGCGCGGCTCCGGCGACAGCGAGGTCACCACCGGGCCGTACACGATCGACCTGCTCGCTCAGGATCTGCGCGCGCTCGTCGAGGAGCTCGAGCTCGCGCGCGTCGCGCTCGTGGCCCACTCGATGGGCGGCTCGATCGCGCTCGCGTACGCGGCCGCGCATCCGGACGACGTCAGCGCGCTGGTCGGCATCGGTGCGCCGGCGACCTTCCCCGACCAGAACCGCACGGGCCTCGAGGCGCGTGCGAAGACGGTCGAGACCGAGGGCATGGGCGCCGTCGCCGAGACGGTGGCGACGAACGGCGTCTCACCGACGTTCCGCGAGGGGCAACCCCGGCGAGTTCCGGAGGCTCGTCGCGATGC